>JAQUGR010000001.1:391626-462241 GCA_028683955.1 Bacillota bacterium | reverse complement strand
AGATACTGATGATCACACTATGCATGAAGAATATTATGAAATTACTAATGAAACAGCTGAAATACTAAATTTGGCAATGAAAGAAAATAGAAAGATAATTGCTATAGGTACGACTACAGTTAGAGTTCTCGAAAGCGTTTATCAGAAATACAATATAGTAAAAGCTACAAAAGAATGGACAAGTATCTTTATTAAACCAGGTTTTGAATTTAAAGTAGTTGATAGCCTTATAACTAATTTCCATTTACCACAATCAACATTAATTATGCTGATTTCTGCAATGATGGATCGAGAATTTACATTAAAAGTATATAAAGAAGCAATAGATAAAAAATATAGATTCTTCAGTTTTGGAGATGCAATGTTTATTAACAAGGAGAAAAAATGTTAGAGTATAAGTTGATTAAAAAGTCTAAAAATAGTAATGCTAGAAGAGGAGAGATTACAACTGCTCATGGTAAAATACAAACACCAATTTTCATGCCAGTTGGTACAGCTGCAACAGTTAAAACTATGTTACCTCATGAATTAGAAGAAATTGGATCTCAAATTATTTTGAGCAATACTTATCACTTGTACTTAAGACCAGGACATGAATTGATTAAAAAAGCTGGAGGCTTACATAAATTTATGAATTGGAATAAACCTATTTTGACAGATAGTGGTGGATTTCAAGTTTTCAGCTTAAATAATTTAAATAAAATTACTGATGAAGGAGTTAATTTTTCATCACATATTGATGGTTCTAAACATTTTTTCAACCCAGAAAAATCCATGGAGATACAAATGGCTTTGGGTTCTGATATCGCAATGGCTTTTGATGAATGTGCACCTTATGGAGCAGATTATAACTATACAGTTAGTGCATTGGAAAGAACAACTAAATGGGCTAAACAATGTAAAGATTATCATAATCATGAATATCAAGCATTATTTGGTATAGTACAAGGTGGAATGCATAAAGATCTTAGAAAACGTAGTGCTGAAGAAATTATAGCACTTGATTTTCCAGGATATGCTATTGGGGGGCTTAGTGTAGGCGAACCAGCTGAATTAATGTTAGAACTACAAGAATTTACAGCTCCACTTCTACCTGAAGATAAACCTAGGTATGTTATGGGTGTTGGTACTCCTAACTATTTAATAGAAGGAGTTAGAGCTGGAGTTGATATGTTTGACTGTGTTTTACCTACAAGATTAGGTAGAAATGGTGGAGTTTTGAGTCATAATGGATATTTTTCTATAAGAAAAGCTCAATACTTTGATGATTTCACACCACTAGATCATGAATGTGATTGCTATGTTTGTAAAAATTTTTCAAGGAGTTATATACGACATTTAATTAAATCTAATGAAATAAGCGGATTTAGACTTGTTACTTGGCATAATTTATATTTTTTGATTAGTTTAATGGAAAAAATAAGAAAGGCAATTGATAACGATGAATTCGAATCATTTGCTACTAGATTTTTAGCTAGATATTATTCACAAAGTATTTAAAAAATATTTAATTAATGTTATTATTAAGTATAAAAGAAAGAGGTGTAATATGAGTGATAGTTTGCAACAAATGCTATATTTTTTGGTTCCTTTAGGATTAATATTTTATTTTCTAATTTTGAAACCACAAAAAAAACAAAAAACTGAAAAGATTTTAACTATGAAAAATCTTAAAGTAGGAGATAAAGTAATTATCTACAGTGGTTTACATGGAACTGTTTCTAAAGTACCTGAAGATGAAGATTCATTTTCAATGGAAGTAGCCGATAAAGTAATTGTTATAGTAGAAAAAGAAGCAATCTTTAAAAACTTGAGCCAATTGGAGCGAGTAGCTAAAGAACAAGCAAAAATAGAAGCTGACAAAAAAGCGGCAAAAGAAGCAAAAAAAAATAAATAATTTAACCCCCTTTTATTAGGGGGTTTTTTTATGTCAATATTTCCTTTTATTATAGGGCTTTTTTTAGTATAATAAAAGAGTACGTTATTCAACAAAAGGGGATATATAATGAGTATTTCAATAGAAACTATAATTAGTCAGATGAAAGAATATATACCGGATCTAAAAGAAGACAAAATCAGGGAAGCATATAAGCTTGCAGCAGAGTCTCATCATGGTCAATTTAGAAAATCTGGTGAAGAATATATCATTCATCCTCTTCATGTTGCCGAAATTCTTACACCTATGCAAATGGATGAAGCTACAATTATCTGTGCTTTATTGCATGATGTTGTAGAAGATGTAGAAGCCATTTCAATAGAGATGATTGAAGAAAAGTTTGGTAGTGAAGTTGCTTATATTGTTAACGGTTTAACAAAACTGACAAAAATCCGTTCAATACAAAGAAATACTTTACAAGTAGAAAATCTTATGAAGATGTTCCTAACTACTTCAAAAGATATTAGGGTTCTACTTATTAAATTAGCAGATAGACTACATAATATGAGAACATTAAAATATATGTCAAGAGATAGACAAATAGCTATTGCCAAAGAAACATTGGAAATCTATGCTCCAGTGGCTCATAGATTAGGTGCCTTCCAAATAAAATGGGAACTAGAAGATTTAGCATTTAAATACTTAGAACCTGAAAAATATAATAAACTGGTAGAACAAATATCAAAGAAAAGAAAAGAAAGAGAAGCTGATGTTGAAACTATTATTGATAAAATAGAAAAAAAATTAGATGAATTAAATGTTAAAGCTGAAGTGACCGGAAGAACAAAACATTTTTATAGTATCTATAATAAAATGGTCAAAAAAAATCAAGAACTTGATGAAATATTTGACTTAACTGCAGTTAGAATAATAGTTGATAATATACAAGATTGCTATAGCGCTCTTGGTGTTATTCATATGATATTTACTCCAATACCTAATAGGTTTAAAGATTATATCGCGATGCCTAAACCTAATATGTATCAGTCAATCCATACAACTGTTTTAGGACCAAATACTGATCCCTTCGAAGTACAAATAAGAACCCTTGAAATGCATAAAACTGCTGAGTTTGGTATTGCTGCTCATTGGAAGTATAAAGAGGGTGGTAAATTTTCTTATAAAGAGTTTCAAAAAGAAAGTTCTTTTATTGAACAAATAAGAGAAATACAAACGGATTCTGAAGGAAGTGCAACTGACTTTATTGATTCTTTAAAAGCTGATTTATTTACTGATAGAATTTATGTGTTTACACCTAAAGGTGATGTTATTGAACTTAAAAATGGCTCTACGCCATTAGATTTTGCATTTAGAGTACACTCTGATGTAGGTTTGCATTTTGGTGGAGCTAAGGTCAATAATCATATTGTACCAATACACTACAAATTACAAACGGGAGATATATTAGAAATTTTAACCAATAAGAATTCAAAACCAAGTTTAGATTGGTTAAAAATAGTCGAAACAAAACATGCTCAGAATAAAATTAGAAATTGGTTTAAAAATCAAAACAGAGACAGTAAAATTGAAAAAGGCCGAGACAGCTTTGAAAAAGAATGTAAAAAAGAATCACTTGATAATATTCATCTAGATCCAGTATATTTAGAAAAGCTATATAAATCTTATGGAATGCATAGTATGGAAGACTTATTTGCAGCTATTGGTGATGGAGCCTTTCAAGTAAGACATATACTGAGAAAATTAAGAGATTTAATAGGGCATCAGTTAGGAAATGATACTACTGATAAAATGATGGTTAAACCTTGGGAAGGCTATGGTAAAGGTACTCATGGTATTCGAGTCCAAGGCTTTGATAATGTAGATATCCATATTTCTAAATGTTGTAATCCCCTACCAGATGATGATGTTTCTGGATATATAAATAGAGGAAAAGGTATTTCTATTCATAGAACAGATTGCCCTAACTTCTTATATTTAAAAGGTAAAGAACCTTACAGAATTGTTAATGTCATTTGGGAAAAGAAAGAAGTGAAAAATTTAACTGCAAATTTAGAAATAACAACACCTGATAAAAAAGGAATAACTCCATTTATTATTAATAGATTTCATGATTTGCATGCTGATGTTTTAGAAATAAATTCTAAAGTAGCTAATGGTTTAGTAACTATGAAAGTTAAAATTGGTATTAAAAGCTCCAGTCATTTAGAAGATATATTTTACTCTTTAAATAAAGAGGTTGATATAATAGGATTAAATAGAATAATTTTAAAAGGGAAAATAAAAAATGAAAGTAGTAATACAGAGATCAAAAAATAGTAATGTTAAAATAAATAATGAGATTGTAGGAGAAATCAACAATGGGCTAGTTATATTATTAGGTGTTGGTAAAAATGATACAATTGATGATATAGATTATTTAGTAAATAAAATTGTTAACCTCAGGATCTTTGAAGATGCTGATGGTAAAATGAATGAAAGCTTATTAGATGTTGGAGGAGAAGTGCTTTTAATCTCTCAATTCACTTTATTTGCTGATACAAAAAAAGGTAGAAGACCTAGTTTCATTAATGCAGGTACAGCTGAAAAAGCCAAAGAATATTATGAAATCTTTGAAGATAGATTAAATCAACAAGGTGTATTAACTCAAACTGGTGTGTTTCAAGCACATATGGAAGTAAATATTATAAATGATGGGCCAGTAACTATTATAATTGATACAAAAGAAGATAAATAGGAGGATAAATGAACTATATTAAACTAATAAATGGACCAATAGAAGAAAATTCATTTATCGTTTGGGATGATAAATCTCATGAAGGAGCTATTATTGATCCTGGATTTACTGAACTCGATGTATACGATAAATATATATTAGAAAATAATATTAAGATTAAATATATTATTAACACTCATGGTCACTGGGATCATATAAAAAACAATAAATTAGTTAAGAATGCCTATGGAGCTAAATTACTAATACATGAAGATGATAATGAATATTTAAGTAATGCACAATTAAACTTAAGCTATTATTATGACAAAGAAGTTGAAAATACAACAGCAGATTTATTATTAAAAGACAAGGATGAAATTCTACTTGGAAACGAAGTATTAAAAGTAATGCATACTCCAGGTCATACTATGGGCTCTATTATTTTATATAATGATAACCTTGCTTTTACAGGAGATACATTATTCTTTGGTTCTGTTGGAAGATGTGATTTACCCAATAGTGACAAGGAAATAATGATTCAAACAATAGAAAAGTTTAAATATCTATTACCTAAAGATTCATTAGTGCTACCGGGACACGGTAAAATAGAATCTAAATTTTCTGAACAATTAGAAATAAATCCATTTTTAACAGGTAAGATGAAACCAAAATAGAAAGAGGTTTGTTATGGGAATAAAAGGACCAAAAGGTACACATGACATAATATTTAATGATATTAATAAATGGCATAAAATAGAATCGAAATTAACTGAATTGATGAAACTATATGATTATAGTGAAATTAGGACACCAATTTTTGAATCAACAGAATTATTCCTTAGAGGTGTAGGGGATACTACTGATATTGTTGATAAAGAAATGTATACATTTTTAGATAAGGGGAATAGGAGTATTACCTTACGACCTGAGGGTACAGCTTCTGTAGCTAGAGCATTTATTGAGCATAGTGGATATAACGAAGTATTACCAAGTAAGTTTTACTATATTGGACCAATGTTTAGATATTCTAGACCTCAAACTGGTAGATACCGACAATTTCATCAGTTTGGTGTTGAAGTTATAGGTTCAATCAATCCTTATTTAGATGGTGAAGTATTAGAGCTGATGATGAATATCTTTACATCTTTAGGTATTAATAATCTTAATCTTGAAATTAACAGCGTTGGTTGTCCAGTCTGCAGACCTATTCATAAAGAAAATTTAAAAAATTACTTGAAAAATAATTATAATGACTTATGTCCTACTTGCCAAACAAGATATGAAAAAAATCCACTTAGAATATTTGATTGTAAAAATGAGAAGTGTCAAGAAATAATTAGTAAAGGACCACTTATTACTGATCATCTATGTAATGATTGTAATGAACATTTTGATAAAGTTAAAAATTACCTTAATATGACAAATGTTGAATATACAATAAATAAAAAAATGGTTAGGGGTTTAGACTATTATACAAAAACCGCATTTGAAATTACTGCCGGACGAGAAGGAGCTCAAAGCTCAATAGGTGGTGGTGGACGTTATGATGGCTTGATAGAAGAACTTGGCGGTCCTAGTCTTCCTGGTATTGGTTTTGCCATTGGTTTAGAAAGAGTAGTTTTAACAATGGAAGAGCAAGGTTTATTTGATAATCAGTTAAAAACTAAAGAGAAAGTCTATGTTGCAAATGTAAGTGAGAATAATCTTGATGCAGCAGTTAAACTTGTTTCTGAGTTAAGACATAATGGTATTTTAGCAATTAATGATATAATGTCCCGAAAGTTAAAAGCACAATTTAAATATGCCAATAAAATTGACGCAGATTATGTAATTACTGTTGGTGATGATGAAATTAAAAATAACATATATCCCTTAAAAAATATGAATACAGGTGAACAAATATTTTGTAATATAAACGAATTAATTATAAATTTGAGAGGAGTTTAGATATGAGTTTTGAAAATAGAAAACCTTGTGGTCTATTAAATGAACATAATTTAACAGAGAAAATACACGTTTCAGGGTGGGTAAATAGAAGGAGAGATCACGGTGGTTTAATCTTTATTGATTTAAGAGATCGAAGTGGTCTATTGCAAATTGTATTTGATGAAAATTTCACTGATTTTAAAACAGTTGAAAAATTAAGAAATGAGTTTGTAATAGAAGTAGAAGGTACAATTAGAAAAAGATCACCAGAAGCTATCAATCCTAAATTACCAACCGGAATGATTGAGATGGTAGGGGAAAAAATCACGATCTTAAATCATTCTAAAACTCCAGTTTTTGATATTAATGATTCAACTAATGTTGATGAAAATGTTAGATTGAAATATAGGTATTTAGATTTAAGAGGCAAGGAAATGCAAGACAATCTAAAACTTCGTCATAAAGTTACAATTTCAATGAGAAAATTTTTAGATGACATAGGTTTTTGGGAAATTGAAACTCCGATGCTAGGGAAAAGCACACCTGAAGGTGCTAGAGATTATCTTGTTCCTAGTAGAGTACATCCTGGTATGTTTTTTGCATTACCACAATCACCACAAATATATAAACAATTACTAATGGTCTCTGGAATGGAAAAATATTTCCAAATCACCAGATGTTTTCGTGATGAAGATCTAAGAGCAGATAGACAGCCAGAATTCACTCAATTAGACATAGAAATGTCGTTTGTTGAAAGAGATGAAGTTATTCGTTTAATAGATAATATGATAGGTTATATATTTAAAGAATCTTTAGATATAAAATTACCAAGTTCATTTCCTCATATAACATATCAAAAAGCTATGGATAAATATGGCTCTGATAGACCTGATTTAAGATTTGACTTACCATTAGTAAACATCGGTGATATTGTTAAGGATACAGAATTTAAAGTCTTTAAATCAATATTAGATAAAGGTGGCATGATCAAAGGTATCAATGGTAAAAATTGTGCAAATGAGTTATCTAGAAGAGAAATTGATGGTTTAACAAATTTTGTATCTCAATTTGGAGCAAAAGGTCTGGCCTGGATTGCTATCAAAGAAGACGGTATAAGTTCAACTATAGCTAAGTTCCTCTCTGAAGATGAATTAAATAATATAGTTACTGCTATGGATGGACAAGTTGGGGATTTACTAATGTTTGTGGCTGATAGTAAAGAGACTACAAATGCAGCACTTGGTGCTTTAAGAATAGAAATAGCAAAAAGGTTAAATCTAATAGATGAAAATGAACTTAACTTTGTTTGGGTAGTAGATTTTCCATTATTTGAGTATGATGCTGAAGAGAAACGTTATGTTGCCATACACCATATGTTTACAGCTCCAAGAACAGACGATTTAGATATGTTAGATACAAATCCACTAGAAGTACGAGCACAAGCCTATGATTTAGTATTAAATGGTACTGAACTTGGTGGAGGTAGTATAAGAATACATAATCCTGAAATGCAAAAGAGAATCTTTGATCTAATCGGATTTAGCGATGAAGAAGCAGAGGAACAATTCGGATTTCTTCTTGAAGCATTTTCTTATGGTGCTCCTCCTCATGGTGGAATAGCATTTGGCCTAGATCGTATTGTTATGTTAATGCAAAAATGTAGTAGTATAAGAGATGTTATAGCCTTCCCTAAAACTCAAAGTGCAGCTGATTTAATGATGGGTGCTCCATCATATGTTTCTGAAAAACAAATGAAAGAATTATATATCAAATCAAGTGGTATAAAGGATATTAAAAAATAAATGGATTTATTTGATCAAAATCTTAAAATACAGGAAAAAAAGAATGCACCTTTAGCTGAAAGAATTAGACCTTCTAAATTAGAAGATATTGTTGGTCAAAAACATCTTTTAGCAAAGGGCAAACCTTTATATGAAGCAATTATAAAAGATATTATCCCTTCTATGATTTTGTATGGCCCTCCTGGATCAGGTAAAACTACCATAGCAAGGGTTATTGCCAATAGTTCTAGATCTAATTTTGTATCCATGAATGCTGTTATAGACGGTATTCCTAAAATTAAAGAAGTTATAGAAGAGGCTAAAAATAATTTAAAGTTATATTCTACAAGAACTATTTTATTTATTGATGAAATACATAGATTTAATAAAAATCAACAAGATGCCTTATTGCCATTTTTAGAAAGCGGATTAATTATTTTAATAGGTGCCACAACAGAAAATCCCTTTGTTGAGATTAATAAAGCATTAATATCTAGGTTATTATTATTTAAGTTAAATCAGATTAATAATGAAGATATTGAAGGAATTGTTGAAAGAGCTTTAAAGGATAAAAATAATGGTTATGGAAATTTTCCCATAATTTTTGATGATAAAATAAAACTAATAAAATTTTTAATACATATAAGCAATGGTGATTTAAGAAAAACCTTAAATGCTTTAGAACAGTTAGTAAGTATTACACAAATATCTGAAGATGGTAGTATTCATCTAACCTATGAAAATGCTCAAATTTTGATTAAGGAAAAAAGTTTACCTTATGATAAAGGTGGTTCTGAACATTATAATGTTATTTCAGCATTTATTAAAAGCGTTAGAGGATCAGATGCAAATGCTACTCTTCATTACCTTGCTAGAATGATAGAAGGTGGAGAGGACCCTATGTTTATCGCTAGAAGATTAATTATTCTTGCGAGTGAAGATATTGGGTTAGCCGATTCTAACGCCTTAGTCGTAGCAACTAGTGGTGCGCAGGCTTTAATGTTGATTGGTATGCCTGAGGGCAGGATCATTTTAGGACATGTGGCAACCTATTTAGCTAAAGCACCTAAAAGTAATAGTGCTTATTTGGGTATTGATGCAGCAATAGATGATGTGAAAAATTTCGATATTGGTTTTGTACCTGAGCATTTATGTAACTATCATGATGGATATGTATATCCTCATAATTTTGAAGATAAAAATTATATAGTTGAGCAACAATATTTACCAAATTCATTAAAAGATAAGATTTATTATATTAAAAAGAAATTTGATAAATAGAAAAAACGGAGATATATTATGTTATTAACTAGTTGGAATGTAAATGGTTTAAGAGCTGCTTTAAAGAAAGGTTTTATGGACTTTCTTAACGAAAATGACCCCAATATTATAGGACTACAGGAAACAAAAATGGTACAAGGTCAGGCAGAGATTGATTTGCCAAAATATGAAGAAATATGGAATAGTGCTGATAAAAAGGGATATTCTGGAACAGCAATATTTACAAAAGAAAAACCGCTTAATATAAGCTTGGGAATTGGAATAGAAGAGCATGACAAGGAGGGAAGAGTAATTACCTTAGAATTAGAAAAATTCTTTTTTGTTAATGTTTATACACCTAATTCCAAAGAAAAATTAGCTAGGATTGATTATAGAGTTAAATGGGAAAATGCATTCAGAAATTATCTTATGATACTTGATACCCTTAAACCTGTAATTATTTGTGGTGACTTGAATGTTGCTCATACAGAAATAGATTTAAAAAATCCTAAAGCTAATAGGAATAATGCAGGTTTTTCCGATCAAGAGAGAGGAAAATTTTCAGAATTGTTAGAATCAGGTTTTGTAGATAGTTTTAGATACTTATATCCTGATGCTATTGAAAAATATACCTGGTGGTCTTATAGGTTTAATGCAAGAGTAAATAATGCTGGTTGGAGAATAGATTATTTTCTAGTTTCTGACAGAATTAAAGACTCAGTTAAAGATTTCATTATTCATGATAAAGTTGAAGGTAGTGATCATTGTCCTGTGTCTCTAATTATTGATATCTAAATAAGTAAGGATAGGTGTAGAATGGAAAAGAAAAAAACCCGTTTAAAAGGATTTGCCTTGGTAATATTAGCCACATTAATATATTCAGCTCAGAGTGTTATTGCACGTTCTGTACTAATAGCTGGTATTAGCCCATTAGTATTAGCTGCAATGAAATTAGTTTCTGGATTTTTAACATTATGTATTATGATTATTGTTTTAAGAAAAAAGTTACATTTTGATATAAAAGACCTGCCTAAATGGTTAATATTCGGAATTTTTGGCGGTTCTTTATTTGCTTTAACTCTGTCATTTTCGTTTAATCTATTAGGAGCGAGCCAAGCGGTTATATATATGTATACAGCCCCAGCCTTTACGGTAATTATTGCTCATTTTTATTTAAAAGAAAAGATTAATAGAAAAAAATTAATTGCAGTTCTACTTGTTCTTGCAGGTACAGTAGCAGTAGCAGTAGGAGCTCAAGGAAGTAGCTTTGACTTTAACTTTATTGGATTTTTATTTGGCATTGGTTCTGGGATAACTTATGGTATTTTTAGTGTTATGGGTAAAAAGCTTAGTTCAACCTATGATAGTTGGAATATGAATTTCTTTTATATATTAATTGGGTCATTAGCCATATCTCCAGTTATGTTTACATTTAATTGGGGACAATTATTAACTACAAATTTAAACCTTCTATTATGGATAATATTATATGGTGCCATGATATTTGGCTTTGGGAACTACTTTTTTTTGAAGAGTATGAATTATCTAGAAGCAGGTGAAGTAATGATTTTTGCAAACACTGAACCAATATTAGGAGTTATTTTCGCATCAATAATTTTAGCTGAACGTTTAATGCCATTACAAATTATAGGTTTTGGATTTATATTAATCGCTATATTTTTAATAGCAAAATCTGATACTACCTATATTAGTCTAGAAGGATAAGTTAAGAGCCTCAAGTTAAATAAACCTGAGGCTCTTTTAAAATACTTATATTAGTTTACATAATATATATTATCGGTTATTATAATTATTATTTAAGTCATTTACCATATTTACCATAATTAGTCTTCTATTCTTATTTGTATGGCTGTTATATAATTTTCAACATCACTTTCTACAAACTGATCCACTATATTAAAGTTAATTGTTTCTTTTGCTAAATTTAAGTTTTTAAATTTAGCATACATACTATTCATTGTATTTTCAATATTACTATATGGACCTTTGTGGTATCCACATAAAAAATTGCCACTTTTAATTACAGCACAGATTTCAGAAGATAACTCAACTTTTTTTCCTACTACTACTTCTTCACATTTAGTTTCTATGAGGTAGGCTCCAAAAGATTTAATATCATTTTTATAAATTGCTATTGTAGGATAAAAATAAAATATATCTGATTTATATAATTGTTCTTCTGAACCTATAGGTATGTATTTTCGGTCTTGATAATTTCTGATTTCAAAATCTTCAAATTTCACCTTAGGAAGTTCATCTTCTATAAATGAAATTTTTCTTTGAATTACATTATCTATTCTCATTAAATCATCCCATTTGTCATGAAGGACTTTAGATTGTTCTTTGAATTTATCCAGAACAAAATCTACTTTTCTTGCTTTCATATAAGAATCAATATTACTTATCGAATAATCTAACCTTCTAAGATATCTGATACTTGCTAATTCATATAATTGGTTAAATTGATAATATCTATAACCTGTAACATCATCTCTTTTTCTTGGTGAAAATAGACCGATTGTATCATAATATCTCAATGTTTGAGTATTTATATTAAATAGTTCACTTAATTCTCCTATAGTAAAATATTCTTTAAACATGTATTTATTTACCATCACTTTCATAATATATTCAAATTAATAGGTGCGAGATTTATTCTCGCACCTATTATAACATAAATCATAGTTTAACTAGCAGGAAAGTAAATTTAAATATATTATTTCACGTAATTTAATACATCTAATTCACCTGAAGCCATTTTATCTTTAATTTCAGCCATTTTATCTTTAATCTCATCAGGAACTTTATCCCCTATTACTGGACTATATGTGAAATCTATTATTTCTTGTTTAACGCCCATTAGTTCGAAACCAGCAGTATAAGAACCTTTTTGTATGTTTTCTACTGTTTGAAATATTGCTTTAGACATATCTGCAGGTGCACAAGAAATTAATGTTTTATCAAATTTGTCATACTCTGCAAAGATTGATGCAATTGAATATAAGCCTTTTTCTTCAGCTCCTAAATATACCCCTTGACTAGCTGCATTAGCATTTCCCATAAGAATATCAGCTCCTTGAGATATAAAAGTCAATGATTGTTCTTTAGCTTTATTAACATCATCACTACCAAGTATAGCAGTCAATACTTTTACGTTAGGATTAATGTATTTTGCCCCAGCCTCAAAACCTTTAATGTCATTAGCAATTGGTGGAATATTTAATCCTCCAACGCCACCAACAATATTAGACTTGGTCATCAAAGCTGCAAAAGCACCTTTTAAGAATCCAGCTTGTTCATAAAAATTACTTATTGATCCCACATTTTTATTATTAGTAACATCAGAACTTGTAACAATAAAGATTGTATCAGGATATTCTGCACCAACAGCTAATGCTGCATCAGAGAATTCAAATCCATGTCCAATAACAACATCATTACCATCTTTAGCATAATCTCTTAAAATTCTTTCATAGTCAGCAGGTGTTGTATTCTCATTTATTGAAATTTTAGCACCTAATTCATCTTGGATCATAACTAACCCCGTATAAGCAACTTGGCTCCACCCACCATCAGTTTTAGCCCCAGGTATTGCCATTCCAACTTTAAGTGTAATTTCTTCATTTTTAGCTGTGTTGCAACCTAATAAAGCTATAGCCATAAATAAAGCTAATACTAATACTAATAATTTTTTCATCATCCTACTCCTCCTAAATTAAATTTTATTTGGATTTAAAATTATCCATGTTTTGGAAATGAATCACTTTTACTTCTTAATACTTGATCACATACTCTTTCCCCTTTTGTTGATAATTCTTTTTCATTAACTCCTGTTAGCAACCCTCCTTTATACACAATATTACCATTGACCATAGTTAACCAAACTGGTCCTGTTACACCTGTTCTAGCAAGTAAATTTTTAGGATCATGTAAACTGCCAGTTAATTCCAATGCTTCAGTATCAATCATAAATAAATCTGCACCTTTTCCTTTTTCAAGTGAACCAAGAGCATCTCTACCTAACGTTTTAGCACCATTTATTGTAGCAATTTTAAGCAATTCATATGGTGATAATGAACCACCTCTTTCTTTACTGTTATAAGCTTGCATAAGAAATGCCATACGTAGTGAATCAAGTAAATTCGAACTATCATTAGTTGCAGATCCATCACAGCCAAGACTTATTAAAACATTTTCTTTTTGCATGCTTTTCATATCTAATATCGGATGACCACCAAGAACTGCAGGAGCTGGGCAATGTGATATTCCTGTATCATTTTTTCCCATAATCTTATATTCATCTGGTGTTAATTCCCATCCATGTGCATACCAAACATCCTTTCCTATAAAACCAATATCTTCACACCACTCCAAGGTTCTTTTACCCCATCGTTCTTCCATAATATTATTTTCACCTTCACCTAAATGTGTATGGAGTCGAACATTTTTGGATCTTGCTAATTCTATAGATTTAACAAATGTTTCTTTATAACTATTTATTGGTTGACAAGGAGCTATGACTATTTGTTGCATAGATAAAGGACTTGGATCATGAAACTTATCAATTAGCCTATCACAATCAAGTAAAAACTCATCAGTTGTTTCTAACATTTCATCAGGAATAGTACTACCTTCAGATTGTGGTAAAGTATTACTACCACGACCAGCATGATACCTAATCCCTATTTTTTTCGCTGCTTCCATTTGTCTGTCAACTAATAACTTACCTGAATTCTTAGTATAGCAATATTGATGATCAAAGGCTGTAGTACATCCATGTTTTACTAGATCACACATCGCTGTTAAAGATGAATAGTATATTACTTCTTCATCAACTAACTTAAATATTTTATATACTTCTTTTAACCAATCAACTACAGATAAGTTAACATAATCCACTTTTATTAAATTTCTAACAAAAGTTTGAAAAAAATGATGATGTGTATTAATCAAGCCAGGATACACAAATTTTCCTTTAGCATCCAATACTTCAGCATCTGGATAATTTAAGGATTTTCCAATTTCAACTATCATACCATTATCAATAAATATGTCTGCATCCCAGAATACTTCATCATTTTGATTACAACTCACTATGGCTTTAGCATTTTTAATTAATATTTTCCCCATTTATTTACTCCTTTCTTTAATATAGGTTCATCATATACCTTATAGTTACTATAAGGTCAAGCGTAAATTTTATTGAAATAAAAAAAGAACACCTTATAAATGTTCTTTCTTATTTTTGATTAAATTAAGACTAATTAATAAAATAGTACCTATAGAAATTATAAAAATAATAATCTTTAAATTAGATTTAGATAATATTTTAACTTCTTCCTTATTTTCAATTTTATACTTCAAATGGACTTTTCCACTTTTAAAAGCTAACTTACCCTTATAAATAACATCAATATTATAACTATTGACAATTCTTTTACTTACAATAGATTTATCAATTCTATAGTATGGTAATGCGCAAATATAATTTATATTATTAGAAGTAAAATTAATTTTATCGCTTAACATATACCAATTATAACCTTTATAATTTACTACTTTTGGGATATTTATAAGATCTGCTTCTTTAAGGTTATAATATATTTTTTCAAAAGAAATTAAATTTTCATGCCATGATAATACATCTTCATATACAGGCTTTATTGTTGTATTTGCCTTGAATAATAAGGTATTGTTATCAGATGCAATGATTTCAGAAATTTTTGTATCATATTTGCTTTTTATATTATTATATCTTACTATTTTTGTAATTTCTTTATATTCTGTTTTTATATCATCATAATTAATATCAACTAATTTATATTTGTCATATTTATTATTAAGTTTATTTTCAACTTTAATTATACTTTCAACATCAGATTTAGAAAAATCTACCCAAGTTATTTCTCTTTTAATATATTTATCGTCATTAATAATTAACTTTTTATACTCAATATAGTAACGGCTTATACCTGTTCCAAGAAAAATAAATATTAATAATGTAGTAATAATTACATAGATTTTATTTTTCATTAAAACCTCCATTTATACAATATTATATTACCAGCTGAAAATAATATTACCCCAATTATATAGTTATCTATTAATCCAGTTTTTGGTAATAATCCATTTTTTAATAATAAGTTTTTACTATATGTACCAGTATCCCATTCATCACCATTTTTGATACTATTACCTTCATACTTCCCTTCTACTTCTACTCTACTTGAATAAAAAAGCTTTTCTCTTTGACCTGCAAAATATTGTTTACACAATTTATTAAAATCGTTACTATTTCCATATATATAAATTGGTTCTTTTTGTTTAAATCCTGGATTTACTTCATTTTTAAATTTTATATATAGATTTTTTATACTTTCACCTTCACTTAATATTTTATTATTATATAAATCTGAAATTGCTAAAGTATTCTTTTCTCCTGACCTTAAATTTTCAGCTACTAAAATTTCACTTTGTTTATCAGTATCTAGCAACAAATCATAAAATTGTATAGAGTTCTGTAAAGAAGTAAATTTACCACTAGTAAAATGATCTATATTTATCGGGTCATCAAAAACTATTCTATAACTCCTTAAGTCAGCACATTTAAATTTATTCTTTTTTTTACCATCAAATCCAATACCTAACAAATATTCTTTTTCATTATCTTTTATATAAATACTGTATTTACCTTCATTAAATAATGGTGTGGTAAACTCAATCCCAGCTGACGTTGGTACTAATTTAATTAATACTTCTTTAATATTATTTTTCTTTATAAAAATATCATCATTTATATCATTAGTAAAAATACCTGAGACATTTTTACTTTGTTGATGATTATTGTTTGATAATAAATAGTCAATTTGATCATTATAGCTTTTTTTAACTTCATTAACTTCCCCTGTGTTATCCTTATAAAAAATCTGATATGCTCCTGTTTCTATGAATTTCCCAATTTCAATTTTATTATTAACATTAAAATATTCATTTGGTATAAATAAATTAATTGAAAAATTATTAAGTTTTGTGTTAGAACAATTAATACCTCCAAAAACTTCGTATTTCATTGGTTGATTACTTGCTGTTTGTTTATATCCTTTCATCTGGATATATGTCTCTAAAAGCAATTTTTGACTGTTATAAACGGTCTTAGAATATGTAATTCCATAATTATTTACGTCGATAAGCTCAATTAAAGGATTATGAGATGAATAACCTATAGGTGAAAGTATTTCACAAAAGTAATAGGTACCAAGCTTAGTAATATTAGATACTCTAATTACACCTTGATTATTAGTGCTATAAATCCCTAATAAATTTGAATTATCATTAAAATCTTCTGGCTTTTTACTCCAAATTTTGAATTTAGCTTCAGGTAATATCTCTTCTGTATTAATATCTTTTTTAATTATTTCAATATTTGATATGTTCTGGTCTAAGACAAAATCAAACGATGATTTTATACATTTATCTATGGAAATTAATCCAACATAACTTTGTCTGGTTGAATTATTTGCTTTAATAAATACAATATCTTTATCTGTATTACAATAAATCTGGAACTTTAAGTTAATTTTTTCATATGTTTCTGATTTTGGAACAGAAATATAAAAAGTTTCACCAGGAATAATTTCTTTAGGATAGACCAGTCCTGAAATATTACTATTTTCACAATTTAAATTTATTACTCCTTTTACATTTACACTATCAAGTTTAAACGCTCTTCCTATTCTTGTTGGATTTCCTGGTATTTCAACGTTATTTGAAGATAAAGGTATTATATTTATTTTTGAATATTCTCCTTTAAAGGGTTGAAGCTTGGCTTTCATTATTAAATTTCTGCATTCAAGCTTGGCTAATGTAGATCCTTGTTGAATTTTTATATAATCCTCAGCTAACCTTCCTTTAGTCAAATTTTTATATTCCATACTCAAGCATCTTAAAGCCATTGCAGTTATACATTGATTTTCACTTTTTGTAAAATCTTTAATAGAAACATTAGGATAACCATTTAGGGCTGCTGACTTCAAAACAGCCTTTTGTTGTTCATTAAATATACTTAAGCTATCAGTAACTATACCTTCATGTATAGAGTTTTCAGAACCGATTTTATCAGGTTCAACACAATAGATATAATCACCTTTTTCGGTTAAGTGACTAAATAAATTATGTTCATAAAATAAATTAGGTAATTCATTAGAACCAGTTACCTTAACTATATCCCCATAACTCAAAGCAAATATTAGTTGACTTGTAGTAAACATAATAAAAAATACCGAAAATAATATTATTAGACTTTTATTTTTATTTTTATTCATTAATACCTCCAAAAATAAGATATTAAATTATACGATTAAAGAAAAGAAATAATTAGTATTTTATGTTATATTTACACTTCATAATAAAACTTGAATTTATAAAATATTCTTGGTAAACTTATTAATAGTTTGAATTATTAGGAGAAAAATATGACTATTATAAAAAAAATTATTTTTAATTTTATTTTACCCTTAGGTATCCTATTTGCTTTTCAATTTTTTGGTATTATATTAAACAAATATTTAATTAATTTTATGCCTGGACCTGTTATTGGCATGTTACTATTACTTGCAGCCTTATCATTCAAGATAATTCCTTTTAGAATTATTGAAAATTTTTCCTTATTACTAGTTAAACACATAAGTTTTTTCCTTATTCCAACTAGCGTATCATTAATAATTATATTACCCCAAATAGAAAGCTATTTTATAAGAATTATGCTGATGCTAGTACTTTCATTAACAAGTGTAATAATAGTTACAAGTAGTTTTGCAAGTTTGTATAGCAGGAAAACAATTAAAGGGGATCCAGATGAATAATTTATATATCTTCCTTAGCATCTTTATTACAATAGCTATATATTTTATTTTTTTAAAGATTTATAACATCAAAAAAAATATATTATTACATCCTAATATTGCAACAACCATCATATTGATAATTTTTTTATATATTACGAAGATTCCTTATGAAAGCTACAATATGGGTGGTAAATATATAACTTCTTTCTTAGGTTTATGTATTGTAGTTCTAGCAATTCCTATGTATAAAACTTTAGAATTATTAAAAGAAAATTTTAAATTAATAGTCGTTACAAGTCTAGTCAGTATATATACATCATTTTTTTCTATGATAATAATTGCTAAAATACTTTCTGTACCTAAAGTTTTCGTTTATAGTCTGATACCTAAATCAATAACTTCAGCTATGGCTATAGAAGCAAGCAGATTTACTAATGGTAATGAATCAATTGCAATACTTGGAGTAATGGTTTCAGGTATTATTGGTGCAATTATAGGCAGATTTATTTTAGATTTAATAAGAGTTAGAAATCCTATAGCAAGAGGTTGTGCCTTTGGAATGAGTGCCCATGTTCTTGGAACAACTCAAGCACTAGAAGAAGGGGCAATTACTGGATCCTTTAGTGCGATTAGTATACCAGTAACAGGCGTATTAACAATAATTAATCTGCCCATATTCATTAAATTAATAGAATATATACTAAAATAAAAGTAGTAAGAATAATCTTACTACTTTTTTAAATAATTATTATATTAAATATTTAATTTATTATGGATTTTCAATTCATAGCTTCTATTGCTTCTACAGCTTTATCTATCGCTATTTTTGTATAATGGAAACTAGTAGTTCCTTGTAAATATGCAATATATGGTGCTCTAATAGGTGCATCAGCTGATAATTCCAAAGAACTCCCTGATATAAAAGAACCAGAAGCCATTATAACCTGACAATCATATCCAGGCATATCCCAGGGATAGGGAACTGCCAAACTATCAATTGGAGAGTACTCCTGTATAACTTGAATAAATTTTATTAACTTTTCTTTTTCTTTAAAAGTGATACTTTGAATAATATCAGTTCTTTCATCATCAATTGCAGGTGAAATTTCATATCCAAGTTTTGTAAATAATAAAGCAGTATAATAACAGGTTGTTAAACATTCTGCTACAATCATCGGAGCAATAAATATACCTTGAAACATTAACCGCAAATCTGTTGAACTCTCACATCCAATTTCTTTACCTATACCAGGAACAGTAAATTCATTACTAACTTTTTCAATTAATGATTTTTTACCTACAATATATCCGCCAGAGACAGAAATAGTTCCTCCAGGATTTTTTATTAATGAGCCTGCAATAATATCTACTCCAACTTCGAGGGGTTCTTTCATCTCAACAAATTCTCCATAGCAATTATCTACAAAAATTATCGTGTTTGGATAATTTTTTTTAATAATTTTAGCTACTTCTTCTATCTCGTCAATTCTTATTGATTTTCTTGTAGAATATCCTCGTGATCTTTGAATTATTACCAATTTATACTTACTGAATTGTTCATTCTTTATATTGTTTAAATTAATACTACTATCATCATTTAGTTCTAGTTTATCATAAGTAATATTAAGTTTTTTAATTAAACCATTTTCATCATTAAGAGATTTTTCCAATGTATCATATAACTCTCCTGTTAAAGAAACTATACTGTCACCATAATTAAGCAAAGCTCTAAAAACTGTATAAATTGTATGAGTACCTGAGGCAAAATTACTAGAAACTAATGCATCTTCCCCTTTAAATATATTTGCATATAAAGAATTTAATTTTTTACGTCCATAATCACTATATCCATAACCCGTTGAACCCGTAAAAGCTTCTGTCGTAATATTACATTCCCTAAATGCCTCTAAAACCTTTTTATGGTTATATGCTGAAATTATAGAGTATTGCCCTTTATAATTATTTAATTGTGCGGTTGTTTCTAATACCACATTTTTCATTAAGATTTTTTACTCCTATTAATGGCGCTTATGATTGCTTTTATTGGAGCGGAAGTTATATTAGGTGATATACCTACTCCAAAAAATCTTTTATTTGTTTTTAAATCTTCCAGTTGAACATAAGTTATAGCTTGAGATTTATCCCCTTCCTCCCTAGCATGCTCATCATAGGAAGTAACAGTATATTTACCAATATTGCATACCTCAATAGCATTTAAAAAGGCAGATACAGGGCCATTACCTTTACCGGAAATCTTTTTCTCTTCGCCAAATATTTTAATTTCACCCTCCAAGGTTACAACTGCATCGGAATCTTCATTTGATGAATCTTCGTTAACTTTATATTTAATTAATTCTAAAACTCCTTTTACATTGATATAATTATCTTCAAATAGTTTTAAAACATCTTCTTTTTTTAATTCTATACCTTTGTCATCAGTATCTTTTTGAACTATTTTAGCTACCTCTGGATGCATATTTTTAGGTAATTTAAATCCATATTCTTTTTCTAATACAAATGCTACTCCACCTTTACCAGATTGACTGTTTATTCTAATAACAGCTTCATATTTGCGTCCAACATCACTTGGATCAATTGGTAGATAAGGAACTTCCCAAAAGTCTACATTATTATCAGCTTTATATTTTAATCCTTTATTAATTGCATCTTGATGAGATCCACTAAAGGCAGTATGGACTAAATCACCTACATAAGGGTGTCTAGGATGTACAGGTAATTGTGTAACTTTTTGGAAAACATCTTTAATCTCTTCCACATCATAGAAATCCAATTCAGGATCAATACCTTGAGAATAAAGATTTAATGCAACAGATAAAATATCTGTATTACCAGTTCTTTCACCATTACCAAAAAGTGTACCTTCAACCCTATCAGCACCTGCCAATAAACCAAGTTCAGTTGCAGCAATGCCTGTTCCTCTATCATTATGAGCATGCAAGCTAATTTGAATAAATTCTCTATATTTCACATGATTACAAAACCATTCTATTTTATCAGCATAAACATTAGGAGTACTCATTTCTACAGTAGAAGGAAGATTAATTATTGCAGGGTTGTCCTTTGTTGGTTGCCATACATCAAGTACTGCATTAGAAACTTCTACAGCATAATCAACTTCAGTTCCGGTAAAACTTTCAGGAGAATATTCCAGTATCACATTCATACCTAAAACTCTAGCTTCCTCAGCAAATTTTTTAACTAATATTGTTCCTTCAGTAGCTATTTTTTTTATTTCTTCTTTATTTTTATTAAAAACTACTCTTCTTTGAAGTTCAGAAGTAGAATTATAAATGTGTACTATAGCATTTTTCACACCTTTTAAAGCTGCAAATGTTTTAGCAATCAAGTGTTCTCTTGCTTGAGTCAATACTTGTATAGTAACATCATCAGGAATTAATTTTTCATCCACTAATTTCCTTAAAAAATTAAATTCAGTTTCTGATGCTGATGGAAATCCAACTTCTATAGTTTTAAAACCGATTTTTAATAACATTTTATATAATAAAAGTTTTTCTTCTATCCCCATTGGAATAGGCAATGCTTGATTGCCGTCTCTTAGATCAACACTACACCATATTGGCGCTTTTGTTGTTACTTTTTGAGGCCAAGTTCTTTCTTTAAAATCAAATTTTGGATAAGGCTTATACTTTTTATAATTCATAGCCATGTTAAACATATCTCCTTTCAATAAAAAAATCTTCCATCTCTACCATAGAGACGAAAGAATCGCGGTACCACTCTAATTCATATAATATGCACTCAAATTCTATAACGGGAACTCCCGGAACACCCTAAATAACTTCAGATATTCTATTCTGAGGTGAGTTCCTTAAAAGCATCATGTTATTTTACACCAAACAATAACTCTCTATAAATCCTCTATAAAAGTACTAATCCTCTTCATTATATTTCAATTTGAATTTTATCATTAATTATAGACAAATTCAAGCATAAATATTTATATTTTATGACTTATTATCCTAAATACATCTCTACTTTTACCTAAAAATAGTTTTTTAGACCATAATGTACCAAAAACATTAATTTCTGGAGGTGTTAGATCAATACAACTTACTATTTTCAAATTCGCCTTCTTATATATCTCTGTTAAGTCAGAAAGTAAATAATCTGTACTAAGTATTGGTAATTGTCTTTTTTCTATCTCTGCAGGCTCATGTAGTGAACTATAAGCAAATGTAAAATTAAATTCAGCACCTGATTTTCCAAGTAAGGATATTTTGTTTAGTATTTCAGGCATATCTTTTACAATCCCTTCTAACAAGCTTCCCCAGGGAAAATTTATATAAACAATATCAGCTAAATTATTTAAATCATCATTCAAATTTTCTATTGATGAAATTATATAAATAATGTTTTTAATCTTATATTTTTGTGCTTTTTTGCTATATTCAAATAAATTACTAGCAGTTGGATCTATACCTATATAGAATGTATTTGGATTTTTTTTAGCTAAATCATAAACAAATTTACCATTACCAGTACCTAAATCAATATTTATATACTTGTATTGCTCTAGTAAATCATTTATATTATCTAATTCTTCTATTTTTTTATTTATTAAAATTCTTAACAATAAAATTATCTCCTTTTTTATAAAGATTTTCTATAAGCACTTCTTTAGTTATTTCATTTCTGTTTTCATAAAATTCAATTAATCTATCTACTAAATATAGGGATAATAGTAATTTTTCTTTACTGTTAAATTTAAATAAATCTTCACCATAGAAGTAATCTATATCATATAGTAGTATATTTAAAAGATTATTATAATCTTTATTATGTAATAACCCATTATTTAAATTTTTCAATTCATTATATTTAGTATGATACAAATCAGCCATTTCTAAATACTCTAGACCTGAATCTACTTTTAAATAATCCATTAATTTAATATAACTATTTTCTTTAAGGCCTTTACAAAATTTTACATTTTGTATATAGTACTCACCATTAAGTCTAGCTAATGGAAATAATCTACAACTTAGCGGCCTATTTAAATGAATAATACAAAGATTATCAACATTAAATATACATAATCCTTTTCTTGCATTTTTTAATATTGGTCTAAACAAACCTGTTCCTTTTTCTTCAAGAAAAAGAATATATTTATTTACTATTTCTGTTGTTGAAAGCTTTAACTCGCTAGATAGCATTAAAATATCATAGGGATTTAAAAATATTTCCATATTTTGACAACAACAGGCAGTCATTTGACAATTAAATTTAAATTCATTTTCTATTTTATACAAATAAAAACTCCTTACATTGTTTAAATTATAACTGGTATTGAATTAGTTAATTTTAATAAACCAATTTCACTTGAAGCCATATATGCTAATATTTCTACACCACATTTTTTAGCTTCTTCTAATTTTACTGCAAATTTAGGATCATTTTCAACATTAGCTTTAAATTTTTTACCTAATGGATGTTGAGATACAAAAATGATAATTGCTCTCTTACCATCTTTTTTTAATTTAATTAGGTGGTCTAAATGTTTAACGCCTCTTTGTGTAGGTGCATCAGGAAATTGTAAATAATCATCTTTAATCAAAGTAACGGATTTAACTTCAATATATACTTCAAAACTATCATTGATACAAAATAAATCCATTCTTGTACCAGGCATACTGTATTCTCTTGTGATATTTTGGGGGTTAGGTATGGCATCAATATCGCCAGCCAATAGGCTGTTATAAACGGCTTCATTAGCTGATACTGATATTAAGTTAACCCATACACCTTTATTTTCAACATAATTCAAACTATATTCTGTTTTTCTATTAGGGTTAGAACTTTTTTTCAATAAAACTTTTACATTGGGTATTAATAATTCTTTACATCGTCCTGTATTAGCAACATGAACTTTTTTAACATCATTTCCTATTAATACTTCAGCAATGAATCTATTACTACGTTCTATAAAAATACCCTCTATTAAATTATTTTTCATAAACTAGATCTTTATATTTCTCAAAAGGAAATTCATGACCTAAAGACATTTGTATAATATAGTTTGTAAGCATGTCAAAAGTTATACCTATTGAGGCTGCTGCATCTGGTAAAAGACTCATTTCAGTAAAGCCTGGTATTGTATTGATATCGATAAGATAAATTTCATTTCCTTTTACCATAAAATCAGCTCTAGCAAAACCTTTACATCCAAGTATTTCATAAATTTCTACAGCAAGTTTTTTAGCTTTATTTCTTACTGCTTCAGGTAATCTAGCTGGTATTATGTGTTCACACATCCCTTTAGTATATTTTGTATCATAGTCATAATATCCTGTAACTGTAGTAATCTCCAAAGTTGGAAGGGGAAATGCTTTATCATTCCCAAGAAGGCCAATTGTTATTTCATCATTTGGAGTTATCATCTTTTCAATCAATAGTTCATTTTCCAGTTCAAATCCACTTGTAAAAGCTGCTTTTAATTGTTGTTCATATGATGTTTTTGTACTATTTATAAAATATATGCCCAAAGTAGAACCTTGTGAAGGAGCTTTCACTAAAACCGGAAAACCAAATGACTGTTCGATTTTATTTACAATTCTTTTAATATCAGTTTCATTATAGTCTTTTTTCTTAACAGTAAAAAACTCAGGTACTGGAATATTATGAGCTTTCATAATTGTTTGTGTATATATTTTATTCATACACAAAGAACTAGCTAAAACTTTACTTCCAGTATATGGGATTTTCAATTGTTCTAAAAATCCTTGAATTGATCCATCTTCGCCTCCAAGACCATGAAGTGCAATAAATACTGAATCAGGCTTCAAACTTTTTAATTTTCGATATAAATCATCATATTTTGGATCAATTTTATCTACTTCATACCCGTTTCGCAACAAACTTTTATAAATAGCATCTCCACTTTTAAGAGAAATTTCCCTTTCTGAAGAAGTTCCTCCAAGAATAACTGCTAGTTTCATTGTATTCTCCTATCTAGATTAATGACACTCATAGATGTCATTTCCTTTTAAATCATTAACTACTATAACTGGAAAATCTTCTACCTCTAACTTATAAATAGCTTCTGGTCCTAATTCAGAAAATGCAACTAGAGAACTACTTTTAACTTTTGAGGCCATAAGAGCGCCTGCTCCACCTAGTGCGGCACAATATATGGCTCCGTTTTCTAAAAGTGATATTTTCACTTCTTCATTACGGGAGCCTTTACCAATAAGTATAGCGGCGCCTTCTTTTAAAATATCAGGTGTGTATTTATCCATTCTATAACTTGTTGTTGGTCCGATTGATCCAACAATTTCACCAGGTTTTGTTGGAGATGGTCCAGCATAATATATTACCGCACCATTTAGCTCAAATGGTAACTTTTCATTATTATTTATCATTTGTAATAATAATTTATGGGCTGAATCTCTTGCTGTGTAGATAGTCCCGGATATATATATTTCTTCACCAGCATTTAAATTTTTTAATTTGTTTTTATCTATAGGTGTATGTAGTTTCATTTTTTCTCCTAAAATACTAATTTTTTATGTCTTATTACATGACAATTAATATTAACTGCAACTGGTAATGAAGCAATATGACATGGTTCCATTAGTATTGCTACATCAAAAACACTAGTTTTTCCTCCAAAACCCTGAGGTCCAATATTTAATAAGTTTAATTTTTCTTTTAAATCTTTTTCTATTTTAGTTATATTTGGATCTTCTGGTATTTCAAAGAATTCTTTAACCAGAGCTTT
Source organism: Bacillota bacterium (assembly GCA_028683955.1). Taxonomy (GTDB): domain Bacteria; phylum Bacillota; class TC1; order TC1; family TC1; genus WTXA01. The sequence continues at coordinate 436,041 of JAQUGR010000001.1, read as the reverse complement.
TTTAGCTAATAAGGCTACACCTTCAAAATTGCTGCCTATGCCTACGCCAACAGTAATTGGAGGACACGGATTAGACCCTGCATTTTTAACAGTCTCTAGGACGAATTTTTCAATTCCATTAATTCCTTCACTTGGGGCCATCATTTTAATTGCTGACATATTTTCACTACCAGCGCCTTTTGCTAATAAAACTATACTTAATGTATCACCTTCAACTAATTTTGTATGTATAATAGGAGGTAAATTATTCCCTGTATTGTTTCTTGATAAGGGATTGTCAACAATTGATTTTCTCAAATAACCTTCTTGATAACCCAACTTTACACCCTCATAAATTGCATCATAAATAAATCCACCATCAATCACAACCTCTGTTCCAATTTCTAAAAATAATACAGCTGTCCCAGTATCCTGACAAATTGGAATCATTTTTTCTTTGGCTATTATTGCATTTTGTTTTAAATTAATTAAAACTTTCTTACTAAGTTCATTGTTTTCTCTCATAATTCCAGTATCATATTTATTTAATAATTCTTTACTAGCCACACAATTAATTTCTATTACACTATCTTTAATACTATTAACAATATTATTAAAACTAATTCTTTTCATATTAATCCTTTCAAAAAATATGGAGGTTTAGATTACTCTAAACCTCCACAAGTTTTAAACTTATTCTTCATTTTTATTGTTTTGGTTCAATATATCTCCTAAAGTAACACTTTTTGTTTCAGCATCATCATTATAAACCATTTTATCTGCCTCAACAGGTTCATCTTTTTTAACTGGTGTTTCTAAAGATTTCTTAGATAATGATACTTTCTTATTAACCTCATCAATATCAAGAATTTCAACATCTATTTCGTCGCCCACTTTTAAAACATCACTTACTTTAGCAATTTTCTCATGTGATATTTCAGAAATATGTAATAAGCCCTCAACAAATTTACTTATACTAACAAAAGCACCATAATCAACAACACTTGTAACAGTCCCTTTAATTATATGGCCTACTTTATGATTATTTATAAAAGTTTGCCAAGGATCTTCTTCTAATGCTTTAAGACTTAAACTTATTTTATTCTTTTCTTTATCTATGCCGATGATTTTCACATTTATTTTATCACCAACTGCTAACATGTTTTTCAAGTTGTCTCTTTTATTCCAAGACAATTCTGATACATGTAACAATCCATCTAAATAACCAAGATTTACAAAAGCACCAAAATCTGCAAGCATTTTAACTTCACCTTGTACTACTTTGCCAACTTCCATAATATCCCAGAAATCTTTTGAACTCGCTTCTCTTTCTTCGCCTAGAATCACTTTTTGTGATAGAACTATTTTAGGTAGACGTTTTTTCAAATCTAAATCAATTATTCTAACACGAACTTTTTTCCCTAAATATTTATCAAGAGATTTGGCATAACCATTAAGTAAAATTTGAGAAGCTGGTAAAAATCCTTCAACATCTCCAATTTTCACTATTAATCCTGATTTTGCAATACTAGTTACTACACCTTCAAATTCTTCTTTGTTTTCAAATTTTGATGGAAGTGTTTTAAGGGCTTCCCTTTGAGATTCTCTATTTTTTCTATCTAATAATTTCCTTTTAGATAATACAGGAAATCCGACAGAATTAGATTTTTGAAGTAATACAGCAGTGATTTTATCTCCTACATTAGGAAGTTCTTCATTGGTATATTCTTCAATAGGTATAATACCTTCAGCTTTCAAACCAATATCTACTACAATATTTTCTTTGTCGACTTGAATAACTATACCTTCTACAATATCTCCAGGTTGAATATCATTGTCCATTTCAAGCAATAGTTCTTCCATAGTCTGTTCTTTTTCCATTTTGTCTTCACTCATCATTTTATTAATGACCTCCTCTATTATCCAGCTTGGTGTAGAAGCACCTGCTGAAATGCCTATTTTATTTTTTCCTTTAAACCAATCAAGATTTAAATCTTTATATGTTTCAATAAAAAATGAATTTTCATTGAAATTTTTAGCTATTTTAAATAATTTATTTGAATTAGAGCTTTGTTTTCCACCAATAATAATCATTACATCTACTACTTTAGATAATTCTTCTATTTCACTTTGCCTGTTGCGTGTTGCTTTACATATTGTATTCTTTACTACAAGATTTTCGGTTTTTTTTTCAATTAAATTTTTTATGATATTAAATTCGTCAACTGATTGAGTAGTTTGTGATAATAGAAGTATAGGTTTTTTTAAATTAATCTGATTTATATCGGATTCTTTTAAAACTGCCAAACTATCATTACCACCCCAATCAAGAATTCCTAAAACTTCAGGATGGTTTTTATCTCCAAATACTATGACTTGATAACCTAATAACATATATTTTTCAGCTAATCTATGTGCCAACTTAACGCTTGGACAAGTTGCATCAATTAAATTTTCTCTTTTTCCAAAATTTTCATAAAATGTTTTTCCTACTCCATGTGATCTGATAACTAAAAAATCATCATCTTTTATGTTATTGATACTATCAACTGGAATAATATTTTTTTCTTTTAATCTATCAATTTCCTGTTGATTATGTATTAATTCACCTAAAGTATATATTATTTTATCAGTTTTAATTTCCTCTGCTTTTTTTAAGGCATTTTTTACTCCGTAACAAAAGCCAGCATTAGGTGCTATAATTATTTTCATGTTAACTCCTAATATTATACCAAGAATTTATTGATTTATAAATCATTATTTACTAAATCGTAAATTTTATTCACTACTTGTCCTATATTCATGTCATCAGTCACAATTATTATTGCATCATCTGCTATTTTTAATGGATCTACTGCTCTATTAGAATCGTAATAATCTCTCTCGATAATTTCTTCTTCGAGTTTTTCTAGTATAACGGGTTCGTTTTTTTCAATTAATTCTATATATCTTCTTTTAGCTCTTATTTTAGGAGATGCATCAAGATATATTTTAAAATTAGCATCTGGTAATACAACTGTCCCTATATCTCTACCATCTATTATAATATTTTCTGAATTATCAGAAGTATTTCTAATAACTTTATTAATTAATATTCTAATATAAGGTTGAGCAGCTACTTCAGATACTTTTTTAGAAATAATATTTTTTCTTATTTCAGTTTCTATACAAATATCATTCATATATAATTTATTCTTATCAAATCTAAAAATTGAAGAATTAATTATATTTGAAATTTTATACTCATCCTGCAAATCAATATTTTCTTTATTTATAATATAGGTTATTGCTCTATATAGAGCACCTGTATCAATATATTCAAATTTAAGTTTTTTACTTAGCAACTTGGCTATTGTACTTTTACCAGAACTAGCTGGTCCATCAATTGCTATCTTCATATAAACTCCCATAGTTAAGGAGAAAGACATTGCTTTCTCCTTAATTCAAATATTAATTCTATTTTGCTTTTTTGCCAATCCAAGGCATCATAGCTCTTAATTTTTCACCTGTTGTCTCTATTAGGTGATTTTTATCTTTTTCATATAGTGCATTGAAGTTTGGACTTCCTGCTTTATATTCTGCAACCCACTCTCTAGCGAATTGTCCAGATTGAATTTCTTCAAGAATTTTTTTCATTTCTTTTTTAGTGTCTGCATTAACGATTCTTGGTCCTCTTGTTAAATCACCATATTCAGCAGTATCACTTACAGAATATCTCATATTGCTAATTCCGCCTTCATACATAAGGTCAACAATTAATTTCAATTCATGTAAACACTCGAAATATGCCATTTCAGGAGCATAACCTGCTTCTGTTAAAGTTTCAAAACCTGCTTTCACTAATGCAGCAGCTCCGCCGCATAATACCGCTTGCTCTCCAAACAAGTCAGTTTCAGTTTCTTCTTTAAATGTAGTTTCAATAACACCAGCTCTAGTACAACCAATTCCTTTTGCATATGAAAGTGCTAAATCTTTAGCTTTTCCTGACGCATCTTGAAAAATAGCAATTAATCCAGGAACCCCTCCACCTTGAGTATAAGTTCTTCTTACTAAATGACCTGGGCTTTTAGGCGCAACTAGAAAAACATCAACATCACTTGGTGGTACAATCAAATTGTAATGAATATTAAAGCCATGAGCAAATACTAATGATTTGCCTGTAGTTATATGTTTTGCAATTTCATTATCATATATTTCTTTTTGTTTTTCATCCGGTAATAGTAACATAATTACCTCAGAATTAGCACATGCCTCATCAACAGTAGCTACATTCAAACCGTCATCAATAGCTTCTTGCCATCTTTTACTTTCTTTTCTTAAACCAACTGTAACATTAACGCCACTCTCTTTTAAGTTTAAAGCATGAGCGTGTCCTTGGCTTCCGTAACCTAAAATTGCTACTTTTTTGCTCTGTATTAAACTTAAATCTGCATCATTATCATAAAACATTTTTACCATAGTATACCTCCAAATTTCTTATCTATCTTATCCATTTAATTTTAACATAAAATTTAATTATTTTCCTTATTTACTTCTAATTTTTTTAGTTTTTCAATTTCTTTTTTAGTTAATTCTCTATATTTGCCTCGTTTTAATTTATCTATAGTTAAAAATCCTATTTTAATCCTCTTTAAAGAAAGTACAGGATTTTTCAATTCAGCAAACATTTTTCTTACTTGTCTATTTCTACCTTCTTTAATACCAATTTCTATTTCAAAATAATCTTTGAAATTTTGAGCATAATATATATTGGCTTTATTTGTCATATATTCATTTTCAATTAATATACCGTCTTCTAGTTGATTAAGTTTTTCTTTTGTAATATTACCTGAACATTTTGCTTTATACACTTTTTCTACTAAGTGACTTGGATGTGTAAGAATATTAGTAAATTCACCATCATTAGTCATTATCAGCAAACCTTCAGTATCATAATCAAGTCTACCAACAGGATAAATTCTTTCTTTAATATCTGTCACTAAATCTAAAACTGTTTTCCTACCCTCGGGATCACTTGTAGTACTAACATATCCTTTCGGCTTGTATAAAAGGATATATATTTGTTTAGTATTATTATTGATTAATTTACCGTCAACAAACACTTTATCTTTACTAATATCAATAATATCGCCAATTGAGGCAGATTTATTATTGATTTTAATTCGATTTTCTAAGATTAGTTCTTCTGCTTTTCTGCGCGAGCAAAATCCTGCAGTTGATAAGTATTTTTGTATTCTCATTATATATAATCCTTAATAAATGTCCTTCTATGTAATATACTTGGACCATTTTTATTTAATTCTTGATAGTGTTCTTTTGTTCCATAACCTTTATGTTTAGAGTAATTAAAATTATTGTCAAATTTCTGAATTATTGTCATTAATTTATCTCTTTTTGTTTTAGCTAAGATTGATGCTGCTGCAATTGAAGGATAATTTTGATCACCTTTAATTATAGAAATGCTGTTATAGTCCCAATCTGGTGTTTTATTACCATCAACCAAAACTAAATCAGGTGTAATTGGACATTTATCTACAGCTCTTTTCATAGCCAACATAGTTGCATTCAAAATATTGTATTTATCGATTTCTTCTACCGAAGCAAAACCGTATGTATAAAAGTAAGAACTTTCTTTAATTTTTTCTTCAAGAACTTCTCTTTTGTTTTCACTTAATTTTTTAGAGTCATTTAAATTAGTTAGATTTAAATCATATTTCAGACAAACACATGCAGCATAAACTGGTCCTGCAAGTGGTCCTCTACCAACTTCATCTACACCCACAATAATTTTATAATCTTTTTTATATTGAGCTTCATTTAAAAAAAAATCTAAAAGCCTAAGTAATTCTTTTTCATTTTCATTTATCGATTTACTTAATTTCATGATTTTCAGGCCATTCTAAGGTTATTTTACCTATTTTACCACTTCTGTAATCTTTTAAAAATAATATCGCTGATTTTTCTAAATCAACCATTCCACCTTTTAATAATATACCTCTTTTTTCGCCAAATGATTTTAATTCATCATAAGGTTCATTTATTGTTTCTAAATATTTTTTATTTTTCAATTCTTGTATTAAGTAACAAGCGGCTTCTACTATATCATAGACATTATCAGATATAGCTCCTGTTAATGCTAAGTTCACACCAACTAAACCATCAAATTTTGGCCATAGTATACCTGGCGTATCAAGAAGTTCTATTTTTTTACTTATTGTTACCCATTGGTTACCTTTAGTTACTCCAGGCTTATTCCCAGTGACAGCAACTCTCTTTAATGCAAGAGAATTAATCAAAGAAGATTTTCCTACATTTGAAACTCCTAGAACCATACATCTTACTGGTCTGTCTAACAAACCTTTTTTTCTTCTCTTTTCAAAAACTTTATCAGCTATAATTTCCAGATGTTTAATTATTTTTTTTACATCTTGAGTATCTGTACCCTTAATAGTTATCATATTTAATTCTTTTTCTTTAAATAATTCAATCCATTCTTCAGTAATAGTTTTATCTGCTAAATCTGGTTTAGTAAGTATAATAAGATGACCTTTACCCAAAGCCATCTTACTAATATCTGGATTACCAGAACTAAGTGGTATTCTAGCATCTCTCAACTCAATTATAATATCTATTGTTTTAATAATATTTTCAATTTTTCTTTTTGCCTTAGTCATATGACCAGGATACCATTGGACTTTAAACATTATAGTGTACCTAAGTGTGAGAAGGGATAGTAAACCATAATTGATTCACCAATAATATTTTCTTCAGGCACTGTTCCCCATTCTCTAGAATCCGAACTATTTTCTCTATTATCACCCATAACAAAATACTGACCAGTAGGAACAGTAAATGGGTAAGATAAAATAGATCCACTAGTATTAGTAAATACATTTTCATCAAGATAAGGCTCATCAATTACTTGATCATTAACATAAACTGAATTATTTTTAATATTAATCGTATCGCCTGGTAAGCCTATTACACGTTTTACATATTCAACTTCATCATCAACAGGCATTTTTCCTTGTGATAAAAATTTAAATACATATTGCACATAATCGATTGGGTTTTTTCTAAGTACTTGTTTAGAAGAAGCTAAATCTGTTTCTGGATAAACAAAAACTATTATTTCTCCTCTTTTAGGCTTAGAAAAAAATTTAGTAACAACTTGAGTAATAAGTTTATCATTTACCATCAAAGTAGTCTCCATCGATGATGAATCCACTGTATAAGTTCGTACCAAAAATGCTTTGATAAGAATATTTATCATAAGTGCGATGATTATAATCTTAAATATAGAAATCACACTTTTAAAGAAATATTGACTTTTATTAGTACCTTCGTTGCTACTCATTTTCAACTCCTACTTTTTATCTTTAATTCTTGCAGCTTTACCAATTCTATCTTTCAAGTAATATAATTTAGCTCTTCTTACTCTACCAAATCTGATAACTTCAATTTTATCAATTCTAGGTGAGTGAACTGGAAAAGTTCTTTCAACTACTACTCCGTAAGCTACACGTCTAACAGTGAAAGTTTCTGTTGCGCCTTTTCCTTGTCTTTTAACAACAACACCTTCATAAACCTGAATTCTTTCTTTTTCTCCCTCGACAACTTTAACATGTACTTTTACAGTATCGCCTGGTCTGAATTCAGGAAGGTCACTTTTTAAATATTCATCAGTTATTGCTTTAATGATATCCATCTATTTTACCTCCTTCTTATTTTTTAAATATTTATGCCATAAATCTGGCCTACTAATTTTTGTTCTTTTATAACTTTGATCTAATCGCCATTCTTCTATTTTTTTATGGTGACCGCTTAACAAAACCTCTGGAACTTCTATTTCCCGAAATTTCCTTGGATTTGTATATTGAGGATATTTTAATAAGCCATTACTTAAAGAATCTTCTAAAACCGATTCTTTAGAACCAACAACGCCGTCTAAATATCGGCTAACACCATCTATTAAAACTAATGCTGGTAATTCTCCACCTGTTAAAATATAATCACCTATAGAAATCTCTTCATCTACTATCATATCTATAGCTCGCTGATCTATCCCCTCATAGTGTCCACATAATAATATTAATTGGTCGAATTGGCTAAGTTCCTTCAATTTTTTTTGATTCAAAACTTTGCCACCAGGAGACAAGAAAATTGTTTTTGAATTAGGTTTTTTTTCTATTGATTCATACGCAAGCACAACCGGTTCTGGACTAATTACTAATCCTTTACCTCCACCATAGGGATAATCATCTACTTTGTGGTGCTTATTTGTTGAATAATCTCTCATATTCGTAAAACACACCTCAAGTATTGAATTTTCTATAGCTTTTTTTAACAAGCTTTCTTTCAAGGGGGAGTCAAACATATCTGGAAAAAGAGTTAATATATCAACTTTCATTAATCTAATAATCCTGGTAGAATCTTTACTACCATATTCCCTTCATCATAATTTCTAGTTATTACTGTGTCTTTTAATACAGGAATCAAAATTTCTTTTTTGTTATCATCTTCGATAACGTAAATACTATGTGCTCCATTATCAAAAACATCAATAATTTTCCCTAGATAATCATTATTTTCCAAGTATACTTTCATTCCTAGCAACTCATAAACATAAGCTTCTTCTTCTTCTAAATCTGGTAACTCAGATTCTTCTATAAAAATTTCTTTGCCAATAAATTCTTGAGCTTGATTAACTGTAACAATACTTTCTAAAAGCATAATAACAGTGTTTTTTTGAATCCTTGATTTAACAACATTTACTTTTTTAAACCCAGCACCATCTGTTAATAACAAAGATTTAAAATCAAGAAACATTTCCTTATTGTTCGTAAGAGGATATATTTTAAGTTCTCCCTTGATACCAAATGTACCAACAATTTTTCCTATTATTATCATTAATTTTCTTTAGCTATTATATTAACATATACTTTTCTTGTATCTTTATTCTTATTAGCATTAGCAATAAGTCTTATGGCTTTGGCTATTCTACCATTTTTACCGATGATTTTACCCATGTACTCTTCTGGTACATGCACTGTAATTTCTTCGTTACCATTTTCTTTTTTGCTTTCAATTTCAATAGAAACAGATTCATCAACAATATTGTCAATAATTAATTTTATAAGTTCTGTCATAACTAATCTCCTTAGTTGTTAAGTTTTTCTAAAACTCCAGCCTTTCTTAATAGGGCTTTAACAGTTTCAGATGGCTGAGCTCCAGTTTTTAACCAATACAAAGCTCTTTCTTCGTTAACTTTTAATGTTACTGCATTTTTATTTGCAATAGGATTATAGTAACCAATTTCTTCGATACTTTTACCATCTCTAGGAGAACGTGTATCTGCTACTACAATTCTATAGAAAGGTGCTTTTTTAGCTCCCATTCTGCGTAATCTAATTTTTGTTGCCATATTTTCACCTCCTTAAATTTATTATTATAAAAGAGTTTAAAAAAATTTCGGTCCAAAACCTTTTCTTTTCTTACTCATGTTACCAAATTGTTTCATCATCACTTTAGTACTTTCAAATTGTTTTAACAATCTATTTATATCTTGAACTTCTGTTCCACTACCAGCTGAAATTCTTTTTTTTCTACTTGCATTTAAAATATTCGGCCTAATTCTTTCATCTTTTGTCATAGAAAGTATAATAGCTTCTGTTTTTGCTAAATCTTTTTCATTAACTTGTACGTTTTTCAGTTTATTGCCACCGGGTATCATTGCTAATAAATCTTCTATAGAACCTAAATTTTTCATCTGATTTATTTGACTTAAAAAATCTTCTAAAGTAAATGTAGATTCCATTATTTTTTTTTGCAATTCAATAGCTGACTTTTCATCAATATTATTTTGTGCTTTTTCAATTAATGATAATATATCGCCCATACCTAAAATTCGACTAGCTATTCTATCAGGATAAAATAATTCTAACTGATCAATTTTTTCACCCATACCAATTAGCTTAATTTGTTTACCAGTAATTTGTCTTAATGAAATTACTGCGCCACCTCTAGAATCACCATCCATCTTAGTTACAGCCACGCTATCAATTCCAACTTTTTCATTGAATTCTTTACCTATATTTACAGCATCTTGACCTGTCATTCCATCAACTACTAGAATTATTTCATCAGGTTTAATTGATTTTTTTAAATTAATCAATTCATCCATCATAGAATCATCTAAATGTTGACGACCTGCAGTATCAACTATAATAATATCGCTATTATTTTTATTTGCTATCGATATACCTTCAGATACAATATTTTCAACATCTTTTGAATTTTTATCAAAAAAGATATTTACATCAATTTTTTTAGCTAAGACTTCAAGTTGTTCCATAGCAGCTGGTCTATATATATCTGCACCAATTAAAAAAGGTTTTTTATTTTGTGCTTTTAGCATATATGCCAATTTACCAGATGTTGTTGTTTTACCTGAGCCTTGTAACCCTACCATGAAAATAATAAAAGGTTTTCTACCAGAAAATTCCAGTTTATCTATTTTACCGCCTAGTAACTCAACGAGTTCATCATTTACAATTTTTATCACTTGTTGCCCTGGGGATAAACTTTCTAAAACATCTTTCCCAATAGCTTTTTCTTTTATTTTTTTGGTAAAATCTTTAACAACTTTATAATTAACATCTGCCTCTAATAAAGCTATTTGAACTTCTTTTAAAGCAGAAATTACATCATCTTCACTTAATCTGCCTTTTCCAGTTAATTTAGAAAAAGCTTTTTGTAGTTTTTCTGATAAGCTATTAAAAGCTCCCATAATTACTCCTTTTGATAATAAATTAATTTTTTTAAACTAGATTTTATAAAATTAATATCGTTACTTTCAATAATTTTACTTAGAATTTCATCCATTTCAAATTTATTAGCCAATATGCCTAAGCTTTCTTCATAATCCAGAAGTTCTTTTTCACCCTTTAATAAAAAATCTCTAACACCTTGCTTAGTTATATTAAAAATTTCTGCTATTTCAGTAAGTGAATAATCTTCATTATAATGTAGATTTATTACTTCTCTTCGGCGACCTTTTAATAAATTACCATAGATATCAAGTAACAGACTTATTTTAGTAAATTTTTCCATTTCATCTCCGTAAAGTAAATTTGCTTTACCTATGTTATTGTATAATAAATATAGATACCTGTCAATACTAATATGTTTCAGTTAAAAATTTAAATGGATGCTTTCCTTCTATCACAAGTTTTTCAAATTGATTAAATGTAAAAGTATATATATGTTCATATAATGTTAGATTATATTCATCTAATTGAAACCTAGAGCCATACCTAATATTTAATACTTCAGATGGGTTTTTTCTGCCATTATAAATAACTATGCCAACTTTCGGCAATGAAAAAAATTCTTGTTTACTAAACCTCATATTAGCTGATTTGAAAATCTTGGCTAATATGATATATGGACCTTCAGCAAATTTTAGTCTTAAATTTCTTTTTTTATCAGGTGTATCTAATTTTCCATTTTTAAATTCTATAAAATATATCTTATCAGAGATATATAAAGCATCAGGGGAACAAGGAAGCAAGTCTTGACTTATTCCATATATTTTAACAGCCATCTCATCGAAATTATACATTTTATTTTTTAATTTACTTGGATATTCTTCATTTGCTGAATCATATGCAATATTTTTTATTTCATCATAAAACTCTGAATAATTATTTGCTAAAATGTTACTTAATTGTTTAAGCATATTATTCCCCCTTTGAATATTGCATTCTTAAATTATCAAGTTTTTCAAAAGGATCTAATAAAGCATTGTATATGTTTTGTATAGAGTTGCTTTCATTAATAAAAATATATCTGTCCTCAGCTTTTTTACCAAGATAATAGTTAGTTTTCAGTTGATAACTTGTGCTATACATTTCTAATGCTTCAATAAAATATATACTACAAGTATTAATAATGACCTTTACTCCTAAATTTTTAATCATCTTAGCGATTATATGTGCTAATGATAATTGCCAAACTGCATGTGAGAGTATTTCTGGTTCATCTAAAATCAATACTTTATCTTTATTTAAATAACCATTTTGAAGTAATTCTCTTAAAATCAAAAATGACTTAATACCATTAGGAGCTCTATTTATTAAAACTTTCATGTTGTTATTAACTTTGAGGAAAAACCTTCTTTTCTCACTAGAATATTCTAGATCTTGATTTTCAAGTATTTCATTTATCAAGTCTAAGATTTCATCAAAGTATTCATTTTTATAATCTAGCTCATCTTCTGAAATTGAAATAAGTTTTCTTTTCAAATCATCATTATGATCTAAACCTAAATTTTTCGGAATATTTTCATTTATAATTAATGGACCATCTACATAAGTAATATCTTTAATTGGTTTTTCTTTATCCATAATTTTAATTTTTAAAGGATTAAAACCAAGTTTTAATGTTGTTTTATCATTTAATGACATATTTAATGATATACCTTCATCAGCTCTATATAATTCAGGTGTATAACCTTCATCTTTAATCAAATTTACTATTTGCTCATCATTAGATAATAAGCTTTTTGTTGCTATATATGCGCTTTTGGTTATTAAACTTTTCCCAATAGAATTTGTTCCAACTATAATAGTTAAATCTTCAAGGTCTATATCAGCTTTTTCTATAGGCCCAATATTATTGAGTAGATAATTTAATTTCATAAATACACCTCCTTAGTGTTTGAAATGTCTTATTCCAGTAAGTACCATTGACATATTATGTTTATCGCAATAATCGATGGAATCTTGGTCATTTTTAGAACCACCAGGTTGAACTATTGCACTTATACCAACATCTTTGGCCATTGCTACACTATCTTTAAATGGGAAAAATGCATCAGAGGCTAATACAGCTCCTGTAAAATCTTTTCCTGGATAATTAAGCATTGCATCTTGTATAGCAAATATACGTGCTGTTTGCCCACCACATACTGCTAATACTTCTTTATTTTTAACAATTACAATACCATTAGATTTAATATTTTTAACAATTTTCATTCCAAATAACATATCTTCTGACTCTTTATCATTAGGAATAACCTTAGTTACAATATTCATATTTTTTATTAGATCTAAATCTCTCTCTTGTTTTAGTACATAATTATCTAAATCTTTAAGGGTTGCTTTTTCTGAATAATTCAAATTGTTATATTTTAATACTCTTAGATTTTTTTTAGTCTTTAATACTTCTAATGCGTCATCATCATATTCTGGTGCAACAATAATTTCTAGAAATATTTTAGTTAATTCTGTAGCAGTCTCTGAGGTTACTTTACAATTAAAAGCTACTATACCTCCAAATATTGATACTGGATCATTACTATAACTTTTTAAATAAGCATCTAATGCTGATTGACCTGTAGCAGCACTGCATATAGTTCCATGTTTAATAGCAACAGCAAAATATGTTTCATCTTTAAAATCATATAGAATTTCCATAGCTGCAAAAACATCATTATAATTATTAAAGGACATTTTTTTTCCATTTAATTGGTTGAAATCCATTAATCCCCTACCATTATTTTTTTTAAATAATGAGGCTTTTTGATGTGGATTTTCACCATAACTTAAATCTTTTATATACTCTAATTCTAACACTTTATTTTCAGGATTAAAATAATTGGAGATTGCCTGGTCATATTTGGCAATTAATAAAAATGCCTTGTTAGCTAAATACTTTTTATATTCTATACTTATTTTATTATTTTCCAACATTTCTATAACCTTATTATAATCTTCTTTATCAGTTACTATTAAAACATCTTTAAAGTTTTTTGCTGCCGCTCTTATCATTGTTGGACCACCAATATCGATTTCTTCAATAATTTCATCTTCTTGAAGGCCTTTGCTAACTGCTTTTTCAAATTCATATAAATTAACACATACTAAATCAATTGATTGAATTCCAAGTTTCTCTATTGTTTCTTGATGTGAATTATTATTTCTTTTATACAATATCCCACCATGAATAAAAGGGTTTAAAGTTTTAACTCTACCATCTAATATTTCTTGAGCACCTGTAATACTTTCAACAGTTAATACATTAACATTATTTTCTTTTAAAATTTTAAAAGTACCACCAGTAGAAATGATTTGATAGCCATTGTTTTCAAGTCCCATTGCAAATTCGACTATTCCAGTCTTGTCTGTAACGCTAATTAATGCTAATTTCATTCTATGTTCCTCCTATAATAAGAAAAGAAGTAATAACAATAAAGTAACTACCTCTTTTAAAAAACTATATTATTTCTTTTAAATATTCCTTTAAACTACAACTAATATCTTCTCTTCTAAGACCATATTCTATAATTGTTTTAAGATACCCAAGTAAATTACCTGTATCATATCTTTTCCCATCGAAGATATAACCATACATTCCCTGAAATGCTAATAATTTATTCATAGCATCAGTTAATTGTATTTCTCCACCTTTACCGGGTTTTGTTTCTTCAATCATTTCAAAGATCTTTGGTGTAAATACATATCTACCCATAACAGCTAGATTTGTAGGCGCTTCCATTGGTGACGGTTTTTCAATAAGACTTTTAACACTATAAAGATTATCTTCAACCATCTTACCACTAATAATTCCATACTTATTAACATCTTCTATTGGCACTTTCATTAGTGCGAATACACTTTTTCTTTCTTTATCATAAACATTTATTAATGATTTTAAACAATTAGATTCTTCATGATAAAATAAATCATCGCCTAATAGTACAGCAAATGGTTCATTATTTATAAACTCTTTAGCTATTCCAACAGCATGACCTAATCCTTTGGGCTCCTGCTGTCTAATGAAATATATTTTAACCATTTTGCTTATCGGTTTAATAATTTCTAAAAGTTCTTGATTGTTTTTATCTTCAAGATGTCTTTCAAGTTCATAAGAGATATCAAAGTGATTTTCGATAGCATCCTTACCTCTATTAGTTATAATTAAAATCTCTTCAATCCCAGCTTCAACAGCTTCTTCAACTATATATTGAATAGCAGGCTTATCTAAAATAGGAAGCATTTCTTTTGGTACGGCTTTTGTTGCTGGTAATAACCTTGTTCCCAGTCCAGCAGCTGGAATTACAGCTTTTCTTACTTTCATTTTAGGCTTCAATCTCACTTAGTTTAAACTTATCATGTATAACTTGCACTGCCTCTTTAGCTTTATCAAGTTCTAGAATACATGATACTTTAATCTCAGAAGTACTAATCAATTCAATGTTTATGCCAGCTTTTGCTAATACTTCAAACATAGATGCAGCAACCCCAGGATTTGATTGCATACCAGCGCCAACAATACTAATTTTAGCTAGGTTCCCACGAACCTTAACACCTTCAGCACCAATTTCATCTTTTATTTTATTCATAATTTCCATGGCTTTATCTTTATCTTCATTATGAACTGTAAAAGATATATCATTTATACTACCTCTCGGATTACTTTGAACAATCATATCCACATTAATTGTATTATCAGCTAGTGCGCGAAAAACATTTCCAGCAATACCTGGAATATCAGGCACTCCATATATTGTTATTTTAGCAACATCTAAATCATGAGCTACCCCACTTACTAATCTGATTTTTTCCATTAATGATCCCTCCTCTAAAATTGTACCTTCATTATTATTAAAACTTGATCTGACACATACTTTAACGTTATGTTGTTTAGCATATTCTACTGCTCTTGTCTGAAGTACTAAAGCACCTAAACTTGCAAGTTCCAACATTTCATCATATGAAACAAATGGTAATTTTCTTGCATTAGAAACAATTCTTGGATCACAAGTATATACTCCATCTACGTCAGTATATATTTCACAAACATCGGCATTTACAGCAGCAGCAACTGCAACTGCAGTTGTATCTGATCCACCTCGTCCTAATGTTGTTATTTCTCCACTTTCAGTTTTACCTTGAAAACCAGCAACTATAATTATTTTACCAGCATTAATTTCTTTTTTTAATCTTGTATTATCAATTCTAGTTATTTTAGCTTTTTTATGAATATTATCTGTGTATATTCCAGCTTGAGCTCCTGTTAAAGAAACAACATCGTAACCCTTTTCTTTTATTGCCATTGATAGAAGTGCAATTGAAACTTGTTCCCCTGTTGCCAATAACATATCCATCTCTCTATGAGATGGATTTTTAGTTATTGCGTTAGCTAATGCTAATAAATCATCAGTTGAATCTCCCATAGCAGAAACTACTGTAATAACACTATTGCCTTGTTCTTTTGTTGCAATTATTCTATTTGCTACATTCATTATTCTTTCTGGGTTCCCTACTGAAGTGCCACCATATTTTTGTACTATTATGCCCATAATCAATTACCCCTTTTAATATTCTTTTTCTGAATTCAAAACAGATTTAATTTCTAAAACAACATCGAGGTTTTCAATTTGTTCTCTAGCACTTTGCATATTTTTATTTAAAACCCTATCTGTTAAAATTACTAGTTCAGCTTTTCCATCTGGTAATTTTTTTTGAATTACAGAATCTATACTTACAAAATTATCAGCAAAAGCATCTGCTATTTTACTTAGAACTCTTGTTTTATCAACCACTACCATTCTGAAATAATAATGACTACTAGTGTCTTCAATTTTTTTAATTTCTAAATCTAAATAGCAAGAACAGTTTTCTACTTCAATACTGCCTTTATTGATAATCTTTGCTATGCTTAACAAATCTGATACTACAGCACTAGCTGTTGGTAGTCCACCTGCGCCTTTACCGATTAGTGTTAAATCACCAAAAGCATTACCTTCTAGGTAAACCGCATTATATACATCATCTACATTAGCTAATGGATGAGTTAATGGCAAAAGTGTAGGATATACTCTTACTTCAATAGCATTTTCTTTTAGAATTGCTATTCCTAATAATTTAATTGTGCTTTTAAATTGTTTAGCATAATTAACATCATCAAC
This sequence comes from Bacillota bacterium, assembly GCA_028683955.1. Classification (GTDB taxonomy): domain Bacteria; phylum Bacillota; class TC1; order TC1; family TC1; genus WTXA01. The sequence continues at coordinate 419,087 of JAQUGR010000001.1, read as the reverse complement.
ACTAATTTTTGTTATACCTTCAACATAAACATCTGATAATTTCACTCTTCTATTAAAAGCAATTGAAGCTAAGATAGCAATTTTTCTAGCTGCATCAAGACCTTCAATATCAGATGTAGGATCAGCTTCAGCATATCCTAAATCCTGAGCTTCTTTCAAAACACTATCCAGACTTCTTCCTTCAGCAAACATTTTAGTTAGAATAAAATTTGTTGTCCCATTTATTATTCCCATTACTTTAGTAATCTGATTACTTACAAGGTCTTCTTTAATAGTACTAATAATAGGTATTGCACCTGCAACACTAGCTTCATATCTTACAACTTTCCCATATTTATTGCCTTGTTCTAAAATATTTTGACCCTTTGTAGCCATAAGATCCTTGTTAGCAGTTATAATATGTTTTCCATTTTTTATTGCATCTAAAATATATTCTTCGGCATTTGTTGTGCCACCAATAACTTCTATAACTACATCAATCTCTTCATTATGTATTATCTCATAAGGATTAGTTGTCAATAAACCAACAGGAATATCTCCTCTTTCCTTCTTCAAGTCATTAACTAGGATCTTAACAATCTCTAATTCTGTGCCTTCAAGAAGAGGTAAATATTTATTTTTATTCAACTTTAATAATTCATAAACTCCCTGACCAACAGTACCGCAGCCAAGTAAACCAATTTTAATTTTTTTCATTAATCTACTCACTTTCCATTTTCATTTCTCTACCCATTAAATCCTTGAAACAATCAATAGGTTTTTTATCTTCATATATACATTTATAAACTTCTTCCGTTATTGGAAGATCAATATTCAACCTCTGACTCATTAAATAAAAGGCTTTTGCAGCATAAACACCTTCAGTAACCATTTCATTAGAATTTAAAATATCGGATGGTTTAAGTCCTTTTCCAACTTTTTCACCAAAGCCTCTATTTCTACTATGTTTACTCATACAGGTAACCATTAAATCACCAATTCCTGTTAATCCATTAAAAGTCTCAACATTTGCTCCAAGTTTTTTACCTAACTGTTTCATTTCATGTAAGCCTCTTGTAATTAATGAAGCTTTTGCATTATCGCCAAACTCTAACCCATCAACAATACCACTTGCAATTGCTACTACATTTTTGAATGAACCACCGATTTCAACGCCTAACGTATCATCATTTGTATATACTCTTAATGTTTCATTATTGAATATTTCTTGTATATGTTTAGCTAACTCAATATTTTCACTAGCAACTACTATTGCTGCTGGAAGTCCTTTTGCAACTTCTTCTGCATGAGTTGGTCCAGATAGAACACAATAATCATATTCTCCTTTAGTAACTTCAGCAACCACTTCAGATAATCTATAGCCTGTTTCAATCTCAAAACCTTTAGCTACATTAATAATAGTTTTCTTGCCAAATCCAGCTCTATACATTTTTTTCACAACTTCTCTTACATATGGTGATGGTACAGCTAAAATTAAATATTCATTATTACATGCTTCCTTTAAATCACCCGTGATTTTCAATTCATCTGGTATTACTATACCGGGTAAAAATGGATGTATTTTATCCTTATTAATTTGCACTATATTATCTTCAAGTCTTCCATATATTGTTACTTGATGACCATTTTTCAATAAATGTATTGACAAAGCTGTTCCCCAACTGCCAATTCCTATAACTGAGATTTTCAATTTACGCATCTCCTTTTTTATTACGAAGATAAATTCTTATTGGGGTACCTTCAAAATCAAAGGCTTCCCTAAATTTATTTTCTATGTGTCTTTTGTATGAAAAATGCATCAATTTCTCATCATTGATAAATAGAGCAAATGAAGGTGGTGCTACTCTAATTTGTGTTCCATAATATATTTTTAAATTACGACCTTTTTCTCTTGATGGAGGATTATAGGTAACAATTTCTCTTAATAATTGGTTCATGATAGGTGTGTCAATTTTTCTGTTACAATTTATATTTATTCTTCTGGCTAATTTTAACAATTCAAAGATTCTTTTACCTGTTAAAGCAGAAATAAATATTATTGGAGCATAACTTAAAAATGTAAGTTCATCTCGAATATCTTCTTCGAATTTCTTCATAGTCTTACCATCTTTTTCAATTAAATCCCATTTATTGACAACTATTATAATGCCTTTTCCATTTTCGAAAGCATATCCGGCAATTTTCTTATCTTGCTCAGTTACACCATCGACTGCATCAATCAATATACATGATACATTTGATCGCTCAATAGCTCGTAAAGATCTAATTATTGTAAACTTTTCTAATGCATCTCCAACTCTGGACTTTCTTCTAATTCCAGCAGTATCTATAAGTATATATTCTTCATCTTCAAATATAACTTTTTGATCTACAGAATCCCTTGTTGTGCCTGCAACAGGGCTAACTATAACTCTATCTGCATTTGATAATTTATTTATAAGGGAAGATTTCCCAACATTTGGTCTTCCAATTATAGCTAATTTTAATGTGTTATCTTCAATTGTATCTATAGGTTCATCTGGAAAATTTTCCGTAATTGCATCTAGCAAATCACCCATATTACCACCATGAATGGCAGATATTGGTATTGGCTCCCCTAATCCTAAACTAAAAAAATCATAGTAATTGCTTTTTTGGAAATTATCCGTTTTATTTACAGCTACTACTACAGGTTTATCCGTTCTTTTTAAAATCCCGGAAATTTTTTGATCATCTAAGGTAACACCAATTTGACTATCTACTACCATTAATATAACATCAGCTTCTTCTATGGCGATTTGTGCTTGTTTGGTTATAGATTTATTAATATCTTCTTTTTCCCATTGTATACCACCAGTATCTATTATAATAAAATTATGTTTCTGCCAATTCGCTTCATCATATAATCTATCTCTAGTTACTCCCGGGGAATCATCCACTATGGATTTTCTCTCACCGACTATTCTATTGAATATTGTAGATTTGCCTACATTAGGTCTGCCTACAATTGCTAATATTGGTTTCAAACTACTTCCCCCTTTCTATTTACATGTTTAATAATTATATCATATATAGCCCATATTTCCTAGTTATATCAGCTTATTACACTAAGCACCATAGTAGGTTCATCAACAGGATTAATCGAAAATTCAAAAGCTGATTTAAATATATTAATAATATTATCTAATTTTAAATTTTCTTTTGAATAGAAAATTTTACCGATAACATCTCCTTTTTTAATCTTATCACCAATTTTTAATGGTAAATAAATTCCAGCAGAATAGTCAATTTCATCAGTTTTCTTAATTCTACCAGCTCCAATACTAAGAGAAAGCATTCCAATTTGTTCAGCATTTATAAATGAAATATAACCATCATTATCTGATTTAATAACTATATTATGCTTTGCTTGTGGTAATAAATTATAATCATTAATTATTTTTGAATCTCCACTCTGGTATTTAATTAAATCACTGAATTTATTTAAAGCTTCTAGATTATCTATTTTTTCTTTAACCATTATTCTAGCTTGTAATAAGTCGGTTGCTTTTCCACCAATAATTAACAATTCTCCAGCTAACTCATAAACTAACTCTTCAATATCTTTTGGCAAATTACCTTTAAGACACTCAATAACTTCAATTATTTCTAATGAATTGCCCACATAATTGCCCAATGGAGCATTCATATTTGTTACTATAGCAATACTATTGCCCCCAAAATCTTTAACAAGTTCAACTAAAGTATTTGCTAATTCAATACCAGTCTTGATATCTTTCATAAAAGCTCCTACACCAACTTTTACATCAAATACAATATTCTTACTACCAGATGCTATTTTTTTTGAAACAATAGACGACGCTATTAGTGGGATACTTTCTACTGTAGCTGTAACATCTCTTATTGCATAAAGTTGCTTATCGGCTTTAGCTAAATTATCACTTTGTCCAATTATGCCAATACCAATTTCATTAATCTGTTTTAAGAAATCATTTCTATTAATATTCACTTTAAATCCAGGTATACTTTCTAATTTATCAATTGTACCACCGGAAAAGCTTAATCCTTTTCCTGACATTTTAGGAATTTTTAACCCACAAGCAGCTACTATTGGAGAAACAATCAATGTTATCTTATCACCAACTCCACCAGTACTATGTTTATCCACATAATTTCTCATATCTTCACTCGGTGTAACAATATCCCCTGTTTCAATCATTTCCTTTGTAAATTGATAAAGTTCATCACTATTAAAACCTTGAAAATAAACAGCCATGGCAAAAGCTGATACTTGATAGTCTGGTATATCTCCACTAGTAAACCCAGCAACGAAATAATCAATTTCCTTATTTGTTAATATCTTTCCATTTCTTTTATTTCTTATAATTTCAACAGGATTCATTCTATATCTCCTCAATAATACCTCTTAATATTTTAATAAAGTCATCTGATACTTTTGTAGTAGTTTCTACTACCTCAGCATGGCTTAATGGTTTATTACTAATGCCTGCTGCTAAGTTAGTTATACAAGATATACCTAGTACCTTCATTTTAGAATGTTTTGCTACAATTACTTCAGGCACTGTAGACATACCAACAGCATTTACACCTAATTTTTTTAATACCTTAATATCAAAAGGTGTTTCATAAGAAGGTCCTGTAAGATAACAATATATACCCTTAGTTAAGTTTATTCCTAACTTCCTACCTGTTTTAAAAGCTATTTCTATTAATTCTTTACTATAAACATTTGACATATCAGGAAATCTATCTCCAAACACCTCTAAATTATCACCAATTAATGGATTTTCACAAAATAAATCAAGATGGTCTTCTATAAGCATTAATTGACCAGCTTCACCAGTTAAGCCGCCGGCCGCATTAGTTATTATTAAATTTTTAATATTAAATAGGCTTAAAACTCTAATTGGTAACGTAACTTCTTGCATGGTATTACCTTCATAATAATGAATTCTACCTTGCATTATAATAATTTTCTTACCTGAGATATAACCTATTACCAACTTATTTTTATGTCCTTCTACCTTGCTGGTTTTAAAATTAGGAATATCACTAAAATCAATTTCTATAGCATTATCAAGATGTTCTACAAAAGAACCCAGTCCTGAACCTAATACTAAAGCTAATTCTATATTGTTCATATCATAATTATTATTCAGCCAATCTTTAGTTGAAATAATTCTATTTAAATATTCCATTAAACCTCCTTATGCTCGTGGATGAGTTTTATCATATACTTTTTTAATCTGTTTCATACTTAAATGAGTATATATTTCCGTTGTTGATATATCCGAGTGTCCTAACATCTCTTGTACACTTCTTAAATCAGCTCCATTTTCTAATAAATGTGTCGCAAAGGAATGTCTTAAAGTATGTGGTGATAAATGTTTTTTAATACCTGCTTTATTGCCATAATTTAATAAGATCTTAAAGAAACCTTGTCTAGACATAGGTTTACCTCTTGAATTTAAAAACAATACTTTACTCTTATTATTTTTTAAAATCATTAAACGTATGTTCTTAAGATAATATTCTAGAAATTCTAAAGCTATTTCGCCTATTGGAATTATTCTTTCCTTATTACCTTTACCGTAACATCTAATAAAGCCTAATTCAATATTAATATCTTCAGTTTTCAGAGATAAGAGTTCACTTACTCTTAAGCCTGCACCATAAGTTATTTCTAGCATAGTTCTGTCTCTATATCCTATTTTTTTTGTTAAATCAATAACTTGCAGTAATTTTTCTATTTCAGATACAGATAAATAGTCTGGTAGTTTTTTATCTTTTTTAGGTGAATCAATAATATCAGTAGGATCTTTATTTATAATATTTTCTCTTATTAAAAATTTAAAATAACTTTTTAAAGAAGCAATATAGCGAGCTTGACTTCTTTTACTTAAACCATCAATATTAATTTGTTTAAAATACTTTAATAAGTGTTCTTTGTTTATACTTTCAATGACATTTATATCCATATTTAATTCAGTTTTTAAAAAAATAAAAAACTTAATAATATCACTTAGATAACTATCTATAGTGTTATTAGATAAACCTTTTTCTATTGATAAATAATGTATATAGTTTTCTGATAAATAAAAATTATCCATTTTCATTTGAGTTCACAATATCTACTACAAGCCCTTCATTGTTGTAATCAAGTTCATCTTGACTTAATTCATTTTCAGAATTTTGAATAAGTTCTGGTAACTCATCAATACTATTTAACCCTAATTGAATTAAAAATCTATCTGTAGTCCCATAAAGATTAGGATGTCCGGGAACATCTTTTCGCCCAACTTCCATAATCAATTCTTTATCAAGAAGCTTGTAAATCATGGAATCTATACTTACGCCTCTTATTAGTTCAATTTCACTTCTGGTCACAGGTTGCTTATATGCTATTATTGCGAGGGTTTCCAAAGCAGCTCTCGTTAATTGCCCACCTTGTGGTTTGATTACTTTTTCAATAATTTCATGATAGGCTCCTTTAGTCATTAATTTATAACCTCCAGCCACATTAGCAAGGGTTATACCACGACCAGGTACATTTAACATTTCTTGATAATCATTGATAATATCTTCTAATTCTTCTTTTTCTATACTTAATACTTCTAATAATTTTTCAAATGATAATGGTTCATGTGATACAAAAAGTACTGCTTCCAGCATAGCTAACAAATCTTCTTTAAATAGCATCTATTCCACCTTCTTTGTACGTTATTTTAATTGGAGTAAAACTGTCCATCTGATTTAGTTCTACTTTATTTTGTTTATATAAATCTAAAATTGCCATAAAACTAATAACTATATCGCTAGTATTATTTTTATCAATTATTTTATCAAAATATGTTAATTTTAAATGTTCTAGTTTTTTTATCAATTCAGATATTTTTTGAGAAATACTTACTTGTTTAGTTTTAACTTCATAAGGCTGTAGTTGTTGTTCTATTTTTCTTTCGAGAGCAAATTGGATTAATTTCAATAAATCTATGGAATTGATATTTTCTAAAGAATTAGCTTCTTTAGAAATCTTATTGTATAACTTTTCATCTTGTGGTCTGTAATATGATTTACCTTGAGTAGATAAAAGATATAAGAAAGTTTCTGATGCTTCCTTATATCTTTCATATTCTAATAATCTATTAACTAATTCTATTCTTGGATCTTCCTCATTAATTTCTTCTTCTACAATTTCCTTAGGTAATAGCATTTTAACTTTAATAGACACTAAAGTTGAAGCCAAAACTAAAAATTCGCTTGCAATTTCAATATTATATTCATTCATCTTATTTAAATATTCTAAATATTGTTTAGTTATTGTAAAGATAGGAATATCATAAATATTAATTTTATGTTCTTTAATAAGATGTAATAGTAAATCAAGTGGTCCTTCAAAGGATTCTAGTATTACTTTTTCCATTATATTAAATTCATAGCCTCCTTAATTTTCTCAATATTAATTTGAGACTTAATTTTAGCTTTATCTCTTCCAAATTGAATTACTTCATCTATATATTTATCATTGTTTTCTATATCGTGTCTTCTGTTTCTTATTGGTTCAAGAAGGTTATCTAAAGAATTTATTAATTTCTTTTTACAATCCATACAACCTATTTTTCCTTCTCTACAAGAATTATTAATTTCTAAAACTTCATTTTGGTTATAAATTTTTTGATAACTATATACTGTACAAACATCTGGATTGCCTACATCTGTTTTTCTAATACGATTTGTATCAGTAATCATAGACCTTACTTTTGCTGTAATTTCATCAGTTTCTGACATTATATTGATAAAATTATTGTAACTTTTAGACATCTTTCTGCCATCAGTTCCTAATAACAAAGGAACTTTAGCTAATAATCCTTTTGGTTCTGGAAATAAATTTGTTTTATATATATGATTAAATCTTCTAGCAATTTCTCTAGTAATCTCCAAGTGTGGTAATTGGTCTTCACCTACTGGAACAAAATTTGCTAGATAAAGAAGAATATCTGCTCCTTGAAGTAAGGGATATCCTAAAAAGCCATGCGTTGTAATATCTTTACCTTCTTGTTCTCTAAATTGATCTACTTGACCTTTATAGGTTGGACATCTTTCTAACCATGATAAAGGAGTAATCATAGAAAATAGAAGGTATAATTCTGCATGTTCTTTAATTTGCGATTGAATAAAAAGTGTAGATTTTTCAGGGTCCAACCCAATTGCCAACCAATCAATCATCATATTTCTTATATTTTCTTGTAACATTGATGTATCATCAAATTGTGTTGTTAATGCATGATAATCGGCAACAAAAAAGTTAGTATCATAGTCTTCTTGGAGTTTTATCCAGTTTTCTATAACACTTAAATGTCCAATATGTAATTTCCCAGTTGGACGCATCCCACTTAATACTATCTGTTTCATTATATACTCCTTAAAAATTAAAATCTAAATAAACTGACAATGCTATATAAAAAATTGTAAACTGGTAACCATACTGTTTGTAAAATACCTGAAATCAATAGTACCATTAAAATAATAAAACCATATCTTCTTTCATAATATTCAGCTTTGAAAAATAGTTTGTCAGATAGGATTCTAGAAAATACTTTATAACCATCTAGAGGTGGAATTGGCAATATATTAAAGGATGCCAAAATTATATTAATACTAATAAAGACTCCAACAAATTCTTTAAAAATAATTGGCAAGTTAAAATTAAAAATCAACATACCCATAATTGCTAAAAGAAAATTCGAAGCTGGTCCTGCAAGAGCAGTTAAAAATATCCCATCTCTATAATTTCTAAAATTATAAGGATTCATCATAACCGGTTTTGCCCAACCGAACCCAATAATTAAAATAGCTAAAAATCCATAAGGATCAATATGATTCAAAGGATTTAAACTAATCCTACCATCTTGTTTAGCTGTTGAGTCCCCAAGTTTATATGAAGTATATGCATGTGCAAGTTCATGTAAAGTTAAACTTATAAGCAATGAAATTATGAAAAAAATAAAATATAAGGGTGAAATCCTTTTATAAAATAAATCAAATAACATTATCTTAACCTTTCAATCATAATATGATTAGCTAACAAATCTTCATAGTTTTGTCTTCTTATAGCTACATCACAATATCCATTTTTCACAAAAACAACAGCTGGCTTGCCTATCATATTATAGTTGCTTGCCATTGAATATCCATATGCACCAGTAGAAGTCATAGCTAAAATATCACCTGAATATAATTTACTAAGTTGAATATCTCTAGCCAGAATATCTCCAGATTCACAAAGCTTACCTGCAATAGTAATTGTTTCAATATCTTTATCAGCCTTCATTCTGCTTGCTATACCAACATCATATTTAGCTCCATATAAAGCAGGTCTGATATTATCAGACATCCCACCATCAACTGCTACATATTTTCTGATTTCAGGTATGTCTTTAATTGAGCCAACCGTATATAAATTTGTACCACATGGTCCAATGATTGATCTGCCAGGTTCAATATAAATTTTAGGCATTTTTAAATTTAATTTTTCAGTTTTATCTTTCAATGTTGTAAAGATAGCATCGCTATATTTTTCGATTGAAGTTGGTTCATCTTCATCAGTGTAATATATACCTCTTCCTCCACCAATATCTAAATCTTCAACATCTACACCTAATTTCTTCTTAATATCTTTTATAAAGTCCATCATAACATCAACTGCATGAATAAATGATTCTGTTCCAAATATTTGTGAACCAATATGACAATGCAATCCCATAAAATTTAAGTTATCTGATTTAACTACTTTCTCAACGCCTTCCATAGCATCACCAGTTTGTAATGTAAAACCAAATTTCGAATCAATATGTCCAGTTTTAATAAAATCATGAGTATGTGCATCTATCCCTGGAGTAATTCTTAACAATACATTTGGCTTAACCTTTAATTCCATAGCTATCTTATCAACAAATTCAATTTCATAATGATTATCTAAAACTATTCTACTCACTCCATAGTCAATTGCTTGAATAATTTCTTCTTTTGTTTTATTATTACCATGAAAAAAAACTTTATCCATTGGAAAACCTGATTTTTTAGCCATATATAATTCTCCACCAGAAACAGTATCTAAACCCAATTTATTTTTTTTAATAATTGATAGAATACTTGGTGTTAAAAATGCCTTACTAGCATAAAGAACAAGTGAATTTTCCTTAGCCGTGAATGCATTATAATAATCTTCACAAATAGAATTTAAATAAAACTCATCTATAACAACCAGTGGTGTACCAAACTCTTTAGCTAAGCCAACAGTATCACAACCACCAATTTCTAAATGATCTTTTTCATTGATTCTCATAGTACCTTGTAATTTCATAAAAATCTCCTCATCTCTTTAAACATAATAACAATCCATCACCAATATTTAAAAAACTTTTTTCTATTCGATTGTCATTTTTTATTTTAATATTAAAATCATTCATCATTTCTTTTTGAATTTCTCTTTTTCCTGAAACGGAAAACAAAATATCTTCGAAAATTAATAAACCACCTTTTTTTAATTTACTCAAACTAATTTCATATAATTCCAAATAGCTTTTAGTTGCTCCATCTATAAAAATCATGTCAATTTCATCAGGCAATTCATTTATAACTTTTTCTCCTCGGCCTTTAATGAAAGTTATGTTATCATCTAAATCCAGTAACTTTAAATTAAATTTAGCCTCATTAATTAATCTTTCGGAAATTTCAATTGTTGTGACATGTCCATTAATTTTTTTAGCAGCTAACCCTAGCCAAGATGTTGAATAACCAATGCTTGTACCAACTTCTACTATCCTTTTACTATTTGTATTAATAGCCATAAAATATAAAAAATTCCCAATTTCCTTACCTACTGATGGACAAATATCATCTCTCAAGTCTTCCGATTCTCTTAAAAAACGCATAATATCCAAAGGTTCATCAATAATATTATTCAAATAATCTATTTTAGCTTTATGGTTTTTCACTTAACAAATCCCTACCTTGATATATATATTCTATGCCAGAAATCAAAGTAGCAATAACAGCAATCCAATATATTACCAATCCTAAAATATTAAATACAAATAATGCTGGTGAAAACAATAATAAAACTAAGCTAATCATTTGTGTAACTGTTTTTAATTTACCAAGATAACTAGCAGATATCACAACACCTTTTTCAATGGCAATTAATCTGAACCCATTAATTAATGTTTCTCTTCCTATAATAAGAATTACTGACCAGCTAGGTATTATACCTGATTCAGCTAATAATATAAGTGCAGAAAATACTAAAACTTTATCGGCTATCGGATCAAGAAAAGCACCAAAATTAGTTGTTTCATTATATTTCCTTGCTAAATAACCATCAAGAAAATCTGTAAAAGAAGCTAGAATAAATATTAGTCCACTAATTATATAGCCATAGTCTCCTACAAAGAAAAAAATAACAAAGATTGGTATTAAAAATAATCTGAAAGTAGTTATTTTATTAGGTAAGTTCATTTTATCCTCCCTGTTTCTAATAAAAAAGGTAATTATTAATTACCTTAATTTATTTTGTTATTAATGCTTTAATTATAATATATAAAAGGACAAGAATTGCTACACTCAATAAAATGAGAATCATCATACTTGCACCACTTTTAGATTCATATTTTAGTCCAAAACCTTTGTTTTGCGCAACACGGTTTTTTGTTTTGTTAATATTTCTATCTGCTTCAAGTTTTCTTAACTTTTGTGTATTGAACCGTTCTTCTTCTCTTATTAGTTCTTCAAATTCAAGCATAACTTTTGATGTTGGAAATGTATTATCAGAATTAATATTATTTTCATTAAATGATTCAGGATTATCTCTCTCAATATCTTTTATTAATGATATTGCTTTTATTTCATCTTTATTTGATTCAATCAAATCATCTATTTCTGAAATTGAAACATCACTTGTTTCATTTTCATCAAGTGATAATTCTTTAATTTTAGAAAAAGTTTCTTCGAAGATTTCTTGATCATCATATTTATCAGTTTTTTGGGTTAAATTATCAAATTTTCTATTTTCACTTTTTTCATAAACAGACTTATTAAAACTTGTGAAATCTTTCTTCACTTTAATATTATCATTTTTGTCCTTAAGTCTATCATAAGCTAAAATTAATTCAGTTGCTGGTAATTCATATAGATTTGCCAAATTATTTATAAATCCTACAGAATAAACCCTTGCTGGCAATTGTTCAAAATCTTCTTCTTCTAATGCAGCTAAATAATGTTCCTTGATTTTTGTTATACTTGAAACTTCTTCAATTGTTAAAAATTTTCTATTTCTAGAAGATTTCAATGTTTTACCTAAATCATACAAAGATTTCACCTCCTATTTTATGTTTAATGATATATTTTCCGTACATTCAAAAACATTATTAGATGAATAAACATCTATATAACCAGTCTTTGATTTTCTATTTTTTTCATATAAGACATCATAATAATATACTAATAAAAATTCAACTACTTTATCTAATAACCCTAATTTAAATTGTTCAATTAATTCAGCAGTCTTTACATTTCCTATATGGGTCTTTAAAATACCGATACTTCTAATGATTTCCTCATTATTTTCTCTTAAATAACCGCCGTATTCGCGAATTATTCTATCAATCCTGTATTTAAGGTCACACTCTATTAGATAAGAGTCCCCGGAAATCATTTTATCATAAAATTGTTCAGGAATATATAACCTGCCTATTTTTTTGCTCTCACCTTCTACTATTATAAAATCATCATTTATTATATTAATTGCATTAAATAAGTCGCTGTCAAACTTTTTTTGACTCGGTTGTTTTCCTAGTCCAATATGACCAAAAACAGATCCTCTGTTATTAGCCAGTCCTTCTAAATCGATAATTGGCATTCCTTTTTTCTTTAATTCCATTAACACTTCAGTCTTCCCAGATCCAGTCATACCATAAAAGACTTTAATCTTTTTATCTAAATTATTTGTAAAATAATTTATAACATAACCTCTATATGCTTTATAACCACCAATCAAACGGAAAACATAAGTATTTTCCATAGCTAAAAGCGTAGCAATAACACTACTTCTATCTCCACCTCTAGCACAATATATTATTGGAATTTTTTTTGTATTCTCTATAACTGAATATATCATATTCAGTTTATCTAGCATCTTAGGCAAAGTTACTTGACGAGCAGTTTGTTTAGCAGATTTAACACCTTTTTCTTTATATAAGGTTCCTACTAAAATTCGTTCTTCATCATTTAATAAGGGTATGTTTATAGCGCCATAAATATGATCTTCTGCATATTCTGACTCACTTCTAACATCTATTAAACAATAATTATTTTTTTTAACAAAGTATTCATCTATACTGATTTCCTTATATACATACAAATTATATTACTCCCCAAATAGTCTTCCAAAATCTTCCCAATTTCCAACTACTTCTCTACTTTTTGTACCCTCAAACGGGCCTACTAATCCTTTTTCTTCTAACACATCAATAATCCTAGCAGCTCTACTATAACCTATTCTTAATTTTCTTTGCAACATCGATATTGAAGCTTGACCTGATTCTAGTATTAATTTAGCTGCTTCTGCAAGTAACTCATCATCATCATTATTATTTTTTTTATTGTCAATATCAGGTGAAAATTCATCTTTTTCTAATATTTCAACACCTTGTAAATATTCAGGCTGGCCTTGTGATTTCAAGAATTTTGTTATTTCAGTTATTTCATCTTCAGAAATATAAGCGCCTTGGATTCTCTTCAACTTACCACCTTTTTCTGTAAATAACATATCTCCTTTACCTAGTAGTTTTTCTGCCCCTACAGAATCAAGTATTGTTCTAGCATCAATTTGTGAAAATACTGCAAATGCAATACGAGTTGGAATATTAGATTTAATATCTCCAGTAATTACTTGTACGGAAGGACGTTGAGTAGCAACAATTAAGTGTATTCCTGCTGCTCTCGCTTTTTGAGCTATCCTGCATATATATGTTTCTACTTCAACTGGTGCAGCCATCATTAAATCTGCTAATTCGTCAATAATAATTACAACATAAGGTATTTTATCTTGTAATTTCACTGAATTATTATATGATTTAATATCTTTAACACCAAGATCTGATAATAGCTGATATCTGTTTTCCATTTCGTTTACCATCCATTTTAAGGCAACAGCTGATTTTTTTGGTTCTGTAACAACTGGAGCAACGAGATGTGGGATATCATTATATAAGTTCAGTTCAACTTTTTTTGGATCAATAAGCAAAAATTTTAATTCATCAGGTGTATATTTATATAGCAAACTACATATTATTGTATTTAAACATACACTTTTACCCGATCCTGTTGAGCCTGCTATCAATAAATGTGGCATGTCAACTAGACTAGTAGCAACTGTTTTGCCTGTTATATCTTTACCTATACCCATTATTAAAGGCGAATGATCATCCTTAAAGGTACTGCTTAAAATAACTTCCTTAAAAGAGACAGGTATTACTTTTTTATTAGGAATTTCAAAACCAACGGCTGATTTTCCAGGTATTGGTGCTTCTATACGAACACTTGTAGCGGCTAAGGCCAATGCAATATCTTCAGATAAACCTTGAATTTTACTTACTTTTGTACCTGGCTCTAATACAGCTTCATATCTTGTTATTGACGGCCCGCAATTAATATCTTTAACTTGTATTTTTATGCCAAAGCTACCTAAAGTACTTTCTAATACTTTTGCTGTATTTTCTAATTCTAATTTTTTGCTATAATCTTTATCTTTTTTCATTGATTTCAATAAACTTGTTGGAGGTAGTTCCCATTTACCTTGTAAATTACCTGAATTTCTAATTCTTTTGTTAATATCATCATTTTCATCATCATTGTTAGTTTTTTTATTTATGTTTTTATTTTTATTATTATTATCAATTTCAGAATTAAATACTGGAAGTCCATGATCTTTTATATTATATGATCTTCTATTTTGTTCTAAATCATCTATTTCTTCATTTTCCTTAAATGATTCTTTATCTAAATTTGTATTTGCTAAAATTTGATTTTCATAATTTTTCCTTTTTTCAATTTTTCTCTCAATTTTATCCTTAATTCTCTTTTTTTGAGCAAGATCTTTTTTTAAAATCAAGTCTTCTTGTATGTCATTAATCTTTTGAGCTGATACTTCTCTTAATTTTCGAAGCATTGCAACATTATTGATTATCAAACCACTTCCAACTAAATAAAAACAAATCATAACTATCCATATACCAACATGACCAAAAGTATAATAGATTGAATTAGTAATCAAAGCTCCTGTTAATCCGCCACCAGTTTTTTGTTCAAATGCATTAATAAAATTTTCTAATGTTAAACTAGAAATAAGCATTATGTGATATGAAATAAATAACCCACATAAAAACAAAATAACTCCTAATATTAATGACTTCTTAGGTTTGTTTTTACTAATGAATCCGTATATACCGATAAATATCAAAAATATAGCTACAAATAGCAATACATCACCAAATAAACCTTTAAATATATCGAATAGCCAACTTCCAATCATCCCAATATTATTATCATAATTCGAAGTGAAATATGTAGAAAGAAAAAATACTCCTATAAAAAAATAGGCAAAATTATTTATATTTTCTACTTTTTCATTCTTGTTTTTTCTTGTTTTACTGTTCTTTCTTTTAACTGCCATCTTAATACTCCCATCTCAACTTTTATAATTATACCAAATTTTTGGATAATCATCTATATTTATAGTATTTTAATTGTATTTTGGTCTTAATTATATTGAGATTTTATGTTATTATTTAATGGTATAAATAAATTATGGAGGGATATAATGATAGAAAATCTTGTTAAAAGCTTAGGCACTGACTTACTATATTATTTTTACAAAAAGGATTATGATGTTCAATCATTAAAACAGTTATTAATCGGTCATCCAGAAATACAATTCGTATCTCTAGTAGGGGTAGATTTAGGTGGTAATGATACTGACGAGAAAATTCCTATCTCACTCTTTTTAGATGATATTGATGTCTTTATCAAAGAAGGTATCCAAACTGATGGTTCTAGTGTAGTTTTACCTGGAATAGCTTCCTTGAATGATGGAAAGGTAGATATAATACCTGATGGAGATGTTAAATGGTTTGTTGATTATAATTATGACAATATAGATTATAAAACAGATAAACCTGTTGGCACTTTAAGAATTCCTTGCTTTTTAAAACATAATGGTCAATTTATTGATTCACGTTCTATCTTGAAGCAAGTTACAAACTTTTTAAAAGAAGAAGTATTAAATTTACTTGAAAATGATAATTTACTTAGTGACTTAAAAATCAGTAAAGGTGATGTTGAAGACGTTATTCTTACTTCTGCTACAGAATTAGAATTTTGGGTTAGAACGCCAGAAAACAACGACGTTAAAGTTAAAGACTTATCAACCTCTCAAGTAATGCAAGAACAATATTGGAAAAGAACTAAAGGAACTGTGAGAACAGCTTTGGAAAGATCTTTAACAATATTAGATCTCTATGGATTAGAAGCTGAAATGGGTCATAAAGAAGTTGGTGGTGTTAAAGCAAAGTTAACTAGTGATGGCAATACAACCAATATTATGGAACAATTAGAAATTGACTGGAAATATGCAGATGCACTACAAGCAGCAGACAATGAACTCTTAGCAAGGACTTACATTAAAGAAATTTTCCAATATCATGGACTAGATGTTTCATTTAAAGCAAAACCGATTGAAGGTGTTGCAGGTAGTGGTGAACATACTCACGTAGGAATATCTCTAAAGCTTAAAAAAGGTGGTTATTTAAATCTATTTACACCTGGAAATGTTAAAGATAATTATTTATCAATAATTGGTTGGGGTGCGCTTATGGGTATTCTCAAGAATTATGAAATTTTGAATCCATTTTTAAGTGCTACTAACGATTCTTTAGAAAGATTAAAGCCAGGCTTTGAAGCTCCAGTTTCTATTGTAGCATCAATAGGTAATAACTTAGAGAGCCCTTCTAGAAATAGAACAGTTTTATTAGGTCTAATTAGAGATTTAAATAATCCGATGGCAACTAGATTTGAAGTAAGGTCACCAAATCCTCATAGTAATACTTACCTTGTAATATCAACTCTATATCAAGTAATGCTTGATGGAATGAAATATGCTATTACTTCAGGTAAGGGTAACAAAGATTTAGAAAATGAATTTAAAAAAGCTTATGGTGAAGATGCTGAATATCTAGAAAAAGATAGAATGTATCATAGTGAAGAAGACGTTTTTGAAGAATATTCAGAAGAAGAAAGATCAAAGTACTTCGGCACCCCACCAGCAACTGTATGGGATAATTTAAAATCTTTTGATTTATATCCTGATAAACTCGATACACTTTATCAAGGGAATATTTTCAATGATAAAATAATAAAATCATATTATCTTGCAGTTTTAAAAAGATGGACAACTGAAATAAATAACAGAATCATTCCACAAACTGCAAAATTATTAAAAAACTTTCAACCTTTACATGTTGGCAATATTTTAGTTGATGTTATTGATGAAGAACGTTGGAATATTATTTTGGATTTAAAAATTGATCTCTTAAAAGATACTGATAGCAAAATATCATTGTTTTCAAGACTACGTAATGCTATCAAAGTTGCCGACTATGATTTAACAGCTTCACTGCAAATTGAAGTACAATCAAAGATCAAAAAACTAAAAGATTTGTATAATGTTTATAAAAGAAATATAATTTAATTGTTTTATTTTATTAACTTTAATAACAAATGATTAAAAATAAGGTAAACTATCAAATAGAAATCGACTTATTGGAGGTGTGAATTTATGTATATTATTACTGATAGATGCGTTTCATGTGGCGTATGTGCAGATGAATGTCCAGTTGGATGTATTAGTGAGGGAGACTCTAAATATGTTATCAATCAAGATGACTGTGTAGAGTGTGGAACTTGCCAAAGCGTATGTCCTAACGATGCAATTGACATGCAATAACAAATTTTATAAAAAAAGAACTGGTTTATATAAACCAGTTCTTTTTTTATAATAATTGAATTGTTTCTATAACATATTCTTCTTACGCATCAAATACCAAACAGATGCTGAAATCATTATACTGACAATAAATATTACTGCAGTAACAATTGGTTGAGTTTCAAAAGGAATAGGAACATTCATCCCGAAAAATGAAAATACCATTGTAGGTATTGAAAGAATAATTGTAACTCCTGCCAATATTTTCATCACATTATTCAAATTATTTGATATAATTGAGGCAAATGCATCCATAAGACCAGTTAAAATGTTACTATTAATTTCTGACATTTCAATAGCCTGTCTTGTTTCTGTAAGTACATCTTCTAATAAATCTTCATCTTCTTCATACATTGGTAAAACATTTGTCCTAAAAATCTTTTTCATCACAATTTCATTTGCTTTTAAAGAAGTTGTAAAATAAACTAAACTCTTCTCCAAACCTAATAATTTTATTAATTGTTCGTTTTGCATGGATCCATGAAGAGCTCTTTCTAATTCGCCTGTTTTTCGGTCTATAAATTTCAAGAATTTCAAATAATATATTGATGTTCTATAAAATATCTGTAAAGCCAATCGAGTTTTCTTTAATGTTGAAAGTGATTTAACACTTCTCATAATAAAGTCTTGTAAACAATTTGTTTCTTCTAAACATACTGTAATAAAGTGATCACCAACTATAATTATTCCTAAAGGTATAGTATTATAAATTATTCCGGTTTCCCCTTCTTCTTCTTCTATAGGAATATTAATAATTAGTAACACTTGATTATCTTCGACATCAATTCTAGGTCTTTCTTCAGAGTCTAATGGCGCTTCTAAAAATTCAAGTAATGCACCAGTATCTTCGCTTATTTTTACCAGTTCTTCCTTACTTGGATTTATAATATTAATCCAATTATGACTATCTTTATTATCAACTATGTTTAACTTGTTTTCTAAAGTCTTGTAAGCTGTTACCATATAGGCTCTCCTTCCTGGATTGCCTAACGGTTAATAGACAACCCTAATATTTTTTTATTAACTAATCTCGATGTACCTGGGTCATCCATTATTACTCACCTCCACTAAACTTCAGTTTACACTTTTTTCCTGTTTTTTGCAAACAAAATCATCTCTTTGCTTTGCTCTTTACTAGATAGAAAATTATCATGACCACCAAGCATCCGACTCAATTCTATAATCTTTTCATCTTCTGTTTTTAAGATTTTTGCATCTATAATTGTTCTTCCAAGCTCTGTTTTTTTTCTAACCGCTATAATCCTGTCAGCAAAAGCACCCATAATAGCAGAATGGCTAACACATATAACTTGCCTTTTCCTACCTATATTCTCTAATGCTTCAGCTACTTTTAGTAATGCTTCTCCACCAACTCCTGAGTCAATTTCATCAAAAATTAAACTAGGAATAATATCATACTCAGCTAAGATACCTTTTAAAGCTAACATTACTCGAGAAATTTCACCACCTGATGCTATCTTTTTTAAAGGCTGACTACCTTCACCAATATTTGGAGAAAAATAAAATTCCACTAAATCATTGCCCTTTTCATTTGGTTCATCTCTTGAAATAAATTTAATATCAAAACCATTTTGATATATATTTAAATTTTTCAGTTTATCTTTGATACCTTTAATTAATTTTATTGCAGCTTCTTTTCTTTTCTCACTTAATTTCCGAGATTTTCTTTTATAAATATCTAAGGTTAAAGTAATTTTTTCATCTAATTCTGATTTAAGTTGATTAATATTTGAAAATAATGTAATTTTTTCTTCCATTTCATTTCTTTTCGAAATAATTTCCTCTATAGTTTTCCCATATTTTCTCTTTAGTTTGTTGATTTCTTCTATTCTTCTTTCAATTGTATTAATTCTTTCTTCATCATAATCTAAATTATTAAAATAGTTTTTAAATTCATCATTTAAATTATCAATTTCATAATAGAAATCATTAAACTTAACTGACATATTTTCTAGAGATGGATCTATTATAGAAATATCTTTAAGTAAAAATGCAATATTGTTCATTTTATCTACTACACCGTTATCATTTAATAAACTATTAATTGAAGTAGCTTTCTTAATAAGCTTCTCACTATTTAGTATCCTTCTTCTATCATCTTTTAATTGTATTTCTTCTTCTATGTTTAAATTGGCATCATCAATTTCTTTAATGGCAAATTCATAATATGCAATCATATCTTCCTTTTCCTCATAAGAAAGAACTTTTTTTTCGGCTAGTAACTGTTTGTATTTCATATAGATTTCGCTAATTTCAGAAATATTATAATCACTACTATTTAAATTGACAAGAAATTTATCTACTAATTCTAATTGTTTGTCATTATCTAAAATACTCTGTTCTTGATTTTGTCCATGTATATCAAACATATATGCCCCTATTTTTTGATAAATATTCAAGGGCACAGTTTTGTAATTTATTTTGCACTTATTTGTTCCTGAAGAAGTGATTTCTCTTGACATAAATATTTCATTGTTTTCAATTTCAACTAAATCCAAACTATTTAATCTTTTGGCTAAATCATTTTCAATTGTAAAATAACCCTCTACAAAAGCTTTTTCTTCACCTCTTCTAATAAACTCGATGCTGGCTCTTTTACCGCATAATATACCTATACTATCTAAAAGAATAGATTTACCGGCACCAGTTTCTCCAGTTAGTACATTAAGACCGTCTGAAAAATCAATAATTAAATTTTCTATAAGTGCAAAATTTTTAATTTTCAGTTCATTTAACATTTATACTAACCATTCCCTCCAATTTAATAATAAATTTTCTGAAACACTCTTATTATTTAATATAATTAAAATTGTATCATCACCGGCTATAGTTCCAATAATACCTTCTATTTTCTCCTGATCAATATAGAAGGCTAAATTTGGTGCTCCTCCTGGCCTAGTATGAAGAACAATAAGATAATCCACATTATCAATTGTAATTACTGTATTAATAAAGATATCTTTTAATAATTGATTACTTGTATTTTTTTCCTCACTTTTATTATTGGAAATTCTATATACTGAACCTTTTGAATTAATTTCTTTAACTAGTTTTAAGCTTTTTATATCTCTTGAAACTGTAGCTTGTGTTGCCGCCAGTCCTCTTTTGCTTAATTCATTTACTAATTCAAATTGTGTCTTTATATCCATTGTTTTAATAATATTTAAGATAAGTTTTTGTCTTTCTTTCTTATTCATTTTCCCTCCTTATTCTTTCTATTATTATTGGATAAGGACTATTGTTTATTCTGTTTAAAAAATCTATCACCATAACATTGAATTCCTTTTGATTTAATTCACTTAAATAGTTTAACAAGCTAGATTCTTCATCCTTGCCATCTTTATGACCTGGATAAACAATTATACATAGTACACCATCACTTTTTAATAATTCTAAAACAGTCATAATAGCTAATAGTGTTGTTTCTTTTTTTGTAGTTATCTGCTTATCACCACCTGGTAAATATCCCAGATTAAATATTGCACCATCAATATTTTCTTTAATGTATTCACCAATTTTGCTGTGACAATCATTTATATACGAAACATTTTTCAAATTGTACCCTTTAGCAATTTCAATTGCTTTATATTGAATGTCAAATGAATAGACATACCCTAAACTTGTTAAAAATATAGTATCATGACCATTACCACAAGTCCCGTCAATAAATATTTGATTAATTTTACCATTTTTCTTTTGTTTTATTATAGAATGAACTAATGTTATCGCATTAGTAAAATTAATATTATTTTCTTTTTCCAATTTTATCTCCAAGCACTTTAAAAAACACTCTATCTTTAAATCTAATAGTTTTAGTAATTACTTTTGATTTAATTATTTTAACTGAACTTTTATTATTTAATTTATAATGTCTTTGACCATCTACCGAAATTATACTTTTACGTCCTGCACTAATTAAAATTACATCTATTTCTTCAGAACCTTGAACTACTATAGGTCTAGCATACAAAGTATGTGGACAAATAGGAGTTAATAGTATTACATCCATTTCAGGAGTTAAAATTGGTCCTCCTGCTGAAAGAGAATATGCTGTTGACCCTGTAGGTGTAGATATAATATATCCATCAGCAAAAAATTCATCAACACTAACATCTGATACCTTAACGAGAAACCCTAACATACCTTCTAAATAGTTTCTTGAAAAAACAACGTCATTTAAAGCTATATCTTTATATATAACTTCTCCATTATTAAGTATTTCAACATCTAGCATTATTCTTTTTTCTATTTTGTAATTATCATCATCCAGGGATTTTTCTAAATAAAAATCAAGATTTTCTTTTTCTACTGAAGTAAGAAAACCAAGTCTTCCTAAATTAATTCCAAGAATAGGAATAGTTTTAGGTTGAATTATATTTGCTGTTCTCAAGATTGTTCCATCGCCCCCAAGTACAACAATGAATTCACATTCTTCTGTTAAATCTTCGATTTTAGATATAACAACTTTACCTTTATCTTTATACCAATTTATAATATAATCATATAAATCTTTTGAGCCTTTTTTTTGTTCATTATATATTATTCCTATCAAGTTTATTCTCCTTTTTTGTACTATTATCATTTTATAGGTTATTGTATAATTATGCAATATAGCTTTTTAAATAAAAAAAGAGCTGGACAATTCCAGCTCTTTTCAATTTATAATTCTTTAGTTAATTGAAATAGCTTCAACAGGGCAACCATCTTTTGCGCTGTTAGCTGAATCTAGTAAATCGCCAGACAATTCAACGTCTTTAGCAACTGCTAATCCATCATCTTCCATTTCAAACACCTCAGGACACTCATTCACGCAGTTTTCACAGCCAATGCATGTATCTTTATCTACTAATGCTTTCATGATACAACCTCCTTATTTATTTTTCTTTACTAATTAATTTTACCTTACTTATATTAACTTATCAACATATTATAACTATATTTATAGTTTATAAAAGCTAATCCTTCTTCTATACTGCTACCTGGAGCAATATAGCTATTTATGTAATTTAAAAATTCGCTTGCTTTATATTGGTTAATATCCAATTCGTTTATAAAACATTGTGAAATGAGAATTATCGGCTTTTCTAAATCACTATATGCTTTTATCCTATCTTTTAACAAGTCATTTTCTATAATAGTTCCTTGACCATAAGTCAATATTATTAAGCCATCAGCTAATTCCATATTTTTACTTATAAATAAAAAAGGATTTAAGTTCATAATTTCAATTTTTATATCTTTTAAATTATAAAACATAACCTCTTTTTTATTATTATGTTGTTCAATTCTAAATTTTTCCAGATACGAATATTCTGTTTCTATATATGGTGTCTTAGACAAACTATCAAATTTAGTAGTTGGTTTTACATATAACTTATTGTTCATACAAATACCGACAACACTTTGATGTTCTAGTAAATTTATTTGATTCAAAGCATATTTTATATTGTTAATACCTTCATTAGCATCTTGGTCATATGATTTGGATGCGCCAGTTAGTAAAATCGGCTTTTTAAGACCATTAATATGCCATTTAAGAACACTTTGCAGATAAGCCATGGTATCTGTTCCACCTATAATTAAAAAGCCCTTAAAATTTGAATAATTATTTTTGATAATATTTAATATCTCATTAATAATCAAATAATCAAGTTGGCTTGAATCGATAATTTTACTTGTAAATTGAACCTTATCGTTATTATGTAAATCTAATAAATTAATAATTTTCACAATTATATCATTTTGGTTTATTAAAAATCCATCACGCATATCCTCTTTAGACATGCCAATGGTTCCACCAGTATAAATTATTAATGTGCCATTTTCTTTCATAATTGAAAACTCCTATTGACTAATTTACTTAAAATAGTTATAATTTTTGATGTGACATATTTAGGGGAGTAGCTCAACTGGTAGAGTAGTGGTCTCCAAAACCATTGGTTGCGGGTTCGATTCCTGTCTCCCCTGCCACAAAACAGCTGTAAAAAGCTGTTTTTTATTGCTCTTTTTCAATTATCTGCATAATTGTTTTATCATCAAAAGTATCTATAATTTGGGGATTTTCTTCTTTTATTAAATAAATCAAAAACTCTATGTTTCCTTTAGGCCCTTTTATAGGTGACTTTTCAATTCCCTTAACACTTAGTCCTAAAGAAATTGAATATTCTATTATTTTCTTAATTACTTTTAAATGGATTGCTTTATTAGTAACTACCCCTTTTTTACTCACTTCTCCATGACCAGCTTCAAATTGAGGTTTTATCAATGCTATTATTTCACCATCAGACTTTAAACAGCTAGATGCAGCCGGTAATATTTTTTCTAATGAAATAAATGAAACATCAGTAACAATAATATCCATTAAACTATTTTCTAAATCTTCTTGTGTTAAATATCTGCCATTTACCTTTTCCATGGAAATCACTCTGCTATCACTTCTTAATTTCCAATCTAGTTGATTATGACCAACATCGACAGCAAAAACTTTTTTAGCCCCTTTTATTAATAGTATTTCAGTAAAACCTCCTGTTGAGGCCCCAATATCTAAACACATCTTATTTTTCACATTAATTGAATATTCATCGATTGCTTTTAGTAGTTTTAAAGCACCTCGACTTACATAGGGGAAATCTTTCTTTAAAATAGTAATTTCACTATCAGTATCAATAACAGTTCCCGGTTTAGTTATTTTTTGATTATTAACTAAGATATTTCCTGCCATGATTTCTGCTTGAGCTTTTTGTCTAGACTCAAAATATCCATTAGATGCAAGCATTGTATCAATACGTTCTTTATTCACTTAATACCCCTTCTATTTGTTTGTATACATTCTCAAAAGTAAATCCAACTTCTTTTCTTAATTCTTTAATAGAACCATGTTCAATAAATATATTTGGTAAACCATAGATATGAACCTCAGGTTTTTGTAATCTAGCTTTTAATAAACTTCCAAAACCCCCTAAAATTACATGATTTTCCAAGGTGAAAATTTTTTCATATTTTTCTAAATTAATTAGAGTCTTGGCTGATATCGGTGTAATAAATCTCGGATTAAATAAATCAAAATCATAACCATTTTTCTTCAATTTATTGACTATTTCTTTTGCTAATGCAAACTCTGTTCCAAGTCCAATAATCGCATATTTTTTGCTAACTTCACTATTATCAACATTATCAACATTTTCAAGTTGGAAGTCACCAATAATATTTTCATCAAAATCATAGTTTTCTTCTTCATCTAAAGTTGCAGCTTTTGGAAACCTTATCATTGTTGGTCCTTTATGTTTAGTTGCAAATTTCATCATTTGCTTTAATTCAGTTCCATTTTTTGGTTCCATAAATATTAAATTAGGAATCGAGCCAAACAAACTAATATCGAATACTCCGTGATGAGTTTCTCCATCTTCTCCTACTAAACCTGCTCTATCAAGTATCATAGTAACTGGAAGATTTTGCATACATATATCATGAATAACTTGATCTACACCTCTTTGCATAAAAGTTGAGTATATTGATATTACTGGATGATAACCTGAAATAGCTTGTCCAGCAGCAAAAGTTAAACCATGTTGTTCTGCAATACTAACATCAAAGAATCTTTCATTAATTTGTTCTCTGAAAAGTTCCAATCCTGTTCCAGTACACATAGCAGCTGTTATTGCTGTTATTTTCGAGTTGTTTTTTGCAAGTTCAACTAAATACTCTCCAAAAATACTTGTAAAGCTTTTTTTCTTACTATTTCCGATTGGAGATACACCATGATATTTTTCCGGATCATCTTCTGCAAAATAATTTCCTTTACCTTTTGTTGTTATTACATGAACTAAAGTAGGTCCTTCAATATTTTTAGCTATTTTAAACCCTTCTTCTAAACCTATAATGTCATGTCCATCATAAGGTCCAAGATAAGTTAATCCAAAGTGTTCAAAAAACAAGCCTTTAGATGAAAACATGTATTTAATAATACCTTTTAATCGGCTTAAAACTCTTCTAGTAAATCTACCTATAGTTGTAACTATCAATTTTTGAGTTAATTTATATTTTAAATTCCTGTATAAACTACCTGAACTTATCTTAGTTAATTGCTTAGCAATTGCGCCTACTGGTTCTGAAATCGACATTTCATTATCATTCAAAACAATTATTATTCTTTTGTTTGTAGCACCTATATGGTTTAGAGCTTCTAAGGCCATTCCACCACTTAAAGCGCCATCTCCAATATTTGCAATTATGTGATAGTTTTCTTGATTTAAATCTCTTGCTGTTGCCATTCCTAAAGCTGCAGATATTGATGTGCTACTATGTCCTGTATTAAATGCATCATGTATACTTTCTGATGATTTAGGAAATCCACTCAAGCCTTTAAATTTTCTGATTGTAGAAAAAGATTCATATCTTCCAGTTAATATTTTATGTGTGTAACTTTGATGTCCTACATCAAATATTATCCTGTCTGTTGGTGAATCAAAAATTCTATGTTGAGCAACAATCAGTTCGACTGCACCTAAATTAGAAGCAAGATGTCCTCCATTTTGCTTTACTACTTTTTCTATGTAATCTCTAATTTCTTGACATAATATCAAAAGATTTTTTTCATCAATTTTTTTAAGGTCCGATGGAGAATTAATATTTTCTAACATTTTTACCTGCCTAATACTTTTTTAAAGTAATAAATAAACTTTCCCATGACTAATATTATACTATTAGCTTGTCTAATTGCATAGGATTTACCTAATGCTTTACCAAAAACTGTTAAAGCTACAATAAATGCAGTAATAATTAATGTATAAATACTTTGGATTTATTCAACTTGAGTTAATAAATATTGCAATTGCAACACCAAAAACACCACTTAATGTATTTAATACATCTCGTATGACATCTTGGCATATATTAGCAACTTTATCTGCTTTTTTCAAAATATATACAGCTTCTTAAACCTTCATTTATTGTTTTTTTAAAAATTTTATTCACCTCGAAATTATATGGTGGCCGTATAGATATTAAATTTTGCGACTTAGGTCAAGTAGGTTTCCCCACAATAATACAAGTTGTTACCATTCTTGCCGTTTCCATTTAAATTATTGTTTGTCTGTTGCCATTAACAAAACTTGATTACTACTTAACTTGCACTTTAATCCCACTAATACAAAGCCTAGGAGTTTTCCTTAACAATCATAAATATCCTTAGTTTCTTTTGCAAAAATAATTTCATTATCTATTTAGTAATTTCGAACTGATATTAAAAAGTAGCTTTATAGAATCCCTTAATATTCGCTCAAGGCGAGCTACACTGTACTAGGTTAGCTCCCTGTAAACAGGTTTACTTAAAATAATTTTAAGC
>JAQUGR010000001.1:0-391526 GCA_028683955.1 Bacillota bacterium | reverse complement strand
TCTATTTAGTAATTTCGAACTGATATTAAAAAGTAGCTTTATAGAATCCCTTAATATTCGCTCAAGGCGAGCTACACTGTACTAGGTTAGCTCCCTGTAAACAGGTTTACTTAAAATAATTTTAAGCTCCATCTTAATATAAATATGACTGACTAGAATACTGCAACCACCATAAAAATAAAAGAGCTGGTTTAACCAGCTCTCAATTATTTATTTTCCTTTATAGCAATTACCGCTTTTCCTTTGTAATAGCCACAAGTTGGACAAGCTCTATGGGGCTGTTTTAATTCATGACACTGTGGACATTCAGTTAATGTTGGCGCTTCCATTTTCATCCAAGCTGATCTTCTCATATTAGTTCTTGAATTACCCTGCCTTCTTTTAGGTACTCCCATCTTCTTTCCTCCTCCTCTCTGACTATTTATCTTCTTTATATATAATTATTCGAAAATAAATGTAATCTGGTTAATTATTAGGTATAATTATTTACCCACTATAATATTATATCTTATTTCAGTTATTTTTCAAGATATTTTTATTAACTTATTATTCTTTTCACATCTCTTGCTATCATAAGTTCTTCATTAGTAGGAATAACCACTACTTTAACTTTATTATTTAAAGGAGAAATAATTCTTTCTTTGCCTTTAAAATCATTTTTTTCTAAATCAATTATAATTCCTAAATCTTCCAAGTCTTTACAAATTGCTTGTCTCATTCTTGTAGAATTTTCACCAATTCCTCCTGTAAATATAAGTACATCTATTCCATTTAAGACTGCATTATATGCACCAATATAAAATTTCACGCGATATATAAACATTTCAAGAGCTAATCTTGATCTTTCATCACCTTTTGCTGCTGCTTCTTCTAGATCTCTAAAATCACTTGAAATACCTGATACTCCAAGTACTCCACTTTTTTTATTTAGCACATCTGAAATTTCATCAACATCGTAGCCTTCTCTTTTCATAATATATGGAACAATAGCTGGATCAATATCACCGCTTCTAGTCCCCATAACTAATCCTTGTAAAGGTGTGAATCCCATAGTAGTATCTACAGTTTGTCCGTGCTTAACTGCTGCTACACTAGCTCCATTACCTAAGTGACATGCAATAATTTTCAATTTTTTCCAATCAATGTTAAACATTTCCCCAACTCTGCTAGTTACATACTTATATGATAATCCATGAAAGCCATATTTTCTTATGTCATATTTTTCTAACCATTCATAAGGCAAGCCATAGGTTGAGATATGATCAGGTATTCCCTTATGAAATTCTGTATCAAAACAAACAACATTTGGTACACCTGGCATAACTTTTTCAATTGCTTGTATACCTTTATATTGTGGTGGATTATGCAAAGGAGCAATTTCACAGGCTTTTTCAATTTTTTCCTTTACATCATCTGTTACAAGAACTGAATCTTTAAAGTACCTAGCACCATGAGCCATTCTATGACCAACGCCAGCAATATCTTCTATTGAGTTAATAACTCCATTTTCCTTATCCATTAATATATCTAAAATAACTTTTATGCCTGAGAGATGATCTTTAACTTCAGCTTTAAACTTATTCTTATAACCAGCTTGGTTTTCATAACTAATTTTACTTAAATCAAAACCTATTTTTTCTACCACTCCCTTAGCAATACAATTTTCATTTTCCATCCCTAAAAGTTGATATTTAATGGATGAACTTCCTGAGTTGAGGACTAATACTTTCATAAGATACTCCTTCTAGCTATAAATTTTTTTTAGTTTTCACTGCAGTTAATTGTCTTTTTGCTTCTTTAATATTTACTAAACATTTATTAATGTAGTTATCTAGCGTGTTAAGTATTTCTTCAGAATAATTTTCACTTTGAACAGCAAGTTGATTTGCTTTTTTATGTGCTTCTTCTTCAACTTCAGCTGATCTTTGGTCTGCTTTTCTTTTGACTGCAGTTTCACTAATCATATTCTCTATATTAGCTTCAACACCTTTAATAATCATATCTGCTTCTCTTTTTGCACTTTCAATCATCTGTTCTCTTTCTCTAACAATTTGACGTGCTTTTTTCACTTCTTCTTGAAATGAATCTCTGATTTCATTGATTAAATCCAACAACTCATCACCTTTAACCATTATATTGTTGGTTAACGGTACTTTATGTGATGATTCTAGCATCTCTTCCAATGCATCAATGAGCTTTAAAGTATTCATAGTTAATCCTCCTGTTTTTTATTGTAGAATTTAATTATTGTATTTCCATATATCACATCTCTGTAACATTTAAAATCTTTTGTTTCTAGTGGTAATTTTGTATCTTTTTTTGCTTCGATTATTATAATACCAGATTCATTTAACAATTGCTTATCTTCTATTAATCCTATTGCTTCCTCATAAGCTTTTATATGATATGGGGGATCGATATATATTAAATCAAATTTATCTTTGCAATTCCTCAAGAATCCTCTAAAATCTTTATTTATTGTTTTACTATTTTCTAAGTTATTTGTTTTATTTATATTAGCTTTCAGAATATTAAAAGCTTCTTTATCAATTTCTATAAAAGTAACACTTTTTGCACTTCTAGATAGTGCTTCAATCCCTATTGCCCCACTACCAGCAAATAAGTCAAGTATATTTGCTCCAGGCACCTTATCTCTTATAATATTAAAAAGATTTTCTCGTATTCTATTTAACGTTGGCCTAGTTGTAATACCTTCTTTTGTTTTTAAAATATTACCTCTATTTTTGCCTGCAATTATTTTAATTATTATAAACACTCCTATTTTAACATAATACTATTTACTTAACAAGTGAGATGTATCATTTAAAGACTTTAATAAAAAAATACCATTGTAATATTCAAGTATAGTAATTGAAGTATTTCCAAAAACAAAACGCCAATAATATGACAAAGGTAAATCTAGGGCAGCTAATAAGCTGAGTCTAATTATACCTGCATGGCTAACTATTGCGGTATTATGACCTTTACTTTCATTTGCTATTTTTATCAATCTTTCCTTAAGTCTATTTTTTTCTTCATTAAGGTTATCACTATTTGGTATATCATATAAGCTTGGATCTATAAACCACTTATCCATCCAAGGATATTTGTTTCTAATTTGTGTAGTAGTAAGACCTTCCCAATCTCCAAAACTAATTTCCTTGAAATCGAGATCTTCTTGCACAATGCAATTAGTTTTATCCCCTATAAATTCGGCTGTTATTCTAGCTCTATTTAAGGGACTAGTATATATATTTTTAAAAGTAGTTCTTTCAAGGCTTTTTGCTAATAGTTTGCCTTGCTTTAAACCAGTCTTGGTTAAATCTGTATTTGTTGTCCCTTGGAATCTTTCTTCTAGATTCCAACTTGTTTCACCATGTCTGATTAAATATATAAAACTCATAAATACTCCTTAAATTATATTACTTTAATATTATACAATAAATATGTAAATAAAAAAACCACCATTTCAGGTGGTTTTCTATATAATTTACTTATTTAAGAAAGTTTCTACTCTTTTTTTCAATATTCGATACAAAACTACAGACAAGATACCAGATAACAGTCCTTTTAATATATTAAATACAGCTAGTCCCGTTATCCAAAAAGCATTTGCCTCAATACCATATAATGGTAAGAATACAAAATAATTAAATAGTAACATCAATATTGTTATTGATATAGACCCAATTACTACACCTAAAAATAAGTTAATCTTTGATTGTTTAATTTTATATAATAAGGTTGTTCCCGTAACAAGTGACAATCCTGCTATCAAGCTAGCTGCTAAGCCAACCCAACCTGTCGTATTCTTTCCTGAAAAGAAAAATAAAATTGACTTTAAGGCTATAACTATCATTCCTGCAACAGGACCAAAAATAAATCCTGCAACTATGGCAATCACTTCACTTAAATCATATTTTAAAAATTCAAATCCTGGCATTCCAACTAAAGAAAGAATTGGTACTTCCATAATATACATTAATAAAAAACTAATTACTGATAAAATTGTTAAATATAACATTATTCTAAGATTTTTATTTTTCATGATTTCTCCTCCTAAAAAAAATACCTCAAGAAAATTTCTTGAGGTTTAAATTGCTAATAAGCATCTTCTTTCATCCAGACTTTACTGTCGGCTCTAGAATTTAACTAGATCAGCTTACGCTCGCGGGCTATACCGCCGGTATGGAATTTCACCCATCCCCGAAGAAATATTTAATTACTTTTTGATTTTAGCACAATAATATAATTTATGCAATTATTTTATTTCTTCCTCTAAATCCAAGTATGCTTTTTCTATATCACTTTGACAAAAAACAGAAGATCCAGCTACCAATATATCTGCACCAGCATCTTTAATCATTTTTGCATTTTCTTTAGTAACACCACCATCAACTTCAATAAGGACATCCACATTGTAATTGATAATCATCTTTTTTAATTCCATTACTTTATGAACCATAGAATGTATAAATTTTTGTCCGCCAAATCCAGGATTAACTGACATAATCAAAACTAAATTAACCTTATCTAATATCCATTCTATTGAACTTAAGGAAGTACTTGGATTTATAACTACACCTGCCATCATACCAAGTTCTTTAATTCTTGAAACTACTCTATCTAAGTGTGGACAAGTCTCTACATGAACACTAATCAAATCAACTCCAGCTTTTTTAAAATCCTCTAAATAAAGTTCAGGTTTTTCAATCATTAAATGACAATCAAAAAAAAGCTTAGTATGAGGTCTTATTTTAGAAATTAAAACTGGCCCATAGGATATATTAGGTACAAAATGACCATCCATTATATCTAAATGCAACCATTTCGCACCAGCTTTTTCAATTATATCAATATCTTTTTGTAAATTTGCAAAATCCGCAGACAAAAGTGATGGAGCAATCATTATTTATACCTTCTTTCTTTATTTTCTTTAATTTCTCCCAACATATATATATACCTATCATATCTATCTTGATTAATTTTCCCTTCTAATAGAGCATTTTTAACACCACATTTTTTTTCTTTATCGTGTAGACAACCATTAAAGAAACAATCCTGAGTATACTTATAAAATTCTGGATAATATTCGGTTAAATCTTCCATTTTCATTTCTATTGGCAAATCTAATCTACTAAATCCAGGTGTATCTGCAATTAAACCACCATTAACTTCATAAAACTCACTAGTTCTGGTAGTATGTCTGCCTCTTTTTAGCTTATCACCTAAAACACCAGTAGATCTGATCAATTTACCATCTAAAACATTTAATATGCTAGATTTACCTACACCTGAAGGCCCAGCTAATACACTTAATTTTCCTTCTAATTGTTTCTTTAATATGTCTAATCCATAACCAGTAGTTGCTGATACTTCAATAACTAGAAAAGGATAAATTTCAGATATTGCTTTACCTAAATCCACCTTATCTTCATCTTTTTTGTTTAAAACTATCATTGGTTCAATTTTATGCCATTGGGATAATACTAATAATCTGTCTAAAACATTAAAATCTATAGTAGGATAAGATAAACTCATAACTATTAACAACTGATCACTATTAGCTATAGCAGGTCTTGGTAATAGGTTTTTTCTAGCTTCAATCGATTCTATGCTACCTTTCAAATTATCATCTACAATTATCTCTACAATATCACCAGGATATGCTTTTTTATGTGTTAATTTTAATTTACCTCTTAATTTACACTCATATAATATACTATTTGAATAAACATAATAGAACCCACTATCTCCTCTTATAATTCTACCTCGCACTATTTACTCCAGTCCTATTGCATCAACAACATTACCATTTTGATCTTTTATTGTTGCTGTTCCAACACCATAATATGTTATAGATTTTTTTGTAGTTAATACTCCAGCTGCAAATGAAACAGTCTCAATTCTACTTCCTTTACTATCTGATATTAAAATACTATATGTAGCAGCGTTAGTTCCATCTGATCTGGTTATATCTATTGTTGTAACTTTGGAAGTTGGCTCCTTAGCTATAACTAAATCTACAGAACTACCTTGCATAATATTATTCCCACTTTTAACTGATTGTTTAATTACTTGACCTGGTAGATAATCTGAACTTTCTTCATTTGTGACTGAACCTAATAATAATTTAGAGTTGTTTAAAGTCAATTCAGCGGAAGAAAGGGTTTTGCCGATTAGATTAGGCATTTTAATTTGCACTAATTCTTCTCCATCACTAACAACTATAATTACTGTTTCACCTGGCAATAATTTTTCACTAGCTCCAGGTTCTTGTCTAATTACATCACCAACAGGCACATCAGAATTATATTCATTTAAAACTTCAACTTCAAAACCTTCTGCTTTTAATACACTTTTAGCTTCTTTTTCACTAGATCCAACTACATTAGGAATAGGAATTTCATCTTGCCCTTTACTAACTTTTAATTGAACTACTTCTGATACGGAAGTTAATGTATTGCCTTCAGGGGTTTGTTCTACGACTTCTCCTTGATCTACATCTTCTGAATATATACCTTCAATAGTATATTGAAAACCACTTTCTTTTAATTTAATAATGGCGTCTTCTTCTGTCATTCCCACTACATCAGGAACAATTTTTTTAACCCCTCCTGTTAAAAGAGACATTAATCCCAATACAACTGCTAACATAATGAAAACGGCTAAAGATATTATTGCTACTTTTTTAAAATCTTGCTTTTTATTTTCTTGTTTTTGAGAGCCTAGATTCTTCTTGTCAAAATCTGTATTAACTTCTTCAAGTGTAATCCTTTTAACTTGGTTGATTTTACCCTCTTCCATTAGAAGTCTAGCTTTTTCTATATATATATTCATGTCTAAAGCTGATTTGAATCTTTTTTTAGGATCACGCATTGTAGCTTTTAAGACAATATTTTCTACTTCTTGTGGTATATCTTCAATTATATCTTTTGGTGGAATCAAGCCACCTTGAATATGATTAACAGCTATAGAAACGGGATTTTGTCCCTCATATGGCAACCTACCTGTTAACATTTCATAAAAAACAATTCCGCTTGAATAAACATCAGATAATTCAGTAATTTCAGCACCTGATGCTTGTTCGGGTGAAAGATAATGAACTGAACCTACTATATCGTTAGTTATTGTCATAGTCGTTCCTTGATCAGTTATCCTAGCAATACCAAAATCCATTACTTTTACTTCGCCATTTTTATTTATCATAATATTATGAGGTTTAATATCTCTATGAATAACGCCCTTTTTATGAGAATGTATTAATGCAGATAAAACTCCTTCCATAACATAGATAGAAAAAGTAGGAGATAATGGTGCTTTTTCTCGGATAATTTCTTTTAATGTCTTTCCTTCAACATATTCCATCACGATATATGGATGACCATCTGACATACCAACATCATAAACTTCTACAATGTTAGGATGTGAAAGATGGGATATTACTTCTGCTTCATTTTTAAAATATCTAACACTTTCTCTATTATTTATCAATTCTTTTTTTAATATTTTAATGGCAATCAACTTATCCAGCATAATATCTTCGCCTAAATAAACATCTGCCATACCACCAGTACCTAGAATTTTAATAATCTTATAACGTTCTGCAAATATTTTTCCAATCATACTCATTCTATATCCTCCTAAAACTTATCAATAACAATAAAGGAATAATTATCATTAGCACCTCTTGAATCAATTATGTCTGATAACTCTTTTATTAGTTTCTTACCAGATTTTTTTAATAATAAATAAATTAATTCTTCATTTTTCATATAATAATGTACTCCATCAGTGCATAAAAAGATTATGTCGCCTGGTAAAATTTGAAATTCTAATACTTGTGGATCAGCTGGTTTATCACTACCTAAAGCTTTAAGTAGTATATTCTTTTTAGGATGATTTAAATATTCATCATAAGTGATTATGCCATCTTGATATAATCTTTCCACATAAGTATGATCTTCAGTCAATTTTATTATTTCCTGATTTCTGATTAAATAAATTCTACTATCTCCAATATGACCAATATATCCTCTGTCATCAATTATTTTTAATATTGATAAAGTTGTCCCCATATTTGTCCTTTGATCTTTATAGCTACTTTGCTCATATATCATTTTATTAGTAGCATTAAAAGCTAATTCAATTGTTGATACTTGAATATTTTCTAAATCCTCTAATTCAATCCTAATTTTTTCAATAGCCATGTTGCTGGCAACTTCACCTGCTTCATGACCTCCCATACCATCGGCAATTGCAAAAAAACCTGATTCCTCATTAATATAAATGGAATCTTCGTTATTTGTTCTTACTTTGCCTTGTTTGCTAACCGCTATCGCTCGCATATTATTTCCTTTCTTTATTCCTAAGTTGTCCACAAGCACCATCTATATCTGTGCCTTTTTCTTCTCTGATAGAGAAAGATAAACCATACTCTTCACATAATTTTTTAAATTCATACATATCTTTTTTCTTTGGTCTTTTAAACTCACTTCCTGAGACACTATTAACAGGTATTCCATTAATGTGACAATCAATACCTTTTAAAAGATTTGCTAATTGTCTAGCATCATCAGGCCAAATATTCATGCTATCAATCATAATATACTCAAAAGTTATTCTTTTCTTAGTTTTTTGTTGATAATATCTACAAGCTTTTATAAGCTGATTTAATGGATATTTTTTATTTATAGGCACTAGATAATCTCTTACTCTATCTGTAGGAGCATGCAAAGATATAGCTAATACATATTTAAGATCTTTATCAGCAAGTTCCTTAATTCCCTCAATTATACCACTAGTAGAAATAGCTATTTTCCTACTGCTAATTTCATAATTTTCTCTAATTAATGAAGCTGCTTGAAGTACTTCGTCTTTGTTATAGAATGGTTCTCCCATTCCCATAAAAACAATATTATTAATTTGAGCATTAAATTGTTTTAAATAAGAGTTTGCTATAGATACTTGTTGTACTATTTCTTCAGCCTTAAGATTTCTAACCAATCCTGATGTTCCAGTAGCACAAAAAGGACATTTAACTTTACATCCAACTTGACTAGATAAACATAATGTGTTTCTATTTTTACTGGAATCTTTATCTAGATAACGCATAATAACCATTTCAATAGTATTTCTATCGCCTAGAAGTAACAAAAACTTAATTGTTTCACCTTTTTCATCTTCGACAAGCTTTATAGTTTCTAAATTTATTAATTTAATATTATTAATAAGGAATTCTTTAAATGCTTTATCTAGATTAGTCATAGAATCTATTTCAAAAACATTCTTATTATAAACCCAATCTATTAATTGTTTGCCTCTAAAGGCTGGGAATCCAGCAGCTACAATTTTTTTAATAATGTCATCTTTTGACAACTTGAAAAAACTAATCATTTCTTGACCTCAAAAACATTAATCTCAATAAAGTCGCTACTGAAGATGCAAGTGCGGCAATATATGTTAGAGCTGCAGCAGATAAGACTGCTCTAGCACCTTTTATCTCTCCTTCATTTAAATATTGTCCTTCTTTCAACATATTTAAGCCTCTTTTTGAAGCATTTATTTCAATCGGTAATGTAATAACATAAAACAAACTAACTAATGCAAAAAGAATTATACCCAAATTCATTAAATTATTAGAATTGAATATTAATCCAAAGAAAAAAATAGGTATTGCCATATTAGATGCAATATTAGTTATAGGAAACATGTTATTCCTTAGTTTTAGAAATAACATGTTATCAGCATCTTGTTTAGCATGACCCATTTCATGAGCAACAATAGCTAAAGAAGCTACAGTACTTTTATTAGCAACTTCTTGGCTTAAACCTAATGATTTACTCTTAGGATTATAGTGATCACTAAGGTAACCACCTACCCTTTCAATTCCTAAATAAGACATTTGGAATTTATTTTTCAATTCTAATGCCAACATTTCTCCTGTTATATTTTTTGAATTTGGTATGCTTTTATAATTATTAAATGTACTCTTAACTTTATACTGTGCATAGAATGAAAATAGTAATGTTACAACCATAATTATAGTTATATATACATTCCCACCTGAAAATAAATAATATAAATCCATTTATATCTCCTCTTTGTTTATCAAAATATCCCCAACATTTATTTTATTGCCATTAATAAAATCTTTGAAGCTCATTGCATTTTTACCTTCTGGTTTTAATTTTTTAATCCATATAGTACCCTTACCACATTTTACTAAAATGCCTTGTTTTTTATCGATTTCAACTACTTCACCAACTACTCCCGATGTATATGAGTCAACACCTTCTTCGACATCAATTATACCTAATAAATGATTATGAAAAACAAGAAGTGGAGTTATTTTTGGGGTAAGACCTCTTATAGTATTAACTAACTCTATTGAGTCTGCCTTTAAATTCAAATATTTTTCTTCATTTTTAATTTTTTTTGCATATGTATGAAGTTCTTCATTTTGAACAACTTTGTGTTCTTTTCCTTTTTCAATCAAATCTATAGCCTCAAGTAATAATATAGCTCCGTCCTTTGATAAAATTTCAGTTAAATCTCCATAATTCCAATTATTTTCTATATCACGAACTTTTTGTAATATTATATCACCTGCATCAAGTCTATCTGTCATTTCCATAATCGTCACACCAGTTGATATTTCACCATTCATAATAGTTCTTTGTATAGGAGCAGCTCCTCTATAATAGGGTAATATGGAAGGATGTACATTAATAGCCTTATATTTACTTAATTTTAAAATATTATTTTTTAATAAAGCACCAAATGAAATAACTATGAAAATATCAGCATTCAAACTTTTTAAAAACTTTTCAGATTGATCATCATTAATATTTTCAGTTTGATAAATATTTAGTCCAAGTTCAATTGCTTTTTCTTTAACTTTAGAAAAATGCAATTTATGACCTCTGTCTCTTTTTGAATCCGGTTGAGTTACTACACATAATATTTTATGCTTACTTTTATTTAAAGCTTCTAAACTATTAATTGCAAATTCACTTGTTCCAAAAAAAACAATATTCATTAATATTTCTCAACCTTCTCTACTTTATCAATAAAAAGTATTCCGTTCAAATGATCAATTTCATGTTGAAGTATTCTTGCAAACATGCCAGAAGCTTTATATTGAATAGATTCACCTTTAGCATTTTGACCAATAACAACTATGTCTTTAGCTCTTTTAACAAGACCTACTTTACCAGGAACACTTAAACACCCTTCTTCTCCACACTCTTCACCACTAGAACTAATAATCTCAGGGTTTATCACTTCTATAATTTTATCTTCATCTTCTTTAAAAGCAATAATTACTCTTTTTGACACTCCAATTTGAGGAGCTGCTAATCCAACTCCATCTTCTTTAATTAAAGTTTCCATCATATTATTTAATAGTTTATAGATTCTTTCATCGAATTTTGTTACTTTTTTTGCTTTATCTCTTAAAATATCATCGCCAATTGTTACAATTTGATAAATCGCCATTTTTCCTCCTATATTAGTCCATAAGGATTTCTTTCAATATAGACCATTTCTTTATTATTATTAATTATATAAAAATTTTTCATAAAATCTTTTAAATATTGTTCTTTCTCTTCTAATTTATTTCTATCAAATTTTATAATTATTTCCCATCTCCAAATTCCATTGTACTTTTCAATTCTATTTGGCTTTGGTTTAAATATTTCTTTTGCTTCAAATTTCAAATTAAGACTTTTATAACTGTCCCATATTAATTCTATTAGATCATCTCTATTCAAACCTTGAAATTGTAATTTAATAATTTCTCCAAAAGGTGGATAATTATGCCTTTTTCTAAATTTCAACTCTTTGTTGTAAAAATTAGAATAATTAAAAGTTTTTATATCACTATATATTATATCAGAGGGATGATAAGTTTGTAATATGACTTCCCCTTTTTTATCACGTCTACTAGTTCTACCTATTACCTGCATTAATAACTGAAAAGTCCATTCTCTCGCCCTATAATCTGGAAAATTGAGTGACATATCACCTAATAGTATACCAATAAGACCAACATTTGGAAAATCTATCCCTTTAGCAATTATTTGTGTTCCTATAAGGATATCAATTTTCTTGTCCTTATAGTCTTGTATTATTGACTTTTTCTTGGTATTACCACCTCTAATATCACTATCTAAACGTTCTACATTTAAAGTTGGATATTTCTTTTTTATTATTTCTAGTGTTTGTTCAGTACCTAAACCAATTCCTCTTATTCTTTTACTTCCACAGTTTGGACAATTATCTTGTTTATCAATTTTATTATCACAATAATGACAAATTAACTTTTTTTCTTTTTCATGATAAGTTAAAGGAATATCGCAATTCTTGCATTTTATTACATATCCACAATCCCTACACATTAAAAAATTATAGTAACCTCTACGATTTATAAAAATAAGAATTTGTTCTCCTTGAGCAATTTTCTTTTTAATAGCTCTATCAAGAGCATCACTTATTATAGTTGAATTGCCTTTATGTAATTCTTCAGCCATATCTACTAGTTCAACAATTGGATTATCTTGACCATGATATTTTTCTTCTAATCTCAGCAACTTATACTTTCCTTCGCTAACCATTTCCATACTATCAACTGATGGAGTTGCTGAACCAAGGATTACTGTTGCGCCATCAACCTGGCCTCTCATTATTGCTATATCTCTAGCGTTATAGTTTGGATAATTTTGCTGATAATAACTACCATCATGTTCTTCATCAACTATAATCAATCCTACATTATTCATTTTTGTAAATATCGCTGATCTAGGACCAATAATAATATTCTTATCCCTATTTACTAGTTCTTCCCATGCTTTCATTTTTTGGACATTAGTAATTTGACTATGCCACTTAACTACATTATCTGGAAAAGTCTTTTCAAACCTTCCAATCATTTGTTCAGTTAAATTGATTTCAGGTAATAGAACAATTACTTGTTTGTTTTTCTTTAAAGTATGTTGAATAGCTTTAAAATATATTTCAGTTTTACCACTGCCTGTTGCCCCAAATAGCAAAAATATACTAGAATCTTCATTAGATTTATCTTTATCTAGTTCATTTTCAATTTGATTATATATTTCTTTTTGTTTAACACTTAAATTGATAGTATTAGATACAAGCAACTTGTTTTCAAATTTTAATAAATCTGATTTAATCATTTCTACAATAACAGCTTTACTATAACCTTGCTCCAATAAATCATTAAATAATAAACCATCTTTGTCTTTTAAGGTTTCAAGCAACTCTTTTTTCTTTGATTTTCTTAGAGTACTAATTGTAGAAATTCCTTTTTGTGTAATATAAATATTTTTATTACTATAATCTGCTTTAACTTTAATATTTTTAATCATCATCAACTTCAGTACAGATGAAAAAGACAAAAAATATTTATCTCTAATCCAACTAGCTAGTTTCAATAAGTTTTTATCTAAACTTGTTTGAGCTGGATTTATTTTTATTATTTTTTTAAGATTCATTATTGGCTTGTAATCATTAGCAAGTATTTTAATTATAATTGCAGATATTTCCTTATTACCTTTACCAAATGGAACTGTAACATTCTGCCCTATTACAATATTTTGTTCTATTTCAATTGGTACTTCATAAGTAAATAATTTATTTAATTTTCTTGCTTCTATAGATGTAACTACTTCAACAAACATTAAATTATACCCTTTATAAATTCTATTGCTATTTTAATTGGTTCATAAAGTATTGGAATGAAAATAGCTGGAAGTAAATTAACGACATTAATTCTCTTTGAAGATAATTTCAAAAGATTAAACCCAATACCTGCAACTAGTAAACTACCTACTACAGAAAAATTATTAATTGTTTCTGTAGATAAAAAATCTTTTAAAAGATATGCAAGTAATGATACAAGACCTTGGTATATCAGAACACTTACAGCAGATAATAAAACTGAAAAACCATAAGCTGATGCGAATATAAAAGCTGTAACACCATCGAGTGTCGATTTAATCATTAATATTTCATAATCGCCTTTAAGTACTCCATTCATCGGTCCAATAATTGCCATTGCTCCCACACAAAATAAAATAGTTGTGGTAATAAAACCTTCTTTAAAACCATCATTTTTACTTTTAACTAATTTTTTTTCTAATAGTCCTGTAAAACTATTTAATTTCTTATCTAATTTAAAAGATTCACCAATTAAGGCTCCTAATATAATTGATACTATGTATAAAATACTATTATTCCCTTCCATAGCACCTTTGACACCAATAACAATTACAAAGAGTCCAAAGCCTTCCATGATTCTTTCACCAAGGACTCTAGGACTCTTTTTATGAAATAAAAGGCCAATTAGGCCTCCGACGAAAATACTTATAACATTAATAATAGTTCCAAACATTTAACACCCCTATTCTGTCTCCTATGATATAATATATAAAAAGTTAGGAGAAAATAATGAAAACAAAAGAATTAGCAAAATATTTTGATCATACATTACTAAAACAAAATATGACAGAAAAAGATCTTGAAATTTTAATTCAAGA
Organism: Bacillota bacterium; assembly: GCA_028683955.1. Lineage (GTDB taxonomy): Bacteria > Bacillota > TC1 > TC1 > TC1 > WTXA01. The sequence goes on along the minus strand of JAQUGR010000001.1, from coordinate 376,968 downwards.
ATATCAAGAAAATGAATTTAATACAATTTGCATTCCACCAATGTATATTGAAACAGCCAAAGCTATAAATAAAAATATAAAAATAGCTACAGTTATTGATTTTCCCTTAGGTTATTCTGGTCTAGTAAGTAAACTTTGTCAAGCTAACCTAGCACTAGAAAGTGGTACAGATGAAATAGATTTAGTTGCAACTATTCCACATATTAAGAATGGTAATTTACAACTTTACTCTAATGAAATAAAAGCTATAAAAAAATTAATGCCTAATAATATTCTAAAAGTTATTATTGAAACAAGTCTCTTAACTCCAACTGAAATCATAACGGCTAGCAATATTTGTGAAAACAGTGGAGCAGATTATGTTAAAACTTCCACTGGATTTGGTTCAAGGGGAGCTACAATAGAAGACATCAATTTAATAAAACAAGGAGCTCCTAGCACTAAAATAAAAGCTTCAGGTGGCATAAGAACACTTGAACAGGCTCTATCATTTATTGAAAATGGTGTTGAGCGTATAGGTTCAAGCAATTCTAAAAGTATTTTAGATCTATTTATAATTTCCTAATTTATTTAATACATCAATAACATAATCTATTTCTTCATTTGTATTAAAATAGCCAAGAGAAAATCTAATACTTCCATCTAAACTATTAAATGTTTCATGTGCAAGAGGTGAACAATGAAGTCCACTTCTTGACATAATTCCATATTGATAATCAAGTAAACCAGCAAGTTCTCCACTATCCAATCCTTTAATATTAAAAGATATTACAGGTAATTTATAAGCTTCCATATCTCCATAAAAAGTTATTCCTGGAATGTCCTTAATTCCTTCATAAAGCTTATCATGCAATTCTTTTTCCTTTATAAACATATCAATAATATCTTGGTTTAATAAAAAAGATAAAGCACCATTAAGACCTGCAATTCCTATTGTATTTAAAGTCCCAGCTTCAAACCTATCTGGCAAGACATTTGGCATAGTACTATCTTCAGAAAAACTTCCTGTTCCTCCATCAATTAAAGTACCAATATCTTTTGCTAATTCATCTTTAACAACGAAACCACCTATTCCTGTAGGTCCCATCAAATGTTTATGTCCTGTAAAACAAAATACATCACAATTCAATTCTTTAAAATCAATCGGCATTATACCTGCACTTTGAGCGCCATCTACTAGAAATTTAATATTAAATTCATGACAAATTCTACCAATTTCTTCAACAGGCATTATATGTCCTGATACATTTGATGCATGATTAATTATACATAGATTAGTATTAACTCTAAATAATTTATTAAAATCATCTAAAGGAAATGTTCCATCTTTATTTACTTGTATAATATCATAATCAATTACACCAAGCTCTTTCAAGTGTTCAACTACTCTGTATACACTATTATGTTCTATAGAACTTATTAAAACATGATCTCCTTGTTTGACTAAACCTTTAATAGCAACATTAAGAGACTCTGTTACATTTTTTGTAAATACAACATGATCTTTTATACCCACATTAAACAAGGATTTGATTTGATTTCTTGTGCTTAATACCATCTTTCCAGCTTCTAGTGCTAACTGATAGCCACCTCTACCTGGATTGGTATTATTTGATTTGTAAAACTCCTCAATTTTTTTAAAAACCTCATTTGGCTTTTTAAAACTTGTTGCACTGTAATCTAAATAAACTTTCATTTTTATCATCTCCTATGTATAATTATGTCGAGGGGGGTTGAACTTGATATATATATATGTAACTTTCAAAACAACAAATGATGCTTTAAACTTTGAGGAAGTATTGAAAAATACTCTACCTTTTTGGTTGGTACCAGTACCTAGAGAGCTTACACATAATTGTGGGATTGCTGCTAGGTTTAAAAATATCGATCAAACTGAAGTAGAATCCTTGGTTAAACAATATGATGTAAATTATGATATGATTCATAAAATCACAAAATAACTACCAAGAACCACCGCCACCGCCACCAAATCCGCCACCGGAAAATCCACCACCGCCGGAGAAACCTCCACCACCACCAAAATTTTTACTGTTAACTTGTTGGTTGTGCAAATAACTAGCTTGAGCCATATTATTCATTATATAAAGATTATTGTATAATAGGCCATAACTCAACAATGTATTGTTGCTTTGATAATATTGTGGTGTAACCATATCTATTCCGTCAAATTTATTAGCAAAAATTTTAGAAACTCCAAGCACATGTGCATATGGCAATACATCAAAGAAATAATATGGATTTTCCTCAATGAGCTTTTCAAGCTCATTTTTTCTTGCCACTTCTATAAATTGTCTAAATCCTTTAATCCTACCCAATAAAATTATTGCACTATCATTTCTTTTCTTTATAAACATTGCAACTACTAAACTCAACTGTACTATCATATATATCAAAACAAATGAATATAAATTAGCTACAATAAAAATAATAAATGTTGTTATGGTTATAATTAAAAATAATGCAACTGCAAATATACCTTTACCTTTTTTAATACCTGAAACTGATTTTTCTAAATTATAGCTTAAAACAATATTTAATATTGATCCAATAATCACTAAAAATCCAATCGCAAATACAAGTAATGTATTAAAATGATCGAAAAATGTAACTATTGAAAATATTATTGGCAACAGACTAGCTCCAAAAATCAAAACCCTCATAACAAGTGATTTTGAATCAACTAATTTGCGATCTTTAACCGCTACTATTGCTGTACTGGCTGCACTATACAAAGTTTCTTCTAAATCAGCTTTAGTTACAATGTTCTTATCTTTAAAAATCTGATCATAAAAAACTTTAACATGATTTTCTTCATTTTCTAAAACTTTATCAGTTTTCTCAAAGTTAAAATCTTTTTTTTCAGTAAAATTAATAATAATATAACCTTTATTAGCTAAATAATAAAACAAGGAAGTACATTCTTTAATTTGACTAACAGTTACCAACTGAGGGTTTACTTCTTTATATATTTGAGAAACCTCTAATGGGGTTAAATTTTCAGGCGGATAAAATTCGATAACTTCAACGATTTTTTTATCTCTACCAAAACGATACCACAAATAAATACTTAGTGATAAAACTAAAATAGCAAGAGCTAACATACCTATATATGTTTGTTGATACCATGATTTTAATACTGGTGCTCCAACAAAATATGAATCATCAACTGGTATAAAAACTGTTAAATATTCTGAATCACCTATAGCCTCAGTTGTTTTACCTTCAATATAATATCCTGTGCTATCTTCAATATATTGGTACTCTACTTTCGGTTCATAATTTGAACCCATTTCTCCTTGAAAAAATTTAATATCATCAGCATTTACCTTGTAGGGTAATTTTATTTTAAAAGTACCTTTTAGGATTTGAGTTGACATATTCCCCATTAAATTATAAGCAATATATTGATCACCAGCAAATTTACCTACTAAATAATCATATTGAATAACATATTGTTGTTTACCAATTAATGTCTTATCAGCATCACCAATTTTAAGATTCAAAAATTTATAGCCATATTGTTCAGTGGTACTTTTTTCATAATTGTAATTTGGAATAATAACATTTTCTATTTTAGAATATAAATCTGGTCGATTAGGAAATCGAAATGGAATATATCTATAAATTCCATGTGATTCATATAAAAAGTCTGCATTAATATCTTCTATAACTAGATAATTATTTTCCTTAGTAACTTCTATATTGACATTATATTGATCAATTACAAAATTACTTGCCTTAACATTATTAGTAAAGCCAAGAAAAAATATAAAACTAAATAGCACAAGAAAAACTAATTTAACTTTTTTAAGCATTAAAATTTCACCTCAGGGGCTGTTTTACTAACTTCTTCTGTTTCGAAGAAAGGTTCTTCATTAAAACCAGTAAGACTTGCAACAAAATTTGATGGTACTTGTTGTACCATAGTATTATACACACGAACTGTACCATTATAATATTTACGACTAAATGCAATTTCTTCTTCTAATTTTGATAAATTACCTTGTAAATCTAAAAAATTAACATTAGCTTTTAAATCTGGATAACTTTCAGCAACTGCAAACAAATTCATTAAAGATTGTGATAACTGTTTATTAGCTTCAATCTTACCGGCAGAATCTGAAGCAGCCATTGCAACATTTCTAGCTTTTGTTACATTTTCAAAAGTTTCCTTTTCATGAGTAGCATATCCTTTTACAGTTTCAACTAAATTTGGTATAAGATCATATCTTTTTTTCAAATAAATATCAATAGTAGAAAAAGCCTCTCTTACTACCACTCTATTTTTCACTAAACTATTGTAAATTCCTAGTCCAGCAAAAACAACTATTACAACTATAATTAAAATTATCCATCCCCACATTTTAAATACCACCTTTCAATTCTTATATATAAATTATATCACATAATAAAAAAAAGAGGACATACATCCTCTTTTATAAGTACATTTTATTTAGTCTAAGAAATCTTTAAGTTTTTTACTACGACTTGGATGTTTCAATTTTCTTAATGCTTTAGCTTCAATTTGTCTGATTCTTTCCCTGGTTACACCAAATTCTTTGCCCACTTCTTCAAGTGTTCTACTTCTACCATCATCTAACCCAAAACGTAAAGATAAAACTTTCTTTTCTCTTTCAGTTAAAGTATCTAACACTTCTTCTAATTGCTTTTTCAATAACATAAAAGCGGCACTATCCGGAGGTGAAAGAGCACCTTCATCTTCTACGAAATCACCTAAATGACTATCTTCTTCTTCACCTATTGGTGTTTCTAATGATACTGGATCAAGTGATATTTTTTGTATTTCTCTTATTTTTTCCAAAGGTATTCCCATACGATCAGCAATTTCTTCAGGTTTAGGATCTCTACCTAACTCTTGGAGTAATTGTCGTGAAATTCTTACATATTTATTTATGGTTTCGACCATGTGTACAGGAATTCTAATAGTTCTTGCTTGGTCAGCTATTGCTCTTGTTATGGCTTGTCTAATCCACCATGTTGCATATGTACTAAATTTAAAACCTTTTTCATAGTCAAATTTATCTATTGCTTTAATAAGTCCTAGATTTCCTTCTTGAATCAAATCTAAAAACAACATACCTCTTCCAACATATCTTTTAGCAATACTAACAACTAATCTTAAATTAGCTTCTGCTAATTTTCTTTTTGCTTCATCATCTCCTAGTGCCATTCTTTTTGCTAACTCAATCTCTTCACTTGAAGTTAATAAGTTAACTCTACCAATTTCTTTAAGATACATCCTAACAGGATCATCAATTGCAACTCCATCAGCCACAGTTAAATCTAAAGCAGCTACTAATTTAGTTTCATCGACTTCTTCTTCAAGAAGTTCAAGCATTTCCACACCTTGTTTTTCTAATTCTTCATAGATAAAGGAAAAATCTTCTAGAGATAAATCTAACTCTTGATAAGCATCTTTAATTTCTTCTTTAGTAGTTAGATGAATATCGTTATTATCATCAACTATATCGGAAACTATACCTTTTAAAGCTTCTTTTTTCACTTTAATAGTTTGTTTATTTTCTAATTCCGATGTTGTTATATTTTTTTTCTTAGCTTTCACCTAATTATTCCTCCTATAAATCTTCTAATTTAAGTCTTAAACAATTCCACTCATATTGTAATTCTACACTAAACTCTCTATTTCCTTCTTTTTCAGCTATATTTATTAATTTTATTACTCTATCAATTTCATTTTTATAAAATATTTTTTTTACATAATTTAAATAACTAATAAAATCAGCATACTCGACTTTAGGCAAATCTTCTTTCATTGCCAAAAAAACAATAAGGTTTTTAACTTTTTCATCATCAATTTTATCAATCATATACTTAACTGTTCTAAATTCTAAAGGTATTTCCAATATTTTAAATAATGTTCTTTTAATTAAACTGTTTTTAAAAAACTCTTCGAAATTCTCCTTTATTAGATATTCAGAATATTCTAATTGATTTATTATTATTTTCAATAAATTATATTGAGCTTTATCATAATTATCATTGATATTGATTTCTTTTTCTTTAATATTATTAGATTTAGTATTAGAAATAATTATTTTATCATCACCTTTAAATATTATTGCTTCAATAGCCTCTTTACTAATTGATAATTCTTCACAAAGAATTTTTATATATTCATTTCTTAATAAAGGGTCTTGTTGACTCATTATTTCAGGCAAGACATTTCTAGCACATTTAACCTTGTCTTCTGGCTCTTTATAATTAAATACACCTTTATTTAAATCTAATATATACCTAAAGGAACTTTTTGCTTTTCTAATTCTTTCTAGAAAGGAATTCAAGCCAAATCTATTAATAAACTCATCAGGATCTTTAGCACCATTTAAATCTGCAATTTTAACACTAACATTTAAAGGTCGTAATAATCCTGCAGCTCTGATTGCTGCATTTTTACCAGCATTATCATTGTCATAAACCATTACAATTTCATCAGTATATCTTAGTAACAGTCTTCCTTGTTCTTCTGTAAAAGATGTCCCCAAAGAAGCAACTGCATTTAATACACCTTTTTGCCAAACTGAAACAACATCCATATAGCCTTCCATAACTAAAACTTGATTTTTTTTTCTTATATCATCTTTAGCTAAGTTTAATCCATAAAGATTATATTTTTTTTTAAAAATACCTGTTTCAGGACTATTTAAATATTTGGGTTCACTATTTCCAATTACACGGCCACCAAATCCAATAATTTTATTATTAATATTTTCTATTGGAAATATTAATCTATTAAAAAATTTACTATAAATTTTCCCTTCCATACTTTTCGAAAATATACCACTTTCTAATAGTTCATCTGGAGTATAGCCAAGTTTAGCTAATTGAGAAATTAACTCATCACTTTTAAAAGGTGCATAGCCGATTTTAAACTTTTCTAATGTTTCTTGAGATAATCCTCTATTTTTAGCATATGCAAATGCTTCTTTTCCATACTCATCATGTAGCTTCTTATAAAAATATCTTGCTACAAATTGATGTATATTAAATTGTCTTTCTTTTCTATTATCTTCTTCTAAATTTTTTGGTTTTCCATAATCATTAAAACTATTATCACTGATAATTACTCCAGCTTTATCACCTAGATATTTTAAAGCCTCTCCAAAAGTCATATGTTCATGTTCTATTAAAAAAGTGAACACATTGCCAGAAGCATTACATCCAAAACAGTGATATATTTGTTTATCTGGACTTACTGTAAAAGAAGGAGTTTTTTCATTATGAAAAGGACAGTTAGTAATAAAGTTTCTACCCCTTTTTTTCAGGGGTAGAAACTCACCAATAACTGTTACTATATCTGATTTTAATTTAATTTCTTCAATGATATTATCATTGTAAAAACCCATTATATAATTCCTCTTTCTTCTATTCCTCTTCTAGCTCATCTTCGTGAATATCATCTTTAGGAGGTTTAAGACCATCAATTTTAATATTGTTTTTTTCAGCATAGTCCCATAATGCTGCATTAATTGCCTCTTCTGCTAATAAAGAACAATGTACTTTATTGGCTGGTAAACCATCAAGTGCTTCTGCAACAGCCTTATTTGTAACTTTTAGCGCTTCTTCAACAGTTTTACCTACTACTAACTCAGTAGCCATACTACTAGTAGCAATGGCTGCTCCACAACCAAAAGTCTTAAACTTTACTTCTTCTATTATACCTTTTTCATTTACTTTTAGATACATTCTCATTATATCCCCACATTTAGCATTTCCTACAGTTCCAACACCAGATGCATCTTTAATTTCTCCCATATTTCTTGGATTCATAAAATAATCCATTACTTTTTTTGAATACATATTATTACACTCCTTTATTATTTAGAAAGTCTTCATATAATGGAGACATATTTCTTAATTTTTCGATTATTCCTGGCAGAACCTCCAATAAATAATCAATTTCCTCTTTAGTATTATACTCACTTATAGAAACTCTCAGAGAACCATGTGCTATTTCGTGAGGCAATCCAATTCCAAGTAAAACATGGGAAGGATCTAGAGAACCTGAAGTACAAGCTGATCCACTTGATGCACAAATACCATACATATCTAATGCTAATAACATAGATTCACCTTCTATAAAATTAAAGCTAAAATTGGCATTCCCAGGTATACGATTTTGTCTGCAACCATTTAGTCTAACATAGGGAATTATTTCCAAAACTTTATCAATATAATATTCTCTTAATTCTAATATTCTCGCTTCTTTTTCATCTACATTTTCCAAAGTAATTTCTAAAGCTTTAGCTAAAGCAACTATTCCAGCAACATTCTCAGTTCCAGGTCTTTTCTTTTTTTCTTGACCTCCACCAAAAATAAGATTTTCAATTTGAACACCTTTCCTTATATATAAGGCGCCTATGCCCTTAGGTCCATGTATTTTATGACCTGACAATGACAACATATCAACTCCCAAGTCTTTTATATCAACTTTCATTTTTCCTATAAGTTGTACAGCATCTGTATGTACTAATATTCCTTTACCTTTAACATACTCCACAATTTCTTTTATTGGTTGAATCGTACCAATTTCATTATTTACTGCCATAATGCTTATTAGTATTGTATCATCTCTTAATGCTTTTTTAAATTCTTCAAAGTTCAATATTCCATCAGCTCTAACTGGTACATATGTAACTTCAAACCCTTCTTTTTCTAGTTGTTCAGCGGCATGCAATACTGCATGATGTTCTATAGTAGAAGTTATAATATGTTTTCCTTTACTTTTTAATTTTCTAGCGGCTCCTAGAATAGCCCAATTATCTGCTTCTGTTGCGCCACTTGTAAAGAAAATTTCTTTAGCATCAACACCTAAATTATCGGCTAAACTCTTTCTCGATCTTTCAATAATAGTTTTTACTCTGTTTCCAAAATCATAAACACTAGATGGATTACCATATTCATTTTTATAAATATCAATCATTTCATCAATAACATTATCATGAATTCTTGTTGTTGCTGCATTATCAAAATATACAATTTTTTCTTCCATAATTAAAACTCCTTAGATTTTTTCAAATAAGATTTAAGCACATCTTCAATAGTCATATTTTCAACTACTTCTCTAATTTTTACATTTATTTCTTCACAAACAATTTGCGAAAAACAATTTGATTTAATTTTACAAGATGTATCATTTGCACTACTGCATCCACCAACATCAAGTTTACCCTCTAATACATAAAGAACATCAGAAACATTAATATCATTTGGATGTCTTGCTAAACTATATCCTCCTAATGAACCCCTTTGTGTCACAATTAGATTAGCTTTTTTCAACTTTGAAATTATTCTTTCCAGATAAGCTTCTGATATATTTCGTTTGGTGGCTATTGTTTTTAATACTAAATAACTATCATTCGGGTCATTTAAATAGGCTATAGCTAAATCTGCCATGGCTATTAATCCATATTTACCCTTAGTCGAAAGCTTCATAATATCTCCTTTCCAACCAAATCGGTTGGTATTCCAAAACAATATTATCATTTTGAAATATTAAAGTCAACCAAATTAGTAGGTTTTATTATAAAGGTTTAATATATTAAAATACTTTATTAACTTTAGGGTAATCATAAATACCCCAAACTTCCTCATAATCGAATATATAATTTGTTTCCTTTACTTCTATTTTAGATATATCATGTCCAGAGAAAGAAATATCAATAGGCAATGTTATAAATTTATTATTATTTTTTTCAAATCTTAAAAAATAAGGCATCCTTTTATTTTTGTTAGTTAAAATCCAATCAATTTGTAGTAACGCACGAATTATTGTAATATTTATTTCACTATCATAGCTAATTATAAAATTGTATAAAAATTCATATTTGTCATTTAATGATAATACATTTTCTTTATTAAAAATAATTTCTCCAAAAATACAAAAGAAATTGAAATTATCTTTTACTACATCCATTAAATATATGAATGTTTGTCTAAAGTACTTTTTATTATAAAAGTTATCTATTCCTTCTTCTACATATTTTATAATTAGAAGGTCTTCGCTCTTAAGCCAGTCATTTTCTAAAATTTCATAAGGTGGGTAATTTCTATATTTTATCCCGTATTTTTCTGCATCCACGTACATTTGTGTGTTAGGAATTACTTTTAAAAATCCTACTTGTAACATTTGTGCTTTTAAAGCATAAATCTCATTAAATGATTTTTTAAATGAACTAATATTTTCATGAGGTAAACCTGCTATTAAATCTGTATGTAAATGTAAATTTCCATTAGATAAAAGATATTTAACCCTTTCTTTAATCTTATTAAAATCATTAGTTCTATTAATGGCTTTTAATGTTTGAATATTTGTTGTTTGAATCCCAATTTCTAATTGAAACAGTTTATCTGGACTATTATGTAGAATTTCGACTAAGGAATCATTCATCTTATCTATACTAACCTCAAAATGAAAATTACACCCATCATTAGCATGTTTTAATAAACCAATTACAATAGATTTTGACCAATTAACATTGGAATTAAAAGTTCTATCAATAAACTTTATTTGTTTCACACCATGATCTACTAAAATAGATATTTCATCTAATATTTTATCAGCTGATTTTAACCTTAAAATATTGTCTGATCCTGATAAACAATATGAACAATGAAATGGACAACCTCTACTACCCTCATAGTATACAATCTTATTTTCCAACTGATCTAATATTTTTTCATAAACAAATGATTGTTTTTCTAAATCAATATGTTCCTTATATCTAGGTATTATTTTAGAACAATCAAATTCCATTTCTAAAAGCTCTTTAAATCCAATTTCACCTTCACCTATAATCAAATGATCAATAAAGTCATATTTTTGATAAATCTCACTTATTTCTGGTCCACCTAATACGATTTTTAAGTTATTTTTGACTGATTTTAAATTCTGCGCTAATTTTAATATCATATCTTTATTCCATACATAGGTCGCAAAACATACTGCATCATAATCAGCATGATGCAATTTATGAAATACCTTGTCAATTGGTTCATTAATAGAAAATTCTAATAAATCAAAATCATAATTTAAATTTTTAACATAACTATATAAAGAATAAATAGCTAAGTTTTTATGTATATATTTGGAGTTTATTCCTACTAATGCAATTTTCATTCTATTTTATCCTTATATCCCTTAGGTAAAAAAAGTTCTTTGAATATTTTAATGGCATAACTATCAGTCATTCCAGAAATATAATCTACTACGTTTATAATCTGTTCATTGCCATTTTCATTATATTCAGGTGGTAATGCCTTTTCATTTTCTAAATAATAATTAAATAATTCAGTTAACAACCTTTCAACTTTACTTTCTTCTTCCTTAGCTTTTGAATTTATATACACATGTGCAAACATATATTCTCGTAAACTATCCATGGCTTCTAATACTGATTTTTCCATACTTATCTTATTTTGACCTTCGCTTGTATAAATTATTGATTCAACCATATTATTAATTCTATCACTATTTGAATTACCTAATATAAGCAATTCATCTTTAGGTAGATCTATATCCTTAATAATACCACCTCTAACTGCATCATCTATATCATGGTTCAAATATGCTACTCTATCACTTATTCGAACAATCTGACCTTCCAATGTAATCGGCATGCGAGCTTTACCGCTATGACCAAGTATCCCATCTTTCACTTCAAAAGTTAAGTTTAAGCCTTTTCCATTTCTTTCTAAATTTTCTACTACACGTAAACTTTGTTCATTATGAGCAAAATGTCTACCTTGTTTTTTCAAAATATCATCAATCACTTTTTCCCCACTATGACCAAATGGGGTATGCCCTAAGTCATGTCCCAATGCTATCGCCTCAGTTAAATCTTCATTTAATCTTAGACCCCTTGCAATAGTTCTAGCGATAGCAGAAACTTCTAAAGTATGTGTTAATCTTGTTCTATAATGATCACCTGGAGAAATGAAAACCTGTGTTTTATGCATAAGTCTTCTAAATGATTTACTATGGATAATTCTATCTTTATCTCTTTGATATTCTGTCCTTACACTACATAGAGGTTCAGCAATCAATCTACCTTTACTTGTTTTACTCAAGGAAGCAAATTTTGATAAATATTGTTCTTCAAAATCTTCCCATTTATTTCTAATAATCATATTCCCTCCTATTTTAAATAAACTATAGTTGCACCTATACTGCCTTCATTGGCTTCTCCATAACGAAAGCTTTTTATATATGATAACCTTTGCAAGTATTCCCAAATTCCTTTTCTTAAAGCACCTGTACCCATGCCATGTATTATTCTTATAAATGGATACTTGCTTAAGACCGCCTGGTCTAAATATTTTTCTAATTTATAAATACATTCGTCAACATTTAGACCTCTAACATCAATTTCCATAGGTATATTGCCTATATTTACTTCTTTGATAATTCTATAATTTTCTTCTACTTTATCCATTACCTCTATTATTAAGTCATCATATGGTAAATTGATTTTCATAATACCAATTTTTATTACAGCAAATCTTTTGTTATCATCAGCTTCCACTACTTCCCCTTCTTTATCAAGAGAGACAACTTTTACTGATTGACCTTTCTTTAAAGATTTAGTTCCACTTTTTTGACTATTAATTTTCACCTCAGATAGGCTATCTTCTAATCTTTTAATTTTATTTCTCGCTTTATTAGCTAAATCAGGATTATTTAATTTCAATTCTTTTAGTTCTTTAATTATATTTTCACTTTCAAGTTTTATATTAGTTAAAATATCCTGTGACTTTTGTAAATCCTTATTAATAATCTTTTGATCTTTATTCTTTAATGCTTCTTGTTCATTTATTAATTTTTGCTTTAAATTTTCAATTATATTTTTTTCTAAATCTATACTTTTAAGTTTTTCATTTAACAAACTTCTTTCTTCTTCTAAGGATTGAATTAATTGACTAGTTTCCAATTCGCTACTATCTATTAATGATTTTGCTGTTATAATTATTTCTTCTTTGAGACCACATCTTTTAGCTACTTCAAGACCTAAACTTGAACCTGGAGTACCAATAATCAGTTGGTAGGTTGGTTCTAATGTCCTTACATCAAAAGCCATTGAAGCATTAGAAAATCCTGGAGTATTATATGCAAAAACCTTCAATTCGCCATAATGAGTTGTAGTAATACTATGACAACCTTTATTATTTAAATAAATTAAAATTGACATAGCTAAACTACTGCCCTCTTTAGGATCAGTGCCATTTCCAAGTTCATCAAAAAGAAGTAAGGTATTAGAGTCTGCTAAATCCAGCATTTCTTTTATATTATATATATGCCCAGAAAATGTTGACAATGAATTTTCAATACTTTGTTCATCACCAATATCGACCAAAACTTTATTAAAGTATGACATTTTAGAGCCTTCATTGGCTGGTATACCATATCCTAAAGAAATCATAAGTGCAAAAAGACCTACCATTTTCAACAAGACTGTTTTTCCACCTGTATTAGGCCCACTTATTATTAAGTTATTATAACCTTCACCTAAAAACAAATCATTAGCTACAACTTTACCAAATAATAAGGGATGTCTGGCATTATGTAATTTAATATTCCCTTGATCGTTTATTTCAGGAATAATTCCCTTAATACTTCTAGTAAACAATCCTTTTGCTATATAAAAATTATAAAAACCTAATGTATTATAAATCAATAAAATATTATCTTTTTCTACAAATAGAGTTGCTGATATTTTTCTTAATATTATATCAATTTCATCATTTTCAGCTTTCTTGAGAATATTTAATTCCCCTCTTATATTTCCAATTTCAATTGGTTCTATAAATACAGTATTTCCACTTGCAGAGGTATCTTCAATAACTCCTGGGATTTTATAAGCGAACTCTTTTTTAACACTTAGACAGTATCGTTCACCTCTTCTAACCACTACTTTTTCTTGTAAATACTTGTCTAAAGATGTCCTTTTTAACATATGCTCAAGTTGTCTTTTCACTTCACTGTTTTTGCTTTTTAGTTTCCTTCTGATACTTAACAACTCTTCACTGGCATCATCTTTAATAAATGAATTCTCATCAACAATCTTATTAATACTGTCTCTTAAATATTTCAAATCAGAAAGATTACTAATCAATCTTGAAAATACTGGATTTTCTAAACCACCTTTAAAATAATTCAATATATCTTTAGAAGAACGCAATAATACAAGTAAATAAAATAAATCGTGTGGATTAAGTTGAAATTCCCCTGATAGTTTTTCTATTGTATCTTCCATGTCAGGTAAGGATCCGCTTGGCAGATCAGGTTTTGTTCTAATGAGTTGTAATGCCGAATTTGTTTCATATAGACGATCTTCAGCTTCATTAAAATTTCTTGCCAACTTCTGCTCTTTAACCAGTTTCTTGCTTATTGGATGTGAAGCAAATCTTATACAAAGTTCCCTTATATTATCTAATTCTAATTTTTTAATTGTTTTTTCTTGAACCATTAAATTATACCTCTATTAAAATGCCCTTTGGTTAAATTAGACTCTAAGCAAAAAATTTCATCTTTTGCTTTTGTTATATTCTTATGGTTTCTTATTACTGCAATATATATATCAATAATTTCTCTCAGTATATCAATGTCGGTCATAATAAAATTAAGTATAAAATTATGGTACCCAGTTTCCATTAAAATTATTAATTCATCAATTATCATAAGTTTCCTGCTATTAATTATGTGATTTTTACCAATTTCATCAACTAAAATTGGAAATTCTACATCAATTCTATCTTTAAGTGCATATATTCTTTCTTTGCACTTTTTAGGTCCAATTTCTGATCCAATCAAACAATGTTCCATTATCATCAATTCTGTTATGCCATAAATTGTTAATTGTGCACTATTATTCAAGTCATATAGTTGAGCAATGTTTAATTCTTTTGATAATTCTATTTCTGTTAAACTTAAAATATTTTTGTAAAAATTATAAGCAACACTATTTACTATATTCAGGCTTGAATTCCCATGAATGTTATGGATTCCAAGACTTTTCAACATTATAATGTGATCTACGGTATTTGCTCTAAAGCTATATATATATGGTTTAAACATATCTATTTGACTTAATATAAAAGCCATATCATCTTCTCTAATAAATCGTGGTAAATCTAAGACTATAATCTTTCTTTGATCATCACTTAATAATTTTATATAATTCAAAAAATCTATTGCACTGCTTCCAATATTTTTAAAATTTATAAGAGGATAATATATATAATCAACATCTCTTACTAACAGTTCTTTTATTTTATCTATACTTTCTACAATTACGCCTATTTTAGGCCTTTTAGCAATTAAATTTTTTTCATTTATATTAGATCTGATTTCAATATGTTTAAAATTAAAATGTTCTTCTCTTTTTTCAATAATACTTTTAATACCATCTCTCCTCATATTATTAAGAACGCTTTTAGGCACCATAATATGACCTACATTAAGTTTTAAATCACGTAAGATATAACTAGTATCACCTAAACGAATTTGAGTTCTTAAAGACTCCTCATTTAATGGATGTTTTAATGCTTCTTCTAATATTATTTCTGAAACGACTTTGCTTTTAAAACCATCTTCATCAATAAATTCCATTGTTAGTGGTTCACCAACTTGTCCATACATTTCAATGTCCAAAGATATTTTTTCATCAATATTAAAACTATTTATTTGTTTTTCAATAATTGCTTTATTATAAGCTGATTCTGTTTTAAATATTCTATCATCTCTATTAACTCTTTTTGGAATATCTAAAGTAACAATGTCTTTAGCTTCCGCTGAGTCAACAAATACACCCTCTTTATTAATTCTGTCAACACTAATATTCACTCTACCTTCTACAGTAGTCCAAAAAGATAATTTATCCCCAAGTTGTATCGGTGTTTTAAGTAACACTGATACTTTCCCATCTTTAAAATTTTGCACTCTACCGGCTAAAGTACCACGATTATTAGGTTTATTGACGTTCATCATATCCTTGCCACTTTTCCCATATAAATATGAGTCTGTAAAATCTCTACTAAATACTTGAGCAATTTCATTGTTTTCTTCCTGGGTTAAGTTTAATTCTTCTCCTGATAAAGCTTTATCAATAGCCATTCTATAAAATTTAATAATAGTAGCTACATATTCAGGTGTTTTCATTCTTCCTTCAATTTTAAAAGATTTAATACCAGCTTCAATTAACTTATCCACTGAATTTATTAGCATCATGTCCTTTGGACTTAAATATGATGCATTTTCGCATATTACTTCTTTTGATTTGTAGTCTATAAGATTATATTTTAATCTACATGGTTGTGCACAAGCACCTCTATTTCCACTTCTGCCACCTATCATACTGCTCATTAAACACTGTCCAGAAAAGCATATACAAATTGCTCCATGAACAAAGGCTTCAAGTTCAATACCAGAATTTTTCATTTTTAAAATGTCTTTTAAAGATGATTCTCTTGGCAATACAGCTCGTTTTACTCCTAAGGTTTTTAAAAATTCTAAACCATAGGTATTTTGAATTGATAATTGTGTACTACTATGTATTTCCATATCAGGAAAATATTCTTTTACTAATGTTATTAACCCTATGTCTTGTACAATTAATGCATCAATACCTACTTTTGATAAAAAAGCTATATAATTTATAACTTCTTCAAGTTCATTATTAAAAATTACTGTATTTATTGCACAATATAATTTAATATTGTGTTTTTTTGTTAACCTTCTTGCTATAATTATTTCATTTTTATTAAAATTAGTAGCATTTGCTCTGGCAGAAAATTTTTCTCCGCCAAAATATATCGCATCGGCTCCATTATAAATTGCTGCTTTTAATTGTTCTAGTCCACCTGCAGGTGCCAATAACTCAACTTTTTTATCCAATTTTTTTACCTCCATGTAATAAAGCGCTTTCCAAAAGAAAAGCGCTTAAATTTAAATCAATTTAACTAGTTCTAATAACTCATCGTTATCAAATATATATTTTTCATTACAAAATTGACAAACAACTTCAATTTCATCATCTTTAGCTAACTTTTCTAATTCAACTTTACCTAAAGTAATAAGAGCACTTTTAAAATTGTCCTTATTACATTGACAATGAAATTTTACATTTTTCTTATCTAATAATTTATAATCATACCCAAAGAAATATTCCAATAAATCTTCAGGTGTATTATCGATTAAATATGTACTTAATGGAGGGAGATTTTGTACTTTATCATCAAGTTCCGCCCCTATTTCCATTTCTGCCCCAGGCATTAATTGTAAAATGAATCCTCCTGCTGATTTTACGGAGTAATCAATATCTATCAGTACACCTAAGCCTACAGCAGATAAGGTTTGTTCTGAACTATAGAAATATTCAGTTATATCTTCACCAATCTCACCACTAACAATCGGTACAGTCCCCACATATGGATCTTTTAAACCCATATCTTTAGTAATGTATAGATTTCCAAAACCTATACCAGCACTAACATCTATCTTACCATTATTCTTTAATGGTAAATCGGCTTCAGGATTATCTACATAACCTTTAACCTCTCCATCACTATTACCTTTTGCAATAACATTACCAAGAACACCATCACCTTTAAATACTATGGTTATTGTGTCTTTACCTTTTAAATTTATTCCCATCATTGCTGTAGCTGTCATAGTTCTGCCTAATGCTGCTGCTGCAAGTGGTGATAAGTTATGTTTAATCCTTGCTTGTTCAACTAATTCCTTAGTTGATGCTATAAAGAATCTTACCTTTTCCGATTTAGCAGTACCTCTTAAACAATAGTCTTTATTCATTACTAACCTCTTAGTTCATTTATTGTTTCTTGAAAATATGCTGGCAAATCAGAATTGAATTCTATATATTCCCCTGTGCTTGGATGAATAAATCCTAAAACTCCAGCATGAAGATATTGTCCATCTAGTGGAAACCTTACACTTTTTGACCCATATAAAGGATCACCAACTAAAGGATGTTTTATATACCTCATATGTACTCTAATTTGATGTGTTCTGCCAGTTTCGAGTCTACATTCAACTAAAGTATAACCATCAAAATTTTCAAGCACTCTATAATGTGTTTTTGCTTGTTTCCCAGAACTAACAACGGCCATTTTTGTACGACTTTTAGGATCCCTGCCTATTGGTAAATTAATTTCTCCAGTTGCTTCTGAAATATTTCCAACAACTAAAGCCAAATATTTTCTCGTAATTGAATGATCTTTAAATTGTTTTGCTAGAGCATTATGTGCTTTGTCATTTTTTGCTACTACAATTACCCCAGAGGTATCTTTATCAATTCTATGTACAATTCCTGGTCTCATTTCTCCATTAATTGTGGATAAATTTTTATTGTAGTACATTAAGCCATTAACTAAAGTATTATCATAGTTTCCTGGAGCAGGATGAACTACTAATCCTTTTTGTTTATTTATAACAATAATATCATCATCTTCGTAAACAATATCTAGATCAATCTTCGATCCTTTTATATCAACTTCTACAGGTTCAAAAGAATCTATAGAGATAGTATCGCCAATATTCAACTTATGATTTTTCTTTACTATAATTTCATTAACCATTACTTTTTCATCTAAAAGCAGTTGCTCAGTAAATGCTCTAGAATAATCTAAAACACTACTAATATATTTATCTACTCTTTCACGAGCTTCCGCTCTAATAACTTGTTTATTCATTTTTTTTTTCATTCTTTTCTATTCTATTATAATAATAGATATATTTTATTAATAAAAGGGCTATACCGATACTTACAAACCAATCTGCAAAGTTCATTACT
The DNA here is from genome assembly GCA_028683955.1 of Bacillota bacterium. GTDB lineage: Bacteria > Bacillota > TC1 > TC1 > TC1 > WTXA01. Next base: position 358,099 of record JAQUGR010000001.1, on the reverse strand, counting down.
GCAAAGAAAGGAACTTCTAAGAAATCTCTAACATTACCAGCTAAAAAGATTCTATCAATTAGATTACCAATTGCCCCACCAACTATAATCATTTCAGGAATAATTGTATGATCACTTTTAAAATCATTATATGCTAGAAAATATATAAAAATAATCATAAGTAAAGAAACAATAACTAAAAAGAAAGTCATATTCTCAAATATTCCTAACGCAGCTCCCTTGTTTATCACATAGTTTATATTAAAGAAGCCAGGAATTACATTAATTTCATCTCCAATAATCATATATTTATTTACTAATATTTTCGTAAATTGGTCAATAATTGTAAGAATCATTGGTATTAAAATAAATAAAGAGAAAAATTTCACTTTATTTTTATCCAAGGGTTTGTCTAATATTTCTTTAATATTTTTGTCTTTTTTAAATTTATATTTTATTTTTGGCATTTATAAACTTCAACCTCTTGATTATTTTTAACAAATGAAGCATTTGCTTCATCTGTATCTAAATGTAATTCATCAACAAATGTTTCGTCAACTCTAGCTAATACATTACCAAATATAACTTCTCTGTCTCCAGGAACTTTAGCACATAATAAGTCTCCATTTTTTATGCCTTCTTTTAATGCAGTAGCTGTGCATACATGCATATGTCTAGAAGCTACCATAACTCCACCTTCCAGTTCAACAGAACCTTTAGGTCCAACTAATTTCACACTTGGTGTATCTTTATGGTCACCAGAGTCTCTTAATACAACTGGAACGCCAATTTTCATACAGTCAGTTGCAGATAGTTCTACTTGGCTTTTTTTTCTTTCAGGCCCAAGAATTCTTACAGTGGTAAAACTACTTTTTGGTCCAACAAGTTCTACTTTTTCATTTGCAGCATATTGTCCTAGTTGTTTTAAATCCTTAAATACCGTTAATTGGTAATCTTTTCCAAACAAAATATCTATATCTGTTCTAGATAAATGTACATGTCTAGCTGATATTCCTACTTCTACAAACATTTTTTTACTCCAATTCTTTAATTACTTTTGCACATCTTGGACATAATGTTGGGTGGTCTTTATCAGTTCCAATACCCTCTACTAGCATCCAGCAACGTTCACATTTTTCATCCTTAATATTTTCAGCTTTTATATATAAATCATCATATAATTCAAAGCCTTCATCATTTCCATTAAAAGAAATTTCCATTCTAGAAACAATTGAGATGTCTAAAATTTCTTTTTCATTTTCTTTTAAAAATCCATATAATTCTTTATTTTTAGTACTAATTAATAATTTAGCTCCCAATGAATTACCAAATAATCCATCTTGTCTGCCTTTTTCCAAAACTTTCAAAATATGTTCTCTGATTTCTAGCAATTTATCCCATTTATCAGCTAAAGCCTTATTTTCATATACAGTTTTTTCGGATGGGAAATCTAAAAGTTGAATACTTTCAACTTTATTCACATCATCAAGATAGCCATAAATTTCTTCCATAGTGAAAGATAATATTGGAGTTAACATAATCATTAAGCTTTTTAAAATTTCGAATATTGCAGTTTGTGCTGATCTTCGTTCAATACTTCCTGGTAAGGAACCATAAACTCTATCTTTAATTACATCAAGATATAATGCACTTAAATCTAAAATACAAAATTGATGTATTGAATTAAATGCCATATAAAATTCATAATTATCAAAAGCAGTTTTTGCCTTTCTTATAGTATCATTCAATCTTAAAAGTATATATTTATCTATTTCTAATAGATTTTCATAATCAACTTTGTCTTTAGAAATACTAAAATCATAAAGATTTCCATGTAAAAATCTTAAAGTATTTCTAATTTTTCTATAAGACTCAGTAACTTGTTTAAATATCTCATCTGAAACAGAAATATCTTTTTTATAATCAGCTGATGCAGCCCATAAACGTAATATATCTGCTCCAAGTTGTTTAACTACATCTTTTGGATCAATACCATTACCTACTGATTTGCTCATTTTACGACCTTTACCATCAACAACATATCCATGTGTTAAAACAGCTTTATACGGAGCTTTATCAGTAATTGCAACGGCGATAGATAAAGATGAATTAAACCAACCTCTATATTGATCACTACCTTCTAAGTAAAGATCTGCTGGATAAGCTAATTCTGCTCTTTGTTTAAGTACTGCTACATTACTTACACCTGAATCAAACCAAACATCCATAATATCTGTTTCTTTTCTAAAATGTGTTCCTCCACACTTAGAACAAACATAACCTTCTGGTAATAGCTCTTTAGCATCCTTACTAAACCATATATTAGAACCATATTCAGCTACTAAATCACCAATATGATAAATTAATTTTTTATCTAACACAGCTTCTTCACAATCACCACAATAGAATATTGGAATTGGTACTCCCCATTCTCTTTGTCTAGAAATGCACCAGTCACTTCTTTCAGCAATCATATTATATATACGTTCACGTCCCCAGCTAGGTATCCATTTAACATCATTAGTTACTGCTGATAGCGCATGATCTCTAAATCCTTTTATACTTGCAAACCATTGTTCTGTTGCTCTAAACATTAAAGGATGTTTACATCTCCAACAGTGTGGATATTGGTGTTTTATAAATACTAAACTTAATAAAGAATTACTTTCTTCTAAATCTATTGTTATATCCTTATTGGTATCAACAGCTTTCTTGCCAGCATATTTACCAGCTTCCTTTGTAAATACACCTTGATGATCAACAGGCGAAATTACTTCTAAATTATATTTTTGGCCTACTTCAAAGTCTTCTAGACCGTGTCCTGGCGCAGTATGCACACAACCAGTTCCTGTTTCCAATGTAACATGATCGCCTAATATAACAACTGAATCTCTATCAACTAAAGGATTTTCACAGACTATATACTCAAGTTCTTCTCCCTTGAATCTCTTTAAAACTTCACCTTTTTCAATACCCCAGTTTTCAAAACTTTCATTAACTAATTCTTCTGCTATTACATATTGTTCTTTATTACCTTTATGTTCAGCTTCTATTAATACATATTCAAATTCAGGATTTACAGATATTGCAACATTTGCTGGCAACGTCCATGGAGTAGTAGTCCAAATAACTACATATGAATTATTTGATTCAATTAATCCTTTACCATCTTTAATTTTAAATTTCACATAAATTGACGGAGATTTTTTCTCTGCATATTCAACTTCAGCTTCTGCTAGTGCAGTTTCACAATCGGCACACCAATATACAGGCTTATGACCTTTATATATATAGCCTTTTTCAACCATATCTCCGAATACTTTAATTTGTGTTCCTTCATATTTTGAATCCAAAGTTAAATAGGGATGATCAAAATCACCTCTAACACCTAGTCTTTTAAATGACTCACGTTGTATATCAACATATTTCAGAGCATACTCTTTACATTTTTCTCTAAACGCAGGTATACCCACTTCATGTCTATTTATTTTCCAAACATTTGAAACTTTTTGAGCAATAGGTAAACCATGGGTATCCCAACCTGGTACGTAAGGTGCATCAAATCCATTCATAGATTTATATTTAACTACTATATCTTTTAAAATTTTATTTAAAGATGTTCCTAGATGTATATCACCATTTGCATACGGAGGTCCATCATGAAGGATATATTTTACCCTGCCTTTATTTTTTTCTTGAACTTTTTCATAAATATTCATTTCTTGCCATTTAGCTAAAATCTCCGGTTCCTTTTTAGGCAGTCCTCCACGCATTGGAAAATCTGTTTTCGGTAGATTAAGGGTCTTATCATATTCCATTTTTTCCTCCTGTAATATAATTATTCGACGATATCTCTATCTAATATTTCTAATTGTTTTCTTAAATCATTTTTAATTGAATTTCTATATTTTAAGTATTTCATTTTTAATGTGTTATATTTTTCTTCAAGTTTTTTACCTTGTTCATACTTATCAACATTCGCGTTTTGCAACATACTATTAGCTTTTTCCATTTTCGCTTCATAATCCACTTTAGCTCTAGCTATAAGTTTATCTGCTGACTCTTGTGCTTTTAATAGTGTTTCATTCAATTCATTTTCTTTCTTTTTATAATGCGCTAATTGATTTAAAAGAATATCTTTTTCTTCCTTAAGTTTTTGATTTTTGTTTAAAACATCTTCAAGTTCTTCAATAATTTCATCTAGAAAAATATCTACATCCTTCTTATCATATCCTCTTAAACTAGTCTTAAATTCTTTGCTTTCAATTACTTCTGGTGTTATTTGCATGTCTATCCTCCAAACAATTATTTATTTTCATTACCCAATTCTATAGCTCTTAAATATGCTGATTTAACGCCTTCTATAACTGATGGGGAAAAATTATTTTTCTCCATCTCATCTAAGCCGTGAACAGTCGTTCCTCCAGGTGATGTAACCTGGCTTTCTAATTCTTTTGGACTTTTATTTGTTTGTTTTAATAACATAGTACTTCCAATTACAGTTTCTATAACTAATTTTCTAGATAATTCTCTAGAAAGTCCAACCTGAATACCACCATCAATTAAAGCTTCAATAAATCTGTAGATGTATGCTGGTCCACTACCACTTAAAGCAGTAACTCCATTCATATTTTGTTCATCAACCCAAACATATTCACCAATCGATCCCATTATTTTTTCAACTATTTGTTTTTCATGCTCTTTAATTTCTTGACTTCTAAACGTAATCGCAGATATACCCATTGAAATTAAAGCTGGTGTATTAGGCATAACTCTAATTATTTTATCTATACCAGTTAATTCTGCAATATTTTCAATTGTTATTCCCGCTGCAATTGATATTAACAAATGTTCTTTTTTAATAAATTTTTTATAAGATAATAGAACATTAGATATAACTTGAGGTTTAACAGCAATAATTAGAACTTCAGATTTACTAAAAAAAACTTCAGCATTTGGTGAATGAACCTTGTAACGATTTGTCATATAATCAATTCTGTCTTTATTAACATCAAGAATATAAAGATTTTTCACCTGAAATCCTTTGGCAATCATACCTGAAATTATAGCTTCAGACATATTACCTGAGCCAATAAATCCAATATTCAAATCAACACCTCACTAAATTTTTCTAAAATTCGGTATATCCATACCTTTATCTTTTCTTCTAACTGTTATAGTATTTTGAACATCTACAAATATTGGTGAAAAAGCAACAATTTTACTGCTAATCTTATTAATTGAACCGCCTAAAGCATAAACTGTTCCACTAACAAAATCTACTATTTTTCTAGCTTCTTCAAAATCAATATCTTCAAGATTTACAATAACCATCTTATTCCTCTTTAATTCATCTGATATCCTTATTGAATCGTTAAAAGTATCTGGGCTCATTAAAACTACAGACAATTTCTTTTTATTATCCTTTTTAAAAAGATCATCGCCAAAACCACCTAGATCTTCGCTTTTTTCAGGTTCATCATCGTAATCATAATCATCTTCAGAGTCATCATCTTCTTCTTCATACTCCTCATAATCTCCATCTTCATACTCTTCATCTTTAGAAAAATAACCTTTAATTCTTTCTATCATTTTAACCCCTCCTATTATCTCTTTCCATATAACAAGGAACCTACTCTTATAATATTAGCACCTTCTAAGATTGCTAATTTGTAGTCTTGACTCATTCCCATTGAAAGATAATCCATATAGATATTAGAAATATTCATATGGGAAATATCCTCTTTCAATAATCTAAGGTTTTTAAAAACATTTCTAACTAATAACTCATCATCTGCATTTGGTGCCATTGTCATTAATCCTCTTACCCTAACACCTTTAAAATTCGAAATATTAATTAGTAAATCTTTAATATTATCCTTTGTAATTCCAAATTTACTCTCTTCACCAGATATATTAACTTCTATCAAAATATCTTGTACAATCCCTATTTTTTCACTTCTTTTAGAAATTTCTTTAGCTAAATCAATACTATCAACAGAATGTATGAGCTTAACTTTACCTACTAGATATTTAACCTTGTTTTTTTGCAAGTGTCCAATAAAGTGCCAATTTACTCTATCTTTTATTATATCATATTTTCCAATAAATTCTTGTGCTTTATTTTCACCAACATCTAAAATATCATGTTCAATACTATCCTCTATCACATCAACTGGAAATGTTTTTGTAACACCAACTAATAAGACATCATCTTTTCTGCCAGCTTGTGCTAAAGCTTCTTTAATATCATTTTTAATCATTTGTAAATTATTTTTCAAATTATCCATTTAATCTCCTTTTATCATAATAATACCAGCCATTCTCCCAGTTTGTCCATTTTCTTTTCTATGTGAAAAAAATAAATTCAAATCACAACCAGTACAATGATTATCTAATTCAATATTCTTTAATCCTTTTTTTATTAATTGATTTTTTACAATCAATCCTAAATCAAGTCTATTTTTAATAATTTGATTAACTATATTATAACCAGCACTATTAAATAGATTTATTATCTCATCACTTACTTCATAACAGCAACTTTGAATATGGGGGCCTATTATAGCTATTAGATCTTTTGGTTCAGATTTGTACTCTTTTATCATGTTATCTATAACATTACCTGAAATATTTAATAAAGTTCCTTTCCAACCTGAATGAACAATACCGATTGCTTTTTTTACTGGATCAACTATAAATATAGGAACACAATCTGCATAAAATGCAAAAAGTGGTAATTTTGGTATATTAGTAATTAAAGCATCATATCCTTTTAAGCTATCATCATAATTTATTGCACCTTTTCCCAAATCATCTAATGTTATGGTTTTTACTTTATCTCCATGGACTTGTTGGACTGAAATTAAATCTTCATAGTTTACACCTATACTATTTGCTAGGATCATTCTATTTTTTAAAACATCATTTTTATCATCACCTACATGCAGACCTTGATTACCAAAGTCTCTAGTAGCAAATATATGCTTTATGAAATCAATATTTTGAAGTTTGCTACTTATTAGCATCCTTTTGTTTTCGTATAAAACAATATCCATGATATCTCCTTAAAATAGCCGCTCTATGAGCGGCTATTTTTTTTATTATTGGTATTTAATAAACTTTCGATTTCTTCTCTAAAAGTTTCAACATCTTTAAATTCTCTATACACTGATGCAAAACGTACATACGCAACAGGATCTAGTTTTTGAAGATGATTCATAACCATTTGCCCAATTAATTCACTTTTGATTTCTTTTTCACCAACATTATGCAAATCTCGTTCAATTTCATCAACCATTTTTTCTATAGCTTCAAAACCTACATTAGTTTTTTGGCATGATTTAAGAATGCCTCTCAACAATTTATCTTTATCAAATAAATCTCTTTTACCATTCTTTTTTATTACAATTATAGGTGCTTGTTCAGCTTTTTCATAAGTAGTAAACCTTTTTTTACACACTATACATTCTCTTCTTCGTCTTATTCCATTTCCGTCTTCAACAGGTCTAGAATCGAGAACTTTTGAATCTGGACTGTTACAATACACACAACGCATAACTCTAACTCTTATTCAAGAAATTTAGGAATAGTAAAAACTATGTCCAAACTTTCTTTGTCTTTTTCTTCATCTTTATTAGATTCTTGTGCTGCTTTCACTTCTTCTAATTCTTTTTTTGTCTTTTTCTGTCTGCTTTTAATACTAGAAAATTCACCTTCAAAACCTGTTGCTATAACTGTTACAGAAACCTCATCTTCAATAGAAGGATCAATTGATGCTCCAAATATAACATTAACGTCTGCATCACAAGCTTCAGTAACAATTGTTGCAATTTCATTAACTTCATAAAGAGTCAAATCATTGCCACCAGTAATATTCAACAATACACCTTTAGCGCCATCAATGCTTGTATCAAGTAAAGCACTTGATATTGAAGCAATAGCAGCTTCTTGAGCCCTGTTTTCTCCAGTTGATCTTCCTATACCCATTAAAGCAGCACCATTCTCTGACATTATAGTTCTTACATCAGCGAAGTCTAAATTAATAAGGGCAGGCATAACAATTAAGTCAGATATACTCTGTACACCTTGTCTTAATATATCATCAGCCATTTTAAAAGCTTGCAACATTGGTGTTCTTTTATCAGCTAATTCTAATAATTTATCATTTTGCACAATAATCAAACTGTCAACGTATTGTGAAAGTTTTTCTATACCATCTCTTGCAGCCGCTTCTCTTTTTTTACCTTCAAAGGAAAATGGTTTAGTTACTACACCTATGGTTAATGCACCCACTTCTCGAGCTATTTGTGCTACTACTGGTGCTGCTCCGGTACCAGTACCACCACCCATACCAGCAGTAATGAAAATCATATCAGTTCCTTGTAATAGTTTGTACAATTCTTCTTTACTCTCATCTGCTGCTGCTTTACCAATTTCAGGGTTAGCTCCAGCGCCTAGTCCTTTGGTTAACTTATTACCAATTTGTATTTTTTTGTTTGCCAATGAGCTTTGTAATGATTGAGCGTCAGTATTGATAGATATGAAGTCTACCCCTTGCAGACCAGCTTCAATCATTCTATTGATGGCATTGTTACCACCGCCACCTATTCCTACTACCTTAATACTTGCTGAGTTGTTAAAATTCGCATCTTCAAATTCAATCACGAGATACCCTCCTTGGTTTTTAAAATAATTTTATCTGGATTTGAAATGTCAATATAGTATATTGTATTTCCTAAGAGTGCACTGTCTCTTAACAATGTCTCTAAAGTTCTAATTTTTTTGAGGACATCACTATTTTCGCCAACCATAACCTTATAGCTCCCAGTAGGATAAATGGCTACTCCATAATCATCTACTCTTATTTCCTTTATAAGATATTGTTTGTCCTCAGGTACTTTAACAATAAATTGAAGCGCTGCTCTTATCTCTTTTTTTACTAAAACTTGCCCTTCTTTAATTGTTCCAAGCAATTCAATACCAGTAAGAATTGGAGCTGTACTTTGGTTTAATTTATCATTTATATTTAAAACTTCACCCTTACTATCTAAAAATACATAGTTATCATTATTTAACAGTACGAGTTCAGGTTTTTTTTCAGTTATTTCTATAATCACCTTGTTAGGTAGTTCTTGTTTTATTTTCACATTATCTATTATTGAATATTCTTTTTTTATAGCATTTTCTTTAGACCAATTATTTTGAAGAAATAAATTAGAGCCAAACTTAACATCAGCAATTTCTTCTACCAAACTTGGTTCCAAGGAATACACGCCTTTTACTTCAATAATTTCTATATTAAAATAACTTGAAAAAAAAGCAAAATACAATAATGAGCCTAAAGTTGTTAATAGTATTACCATAAGAAACGATTTTTTTATTTTTTGTAAGATAGAAGATTTTTTCTCATTGTTTTCCTCATCTTGTTGATTTCTTTTAATTACTATCCCCCCATATTACTACATATAGTGTAATTATAGCAATTATAAGTTAAATAAGCAAACCTATAAATTAAATAATTTAATTTCTAACTTTAGATCCAAATCATATATCTGTTTAACTCTGTCTCTAATAGTATTTATCAAATATATAACATCTTCACTGGTTGCTTTGTTCTCATTTAAGATAAAATTACCATGAATTTCAGAAATTCTTGCATCACCTTTCTGTAATCCTTTCAGACCTATATCATCAATGATTTTTCCTGCAGCAGTTTGATTTGGATTTTTAAAGACACTTCCTGCGCTAGGTTTTTTAGGTTGTTTATTTAATCTATATTCTTTAGCCATTTGCATTTTATTTGTAATCTCTTTTAAAGAACTTTTATTAAGCATTAATTCGACTGATAAAATTACAAGATTATGAATATTTTCAAATATGGAAGTTCGATAATTAAATTCACACATTTCATTTGTATATTTTTTTATTATACCATTTTCAAAAACTTTAACACTAATAATGTTTGCTCCAATAGATTGTTTATGTGCTTCGGCATTTGTTATTATAGCTCCACCAATAGAACCTGGTATAAAACTTAAAAATTCAAAGCCAGTCAGCAAATTATCTTTGGCAATTTTACCTAACTCGGCTAATGAGATTCCACTAGAACAAGTAATTAAAGAACCATCGGGCAATTCTTGTAATTTATATGAATTAAATTTCTTCCCTAAATATATTATTAGTCCATTATAATAACTATTACCAAAAAGTATATTTGACCCTTTGCCAATAATATAATAAGGAATATTATTATTATTTATATAGTTAATAAGATTAATAATTTGACTTTCTTCTTCTGGAAAAACAATACATCTAACTTTACCACCAATTTTCCAGGACATTAGACTACTTATGTCATAATCATTTTCAATTAAACCATTATAAATTTCTTTTATACCTTCAAAAGAACTTTCCAATTATATATTCTCCTATAAAGACTTTAATATCATTTCTCCAACTTCACAAATATCACCTGCACCAATGGTTAATATCAAATCTTCTTCATTACTATTTTCTAATATATAGTCCACAATATCATTAAAATTTTCTATATAAATTCCGCCAATATCTTTAGCAAGGTTCTGACTGTTTATCCCCTCAATAACTTTTTCACCAGCACTATAAATTGTATTCACAATACAGATATCTGAATTTTTCAGAACTTTAACAAAATCATTGTAAAGTTGCTTAGTTCTAGTATATCTATGCGGTTGAAATATACATATTACTCTTTTATAACCGAAAGACTTTGCGCCACTTAATAAAGCTTCTATTTCTTTTGGATGATGTGCATAATCATCTACAATAGTTCTGCCTTTTTTTTGTCCAATTATTTCAAATCTTCTACCAACACCTTGGAATGTAGATAATGCTTTAAATATAACATCATCAGCAATTTTTTTATCTCTGGCAAGAGCTATTGCACCAAGAGCATTTTGCAAATTATGATTTCCAGGTAAGGGTATATTTATTGTACCAATATATTGCCCCTTATAATAGGCTTTTGCTGTATTTCTATAATTTTGAACATGAACTTCATCCATTGTGTAATCACAATCCTTAAATCCAAAAGTAATTACATTGGATTTGCCACTAAGTAATCTCATTATAGTTTTATCATGACCATTTACAATAAGTTTGCCTTCAACATTTTCAATAAATTCTGCAAAAGCTTTATCTATATTATCTTTAGTAGTATAGTAATCAAGATGATCGTCATCAATATTGGTAATGATTGCTGTATCAACTTTTATTTTCAAGAATGAACCGTCACTTTCGTCAAGTTCAGCTAAAAATATATCTCCTTTTGAATCATATTTACCATTAGCTCCTTCAAAAACAAGTTTTCCACCTGCTGCTATACTAGGATTTCTTTCTCCTCTAACAAATATTTCAGCCAACATTGTTGTAGTTGTAGTTTTTCCATGTGCTCCAGCAACTCCATATACTATTTTATCATCAGAAACAAATCTTAAAATGTCACTTCTATGCCATAATGGTATATTTTTATTTTTAGCATCTATTATCTCAGAATTATTTTCTGACACTGCAGTTGAAAAAACTACTAGTGTAGTTCCTTCAGGTAATTTATCGTGTCCGATTTTTATAGTAGCTCCTAATATTCTTAATTTTTGTATAGTTTCAGAATTTTTTAAATCTGACCCAGTTACATTCAATCCTTTTTCTATGCATATTTTGGCTAGTCCACTCATGCCTGTTCCACCAATGCCTATAAAATGTATATTATTCATTTAAATACTTACCTGATTCCTTTCTTATTATATCTTTAGTGTTTTCCCCATATAGTATACCTGCATTATTACTTATAATGTTATCAAATCTGAAAGGTTTTAATGAAGATAAAGTAGAATATAACAATTCTGAAGTTAAATAATCTTCCTCAATAATTGTACCCATTCCAGACTTTTCAATAGCTTTTGCATTCATCAATTGATGATTACTGGCTGATTTTTTTATAGGAATTAATATACTATAACTTTTTGTCGCTACTAATTCACAAATAAAACTTGCACCTGCTCTTGAAATAATAATTTCTGAAGCATTTAAAGCTTGTTCCATCTCACTAATATAATCTTTTATAATTAGCTTACCTGATTTTACTAATTTACTTTCTTCTTCATTTAAACTATTTATTATTTCTTCATAGAATCTGGATCCTGTAATATGAATAATTACCATATCTAAATCCTGTGTTATTTTCGTGTATAATTTTTTAACAGCATCATTAATTAATTTAGAACCTTGACTACCACCGGCAATCAATAAAACTTTTTCACCTTCAGAAATTCCAAAATAATTTTTAGAATCCTTTTTAATTAATTTCTGAAAGTTTTTTCTTAGAGGCATTCCTGTTAATACTTTTCTTTTATTATTTGGAAAGTATTTAGAACTTTCATTAAATGTAATCCATATTTCTTTACTTATTCTTGATAAAATTTTATTAGTAAAACCTGGTGCAACATTTTGTTCGTGAATAATTATCGGAATTCTTAAGACAAATGCAGCTGCTAACACAGGTCCTGATACAAAACCACCAGTTCCTATAATTAATTTAGGTTTTAATTTGAAGAGTAAAGAAAGACTTGAAAAGAATCCACCTATATTTATAAGAATAGATTTAATTTTTTTTAATCCAGAAATACCCACTAAAGGTGCAAAGTTTAAACCAAAAAATGTAATCTTCTCATTTTCTAAAATTTTAGATTCCATGCCATTTTTGGCACCAATATAATAAGGTTTTATGCTGTATTCATTTTCTAAAATTTCTGCTATTGCTAAGGCTGGATATATATGTCCACCAGTTTTCCCACCAGTTACCACAAAATTAGGACTTTTTATTTTCATTTATTTTCCTCTTTCTAGGCATTGATGCCCCAAGAATGAAGCCGATAATCATTAAAAATGAAATTAGAGATGATCCACCATAACTTATAAATGGCAACGTTACACCTGTAACTGGAACTAAAGCAACAACTACAGATAGATTCAAGAGTGTTTGAAATATAAATAATGCTCCAAAACCTAGTATTGCTAATTTACCAAATCTATTTTCTGTTTCTAATGCTATCTGTATTATTATAAAACTTAATACGAATAATAACAATATCAAAGCTACTGCTCCTACAAATCCTAATTCTTCTCCAACAATTGCAAAAATAAAATCAGTATGATGTTCTGGTAACAAAAAAAATTTTTGTTTACTATTGGTTATACCAACTCCAACTATACTGCCATCAGCTAAAGCATATAAACTTTGTTTTGCTTGATAATCTGCTGATAAAGGATTTAACCAGACATGTGAAAAATTTAATAATCGAATTAAACGGTATGTTTTAGTAAATATAAAATATGGAATACCTACTGCTGCTATACTCAAGACTGCAAAATAATGCTTTTTTTTCAAACCATTTACTATCAACATAACAAATACTGGTAAAATAATTATTAATGCAGAACTAAAATTTTCTACTGCAACTAAAGCAAATATTATAAATGCTGATATTAAAGATAACCAAATTTGAGGTTTTTTACTTCTAGTAAGTAAATGGGCTATTAATAAAATTAAAGCAGGTTTAATTAATTCTGATGGTTGAATATTGATAAAACCAACACTTATCCATCTTCTAGACCCACCACCTGTATTACCAAATAGATATGCTAGGCCTAATAAAAGTAAAGATACAACCATAAATCCATAAATAAAAGGCCCCTTTTTTTTAATTCTGCCAAAATTAAAAAATATTAAGCCCATAAAAATTCCAATAAACATAAAAATTATATGTCTAATCAGATAATACCAAGGAGGACTGTTATCTACACCAACATAAGATGCACTAAACACCATGTATGCACCGATAACCAATAAAATGCCAACTACTATTATTAACCTCAAATTATATGGCATGGATACTCCGACTTTGCTTTTTACTGAAGTTTTTGTAGGGTTAATATTCAGTTCTTTTTTTTTATTTTTTTTGCTTAACATATTTTTTGAATATTTCCCCTCTTTTTTCAAAATTTTCAAATTGATCAAAACTTGCACATGCAGGAGATAATAAAACAATATCTCTATTTTCAGCTACTAAATAAGCATAATCAACTGCTTCTTTTAAATTAGAAAACTTAATATAACGTTTGTATTTAAAAGAGTCTAATTCTTTCCCAATTTCATCACTAGTATTCCCTTGCAAAATAGCAAATGCATTATTATCAACAATTGTTTTACCTAATGCTTTATAACTAACTTCTTTCTCACTACCACCAAGAATTACAAATATATTTTCACCTTCAAAAGCTTTAATTCCAATCATAGCCGCTTCTGGATTAGTTGCTTTAGAGTCATTATAGTATTTCACTCCATTAATTTCACTTACAAATTCTAATCTATGTTCAACACCAGTAAATTCTTTAGCCCCTTTTACTGTGCACTCCAGGGAACACCCATATAATATTGCTGCTAAGGTTCCTGCCATAGTATTCTCAATATTATGTTTACCTATAATTTTTAATTCTTTAATTTCAAATAATTCCTTTGGTCCATCTATATTTAATATTATTTTATTATCTTCTAAGTAAATACCCTTGACCTTATTCTTCAAACTGTAAAAGTATGTTGGAATATTGTTATTATTTAAATTTCTTAATTTCATATCATCATAATTTAATATCAGAAAATTATTCTCATCCATATTTTTATATATTCGAGATTTTATTTTTAAATAATTTTCCATTGTTTTATGTCTTTCAAGATGATCAGGTGTCAAATTAGAAATAATGGCAATTTTAGGTTTAAAATTACTGATTGTTTCTAATTGATAACTTGATAATTCTAACACAAAAACATCTTGTTTTTCTAAAGCTGATTCAATAAATGGTTTTCCAACATTGCCAACTAAAGCACTTTTAATATTACAAACTTTAAATATATGATCTATTATATTTACAATAGTTGTTTTACCATTAGTTCCAGTAACTCCTATTATAGGTTTTTCAACAAATTCATAAGCCAATTCTATTTCATTAGTAACCTTAACCCCTAGTTGATCGCATTTTTTTAAGAAAGGATGTTGTCTTGAAACGCCTGGAGATTGGACAATTAAATCATATTCCTTAGGATTAATATCTAAAAATGGACCATCATCGACTTCATCAACTAATTTCGCTAATGCAGCTTGTTTAATCAGAAAATTATATGTACTTGTTCCAGTTTTCCCTTTACCTAATACTAAAATATTCAATCCTTTATAATTCATAATTCACCTACAATACTGTATATATAATATAAGATAATGCTGAAGTTAAAAAAGCAATAATTGTAAAAAGAATAACCACCTTACTTTCGCCCCAACCTGAAAGTTCGAAATGATGATGTATTGGTGCCATTTTAAATAACCTTTTTCCATAAGTATTTTTAAAATATGCCACTTGTAGTAATACAGATACACTTTCCACTAAATATATAAAACCAAAAATCAATAATAAAAACTCTACATTTAATAATATTGACATTCCTGCTACTAGAGCCCCTAGTGCTAATGATCCTGTATCGCCCATAAATATTCTTGCAGGATGTTTATTAAAAACTAAAAATCCTAATAAAGCAGCAATTACTAAAGCATTAAATTGTGCTAATGCATTATTACCTTGTAACAAACTTATACCAACAAAAAATATAAAAATAGGTATAGTGGTTAAAGTTGCTAGTCCATCTAGTCCATCAGTTAGATTTGTGCCATTTGTAACAGCGATTATAAAAAAAGCAATAAATAAAACATAAATAATCCAATTAACATTAATAAATAAGTGCTCAGTAAAACCAATATTTGTATTTTTTTGATAAACTACTGCCAAAATACCAACTAACAAACCAATCATAATTTCTAATAATAATTTTTTCTTAATAGATATACCACCACTTTTTTTTATAACTCTTTTATCTAAATCATCATATATACCTATACTGCCATAACCTATTAATGCTAATAAGGGAATAATAGAATGAGGTAAATAAATGAAACTAGCGATTATTATTGGTATTAAAAATATTAAACCACCCATGCTTGGAGTTCCTTGTTTTTTCAGATGTGTTTGAGGACCGTCATCTCTAATAGTTTGTTCAAGGTTATATTTTTTTAATTTATTTGTTATAAATTGACCAGCAATCAATGTAATAATTAAAATTATAATCCATTGTAAAATAAACATTTATACCACTTCTTCCTCTAATAATTTTATAATCTCTTCCATTCTCATTGCTCTTGAACCTTTGAATAATATAACATCATCCTTCGCAATAATTTCACTAAGTTTTTTAGCTGCTGCTTGATTATCCATAAATGAAAATATTTTTTTTGAAGATTTATTTTTTTCTAACAAACTATCTCCAATAAATTTCCCTAAATCACCAACGGTAATTAATGCTTTAAGTTCTTTTTCAGCTAAAAATCTTCCAATTTCTTTATGATATTCTATTTCATTATCCCCTAATTCTTTCATATCACCTAGAACAGCAATTTTATTGCCATCATAAGAAATTAGTACATCTATAGACTTTTTCATAGAATCTGGATTTGCATTATATGTATCATTTATTATTAAATAATCATTTTTTTTTATTAATTCTAATCTTCCAGATGTAACTTCTAAATTATTGAGTGCATGAATAGAATCTTCTATACAAATATTTAATAAATTACCTGTTTCTATAGCAATTAGGGCATCCAATATTAAATGCTTACCTTTAAAATTCATTTCTACATTAGTTATAATTGAATCACTAATAATATCAAGTTTTGTACTATATTTATATTCAATAATATTTATAGCTTTTAGAGTTGCATTTTCATTAAAACCTACCACTCTTATATCACCAGTAAATTTCTTTTTTAATTCATTAGTAAAACCATCTTCTCCACTTATGATAGCAATAGAATCTTTTGGTAAAGACTCTAGTAATTCGCCTTTCGCTTGCAATATATTTTGTTGGCTACCTAATTCACCAATATGAGCAATACCTATATTAGTTATTATACCAATATCAGGAGAAGCAATTTTTGTTAGGTATTCAATTTCACCTAATGCTCTCATACCCATTTCTAATACTAATACTTCAGTATTAATATTAGCATTCAAAATGGTATAGGGTAATCCAATTTCGTTATTATAATTTTTGTTTGTTTTTTCAACTTTATATTTTTTTTCCAAAACACTAGCAACCATATCCTTTGTTGTGGTTTTCCCACTTGAGCCTGTTATGGCAACTACTTTAAAACTATTTATATTTCTATAGTATTTTGCTATCTCTCCATAGGCTTTTATAGTATCTTTAACTTTTATAAAATTAGGGTAATTATATTTATTATCGTTAAAATCCTCTGATACAATGATAGCAATAGAATTGAAATCTATAGCTTTTTTCACAAAATCATGTCCATCAAAGTTCTCACCTTTAATTGCTAAAAAAACACTGTTTTTTTCCAGTGACCTACTATCAGTTGATATTTTTTCTATGTAAATTTTTTTTTCATTTTCATTACTTTTAATATTAAAGATTTTCTTCAAATCATATAAACTGCATATCATAATATCATTACCTGCCATCCAATATATTTTTTGCTATATCATAATCACTAAAAGGGTATTTAGTTTTGCCAATTATTTGATAATCCTCATGTCCTTTACCAGCAATAATAATTATATCACCTTTTTTTGCTATTTTTATTGCATATTTGATAGCATCTTTTCTATTTGTAATTTTAGTGTATGTAGCTTCAGCTTCTTTAACACCTATTTCAACCATGTCGATTATTTTCTCTGGATCTTCTGTTCTAGGATTATCAGAAGTGATTATGCAAAAATCGCTTAATTCTCCTGCAACTTTCCCCATAATCGGTCTTTTTTTAGTGTCCCTATCCCCACCACAACCAAATACACATATCACTTTACCAAGTGTTATTTTTTTTGCTGTTTTTAAAACATTTAATAGTCCATCAGGTGTATGAGCATAATCAACTACAACAGCGAATTCATTTTTGCTTTCTATTAGTTGAAAACGACCATTAACACTTACTTTTTTCAAACCTTCTGCTATTTTTTCAAAACTTATGCCTAACTCATGAGCTACAGCAATAGCTGCCAAGGAATTATATATGCTAAACTCACCTATCATCTTTAATTGTATGAAAATTTCTTGATTATTATACATCAGAGTAAAACTTGTACCATAAATATCCATCTTAATATCTTTTGCTTTATAATCTCCATTATTATGAATTGAATAAGTGGAAATTTTCCCACCTGCTATTTTAGTTATTTCGTCTGTGGCTGTATCATCAGCATTTAATATTGTATTGCCATCAGCTTTAATATAAGTAAATAATATTTTTTTAGCATTTAAATAATCTGTTAAATCTTTATGAAAATCTAAATGATCTTGTGTTAAATTTGTAAATATTGCGGCTTTAAATGGAACTGCTGCTACTCTATCAAGAAACAAGGCATGACTTGATGTTTCCATTACACAATACTCACAACCTTTTTCGACCATATTAAATAATAATTCTTGGACGTCTCTCGATTCTGGTGTTGTAACCGATGATTCATATACTTTATCATTTATTTGATTTTCAATTGTACCAATAATACCAACTTTATAACCTGCTTTTTTAAAAATGTTTTTCAAAAAATATGTTATTGAAGTTTTACCATTTGTACCAGTTACTCCAATAATATTTATTTTTTCACCAGGATTGCCAAAAAAATTTGAGCTAATTTCGCCTAAAATTTTTCGACTATTTCTTACTTTTATTATAGTTATATTTTCAATCCCTAATACATAAGAGTCATCCTCAAGTACTATTGCTGAAGCTCCAGCTTCTATAGCCTTTTTAATATAAATATGTCCATCTGTGTCATAGCCTTTAATTGCAACAAAAAGACTGCCATTCGATATTTTTCTCGAATCGTATTCAACGGAACTAATATTTAATTTATCACTGCCTAATAAAATTTCATATTCTATATTTTTTAATAATATTTCTAAATTCATATTAATCCCCCAATTTAACATTTATTATTGATTCTTTTAAAGCAATTGAACCAGGACTTATACTTTGTTCTGTTATTATACCTGATCCTTTAAAGTTTATTTTAAGGTTGGCATTTTCAGCTATTTTTATAGCATCTGGTAATCTTAATCCAATTAAGGCAGGTATAATAGTTTGGTTTTCATTTAATTTAATTTCTTTAGCCGTAATTACAACTTTACTATCTTTATTAATTAATTTATTTTTACTTATAGACTGGTTTGTTATATAACCAGTTCCATTGATTTCTAATTTTACCCCTATATTTTCAGCTAAATTTTCAGCTTCAGTTATTGTAAGCCCAGTAAAATCTGGCATGATAATTTTATTATAACCAAGCGTAGAGATTTCGCTATCACTTACACTATATAGCGCCAAAATATCCTCCATTACTGCTTTATAATATGGAGCAACAGTACTACTTGATGAGCCACCTGTTTCTGGTTCATCTATTATCACAAAGACAGTATACTTAGGATTATTATAAGGTGCTATGCCTACATATGACAATACATAATCATTAGCAGAATATTGTCCTAAGGCATTTACTTTTTGAGCTGTACCGGTTTTACCCATAGATTCAATATTATTACTTAGTTTAAATTTCTTTCCTGTACCAGTTTCTACTACCGCTTTCATCATTCTTTGTACTGCTTCTGCTGCATCCTTGGAAACAACTTGACTTTCAATAGTTGGTTCGAAGGATTCAATAATATTACCATCTTGGTCTATAATTTCTTTTACTAAATATGGTTTCATCTTTTGTCCATCATTTGCTACTGCAGAGATAGCAGATATCATTTGAATAGAAGTTACAGCAATACCTTGCCCAATTGCAGAAGTTGCATAATAAATATCACCAGTACCAGCTGGTAAAATTCCTTTGGCTTCACCTGTAAATTTAATTTCTGTTTTACTTCCAAATCCAAATTTTTCTAGATAATCAACCCATAAATCAGGGTTTTTCTTCTTCAAAAGCAATGAAACATCTACTAAAACAGGATTACAAGAATTTGCTACTGCTTGAGTTAAGGTTTCTTTTCCATGATGACTTGGATAAACCCAACATTTTATTGTATTAGTACCTATTGTTCGAGTACCTGTATTATCATAGAAAACAGAATTTTCATTTACTACACCTTCATTTATAGCTGCTGCTGCCGTAATTATCTTCATAGTTGAACCAGGTTCATAAATATTTTGATATTCTAAAGTTCTATACAGATTTATATCTAAGTTTCTATATTCATTTGAATCATAATTATTCGTATTAGCAGAGGCTACAATAGCTCCAGTTTTTGTTTCCATTACCATAATTGAAGCTGAAACAGGATTTAAATCTTTTTCTATATTGGCGATTTCTCTTTCAGCAATATATTGGGCTTTTTGATCTATAGTTAAAACAATTGTATTTCCAGGTACTGCTTCTTTAATCGTTTTAAGTGTATCGGCTATATAATTATTCTGTCCATCTTTTTCGCCTTTTACAAGCCCATTTTGACCTTGTAGTATATCATTATAAGTTGCTTCTAAGCCAGTTACTCCATCCCCAGTTTTATTTACAAAACCCAATAGATTACCTCCGACTGCATGATCAGGATAATATCTTGAACCTTCTTCTTGGAAATATAGTCCAGTTATTTCTAAATTCTTTATTTTTTCAACCTCTTCAAAAGAAACTTCTTTTTTCAACCAAATAAAACCACTATTTAATTCAATTTTTCTTAATACAAAATCTGTTTGTAAGTCTATGGCTTGACCAATTAAATCAGCTGCTGATTCTTTATTTATTTCTTTGTTAGATAAATTCTGTCTCAAATAACTAGGATCCATCCACAGAGAATATACTGATGCATCAACGGCTAATTCTATGCCATTCGTATCCAATATACTACCTCGTTCTGCTGTTATTTCAGATTCATCCTTTCTCATGGAATAACTTTCTTCCCTGAGTGCATTTCCAAGAACTACTTGAATTTGAAAAAGACGCAAAATCACCACTAAAAAAATGAAACCTGTAATACCAAGAAACAATTTAATTCTTTTATTTTCAACTTTTCCTATTGGTCTTTTTTTTAATTTATTTTTAAGATCCTTCTTTTTAATTAATTTATTGTCCATCAAAAATATCCCTTACATGGTTTTGTAATTTTTCTAACCAGTTTTCTTTAATTTCCAATTGTTTTATTTCATTTACGTAATTTAAATCAACTGATAAATATTTTACATCTTTATTAGTTATATCAGTCATATGTAACTTTGTCTTTGCATAGACAGCAATTTTATCTAAAGAGATTTTATCGCTTATCTGATATTTTATCCATTGATTAGTACTAACTAATTCACTAACTTCTTTATTTAAAACAATATTTTTCTGATTTAAATTTGTAGCCAAACCTCTGGTGGTTATTAAAACTAAAACTGTAACCATCAACAAGATAAATATATAATTCATACTATTATTTCCTTTAAATTTAGACATAATACCCTCAAATCTTTTCAGCAATTCTTAATTTGCTACTCCTTGCTCGTGAATTGATATCAACTTCATCATCATTTGGTAAAATAGGTTTTTTACCAATACTTTTTAATAATGGTACTTTACCACATATACAAATGGGAAAATCAGGTGGACATTCACAAGGATTTTCCATTTTTTTAATAAATTTTTTTACAATTCTATCTTCTATAGAATGAAAAGTGATAATAGCCAGTCTTCCCTTTGGATTTAATTTTTCAACTATCAAAGGTAAAACATCTTCCAAGACTTTTAATTCTTGATTAACTTCTATTCTTAAAGCTTGAAAAATTTTTCTAGCAGGGTGCCCTTGTTTTCTTTTTTCTTTCTCACTTAAAGATAATTTTAAAATATCAATAAGATCTTTATTAGTAACAATTTCTTTTACTTCTCTTGCTTTAATAATGGCTTTAGCAAATCTATATGCATTTTTTTCTTCACCATAATCGGTAAATACTCTTGTGATTTCTTTCAAAGTATAATTATTAATAATAAATTTCGCATCAATTTTTGCGTCTTGATCCATCCTCATATCAAGAACTGCCTCATCCCAATAACTAAATCCTCTATCTCTATCATCAAATTGAAAGGAAGAAACCCCCAAATCCAATAAAACGCCGTCAACATATTCTATATTCAAATTATCTAATATATTTTTAAAATTAGAAAAATTATCTTTAACAAAAATAATGTTATTAAACTCCTTTAATCTTTCTTTACTTTTTTCTATAGCAAAAGAATCTTGATCTATAGCAATTAATTTGCCACTTTCCTCAAGTTTTTTTAAAATTAATTCACTATGTCCTCCACCACCAAGGGTACAATCTACATAAATACCATTTTTCTTGATTTTTAAGGCAATAACTGATTCTTCTAATAAAACAGTTTTATGATCCATTAATTTTCCCTTCCAAATATTGCGCTAGTTTATTTCTTTCTTGGTCAAGTTCTACAATATTATTTTCCCAAATATTTTTTTCCCAAATTTCTATATAGAATCCAGTCCCAACTATAACAACTTCACTTTTAATTTTAGCATAATCTTTTAAGTTAAATGGAATTAATATTCTTCCTTGGCTATCAAAGCTAACTTCTATCATTGATGAAAAAAAGGCTCTTGCAAATTTTCTTTTACCTTCATTAGTCAATGTATCATATTCAATTTTATTTTCTATTTTTTCAATTTCTTCAGGTGTTAAAATTAACAAACAGTCTTCAAAGCCTTTACATAGATATACTGTTTCTTTAAGGTTATTTCTAAGTTTTGCAGGTATAATTACTCTGCCTTTATGGTCGACTATGTGTCTATATTCTCCTACAAATGGAACCAATTTTATCACCACCCAAGAGGATTATACCATATTATAGTTATTATTTCACCACTTTTCTCCATAAATCACCACTTTAATAACACCAGCCCATAAAAAGAAAGAAAATAGCAGTAACTGCTATTTTCTTTAAACTAATTTAAATTGTATTGTTTTAATAAGCTTTCAACATAAGTTGTCTCTTCATCATTTATTGCTGCATCTTTTGCAGCTTGTACTTGGGCAGCTGACCCAGTCGCATCATCTTCTTTATTCTTTAAGAAATCTGCATACACTACTCTTGAAATAAGAGGATCAGTGTTACTAGCTATAACTGCTTCATATATTGCTTTAGCCTCATCTAGATTTCCCGCTTCAGCTAAATATCCTGCTCGTAAATAATCAGCAGATGTCTCTAGTTGAGGATTTGCATCCTTAAGTAATGTTGCATAGTCTACTGCTTTTAAAAAATTAGTTACAGCTAGTTCTTCATTTCCAGCATTTCTCTCATAATAACCAAGTTGGGCATAAATCTCTACTAGATTATATAAAGACTCAGAATCTTCAGGATTGGCTTTGATCTTAGCCTCATATTCTGTTGCACTTTGTAAAAGTTGTGGCTTTGAATCTATTTCTGTATAATTTGAAGGTGTATTATTATTATTATATACTAATGAAGCCACCCCACCAGCTAATATACTTCCTACAAAAATCACTACAAAACTAATTGCAATAATTTGTATTTTCTTTTCTTGAGTTAGTTTTTTTCTTTTTTTCTTAATAACGATTTCTTTTTTTGAAATTTTTGTTTTGTTTGTTTTATTTGTTTTGTTTTCCATATTTCACCCCTATATAAAATAGCTTTTTTTGTCTTCTTTAGAATCAATTATATGACCTAGATCTTGATAGATTGAATGTAGAACATTTTTTAATCTATATTCTGCATTTAAATAATTGTTTATCACTTCATATTTTGAAATTTCATTATAAATTTCATCTATTTGTTCTGCAGTCTTTGAATTCACTACATCACCAAGGAATTGGCCTAATTGGCTTTCTAACAATAATTTCTTGTATTCATCAAGATACTCATATTGTTCTGGATATTTATTTAAATCTTCTTTAGCATTTATAAAATCTATATATTCTGTTGAATTTTTTATAGCTTTAATTAATTCTTCCTTTTTTTCTATTATTGACACTTTATTACCCCCTTAAGGGTTTATTATAACATAAATTTATAAATATAAACCACTAGTTTATACTTTCTCTTTGACTAATTATATTTATATTACAGTTTTCAAATTCTTTTATATAGTCTTTAACTGCCGTACTTTCTACAAACACTGTCATAAGAACTTTTTCAGAGAATTTTTGAGAAATCACCTTAATCATTTTATTTTTCGAAGTATTTATTTTATTGGCAAAGTTATAATCGCAACTAAACTTAAATTCAATTCCTCTTTTTCTTTCAAGAAATTTTGCATTATCAATTAATGATTTTGCAGACAGTCTATATGCATTTATCAAACCTCTAACTCCAAGTTTTTTTCCGCCGAAATATCTACTTACAACTATAATCAAATTATTTAATTCATTACTTTTCAACATATTCAATATTGGGAGCCCTGCAGTACCACTAGGCTCTCCATCATCATCAGCCAAAATATTATCCCCAATTATATATGCCCAACAATGATGATTTGCATCAGGATATCTTCGCCTTATATTCCCAAGAAAATCTAATACATCTTGATGAGTCTTAACTTCTAAGCCATTAGCTATAAAAACTGATTTACTTATAGTTATTTTAGACTCACAAATATTGTCTAAAGTTATATATGAATCACCCACTAAATTCTTGCTACTCCTGTATCTTTTGCAGCTTTAGCAACTTTTTCAGCAACTTTTTTAGCTACGTCTTTATTAAAAGGACTCGGTATAACATAATTCTCATTTAATTCATCATTACTTACCAATGATGCTATAGCTTCTGCTGCTGCAATTTTCATTGCCTCATTAATATCTCTAGCTTGAACATCTAATGCACCTCTTAAAATTCCCGGAAAGGCTAAAACATTATTTACTTGATTTGGAAAATCAGATCTACCTGTAGAAACAATTCTCGCTCCACTAGCTTTAGCTAATTCTGGCATTATTTCTGGTATCGGATTAGCCATTGCAAAAATTATACTATCTCTATTCATTGTTTTAACCATTTCTTGTGTTAACGCCCCAGCTTTAGATACACCGATAAAAACATCAGCTCCTATGACTGCCCTCTTAAGTAAACCCTTCAATCCTTCATTATTAGTTCTTTCTGCGATTGCTTCTTTGTATGAATTCATACCTTCATATCTGCCTTTGTATATAATACCTGATCTATCACACATGATAATGTCTTTAACCTTAAGATCAAGTAAAATTTTTGCTATAGCCATACCTGCGGCACCGGCACCATTAATAACTACTTTAATATCTTCCATTTTCTTATTTACTATTTTTAAACTATTTATTAAAGCAGCCAAGGTCACAACAGCTGTCCCATGTTGATCATCATGAAAAATTGGAATATTTGATATTTTTTTTAATTCATTTTCAATATAAAAACAATTAGGTGCATTTATATCCTCAAGATTTATAGCCCCAAATGTTGGTTCCATGGCTTTTACTATTCGCACAATTTCATCTTTATCTTTTGAATCTAAACAAATAGGTATCGCATCAATATCTGCAAATTCTTTAAATAAAATTGCTTTTCCCTCCATAACTGGTAAAGCTGCTGCCGCTCCTATATTGCCCAAACCTAATACTGCTGTTCCATCTGTAACAACTGCAATGGTATTTCCTCTATTTGTATATACCATACTAAGTTTTTCATCTCTTTCAATTTCTAAACATGGTTTAGCCACGCCTGGTGTATACGCTATACTTAAATCATCCTTGGTCTCTAAAGGCACTTTCGATTTAATTTCAATTTTACCTCTATGTTTTTTATGTAAATCAAGTGATAATTGGTCATAGTCTTTATTACTACTCATCTTCGTTTATACCCGCTTTCTGGTAATAATAGAATAATAGATTAGCTCTTCTTACTATACCGATAAATCTATTTTCCCCATCTATAACAGGAATTATATTTTGCACCTTACTTATTTCTACTAATACATCTGAACTAGTATCGATATTTACAGTTATAACATTTTTGTCATAATGTAAATCTTTAATCTTATGTACATGAGAATTTTCGAAATTTAATCCAGATATTTTTTTAAAAGCTAAAAGTACATCTTTAGCACTAATTATGCCAACAAATCTTCCTTCATTATCTAAAACTATAATTTCTAAAAATGGTCCATGGTTTTCAAATTTTTCAATAGCCTGACGTATAGTAGAATCCTTATTTAAATATGCTAACTCGTGTTTTGGTGTCAAGAAAAAAGCTACGTTTCTCAAATTTTACCTCCTTTTAATCAAATAAAGATAGTTGTGCACTTTGTACTAATCCGTCTAAAATTCCCAACTTCTTCATTTCTTCTATTAATGTGTTATTAATTTTGCATCTTCTTTGTAATTCTTCTATTGATAAGAAAGGTCCTATCAACCTTTCTCTTATAATATTATCACCAACTTTATCTCCCAAACCTGGTATTGTTGAAAATGGTGGTATTAAGCCTTCAGGTGAAACAATAAATCTTTTAGCTTTTGATTTATAAAGACTTATTGGAGTAAAAACAACATCTCTCAAATACATTTCATATCCAATTTCTAAAATGTTTTTCAATTCTTTTTCTCTAGCATTTAAAAAGGTTTCAAGCTTCAATCTTTCAAGGTTACTTTTTACCGTTTCTTGGTCTTTAAATAAATTTAAATCAAAAGCATCTCCTCTAACACTAAAATAACTTGCATAGAATGCCTCTTTAAAGTTAATTTTAAAATAACCTAGACGAAAGGCCATAATAACATATGCAGTAGCATGAGCTTTTGGAAACATATATGAAATTGTATTACATGAATCTATATACCATTGAGGAACATTATTTTCAATCATTTGTTCTTCATATTCAGGTTTTACTTTTCTACCTTTTCTAACATCCTCCATTATTTTGAATGCTACTTTGTCTTTCAAACCCTTACCTAATAAATATATCATAATATCGTCTCTTGTAGAAATAGCTTCCTTAAGTTTAACTTTTCCACTTAATATTAAATCTTTAGCATTGTTTAGCCAAACATCAGTACCATGCGAGAATCCACTAATTCTTATTAAATCAGAAAAAACCTTAGGTTTAGTATCTTTTAACATTTTTCTAACAAAACCTGTTCCAAACTCTGGTAAACCTAAACTCCCTGTTTCCACAAAATCTTCTCTAAGTTCTAATTTCTTGTTTGATCTAAATAAAGAAATTGTATCTTCATCATCAAGTGGTATTTCTTCAGCTTTTATGCCTGTCATTTCTTCTAAATATTTAATCATAGTAGGATCATCATGTCCTAATAAATCCAATTTTACTAAACAACTATCTATAGAATGATAATCAAAATGTGTAGTAGTGATGTCAGAGTTTATATCATCTGCCGGTCTTTGTACAGGAGTGAAGTCATGTATATCAATATTTTCAGGTACTATAACTAGACCTCCAGGATGTTGCCCTGTAGTTTTCTTAACACCTACACAACCAGATGCCAAGGAAATTAATTCAATATCTCTTGGATTACCAATATTTTCTTCTTCATAATATTTTTTAACATAGCCAATTGCAGTTTTCTCAGCTACTGTACTTATTGTACCAGCTTTGAATACATTACCTTTACCAAAGAGTTCTTCAGTATATTTATGAATCTTACCTTGATACTCACCAGAGAAATTTAAATCTATATCTGGAATTTTATCTCCATCAATACCCAGGAAAGTTTCAAAGGGAATGTTAAACCCATCTTTTCTCATAGCTGCATTACAATTAGGACATTTTTTAGGCGGTAGTTCAATTCCGCAATCATATTCATCAAAAACAAATTCACTATGACAGCAAGAAGGACAAATATAATGAGGACTTAATGGGTTAACTTCAGTAATTCCCATTAATGTTGCTACAAATGATGATCCAACAGATCCTCTAGATCCAACAACATAACCATCTTCATTTGATTTTTTAACTAATTTATGCGCAATTAAATACAGTACAGCAAAACCATTACTAATTATAGAGTTTAATTCCTTTTCAATTCTTGCTTCAACTATATCAGGTAACTTTTCCCCATAAATTTCATGCGCTGTCCTATAAGTTATCTCTTTAACTTGTTCCTCTGCACCTTCAATTTTAGGTGTAAATAATCCAACAGGTACAGGTCTAATCTTCCCAACTCTGTTAGCAATAATCCTCGGATTTTTAACAACCACTTCATATGCCTTTTCCTTGCTTAAATAATCAAATTCTAATAACATTTCTTCAGTACTTCTATAATAAAGATCAGGTTGAATAACATCAGAAAAACCTTTGCTTTTCATTAAGATAGCCCTATAAATGCTGTCTTCTTTATCAAGAAAATGCACGTCTCCTGTAGCTACTACTGGTTTATTGGATCTTTCACCCCATTTTATAACATCTTTATTAAAATTAATTAAATCTGAATTAGTTTCAACAAGGCCATTTCTAACCATATATTCATTATTTGATATTGGTTGTATTTCCAAGTAATCATAAAATTCAACTATATCCTGCATATTTTCTTCATCAAGTTTATTTACAATACCTTTAAAAACTTCACCAGCTTCACAGGCACTTCCTATGATCAAACCTTCTCTATGTTTTATTAGTAAACTTTTTGGTATTCTTGGTTTTCTATAAAAATAATTAAGATGAGATTCACTAATTAATGTATATAAATTTTTTAGACCAATTTGATTTTCTACTAGTATGATTACATGGTAGGTTTTACCTTTTAAATTATCACTTTTAATATCATCAAATAAATATCCTTCAACTCCATAGATGACTTTAATATTCCTATCTTTTGTTAGTTCATAAGCTTCTGGGAATGTTTGAACTACTCCATGATCAGTTATGGCTACTGTATCATGACCCATATCTTCCATTCTTTTAAATAAATCCTTCAAGTCAATATTTGCATCTAGAAAGCTCATTTTAGTATGTAAATGTAATTCAACACGTTTAGTATCTGCATTATCTCTTGGGGCAGTTATTTTATATTCATTTATATCTTTTATACCTAAAACAAAATCATGTTTATAATTATCATATTCTAGTTTACCTCGTATAGATACAATTAACCCATTTTTTAAAACAGGTTGTTTGCTATTTTTTTTGATAAATAATTTACATGGTATACCAGATTTTTTCCATATTAGATTAAAGGAAATGAGAAATTTATCTTTATTAATGTTTCTTATATCTAAATCTTGAATTTTACCAAACATTGCAATATTTTTTATTGTTTCAGCCTTGGCTTCAGCCGGGATTATTTCATCTGCAATTAAAGTTCCTAGTATAATCCCCTCTTCATTTACTTTATTTGCATTTTCAGCACTTATTTTTTTAACTTTTACAGGTTTATTAATAATTGTATTTTTGTTTTCGTCAATTGCATCTTGAGTTCTATTCTTTATATCTTTTAATCTTGATGAGTAGTTATCACTTTTTATTGCTTTAATTTTAATTAAATCTTTATTACAAATTGTTTTATTTAGTAATTTCTCAATTTGCTTATGTATACCTTTTTTACTATATATTTCAGAATGAAAATCAGATGGCAAGACTACTTCTATAGTATTATTATCTTTACAAAAGTTTAATGACCCTAATGGAAAAAAAGGTAATTCATTTGTTATTCTATAGTTCAAATATTTTGTTATGCCCACAAGATCTATATTACTATTTTCTATATAAAAAGGCATAACACTCACATTGTAGGGCTGAAAGAATAAGCCAATTGTTTTTTCAGCCCCAATTATATCTTCAAGACTAATAAATTCTTTTAAATCTAATGAGATATCAAGTTTTCTTTTCTCTTTATTAGCTTTTAATTCTATATTAGTTCCTGCTATAAGTTTATTTTTTATATGTTCTTCAAGATCTAATCGATTAATAAAATCGAACCATTTATCTTTCATTTTTCACCTACAGTAATATTCTCTTGATCTTGCCTAAAGCTTCTTTTAATGGAACAATCACTTCTTCTCCAGTTGCTCTTATTTTGAAATCTACAGTTTTATTTTCAAGGGTTTTGGAACCTATAACAATTTTAATAGGATATCCAATTAAATCTGCATTAGCAAATTTAACTCCAGCCCTTTCATCAGTATCATCTAATATAACTTCAATATCTTCTTTTAAAAGATTTTTATATAACTCTTCTGCTATATTAATAATATCTTGATTTTTAACGTTTACAGGAATAATAATAACATGATAAGGAGCTATAGCTTTAGGCCAAATAATTCCTCTTTCATCATTATTTTGTTCAACACTTGCTGCCATAGTTCGGCCAACCCCTATACCATAACAACCCATAGTAACATGTTGATTTTCTCCTTTTTCATCGAGAAATTTACAATCTAGTTTTTCTGAATATTTTTTCCCTAACTTAAATACTTGTCCTACTTCTGTCCCTCTTTTAAAATTAAGTGTTCCAGAACATTTAGGACATAAATCAAATTCATCTACATTATGAAAA
Organism: Bacillota bacterium; assembly: GCA_028683955.1. GTDB lineage: Bacteria > Bacillota > TC1 > TC1 > TC1 > WTXA01. Next base: position 327,494 of record JAQUGR010000001.1, on the reverse strand, counting down.
TCCCCTATAATACAATCTCTAGGAAAATCTCTTTTAGGGTTAACACCAATATAGTGATAGTCTTCTATTAAAGCCCCAGTAGCTCCATTATTTACTTCCATTACTTCTTCATCAACAAATATCTCTACATTTTCCAAACCTATAGGTCCAATAAAACCAATAGGAGTTTTTGTAGCTTTAAAAACTTCCTCGTTATCTGCGAGAGATATATCAATTGCTTTAAGTTCATTTTTTAATTTTATTTCATTTACTTCACGATTACCTCTAACAACTATACATATAAGTTTTTCATTGTTTTCATATATTGCTTTATACACTAAGGTTTTTAACATTAAATCTGGACTTATATTTAAAAACTCAGAAACCTCTTCTATTGATTTTTTATCAGGTGTTATAATTTTTTCAAGTTTGTTTTCTATTCCATTATCATAATGTCTTTTTTCATGAGTAGCCATTTCCATATTAGCAGCATAGTCGCAACTCTTACAATAGGTTAAGGAAGCTTCTCCAGTATCAGCTAACACCATAAATTCATGACTAGACGAACCACCTATAGCGCCTGAATCAGCTTCTACAGCTCTAAAATTCAAACCACATCTTGTAAATACTCTACTGTAAGCATCATACATTTCTTCATAAGTTTTATTTAAAGATTCTTCATTTCTGTTAAAAGAATATCCATCTTTCATTAAAAACTCTCTACTTCTAATCAAACCAAATCTAGGTCTAACTTCATCTCTGTACTTATTTTGAATTTGATATAAATTTAAAGGTAAATCTTTATATGATTTTATTTCATTTTTAACTAATGTGGTTATTACTTCTTCATGTGTAGGGCTTAAGCAATATTCTCTATCATGCCTATCTTTTAATCTAATAAGTTCTTTACCATATACAAACCATCTACCACTTTGTTCCCATAATTCTTTTGGTTGTATTATTGGCATCATTAGTTCTTGACATCCTGCTCTATTCATTTCTTCTCTAATAATATTGCTTATTTTATTTAAAACTCTCCATCCTAATGGTAAGTATGAAAAAACACCTGGTGCTAACTTTCTTATCATTCCACTTCTAATTAAAAGAGAATGACTAATAATTTCTGCTTCAACAGGATCTTCCTTAAGTGTTTTATTGAAAAGTTGTGAAACCCTCATTATTTTCCTCCTTATATTCTTGTACTGTTTTTTCCAGTTCTTTTACAAATTCTTGATATAAGTCTTCTTCTTTAACTTTAGCAATTATTTTACCTTTTTTAAATATTAGACCTAATTTCAAACCACCAGCTATTCCAATGTCAGCCTCCTTGGCTTCACCAGGTCCATTTACTGGACAACCCATAACTGCCACTGTAATAGGTATATCTATTTTTTCAACTAATTCTTCAACTCTTTGAGCTAAATTAATTAAATTAATTTCTGTTCTCCCACATGTAGGGCAAGAAATTAATGTAGCCCCTTTTTTTGATAAACCTAAAACTTTTAATATTTCATAACCAGCATATATTTCCTTTATTGGATCAGCTGTTAAAGATACTCTTAAAGTATCACCAATACCCTTATCTAATAAAGCACCTATACCTACTGCAGATTTTATCAAGCCAGATTTTTCTGTTCCCGCCTCTGTAACACCTATATGAAATGGATAATCTACTTTTATGGCTAATTGTTCATATGCTCTTAACATCATAGGAACATTAGATGATTTTAATGATACTTTCATCCATGGATAATTTAACTTTTCTAATAGATAGATATTTTCTAAAGCACTTTCAACCATAGCTTCTGGACAGAGTCCACCATATTTTTCTAATAGGTTTTTATCTAAAGATCCACCATTAACTCCAATTCTAATTGGTATTTTTCTATCTCTGGCAGCTTCTACCACTTTTATTACTTTTTCTTCACTTCCAATATTTCCAGGATTAAGTCTTAACCCATCTACACCAGCTTTAATCGAACCTAGTGCTAGCTTATAGTCAAAGTGTATATCAGCAATAACAGGAATTACACTTTTTTTCATTATTTCACCTAGAGCTTTAACTGCAATTTCATCCACTATAGCAAGTCTAACTATTTTACAACCTTCACTAGCAAGTGAATTAATTTGATTTAAGGTGCTATTAACATCTCTAGTATCAGTATTGCACATAGACTGCACAACAATTGGATGTTCGCTACCTATAGGAACATCTCGCACATATATAGTACTTGTTTTTCTTCGCATACTAACCTCCAAACAACTTTACTAAATCATTTATAGTTGTAAATACCATTAGTAATATTAATAGAGCAAAACCGACAACTGTTAGTTTAGCTTCAACTTCCTTATTAACTTTATGTCCAATTAATTTTTCAACACCTAGTAAAACAATTTTGCCTCCATCTAATGCTGGAATAGGTAAAATATTCACTACTGCCATCCCAATACTTATAATTGCTATAAAAACCATATAATCTGAAAATCTAGAAGTGAAATCACTGGAAATAGCAACTATCCCTACTATTCCTACTAAATTATCACTTGGATTTGCATGCCCTGTTACTATATTTCCTAACATAATAAAAGTTTGTGACACATAATCCCAAATCATATTAACTGAATTAGTTATACTGCTTAAAACGTTTAGTTTTTCTTTAGCAAAGAAAAATCCAAGCACAAACCTATCACTTTCTTTATCTAAAACTGGTACAATATTGAAATTTTCTTTATTATTATTTCTTAAAACTGTCAATTCAATTTCAGAATTTCCATATTTTTCTAATTGTGTTTCCAATGATTCAAACCCATCTATTTTTGCATTATTTATTGCAATTATCTGATCATTTTTTTGCAGAATATTAATTGCCGGTTTATCTTGTATTAATTCACCAACTATAACCTTATCTGTATATACGCCAGAAAATACTCCGATTAAAATCAAAATTAACAATGCTGTCATTATATTAAAAAAAACTCCTCCAATATATAGAAAAAACTTTTGAAATGAAGATGCAGCTGAAAGACCACCGGGACCATCTTCTTCTAATCTTACATATGCAAGAAAAGGAATAGGCCTTATAGTATATTGAGTTTCATTTTTTACGAATGAAACAATCTTTGGTCCAGCACCAATAGATAATTCAAGTACTTTAATACCAGCTCTTCTAGCAAAAAAATAATGCCCGACTTCATGTATAAGAGCTATTATACCTATTGCTAAAATTCCCAATACTATTGAAAATATACCCATTAAAAACTCCTTTCTAAATATTCTCTAGTTAATTTATCTACTAAGACAATATCATCAAAACTCTTAATAGCAATTTTTTCTATGTGATTTAAAGCTTTATCTATCATTTCAGCAATTTGCAAAAATGATATTTTACCTTTAATAAAATAATCTACTGCAAATTCATTAGCTCCGTTAAATATCACAGGAGCACTCCCTCCAGCTTTACCTGACTCTATTCCTAAGCTTAATGCTTTAAAATATTCTTTAGGTTTACTGAAATTTAATGTGCCAATAGAAGCTAAGTCTAAAGATGGCCAATTGACTGAAAGGCTTTCTGGATGTGTTAAAGCATATTGTATTGGTAATTTCATACTAGGATAACCTAATTGTGCAATTATTGATGTATCTATAAATTCTACCATAGAATGTATAATGCTTTCCTTATGTATTAATACATCAATATTTTCATATGGACAATCAAATAAATAATGTGCTTCTATAACTTCTAATGCTTTATTTGCAAGTGTAGCAGAATCAATAGTAATTTTTTTACCCATTGACCAATTCGGATGTTTAAGTGCATCATTAACCGTAACATTCTTTAACCCTTCTTCATCATAATCTCTAAAAGGTCCTCCGGATGCGGTAATTATTATTTTTTTCACTTTTCTAGCCGGGTTATTTATGCTTTGAAAGATAGCACTATGCTCACTATCTACTGGTAAAAGTTTAACGCCCTTTTCTCTCACTAAGTTCATTATTAATTCACCACCAGCCACAAGTGTTTCCTTGTTAGCTAATGCTATGTCTTTTCCTGCTTCAATACCTTTAATAGTAGATTTTAAACCTGCAATACCACTAATCGCGGCTAATAACACTTGATAATTTGTATCGGCTATTATTTCTTCTATACCTTTGTCTCCAGCAACAACTTTTATATCTTTAGGTAACCGTTCCTTTAATTCAGAATATTTTCTTTCGTCTTGAATGCCAACCCAAGTTGGTTTGAATTTTTCTGCTTGTGTTATAAGTAAATTAATATTTGTCCCACCAACTAGACCATAGGCTTTAAATTTTTCTGATTGTTCTTCAATAACTTCAAGACTTTGAGTTCCTATAGAACCTGTAGAACCTAGAATAACAATATTTTTCAATTTTTCACCTCTAATAACATATAAATAAAACCAGAAATGAAGATTATTGCATCGAACCTATCTAAAAAGCCTCCATGACCTGGTAATGAAGTCCCTGTATCCTTTATGTTAACTTCTCTTTTTAAATGTGACTCAAATAGATCTCCCATTAATCCAATAAAAACTATAGCTATACAAAGCAAAGCGCTTATTGGTATTGATTTGTTTAAAACAGTATTTGCATATAAAACGCCACCAATGGTACCAAATATCAAACCACCTATAAGACCTTCAATAGTTTTACCAGGACTTAATACTGGAGCTATTTTATTTTTACCTAACTTTTTGCCTACAAGATATGCCCCTACGTCTCCTAGTATGCTAACAAGTAGTATAAATAATATCCATTGAAGTCCGCCTTCTTCACGTCTTAGTAAATAAAGTGAACTTAAAAACATATAACAATATAGAAAACCAAAAATAGTAGTTTTAATATTTTTATATGTATACTTGGGATATTTAGTTATAACATGGAAAGCTCCATAAATAAGTAGTAGCAATAAACTAATTTGGAGTGTAAATCTATAATCTAAATATATACCAACATAATATAAAATCCCTATTATTCCTGTACTAAAGAAAAATCCATGACTTCTCTTCGACTTATAGATATTTATATATTCTCTAAAAAACATAGTTGATAATATAAGACTAGTTGCCCAAAACCATAGTCCTCCCAACAAGATTGCTGTCCCAATTACTAATACAAGCAATAAACCTGTTAAAGTCCTTGTTTTAAATTCATTAGTCAATCTAAACACCTCCGAATCTTCTATTTCTTGTATTATATACTTTAAAAGCTTTAATTAGTTCTTCTTCATTAAAATCAGGCCATAAAGTATCAGTTATATAATACTCACTATAAGCACCTTGCCATATCAAAAAATTGCTTATTCTAAATTCCCCTGAAGTTCTAATAATTAAGTCTGGATCAGGCATATTCTTAGTATATAAATTATTTGAGATTAGTTCTTCATCAATATCTTCGGGAAGTAAAGAGCCATTTTTCACTAATTGTGCAATGTTTTTAACACCATCAGTTATTTCCATTCTCCCACCATAATTAAATGCAATGGAAAATACCATATCCTTACCATTACCTGTTTCAGTTTCTATCATTTCCATCATTGAAATGATTTTTTTGTCTAATCCTATTCTTGAACCTATAAATTTTAAAGATACATTGTTTTCTTTTAAATAATTAAGTTCAGAATTTATATAATATTTTAGTAGATTTAGCAGGAAAGAAACTTCTAATTTGGGTCTTTTCCAATTTTCCGTAGAAAAAGCATAGACAGTTAAATAGTCTACGCCCAAATTCTTACAAGATTCAACTGTTTTTTTTAAAACAAGCATGCCTTCTTTATGACCATTAATACGTAATAAGCCTCTTTTTTTCGCCCAACGACCATTTCCATCCATAATTATCCCAACATGTTTTGGAATAATAAAATCCTTTAACATACTATATCTCCAATATTGATGTTTCTTTTATTTTTATAATTTCATCAATATGTTTAATTGACTTATCAGTCAATTCTTGCACATTATCAATTGCATTACTTAGGATATCTTCAGACACACTACCTTTTTCAAGTTTTTTCAAGTCATCATTACAGTCTCTTCTAACATTTCTCACTTGAACTTTAAATTCTTCAGCAATTTTTTTAACTTGCTTAACTAAATCTTTTCTTCTATCTGCTGTTAATACTGGGATTGGTATTCTAATTAAATTACCATCATTATTTGGATTCAAATCTCTTTCTGATCCTATTATTGCTTTTTCAATATCTTTTAGAGCAGTTTTATCCCAAGGTTGTACTACAATAAGATTAGCTTCAGGAGCTGAAATTGTACCGACCTGAGCTATAGGTGTTTCAACACCATAGTACTTTACAAATATTCCATCTAATAGGGCAGGATTAGCTCTTCCTGTTCTGATGCTTTTAAGATGTTCTTTTAAGGCATCAATTATTTTGTTCATTTTTTCATCTGCATGATTTAAAATCAGTTCTAACTCTTCCATTGTTATCCTCCAATTATTGTTCCAATTTGATCACCTGTTATAGCTTTATAAATATTACCTTTTTGAGTTAAATTAAAAACTATTATTTTTATATTATTATCCATACATAAAGAAGCAGCTGTTGAGTCAATAACTTTGAGACCGTTATTCAAAACATCTATAAAACTTAAATGATCAAATTTGATAGCTGTACTGTCTTTATTTGGATCAGCATTGTAAACACCATCGACTTTTTTAGCCATCAGTATGACTTCTGCATCTATTTCAGCTGCCCTTAATGCTGCTGTTGTATCAGTTGAAAAATAAGGATTTCCAGTACCGGCAGCAAATATAACTATTCTTTTTTTCTCAAGATGTCTTATTGCTCTTCTTCTTATATATGGTTCAGCTATTTGGCGCATTTCGATTGCAGACATTACTCTAGTATCTAATCCTTCTTTTTCAAATGCTCCTTGTAGTGCAAGTGCATTAATTGAAGTTGCCAACATACCCATATAATCTGCATTAGCTCTTTCTATACCCTTTTCTTCACTACCTTTAACTCCACGCCATATATTTCCTCCACCAACAACTACAGCTATTTCTACACCTAAATCAGAAATTTCTCTAACCTCTTCAGCAATAGTATTTAGCGTTTCTCCATCTAATCCGAACTTTTCTTTTCCAGCTAAGGCTTCCCCGCTTATCTTAAGAATAATTCTTTTATATTTAACTTCTTTCATATTCCACCTCATAAATTCTTTATTATATTATAGCTTATTTTCAAGTAAAATTCATTCCTTTATTTAATATAATTATCTAAATAAAATAATTTCATGTCCGTTAAATCACTATCAATTGCAAAGAAAAAGCACATCACCATAAGTAATGTGCTTTAATAAAATTCTTACTTGCCCATCATTGAAGCAACTTCATCAGCAAAGTTATCTTCTTTTTTAGCCATTCCTTCACCTAATTCATATCTAACAAATCTTCTAATAGAAATATTTTCGCCAATTTTAGCTACTTTTTCAGTAATTAATTGACTAATAGTTTTGTCAGGATCTTTTACAAATGGTTGTTCTAATAAACAAACATCCTTAAAATATTTGGCAATTCTACCTTCCACCATTTTTTCAACTATTTTTTCAGGTTTACCTTCATTTAGTGCTTGAGCTTTTAAAATATTTTTTTCTTTCTCAAGTACTTCTTGTGGTACTTCATCAGCCTTTAAAAATTCAGGTTTTGCTGCAGCAATATGCATTGCTATATCTTTAGCTAAATCTTTAAAGTCATCAGTTTTAGCAACAAAATCAGTTTCACAATTTAATTCTAAAATAACTCCTATACGTCCGCCACCATGAATATATGTTTGAATTAAACCTTCAGTAGCAATACGTCCAGCCTTTTTAGCTGCTGCTGATAAGCCTTTTTCTCTTAAATATTCTATAGCTTTTTCTGTATCACCATCTGTTTCGGTCAAAGCTTTTTTACAATCCATCATGCCTGCGCCTGTACGCTCTCTTAACTCTTTTACTAGGTTAGCACTAATCATTATTTAGCCTCCTCTTCGTCAACTTTTGCAAATTCTTCATCAGTTAAAGGAATATCTGCAAAATTTTCACTATCAACTTGTGATTGATGTCCTTCAATAATAGCATCAGCCATTCTTCCAGAAATCAATTTAACGGCTCTAATTGCATCATCATTTCCTGGTATAACGTAATCTATTTCATCAGGATCACAGTTAGTATCAACAATAGCAACTGTTGGGATGCCCAATTTTATAGCTTCTGCTATAGCAATTCTCTCTTTTTTAGGGTCAATTATAAATAATGCTCCAGGAACTCTATTCATATCCTTTATACCACCAAGAAAACGTTCTAATTTTTCCATTTCTTTTTTTAATTCTATTACTTCTTTTTTAGGCAAGCTATCAAAAGTACCGTCTTCTTCTTGTGTTTTCAAGTCTTTTAAATACTTACTTCTTTTTTTAATAGTAGCAAAGTTAGTCAACATACCACCTAACCATCTTTGGTCAACATAGTAGCTTCCAGATCTTAAAGCTTCTTCTTTTACTGCTTCTTGAGCTTGTTTTTTAGTTCCAACAAAAAGTACTTTTTCGCCTTTGCTAGCAACATCTCTTAAGAAATCATAAGCTTCATCAATTTTATGAACTGTTTTTTGTAAGTCTATGATATAAATACCATTCCTTGCAGTAAAGATGTATCTCGCCATCTTTGGATTCCATCTTTTTGTTTGGTGTCCAAAATGTACACCAGCTTCTAATAATTGTTTCATTGATATTACAGCCATTTTTCTTCCTCCTTGGTTTTTTTCATCCCTTGACTTCACTTCATTTGCTATCCTTGCGGCACCAGACAAATAATCTATCAAGGTGTTTTTTCGTACTTTTTTATTATAGCAATAAATGATGGTTTAAGCAATATACTTAAACCATCATTTTACAATTAACTTAAACTTTTTCCCCTTCAATGTTACCATCATCTTCCAAGCATTGTATCTCGAACCAAAATGTTGAACCTTGATTAGTAGATGTAACTCCTACAAAACCTTTATGTTGCTCTATAATTGATTTAACAATTGATAATCCAATTCCTGAACCAATTTGAGCCCTCCTGTGTTTACTATCAATCTTATAGTATCTTTCCCAAATATCAAGTATTTTACTTTCATCAATACCTTCTCCTGTATCAATAATTTCAACTCTTACATATTTACCTACTACTTTTTGATTTATTTCAATTTTCTTATCATCACCTGTATAGGTAACTGCATTATTGAGAAGATTGTAAATAACCTGAGACATTTTTAATTCGTCAGCTTCAACAAATACCTCTCTATCATAATTAAAAGTTAAAACAAATCCCTTAGATGATAACATTGATTTATATCTTGAAACTATCTCTTTTAAACTGTCAGTTAAATTGTAAGTTACAACTCTTAATCTATATTTCTGTTCTTCTAGTCTCGATAGTTCTAAAATATCATTAACTAGACTTTGTAGTCTTTGAGCTTCATCAATTACAACTTGAATGTTGTCTTTATTGTTTTCTCCTGGTATATCTCTCATTACTTCACTATAACCTTGGATCATTGTCAAAGGTGTTCTTAAGTCATGAGAAATATTGGCCATAAGTTCTCTTCTTATTCCTTCGATTTTTTCTAACTCCTTATCTACAAAATATAGAGTGTTATTTAATTCTCCCACTTCTTTTATAGGTGAGTCCAAATTTGATATATACCTTTCTTTACCTAGTTTTTTAGCACCTTTTGTAATCTTTTCAATTGGTTTAGCAATTTTATGAGATATAACTATTGCCAAAAAACTAGCCACAGCTAACATTAAAGCAGTAACATAAAATAACTGTACTCGTAAAGTTTCCACTGTAGTATTAACTGGTGTTAGTTCCATCATAACCATTAAGGTAATTATATCTTCGCCCTTATTTTTAATCATATTAACATATATTAGGCTTTCACCATTATTCAAATTATTTTCTATCGGAAATGATGTTATATTTCCGATAAGGTTACTCCCCCTAGCGGTTGTTATTTGTAAAAGCTCAGAGTTTTTCATGCTTAAATATTGAGGTTCCCCTATTCTGTCTTTAGCTGATTGATATAAATATTCGAACTCTGCAGTTTTCATAAATTCATCAATAAAGTCTCTCTCTCGTAAATCACTATTATTAAAATATATCCTTTTATCATAGTCAGCTATAACGGCAATAACATTATTATCAGTAGCCGTCCTAAGAATTTTATTTTTAGTTTCAAGTTCATTTAATTCTTTAGTATCTTTTTCACTTACTGTAGCTTCTATAGAATGAACTACATCATCTAAGCTTTTTCTTTTTATACTGCTATAAAAATCTTCTAAAAATACAACCTGAAATAACCATAACAAAATCAATGTTATGAAAACAAAAATAATCATATAAAAAAGTAAATATAATTTAAGAGATAAACCCTTTTTATTCGTTGATTTCAAATCTATACCCGACTCCTCTTAAAGTTTTTATACAATCAGCATAATTACCCAAACTTTTTCTTAATAGTTTCACATGAGTATCTAGAGTCCTATCATTACCAAAATAATCATAACCCCAAACCTTGTTAAGCAATTTTTCTCTAGTAAGTGCTATACCTTTATTTTTAACCATATAAAATAACAAATCATACTCCCTTGGGAATAATTGTATTTCATGATCATCAATAAAAACACTTCTAGCAGTAAAATCAATTTTCAATCCATTATAAGTAAAAATATCTCTTTCCGTTTCTAATGATTTACCTCGTCTTAAAATTGCTTCAATTCGCATCATTAATTCTTTTGGCGAAAAAGGTTTTACCACATAATCATCTATCCCTACTTCAAACCCATGTATTTTATCATATTCTTCACCACGTGCAGAAAGCATTAATACAGGTGTGTTACTAAATTTTCTAATTTCTTTGACTGCTGTAAAACCATCTAATTCAGGCATCATTACATCCATAACGATAACATCAAAATTTTCATTTTTCACTTTATTAAGTGCATCAAGTCCATTTTCAGCTTCAACAACTTCATGACCATCAAACTTGCCGTACTTTACAATTAATTCTCTAATTTTAGGTTCATCATCTACTACTAAAATTTTAAACATCGTACACCTCCCAATGTAACTTTCCTCACTTAAATTATATCTATTTTATAAAATTTTTATGAAAGTCTTTACCTTCATAAAAATTAACAGGTATACTTACGTTACCCTTGATTTTTTCTGATAAGCTTTTAATACCTAATATTTCACTATTATAATGGCATATATCAATTAAGGGATAATTAAAGTATACTGCTTTTTCAAAGGAATGATAATTTATATCTCCTGTTAAGTATACATCTGAATTTTCAATTGCAATATCTAAAAATCCTCTGCCCGAACCTGGACAAATAGCAACTTTTTCAATAATCTTGTTTAATTCTATGTCACTATACTTCATACAATCTATTTTAAATATTTTTGATACTATTAATAAAAAATCACTGTAAGTATATTTATTTTTCAAATCACCAATTATACCTAATGATGTTCCCTCATCTAAAACTCTCAAATTTGATAATCCTAATAATTCTGCTATTACATCAGCCATATATTTTTTATCAAAATTTGTGTGTAAAGCATAAAAGCCGATTCCTTTTGCCGTTAACAATTTACTTAGATTTTTAGATTTAATATTTAAAAGATCATATTTATCTTCATCATTAAAGAACATAGGATGATGACAAATAATTAAATTTGAACCACTATTTATTGCTGTTTCTATTATATCATTATTTAATGTTAACCCTATAACTATGCCAGAGATATTCTCATCTTTAGGTTTTATTTGTAAGCCTGAATTATCCCAGTCTTCTGCAAGTTCCAATGGGAACCAGTTTTCTAATAAGTCTGTAATATTATTAATCTCCAATGTAACTTCTCCATTTTTCTATAGCTTGTTTAATTATTTTAATTTTATTTGTTTCTTTCACTTCTACTTCTTTTAAATTCATCAATATTTTTTCAAGCTTAAATATTTTTTGTTTAATATATTTATTTCTACCACTATTATTTTTTTTTGCTAATACTGGACCTATTTCATATATAAAATCATCGTGTACTTCCATATTACCCTTTTCAGCTATAATGTAAAGATATAATCTATCCTCTATTAAAATATCTTCATCAACAATTACCCAATTATTTTCTAAAAGATATTTTCTAAGTATAAATTCACTGTTCATAGGTTGGAGTATTAATCGTTTAAAATTTGATGCTTTTTCCTTGTTATCTCTTAAAATATTGGTTATGAGTCTTCCCCCCATTCCCCCAATAACACAAACATCACATTCATTAATCAATACTGGATCTAAACCATTTCCATATCTTATATTTATATAATCATCCATATTGTATTCGTGTACATTTATTTTTGCTTGATTGAATGGCCCTTTAGCTACCTCAACTCCAATACCACTTTTAATAATGTCATCTGTAACACCTTTAATAAGTACGTATCCATGGTCACAACCAATATCTGCAACAGTAGAACCTTTTTGAATATAGTTAAGAACTTTATCCACTCTAGTATTAATTTTCATCACTTAGACTCCTTATATAAAAAAAAAGACCTCATATAGAGGTCTTGGTGGGCGTTGACGGGATCGAACCGCCGACATCTTGCTTGTAAGGCAAGCGCTCTCCCAGCTGAGCTAAACGCCCTTGGTGGGCCCACTTGGGATTGAACCAAGGACCAACCGGTTATGAGCCGGTAGCTCTACCACTGAGCTATGGGCCCGGTAAAATGGCTCCTCGAGTGGGATTCGAACCTACAACCCCTCGGTTAACAGCCGAGTGCTCTACCGTTGAGCTATCGAGGAATATCTTAACGCAAGAATTATTATATCGGTATTTTGATTATAAGTCAATAGCATTTTAAAGCAATTTACAGAATTTTATTCTTGATTTTATTTCAATGATTTTCTTTTTTTGTTATAATAGTATAGATATTATATTGGGAGGTTTTATTATGGATAATCAAAAAGGTCTATTCGGAGAATTTGGTGGTTCCTATGTTCCAGAAGCTTTAGCTGAAGTTCTAGGTAATATTGCCGAAGAATTTGAAAAAGCAAAAAACGATGAAGAATTTAACAAGGAATTGAACTACTATCTAAAATATTATGTAGGCAGACCATCCCCCCTTTTCTTAGCTTCAAATATTACTAAAACACTTGGTGGAGCTAAAATTTATTTAAAAAGAGAAGATTTAAACCATACAGGAGCACATAAAATTAACAATACCTTAGGCCAAGCATTGCTAGCTAAAAGAATGGGCCTTAAAAGGGTTATTGCAGAGACAGGAGCAGGTCAACACGGTGTTGCTACTGCTACAGCCGCAGCACTTTTCGGTATGGAATGTATTATTTATATGGGTGTTAAAGATGCTCAAAAACAACCATTAAATGTTTATCGTATGGAATTGCTAGGAGCTAAAGTAGTACAAGTTGAAAGTGGAGATCAAGATCTTAAGGCTGCTGTCGATATTGCTTTAGGTGACTTAGTACAAAATTATAAGGATACATTCTATATTCTGGGATCTGCAGTCGGACCTTATCCTTATCCTAGTATGGTAAAACATTTCCAAAGAGTAATAAGTAAAGAGATTGTTGAACAAGCTATGGAATTAGAAGGTAAAACTCCTGACTATATTATTGCTTGTGTCGGAGGTGGCAGCAATGCAATAGGTGCATTTGCTGACTTTATTGGAAATCCTGATGCCAAACTAATCGGGGTCGAACCTGGTGGTATAGGCATTGAAACTGGTCTGCACGCTGCGCCATTAACTGAAGGAAAAGTATCCTATATACATGGATTTAAAACATATGTAATGTTAGATGATGCAGGTGAAATAAAAACATCACATTCAATTGCTTCTGGCCTTAATTATCCAGGAGTTGGTCCAGAACATAGTTATTTAAGAGATGCTAAACTTGCAGAATATGTTTCAATCACAGATTTTGAAGCACTTGATGCTTTTAGAAAATTATCTGAACATGAAGGAATTATTCCTGCAATTGAAAGTGCTCATGCATTAGCATATGCAATGAAAATCGCTCCTGGTTTATCAAAAGATACTATGATAGTAGTCAATCTTTCTGGTAGAGGTGATAAAGATACAGATACTATCCTTGCTTCTGAAAAGGAAAGTATAAGATTACAGGCATCAATAAGTAAAAGTTAGGAATATAAAATGAAATTAAAATATACAACTACAAGATCAAATATCAATCAAGTTACAAGTAGTCAAGCGATCTTAAATGGATTAGGTGATGATGGAGGTCTTTACCTCCCTATTAACATTCCAAAAATTAGTATTGACGAAATAAATAGCATGATAAATTTAACTTATAACCAAAAGGCACAAATCATCTTAAGTAAATATTTAACGGATTTCACTCAAGATGAATTAGAATATTGTATTAATAATGCTTACAATGAAAAAACATTTTCATCACCTAAAATCACCCCACTACATTTATTAAATGATAAATGCGGGGTATTAGAACTTTATCATGGACCTACATCTGCTTTTAAAGATGTAGCCCTACAAATCTTGCCATATCTTTTAACTACAAGTGCGAAAAAAAATGGTGATAAAAGAACTTATGTTATTTTAGTAGCCACGTCTGGAGATACTGGCAAAGCTGCGCTTGAAGGTTTTAAAGATGTTCCAAATACAAAAATATTGGTTTTTTATCCAAATGATGGAGTGAGCCTTGTTCAAAAATTACAGATGGTTACACAATTAGGAGAAAATATTAAAGTAGTTGCAGTTGAGGGTAATTTCGATGATACACAAAATGGTGTTAAAGAACTATTTAGTAATACTGATATTACTAAAAAATTGGGAAATATCAATCATACTTTCTCTTCAGCAAATTCCATCAATTGGGGAAGATTAGTTCCTCAGATTGTTTATTATTTTGAAAGTTATGTACAACTATTAAATTCAGGCACAATAAAAATTGGTGAAAAGATTAACTTCACAGTACCAACAGGTAACTTTGGGAATATTCTTGCTGGTTATTATGCTAAAGAAATGGGCTTACCAATAAAAAAATTAATATGTGCCGCCAATGCCAATGATGTTTTAAAGAAATTTTTTGATACTGGTATATATAATCGTAATAGGGAATTTGTAAAAACACTTTCTCCTTCTATGGATATTCTTATTTCTAGTAATCTAGAAAGGTTATTGTTTTTATTATCTGAAGGTAATAAAGAACTTATTACCAAATTAATGTTAGATCTTAAAAATATGGGCTATTATCAAATCCCTGAAGATATTTTCAAGAAATTAACAACTATTTTTTACTCAGAAAGTGCTGATGATATTGATACAATTAAAACTATAAGAGATTTATATCAGAAGAATAACTATTTAGTTGACACTCATACGGCTGTAGCCTATAAAGTCTACGAAAAATATCAACTAAAAACTAATGATAATACTTTTAATGTTATAGTATCAACAGCTAGTCCTTATAAATTCAATGGAGCTGTTGCTAAAGCTATTTTGTCTAATTATAGTAAACTTGATGATATAGAACAATTAAAAGCAATAAACGAACTTACTCATAGCCCAATACCAGAGGGTTTAAAAAATCTTGATAGTAAAGTTGTTCGTTTCAAAGATGTTATTTCTTCAAATGAAATGGAATTAACATTAAAAGATTATTTAAAGATATAATTAATATATTTAAATAAAAACAAAGCACAAAATGTGCTTTGTTTTTATTTATCAATTTTCTCTAATATTAAATTTTAAATAAATGTCATTCCTTGATTATGACTTCCACAAGATGCTAAAAAGGAGGCAAAACTTGCAATATTTCTCGTTTGTATTAAAATTTTCCCTTTACCTTTAAATTCATTAACTAAACCTTCACCTGTTGAAAAACCAAAGATACCAGATGCTACTTTTATCTCATAATCTAATGAAGTTTCCCATGCTAAAACATGTCGATTATCAACAATAAATTTATTACTACCATCTAATTCAATTTCTTCAATTTCACCATAACTGCTTATAATCATTGACCCAACTCCAGATGTTTCCATAACAAACAAACCACCAGTTCCACCAAAAACAGCTTTTCCCATAGATTGTCTTTTCATGGAATATTCAACTGTTTTATCACAAGCTAAAAAAACTCCATCATTCAAAAACCATTGTAAAGGGCCTATTTCCAATTCTTTTATTGTGCCAATTGCTGGAGGGGCAATATTAATTTCTCCATCATCAGTAAAACTTTTAACAATTGTAACAAAAAAACTTTCCCCACTTACAACTGATTTTGCAACTGATTTAAGCATATTTCCAAGAACAGAAGTGTTTTTATTGTTACTATTTATTTTTCCTTCTAGGGTGACATTTCCGTTATGATATACCATTGAACCTTTTTCAATTTTTATTTCCTCATTTTTAGCCAAGTGTAATTTAACCAGGGCAAAAGGTCCATCACTGCTTAATTGATATTTCATCTATGTCACTCCTTTTCAATTTAATAATTAAATTTGTATAATGTGAATTTTAATACATAATATCATAATAACAACCTAAAGTATATAAAAGGATGTGGCACCATAGCACACATCCTTTTAAAAACCAATTTATTTATCATTTTTCGCATTATTATTAATATTTTTATATGCTTTTGATAACATTAATTTTAATCTGTTAATTTGATTAACTTCACTAGCTCCAGGATCATAATCTACTGCAACAATATTTGCATCATTATATCTATGATGGAGTTCTTTAATTACACCTTTACCAGTAATATGATTCGGAAGACAGCCAAATGGTTGTACACAAACAATATTTTCCACTCCGCTATCAATCAGTTCTACCATTTCACCAGTTAAAAACCAACCTTCTCCCATACTATTACCCAAAGATAGTATGGGTTTAGCACCTTCTGTGAGGGATCCTATAGTTGCTTGCTCATGAAAATGTTTTGATTTACGCAAAGCATTTCTTGCAGAACGCCTATAAACCTCTAAAGCGTTAATTGCCCAAATAGCTAAAGTTTTCTCTTTTTTCTTTCCTGCTAATTTTTCAAATTTAAAGATATTGCTATAAAGAGAGTAAAGGAAAAAATCTAATAAATCTGGAACTACAACTTCTGCTCCTTCTTTTTCTAAAAAGTCTACTACACTATTATTTGCAAAAGGATGAAATTTAACTAGAATTTCGCCAACTATTCCAACTTTAGGTTTTTTTATGTCTAATCTAGGTAATTCATCAAATTCTTCAACAATTTTTTTCATATAATTAGAAAATTGCTTGAATTTTCCTTTATATACTGAATCATCACACTTTTCTACCCACTTTTTATATAAAGCTTCAGTTGAGCCTTCAGTAGCTTCATATGGCTTTGTAGCTCTGTATACTCTAAGTAACACATCACCATAAATAATAGCCATTAGAACACGATGTAAAAAGCTCATACTAATTTTGAAACCAGTTGATTTTTCTAAGTTACTTGATGCTGTTATAGGAATAATTGGAATATCAGGATATCCAGCATCATGTAAAGCTTTTGTCATTAAAGCAATATAATTTGTTGCTCTACAACCACCACCTGTTTGAGTCATTAATATTGCAATCTTTTTAAGATCATATTTACCGCTTCTTAAAGCTTCAAGAACTTGTCCTATAACAACTAGCGTAGGATAACAAGCATCATTATTAACATATTGCAAACCCAAGTCCATACCCTTGTTTGAAATATCTTCTAATACTTCCAATTTATATCCATGATATCTAAATGCTTCTTTCAAAAACTGAAAATGTATTGGAGACATTTGTGGTGCCAATAAGGTATAATCTTCCATTCCTTTTTTAAAAGTAGGAGTTTTCAGAACTGGTTTTTTAACAAAGTCGTCAACATTTTTTGTTCTTTCATTCATCGCAGCTAATAAAGATCTTGCACGAATACGAGCCGCTCCTAAATTATTAATTTCATCTATTTTAATTAATGTATAAAGTTTACCATGTCGATCAAGGATTTCTTTTACTTGATCAGTTGTTATAGCATCTAAACCACACCCAAATGATGTTAATTGAACTAATTCAATAGTTGGTTCATTTTTAACAAATTCTGCGGCATTATATAGCCTTGAATGATAAACCCACTGATTAACAACTCGCAAATGATCTTTATCCTCAGCTAATTTTGCTATTGATTCTTCAGATAATACTACTAATCCAAGTTGTGTGAACATCTCAGGAATTCCATGGTGAATTTCTGGATCTACATGATATGGTCTGCCTGCTAAAACTATACCTCTCATGCCTTTTTCATGCATTTTATTTACTATATCTATACCTTTTTCTTCTATATCTCTTTTATATCTACCCAATTCGTCATATGCTTTTTCTAATGCAAATATAATTTCTTTTTTACTAATATTAAAATCTTTTTTAAGAGAATCATATAGTCTAATAGCCATTTTTTTCTGATCATATATTGGTAAAAATGGATGAATAAAAGTTATATCATCATTTCTTATATCATCAATATTATTTTCAATCACTTCAGGATAACTTGTAACTATAGGACAGTTATATTGATTCTCAGCAGTTTCTTCTTCCTTAATATCATAAGGAATAGATGGATAAAAAATAGTTTTAACCCCTTTTTTCAGCAGATTCATTATATGTCCATTAGTAATTTTCGCTGGATAACACATAGATTCCGATGGTATTGAATCCATTCCTGATTCATATATCTTTTTCGAGCTTCTGTTAGATAATTCTACTCTAAATCCAAGCTCAGTAAAAAATGTGAACCACAAAGGATAATGTGCATATACATTTAGAGCTCTAGGTATGCCTATTGTACCTCTTCTAGCAAGCGATTTATCTAATGGATGATAATAACTAAACAGTCTATTATAAGTATACTCATAAACATTCGGCAACTTATTTTTAGCATCTTCAGCTATACCGGCACCTCTTTCGCACCTGTTTCCAGACACAAAGAAATCACCAGTTGGAAATGTACTAATTGTTAATAAACAATTGTTACCACATAATCCACAACGTTTCATATCATTAACATAATTAAATTTAACTAAATCTTTTTGACCTAGTAATATGCTTTTATCCTCAACACTATATCGCTCTTTTGCTATTAAAGCCATACCAAAAGCACCCATTATACCGGCTATATCAGGTCTGATAACTTCTCTTTCGATAATAAGTTCAAAGGCTCTCAAAACTGCATCATTGTAAAATGTTCCACCTTGAACTACTATATTTTCTCCTAATTCTGCAGTGTTTTTTAATTTAATCACTTTATATAAAGCATTTTTTATAACTGAATAAGAGACACCAGCTGATATATCGCCTACACTTGCCCCATCCTTTTGAGCTTGTTTTATTTTAGAATTCATAAATACAGTACACCTAGTTCCAAGATCAACTGGACTTGGTGACAATAATGCTTTTTGAGCAAATTCTTTAACAGGTAATGAAAGAGAATTTGCATATGTTTCTATAAATGAACCACAGCCAGATGAGCAAGCTTCATTTAACATTATACTAGTTATTACCCCATCTCTAACTTGTAGAGACTTCATATCTTGACCACCAATATCTAATATAAAGTCAACACCAGATTTGAAAAAATTTGCTGCTTTAAAATGTGCAACAGTTTCTATTTCACCCTCATCAACTTGTAAAGCGGCTTTTATAAGACCTTCACCATAACCTGTTACTCCAGATCTAGCAATTTTAAGCTTTGGTATATCCTTATATAGATTTAATAATTGTAAAACAATATTGGATAGTGGTTTACCTTCATTACTTCCATAAAATGACCAAACCAGCGCACCATTATTATCAATTATTGCCATTTTACTTGTTGTTGATCCTGCATCTATTCCTAGGAAATATGGAGGAGTACTCTTATCAAAATCCACTCTATCCACTTTAGCTTTAGCATGACGTTCTTTAAAAGCATTATATTCAGCTTCATCTTTAAATAAAGGTGGTAAAGTAGAAATATTTTCTGATGATATATCTCTATCTGCTATCGCACTTAATACTTCTGATAGTTTAAATTCTTTTTCTTCCTTTTTTACTAATTCAGCTGTTCCCAATGCTACAAAATATTGAGAATTTTCCGGGAAAATAATATCTTCATCAGTTAATTTCAATACGTCTATAAATCTATTTCTCAATTCTGACATAAAGGTTAAGGGTCCTCCTAAGAAAGCCACCTTGCCTCTAATCGGACGTCCACAGGCCAATCCACTAATAGTTTGGTTTACTACTGCTTGGAATATTGACACAGCAATATCAGATACATTAGCCCCTTCATTAATCAATGGTTGTACATCAGATTTAGCAAATACTCCACATCTTGATGCTATTGGATAAATGGTGTTATATTTTTTTGCCATTTCATTTAATTCATTAACTTCAACTTGTAGTAATTGTGCCATCTGATCAATAAAAGCTCCGGTTCCACCAGCACATACACCATTCATTCTTTGTTCGCTACTAGCACCAAGGTATGTTATTTTAGCATCTTCACCACCTAGTTCAATTGCAACATCAGTTTGTGGTATATATTTTTCTATAGCCTCTGTTAGGGCTATAACTTCTTGTACAAAAGGCATTTTAAGCTTTTCTGCTAACCCCATGCCCCCAGATCCACTAAACATCATTTTAAAAGTATAGTCAGGGAACATTACCATAACTGACTTTAACATATCAATTCCTGTTTTTATAATTTCTGAATAATGTCGTTCATACGACTTGAAAAGACAATTATCATCTTTATCTACAACAACAACTTTAACGGTCGTTGATCCTACATCCATTCCTAATCTAAGTGTTTCCATACTTCCTCCTTATGATAAAAACTTCGCCATGCAATAATTAGAAATCTCCATTCCATAATCAGTTAGCTTCAGCATCTTATCATTTACTATAATTGCATTTATTTCTAATAATTCACCAAGAACTTTTTCATATTTCTTTTTAATATCTATTTTATATCTGTTCAGAAAATCTTCTAAATCAATGCCAGTTAATAATCTTAGTCCAAGGAAAATTCCTTCCTCTATTTCCATCTCATTTGTTATTTCTTCCAGATTATGTTTATCAAAATTATCCATATTAATATATTTATTTAAATCAGATTCATTTTTAAATCTAAGATTTCTAATTTTACTAGTGCTATTAAGTCCAAATCCATAATAATCATCATTATTCCAATAAATCAGATTATGCTTAGATTCATATCCTACTCTTGCATAATTTGCAATCTCATACCGACTAAATTTAAATTTGCTTAATTTCTTATTTATTAATTTCCGCATATTTAACAGCAGTTCTTCTTCTGGTAATTTTAATACTCCCTTTTTTTGCTCTTCATAAAATTTTGTACCAGGTTCTACTATTAAGCCATATGTTGAAATATGTTGAAGATTTAAATCCATTGCTATTCCTAAATCTCTATCTAATCTTTCAAGACTATCACCCGGCAAGCCAAACATTAAATCGATAGAAATATTTTTAAATCCAACTTTCTTTGCTAGATTAATTGTTTTATATATATCTGCTTCCCCATGTATTCTTCCTAATTTACCTAACATAATTTCATCAAAGGTTTGCACTCCTATTGAAATCCTGTCAAACCCCATTTCATAGTATTTACCTATGCTATCATTATTACAGGTTCCTGGATTAATTTCAATAGTCATTTCTACTAAATTTGATAGGTCTAGTTTTTCTTTTAATTTTAAAACAACTAGTTCAATATTTTCAGGCTTTACGGTGGAGGGTGTACCACCACCAAAATATATTGTATTTATAGGTCTGCCATCATATTCTAATAAATCAATTTCCATAAGTAGTTTTTGGAAGTATTTATCTTCTAACCCATAATTTGTAAATGAAACGAAGTCACAATAATTACATTTTTGTATACAAAAAGGAATATGTATATATACTCCTATATTCTTATTCATCATCTAAACTTAAAACTGCCATAAATGCTTCTTGTGGTACTTCTATTCTACCAACCTGCTTCATTCTTTTTTTACCTTCCTTCTGTTTTTCAAGAAGCTTTCTTTTCCTAGATATATCACCACCATAACATTTTTCCAGCACATCTTTTCTCATAGCTTTGACTGTCTCTCTAGCTATAACTTTAGTGCCAATTGCAGCTTGAATTGGCACTTCAAACATTTGTCTTGGTATTAATTGTCTAAGTTTACTAACTAAAGCTCTACCTCTATGATAAGCTTTATCTCTATGAACTATACAGGACAAAGCATCAATAATCTCTCCTGCTAATAAAATATCTAATTTAACTAAACTAGATCTTTCATGCCCAGCTAATTCATAGTCTAAACTAGCATAACCTTTAGTACGAGATTTTAATTGATCAAAGAAATCATAAATTATTTCACCTAATGGTAATTTATAGGTTAGTACAACTCTTTTAGGAGTTATATATTCCATATTTACAAATACGCCCCTTTTATCTTGACATAAATCCATTACTGTCCCAACATATTCATTCGGTACCATTATCGATGCTTTGACCAAGGGTTCTTCTAAGTAATCCACTAATCTGGTATCAGGTAATTGAGCTGGACTATCTATTTTCATTGTTGTTCCATCTGTTAAATGAACAATAAATATAACGCTTGGTGCGGTAGTAATCAATGATAAATTATATTCTCTTTCTAATCGTTCTTGAACAATTTCCATATGTAATAAGCCTAAAAATCCACACCTAAATCCAAAGCCTAAAGCAGACGAAGTTTCTGGTTCAAATAATAGTGAGGCATCATTTAATTGCAATTTTTCCAAAGCATCTTTCAGCTCATTATATTGATCATTATCAATTGGATATAACCCACAATAAACCATTGGCACAGCTTTTTTATATCCCTCTAAAGGTTTTATACATGGATTTGCAGCTCCAGTTATTGTATCACCGACTCTAGTATCAGCTACTTTTTTAATGCTAGCTGCTATATAACCAACTTCTCCAGCTTTTAATGAGTCTACAACCTTGTGTAAAGGTTCAAATATTCCTACTTCAGTAACTTCAAATTCTTTACCTGTTGCAAACATTCTAATTTTCATACCTTTTTTTACAGATCCATCAATAATTCTTACATAAGATAATGCACCTTTATATGCATCAAAGTTTGAATCAAATATTAAAGCTTTTAATGGAGCTTCATAATCACCAATTGGTTCAGGGACATATCTCACTATTGCTTCAAGAATTTCTTTTGTTCCCTCACCAGTCTTGGCAGAAGTAAATATTGCATTTGAAGTATCTAACCCAATTATATCTTCTATTTCTTGTTTAACTTTTTCAGGTTCTGCACTTGGAAGATCAATTTTATTAATTACTGGAATTATTTCTAAATTATTTTCAAGTGCTAAATATACATTAGCCAAAGTCTGTGCTTCAATACCTTGTGATGCATCAACAACTAATAATGCCCCTTCACAAGCAGCTAAGCTTCTTGAAACTTCATATGTAAAATCTACATGACCTGGAGTATCTATTAAATTTAATAAATATTCTCTACCATCATCGGCAAAATACTTCATTTTAACCGCTTGAAGTTTAATAGTAATTCCACGTTCTTGTTCTAAATCCATCTGATCCAATAATTGAGATGTCATATCCCTTTTTTCAACAGCACCAGTATATTCTATTAGTCTATCTGCTAATGTTGATTTACCATGATCTATATGTGCTATAATACAAAAATTTCTTATATTGCTTAAATCAGTCATCTTTCACCTCGTAATTTTTTACCTATTCTATCATTATACTACTTTTCAGTAATTATTTTAAGTTATATTAAAATAATAGCATAGATTATTCTATGCTATTTTTACTTTCTATATATTTTTTAAATTCCATAAAAGCTTGTCCTCTATGGCTAATCAAATTTTTTTCTTTTAAAGAAATTTCACCTAATGTTTTATTGAATTTTTCTAGGTAAAATATTGGATCATAACCAAATCCATTAACTCCAATTTCTTTTTCAATTATAGTTCCATGACAATACTTTTCTATTACAAATTTTTCATTATTACTTACGAATGCTAAAGCACAAGTATAATGTGCATTTCTATCGACTTTGCCTTTTAATAGATCAATAATAATTTTATTTTTTTCCTGAGCTTTTGTTTCTTCACCTGCAAACCTTGCTGAATGTATACCAGGTTCCCCATCTAATGCATCTATACAAATACCTGAATCATCGGCCAATGTTGGTATTTTATAAATATTATAAATAGTTTCTGCTTTAATCAGGGCATTTTCGATAAAACTATTTCCATTTTCAATAATTTCTTCAGTAAATCCAACATCCGATAAACTAATTAGTTCAATATTAGCATTACCTACCAAAGTTTTAAACTCATGAAGTTTATGATTATTATATGTTGCCAATAGTATTTTCATTAACTAATTCCTTTTGCTTTAATATTATTTCTTCAATACCCTTTTGTGCTAGTGCAATTAATTCATTTAAGTCATCTTTTGAATATACATCTTCTTCACCAGATCCTTGTAATTCAATAAAATCACCAAACTCATTCAACACTATATTCATATCAACAATAGCTTTACTATCTTCTGCGTAGCATAAATCTTGAATATATTTTTTACCTACTTTGCCAACACTTACAGCACCTACAAAGAATCTTATTGGGAAAATTTTTATTGTTTTCGTATTAACCAGATGTTGACAGGCCTCATATAAGGCTACGAAGCCAGCATTTATTGATGCTGTTCTTGTCCCACCATCAGCTTGAATAACCTCACAATCAATTGTTATTGTACGTTCACCTAACATTTTCCTATCAACTGCAGTTCTTAAAGCCCTACCTATTAATCTTTGGATTTCCAAAGCTCTACCATCAGGTTTAATAAGATTATTGCTTCTAATTTTTCTGTTTTTATTTGATCTTGGCAACATATTATACTCAGCTGTAACCCAACCTTTGCCTGTTCCAATAAGAAATGGTGGTACTTTTTCTTCAATAGAAGCAGTTGCTAGTACAATTGTATCGCCCATTCTAATCAAACAAGAACCTTCTGGATATTTTAATGCTACTTTTTTAAGACTTATTTTTCTCATACTAATTCCCCTTATTTTATCGGGTCAAATTCTACTATTTTTTCAAAACCATGTTTTGGATAAAGTTTCATTAATGTATTATTAAAACTATGATAATCACCACTAACATAACATATTTCTTCACTATGTGATCCATCTAGATATTTCTCTAAAATATCTACAGTGGAAATAGCAGGATCAACTAATTTTATATCCTCGCCTATAATTTCAGCTATAGTTTTAGTCAAAAAAGGATAATGTGTACACCCAAGTATAAGTGTATCGCAATTATTTAGAAATATTGTATTTAAATAATTATTTAAGACTTTTTTTAAATAATCAGAATTCAAATCTCCATCTTCAATAAATCCAACTAATTTAGGACAAGCAACTGCAGTAACTTCAATATCAGATTTTAAAATATTAATACTTTTTTGATAAGAATTACTATTTATGGTTGCCGATGTTGCAATTAATCCAATTTTTTTCATAGCCACATCAACTGCTTTATTAGCACCAGGCTCTAATACACCTATTATAGGTATATCAAACTTCTTTTTTAAATAAGGCAAAGCTAAAGCAGAAGTTGTATTACAAGCATCAACTATTACTTTTGCTCCTTGGCTTATTAAAAAACTTACAATTTGTTCAGAAAAACTAATAAGTTCTTCCTGGGTCTTTTCCCCATAAGGAACTCTTTTCGTATCCCCAAAATATATAATCTTTTCGTTAGGAAATCTCTTTCTAATCTCCCTTACAACTGTCATTCCACCAATACCAGAATCAAAAACTCCTACTGCCATTTTGCCTCCATTATATTTCTCTTATCACTTCATCTAACATATCAATAAAATATTTATTTATTTCAGGTTTATCTATTGTAACTCTTATGTGATTATTAGCACCAAAAACATTACCCGGTCTTATAACCACCCCTTTTTTCAACAAACCTTCAAAAACTTTTTTACTATCATGTTTTATATCAACCCAAATAAAATTAGCACCACTTTCGCTATAAGCAAAACCTCTAGCTAGAAACTCCTTATAAAGAAATTCTTTTCCTTTAAGATTTAATTCAATTGATTGTTTTACATGATCAACATCATTTAATGCAGCTTTTGCACCAACTTGTGCAAGAACATTTACATTAAAAGGTTCTTTTGCTCTTGTAATCCAACTAATTAATGGTTCACTACCTATACCATACCCTACTCTTAAAGCAGCTAATCCATATATCTTAGAAAAAGTATTTAATATAAGTACATTGTTTTTACCTTCTTTGACAAAATTTATACCACTAAAGAAATTTTCACCTGCATATTCTTTATAAGCTTCATCTAAAACAACTATAATATTTTCTGGTATTCTATCAATAAAATCAATCAATGCTTCTTTTCCTAAAACAGTTCCGGTTGGATTATTAGGATTACATAAAGCTATTATTTTTACTGAATCATCTAAATTATCTAATATATCTTCTAAATTAAATGCAAAATTAACTAGTGGTATTTTTTTAACTTTTGCTCCCATTAAATTTCCAATATAATCATATTCGGAAAATGAAGGATCGCCCATTATTATTGTATCTCCTTCTTCAAGAAAACTTTCTCCTAAAAGTTTAATAATTTCATCTGATCCATTACCAACTATAATATTTTCAACTTTAATTTCATTTTTTATTGCTAATTCTTTTTTTAATATTAAAGAACTACCATCAGGATAAATATGAATATTAGCCATATTATTTTTTATTGATTCAATTGCTAATGGGGATGGTCCTAAAGGATTCTCATTAGAAGCCATCTTATATACATTGTCTAATCCAAGTTCTTTTTTTACTTCCGCAATAGCTTTACCCGGCGAGTAGGCCTTAATATTATTTATTGCCTCCCTGCCCTTCCATTCAATTTTCATTACTTTCCTCCATAAATATATCTGTTTCTGCTAGTAGTTTATAGCCTAGTTTAAAAAGAATATCATAACCTTTTTCTAGATCATCGAATTTAATCACAAGATTATTTAAATCTAGACTATACATATATTCTACATTTAGTTTGTTTGCATTCATTTCTATAAATAGTTTTTTTATTTCTGTAATTTCAACAATTAAAACTCTACTTGTATAAGTATTAACTTTTATTTTTTTTAATGCTAACTGTGCCTTTATTGGCTTGTCAACAATAACTCTAAATATACCATTTTCATTTGTATCAGTTATACACATAGCTATTATTTTGATACTATCTTCTTCAAATGCAGTCATTATTTTTGCTAATTCACCAGGTTGATTCTTCAGAAACATTGAAATTTGTTTAATCATTTTCTTTATGTACCCTTTCGATTATTTCAGAAACCTCGTTATAAGTTTTGTCCAAATCAATTGTTTTCAACTCTCTATTAACCATTAAAGTTTTACCTTTTACCATTGTCATAATTATATCTGAAGACTTACCACTATAAACTATTTTTGATATATGGCTATTTTCTATCGGATAATAATGTGGTTGATTTAGATCAAACATTATTAAATCCGCATCATAACCTTCTTTTAACATACCAACTCTATCACTTATATTCAGTACTTTAGCACCTTCAATCGTAGCCATTTTAAGTGTTTCGTAAGCATTTAAAGATGTAGCATCAAGATTTAAGCCTTTTTGTAGTAAAGAAGCATATTGAAGTTCACTTAACATGTCCAGATTATTATTTGATGCTGCACCATCAGTACCAATTCCAACCTTTATCCCATCACTTATATACTTTTGTACATTTGCAATTCCAGATCCTAGTTTAAGATTACTTTTCGGATTATGTGCTATTCCAATCTTCTTGTTTTTAACTATCTTTTGATCTTCTTTATTTAAATAAATCATATGAGCGGCAACTACATATGGAGCATCTAATAAGCCTATCTCATCAAGATAGGCAATTGGTGTTTTACCTAATGATAATATTGCATCTTCATTTTCCTTTTTAGTTTCAGAAACATGAATATTAACGCCTATATTTCTACGTTTTGCAATTTCTAATTGAGCTTTTAGAAATTCTGTATTATTAGTATAAATAGCGTGTGGACCAGCCAGAACTTTTATTCTGCCTTCATCATAGTCATGAAATTTATCAATTAATTCTTCTAATTGCTTAAGAGCTTCATTATCTTTATTTTCAATTCCAGTATAGATTGTCCCTCTACTTAAATGACATCGTATTCCGATTTCTTGGCTTGCTTTCCCTACCATCTCCATATCTTGGTACATATCTAAAAATGTAGTTGTTCCTGATAATAACATTTCAGCTATCCCAAGTTTAGCTCCAACATATACATCGTTTTTTGTTAATTTAGCTTCTATTGGCCATATCCTACTTGAAAGCCATTCAAAAAGCTCCAAATCGTCTCCATATCCACGTAACAATGACATTGAGACATGTGTATGGGTATTTATAAATCCTGGCATTACAAGTAAGTTTTTACCCTCTATAACCTTATGGGCCATTTTAGGTATATTAGTATCAATTCTAGATATTTTAGAACCTTCAATTAATAGATCACTAATAATAACTGGTTGTCTTTCATCGTCCATAGTAATAATAGAAATATTTTTAAATAAATAACCCATTAATTTGCTACCTCTCCCAATATTCCTTCTATGAATTTTTCAGGAATAAATTCATCTATGTCTTTTACTCCCTCTCCTAGACAAACAAATTTTATAGGGATATTTAATTCTTTAATCAATGGTATAGCCATACCACCTTTTGCAGTTCCATCAAGTTTAGTTAAAATTAATCCAGTTATATCAGGGACATTTTTAATAAATTCTTCTGCAGATGCCAATGCATTCTGACCTGTCCCACTATCAATAACCAAGAATATTTCTTCTGGTTTTTTCCCATCTTCACGTTGAATAACTTTATTGATTTTTTTCATTTCTTCCATAAGATTTTTCTTGTTATGTAATCTGCCTGCTGTATCAATAAGTAAAACATCAATATCCCTTGCTTTCGCAGCTTCAATACTATCAAATATTACAGCAGCTGGATCACTACCTTCTTGTTGGGATATAACAGGTATTTCCAAACTTTTCCCCCAAACCTTTAATTGTTCAATAGCCCCGGCCCTAAATGTATCTCCAGCAGAGAACATAACTTTAAGTCCTCTTTTTTGTAATAAATTCCCTACTTTAGCTATAGTTGTAGTTTTACCTACACCATTGACACCTATAAATAAATAAATTGATAACTCATCTTTGCTAATATTCAATTTTTGATTATTTATTTTAACAATATCAACTATTAATTCTCTTAATTTCTCAATTGCTTTTTGTGTTTCCTTAATTTTATCCTTTTTAACTACTTCTTTTAATGTTCGTACTAATTCCATAGAAGTTTTAATACCTATATCTGAAGTTACTAATATTTCTTCAAGATTATCATAAAACAAATCATTAATTGTTGGACCAATTTTAACTAATGCATTTAGTCTACCTAGAATATTTTCCTGAGTTTTTTTAAATCCATTCAACCATTTATTAAGCATTTTTTTCCCTCCTGTGTTTTTCTAAACTAACTGATATTATTTTTGATATTCCACTTTTATTCATAGTCACTCCATAAAGATTGTCCGATTCTTCTATAGTACCTTGTCTATGAGATATAACAACAAACTGTGTATTATTAGAATAACTTTTTAAATAATTAGCAAAATTAGCAACATTTCTTTCATCTAATGAAGCATCAGCTTCATCAATAATACATAATGGACTAGGTTTTATTTTCAATAAAGAAAATAATAAAGCTAATGCAGTTAAAGCACGTTCCCCACCAGATAACATTGACATATTCTTAGGTGTCTTACCAGGTGGTTTTGAAAAAATTTCTATGCCTGAATTAAGAATATCATTTTTTTCTGTTAATTCAATATAGGCTTCGCCTCCACTAAATAAGGCACTGTAGGTTTCTCTAAATGTTGAATTCAATAAATCAAAGGCTTCAATAAATCTTACTGTCATTATTTTATCAATATCATTTATTATCTCAATCAAACTATCAATTGTCTTTCTAAGATCCCCTTCTTGAGTTTTTAAAAATGTTAATCTTTCACAAACTCTATCAAACTCCTCAATAGCACCAATATTTACTACCCCTAATGAGACTATTTTTTGTTGGTAGCTTTTCAAATCACGAATATAACTTTTTTTGTCGGCTATATTCTCTCTTTTATCCATGACTTCATATGGAAGAAATTGAAACTTTTCTTGAAGAATCGTAATTTTATTTAATTTGTCAGTTTCTAATTTAGCAATTTTTATATCTAATTCGTGTAACCTATCTTCAACAACTTTAAGTTTTTTACTATTTTCTTTAATAATTTTATCTAATTCCATATTAGTAGCTAATAAACCATCTTTTAAAGAGTCACTTTGATTTAATGATTTTTGAAGTTCCAAATATTCTTCTTGCCTTAGTTCTGATGAATTTAAAACTTCTTCTTTTCTACTTTTATTATTAGTAATTACTATCTTACAATCATTTAGTATTGTATACTTTTTATTTACAAGAGATTTTATATCTTGTTGTTCATTATAATAGGCCTCTAAAGATTCATTGAATGCTTTTTCTTTTTCTATCAAAGTATTTAGAGATAGTTTTTCTTCCAATATTTCATCATTTATTGTTTCAATTGATAAATCTAATTCTTTAACTTCTTTTTCTTTGCCAACCTTGAATTTTTCTTTACTCTCTTTTTCCAATTCTTTTTCTTCTAATTTCTTATTTAATAACAACTTTTCTTTATTCAAACCTATCATTTCATCAGATATATTTTCGACATTATATCCCATTAAATTAATTTTTTCATCAATATTGTTAATTTCTTGCTGTCTTAAATCAATATCATGTTTTAGATTTATAATGTTATCATTAATATCTTTTGATTTAATATTCTTGGCACTTATCTTACCTTCTAATGGATATAGTTGCTGATTAATAGATTCTATTACATTTGATACATCATCGAGTTGCTTTTTCAAATTAACAACTTCAGAACCTAATTCTTCCACTAGTCTGTTCCTACTTAAGACACTATTTATCTTTCCACTATGTCCACCCGTCATAGAACCCCCCGGATTAAATTGGTCTCCTGTTAAAGTTACAATTTTCAAGGATTGATTAGCCATTTTGGATATTTTTATACCAATATCCATATTATCAACTATTACAACATTTCCAAGTAAATTCTCTATAGCAGCTTTATATTTAGCATCTATTTTTACTAATTTACTCCCTATATCATAGACTCCTGATTCATTTAAAAGCTTATTAAATTCTTGATTTAATTTTCTTGTTTTAACTGTGTCTAATGGTAAAAATGTAGCTCTTCCTTTTTCTTCTTTTTTTAAATATTCTATTGCTTTTTTAGCAGAATTAACATCATTTACGATAACGTCTTGTAACGAGCCCCCTAAAGCTGTTTCTATAGCTTTTTCAAATTTCACATCAACTTTTATAAGATCTCCTACAACTCCACATACACCTTTTAAAGTCCCTTTATCTCTTTGTTGCAGTATACTTCTCACGCCTGCATAATAACCCTGATACTCTCGCTGTATATCAATTAAAGCTTTGTATTTAGAATTAACTTGCTGATACTTGTCACTTAACATTATTCTTTCATCAGTTAAGCTGTCCTTTCTAATTATAAAATCTTCTTTTTCCTTAATTAAACCGGTTACATCTTTATTAAATTCATTCATCTTTATTTCTAAAGCAGAAAGATTGGTAACTTTTACATTAAAATTATCTGCTAGGTCTTTTTTGTATAATTCAAGAGCAGCCCTTTCATTTTTACTATTTTGTTCTTTATTTATAAGTGCTTTTTCTTCATCACCAACAGATTTAATTTCATTATGTAAAACTGCAATATCTTGAAAAATATCAATTAGTGAATATCTAATATCCTCACCAATTTCCAGTAAACAATTTTTTTCTTTGGTAATATCTTGCATTTTAATTTCTAATTCTTTAATAAATTTATTTTTTTCTTCTTTAAGTGCAGTCCATTGAGCCTTCTTTTCAATTTTATCTTTATAGATAATTTCAAGATTCAAACTTTTATTTTCTATTTCTGATATTTCTTCTTCAATACTTCTAATTTTATCTTCATTATTTGAAATTGTATTATCAATAGTTATTACTTCAGTATTTAATATATTAACAGAATCCTTCAACTCCATAAGTTTATTTCTATTAAATTTTAAATTTTCTTCTATACTCATTAATGACATGTTGTTTTTTTCATAACTAGCTTCCATTTGCCTTAAATCAGTCTGATCCTTTGAAATGCTATCTTTCAAGCTATTTAATTCTTTAGTCAGCATTTCCAATTCTAAATCACCATCAAATATATCATTTAGTATTAAATTTAATTCCAGTTTATCTGATAATTCTTTTATTTCTATATAATACTTGGCTTTTTTAGCTGAATCTTCTAATAAATCATAATTATTTTCAAGTTCTTCAATAATATCTAATATACGTCTTAGATTAACTTCAGAATGTTCAATTTTTCTTAGAGATTCTTCTTTTCTATTTCTATATTTGACTATACCAGCTAATTCTTCAATTATGCCTCGTCTGTCTTCTGCCTTGGCATTAAGTATTTTTTCTATTTCACCTTGTCCTATAATTGAAAAAGAATCTTTACCAAGACCAGTGTCATTAAATAATTCATGAATATCTTTCAATCTACAACTATTACCATTTATTGTATATTCACTTTCACCTGACCTATATATCTTACGTCCAATTTTGACTTCCTCATATGGAATATTTAAAAGTCCATCATGATTATCAATATTCATATAAACTGAAGCAACACCAAGAGCTTTATGCACCTTAGTACCTCCAAATATGACATCTTCGCCTTTATTACCTCGAAGTGCTTTTATTCGTTGTTCACCTAGAACCCATCTAAAAGCATCAGCAATATTACTTTTACCACTGCCATTAGGTCCTACAATAGTTGTAATACCATTACTGAATTCTAATTTTGTTCTATCTTTAAATGACTTGAAACCATGTAAATCAAAACTTTTTAAAAACACTTTAATCTCCTAACCTTTATTTAAAAAATAATCGATAGCTATCTTTGCCCCTTGTCTTTCTGCTTCCTTTTTACTTTTACCTAAACCGATTGCAATTACTTCATCTTCCCATAGAAGACCAATTGTAAAAACTTTTTCGTGATCAGGTCCTTTTTCAGCCAAGACTTTATATTCTACACTTTTTTTAAAATCTTTTTGTAATAATTCTTGAAGAATTGTTTTGTAATCTTTAACACCCTTAGTAATGATTTCTTCAATTATTTCATCTAGTATTTGAAAAAGAAATTCTTTAACCTTATCATAACCTAAATCTATATAAATTGCTGCTAGAATTGCTTCGAAAGCATCAGCTAATACAGAATCCCTATATCTACCGCCTACTTTTTCTTCGCCCTTTCCAATTAAAATATAATCATATAATTTAAATTTTCTAGCACCTTTTGCCAGAGATTCTCCTGATACAACTACACTTTTGATTTTAGATAACTCACCTTCATGTTTTTCTGGATAAGTATTATAGAGATACTCTACAATAATTAATGAAAGAACTGTATCACCTAAAAATTCTAATCTTTGGTTATTATCTTTTAATCCATGTTCATAAGAATATGTAGGATGAGTCAAAGCCATTTCTAAAATTTCTAAATTTTCAATTTCTATGCCAAAATTTAAAAATGATTTTTGGCACTCTAAAGTTGTTTCTAACACATCTATACTCCCTCAAAATATTTGATTAATTCTTCATTAAATTTACTTTCGACTGCTCTTTTAGCAGCAAATATCGCATTCATCATAGTTTTAGCATCTGAACTTCCATGGCTAATCATAGATATACCTTTAAGGCCCAGTAATGGAGCTCCACCATATTCTGTATAGTCAAGTTGAGCTTTTATATTCCTAAATGCACCTTTTGATAATAGACCTCCTATTTTATAGATAATTTTACTAGTAATATTTTCCTTTATTTGATTTAACAAAACTGAGGATAAACCTTCCATTAGTTTTAGAACTATATTACCAACAAAACCATCACAGACCACTATATCTACAATGCCCTTTGGTACATCTCTACCTTCAATATTTCCATAAAAGTTCAATTTACTATCTTCTTTTAATAATTTAAATGCATCTTTATATAAAATACTTCCTTTTTTATCTTCAGATCCAATATTTAATAATCCAACAGTTGGATTATCCATTTTTAAAAAACTAATTCCGAAAATAGAAGCCATTAAGGAAAATTGGTGTAGATTTTCTTTGTCACAATCAGGAGTAGCTCCAGCATCTAATAAAATTTTAATTCCATTCGCTGTTGGATAATATGTTGCAATAGCTGGTCTTTTAATATTTTTAATTCTACCTAAAACAAAAATACCTGCCGTCATTTGTGCTCCAGTACTACCAGAAGAAATCACTGCATCAGCTAGTCCATCTTTAACTAATCTTGTTGCAACTGTTATTGAAGCATCTCTTTTTTCTTTATATGCAGTAGCTGGTTCTTCATCCATACCTATCAATTGACTGGCATGAACAATTGAAATATTTTTCATATCATCATATTTTTCTAATTCATTTTTCAGAAGATTTTCATCACCCACTAAAATTATTTCAATATCTTGATTGTTAGCCATAACAGCTCCTTTTACCATTTCTTGATAACCTAAATCTCCACCCATAACATCAAAAGCTATTTTCACCATAAAAATACCTACTTTCTTCTTTCTAATAAATAATCTGCCAAATCTATTAAATGATTTCCATATATACCATAATTCCCAATACTTTTTTTACACTTATCTACTTCTATTACAGCCATTTCTTTAGCTTTATTTATCCCAAATATCTTTAAATAAGTCAATTTTTCATTTTTCACATCACTGCCTATTGGTTTGCCTAATTCTTCAACACTTGATTCTTCATCTAAAATATCATCAGTTATTTGATAAGCTAATCCAAAGCTTTCTGAATAAGATATAAGATCTTTTTTTATTTGATTATCACTATTAGCAAGTATAGCTCCAGCTAATAATGAGCCTTCTAATAAACTTCCAGTTTTGTGTTTATGTATATATTCTAAAATCCCTAGACTTTTATTCCCAGCTTTTTCTTGTTGTAAATCAGCTGCTTGGCCACCAATCATTCCTAGTAATCCAATAGAATCAAGCATAAGTTTAATTGCTTCAAACTGGCTTGCTATTTTTACTGTTGAAATTTCTTCCATAAGCAGTCTAACCCCATGTGTTAATAAAGCATCACCAATTAATATTGCTTCTCCCTCACCATATTTTATATGGCAGGTCGGTTTTCCTCGTCTCAAATTATCATCATCCATACCTGGTAAATCATCATGTACTAATGAATAGGTATGAATAAATTCTATTCCTGCAGCAAAATTTAAAATATTCTCTTTATTTAACCCACCAATTTCAGCCCCTAATAGGCAAAGAGAAGGTCTTATCCTTTTACCTCCAGCTAATAAGGTATATTCCATTCCATCAATGATTGATGAATGGCTTTTATCCAACACTCTAATTTTATCAATATTTTTTTTTATATTTTCATTTATTATTAATTCATATTCTTTCAAAAAATCTAATGACATTAGTCCTCCAAATCACTTAAAAAGAATTCACCATTTTCCTCTTTTAAAACTTTTGTTTTTGCCTCTATATTATTTAATTTTTCCTGGCATAATCTAAATAGTTTTAAGCCTTGTTCAAATTTAACCAAACCTTCTTCTATATCAAGATCGTCCTTCTCTAAATCACTTACAATATTTTCTAATTCTGACATTAACTCAATAAACTTTTTATTATTTCCCATCAAAGTTTCCCTTTCCTTTAACCTGACATTTAATTTCACTATTAATCATTCTAATATCTATTTCATCACCAATATTTATATCACTAGCTTTTTTTATAATATTTTTATTTTTATCATAAACTATGGAATAACCTTTAGTCAAAATAGCTAATGGACTAAGTAAATTTAGTTTTTCTGCTCTATGCATAAGCATTCTTTTATTTAAATCAATTAGTCTGAAAAAGTTCTTCTCAACCATCTTAATATTTGTTATTAATTTATCTTTCAATAAATCTTTTTTTTCTGAAAAAGATTTAAATTTTTCCATTTTAAGATCTAGGTTCAAATAGTATTCATTCAACATTCTGAGAATACGTTTATAATCATTACTTAGTCTATTTCTTAACCAAATAAAATTATCGTTAATACTAATTGTTGCAATTTCTGCCGCATGTGATGGTGTTGCACCTCTGATATCTGCAACATAATCAGATAATGTAGTATCTGTTTCATGTCCAACTGCAGATATAACTGGTATTTTTGATGCAAAGATAGTTCTTAATACATTTTCATTATTAAAAGCCATTAAATCTTCAAGACTTCCTCCACCTCTACCAACAATTATCACATCAATTTCCCCGTATCTATTTAATACCTCTATACCTCTTATTATTTCTTCAGGAGCTGTATCACCCTGAACAGTTACTGGATAAATAACAAGTTCTACAAAAGGATTTCTTTTATTAACTACTTTTTGAATATCATGTATAACTGCACCTTTACTTGAAGTTACAACTCCAATTCTATCAATTTTCTTTGGCAATGGTTTTTTAAATTCATTATTAAAGATTCCTTCTTTTTGCAACTTTTGTTTAAGCTGTTCAATTTGCAAATAGATATTACCCATGCCCATTTCTTCAATTACCTGAGCATAAAGTTGATAACTGCCAGTTTTTTGATAAATAGAAACTTTACCCTTTATTAATACTTCTTGTCCCTCCTTTAATTTTATATTAAGACTATTAGCATATGTTTTAAATAGAGCAACGGAAATACTACCTTCATCATCTTTCAAAGTGAAATAATAGTGTCCTGACATAGCATGTTTTAAATTAGAAATTTCTCCTCTTATCCATATGTTTTTTATTATTTGGTCATTTTCGAGAATACTTTTAACATAATCATTTAATTCTTTGACTGTTATTGTTCTTATTTCTTTTTCCAAAATTTATCATCCTATTTCACCTTGAGTCATATAGTCTTAATTATACCAAAAATAATTTTCTAAATACATAAATATAAAAAAAGAGTAGTAAATATTTACTACTCTTTAAATATTATTGAATTACATTCTTTCTCTTACAATTGAAATAGCTTTTTCTCTTGATTTTGTTGCTGTTTCAATTAATTTGTTTCTCTTTTCTGTGGCTTGTTTAACATAAGTTTCATTTTTTATTCCACCTAGATTAATATCCGCACTTAAAATCGCACCATGCATAGCTGCTTCTGCAACATATGCACCAACTCCAACATCACTTATCGCACCTTTATTACCATAAGAACATATTTCTGATGCTAAGACAATTATTTCAACACATGTTTCAGCAATCATTAATGGAACATCTGTAGCTACTATACTAGCTGCTTCTATTGCATCAGATCTAACTTTTTTTTCGTCATCAGTTCCTTTAGGAAGCTTTATCGCTGACATAAACTTATCAAATACTTGCATATCTTGGTCAACTAGGTCTTCTAGTCTAACCATTATATCTTCAGTTTTTACTAACAAAGCATCAACTTTATCTTGGTGTTCTGCATACTTTTCTTTGCCCGATGTTAGGTTTGCTACCATTGATACCATCGCATTTCCCATACAAGCTACAATAGCAGAAGCACTTCCACCACCTGGAGTTGGGGAAGAAGATTTAGATTCAGCTAATATTTCTGTATATGATTTATCAAAATATCTACTCATTTTTTTCTCCTTATAAACCTTTTTGCATTTTCAAACCTTTTAAAAGGTTTTTAAAGATAATAGCAGTAGTTAATGAACCAACTCCACCAGGTACTGGTGAAATCATACTAGCAACTTCTTTAACTTCATCAAAATCTACATCGCCACAGTATCCACCTTCGATTTCATTAATACCGGCATCAACTACAATTGCACCTGGTTTAATCATATCTTTTGTTATCATTTTAGGTCTACCAACTGCTGCAATTACTATATCGCCTTGTCTTACAAAAGATGCTAAATCTGTTGTTCTTGAATGGCAAATAGTAATAGTTGGATTATGTTTTAATAATAAGAAAACCAATGGCTTACCTACGGTTTCTCCACGTCCTACAATTACTGCATGTTTGCCTTTAATTTCTACACCACTTCTTAACATTAATTCAATACAACTTTGTGGTGTAGCTGGAAATAGTCCAGGTCCATCACTTAATATGTATCCTCTGTTCTTAGGATGTATTCCATCTACATCTTTCTCTGGTAAAACTGATTCCATAACTTTTTCTTTGTTAATATGACTTGGTAATGGAAGTTCAATCATAACACCATGAATTGAGTCATCTTTGTTTAATTTGTCTACAATAGCCAAGAGTTCATCTTCAGGTGTATTTCCAGGAAGATTATAGAATTCAAAACCAATTCCAACGTTAGCTGCTGCTTTTTCCTTGCTTTGCGCATAAAATATGCTTGCAGGATCATCTCCACATAATATTACTGCCATTTTAGGCTCAATTCCTTGTTCTTTTAATTCAAGAACTTCAGCTTTTACCTCTTCTCTAATTTGTTTAGCAATGGCTTTCCCATCTAATAAATTTGCTGACATATAATTTCCTCCTTAAAATATATATTATCTTAATAATAAACTTATTTATTGTTTAAGTAATCATGAATACTTTGTGCAGTCTTTTTACCAGCTCCCATAGCTAATATAACAGTTGCTGCGCCTGTAACAATATCTCCACCTGCAAAAACTCCTTCGATTGATGTTTTCCCATCATCATCTGCTACAATATTGCCTCTTTTGTTTAACTCTAACCCTTTTGTTGTTTCAAGTAATAATGGATTAGGTCCTTGTCCAATAGCCATAACAACCATATCCATAGGCATATCAAACTCTGAATTTGGTATTTCAACTGGTTTTCTTCTTCCACCTTCATCAGGTTCACCTAACTCATAGCTTACACAACGTAAAGCTGTAACATGTCCATTTTCATCCCCTATTACCTCTATAGGGCTAGTAAGTAATTGTAATTTCACGCCTTCTTCTTCTGCATGCTCAAGTTCTTCTAGTCTAGCAGGCACTTCGTCTTTTGATCTTCTATATACAATGTATACATCTTTTGCACCTAATCTTTTTGCTGTTCGAGCTGCATCCATAGCTACATTACCAGCGCCAACTACGGCTACTTTTTCTCCTACAAAAACTGGTGTATCATATTCAGGGAATTTATAAGCTTTCATAAGATTAACTCTAGTTAAGAATTCGTTTGCTGAGTATACTTCATTTAAGTTTTCACCTGGTATATTCAAGAAATATGGTAAACCTGCACCTGTACCAATAAATACAGCATCAAAGCCATCTTCTTTCATTAGTTTCTCAACAGTGTTAACTCTACCAGCAACACTATTAAGTTCAATTTTCACACCTAGCTTTTCAATATTTTCGATTTCCTTATTTACTATGTTTTTCGGTAACCTAAATTCAGGAATACCATACATTAGAACGCCACCCAAAGTATGTAAAGCTTCATATATTGTCACTGAATGCCCTAATTTTGCTAAATCATAGGCACAAGCTAACCCTGCAGGACCACCACCAAGAACTGCGACTTTTTTACCTGTGTCTGGTGCTTTTTGCAATACTTCTTCTTTGCCACTTTCTCTAAACTTATCAGCTACATATCTTTCTAATCGTCCAATTCCAATAGCTGCTCCTTTTGGATTAAGAATACATGCGCCTTCACACTGATGTTCTTGTGGACATACTCTACCACAAACAGCTGGTAAAAGACTGAATTCTTTTAAAGTATAATAAGCAGCATCATAATCTTTTTTTGTTACTTGATTGATAAATCTTGGAATATCGATATTTACTGGGCATCCACTTCTACAAAGTGGTTTTTTGCAGTTCAAACATCTACTTGCTTCTTCAGCTGCCATATCAACATTATAACCTTCAGCGACTTCTATAAAATCTTTATTTCTAGCATCAGGGTCTCTATTTGGCATATCTACTCTATTTAAATTAAGTGCCATGTTAAAAACCTCCCTTAATAGCTTTTTCTAAAGCTATTTCTTCTTTAGCTTTATATATATTCATTCTTCTCATTGAAAGATCCCAATTAACTTTATGACCATCAAATTCTGGACCATCGACACAAGCAAATTTAGTTTTTCCATCAACCTCTAATCTGCAAGCACCACACATACCAGTTCCATCAACCATTATTGGATTCATACTTACTATAGTTGGCACATTATATTCTTTAGTTAAAAGCGCTGTAAATTTCATCATAATTACAGGACCAATTGCCCAAGCATGATCTATTTTTTCTCTTTCTAAGATTTCTTTAGATACATCAGTTACTAAACCTTTTCTTCCATATGACCCATCATCAGTTGTAACATATATCTCATTACTAACCTCTTTTAAAACATCTTCCCAAATTAAAAGTTCCTTATTTCTAGCGCCAACTACTGTAATCACTTTATTCCCAGCTTTTTTTAATTCCCTGGCAATTGGATACATTGGTGCAATGCCTAATCCTCCACAGACACAAAGTACTGTTCCATAATTTTCTATTTCACTTTCTTGTCCTAAAGGTCCAATAAAGTCAAGAAAACTATCGCCTTGTTCCATGTTCATTAATTTTCTACTAGTATAGCCTACTGTTTGTGTAACTATCCTAACCAAACCTTCTTCTGGAAAAAAATCGGCTATAGTCAATGGAATTCTTTCACCAACTTCGTCAATACGAAGTACTATAAATTGTCCAGCTTTACATGTTTTAGCAATATCAGGAGCATATACATCCATTAATACTACACTAGGATTGAGAATTTCTTTTTTCATTATTTTGTACATTTTAGTAAGACCTCCTTAAGATTAATATGTTCTCATTACAAGAACAACACCTAAACTGTAATTTCTTGTAAATCACTTTACAAAAAAAAACAATATTACATCAGAAATTTCATATAATATTTCTGATTCATTTATTGGATGTCACACCACCAACAATAATTATATTATAACAAGATAATGATCAAATATATGGCCAATTGTTTTTACTAAAGTATAGATAATTATTTAAATATATATTTTAGTCTTTTCATCATCCCGCTAAGAGTAAGATTAACATTTTTTCAGCCAATTGACAAGAGACTTAGTCTATAATAGTCTTAATAATAATGATACAATTTTGATGCTAAGTAAATAAAAAAGACTAACAAAAAATCATGTTAGTCTTTTAACTACTAAAAATCAAAGTATTAATTACTCTACTCTTATTTTATCTTTTATCAAAATATTTTTATAATTATTTAATACTCCATTTACTAATTTCTTTGCATCCTCACCACAATAATCTTTAGCAATATCAACCCATTCATCTAAAGATACGTTTAAAGGAATTTCTTGAAATTTTTTCATTTCTGCAAACCCTAATAATAGAATACTACGTTCTAAAAAACCAAGTCTAGTAAAACTCCATTCCATTAAACAATTATTAATATTATCAACTATGTTTTCTTTATCTTCTTCCATCTTTTCAATCAAGGTGTTACCAAAAATTTCATCTTTAATTTTCAAGCTAGATATTTGTTGAGTCTCATTTTCATATGTTTCCAACTCTTTTTGATAAATTATTTCCATAGCATATATTCTAGACTCTCTTCTGCTCACTTGGCACCTCGACTTCAATTTACTTTATTCCTATAGAACCATCTTTAAACCCTTTTATAACTACTTGGACACTTTCGAATTTTTCTTCTAGAAGTCCAGCAAATACTTGGCGAACATTTTGTTCTACATCAGCTGTAACTTTTGGAAGATTACTTCCAACATCTAAAACAATAGAAACTTTTAAGGTTACTTTTTTCTCTTTATTGTAGGAAATTTTTATATCGCTAGATACAACTTCTGATACTTTATTAATAGCATTTTCAACCATTTGATTTATTGCATTTTCTGTAATTAAAACACTATCTTGGTCTTGCTTTATATAAATTTTCTTTTCTGTATCTTTTTTACTGTTACCACCTGACAATATAAATAATGTGATTAAAGATAAAACAAAAACACCTAATGTTATATAGTCATTAGAAACATTCAAATCTATTCCTAATAACCAGACCATTGTTTCAGCAAAAGACAAAACTACAATAACAAAAAGAATCAGTATAGACAAAATTCTTCTAATCATAATTTACTCCTTCACTTCCTCTTTTTTTTCTTCGAATACAATGTCACTTATTGTAATATCAACATTTTTAACACTTATTCCAGTCATTGACTCAACAGCTTCTTTAACATTTTTTTGCACTTCTTCAGCAATTTGGACAATATTCACACCATGTAGAATAACTAAGGCTAATTCAATATTAGTACCTTCTTCATCCATGTTTATTTTTACACCTTTTGCTAAATTCTTTTTGCCAAACATTTCTGAAATTTGAGATGTTGAGCTACCAATAACTTTAATCACACCTTCAACTTCTTGAGCGGCGATATTAGCTATAGCTGCTGCAACATTATCCGCAATTTTAATTTTACCTGCTTGTGTACTTTTTTCTGATTCACTCATAATAAATTCCTCCTCAACTTCTAATTTCTAGATACATACTCGCCATTTCGAGTATCTATAACCAATTCATCACCTTCATTAACGAAAAGTGGAACTTTAACAACTGCCCCAGTTTCAACAATAGCCGCCTTTGTAACATTAGAAGCGGTATCCCCTTTTACTCCAGGTTCAGTTTCAATAACCTTAAGTATCACTGTAGTTGGTAAATCCACACCAATAGTTTCTTCTTTATAGAACATAACCTGAATCATCATATTTTCCTTTAAGAATTTCATATTGTCTTCGCCTATCTGTACAGCAGATAAAGTAATTTGTTCATATGTTTCAGTATTCATAAAATTATATACATCACCTTCATTGTATAAATACTGCATTTCTTTCTTTTCTAAAATGGCTTTTTCTACTTTTTCTCCTGATCTAAAAGTTTTTTCAACAATAGATCCTGATCTCCTGTTTTT
Source organism: Bacillota bacterium (assembly GCA_028683955.1). GTDB lineage: Bacteria > Bacillota > TC1 > TC1 > TC1 > WTXA01. The sequence continues at coordinate 284,170 of JAQUGR010000001.1, read as the reverse complement.
TAATTTAGTACGTACAAATGCTGCCCCTTTTCCCGGTTTAACATGTTGAAACTCCACAATTGTAAAAATATCATTGTCAAATTCTATCGTCATGCCTGTTTTAAAATCACTTGTTGAAATCACTTAAAATTCCCCTTCCTTACACTATTATTAATTCTTTATCTATATTCGATAATATTTCATAACCATTTTTAGTAACTACAACTAAATCTTCAATTCTAACTCCAAATTTATTGAATAAGTATATTCCTGGTTCAATTGTAATTACCATGTTTTCTTCAAGAATACCATCATTATTAACATTTATAAATGGAGCTTCATGAATTTCCAACCCTACTCCATGCCCTGTACTATGACCTAAAATATAGCCCTTAAGTGCTAAGACATCTTTAACTTTTTGATCAATATCTTTAATTCTAGCTCCTGGTTTCACCATATTCAATGCTTTTCTTTGAACATCTTTTACAATCTCATATATTTCTATGAAATCTTCATCAGGACTTCCAAAAAATATTGTTCTTGTCATATCTGATGCATAACCTTTATAATTAACACCTATATCTATTAATATTGGTGTATTGGCAGTTAAATAAAAATCACCTGATACTCCATGAGGCATACTAGTCTTCTTGCCAAAAAGCACTATTAAATCGAAACTACTTCCTTCTCCACCAAGTTTTCTAATTTGATTCTCTAGAAATATTTTTAATTCAATTTCTGTAACTCCTATTTTAATTTCTTTAAGAAGTCTATTAAATATTTCATCATTTATTAATGCACTAGATCTAATCAAGTCTATTTCACTTTCAGTCTTTATGATTCTCAATTCTTCAATTAGTGAACCAGCCATTTCATAGGAAATAGATTTTGTTTTAAAAAACTTTTGATTTGATATAGCTTGTATGTATGGTAAATCTTTTTCAAAATAAATTTTATTAATACCTAATTTCTTAACATGCTTGTTTATACATTCAAGTTTTTTACCAACAAAATCTACCACTTCAATTGTTAGTTTATTACAAGCTTCTTCAAAATATCTGAAATCAGTAAAATATATTATATCATTCTTAGTTATTAATAAGCTACCTTCAAGGTTGCTAATCCCTAATAGATAATGGATATTAGTTTTTCTTGTAAATAAATAAGCATCATTTGATAGCCCTGATTGTATTTTATTTATACTATTTGTTTTCATTTTTCAAAATGAAGTAATTTATTGCTAAAATATAGCCTTCTTTACCTAACCCTGTAATTTTACCACATGAAACTGGAGTAATTACAGATAATTTTCTAAATTCTTCTCTTTTATCTATATTAGATAAATGAACTTCTAGCACATCTTTTTCAATAGCTGATATACAATCTCGTAATGAGTAACTATAATGTGTTAAAGCACCTGGATTAATTATTATACCACTAACACTATCTTTCATCTTATACAGGTAATCAATAATTTCTCCCTCAATGTTCGATTGAAAAACAACTACTTCCACACCATTAGAAGCTCCATAAGAAATCCATTGATTTTCTAGTTCTTCTAAAGTTTCTGCACCATAAATTTTTCTCTCTCTTTGCCCTAATGCATTTAAATTTGGACCATTTACAATTAATATTTTCATATAATACCTCTTTATAGCTCTTTTTCAGATTATATCATAAATAGTATCTTTTAACTACCGCTGACTATAACATCTTGTATTAATAATGATGGCGCTCCAACCGATGTTCTTCTTTGAAAATCATTACCTACAGCTAGAATATTTGAGAAAATATCCAAAATATTTCCTGATATAGTTACACCTCTAAAACCTCCGCTTAGTTTGCCATTATTCACCTTAAGTCCTGATGCGCCTAGAGAAAAATCGCCTGTAATCGGATTAGCCATATGTAACCCCATTAATTCCTTTATAAGGATACCATCATTCAAATCTTTTAGCATATCATCAATCTTTGTTTGTCCATTTTCAATGTAAAGATTATGATATCCAACACTTGGCAAAGAAGCATATGATCTAGATGCATTACCAGTAGTTTTTAGTCCTGTTTTTTTAGCTATTGATAAATTATATAGCCCTCCTAAAAAAACCCCTTTATCGATAATCCTATTTTCAACAGTATTAATACCTTCACCATCAAAATAGCTAAAACCTAAAGCGCCTTTTTCAATTCCATTATCAACAATATTTATTTTATCTGAAACAACTTTTTCTCCCAGTTTATCTTTAAATAATGATTTTCCTTTATAAATATTTTCTCCATTAAATGAATAGGATAATAATCTTAATAAATCTACGATAACATCTGGGGTAAATAGAGCAACATATTTCTTTGAATTAACTATTCCTGCTCCTATCATTTCATAAGCTTTTTCATAGGCTTCAATACCTAATCTTTGTTTTAACAATTTATCCATATCTCTTGTATAGTAATAGGCATAACCAGTTTCATTAATGCCACCTTTATTAATAGCTAAAGATATTGAACTACCACAATAGGCCCCAGTTTCTTGTTTTAATAATCCTTTTGAATTAATAATTAATTTAGAATATTTATTTTCTTCATATGAAGTACTCTCTACTAAAGCTTTATTGTCACCTTCTCCAATCCCATTTTTTTCTTGATCAATCAGGTATTCAATTTTATCTTCGAATTTTGTTTCTAAAATTTTACTGCTGTCAATATTTCCCTGGAATTCTTCATTACCATTAAGAATAATATCATCTTCATCCATGAATTCTATAATTTCAATGGCATCATTTATACTTTTTTGCAAATCAGGTGTATTATCACTAGTTCCATAAACCAAACTTTGTTTATTTCCTTTAATAACTCTTACACCAATACCCTGTGATTTTGATTCCTGATATTTATCAATTTTTCCTGCTCTTATCTCTATACTTAAATCATCACTTTTTTCTATATATATCTCAATATCATTACAGCCTTTACTTAATCCATAATCAATTGCATCTGATAAGTTTTTCATTAATTTGTACCTCCGACAACTAAACTAGGTATTCTAAGTGTTGGTTGACCATCAGCTACTGGAGCACCTTGTCCATCTTTTCCACACGTTCCAAGTGAATAACCAAAATCATTGGCAACCATATCTATTTTATTTAAAACCTCAGGTCCATTGCCTATCAAGGTAGCGCCTCTAACTTGTTCTTCAATTTTCCCATTTTTTATCAAGTATCCTTCAGAAACTTCAAAAACAAAATCTCCCGTTGCTGTATTAACTTGACCTCCACCCATATGTTTAACAAATAATCCATTATTTACTGAAGCAACAATATCATCTTTATTACTAGCTCCTCTTCTAATATATGTATTAGTCATTCGAGTTATTGGTATAGCATGATAACCTTCTCTTCTACCATTTCCCGAAGGAGCTATCTTTAATTCTTTAGCAGATTCAAGATCACTCATATATCTTTTAAGTATTCCGTTTTCAATTAATATATTTTCTTTTGTTTGAGTTCCTTCATCATCAAATGAGCTAGAACCATATCTACCTTTTATTGTTCCATCATCCACTACTGTAATTAGATCAGATGCAACTTTATTACCAATTTTATTTCCATAGACTGACATTCCTTTTTTCACAATGTCTGCTTCTAGTCCATGTCCACATGCTTCATGAACCATAGTTCCACCAGCTTCACCAGAAATAATTACAGGCATTGTTCCACTAGGTGCTTCTTTTGCCTTTAATAAATTTTCACCTTTTATTTTAACGCCTAATACTAACTCATCCATATTCCTCGTTTTTATAAATCCATAATCACCAAGTGCACCAACAACATCATAAGCACTTTGTACTTGGTTATCCTTTTGAAAAACACCTTGAATAATAGCTTTTGACCTTGGTCTTATATCATGAACATAAACTCCATTAGAATTCATAATATAAACTTCTTGATCAACATCACCATAGGACAATGTTAATTGTGTCAATGAGCCCTTGTCTTTCCAAGCTAGTTCATTTAAATGTAAAAGTAAATTTGCTTTCTCCTTTAATGAGCCTTTTTCAATTGATGAACTGTAACGATAATCAGTCAAACCATCAATCAAATTAAATACAGGCTCTTTTAGGATATTATTTCCATTTTCTTTATTAGCTAAGTCACTGGCAATTTTAAATAAAGCTTTTTCACTTAAATCTTCTGTAAATGCAAAGTATGTTCTTCCATCATAAATAACTCTTAATCCGGCTCCTAATCTACATCCTCTAGTTATTCTTTCAATTTTATTATTATCTAAAACTAATCCCAAGGTGCTTTTTGATTCTAAGTAGATATCTGCAAACTCACATCCTTTAGATATTAGCTTCTCCATTGTTTTTTCGAGTATAATTTTTTCAATCATCTTAGAGCTCCTTATTTAACCATTTATAATAATTTTCTTTTATTTCTTCTGCTATTTGTTTAGGTGTTTTATTATCAGTAATTATGCGAATATTAGCTTCAAGATAAAATGGCACCCTTTTTTCATAAAGTTCTTTTAACTCTATAATAGACTTGCCTTTAGCTAAAGGCCTTAAGTTGTTTCTATTTATTCTTTTATATACTTCTTTAATGTCTAGATCTAAAAATACAACAAAATTATTTTCCAATGCAACTTTTCTAATTTCTTCATTTAGAAAAAGACCACCACCAGCACTTATAATATTATTATTACGACTAAATAACCTTAAAGATATTTCTTTTTCAACATTTCTAAAATATTCTTCACCTTTAATTTTAAATATTTCAAAAATCTGCATCTTTTCTTCTTTTTCAATTAATTTATCTATATCAAATAATGAATAACCGAGTATATCTTTAAGAGATTTACCTATAGTTGTTTTTCCTACAGCCATGAATCCTATTAAAATTATATTATTCACGTTCACCCTCCAATATCTTTTTACCTGTATTGAGCATCAAATTTGTATCCTCTTCTAATCCAGTCCAAATTTTAAAACTATGGTAGCCTTGGTAAACTAACATCTCTAATCCATTAAGACATCTAACATTATTAAGCTTCCCATTTTTTAAGAAATTAGTTTCTATAGGATTATATACTATATCAATTATTATCTGCTTATTTGACAGTTTTTCATAAGGAAAATCTATATTAATATTATTATTTTTCATTCCTAAAGGTGTTGTTTGAACTATAATTTGATATTTAGCTATATTTAACATTGGCAAGTCATACCACGAAAAATTTTCACTTTCAATGCCTAATTGTATCAAATCATTACTAATAATTGAGCTTTCATTTTTATTTCTTGCCACTATATCTATTGAAGAGACATTATTTTGCGCTAAAAACAAGGCGATACCTTTACATGCACCACCGCTACCTAATATTAAAAAATTTTTATTTTTAAACTCAATATTATTTTTTATTAATGTTTCTAAAAAACCTAAACCATCGGTATTATATCCTTTTAATTTTCCATTTTCATATTTGACTGTATTTACTGCTTTAAGTTTAATTGCTAGTTCATCTAATTCATCTAAGTAAGGTATTACTTTTTCCTTATAAGGAATCGTTACATTAAAACCTAAAATATTACTATCTTCTTTTCTTAGATTAATAAAAAATTGTTTAAGTTCTGACTCTTCTAACTCCCATTTTTTATATTTATAATCAGATTTTAATTTTTCAATAGCTACATTATGAAGTAAAGGCGACAAACTATGACCTAATGGTTTACCAATAATACCTAGTAAGTTTCTCATTACTTCATCTTCTCCTTTATTAAATGTCTTTTTACAAAAAATTCAAAAACTCTATATATTTTAGTCATAAAGAAATCGCTGGTAGTCATCGGTTCAACCAAAATACTTTTCACTCCAGCAAGTCTAGCAGCAAATATATCGGTGAAAATCTGATCACCAACTAAAATCGACTCATAGTTTTTACTTTTTATTAACTTAAGGCTATCTACAACCCCTTTTTTAAATGGCTTTTTAGCCATATATATAACTGGAATGTCTAAGCGGCCAGCTATAATTTGTGCTCTTCTTGGGTAAGCATTAGAAACTAAACAAAGCTTAAATCCTTCATTTTTCAAGAGTTTAATCCAAGCAAGAACTTTATCGTCTGGTTCCATTGTTTTAAAGGGCACAATTGTATTATCAATGTCAATTAAGATTGTATTAATTTCATTTTTTTTCAAAACTGTTAAATCTATATCATATATTGTATCAACAAAATAATCTGGCTTCAAATCTATCATTCTAACTCCTAATCCTAAGTAATGAACCTGCTACAACGCCTGGTATCTTATTAATTAATAATTTTTCCTTTGGATGTGGTGCACTATCAACAGATTCCCCTAATTCATTAACTATACTTGATATATTAATATTCAAGTTCTCTCCGATTGGCAATAATACTTCCAAAGTATCTCCTATAATAAATTTATTTCTTTGTTCAATTAAAATTTCATTTTCTAGAACTTCTAATACTTTACCTACAAATTTTATATTTTTTTCAACGTTAAAAGGCTCATACTGTTGCATTTTTTCGTCTTTTTCATCTAAATAAAATCCTGTAGTATAATCTCTTTCACCAATCCCATTTAATTCACTCATAAACTTAGGAATTGCTGATTCAAAATCTCCACCTGCCTTTATTATATCGACAGCTTCTCTATATACTTTAGTTACTGTTGCAACATAGTGTATACTTTTCATTCTTCCTTCAATCTTAAGACTTGTAATCCCATCTTTAATAAACCTATCAAGATAGGGTAGCATGCACAAATCCTTTGAATTAAAAATATATGTACCTCTCTCATCTTCTTCAATCGGCATAAACTGGTCACTTCTTTGTTTTTCTACAACATAATATTCCCATCTACAAGGGTGTGTACAACTACCACTATTAGCACTTTTTCCTGTCATATACATACTTAACATACAACGACCAGAATAAGCCATACACATTGCTCCATGAACAAAAGCCTCTAGTTCAACTTCTGTATTTTTATGAATATTAGCAATTTCTTTTAAAGAGACTTCCCGACCTAACACAACTCTCTCCAATCCTTGTTCAAGCCAAAATTGACATCCAGCCCAATTGAGAGTGTTACTTTGTGTACTTAAATGAATAGGCGTATTAGGTGCATGTTTTTTTGCTAAATATATAATTCCCGGATCAGAAACTATCATAGCATCTAATCTTATCTCATCTAATTGTTCTAGATAGTCGATTATATATTTTAAATCATCATTATGGGCAAAAATATTTAAAGCAATATAGAGCTTTTTATTTAACTCTACACTTATTTTTTTTGCTTCTTTTAATTGTTCTAAATCAAAGTTTCCTGCCTTAGATCTTAAACTAAAATCCTTGCCACCTACATATACTGCATCTGCACCATAAAGGTAAGCAATTTTCAATTTTTCTAAATTACCCGCCGGAGACAATACTTCTATATTATTCATATTAACTCCTTCATTTTTGATATTTTTGAATTGCATTTAAATGTTCTTCATAGGTCAAACTAAAATAGTGTGTCCCATCACCCTTTGCTACAAAAAATAAATATTTATTATTATCTGGATTGATTGCTGCTTCAATTGATTTTATTCCTGGATTACAGATTGGGCCTGGGGGTAACCCAGGATATTTATAAGTATTGTATGGTGATGTTATCTGTGTTTCTGCTATAGTAACAACTTTTGAGAATTTCTCTTTATTTAATGCATATTGCACAGTAGCACATGATTGAAGACTCATATCAATATCCAATCTATTAAAGAAAACTCCTGCAATTTTTGCTCTTTCATCATCGACAACTGCTTCTTTTTCAACAATAGATGCTAATGTCAATATTTGAAAATAATCATATCCATTTTTATTAGAAGCTGTTTTCAACTTAGTCCAAACTTTACTTTCAAATGTATCTAATAACACCTTCAAAATTTCTTCGCTTGTAGCCTCTGGATAAAAATAGTAGGTATCTGGATAGACAAAACCTTCAAGTTTATACTTTAGTGAAGATGGTGCATCAAAATCCAGAAATTCATATTCAAATTCCCCTTCTTTTGCTAAATCTAAGAATTCTGCTTTATTTCCGAGTTCCTTACTTTCTAATAAAGTTGCTATCTGAGTTATAACAAATCCCTCCGGAATTGTAACCTTAACTCCTTCATCAACATTTGAACCTTTTATTAAAAGATTAGTTAAATCTTTCATGCTTATTGGTCTCTCAATTTTATATTGCCCAGCTTGAAATTTAGAACTATCTGAAAATACTTTACAATATATTTTGAAGGAAGTTGTTGAATTAATTATGTCATTTTCTTCTAGTACGTCACTTATCTGACTTAATCCTGATCCTTTATCAATGGTAATATTTACTTCACCTTTTATTTTTGGCTGACTAAAGGAATTACTAATATTGATTGCTCCAATTACTATAACAAATAGCAATATAAAAATAAGTGCTATTTTTATATTGCTATTATTCTTATTATTTTTCCCTGATCGCTTTGTTCGTGTATTTTTCACTATAACCTTTTTATTTCTCAATTAATCACCTCTAAATTACTTATCACTAATTGAGTCAATAATCTCTTGATCTTCCTCATTCTCCTCAGAGTATAGTTCTTCAATTGCTTGAGCTACTGCTTGATATTCATCATCATCTTCAATTGTCATTAGTATTTCTTCATCATCTTCTTTTATTACTTTCATAATTACGTAATAATCATCATCTTCCCCTTCGATCTCCATTGGCATTAACATTGCATAAACACCAGTTTCTACCTCAACCATATCTACTATAATAAACTGATGTTCTAAACCTTCCTCATCAGTTAATATTACGACATCTTTTTCATCGATATTTTCCATTTTATTATTCCTTCCTCTTTGTGATTTTATTTATTATAGCATAAATAATGCCTTGTGTCATTTTTGCTTATCAAGATATTTTTGCAGAATAAATGTAGCAGCTAGCGCATCAATTTTCCCTTTTCTTTTATCACGTCTTACATCCCCGTCGATTAAAATTCTTTGGGCTGAAACAGTAGTTAGTCTTTCATCTTCATAAATAATCTCTATATTAAAATTTTTTTCTATAGCAGCACCAAATGCTTCTACCAACAGAGCTTTATCACCCTTATCTCCATTCATATGTAAAGGCAGACCTATAACTATATGCGTAATTTTTTCCTTGGCAATAATGCTCATTAACTTTTCATCAAGACTTTTATTATTAATTAACAAGTCATAAGTTGTAGCAATTGTGTTAGATAAATCACTAATAGCAAGCCCAATTCTTTTTTGACCATAATCTAATCCTAAGCATCTCATTATTTCAAATATGATCTAACTAGGTGTCTGATTATATCATCTCTGTCTATTTGATGAATCAAGGCTCTTGCATTATTATAACTAGTAATATATGCAGGGTCTCCTGATAATAAATAACCAGATATTTGATTTATAGGATTGTAACCTTTTTCTTCTAGTGCTTGATATACCTTATTTAGAACTTCTTTAATAGTCTGTTCTGCCATTTCATCACCTGTAAATCTTACAGTATTTTCCATTGAATTCATATCCGACCTCCAATTACAATATATTTTTAACTTCCATTAATGCTTCCGTTAATTTATCAGGAAGCTTGCCACCGGCTTGAGCCATATCAGGCCTACCACCACCACCACCACCGACAATTGGTGCTATATTCTTTATTATACTCCCTGCACTAACATTTTTGTTAACTAAATCTTTAGTTACTGTTACTAATAAATTAACTTTGTTCTTTTCCTTCGAACCCAATACAACTAAAATAGTTCCTAACTTATCTCTATACATATCTGATATTTGTCTAAGTTCTTCCATTGTTTTACCAACAAATTCTTCTATAAGTACTGGAACACCATTTATTTCTTCAACTTTATCTAAAGATCTATTAACTTCTGTTTTCGCTAACTCCATATTTAATTTTTGTTTTTCCATTTGAAGTTCTTTTAATTCTTTTTGTAAATTAAATATTTTAAGTGTAATTTCCTTAGGTGGAACTTTTAAATGTCCACTTAAGCTATTTATTATTGCGTCTAACTCTCTTGTTTTTTGTATAGTCTCTAAACCTGTACATGCTTCAATCCTTCTTAATCCTGCACCAATACTACTTTCACTTAAAATTTTGAAACTGCCAATATGGCTAGTGTTTTTCACATGAGTACCACCGCAAAATTCTAATGAAATATCTCCCATTGTTACAACTCTTACTTCATCACCATATTTTTCTCCGAAAATCGCCATAGCTCCAAGTTTCTTAGCTTTTTCAATTGGTAAAATTTGAGTAGCAACGTCTTCATGCGCTAAGATATACTCATTAACCAAATCCTCGATTTTATCTATTTCAATTCTCGTTAAATTTTCAAAATGGGAAAAATCAAATCTAAGATACTTATCATCAACAAATGATCCTTTTTGCGTTGCATGTTTACCTAATACATTATTCAATGCTCTATGCAATAAGTGTGTAGCTGAATGATTTCTCATAATAGCTTCTCGCCTTAGCTTATCAAGTTTTATGCTGATTTTACCATTTATTTCAACAATACTAAAGAATTTAGCTATATGATAAATTCTTCCATCAGTAGACTTTTTGGAATCCATTATGTCGCCTACATATAGATCATTTGCATATATCTTGCCAATATCACCTATCTGACCACCACTTTCACCATAAAAAGGTGTTTTAGCAGTTATTAAAATTACTTCTGTATTCAAATTTATTTCATTTAATTTTTCTCCATATAAAGAAAACACTCCTAATATTTCTGTTGTTTCCTCCATACTATCATATCCAGTAAAAACAGTGTTATTTAATTTAACTAATTCATTAGCGAAAGCTATATTTTGACTGAAATTATTTTTACCACTACTAAGTCTTGTTAATTCTTTTTGTTTTTCCATTGCTAGAATAAATCCAGCTTTATCTAAACTAAGATTATTTTCTTTTACTAGGTCTTCAGTTAATTCAACTGGAAATCCGTAGGTATCATACAAAATAAATGCCTCTTCGCCAGTCATTACAGTCCTTTTTTCTTTTCTCATTTTATTCAGAATATTTTCTGTAAGTACCATTCCTTCGTTTAAAGTCTCTAGAAATCTTTCTTCTTCTACTTTTAAAACTTTAATTATAAAGTCTCTTTTTTCTATTAATTCACTATACGCACTACCCATAACTTCAATTAAAGTATCCACTAGTATAGATAAGAAAGGTTTGTTCAAGCCTAAAGTTTTACCATATCTTACTGCTCTTCTAAGAATACGTCTTAAAATATAGCCTCTACCCTCATTACTTGGCAATACACCATCCGCGATTAAAAATGAACTTGATCTAATATGATCAGCTATTACTCTAAATGGAAATCCCTCATCATTATTATAATATTTAAGGTTTGTTAATCCCTCAATTTTTCTAATAATTGGTTGAAACAAATCTGTATCATAGTTGCTATCAACTTCTTGCATAACGGCAGCAATTCTTTCTAAACCCATACCAGTATCTACACTTGGCTTTGGCAGGGGGGTTAATACTCCTTTATCATCTCTATTGAATTCCATAAATACCAAATTCCAAATTTCTGTTATTCTATCACATTCACATTTACCAAGTCCGCATTCATCTCCACAAGAATAATCTATTCCTCGATCATAATGAATCTCTGTGCATGGACCACAAGGACCAACATCACCCATAGACCAAAAATTATCCTTTTCACCTAGTTTAACAATACGCTCCGGTGATATGTCAGTTAAAGCAAGCCATAATTTACCAGCTTCTTCATCTTTTTCATAAATAGTTACCCAAAGTTTTTCTTTTGGTAATTTAAGTTCTTTAGTTAAAAATTCCCAAGCAAAAAGGATAGCATCCTTTTTAAAATAATCTCCAAAAGAAAAATTTCCAAGCATTTCAAAGAATGTATGATGTCTTGGTGTCCGCCCAACTGCTTCAAAATCATTGTGTTTTCCACTAATTCTTAAACATTTTTGAGATGAAGTAGCCCTCTTATAAGCTCTTTCTTCCAAACCTAAAAAAACATTCTTAAATTGAACCATTCCTGCATTAACAAACATCAATGTTGGATCCTCAGCAGGAATCAACGAGGAACTGGAAATCCTCTGATGTTGTTTACTTTCAAAATATTTAAGAAATTTTTCTCGGATTTGTACAGTTGTATACATATATATTCTCCTTATTACTTTTTTTAATTGTATCAAAAATCAAGTCTGTTATCATTAAAAAACCACAGGAAAACCTGTAGTTTTTAATAACTTTATTACTTATAATCATTTTCTAGGTTCAACAATAAGTTTTATGGCTGTTCTCTTTTCCCCATCAATTTCGACCTCTGTAAACGCAGGAATACAAACAATATCTATTCCACCAGGTGCAACAAAGCCTCTAGCTATAGCAATAGCTTTAATAGCTTGATTTAGTGCTCCAGCTCCAATAGTTTGTATTTCAACTGTTCCAGTCTCTCTAATCATTGCCGCAAGCGCACCTGCCACCAGATTTGGTTTAGATGAGGTTGATACTTTTAAGACTTCCATAATGACTGCCTCCTTATTTAACTGTTCTTAATCATATATCTTGGTTGATAATTTTATAACTTGTTACTTTACCCTCAACATCAATATCTAATTCAACACCATTAATATTAGCTAGTCCTTCCTCTGCAACTTCAAGTGCAAAAGGCATACCTGTCAGAAAATGATTTATGATTACTTCTTTCTTTACTCCTAAAATACTAGTTTTAGCTCCAACCATACCTAAATCACTCATATAGAATGTCTTATTCGGTAATAATTGACAATCATTAGTTTGAGTATGCGTATGAGTACCTACTACTGCTGTAACTTTTCCATCAAGAAAATAACCCATTGCTTTCTTTTCACTAGTCGCTTCTGCATGAATATCAACTATTATGGTCTTACATTCACTTCTCAAGCTACTAATAATTTCTTCTATCCTTCTAAAGGGACAATCCAAAGTCTTCATAAATACTCTTCCAGAAACATTTATAAGAGCTACTTTCATATCGTTTTTTAAAAATATATGAAATCCCTTACCTGGAGTACCTACAGGATAATTTAATGGTCTGATTATTTCTGGAAATTCTTTTAATTGTCCATATATCTCTCTCTTGTCAAAAATATGATTACCTGTAGAAACACCATCAATTCCTATTTTTTTCGCTTCTAAAAAATATTTTTTGGTGATCCCTTTGCCACCTGCTAAATTTTCACCATTAGCAAAAATAAAGTCAACTTTATTTTCTTTTAAATAAGCTAGAAGGAATTTTTCTAAAGCACGAATACCATTTTTCCCAATTATATCACCAAAGTACAATAATTTCATTTTAATTCCAAATTTCTATTAGATTTTACTTAGCATATTCAATTGATCTTGTTTCTCTTATTACCATGACTTTTATTTGACCAGGGTAATCCATTTCCGATTCAATTTCTTTAACGATTGACCTTGTCAAGTTAATTGCTTCTAAGTCATCAATGGCATCAGGTTTAACCATTATTCTAACTTCTCTACCAGCTTGAATAGCATATGATTTTTCTACACCTTCAAAACCGTCAGCAATTTCTTCAAGTTTTTGCAAACGTTTAATATAAGACTCTAATGTTTCTCTTCTTGCTCCCGGTCTTGCCGCTGATAAAGAATCAGCTATTTGAACTATAACAGCTTCCATTGTTTGAGCTTCAACATCTTCATGATGTGCTTCTACAGCATGGATAACAGCACTATTTTCTTTATACTTATGTAATAGGTTAACGCCAATTTCCACATGTGTTCCTTCAATCTCATGATCAACACCTTTACCTATATCATGCAAAAGTCCTGCTCTTCTAGCAATATCTGGATCAGCACCTAAATCATAAGCTAAATTAGCTGACAAATGAGCTACCTCAAGAGAATGCTTCAAAATATTTTGTCCGTAACTTGTTCTATATTTCAATCTACCTATCAATTTAACTAATTCTGGATGTATTCTACTGATTCCAACTTCAAGTAAAGCTTGTTCACCAGCTTCTTTTATTTCTTTTTCAACTTCAAGCTTAGCTTTTTCATAAGTTTCTTCTATTCTACCTGGATGTATACGACCATCAGTTATTAGTTTTTCTAATGTAATTCTAGCTATCTCTCTTCTTACAGGATCAAAACCAGATAATACAACTGCTTCAGGCGTGTCATCAATTATCAAATCAACTCCGGTTAAAGTTTCAATTGTTCTAATATTTCTACCTTCTCTACCTATTATTCTGCCCTTCATTTCATCATTAGGGAGTGACACGACATATACTGTAGCTTCGGCTACATGATCAGTTGCGCATCTTTGTATAGCTCGCATAACTATTTCTTTCGCTTCTTTATCCGCTTCTTCTTTTGCTTTTTCTTTAATTTCTCTAATTAATACTGCTGTTTCTTGTCTTATTTCTTGTTCAACATTATTTAACAAGTATTCCTTGGCCTTTTCGACTGTGACCCCAGAAATTTCTTGCAACTTTATTAACTGTTCATCATGTAATTTTTTCGTTTTTTCTGCTAAATCAGATGCTATTACTTCTTGTTTATGTATAGTTTCTTCTCTTGCATCTAGAGTATTCTGTTTTTTATCTAACATATCCTCTTTATCATGCAATCTTTTTTCTACTTGACCCCATTCGCTTTTTCTATCTCTTTGCTCCTTAGTAATTTCTTCGTGCATCTTTTCTTTCATTTTTTGTATTTGTTCTTTTGCCTCAATAATAGCTTCTTTTTGTTTTGTAATAGCTTCTTTTTGAGCTAAATCAACAATTTCGTTCGCTTTTAGAGTCGCATTATTTAATTTGCCTTCTGATAAAGTTCTTCTAAAAACATAACCTATTATAAATCCTATTATTATTGTAGGAATAGCAATTATTACCGGAATTATTATACCATTCATCTTCTTTCCTCCTTATATTAAAAAACATGTTAGATGAATATACCTAACATGTTAAAACGTAAAAAAGTAGTGTGCTATTCGCATCGCTATTTTACCTCTTTATTAACTTATAAATTATATATAAAATACTATACAATTATATAGTCAAATTACTTTTTCACAAATATTTATATTCATCTATGATTTATTGTAGAAAAAATGCGTTACATTGTCAAGAGTATATGCCTATTAAGTATGCTTTTCCAAATGATTTTTTATACTTTGATAAGAATAACCCTTGTTCAGCAATCTATTGATGATTTTTTCTTTTGTTATAGGTTTACTAGATTCCAAATATTTAACAATCTGTTTTTGAACCATAGTTTCTTCTAGTTCATAAAAATTGATTTTTTCAAGATGAGACTTAATCAAATGATTGTCAAATCCCTTTCCAAATAGATAAATTTCCACTTGCTTTTTATTTTTATCCTTGCTAATTTGATAGAATATTAAGCGTTCAATTAATTTCTCATCATTTAAGTATCCTATGCTGATGTAATATTCAAGCAAATCTTCAACTTCTTCAATTTCATATCCTTTAAGTAATAATTTTCTTTCAAGTTCTTTTACCCCATAGTCTCTTTTGCTGAGTAAATATAAGGCGTAATTTTTTAAATTACGCATTAACCTTATCTTTATCATCAGAAGTAAAATTCAATGCTTTGGCAATAACTTTTTCCTCTAATTCTTGTAACAATTCTGGGTGTTGTCTTAAATACATCTTTGAATTATCTCTTCCTTGTCCTAATTTTTCATCACCATAGTTATACCAAGCACCTGCTTTTTGTATAATATCTAAATCTGCTGCCATATCAAGTACGCAACCTTCTTTAGTGACTCCTTCGCCATACATTATATCAAATTCAGCAATTTTAAATGGTGGCGCCACTTTATTTTTAACAATTTTAGCTTTTGTTCTTACTCCAATCATATCAACACCTTTTTTGATATTATCAGTTTTCCTTACATCTATCCTAACTGAAGCATAAAATTTTAGTGCACGTCCGCCTGTTGTTGTTTCAGGACTACCAAACATAACTCCAATTTTTTCACGTAGTTGATTAATGAAAATTATTATTGTATTTGATTTATTAACAACTCCCGCTAATTTCCTTAACGCTTGAGACATCAATCTAGCTTGTAGACCCATATGTGAGTCGCCCATTTCCCCTTCTATTTCAGCTCTAGGAACTAGTGCTGCCACAGAATCGACAACGATTATATCCACTGCACCACTTCTAACAAGTGCTTCACAAATCTCTAAACCTTGCTCTCCAGTATCAGGTTGTGATACAAGTAATTCTTCCGTATTCACGCCTAAATTTTTAGCATAAATAGGATCTAATGCATGTTCAGCATCTATAAATGCAGCTGTTCCACCATTTTTTTGGATTGAAGCTACAGCATGTAAAGACACTGTAGTTTTCCCAGAAGATTCTGGACCATATATTTCAATAATTCTACCTTTTGGATAACCACCAATACCAATAGCTACATCCAGAGGCAATATACCAGTTGAAACTGCTTCAACATTTCTATAATTACCACCATCGCCTAGTCTCATTATGCTACCTTTACCAAATTGTTTTTCTATTTGGCCAAGGGTGATTTCAAGTACTTTTTCTTTTTCTTTTTCCATTTTTGCGCCTCTTTCTATCTAATAGTTTAATTAACTTATTTATAAATACAATACATTTATTATAACATAAAAACCTCTCCTTAAAATATCATTTAAAAGTAAAATAATTAATATTATTAATCTAATATTAGTTATTTTCTACTTTACTATTTATATTTCCAAGGAATAAACAATTATTTAACTGATTTTGTATTTACAAACTCAGCCTAAATGTTATATACTTAAAATAATCATCAAGAGAGGTGAAGGGATCGGCCCTATGAAACCTCAGCAACCTGCATATGCAAGGTGCTAACTCCTCAGTTTTACTGCAAGATGAAAGCATAACAAAATTTGTCATCTTCCTGTGGGAAGATTTTTTTTTGATAATAATATTATTAGGAGGTAAATATGAGTCCTGTTGTAATACCTGAACACTTACCAGCTACTGAACAATTAAATAAAGAAAATATATTTGTAATGAACAAAAGAAGAGCTACAACACAAGATATCCGACCATTACAAATATTAATATTAAACTTAATGCCTACTAAAATTGTAACTGAGACACAAATACTCAGACTTTTAAGTAATAACCTTATTCAAATAGAATTAACTTTTATGCAAATGGCTTCATATGAATCTAAAAACACACCTAAGAGTCATTTAGACTCCTTCTATACCACATTTAACGAAATTTATAATAAACGATTTGATGCTATGATAGTAACAGGTGCACCTGTAGAACTTATGGAATTTGAAGATGTAGATTATTGGAGAGAATTCACTGAAATTTTAGATTGGGCACATGAAAAAATTTATTCTTGTATGTTTGTATGTTGGTCAGCACAAGCAGCACTGTACCATTATCATGGAATACACAAGCGAACTTTGAACCAGAAGTTATCAGGTATATATAATCATAAGGTTATTAATAAAACTGCAAAGATTACTAGAGGTTTTGATGATTATTTTGATGCTCCACATTCTAGAAATACTGAAATAGTTTTAGAAGAACTTATCGAAAATGATTCTTTGGAAATAATTGCTAACTCTGAAATTGCTGGCCCACATATAATAGCTTCTAAGGATCGTCGTAAATTATTTATAACTGGGCATCCTGAGTACGATAAAGAAACTCTCTCACTTGAGTATTTAAGAGACATAAATAAAGGCCTTAATATTGAAGTTCCCCATTCTTATTTTGAAGATGATGATCCCAAAAATGATATCAAAGTGACATGGAGAAGTCATGCAAATCTTCTATATGCTAATTGGATAAACTATTATGTATATCAAGAAACTGATTTTGATTTAAATAAAAAATAATTTATTATTGCTTTTACAATATTTGAATGGTATAATTACTGTTGTAGTTTAAGTATTATAGGGAGGTGAAAGAATGGCAAATCTAAAGTCATCAAAAAAACGTGCTTTGATAGCTGAACAAAGAAATATTGTTAATTCTCAAAAGAGATCAGCTATGAGGAATCAAGTTAAGAAGTGTAACACTGCTATTGCAGCAAGTGATGAAAATAAAGAGACAATTTTAAACAAAACCATTAGCGTTATTGATAAAATGGCTCAAAAAGGCATCATTCATACAAAAACAGCTGGAAGAAAAATCTCCCGTTTACAAAAAAAATTCAATGTTCAATAACAAATAGTAAAAAGCCTTCTTTATAGAAGGCTTTTTTTTATTTAATCGATAATAGTGTACTCTTAAGTAATAGCTTTCCTTCTCCTCTGCCAGACTTTATCTTTTCTTCAATATCATAAAACAATTGCAAATATTTGAATACTTCTGCAAAAGATAACTTTCTTGCTAATGCAATTTTTTTCTTAGCAACATAAGGATGCATTTTTAACAAACTCGCAATTTTGTCATCATTATATTTTTCTTTTAAATACCATTTCATTTGGACAATCAACCTAAGATCTCTAATAATCATATAAATAATCAAAATAATTGGTTCCTTTAGTTTAAATAAATTTTCAAGAGCAGAAATCATTTTCCCTCGGTCAGTAAACATGTTATCCAGTAAATTAAAAATATTACTTTGAAAATTATTGGTAATTAATATATCAAGATCTTTTATGACAAGATTTTTATGATCAGGTTCATATATAAATATTTTTTTCATTTCATTTTCAATCATTATTTGATTTTCACCAACTACTTCAATTAAATAAGCTACAGCGTCTTCAGTTATATTATATCCATGATGCCATAAGAATTCTTTAACCCACCTTCTAAGATCCCCACCTTTTCTTAAAGGAAATTCTGTCATCATTTTATTTTCTTTAAAAAACTTTGGCGCTTTTTTTCTGAAATCAATTTTTTTAGCTATTATTACTCCTTTCGAAAAGGGAGATGGACTAGCTAAATATTCTTTGATAACATCAAAATTTCTATCATCATTTAAAATGCTATCATTTGTTATTTTATAAATTAAATTCCCTTCAAAAAGTGATGGTGTATTTAAAATATCAATTAAATCCTGAAAATCTAATCCATCATTAATTTCCTTTAAGGCGTAACCTGTTTCAATCATTAGATTATTGATGCTATTATTTAATTCATATTCATTCTCACCATAATAAATCATAATAGGTAAATCTTTTTGCATTTAACACCTCTCTTATCTTGCTCTATTATATCAATCAATCTATATATTTTCTATCATTAATCTCTATCTCATTACTTTTTAACTTAATAGCAATATCTTTATTGTAATCAGTCCTAAAATAATCAATATTACTTAATACTAAATCATTAATAATATCTTTACTAGGATGTCCATACAAATTTTTACCAACTGAAAATATAACACACTTTGTTTTCAACTGATCATAAATATTTTCCCTATATGAATTTTTACTGCCATGATGAGGGGCTTTAATAACATCAAAATTTCGTCCTTCTTTAAGAAGTCTGTCTAGAACATCAATATCACAATCTGCTGTGAGTAGTATATTTGATTTCCCATAGGTAAGACTCAAGACTATTGATGAAGCATTACTATCCAAGTCATTTTCCACTTTCAGAGGATTTATTATATCAATAGTTATATTACCTAATACTATTTTATAACCTTCATTTATTTCTTGAACTTTACTGCCATATGTAGAAATCCAATCTGTGTATTCTGCACGTCGATTATATGGTATCAATATATTAATAACGTCATAAGACTCAAGAACAGATTCTAACCCACCTCTATGATCATTATCATTATGAGTACTAATTAAATAATCAATTTTAAAAATACCCTTGCGTTTTAGAAAAGGTATTACTTCACTCTTTCCCATATCTAAGTATTCATTTTTAAGTCCTCCATCAATTAAAATTGTTTTATCTAACTCTTTACACTCTATCAATATACAATCACCTTGACCTACATTAATAAAAGTTACCAAAACATGCTCTTTTGTAAAATTTACACCAAAAATATTCCAAGTCATGATTATAATAAAAATACAAACTAATATTTTTCTATAATACTTTTTATATATATTATTGTTCCAAAATATAATCATTATATAAAAAAATATGACTGTGAATATACTATATACTCTTCCCCTTAATATTGGTAAATCGAAGTTGCTAAAAAATTTAGTCACTAACTCCAAAAATAACAATAATTGATTCAAAATATATACTAGAGGTTTTAGAAAAATAATTAAATACGGAAATAGTAAAAAAATACAACTGATAAAGATAATAATCTGAATAAATGGAGCAAACAAAGGAGTAAATATGACACTCAATAAAGATATTTCTTGAAAATAATATATTAATATCGGCCAACTAAAAAGAATACTTAAAACACCAACCAAAATTATTTTATATATTTTATTTTTAACTTTATTAATATAATCATTGAATAGTAATAAACTAGTTGTAATAACATAAGATAGTTGTAAAGATATTTGAAATAGCATCCCCGGATTTATCATTAATAATATAAATAAAGATAACATCAATGACAACATTTCAAAATGCCCTTTATTATTAATTTCTAAAATTTTAATAATTATTAAATATATAATAACCCGCCATATTGAAGGACTATTAGTTATAAATCCATAAAATATCAATGGAATTGAAAAAATAATGTATTTAGATAAACCCTTTCTAGGAGTTAATATAAAAATAAACATAAGTATATCTAGAGCGGCACCAATTTGTGAACCAGATACAGCTTGCAAATGTAATATTCCCATATTACGCCATGTACCAATCTCAGCCTCATTCATTTTTTTACTATTTCCCAAAAAAATACTTTCTATAAATCTTATTTTATTACCTAAATATGGTTTTAGCTGTTTCAAATAATATTCTTGATATTTATATAAGTAATAATCAAAATTTTTAACTTGTCTAATAACAATTATATTTTTAGCTTTAGTAGTAAATTTAATCATTTTATATTTGAGATAATTTTTATAAGAAAACCCGCCACTATTTAAAGAATCATTGGGTATGTCTAAAAAACATTTAAGGTCGATAACCATACCGGGTAACAACTTCTGACTAGTTTTTACTATCACTAAACTTTCTGGATCAACTGATAATTTAACTATATATGATTCTTGATCATAAACCTTCTTTACTATAGCATTATTATCATAATATGAATCTATATTAATACTACTTATATAGTTTTGTTCAAATATATAACCTCTACAAAAACCTAAAATAAAAATCACACATAATAAGAATATAGTCCATATAAAATTTTTCTCAGTAATTTCCAACAAGTTACATTTTTTTGTCAAATATACGACAAATACTATGAGCAAAGATATATTGAAAAGACTTAAACCTTTCATACTTAAAATTAGCCCTGATATAAATATTAATATCAATATTATAGAATTTTCTTTTTCCTCCATTATAATTTAATATAGGCTCGCATTTTTTCCAATGTCTTTTCGCCAATCCCCGAAATATTCATAAGATCATCTATGTTTTGGAAACGACCGATTATCTTTCTTTGATTTATAATGTTTTTAGCCATTACCGGTCCTATGCCAGGTACCATTTCCAGCTCATTTTGACTAGCATTATTAATGCTAACAAGATTATCCTCTTTTTCATTTGACCCACCATTTTCATCTAGATATGGTATATATATATCTTGTTCATCTTTTAAAAACATCGCTAAATTTAAGGGTTCCAAATCGGCATTGTCTAAGGGGATAGCCTTTTTTACTGCATCGTTAACTCTATTTTCTTCAGTAAACTCATAAATACCAGGGCTTTTCACTGCACCTTTTATATTTATAGTTACTTTTTGTTTTTCACTAATTGCTTTATTACTTTCAGTAGAAATAATTTCTGATTTAGTAGTACTTTTAAATATATTTTTTTTGGTTAAAACTCCAATATAATATCCACAAGAAATAATAAAAATCACCACAATAAAAACACATATTTTCTGGTACTTTTTTTCTAAAGCTAAGAATTGATTCATTATAAAACCTCCTTTGTTTATTATTAAACAAAGGAGGTTTTTCTACTTAATATTTATTATTTTTTTACTATTTTAAATTTCCAGACCAAAGATCTTCCAAGCTGTATTTTTTTCTTGATTCTTCATCAAATATATGTATGATAAGATCACCAAAATCAATTAAAACCCAATCATTGGATTTTTCTCTACGTAATTTTTTTTCGCCTTTTTCTTCTAAAGCATCTTCACAGTAATCCGCTAATGTTTCAATATGTTTTTTATTCATACCTGTAGCGATTACAAAACAATCTGCAATAATACTAATCCCAGCTAAATCAACAATTTTAACATCTATAGCTTTCTTATCATTTAATACATTTTCAACTATTATACTTTTTTCATAACCTGTCATAAACTAACCTCCATCATATAATTATATGCTCCAATTGTGGCAGGAGCTAAAACCTTATTTTTTATTATCATATCAATTATTGTTCTTTTCAATATTAATATATAAGCTTCATTTAAATTTATATTTTCAATATCATTTCTTAACTCTTCGACACCTAAGTATTTTCTATTTATTTCCACTGCATCTACAATAAAAATCAATTTTGCTAGATCACTAATATTAGCTTCTCCCAATGTATGATACTTTATTGCTTCTAAGATATCTGAATCTTTTATATAACCCTTAATAGAAAAATATTTTGCAGCCACTTTTCCATGAAGGACTCTAGGATATTGCAACTCAAATTCACTCAGCTTAATGTTTAAACTTTTAGCCATATCAACGATATCTGTATTATCCACTTCTCTAAAATAATCATGCATTAAAGCAGCTAGAACTGCTTTGTATTGATTAATGCCATACTTGCCTGCTAGTGTATATGCCATTTCTACACAACCATCAATATGTGTAATCCTTTTTTCAGATAATTTCATATTATCAAGCAAAACTTTATAATCTTTTTTAATTTCACCTAAGATTTTTTCTAATTTATTCATTAGTATAATCCTTTTGACATTATATATTTATAGACACTTTTAGGTAAATATTTTTTATTCATCATATTATTTCTAATCTCATTTGAACTTATGTTTTGTATTGGCCACTCAAATAAAATTACTTTTTCATTTACATGAAATGGAAGAGTTTCTCTAAAATTACTTACAAATCTTTTACTATCACCATGCCTTAAGGCTACTAAGAAAGTAACCGATTTTCTAATTTCATCTAAATCTTTCCAATTTAGAATGTCAACAAAAGAATCTGTCCCCATCACCCAATAAAATTCAGCATTTGGTTCTAAATTTTGCATATCTTTTATAGTGTCAGTAGTATATGTTGGACCATTTCTATTAATATCACATTTTGCTATCATTAATTTAGGATTATCTTCAATTGCTAATTCCAACATTTTCAGTCTATCTTCATCTCTTGGTATATATTGGACTTCCTTATGATATGATTCCCCTGTTGGTATAAAATATACCAAATCAAGTTTAAATAGCTTAAGTGCCCCTTCAGCAAGCTGCAAATGGCCATTATGAATAGGGTTGAATGTCCCACCTAATAAACCTATTTTTTTCATTACCTTACCTGACCATCACCATTGATAATATATTTAATACTAGTTAAAGCCTCTAACCCCATAGGTCCTCTTGTATGCATTTTTTGTGTACTAATACCGATTTCTGCACCAAATCCAAACATTTCTCCATCTGAAAACCTAGTTGATGCATTATGATAAATACAAGCTGAATCAATCAATTGTTGGAATATTTTACCATTTTTATAACTGTCTGAAATAATAACTTCAGAATGTTTAGAACCATATTTGTTGATATGTTTCACAGCGTCATTAACATCATTAACTATTATTATCCCAATTATATAATCTAAATATTCTGTATATAACTCTTCTTCTGTAATAGGCCATCCGCTTTTCAAAATTTTCATACTATTTTCACAAGCTCTTATTTCAACTGTATTTTCAATTAATTTCAATTCCAATAAAGGAAGAAACTCCTCTGCAATATCTTTGTGTACTAATACTTTTTCTAAAGAATTACAAACACTTGGTCTTTGGGTCTTACCATTAACGATAATGTCTAAAGCCATATAAAATTGCGCTTTATCATCAACATATGCATGACAATTACCAATGCCTGTTTCTATAACAGGTACAGTTGAATTGTTAACAACATTCGATATTAAACCAGCTCCACCTCTTGGTATAATTACATCGACATATTTATTTAACTTCATCAAAACATTAACAGACTCTCGATCTTTTGAGTCAATAATTTGTACAGCATAACTTGGTAAGCCTGCTTTTAAAGCACCTTCATTAAGCAATGCTGCTAATATTTTATTTGAATTATATGCTGTAGAACTACCTTTTAGTATTACCGCATTACCTGTTTTGACACAAAGTCCAGCAGCTTCAACTGTTACATTAGGTCTAGCTTCATATACCATTGCAATAAGTCCTAAAGGTACAGACATAGCACCGATTTCTAAACCATTTGGTCTTTGCCACATTCTCTTAGTTTGTCCAATAGGATCATCTAGTTTTGACAAAGATTCTAACCCACAAGCCATAGCTTCAATTCTATCAGCATTTAACATAAGTCTATCTATTAGAGATTGACTAAGACCATCTACTTTACCGTTTTCCATATCAAGAGCGTTTTCAGCCAAAATTAAATCTACATTATTCCTTAAGGCATCAGCCATTTCATGTAAAGCTTCATTTCTAATATTTATTGATACCGATGCTAATTCATAAGAAGCATTCTTTCCTAATTTACATTGTTCTTCAATAATTTCTTTTAACATGATTTTCTCCTTACATATTTATTACTGACATATTGTCTCTATGGATGACAGTATCAAATTCATATTCAATACCAAGTATTTTTGCTAAATCTTTAGTTTTCACACCTTTGATTTTTAAAATATTGATATTGTTATAATATGATATTCCTCTTCCAATTTCTTTACCCATAGTATTTTTAATACTAATAACTGAATCGGCTTCGAAAATACCCTCAACTTCTAGTATACCTATTGGCAATAAACTTTTACCGTCTTTGAGCAAAGCCTCTTGAGCTCCATCATCAATAATGACTGATCCTTTAGGTTTTGATGACAATAATAGCCATTTTTTCTTAGTATGAATTTTTTTATTATGTGGTATAAAAACAGTTCCATTAAAATCACCTTTGACAACATTTGAAATAAGATTTTTTTCATTTCCGTTTCCTATAACTACAAAAACTCCAGCTGCAGTACCAATTTTAGCTGCTTGAATTTTTGTCATCATTCCACCAGTGCCAAATGATGAACCTTCACAACCAGCATAACTTTCAATTTCCGCGGTAATCTTTTCTACCTTCTCAACTAAAACTCCATCTTTACAAGTAGCTGGATTAGTAGTATAAAGACCATCAATATCAGATAAAATTATTAACAAATCTGCATCAATCAAAGCTGATACATAAGCAGCTAGCCTATCATTATCACCAACTTTTATTTCATCAACTGCAACTGTATCATTTTCATTGATTATAGGAATCGCGCCTAATTGTAATAGAGCTAAAAGAGTATTTTTAGCATTAAGATTTCTTTTCCTATTAACTAAGTCATCTTTTGTAAGTAATATTTGCCCAACAACTTTATTGTATTCACCAAAGAACTTTTCGTAAAGATGCATCAAAGTCACTTGTCCTATGGCAGCTACTGCTTGTTTTTCAGGTAGAGTAGAAGGTTTTTTCTTTTTATGAAGTTTACCTACACCGGCTCCTACAGCACCAGAAGATACAAGTATAACCTCATATCCCTTATTGCTTATATCAGCCACACCTCTAACTAATTGTTCCATTTTTTCAATATTAATAGTTCCATTTTCATGGGTCAAGGTACTGGTTCCAACCTTAACTATTACTCTTTTAATTTCACGTCCATAATCAATCTTCATATTACACATCCTATGGTAAATTATATATTGTTGCCTTACCCTTACTTTTAAACAAGACTATACTTCGCCCAATTATTTGTACAATTTCAGCATTGAAATTTTCTTCAATCATAGTTTTGATTTCTAATTTTTCATCAGGTGAATTTTTGCCTATTTTAATTTTTATCAATTCATTGGCTTTTATGCCTTTTTTAATCTCTTTCATCACTTCAGGTGTAAATCCTTCCTTGCCTACAATGGCTACAGGATTTAAAAGACTAGCTAAACCTCTTAAGTATCTTTTTTGTTTTCCAGTTAACATATATCCTCCATGTTTCTCAACAATAATTATATATTTTTTAAACTACATAATCAAACTCTGTGTCATAAATTCTTACAGTGTCTCCATCTTCAATTCCTTTTTCTTTAAGAAGTGCATCAACTCCAATACTAACAAGAGCTCTATGGAATCGCATAACACCTTCATCACTGTCTAAATATGCCATTTTAAATACCCTAAATACATCATCGCCAGTTACTTCATAGCCTCCATCAATAATTTCAATTTTCAAAGGTTTTTCTTTAAGAGTTACAACTCTATGTTCTTCTTTGAAAATAGCAGGTTTTTGAGTAGTTCTAACCAATTCTAATGTTTTATACATTAATGGATCTAAACCTATTCTAGCTGCTGCTGAAATTTTATATATTTCATCTGTATAGCCTTCTGATTTCATCTTTTCTATAAATTCATCAGCTCTTTCTTCTACTCCAGGTATATCTATTTTATTTATAGCAATAATTTGTTTTTTATCTCTTAATTCTTTATTAAAAAGACTTAATTCCATATTTATATTTTTATATTCTTCATAAATAGATCTATCAAAACTGTCTCCGTCTATAAGATGTATGATTAATTTTGTTCTTTCTAAGTGTTTTAAAAAGTCATGACCAAGTCCTACACCCTGACTAGCTCCATCTATTAAACCTGGGATATCAGCTAAAACAAAGCTATCATCTCCAAGCTCTACAACTCCCAAATGTGGTTCTAGGGTTGTAAATGGATAATTTGCAATCTTGGGTCTTGCTTTAGATACGCTACTTATAAGTGTTGATTTACCAGCATTAGGATATCCAGCAATACCAACATCTGCTATAAGTTTTAATTCTAAGTTCAGCCACAACTCTTCCCCAGGAGCCCCATTCTCTGCAAATTTTGGTTCTTTGTTTTTATTAGTCATAAATCTTGCGTTACCTCTGCCACCATGCCCGCCTTGAGCAACCAAGAGTTTTTGTCCATCTTCAACTATGTCGGCAATAACTTCATTAAATTCATCTTTAACCATTGTACCTAGTGGTACTTTGATAATTCTATCTGAAGCATTTCTACCATGCATATTACTACTTTTTCCATTATCACCTTTATCGGCTTTATAATTTTTTTTATATTTAAAGTCAATCATAGTGGTTAAATTATTATCACCTTGTATATATATATTACCACCTTTGCCACCATCGCCACCGTTTGGCCCTCCTTCAGGAACATACTTTTCTCTTCTAAAAGATACCATTCCATTTCCACCGTCACCAGCTTTTACATAAATTTTCGTTCTATCGTAAAACATTATTTCTCCTTAAAGATAAAACACTCCCTTAGAGGGAGTGTTAATTTTAAAACTATTGAGCTGCGTAAATACTAGCTTGTTTTTTATCTCTGCCTTTTCTTTCAAAGTGTACAACACCATCAATTAAAGCAAATAAAGTATCGTCTTTACCTATTCCAACATTTATACCAGGATGAATTTTAGTACCTCTTTGTCTAACTAAAATATTTCCTGCTTTAACTAAACTACCGTCGCCTCTTTTAACACCAAGTCTTTGCGCATTACTATCGCGACCGTTTCTTGAACTACCTTGTCCCTTTTTGTGGGCAAATAGTTGAAGTTCTAACTTAAACATGAAACTCCACCTCCTTATTGTGGACCTTTATTGAATTTCTATAATTTTCATGAAGAATTTCTATGCCGTTTAGGAAAATATATTCTATTCCCCTGAGTCTTTCATCTTCATTAATTTGAAAAATCAATTCTAAATAGCCATCTTTTTTTTCAACATTAATATTTGTTATAATTTTTGTCAAACTATATTCTATAGTTTGTAAATGCATGGAAATCGCAGAACAAACCAAATCATACTTGCTGTTACCACTTTGCATTGCATGTCCTTCAGACTTAAAACCTGTCCAGTTTCCAAGTTCATCCCTGTAAACAGTAACCTTAATCATTACTATTTATCTGAACTTTCTTTATTTAGAGCTATGCTCTCAACAATCACTTCTGTATAAGGTTGTCTGTGACCTTGTTTTCTTCTATAATTCTTTTTAGCTTTATACTTATAGACTAAAACTTTTTCTCCTTTTCCATGAGAAACTACTTTAAGAACAACTTCAGCATCTTTAACTTCTGGAGTTCCTACAGATAAACTTTCACCGTCAGCTACTAAAAGAACTTTACAGTCTTTTACTAAACTTCCAACTTCAGTTTCAATTTTCTCAAGTTGAAGTGTGTCTCCTTCAACAACTTTATATTGTTTTCCACCATTTTTAATTATTGCGTACATATGGCACCTCCTTCGCTTAAGACTCCCTATTAAGGTAGACATTTGTCTTTAAAACCTTTTTTATGGGGTTTACAAACGACACTATTGTTATTATATATTTTTTCATAGTTATATGCAATAGATTACCCTATATTTATTTAACTTCAATACCACCCATTAGGGCTGTACCTTTAAGGACTAGAATAAATTCGCTAGTAATTTCAGATGGTCTATGTTTTATTTCAACTCCTCCTAGAAAGCCATTTACATTGCTTTTAATTCTAATATTTGAAGGAAGTCTAATTTCTACTCCTCCCATAAATGCATTAACATCAATAATTGCATCAGAAGCCAATTTAATTTCTGTTAAATCAAGAACCACACCCCCAAGAAAGGCTGATGCTTTTCCACCTCTGAAGTTTTGACTTATTATTTTTTTCTCAACCCCACCAAGAACAGCAATGGCATTAATTTCATCATCATTATCTATAGAAATATTATCTCTTGGATGCGAAGATTTTTTAAATAAACTACCAAATATAATTTCAATTCCAATTATAACTAAAATACCAGGAAAAATAATTTTATGAACTTGTGGATACCACCCATCTATTAAATAAACTAACCCCAAGAAAGTTACTAAACCTCCGAAAATTATATTATGGTTGTTAACTAATATTGTTATGCCAATAATAATCATTATGATTGGAAATATTATACTTCCATCTAACCCTATGTTAGTAATTAATCCTAACTCTTGTAAGCCAAAAATAATTCCAACTACTACAAAAACTATTCCAAATAAAATTTTAGATTTCATTTTTACCTCCTAATGTTAAATTATCTATAATAGGTCCATTTTCGCCAATCAACTTCATTCTTATCGGTTTAAGGTCTAATTCTAAATATTTCAATAAATTATCTATTCTTAAGTTTTTATCACTTCCAGCATATACAATAATAATGAGTCCTTTTTCTAAAAATCTCCAGTTTAAGATAAACTCTTTAATATCTTTTATACCAATTGATTTTTTTGTTTTAACTTCCATCAATATTTCTGGTTTACTTAATTTTTCTTCAATAACACTTTTATATTTATCTTTATTTAAATCATCACTAAACTCTAAATAATATTCTGCTTTTCTTAACATTGAGCTTAAAGATTTTGTAGATATTGTTTTTTCTTTTATGTCATTAACTACTATACCTATAGGTAATACCTGATTGACTTTAATTTTAAACTCATCTTCATTAATGACTTCATAAGTTTCAATTTCCAATAATTCCCCATTACTTAAAAGGCCTACCCCTTTTGCTATAGCAAAGGATAACTTCATATGTGGATTAAATCCTTCACTAAAGCTTATTGGCAATAAGCTTCTTCTAAATGCCTGTCTAAATAGTTTCATTAACTCTAAATGAGAAAGAAAAGCTATAGGACCTTTTACTGAAAACTCCATTACATAACTAGCCATGGTACTCACCTTTTATATCCATTCTTAACTCTTCATTACAAACACCACAAGCTGTGCAACCGAGTCTACAATCCTTTGTGATTTCTAAGTTTTTCGACTTTTGATATTCATTCCATAAATATTGTTTTTTAACACCAATATTAAAATGATCCCAATACATCGGTTCATCTTTTTCAAAGAAATGTTCACTATACAATTCTTTTGAAATCCCATTTTCCTCTAACGCAATATTCCACATGTCTATATCAAACCATTCATCCCAACTGTCAAACATTGCCCCTTTATTATTTAGACTTAATAAAACTTTTCCAAGCCTGCGATCTCCTCTAGCAAACATGCCTTCTAAGACACTCAAATCAGAATAGTGATAACTTAACTTTAATCCTTTTCCAAATTCTCTAACAGCATCTTTTAGCAACCATTGTTTTCTCATAAGTTCTGCTTTACTATTTTGTCCAAACCATTGAAAGGCTGTAAATGGTTTTGGTACAAATGATGCCACACTCACTGTTACTATAATATTTTTACCTCCAGATATTTTTCTGCCCATATCTAAAACTTTTTTTCCTAATTTGATTATACCAATAACATCTTCATCAGTTTCTTCGGGTAAACCTATCATAAAATAGAGTTTTAACCTTTGCCAACCTGCCTTAAAAGCTCCTTCTACTGAAGCAATAAGGTTTTCTTCAGTCACACCTTTATTAATAATATCTCTCATTCTTTGAGTGCCTGCTTCAGGTGCAAAAGTAAATCCTGTTTTCCTAACTTTTTGTATTTGTGAAGCTAATTCTACAGAAAATGTATCTACCCTTAATGATGGTAGAGATATACTTATTTTATCTTTTTCATATTTTGCTAATAAACTATCTACTAGCTCTTTCACTCCTGTATAATCAGCTGTACTAAGTGATGTTAGGGATATATCATCATATCCACTACCAATAACTAATTGATCAGCTACTTCTAATAATTTTGATACAGACTTTTCTCTTACAGGTCTATAATAATTGCCAGCTTGACAAAATCTGCAGCCATGAGTACAACCACGTAATACCTCTAACATCATTCGATCATGAATAGCATCAACAAAAGGAATTACAAGTTTTGTTGGAAAATAACTATTGTCTAAATCTGCAACTGTTGTTTTCTTTACTATTTCATTTCTATTATAAATATTAAATGTACCTAAATAATTTCCCATCTTATCATACTCAACTTTATAAAAAGCAGGTACGTAAACTCCTTCTAAATTGGCTAATTCTTTTAATAATTCTAGTCTATTATTAATTTTACCATCAACTAAATATTTAGAAGTTATCTTTAATATTTGCGGTAAAGCTAACTCTCCATCACCAATTAAAAATAAATCTATAAAATCACTAATCGGTTCTGGATTAACGCTACATGGACCACCAGCTATCACTAAAGGATGAGTTCCATTCATTCTATCTGAACATAATAAAGGTACACGCCCTAATTTCAACATAGCAAGTATATTAGTAAAGCTCATTTCATATTGAAGTGTAAATCCAATAACTGGAAATTCATATAATGGTGTAAATGATTCTAAAGAATATAAAGGTAAATCCTTTTCTTCCATTTTTTTGTACATATCAGGCCATGGCATAAAGGCCCTTTCCATTAAATAGGGAGTTGTATCATTTACTAACCCATATAATATTTGTAAACCTAAATGAGACATACCCACTTCATAAACATCAGGAAAACAAAAAACTATTTGACAACTTGATTCATCAAATTTCTTTTTTGTACTATTCCACTCTCCACCAATATATCTTCCTGGTTTTTCTACTTCTATTAGTAGTTCATTATATACTGTTTTTCTAATCTCCATTTGTTCTCCTAAAATATTACTTTCGTTCGTTGCATACTAATATTAATAATGATACCACATGCCAAAAAATTAACTAAAAGATTACTACCAGCAGCACTTAAAAATGGTAATGGTATACCAGTTATAGGCATTAAGCTTAAATTCATGCCAATATTCTCAACAATATGAAATAAAAACATGCTAATAAATCCCATCACCACAACATAACCATAATGATCTAAGCATTCATGAGCTATAATTAGTGCTTTTACTAAAAATATGAAATATATAATTAATATTGCTATAGTTCCTATAAAGCCAAATTCTTCTCCAATAACAGAAAAAATAAAATCAGATTCTTTTACTGGCAGAAAATTAACTTGTGTTCCTTGAAGAAAACCTTTACCACCTAAACCACCTGAACCAATTGCTATAAGAGCTTGAATAATATTATAACCTGCTCCCAATCCATTTTTGCCATCTAAATATGGATTAAGAAATACTGTAAATCTCTGTATTTGGTATTCCGCTAATGGTATTGGTAAACCTATCGACAAATGTAATGAAATCCAGACCACTACAAAAGCCAATCCTCCAAATAAAATTATTGTAATATATTTTTTATTTAATGTTGATGCATACATCATCCCAAAAATCATAGCTAAATAAACCAATGCAGTACCCATATCAGGTTCCATCAATATTAATATAAATGGTAAAAAGGCATAAGCAAATGCTTTTATAATACTTTTCCAACTTCCATCATTCTCATAATGTCTAGTTAGATAACTTCCAAAAGCTAAGACAAAAAGTATTTTACTAAATTCAGATGGTTGAACACTAAATGGACCTATATAAATCCAATTTTTAGCGCCATATATTTCAATCCCAAAAATTAAAACTAGTACTAAAATTAATATCATTGCAACATATATAGGTTTTTCTATTTCCCCAAATTTATTATAATCAATAGAGGCTATCACCAATAGACCTATTATTCCAATAACTACATATATCCCAGTTTTAAGAACTAAGTTTTCCATCAATCCCTGTGAAGAAGAAAATGTTAGCCCAAAGCCAATACCTGCTAATAAAACTGTTAAAAAAACAAAAGACCAATCAGCTTTTTTCCATAAATCCTTGTTCATTTTATTTCCCTTTCAAACTAAAATATTTCTGTAAAACAGCCTTTGCTACTGCGGCAGCAGTACTTGAGCTATTTTTAGCATATTCAACAACAACTGCTACTGCAATTTCTGGTTTTGCCACTGGTGAATATCCAACAAAAACACCATGATACTCCTTAATATCAGAAGATCTTCCAGTTTCTGCTGTACCTGTTTTCCCGGCAACTGACAAACCACTACCAATAAATATTCTTCTAGCCGTTCCTATTGTTGTAACTTGTTGCATACCTATTTTCACTGGTTCTATTTCCTCTTCAGTCATTTCAACTTTATTTAAAATTAAGGGGGTTACCGTATAAACACTCTTGCCATCAGACGAAGCTATACTTTTTATCAAAGTAGGCTTATACCTAGTTCCACCATTTGCCAAAGTTGAAATATATTCACCTAATTGAAGAACGCTATAATTATTCAAACCTTGTCCAATAGAAACTAAATCAGTATCATGTATATACCAATCTTTATTTTCCTGATAGTATCTTTCATATTTAGCGATAGTTATATCTTTTTCTTGTTCTAAAACTTCTATTTGTTCTTTTTTAGAACTAGAGGTTAAAGAGTTATCTTGATTAATTTCTACAATAGACTTAGATGTTTCTTCTGTAACTTTCGAAATCATTCCATCTCTATAGTTTTTTTCATAAATAGCTTTTGAAGCTTCTGTTGGTAAAAAACCCTTTGTTACACCTTTTAAATCTGTAAAACCAGTATCAACACCAAGTCCAAATTGACTAGCTGTTTTTGATATATTTTCAATACCAGTTTGTTCAGCAAAAGATTGGAAATATACGTTACAAGATACTGTTAAAGCAGTCGTTAAATTTATAGTTCCATGAACTCCTGTACATTTAATATTATCTCTCCAAATCCCAGTACAAGTCTCTTTATAATCAACTGTAAGTCCACTATAATGTAGCCCAGATAGAGCTGTAATCATTTTAAAAGTTGATCCAGGTGGATAGGCTACATTAATCACTTTATTTAACATAGGGGACTGATCATTTTCTAAGTAATATTTTACTTCCTCATCTGAAAGTCCATCTAGAAAATCATTAGGATCTAAATCTGGTTTAGAAGACATCGCTAAAATTTCCCCTGTATTAACATTAAATACTATTGCAGCTCCTGCTCCAGCTTTGCTATTAGCTGCCTTAGATATATTAATTTGATTATTCAGCTCTTTTTCCAGAGCTTCTTGCAATCTTATATCAATAGTTAGAGTTACATTATCTCCTGGGATAGAAGCATTCTCAGATGATTTTACATTCACCGTACGACCTTGAGAGTCCACTTCTACTGCCTGTGTACCCTTTGTTCCCATTAACCCTTTAATAGTATAACCTTCTTTTTTAAATATCTCCATTGACCGTTCTATTCCAAGTTTACCTACTGTATCAGTCAAAGTATAAATATCTTCATTATCTGTATATTCTTCTTGACTAATTGCACCAACATAACCAATTATATTACCTAATGTCGGTCCTAGAGGATAATATCTAGTTGGGATAATATTAACTGTTGCTGCAGGTAAATATTTTGCCCTTTCATAAAATTTACCTATTATCTCTAAGCCTTGACTTTGATCATAAGGAATTTTAATTATTTCAATAGTCCCATATATGCCCTTTTTATTTGCTGCATCGATTGTTTCTAATATTTTTGCTTCATTAACTTCAAGGGGTGCCAGTAAAATTGCTAAATTATGAATTGTAGTTTCTTTATCAGCTGTTATAGCATTAGTATCAAAATTTATTGAGGCTATAGGAACGCTGGTTGCAAGAATTTCCCCATTAGCATCTAATATATCCCCTCTTTTAGTAGGTAAGTTTATCAATTTCAAACTATTACTAGCTGATTGAGTTTGATATTTTTCCCCGTTAAGAATCTGCAGATAAAATAATCTGCTTGATAAAACTATAAATATAGCTAAAAACAATAATAAATATATATATATATTAGTGTGCGCGCTTTTCTTTTGTGCCATTAATATTCTCCCTTATAATTGTGCAAAACTAAATAGCTAATAGGATAAATTACAATTGCTAATAATAAATTATAAATACTTCCAAATAAGGTATTTTGCAAATATACAATATTCAATAAGTATCCATTTCCAGCTATGAATAATATTGCGGCCATTAAAACATAATATGTAATAGAACAAGTAAATATTATAATTAATGGTGTTATAATATTTTCTCTAATGATTCTACTAGAATATGTTTTAATTAAATAAATAGTAATAATCAATGCTATCATATTACTACCAATCATTGATCCAATGAATAAATCTTCCAGTAGCCCAGCAAATCCTGCATAAATCAAAGCAGTCTTATCGCTTATAAAAAATGATATTGAAACTACAATAACCAAAATTATATTTGGATTTGCACCAAAAAATTTTAGACTAGAAAAAAAAGTTGCCTCGATTATTAAAGCGAGGCATATTACTATAAAAAAAATGACATGTTTAATTATTTTCATTAGATTCATCCTACTTTTTCACTTCTTCTGAAGTTATCACTGCTAACTCTTGTTTAATTATTACACCTACAAAATGCAAATCATCAAAATCGGCATATGGTTCTATAATCGCTTTTTTCATTAGTCCATCTGCACTATTTACAATTTCTTTAATTTTTCCAATTTTAATATTTTTATACCCTAAATCTCCTAAACCAGATGTTACTACTTCATAACCTTCTAGTATATTAGCTGTGGAAGGTATTTGAATCATCTGTAATCCACCTAATCCATCCTCATCACCGATAACTATACCTGGATATCCTGTCTCTGTAGTGACAACTGTTATCGCACCATATTGAGGATCAGTTAATAAAGTGATTTCGGCAGTTGAATTTGTAACGCTTGATATTCTTCCAATCAAACCACTATAATTAATTACAGGCATATTCTCTCTCAAACCACTACTATATCCTCTATTAATAGTAACAGTTCTGTACCAATCTTCAATACTTCTTCCTATCACTTCTGCATTTACAATAGTCAAGTCCTTATGTAATTCTTTAATATTCAACAATAATCTCAATTTTTCATTTTCAACTCTGTATTGTACCAGTTCGCTATTTACAGATTTCAAATCTGCTATTTCTGCTTTTAAAGAGTCATTTTCTTCTTTAACATTTTTGTAATCTACCAAGCCTTTAAAAAAACTAACAAATCCATTACTAGTTGAATTAGAAATAGTTTGGGCCGGATAGAGCATCTCTTTAAAAAACGATTCTACAGGTGCTAGTCCAATAGTATTGCCATTTGTTACTCTAATCATTATTGTTAATGCAATTAAGCCTATAATTATAAATACTCTGGCTTTCTTACCTTGTTTTATAGAATTATTTTTCATTTTTATCTATCATGTCCTAACACTTTTCTCCACATAACCAAGTTTTCAACTACTATGCCGGTACCTTTTGCAACAGCTAACAAAGGATCTTCTGCAACATATACTGGCATACCAGTCACATCTCTTATCAATCTGTCCAATCCGTATAGCTTTGAACCACCACCAGCTAAGACTATTCCTCTGTCAATCAAGTCAGAAGAAAGTTCAGGCGGAGTATGTTCTAAGCAAAATCTTACACATTCAACTATTCTTGCCAATGGTTCTTCAAGGGCATCTCTTACTTCTTCTCCAGTTATTTCAATTGTTTTTGGAAGTCCTTCTAATAAATCTCTACCTCTTACACTATATCTTGACATTTTCCTTTCAATATCTTCAGGAGTATCAAGAAAATATGCACTTCCAAAATTAATTTTAATTTCTTCTGCGGTTCTGTCACCTATCAATAAATTGTATTTTCTTTTCAAAAAATTAATAATCGCTACATCCATAGCATCTCCACCAACTCTTAGTGATTTATCTGTAACAATTCCACCAAGAGAAATAACAGCTACTTCAGTTGTTCCACCACCAATATCTACTATCATATTACCTGTAGCTTCATCAACTGGAAGACCTGCTCCTATTGCAGCAGCCATTGGCTCTTTTATCAATTGAACTTCTTTTGCGCCAGCTTGTAAAGCTGCTTCTTTTACGGCTCTCTCCTCAACAGGTGTAACACCTGAAGGAACACCTATAACAACAACTGGCTTGAAAAAACTAAATCTTCCTCTAGCTTTGTCTATAAAATATCTCAACATGGCTTGTGCAACATCAAAATCAGCAATGACACCATCTTTTAATGGTCTGATAGCAATAATTTTTTCAGGAGTTCTACCAATCATTTGTTTTGCTTCTTCCCCAACAGCTAATATTTCTTTTGTAACTGTATCAACAGCCACTACTGAAGGTTCTTGCATTACAACCCCTTCTTCTCTAACATAAACAAGAATATTAGCAGTTCCTAAATCTATACCTAAGTCTTTTACTCCAAAATTGAATCCAAAC
This sequence comes from Bacillota bacterium, assembly GCA_028683955.1. Taxonomy (GTDB): domain Bacteria; phylum Bacillota; class TC1; order TC1; family TC1; genus WTXA01. The sequence continues at coordinate 246,615 of JAQUGR010000001.1, read as the reverse complement.
ATATGTCCACCCTCTCAAATATTACAATATATCACCTTAGATTATAACATAAAAAAAGAATGGATAATAGTTTTAAATCATTTTCTCTTCTTTAAAGCTATAATAACAATTATCTCCAATAATAATATGATCAATCACATCAATGCCTAATAATTGTCCTCCACTTTTAATTCTTTTTGTGACTTCAATATCTTCTTTACTCGGAGTAGCATCTCCACTTGGATGATTATGCGCTAATATTATTCCTGCAGCACTTTTATTTATTGCTGATTTAAATAATTCTCGGGGATGTACAATAGATGAATTTAAACTTCCAATTGAAATAGTTTCTATACCAAGTAAATAATTTTTAGTATTTAACATCAATATTATAAAATGTTCTTTATTTAATCCTCTTAAACTTGTTTCTAACACTATTGATGCATCCTTTGATGATAATATTTGCTTTTTATTTATCTTTTCAATAGTACTTCTTCTTCCAATTTCAAAAGCAGCCATTACCATCAGACTCTTATCTTTTCCTATGCCTTTTATTTTACATAAGTCTTCCACAGTCAATTTACTAATATTTTTTAAAGAACCATATTTATGCAATAAATTCACTGATACATCTAATGCTGTATGTTCTCTATATCCACACCTTATTATAATTGCTAATACTTCTTGATCAGATAGGTTATTCATCCCAACATCTAAGGATCTTTCTCTAGGTCTTAAATATTTAGGCATGTCTTTTATTTTCTTTTTTTCCATAATAAAACCTCCTTCGTTATGAAATATTATTTCAACAAGGGAGGTTATTATATTTTTTATTAATTAATAATTTACATTTTTATTGACATGTAATAAGATAACATTTCTAAAAACATAGACAAATCAACATTTTTAATCTCTACGTTTTCTGGAACGTCTAACATTATTGGTGCAAAATTTAATATTGCCTTTATTCCACTTTTAATCATAATATCAGCTACATTCTGAGCAAATTCTTTTGGTACAACTATAATACCTAGATCAAATCCCACCTTTTTCGCAATAGTTTCAAAGTTGTCAATATGTTCTACATAAAGGTTCCCATATTTTTCACCGATATTTTTTACATCGAAAATACCAGCCATAATAAAACCTCTTGTTAAAAATCCAGGATAAGAAACTAAGGAACCGCCTAGATGTCCTAAACCTGCTATTGCCACTTTCCAATTTCTATCAGTTCCTATTATTTTAGATATATTATTTTTCAATTCTTCTATATTGTACCCTATCCCTCTTACTCCAAACTCACCAAAGTACGCAAAATCTTTCCTGACTTGGTCGGGACTAACTCCTGTTAAAGCTGAAATACCTTTTGATGAAATTATTTTATCACCTTTAGCCAAGGCATCATTTAAAACCCTTGAGTATGATGACAATCTCATAATGGTAACTTCTGGAATTTTATTTTTTTTCATTTTACCTCCTAGAATAAGCCTCTAATTTCCTGCAACATATATATAGATCCAGTTATACATAATATATCATTATCCTCTAGTAGACTAATACCCATTTCCATCGCTTCTTTTACATCTTCAATAATATAAATTTCTTTTGAATATTCTTTAAAATATTCACCCACTTTTCGAAAATCATCAGCTCTAGGACTATTAGGTTTTGTCACTATTACTTTATCTCCAAAAGGTCCTAAATAATCAATCATTTTTTGTCTTTCTTTATCAGCTAAAATACCAACCATCAAAATTAATTTCCTATAATCATAAATATCGGTTAGAGCTAATGCAAGATTTTTAGCACCTTCTAGATTATGAGCAGCATCCAATAATACTCTTTTACCTTTGTAATATATCATTTCTAATCGTCCCGCCCACTCAACTTTAGCTAGGCTTAATGCAGCTTTATTCATGTCTATTACAAAGCCCATTTTATTTAATATATATATAGCTTCAAGTGCAACGCTACCGTTAATTATTTGATGGTGGCCAACTAAGGAATAATTAACCTCTACCTCATAATCTTTATTTTGAAAAATAAAGTTTGAGAACCCTTCATTGAATTTTTTTTCTAAACCATCAAATTCAAGCCCGAATCTAAATAGTTCACTTTTCATTTCTTTACATTTTTTTTCAATCACATTTATTACATCTTGATTGGTACTGCCTGATATTACAGGCTTACCTTTTTTGATTATCCCACTTTTAACTTTTGCTATTTCAGTTTCAGTATCACCAAGATAATCCTTATGATCAATAGAAACATTAGTAATTATTGATAAAAGAGGATTTATAACATTGGTTGAATCTATTTCACCACCAAGGCCAACTTCGATAACTCCAAAATCTATTTTTTCTAGACTGAAATACTTAAAACACATAGCTGTCCAAACTTCAAAATTTGTTGGTTCTTCAAAGCCATTCTTTTTCATATCATCGATTATAACAGAAATATCAGATAATATTTCAATCATTTTATCTTCTGGTATCCACTTGCTATTTATTTGTATTCTTTCTCTTATATTATAGATTTCTGGAGATATAAATTTACCAACCTTATAGCCTTGCTCCTCTAATACTTTACTTATAGTTACAGTTACAGAACCTTTTCCATTAGTTCCACCAATATGTATTGATTTAAAGGTCTTTTCTGGATTACCTAGGGCTTTAAGAAGCTTTTCAATTCTTTCTAATCCTGGTTTCCACCCAAACTTATTTAATTCTTCTAGGTAAAGCATGGCTTCATCAAAATTATTCATTTAAATATTTTCCAATCTAGATTTTACAGTTGCATATTTAACTTTATACATTTCTAATTTTTCTTTTTCTTTATCTATAACCAAAAGCGGTGCTTTTGCTATAAAGCTTTCATTACTTAATTTATTATCAATTCTATCAATTTCTGACTGCAGTTCCTTAATTTCTTTTTCAAGACGTTTTTTTTCCTCTTTAATATCTACTAATCCCTCAATAGGAATAAATATTTCAAAGGCTTCATTAACTGCCATGGCTGAATTATCTATTCTTTTTTCAGCAAACTCCTTGATAATTACTTCTGAACCTTTTGCAAGGGTTAAGAAATATTTTAATCCTGCAAATGCTAAATCTTCATAATCTGCTTTAGGATAAACAATTATTGGTATCTTCTTTCCAATTGGCACATTCATTTCAGCTCTTATATTTCTAATTTGCCTAATACTATCCATTACTAAATCCATACCCAAAATCTCATCAATATATTCTTTTTCTTTTTCCTCTTCAGGCCACTTAGCATACATAATTGTGTCCCCGTCATGAGGCAAATTTTGCCATATTTCTTCAGTTATAAATGGCATAAATGGATGTAATAAAGAAAGTGTTCCTGATAAAATATCTACTAATATTTTTTGAACATTTTGCTTTTCTTCCATTGACCCATTATATAAAGTATCTTTTATTGCTTCTATATACCAATCGCAAAAACTATTTCTAATGAATTCATAAATTATATCAGCAGCGATACCTAATTCATATTTTTCTAGATTTTCAGTTACACTTTTAACAGTTCTATTATATTCTCCAATAATCCATTTGTCTGCAAGTGAATAAGCTGTAATAGCTCTATTAGAATCATAACCCTCAAGATTCATCATTACAAAACGTGAAGCATTCCAAATTTTATTACAGAAATTTCTTATGGCTTCTAATCTATCAGTATGAAAACGTATATCATTTCCTGGTGTATTGCCTGTAATTAACATATATCTTAATGTATCAGCACCATATTCTTCAATTAGTAATAATGGATCAATTCCATTACCAAGAGATTTACTCATTTTTCGACCTTGTTCATCAAGTATTAATCCATGAATAAAAATATCATCAAAAGGTACCTTATCCATAAATTCAATACCCATAAATAACATTCTAGCTACCCAAAAAAATATAATATCTCTTCCAGTTACCAAAACAGATGTTGGATAAAAATGTTCCAACTCAATAGTTTTTTCTGGCCAACCTAATGTTGAAAAAGGCCATAATGCTGAACTGAACCACGTATCAAGTACATCTGGATCTTGTTCTATTTTTGAAGAATTACACTTAGGACATACTTTAACCTCATTAAGGTCACATATCATTTCTCCACATTCTTTACAATAATATACTGGTATACGATGACCCCACCAAAGTTGCCTTGATATACACCAATCCCGTATATTTTCCATCCAGCTTAAATATATTTTGGTAAATCGTTCTGGAACGAATTTAGCTTCTCCAGCTAAAACTTTTTTTACTGCTGCTTCTGCAAGTGGTTCCATTTTCACAAACCATTGTTTAGATACAAGTGGTTCTATAACAGTATCACATCGGTAACAACAACCTACAGAGTTATTATAATCCTCAACCTTAACTAAATAACCTAATTCTTTAAGATCTTCAACAATTGCATCCCTACACTCATAGCGATCCATGCCTAAATATTTGCCTGCATCACCTGTCATTTTACCTGTTTTGTCTATAACTATAAAATGATCTAAATCATGTCTCATACTTATTTCAAAATCGTTAGGATCATGGCTTGGCGTTATTTTCACTGCACCAGTACCGAATTCTTTTTCTACATATTCATCTTCAATAATTGGAATCTTTCTACCAATTATTGGTAATATAAGATTTTTACCAACATATTTACTGTATCTCTCATCACCTTTTGAAACTGCAACAGCAGAATCACCTATCATTGTTTCTGGTCTTGTTGTAGCTATAGTAATATAATCATCTGAACCTTCAACCTGATAACGTATATACCATAAATTACCTTGTTTATCTGAATGCTCAACTTCAATATCAGATATTGTAGTATGACATTTAGGACACCAATTAACCATATATTCACCACGATAAATTAATCCTTTATCATATAATTGCTTAAATACCTCTTTTACTGCTATAGAGCAACCTTCATCCATAGTGAATCTTTCTCTGCTCCAATCACAACTACTTCCTAACAATCTAAGTTGGCTAGCTATTCTTTCATGATATTTTTCTTTCCATTCCCATACTCTATCTAAAAATTTTTCTCTGCCTAAATCATATTTAGATAGACCTTCCTGACTTTTTAAATCTTCTTCAACCTTTGCTTGTGTTGCTATTCCAGCATGATCCGTTCCTGGAATCCATACTGTATTGTACCCAGCCATTCTTTTATATCTAACTAAAATATCTTGTAAAGTATTATCCATAGCATGTCCAAGGTGCAACTGACCTGTTACATTTGGAGGGGGCATAACAATAGAAAAAGGTTTTTTATTTTTATCTACTTCTTGATGAAAATAACCATTTTTCTCCCAATATTCATACCATTTTTTTTCAACTGAACCTGGATTATATTTTGTTTCCACTTCTTTTTCCTCCTCAAATAAAAAACCCGTCTGCCCTCAAAGGGCGACGGATCGCGGTACCACCTTATTTTTCTCTCTTTGCTTTAACGGGCTAATCCGGTTCAAACTACTCTTTGTTCACTTGAACTGCTCCTAGGCTACCTTCATCTCACTTACATAAAAGGTTTCCACCATCCCTTTTTCTCTATAATGCTTACTTAGACTACTCTTCCTATTCTTCACATTTACCATTAGAACTATTTTATTAAATCAGGGGATATTTGTCAATCATTTAAACTTCAAACTTATATCCAAAGCTTTAATAGAATTTGTAAGTCCTCCTATAGATATTATATTAACACCTGTAGCAGCTATATCTTTTAAATCTCTATCAGCCATGTTACCTGAAGCCTCAACAATAGCCTTACCATTTATAAGATCAACTGCAACTTTCATTTCTTCAATAGACATATTATCTAACATAATAATATCAGCACCATTTTCCAACGCTTCTTTAACCTCTTCATTATTACTAGTCTCTACCTCAATTTTCAAAGTATGAGGACTATTTTTTTTAGCTAATTCTATAGCATTTTTTATACTTCCTGCCCCTACAATATGGTTATCTTTTATCATAATCCCATCATATAAGCCAAATCTATGATTATAACCACCACCAATTGTAACAGCATACTTTTCTAAAACTCTTAAAAGAGGAGTCGTTTTCCTTGTATCAACTATTTTAACAGAAAAGCCATCAACCATATCTACATATTTCCTAGTGGAGGTCGCTATTCCTGATAAATGTTGCAAGAAATTTAAAGCTACCCTTTCACCACTAAGAATACTTTTAGTTTTGCCCCATATCATAGCAATAATATCACCTTTTTCTACATTATCGCCTTCTTTATAGTTAAATTCAATATTAACATTTGAATCTAAAATATTAAAAACTTCTTCAAATACTTCTATTCCACTTAATATTCCAGAATCTTTAGCTATTAATAAAGCTTCAGAATCACTATCTTCTGATATACAAATATTAGTAGTTATATCACCACTGCCAATATCTTCTATAATTGCATCTATTATAATATTTTTAAAAAGATACTCTTTCATTTAATCCTCCCTATAATGTGCACCAATACTAACCTTACGATTTATGGCACTTTTTAATATTTCCATTGCCACTATACTCATATTATATACTTCGGCTTTTTCTTTCGTATCTAAAACTACAACTTCAAGAGTATTATAGATTTTTTTTATGGAATCTAAAGCTAGTTGCATTTCTTTTTCATGTCTAATTGCACCTGCATAGCTAGTCATCAGTTCTCTAATAACATCTTTTAATGAAGACATATCTAATTCTAAATTCAGTAAATTCTTCTGACTTTCCTCAGATAAATTCATTACTAATTTTTCTTTGGAATACTTATCCGATATTGAATTAATAATCGATATCGCTCTTCTTGAAAAGACTAAACATTCCAACATTGAATTAGAAGCCAACCTATTAGCACCATGAACTCCTGTATTAGCTGCTTCTCCACATGCAAATAAGCCTTGTATATTTGTTCTTCCAAATAAATCCGTGGCAATTCCACCCATCATATAGTGTTGAACTGGACAAACCGGAATATATTCTTTACTTATATCTATACCTTGATTAAGACATTCACCATATATCGTTGGAAATCTTTTAGATAAAAAAGCCTTTGACTTTGAGGTAATATCTAAATATACAAAAGGTGAATTTGTATTTTTCATTTCATTTATAATACATCTAGCAACAATATCTCTTGGTGCTAAATCTTTCAATTCATGTTTATCATCCATAAAAGCTTCACCATTTATATTTCTTAAAATACCCCCTTCCCCTCTAACAGCTTCGGATATTAAAAAAGATCTTCCTTTTTCACCTTCAATATACAAACCAGTTGGATGAAACTGAACAAATTCCATATCTTTAGTTTTAGCTCCAGCACGCATAGATGCTCCTACTCCGTCACCTGTTGCTATACCTGGATTGGTAGTATGTTCATATATTTGTCCACTTCCACCAGTGCACAATATAACTTGGTTAGTACCTATATATTCTCTATTATCTTTATCTGTAATAATCACACCATTGACACTATTATTATCAGTTACTACATCTAATAAAAATTTATTAGGCATAAATTTAATATTTTCTTTGGTAGCTACCAATCTAGCTAAAGCTTTTACTGTTTCTCGTCCAGTTCCATCACCATGAGCATGAACAATTCGATTTCTACGATGGCCACCTTCTCTAGTAATTAGCAAGTCACCCTCTCCATCAAGATCAAAGGGTACATCCCATTCTAGCAAAGTCTTAATATCTTTAGGTCCTTCTTCTACTAAGACCTTAACTGCCTCAGTATTAACTAAACCTGCTCCTGCAAGTAAGGTATCATCATAATGATATTGTGGTAAATCACCTTCAGAGATAGCCGCAGCAATTCCACCTTGAGCTAACCAAGAATTTGAAATATCAATACTTTCTTTAGTAATTAAACAACAGCTAAGATTATCTGATAAATTTAAAGCCGCGTATAAACCAGCAACTCCTCCTCCAATTATTACTAAATCAAATCTCAACCCATTATCTTTAATATTTGATACATTAATATATCTTCTCATTAATTTACACTTACCATTCTTTCTAATGTTATTCTAGCTTTATCCATAGTATCTTTATCTAATTCAATAACTTCTTCTAAATTTTCTAAAGCATTTAAAACATCAGTGATTTTAGTTTTTTTCATATTTATACAACTTAAATGGTTTGATAATAAATATGCTTTTTTACCAGGAATAAGTTGATTTATTCTCTCAACCACACCTATTTCTGTACCAATAATGAATTCTTTTTTATCGGAATTTTCGACATATTTAATTATAGCAGAGGTGCTACCAATAAAATCAGCAGCATCTCTAACAGCTTTATTACATTCAGGATGCACTACAACTGGAGCATCTACATATTTTTGCCTAGCCTCCACAACTTCATCAGCACTTACAATATTATGAATTGGGCAAAATCCTCTATAAAAATAAAATTTCTTTTCAGGAACTTGTTCAGCTACATATGAGCCTAAGTTTCTATCTGGTATAAAAATAATTTCTTCTTCTTTTAGAGATTTAGCAATTTTCACAGCTGATGAGGAAGTACAGCAAATATCACAATATGTTTTTGTTTCTGCGGTTGAATTAACATAACACATTACAGCTGCCTTTGGATGCTCTTTTTTTAATTTAATTACATCTGAAGGAGTTATCATATCTGCCATTAAACATCCAGCATTAGAAGCAGGTAAAAGAACTGTCTTTTCTGGGTTTAATATTTTTGCACTTTCAGCCATAAATCTTACTCCACATAATACTATTATTGGTTTTTCAGTATTTTGAGCAATTTTAGCCAATTCAAAAGAATCACCTACAAAATCTGCAACTTCTTGTATGTCCATAGTTTGATAATAGTGCGCTAGTACTATAGCGTTCTTATCTTCTTTTAATTTAATAATTTTTTTTTGAATGTCAGTCATAATAGTTCTCCTTAAATATTCAATGTGTCTTCTTTATAATATATCTTCACATCTTTTATGAAAGATTGTGTACCTAAACATAAAATCAATGTATTTTCGTTACTTTGTGATTTAGCATAATCTATGGCATTGCTTACTTTATTTATAAATTCTACAGGATAAATCTTACGAGCTTCAATAACTTGTTTTTCTGTAAATTTCAAATAATCATTATCTGCATAGGTCATAATAATATCGCATTTATATGACTTTAGTATTTCAATTACTCCCAAATAATCTTTATCTTCTGGAATGGCTACTATTGCAATCATTTTTTTATATTCAAGAAAATCAATAACTTCCTTTGCTTGAGTCATCGATTCTCTCGATATACAACCATCAAGTACAACTAGCGGGATTTTTTCAAGAATTTCCATTCTGCCAGGCCATTTAATATTTTGCAATATTTCACTTAAAATAACTTTATCTAATTTTTTATTTAACACATATTCTGAAATAGCAATTGCTAGCGAAGCATTTTCTGCCTGATGTCTGCCTAATAAAGATAGGCATAAATCTTCATATTTACCGAATTTTCCATTCACAGAAAATTCAGTACCATTATTGGTTAGTCTTATATCATAAGCACTAAATTCTTGATTATAAATATTAATAGGAATATTAAATTTTCTTGACTCATATCTTAAAACTAAATCAGCATATTTACTTTGTTCAGCTGAAAAGACGGCCTTTAATGGTTTTTTTATAAGCCCAGCCTTGTGATGAGCCACTTCATCAATACTATGACCTAAGGGACCAACATGTTCTAAAAATATTTTATTAATTCCACCTACAAAGCCCTGAATCTGATTCACATCGTCAAATCTTGCTCCTCTACCACATTCTATGACATTAAAATCAGTATTATTTTCATAAAAATATGACATAGCCATCACCGCTGTTGCTCCAACAGGTCCAATATATTTATGTTTAGGCAGTCTATTTTCTATCTCATCATATATAGGTTTAATTTTATCTGCTATTGCTATTAAATCATTTTCTGAAATAGCTTTACCATTTATTCTTATTCTTTCTGTATAGTCCCTTAAATGAGGACTGGTAAACAAGCCTATTTTATAACCATGCCCCTCTAAAATTTTTGCAACCATAACAGATAATGAGCCTTTTCCTTTACTACCGGTTATCATAATATTCTTTTGTTTTCTATCGACTGACCCTAAATAATCTAACATTTCTCTAGTTATATTTGGGTTTCTAACAAACGCATCTGAACCACTAGGGATGTTGTTATATCTAGTAACATAAGAGCTATATATAAATTCTTCAACTTCTTTAATATTTTTAAACATTATTTCCTCACATTACAATTCATCTAATAGATTCTTTATTTCTTTTTTGTATTCCTCAACACCCGGTTGGTTAAATGGATCAACTTTCAACAAGTAACAGGTCATACTGCATGCTTTCATGAAAAAATAACTTAAATAAGCTAAACTATATGGAGAGATCTCTTCAATTTCAATCAATATATTTTTTATATTTCCATTTTTATGAGCTATTCTTGTTCCTTCCATGGCTTTTCTATTTATCAAATCAATATCAATGCCTGCCAAGTCATTTAAACTATCAAAATCGATATCAAGTTCATTAAATATAATTTCATTATTCTCATCAGCCCAAATAATAGTTTCAAAATGATCTTTTCTGCCTTCCTGGATAAATTGACCTAAAGAGTGTAAATCTCTTGTGTTAATAACACTCATAGGATAGATGCCTTTTCCCTCTTTACCTTCACTTTCCCCGAATAATTGTTTTAACCATTCTAAAAAGTAGGTGAAACTAGGATCATATGCTGTAAATATTTCTATATTTTTATCTTTTTCACAAGCTATTCTTCTAGCTATAGCATATTTATATGCTGGATTATCTAAACTTCTTTGATCAAATATTTTTTTAGCAGCTCTAATACCCTCAATTATTTCATAAGCATCAATTCCAGCTGCACTTAAAGGTAAAAATCCAACAGTTGTAAATAGAGAATATCTACCTCCAATATTTTCTGGTATGGACAATGTCTGATAACCTTCATCTATTGCTATTTTCCTAAGATTTCCTTTAAATGGATCTGTGGTAACAATAATTCTTTCTTTAGCCTCTACTCCATATTTATTATAAAGAAGGTCCTTTACTAATCTAAAAGCTATTGCTGGTTCTAAAGTACCACCAGATTTTGATATAATATTAACAGCAAAATCTTGTTTTTCCAATTTTCTAAGTATAGTTTTTAAATAATGACCAGAAATATTATTGCCTAAAAAAATAAGCTTTGTTTTATTTTGATCAATCCTATCTTTAAAAATTTCATAAAAACTTTTAGTCCCTAAAAAAGAACCACCAATACCAATTACAACTAATGTTTCGAATTTTTGAAATTCTATTCCTAGTTGTATTGCTTTATCAATCTCACTATTTTGTTGTGTCGTATACTCCATCCAACCTAAGTATTGACCAGTAAAATTTTTAAGTTTTTCGACTTTATCATGAATTTCCAATACGTTCTTTTCATACTTGTTATTATCAAAATCATAGAAGTCTTTAAAGTCTATTTTAAGCACCTTGTCACCTCGTTTTATATCCCATCAATTATATCATATTTGCTTAAAGTAGGATATATACATAATAAAAAACAAAGGCTTAACAGCCTTTGTTTTTTGTTGTTAAATTTAGATATTTTTCATATTATAGTAATGTCTAATTGTTCCCTTTTCTTTGTAAATTATCCATTTAGCGATAGAATTAGTTCTGTCACCAATTCTTTCAAAATATTTGCTTATAAATAAATAGTCCATATATTGATCAACTTGATCAACATTATTTTCTATTTCGCTTTTTATCCATTTAACCATTGTTTTATAGGCTTGATCTAATCTATCATCATCATCATATACGCCTAATGCAATATCCACATCATTTGTAGCATAGGCTTTAACAATTCTACGTGTCAAATCTAGTGTGATATCAAACATTTCCTCTACACCTGCCGGTAATGTTCCCGCATTATGTTTTAGTAATTTCCGTGTCAATTTTGTTATTTGTGCACTGTGATCGCAAATTCTTTCAAAATCACTACTTATCTTTAATGCTGTTAATAAAAATCTCAAATCTTTTGCTATTGGTTGTTCCCTAATAATTATATTCATGCATTTCTCACTTATTTCTATTTCCTTTGCATCAATAAAATCATCATCATTATAAATTTGTCTCGCTAATTTCTCATCCAAATTAGTTAGAGCTACTTTGGTTTTTTCTAATACCTGTATTGTCCTAGATCCTAATTCAACAATATCTTGATTAACGTCAGCTAATGCCTGATCAAATGATCCTCTACTCATTGTTATACCTCCTTCTTTGGCAGATAAATTCTAAAAGTGGTTCCCTCACCTAAAATACTATCTACACTTATATCACCATCAAAAAGTTCTAAAATGTGTTTAACTATAGCAAGACCTAAACCCGTACTTTCTGGGTCATAACTTCTGCTTTTATCAACTTTATAAAACCTTTCAAATATTCTAAATAAATTGTCTTTACTTATACCAATTCCAGTATCAATAATCTCCATTACAATTCCTTCTCCTAAATATTTACAATTAATAGAGACTGAACCATCTTTAACATTATATTTAATACCATTACTTATTAAATTATATAGCATTGCTTTAAATAATTCTAAATTTCCTTTAATCACGTAATTACCTGTTACATTATTGACTAAAGCTACATTGTTTTTGTCAGCAATAGTTTTAAATGCTTCAATAGCTCCACCAGCAATATCTTTAATATCAATATCCTCATTTAATCTATCAATTTTATTACTTTCAATACTAGATAATTCTAATAAATCTCCAATTAGCATCTCCAATCTTTGACTTTCTAACTCAATTATTCCTAAAAACTTTCTAGCAGTATCTGGTTCATCAATAGCGCCATCTTTTAGTGTTTCAATAAATCCAATGATAGCTGTTAAAGGAGTTTTTAATTCATGGGATACATTTGAGACAAATTCTTTTCTCATATTCTCTAATTGATTCAATTTTGTTATATCATATAAGATTATAAGTTTACCCATATTTTTTTCTAAAGTATAGATAGTTAATTTATAAGTTTTATTATCTATAACTAAATCACTAATAGTAACTGTATTATCGATTTCTTTTACAGCATTACTTAATTCAAAATTCTGGGTTTGTACTAATAGATTACTACCTATTACATTTTCTTTATTTAATGCAAATATAGAAATAGCACTTTTGTTGATTAACTTAATATCTTCATTTTCATCAATAGCAATAAAACCATCCACCATAGTATCAATCGTAGAGTATAAGTATAACTTTTGTTCTTCTTCTTTTTCGGCATATTCTTGTAATGATTTAGTAGTTTCCTTAAAAATATCTGCTATTCTCTTTAATTCTATTGGTAAACTTTGTATGCCTACCTGAGCAATAGCTTTATGTTTATAAGTTCTTCTGATATATTTTTCCAATATCATCATAGGTTCAATATTCCTTTTGTAGAAAAAATAGGAAAATACACCTGATATTCCAATTGTTAATAAAACAGCTAAGAATATATATCCAATAGAAGCTATTATTAAAGCCGATTGACTTATCAATGGTATTGCAATAATAATTATTTCTCCTGCAGATATGAATGCTTTATAAAAAGTAAATTCTTTAGTATTTTCTTCATATCTCAAACTAGAACCTATGTTTGCTTTTAAAGCTTCCTTAACTTCTTCTCTGGCCAAAATATTTTTATCATCTTCAATAGCACTATCAAAACTTGTAATAAGTTTTCCTTCTTTATCGATGAATGAAAGCTTGCCTATTACATCATATTTATTTATAATATCCTCATTTTTTATGCCTTGTTGTGTATCATAACTAATCAAAGATACAATTGAAACTAAATCATTTTCCAGTTGTTGGTTATATGTTCTAAAAGATAATAATCCTACTATTCCCATAAAGGCAACAACCAATAAAAAGACTGGTATAAAAAAACTAATAAAAAGTCTTCTTTTCATTACGAACTCCTAACTGATAAATTTATAACCTATACCTCTTACGGTTAGTATATATTTATCTCCTATAATTTTTCTCAAACTATGTATATGAACATCTACTGTTCTTGTATCGCCATAATAGTCATAACCCCAGATTTTCTCTAATAGTTCATTCCTAGTGTAAACCTTACCACTACCACTAGCTAATAAATTTAATAATTCAAATTCTTTTAATGTAAGATCAACTAATTTCCCATCAATTTTCACGGTTCTTTTTTCAATATCAATTGATAATTCACCAAATCCCACATCTTCAATTTTTGTATTAATTTTATTTTTCCGTCTAAGCATCGCTCTAACTCTTGCTAATAATTCATTTACTGAAAAAGGCTTATGAATATAATCATCTGCTCCTGACTCTAACCCAATTATTGTGTCAAATTCTGTAGTTTTAGCAGTTAATAAGATTATTTGAATATCAAATAATCTTTTATTTGCCCTTATTCTTTTACATAATTCTAAACCATCGAAATCCGGTAACATTATATCAAGGCAAACTAAATCAGGTTTTGTATTACTTAATGCATCTAAAAATGTCTGACCATTTTCAAAACATTTTACATTATAACCAGATTTTACAAGATTATATTCAATTAATTCTCTTATGTTTTTTTCGTCATCAACAACATAAATTAATTCTTTAGACATTTTCACCCCTAACCAAAACGGCCTGTTATATATTCCTCAGTTTTAGGATTTTTTGGATTTGTAAATATAGTATCAGTCAAATCATATTCAATAACTTCTCCACTAAGGAAAAATGCTGTTCTGTCAGATATTCTTGCACCTTGTTGCATATTATGAGTTACAATTATGATTGTATAGTTTTTTTTCAATTCACTTATTAAATCTTCAATTTTAAGTGTAGAAATAGGGTCTAAAGCACTTGTCGGTTCATCCATAAGAACTACTTCTGGGTCAACTGCCAACGCTCTAGCTATGCATAATCTTTGTTGTTGTCCACCAGATAATGATAAAGCGTTAGTCTTTAAGCGATCTTTTACTTCATCCCATATAAATGCTTTTCTTAATGATTTTTCAACAATTTCATCTAGGGAACTTTTCTTTTTAACCCCATGAATTCTTGGACCATAAGCTATATTATCATAAATAGACATTTTAAATGGATTTGGTTTTTGAAATACCATGCCTATTTTTTTTCTTAAAGTTATAATATCTATATCTTGACCATAAATATCTATATCATCGAATATTACTTTCCCATTAATCTTACAACCAACTATTAAATCATTCATTCTATTTATAGTTTTTAAAAAGGTAGATTTACCACAACCAGATGGTCCTATCAGTGCAGTTACTTCCTTTTCTTTAATATCCAAATTTATATTTTTTAAAGCTTGAACTTCCCCATAAAACAATTCAAGATTTTCTGTTTTAATTTTTGTTATACTATCCATTAATCATTTCTCCCTCTAAATAGAAATTGTGTAAACAATACTATCATTAATACAATTATAATTAATAAAGTAGCTGTTCCGAAAGCTTGATTAAAAGCATCTGGTCCAATAGCTTCTTTAACTAATAAATAAAAATGAACTGACAAAGTTCTACCTGATGACATAACACCATCTGGCACTTTATCTACTGTACCAACAGTTAAAAATACTGCAGCTGTCTCACCAACAATTCTACCAATACTTAGAATTACTGCTGTTATTATGCCTCTTATTGCAGCTGGAATAATTATTTTCAATAAAGTAGTTACTTTAGATGCACCTAAGGCAAAGGATCCTTCTCTAAAACTATCTGGCACCATCTTTAAAGACTCTTGAGTAACCCGGATAATAGTTGGTAATATCATTATTCCCAAGGTTAAACTACCTGCTAATATTGACCAATTTAGCTTCATTGTGATTACAAAAAATACTAAACCAAATAATCCATATAGAATTGATGGTATTCCAGCCAAACTATCTATAGCAAAGTTAATTAATTCTACTACTCTTTTATTTTTTGCATATTCATGCAAGTATATTGCTGCACAAATACCAATAGGTACAGAAATTAAAATTGAAACAAAGATTACTAATAAAGTTGTAATTATACTTGGTGCTAATTCCATAAAGAAATTAAAATTCAAGGCTCCTAATCCATTCCATAAAATATATCCTAGAATTGCTACAAGAGAGCAAATTGTAAGAAAGGATGAAAGGTATACTAATAAGCTTAAAATCGTATCTTTTACTTTAGTACTCAATTTTTCACGCCCCCCTTATGCTTCACTATATAAAATATAAAATTAATAATGAAAATAAATACAAATAAAACAACACCAGTTCCAAATAATGCTTCTTGATGTGCACCACTTGCATAACCCATTTCAAGAGCTATATTAGCTGACATGGTACGAACTGGAGCTAATATAGAATCTGGCATAAATGGAGCATTTCCAGAAACTAGAATTACAGCCATCGCTTCACCTAGTGCTCTTCCCACACCTAATATAACGGCTGCCATAATACCTGAAAATGCCGATGGTATCATCACTTTAAAAATGGTTGATATTTTAGTTGCACCTAATGCAAGGGAAGCATCTCGATAACTTATATCCACTTCTCTCATTGATGATTCTGAAATACTTATAACAGTAGGTAAAATCATTATTGATAAAATAATGATTGCTGCCAATATACTATTTCCACCAGCACCACCTGCTAAAAATCTATCAATAAATGGTATTATAATCATCAGTCCAAAGAATCCATAAATTACTGAAGGTATACTAGCTAACACATCAGTGGCTGTTTTTAATATATTTCCTATTCTTTTAGGTGCTAAATAAACTATAAATGTTGCGGTCAGAACTCCTACAGGTGCTCCGATTAAAATAGCGCCTATAGTAACTAAAACACTTGCTGTAATCATTGGTAATATTCCAAACACTTCAGCTCTTGGTTGCCACTCTACACCGAACAAGAATTTAAAAACACCTGTTTCCAAAATACTTGGTGCCCCTTTATAAAAAATGAATATCATGATTAATAACAGAGCCAAAACACATATAATTGCTGATGTTATAAATAGTAATTCAGCTAATTTATCAAGTTTCTTTTTCATGCTTTCTCCTTAAATTATATTCTATTAACATTAATTCTAAATCAGAATATTGTTAAGTTCTTGTTAATTAACAGTAATATAGTTATGTTCTTTTACAAGTTTTTGTCCTTCATCACTTAAAATAAAGTCAATAAAAGCTTGAGCCTCTGGAGTGGGATCACCCTTGGTAAGGAGTAAAAATGGTCTTGATATTAAATATTCTCCAGCTTTAATAGTTTCTTCTGTGGGTAAAACACCATCTACTGCTACCGATTTCACACTATCATCAACTGATCCTACGGATATATATCCAATTCCATTTTTCTTTAAAGCAATATTTTGTTTTACAGATCCATTTCCATCAGTTATAATTGCACGACTAAAAACAGTTGTATATTTTTTATCATTTTTTTCTATTTCAAGTCCTGTAATTTCCTCAAAAGCACCTCTTGTTCCACTACCTTCTTCTCTACTAATAACTACTATTGGTGCATCATCTCCACCAACATCTTTCCAATTCCTAATTTTACCTTGATATATTGCCAACAATTCATCTTTAGTCAAATTTTTAACTTTATTATTAGGATTTACAACAACAGCAATTCCATCTAAGGCAATAACAACTTCTTTCAACTCCTTGGCTTCCTCTTCACTTAAATTTCTGGATGACATACCAATATTTGCTGTTCCATCAATTGCTGCTTTAATACCTGATGAAGAACCGACGCTTTGAACATCAACTTCTATAGCTTTATCAACTCTTAAAAAATTTTCTGATTCATATTCAGCTAAAGGTGCAACTGAACTTGAACCTACTACACTAACAGTTTTATCACTGGTATTAGCACTACCGCAACCAACTAAAAGTAAGGATACACTTATCAATATACATATTGCTGAAAATTTTTTCTTCATTAATTAACTCCCTTTAAAATAAGTATTAATTTTGTTTAAATAATTAGATTGTTTATTTTTATACATTCTAATTTTAATCTAAATATCCTAACCAAGCAAGTAAAAAGGGAGGATATTTTCAATCTCTCCCTGTAATTACTATATTAAATTATGTCTTTTTAGCATATCATCGATTATTTTTTTTGAACTAGACTCAAGTTCCACCATTGGCAGCCTTACTTCTTTAGTATCAAACCCTAATCGTGAAAGAGCATATTTTACAGGAACAGGGTTTGTATCACAGAATAAATCATTAAATACATCTAAATATTCTAAATGTAACTCTTGTGCTTTCTTTGCATTCCCTGCCTGAAACTCTGCTATCATTTGATTAATTTCTTTACCAATTATAGCTGAAGCAACACTAACTATTCCTCTTGCACCAATAGACAACATAGGTAATGTTAAAGCATCATCCCCACTGTATATTATAAAATCATCATCTGTTTGTTTTTTTGTTAAGCTTATATTTGTTAAGTTACCACAGGCTGCTTTCAAATAGCTTATATTTGGTATTTTAGAAAGTCTTACTATTGTGTCTACTGCAATTTCTTTCACTGACCTTCCAGGTATGTTATAAAGCATAATTGGTTTTTCAGTGGATTCTGCAACCATTTTAAAATGTTGAAATATACCTTCCTGATTTGGCTTATTATAATAAGGTGTAACTATTAAAAAGCCATCAACTCCAATTTTATCAACTTCTTTTGTAAATTCTACAGATTCAGCTGTATTAAAAGTTCCTGTTCCAGCCATTATAGGCACTTCAACAGCATTTTTTACTGTACTGATCAATTTTATTTTTTCTTCTTTTGTCATAGTAGGGTTTTCACCTGTACTACCACAGATTAGTAAAGAATCTGAACCATTATTAACTAAGAATTTGGCTAATCTAGCTGCTTCATTATAATTTACTTCACTACCTTTAAAAGGTGTGACCATTGCGGTCATTACTCTTCCATACATTATTTTTCACCTACCATATTTTCTCTAACCAACAACTCTGCTATTTGAATAGCATTGGTTGCAGCTCCTTTTCTAAGCTGGTCAGCCACTACGAAAAAGCTTAATCCATTGTCAAATGCAATGTCTTCTCTAACCCTGCCTACATAAACTTCATCAGTATTTGATGTAAAAAAAGGCATAGGATAGACATTATTATGTGGGTCATCTTGAAGAACAATACCTTCACAAGCATCAAATAATTCTAATGCTTTATCTCTGGATATTTTTGCTTCAGTTTCAACTGTAATCGCTTCAGAATGACTTCTCAAAATAGGAACACGTACTGCTGTAGCACTAATTCTCATATTATAATCATTAAATATCTTCTGTGTTTCAAGTGTCATTTTCATTTCTTCTTTAGTATAGAAGTTTTCTTTAAATACATCAATATGAGGTATCAAATTCATAGCAATTTGATGTTGAAATACTTTAACAGATGCGTCACTTCCTGAAAGAACTTCTTTAGTTTGATCAACTAACTCATCCATAGCTTCTTGTCCAGCTCCACTTACAGCCTGATAAGTCGAAACAACTATTCGGTTTATTTTTGAGTAATCATTAATAGGTTTTAACGCTACACACATTTGAATAGTAGAACAATTAGGATTAGCTATTATTCCTTTATGACTTTTGACTGCTTCTGGATTTACTTCAGGCACAACCAAAGGAACATCAGGATTCATTCTAAAAAAGCTGCTGTTATCAATTACTATTGCTCCCATTTCTGCTGCAGCTTGAGCATATAATTCGCTGGCTTTACCACCCGCAAACAACGCAATATCCACACCAATAAATGATTCTTTTTTTGTTTCTTCAATTGTATATTCTTTTCCTTTAAATTCCATTTTTTTACCAGCACTATTTTTTGTTGCCAATAACTTTAAATCTCCAACTGGAAAATTTCTTTCTTCTAGAACCTGAAGGATAGTAGAACCAACCGCTCCTGTTCCAACAACTGCAATATTATATAATTTCATTTTTATTCCTCCTATAATAGTTTATCTAAGCCTTCAATGAAAGCTTTTCTTTTTACAATCTCTTTACATCCTAATATCACACCTGGCATAAATGATTCTCTATTCATAGAATCATGTCTTATTGTCAAAATCTGTCCTAAATCACCAAATATAACTTCTTGATGAGCAATAAATCCAGGTAATCTTACACTATGAATTTTAAATCCATCATAATCAGCACCTCTTGCACCTGGCAGTAATTCCTTTTCATCAGGATGACCTTGTTTTTTACTTTTCCTTATTTCTTTTATTATTCCTGCAGTGGTCAATGACGTACCACTAGGAGCATCTAACTTATTATCATGATGGTATTCAATAATTTCAACATTATTAAAATACTTTGCAGCTTTCCCAGCAAATTCCATCATTAAAATTGCCCCAATAGCAAAATTTGTAGCCCATAAAGCCCCAATTTGTTTTTCTAAACAGATTTTTTTCAATTCAGCTACTTGTTCACTGGTGAAACCTGTAGTACCTATTACCATAGGTATTCCCATTTCTAACACGGTTTTACTGTTTCCATATATTGCTTTATGATTTGTAAAATCTACTACAACATCAATATCACCTTTACTCAATGCTTCTTTCAAATCACCTTGAATCAAAATATCATCTTTTGTACCTGCAATTTCACCAATATTTTTACCTACATTCATGAAATCAACTGCTGCTTGTAGAACTACACCTTCGTTTTTAGCAATAGCTCTTACAACTTCGCTCCCCATCTTTCCACATGCACCACTTACACAAATTCTTAAATCACTCATTTTTTTCTCCTTAAAAATAAAAATAGCCACAAGCATTTTGCTTATGACTATAAATCCTAATTAAAATGCTCATCCTTTAGCACCCCACATTTATGTGACAGTTATTGATTTCTTAAACCAATACCCAGTTAAAAACATCGGCATGTTTTTAACTTCGGCAGATTCCCCTTTCGTGTCCTTCATAGCTTCCGGCTTTAAAACACTACTCTTGTCATCCGCTCCTCTAACCTTGATGAAGCTTCATATTAACTTTTCCCAATTATTATACTAATTAAAGAATATTATGTCAAGTTACTCTATTGTCATCTACCAGTATTTTTTTTATATCTAATATCTACATCTACATCCAAGTTGTATATGTCGCACAATTCCAGAATCCTTGAAGCAATTCTTTCATCTAATCGTATATCAATATCTTCTAATTTTAGATTTGTAGTAATTATAGTTGTTAACATATTGTTTAATCTGTAGTTTATTAATGAGTATAACTGATTAATTATCCAAGGTGTATAATTATGTGCACCAAGGTCATCCAATATTAAAACTTTTGCTTTTTTAGCCTTAGCAAAGACATCTCTACTACCATTATCATTAAACATATCAGCTTTACCTTGTTCCAACAAGTCTGGCACTACAAAAAACTCTACATCAATATTTTTATTCTTCAATTGATTAAATATTGCAGATACAAGATGGGTTTTGCCTGATCCAATCGGCCCAGTAATAAATAGACCTTTAACATATTCATTACCATCAGCGACCTGCGCTATAAACAATTTTACATCACTATGCAGTTTCTTTGCTTTATCATAATATGTATCTTTGGATTTTGTTGGATTTATTGCTTTTTTAGGATAAAAATCTAAATTAAAATTTTCTAAATAAATATTACTTAGTTTTTCAGGTAAGCTTTTATTTATTTTCACACATTTACAAGGATATGCAATCTGTTCAACAATAATATATCCAGTATCTTTACAGATTTCGCATCTGTACTTATGAGATTCTTCAATTTTTAAATTCTTTAAAAAACCATTGATAGTTTCTTTCATATTCATATCCTTAACTAATTCCGGTAAATATCATCGTATTTACTCTTTTTATTTGTTTTAATATCTTTTTTTACAGCTGTTTTTTTTGTAACTTTTTTACTAGTCTCATGTTCTTGGTTTTCTTTTTGAGACATAACACCTTTTTTTTCCCAATCTAATAATACATGATCAATATATTTAAAACTTAATTTACCATTGGAAACTGCTACTTTCAATACTTCAAATATCATATTTTCAGGATATTCTTTTTCTTCGATCCACTCATCAATTAAATCAATTTCAATTGGGGATAATGGTCTTTTGAATTCTGATTCAAAACTTGTAAAGATTTTCCCTTTACTATCTTGTACTTGAACTTCGTCAATATCTTCCATAAAGAAAGAATCAATTAGTGGTTCCAAATTATAGGTCATTTTACCATTTTTCTCATTATAACCAATACAATTTTTACTTATTAAACCTGCAAGTATTTCTAAGATTTCATTTTCATCAGATGAAAGAGCAACTACTAAATCTTCATCACTAATACTTTTTTTTTCGTGATATATTAAATACCACAACTGTAAAAGAACAAAACTTTCTGGTATTGATAAATCATAGTCTTTCATACTTGAAAATAGCACCTTTGGGAAACTTACAAATTCACTAAGCAATATTCTATTTGCAATATTCATATTTCTCCCCTATCTATCGTCTATTTAATCAAATCTTTTACAAATTCTTCTATTCTATCTAAAGCTTCAGTAATTTCCTCTATTGAATATGCATAACAAATTCTTATAAAACCTTCACCATTAGGTCCAAAACCAGTACCAGGCACTACAGCCACATTTTTTGTATCTAATAGTGTGTCAGCGAAATCCTCTGACTTCATACCAGTTTTTTTAATACTAGGGAAAGCATAAAAGGCACCTTCAGGTTCAAAACAATCTAGTCCCATTTTATTTAATCTATCTACCAAATATTTTCTTCTTTCATTATATATCGAAACCATTTTTTCCATCTCAGGAATACCATCTCTCAATGCTTTTGTAGCAGCTTTCTGAGCCATTATTGGAGCACAAAGCATAGTATATTGATGGATTTTAACAGTTTGAGTCAATAATTCCTTAGGTCCACAAACAAATCCAACTCTCCATCCAGTCATGGCAAATGATTTAGAAAAACCATTAATCACATAAGTTCTTTCTCTCATGCCTGGAAGTGTAGCCATACTCGCATGCTTTATACCATAACTTAATTCACTATATAATTCATCAGAGATAACAAATATATCGTGTTTTTTTACTATTTCTGCTATTGGCTCAAGTTCTTCCTTAGTCATTATTCCACCAGTTGGATTGCTTGGATATGGCAAAATTAAGACTTTTGTTTTACTAGTTATAGCTTTTTCTAAATCTTCAGCCATTAATTTAAATTTGTTTTCACTTTTTGTTTCTACATAAATAGGAACTCCACCAACAAGGTTAACATTAGGCTCATAAGAAACATAACAAGGTTCAGGGATGATTACTTCATCTCCTGGATTTATTAAAGATCTTAAAGATAAGTCCATTGCTTCACTAGTACCTACAGTAATTAAAATTTCATTTAAAGAACTATATTCTAGAGAAAATCTATCTCTCATATAATCACTAATTGCTTCTCTTAGTTCTAAAGATCCCCAGTTACTTGTATAGAAAGTTTCTTTATTATTAATTGATTCTATTGCAGCGTCACAAAAAGCTTTTGGTGTTGGAAAATCTGGTTCACCAACCCCCAATGTTATTACTTTTTCTTTCCTCTCAGAAAAATCGAAATATTTCCTTATAGCTGAAGGCTTCATTTCTCTTACTACTTTTGAAATTACTTTATTATAATCCATTTCTAACTCCTTATTTAACTACCAAGTTGAATATTTTTCCAGGTACAAATATTTCTTTAATAATTGTTTTACCCTCAAGATTTGCCTTTATATCTGAATTTTCAAAGGCAGTTTCTTTTGCTGTTTCTAAATCAGCATTTCTATTAATATTTATTGTGCCTCTTAATTTTCCATTAATTTGTACAGGCATATCAATTGTATCATCAATTGTTTTTCCTTCATCATATTTAGGCCAGCTTGTTTGATTCAACATTCCTGGCAGTCCTGCCTCTACCCATAATTCTTCAGTTATATGTGGAGCTACAGGATTTAACAATACTAAGAAAGTCTCATATTCCTTAAGATTTATCTCGCCTTTTTTGTTAAAGGCATTAACTAATTCCATCATCGTAGATATACCAGTATTGTATTTCAGAGTTTCAAAATCATTTGAAACTTTTTTAATTGTTTTATGGATTAGTATTTCCATATCACTAGAATAAACTTTGCAATCTACTAAATTATCTTTAAGTCTGTAAACTTTATCTAAAAATCTACGACAACCCTTTACTCCATTCATTGACCATGGAACACTCTTTTCAAAGTCACCTATGAACATTTCATACATTCTTAGTGTATCTCCGCCATATTCTTGGACAATCTCATCCGGATTAACTACATTACCTCTTGATTTGGACATTTTTTCACCGTTTTCACCAAGAATCATCCCATGAGAAGTCCTTTTTTTATATGGTTCATTTGTATTAACTACACCTAAATCATATAAAACTTTATGCCAAAACCTTGAGTATAGTAAATGCAAGGTTGTGTGTTCCATACCGCCATTATACCAATCAACTGGCATAAAATACTCAATACTTTCTTTACTTGCAAGCGCTTGATCATTATGTGGGTCTAAATATCTTAAGAAATACCATGATGAACCAGCCCATTGAGGCATTGTATCTGTTTCTCTAACAGCTTTTCCTCCACATTTAGGACAAGTAGTATTTACCCAGTCTTTCATAGTTGCTAAAGGTGATTCCCCATTATCTGTTGGCTCATAACTTTTAACGTCAGGTAATACTAAAGGTAGTTCTTTTACATCTAAAGGCACCCAGCCACAACTTTCACAATGTACTAAAGGAATAGGTTCTCCCCAATATCTTTGTCTTGAAAATACCCAATCTCTTAATTTAAAATTCTTAGTTCTTTTACCAATACCTTTACTCTCCAGGTAGTCACTTATTTTTTCCTTTGCTTCGTTTACCTTCATTCCGTTAATAATATCTGAATTTATCATTGTGCCATTCTCATTATCTGTGAAAGCTTCTTCAGCTATATTTCCACCAGAAACAACTTCAATAATAGGTAAATCAAATTTCTTAGCAAATTCATAATCTCTTGTATCATGAGCTGGTACAGCCATAATTGCTCCTGTACCATATGTAATTAAAACATAATCAGAAACAAATACTGGTATCTTTTCCCCAGTTATAGGGTTTATTGCTTCAATGCCTGCAATTTTCACCCCTGTTTTATCTTTAACGATTTCAGTTCTTTCAATATCTGATTTATTTGCAGATTCTTCTCTGTAATTAACCAACTCATTATAATTTAAAATTCTATCTTTTTGTTTTTCTATTAACTCATGCTCTGGGGCTATAACCATATAAGTAGCTCCATACATTGTGTCTGGTCTAGTAGTATAAACCTTTAAAATTTCATCTGTTCCAGCAATTATAAAATCTGCTTCCAAGCCATATGAACGACCAATCCAATTTTTCTGTTGGATTTTAACTCTTTCAATATAGTCTAGACCATCTAGATCATCAATTAATCTATCAGCATATTCAGTGATTTTTAACATCCATTGATTTTTTACTTTTTTATGAACTCCTCCACCACATCTTTCGCAGTTTCCGTTTACAACTTCTTCATTAGCAAGTCCAGCTTTACAACTAGGACACCAGTTTATTGGAAATTCTTTTTTGTAGGCTAATCCCATATTGTATAATTGTATAAATATCCATTGTGTCCATTTATAATACTCTACATCTGTAGTATTAATTTCTCTTGACCAATCAAAAGAAAATCCAAGGGATTTAAGTTGTTCCTTGAATCTAGCAATATTTTCTTTAGTTACTTCTCTTGGATGCACCTTGTTTTTTATTGCATAATTTTCTGTTGGTAAACCAAAAGCATCCCAACCTATTGGAAATAAGACATTATATCCTTCAAGCCTTCTTTTTCTTGCTACTATATCTAATGCTGTATAAGGTCTTGGATGTCCAACATGCAATCCTTTTCCAGATGGATAAGGAAACTCTATCAAAAGGTAATATTTAGGTTTTTCGCTTTTATTATCAGCTTGGAATGTATTATTCTCATCCCATATTTTCTGCCATTTAGGCTCTATTAATCCAGGATTATATTCTTTCAAGATAACAACCTCCTTAATCATTCTATTTTATCAAAATTTTAATTCCTATACAATCAATTGTGTAAATAAAAAAAGAGCCATTGGCTCATTTAAAACTCAATATATTATTGGCTGTAGTGGCTGAATAAAAACCAACTCATACCGGAGCCTGAAAAAAAATTGGCTGGGGTGGCTGGATTCGAACCAACGAGTGCCGGTACCAAAAACCGGTGCCTTACCACTTGGCGACACCCCAATAATTTTGGTGGGGAGAGCAGGATTCGAACCTGCGAAGTCGTAGACAACAGATTTACAGTCTGCCCCCTTTAGCCTCTCGGGAATCTCCCCAAAAAAATGGAGCTGGTGATGGGACTTGAACCCGCAACCTGCTGATTACAAATCAGCTGCTCTGCCAATTGAGCTACACCAGCAAAATTTGGCGACCCCGATCGGACTTGAACCGACGATCTCCTGCGTGACAGGCAGGCGTGATAACCACTACACCACGGGGCCATATAAATTTTCGATAAAAGTGGTGACCCGTAGGGGACTTGAACCCCTGTTACCGCCGTGAAAGGGCGGTGTCTTAACCACTTGACCAACGGGCCATAAAAAATATTCTTATAGTTCTAAAAATGGTCGGGGCGGAGGGATTTGAACCCCCGGCCCTCTGGTCCCAAACCAGATGCGCTACCAAGCTGCGCTACGCCCCGAACCTTGAACGCAAGAATAATTATATCATAATGGGATATATTGTCAATCTATTTTCTTTAAATAATTTAAAAAATAATAAATTATTTTTTCCTTGTCATTTCGATTATTATATGGCAATCTTATTAGCTCTTCATGTCTCTTAAACCAAGTTATTTGTCGTTTAGCATATCGCCTGCTTGATTGTTTAATCAATTCAATTGCTCGATCTAAATTAAAATCACCTTTTAAATAGCTAATAATTTCTTTATATCCGATAGTTTTCATTGGTGAAGAGTCTTCCTTAATACCACTTCCAAGTAATTTCTGCACTTCTTCAACTAAACCCGACTCAATCATTTTATCAACTCTCTTATTTATTCTATCATATAATATCTCCCGGTCAACATCTAAATATATTCCTAGAATATCATCTCGCAAACCTTTAGTTGCATCTTCTTGTATTTTTATGCCGTCTTGATGAATATAATAATATACTAAAGCTCTGATAATTCTAGAAGAATGATTAGGATTTATTGTTTTAGCACTTATACTATCTACAAGTTTTAGCTGTTCATATAAATATACAACGCCTTTTTCTTCTAAGATTTCCAAAAACTCTTTTCGTAATTTATCTTCCTTTTTTTTGCATCCATCGTTAAAAGTATATTGATAAGCAAAAGCTCTATAATATAAACCAGTTCCACCAACTATAATTGGAACTCTTTTTTGTTTTAATATTTCATCTATAGCAGATTGAGCTCTAGCTACAAATTCACCAACTGTAAATTCTTCATTCCCATTTTTCAAGTCTAGTAAATAATGTGGTATGCCATTCATTTCTTCGTCTGTGACCTTGCCAGAACCAATATTAAACCCTTTATAAACTTGCACAGAATCACATGATATAATCGAACCTGAACATGCCCTAGCTACTTCTATAGCTAAGTCACTCTTTCCTGATCCTGTTGGTCCAACTATGGCAAATATCATTATTTACTCCTTAGAAACATTTTTTCTAAATCATAATCACTAAACTTAATCAATGTTGGCCTTCCATGTGGACAGGTATATGGAAATTCACATTCTCCAAGCATTTCCAACAAGCCTTTGATTTCATTATAATTAAGAAAGTTACCTGCCTTCACCGAACGTGAACACGCAGCTTTTTCTAGCATCATATCTTTTATTACTTCCGAATCATCATTATCAAATGAGTCAATTAAATCCATAATAAAATCCTTAGATGCTTCTTCTCCAATTATATTAAGAGGTAAACCTCTAATTAAAAAAGAATCATCTCCAAAACTTTCTAGTAAAATTCCATAATTGAAAATCTTTTCAATATTTTCAACAACTCTAATATAATCAGTATGATTCAAGGTTAATAAATAAGGTTCAATTAACATTTGAGTTTTAAATCCTATTTCTTTAAATTGTTTAACAGCAGCCTCATAATTCACCCTTTCATGAGCAGCGTGCTGATCAACGATATATAAAACATCATTTAACATAGCTATTATATATGTACTTTTAATTGTTCCCTTAATTTCTATTTGCTTAAATATACTATCTTTTTTAATATTTTCATCAAAACTAATTTGCTCTTCTTTCACCATTTCAGTCTTAATAGCTTTATTATATTCTACCTGTCTATTAGCAATTACCGGTTTTACATCTTGGTTAACAACTAGTTTGTTTGAAGATAATAACAGAGATTCCACTGAGTCTTTTATAAAATCATTAATCAGCTTACCTTGATCTATCTTAACTTCCATTTTTCTAGGATGGATATTAACTTCAACTAGATATTGAGGTATTTCCAAATAAATTATTCCTATAGGGTATTTATTTATAGGTATTCTGTTTTTGTAGGCTGTTTCAAAAGCCTTAGTTAATTCTTTATTAATTACATATCTTGAATTTATAAAAAACACTATATAATCTTTTGTGCCTCTATAAACATTGAAATTACCAGCAAGTCCCCACATTTTCAAGCCATCTTTTTCAAATTCAAATGGGATCAATTCTTTACCTATATCAAAGGAAAATACTTGTGAAGCTATTTCTTTTATATTACCCTTCCCTCTTGTTTTAAAAATTATTTTACCATCTACATTCAATGTGAAAGCTATATCTGGTCTTGAAATTGCTAGTTTTTCAGCAATATCAATAATATCTCTAGTTTCACTTAAAATACTTTTTAAAAACTTTTGCCTTACTGGCGTATTATAGAAAAGATCATTAACTTTTATACTTGTTCCAATATTCATAGGCTCAGCTTTTTTATCTTTAATAGATCCTCCATTAATTTCCAAAGTTAAACCATAATCATCATTTGCTGTTCTAGATGATATTTTTATTTTACTTACTGAACTAATGCTCGCTAACGCTTCACCTCTAAAGCCCATGGTATCCAAAGAATATAGGTCATCAATTGTTTGTAATTTACTTGTCCCATAACGAAAAAAAGCTTTTTGAATATTTTCTTCATCAATGCCATATCCATTATCTACAACTTTTATTTCTTTCAAGCCTGCTTCTAAAATACTTATAGTAATCTGACTTGCTCCAGCATCAATACTATTTTCTACTAACTCTTTAACAACTGATGAAGGTTGCTCTATAACTTCTCCCGCTGCAATTTGATTTATTGTATTTTCATCTAAGATTATAATCTTATTATTCATCTACTTGTACCTTATCCTTCAAATTGTATATCAAAGCTAATGCTTCAAGTGGGGTTATTTCATTTGGATTAATATTATCAATCAAATCTTTGATCGGATTTTTTTGTTCTATTACTTTTAGGGTTAATTGTTTTTCAACAATGTTTTCTGGGAATTCAAAGTGATTCATTTTTTCTTCAGCTCTTCTTAGCAGATCATCAGGCAATCCAGCCATTTTAGCTACATGTAGACCATAACTTTTATCCGCACCACCTGAAACTACCTTTCTTAGAAAAACTATTTGATCTTTATATTCCTGTACAGCCATAGATAAATTAAAAACATTTTTAAAATGTTTTTCTAAATCTATTAATTCATGATAGTGTGTGGCAAAAATAGTTCTACTTTTTATCTTAGTTAATAGGTATTCACTTACAGCCCAAGCAATGGATAATCCATCTAGTGTACTTGTGCCCCGTCCAACTTCATCTAGTATAATTAAACTTTTATTAGTAGCATTTTTTAAAATTGATGCTACTTCATTCATTTCAACCATAAAAGTACTTTGACCACTACCTAAATCATCACTAGCACCAACTCTGGCATAGACTTTATCTACTATGCCAAATTCTAAATATTTTGCAGGTATAAAACTTCCACATTGTGCCATTATTGTTAATATAGCTAACATTCTGATAAATGTTGATTTTCCTGCCATGTTAGGTCCAGTAATAATTGCCAGATTATTGTCTTTAATATCAAAATCATTTGAAACATAATTTTCTAAGTCGATTAGTTTTTCAACCATAGGATGCCGTCCATCAACAAGTTTAAAACCTTGCTCTTCATTTATTTTCGGTCTTGTATAATCATTTACTTGAGCAACATAAGCAAATGATGCTAAAACATCAATTTCTGCTATATACGCCGCAATTTCCCTTAATTCATTTGTCTTATTTAAAACTTCTGTTCTTATTTCTATAAATAATTCGTTTTCTAAAGCTATAAGTTTATCTTTACTATGAATTAAATCATATTCTAGATTC
This sequence comes from Bacillota bacterium, assembly GCA_028683955.1. Taxonomy (GTDB): domain Bacteria; phylum Bacillota; class TC1; order TC1; family TC1; genus WTXA01. The sequence goes on along the minus strand of JAQUGR010000001.1, from coordinate 216,053 downwards.
TTTAATTCTTCATTTATAAATCGTTCTCCACCAGATATTGTTTGTTTTCTAATGTAGTCCGAAGGGGCCAAATGAGAATTCGTTTTTGTTATTTCTAAATAGTAACCAAAAACTTTGTTATAACCTACTTTTAATGATTTAATACCTAATCTTTCTCGCTCTTTTGATTCAAGTTCTTTGATTAAACACTTACTTTCATTACTCAATTTTCTTAGATGGTCAACATCAGCATTAAATCCACTTTTAATTATCCCACCTTCTTTTATTGTATAAGGTGGTTCCTCATTTATTGATAATTCTAAAAAATTTATTAAATCAGTACTGTCACTGATATTATCTGTATATCTATTTAAACAATCAGCATTATTGTCTTTTAACAACTTAATAATTTCCCTAATATTAATTAAGGATTTCTTTAAAGCCAACAAATCTTTACCATTCCCACTACCATAGCTTAAACGTCCTAAAATACGTTCAATGTCATAAACACCTTTCAATGCCTCTCTTATGGAATGATTAAAATAGACATCCTGATATTGTAATTCTACTATATTTTGCCTTATTTCTATTTGCCCTATATTTAATAATGGCTTTTCAAGCCATTTTTTTAATAATCTACCACCAAAGGCTGTTTTCGTTTTATCTAATATTGATATTAGGGTGTTCTTATTGTCACCGGTCCGAATATTTCTTGTTATTTCTAAGTTTTGTCTGCTCCAAGAATCAATTGTCATATATTGATTTAATGAGTAATGTTTTGCTTTCTCTATTATCTTAGTATTACCTTTTTGAGTAAAAGTTAAGTATGAATAAAGTAAATCTGCACTATCTCTACTTGCTTGAAACCCTATTATCTCCTCAGAAAAATCTAATTTCATATTATCAGAAACTTCATTGAAAAATGAATAGTATATCGATTTCTTATCTAAGTACTCTTTTATTTTCTCATCATTAATGACTACTTCCTTTATGTCAAGACGTTCTAATTCATTAATAACAGATTCAAAACTTTCTATTTCAGATATCGATGTTGTCATAAATTCACCTGTAGTAATATCTGCATAAGATATGCCATAATAACCTTTTTCCAAAACTATAGATCCAATAAAATTATTGTTTTTTTCATTAAGACTAATTTCTTCCATAATAGTTCCGGGAGTTATTATTCTTATCACTTCTCTTTTCACTATACCCTTGGTTAGTTTTGGATCCTCAACCTGCTCGCAAATTGCCACTTTCAAGCCTTTGTCTATCAACTTTTTAATATATGCATTAGCTGCATGATGTGGTATCCCACACATAGGAATTTTTTCATCTAAGCCAGCATCTCTTCCTGTTAGTGCTATTTCTAAAATTGATGATGCTTTTTTAGCATCATCCATAAACATTTCATAGAAATCGCCTAATCTGAAAAACAGTATAGCATCACCATACTGTTCTTTAATCTCTAAATATTGTCTCATCATAGGTGTTAAGCCCATATTAATCTCCTATTAATTCTCCATAAAGTGACCAAGTATTATAATCTTTAACTTTAACTTTAACTAAATTACCCTTAAGACTAATGTTCCCAACAAAGTTAATTACTTTATTTCCGCGAGTTCTAGCAGTCAGTCTTCCTTTTTCTCCAAAACCTTCTACTAAAACTTCATATGTTTTACCTAACATTTCCTTGTTTCTTTCCAAACTTTTTTTATTTTGCAATTCTAACAAGCGATGGAATCTTTCTTTTTTTATTTCTTCAGGTACCTGGTTATCCATTTTAGCAGCTCTAGTTCCTTCTCTTATAGAATACATAAACATATATGCTTGATCATATCCAACATTTTCTACAACATCCAAAGTATCTTGAAAATCTTCTTCAGTTTCTCCAGGAAAACCAACAATAATATCAGTTGATATGGTCGCATCAGGCATTACTTTATAAATATATTCAGTTAAAGCTAAATAATGTTCTTTTGTATAACCGCGATTCATTTCTTTTATTATTTTATCACTACCTGATTGAAGAGGTAAATGTATTTGATGACATACATTTTTCGTATTATTAATTGTATCAATTAATTCAAAATCAAAATCTCTTGGATGAGAAGACATGAATCTTAATCTAAAATCACCTAAACCATCTAATTCTTTTAATAACATTGAAAAATCTGTTCCATCTTTAAAATCATGCCCATATGAGTTAACATTTTGACCTAATAAAGTTATTTCCTTAAATCCTTTAGATAATAAATCCTTAACTTCCTCGACAATATATTTAACTTCTCTGCTTTTTTCTCTACCTCTTACATATGGTACAATACAATATGAACAATAGTTATTACAACCGTATATGATATTTACATAAGCTTTTAAATCATCATTTCTCTTCATTGGAACATATTCTTTTATATCCATGCCCTCTGACTTGGATATACTTCTAACTTGTGTTTTATCTGCCAGCACAATATTTAACATATCATCGAACTCATTTAAATTATGGGTTCCATAAATAATATCCACTTCTTTAAATCGCTTTTCTATATATTTAGCCACTTCTTCCTGTTGAGTCATACATCCACCAACAGCTATAATCATCTCTGGCTTTTTCTTTTTAATCTTAGATAGTGCACCAATTCTACCTATAACTTTATCTTCTGCTTTAGCTCTTATACAGCAGGTGTGTAAGACAATAAGTTGTGCATCTAAATAATTATCAGCTTTCGTAAAGCCTTTTTGTTCTATCAATCCTCCGAGGGTTTCTGCATCATGTTCATTCATGGCACAGCCCCAAACTTCTATAAAATACTTCAATTTGTAATTATTCCTCCTAAGAAACTTAATCTTATTTTACCATATGAAATCAATATATTATTTATTATTAATTCTTGTTCTTATAAATTTCACTAATTCACCTAATACAACTATTGATAACGAAGTTACAATTAATTTAAGCCACATATTCAAACCTAATGGTACAGTACCAAATGAAGATGCTCCGAATTGAGTTATTATAAATTGGAGTATGAATGTACCTAAAAATACAAGTAACATAGTTTTGTTATTTCCAATATGTTTTAAAATACTAACATTCCCTAATTCCCTAGAATTAAAGGCATTAATTAACTGGAAAAGTACAAAAAGCGTAAAGACAACTGTACTTTTGCTAGCATCAGAAGCTCCAAGGAAATTATATATTTCTTGCAGTATTATAACAAAGGACATAAATAAACCAGTTATAACAATATTTGACAACATTGTTCCTGTAACGATACTAGAGTTTCTTGATGTTGGTTTATTCTTCATCAAGTCTCCTCTAATAGGTTCTAAACCAAGTGTCAAAGCAGGAGGGCCATCCATTATTAAGTTAATCCATAGTATTTCAACTGCTGTAAAAGGTGCTTTAAAACCAATAAGTATAGTTGTTACTATTACAATTACTGACGATAAGTTTACAGCCAATTGAAATTGTAGGAATCTTTGGAAATTTTCATAAATTCCCCTGCCCCAATGAATAGCCTTTACAATAGTCGCGAATGAGTCATCTAACAATACAATATCACTAGCTTCTTTTGAAACTTCTGTTCCTGTTATTCCCATTGCAATACCTACATCGGAACTTTTTAATGCAGGAGCATCATTAATTCCATCACCTGTTACTGCAACAACATTACCTTTTTTCTTTAACAAGTTAATTATTCTTAGTTTTACTAGAGGTGTACTTCTTGCAATTACTTTAATATTGTCAATTTTTTCCTCTAATTCTCTGTCAGACATTTCTTCAACAATACCAGCTTTTAAAACTAAGCTATTTTCATCAATAATTCCCAATTCTGAAGCGATAGCTTTAGCAGTGACTAAATTGTCACCTGTGAGCATTTTGACACTAATCCCAGCATCTCTACAACTATTTATTGCGCCATAAACCTCTTTTCTTATAGGATCTTTTATTACTACAAATCCATCAAATATCATTTTAGATTCAATTTCATTTTCATCGATATCAAAATTATATTTATCTGATAGTTCTTTATGAGCGAAGCCAATAAGCCTCATGGCTTGACTTTCAAAGTAATGAACTTGTTCTTCAATATATTCTATTTGTTCATAGATATCCATAATTCCATCTTTAGTCATGACTTTATCACAAAAACTCAAGATCTTTTCTGTACTGCCTTTAGTAAAAGCGATTAATTTACCATCTGCATTCTCTATAGTTGTCATTTTCTTTTGTTCAGATGAAAATGAATATACATGCTCAATATTTGATGTTTTTCTTATTTGACTATATGTTTCATTACTTACATTATCATGAACTACTAATAAAGCCCCTTCTGTTGGACTACCAATAAATTTCATGTTTCCTTTTTTGTCAAGTTCAAGATGAGCAGATGTATTCAAGGCAAAATTTCTAAGTAATAAATCTGATTTCATGTCATTAGGATTTATAAAATTACTATTTTCAAAAACTTTAATAACTGTCATTTTGTTTTCAGTTAAAGTTCCTGTTTTATCTGAGCATATTATATTTACGGCACCAACTGTTTCGCTAGCTACTAGATTTTTAACCAGAGCATTTTCTTTAGCCATTTTCATAATATTGATAGCTAGACTTGCTGCTACAATTGTTGGCAAGCCTTCTGGTACAGCAGCCACAATTAAAACGATACTAGTAATAAATGTTTCAGATATGGTATCAAAATTTATATTACCTACAAGATATAATTTAATTAATTGAATTAAGAAAATAAAAGTTGCTAACCCAATACCTATAACACTTATTGCTTTACCAAGTTTTGATAATTTTTCTTGTAAAGGAGTAGTTGTTTTATCTTGTTTTTTCAGTTCATCAGCAATTTTCCCGAATTCCGTGGAATCTCCTACTTGTGTAACGATAGCTTTCCCCATGCCGGCTGATATAAATGTTCCACCATATATCATATTATAACGTTCCGCTAAAGGTGTATGTTCATTTTCAATGATTAAATCAGATTTTTTATCTACAGGATCACTTTCACCAGTTAGCGAAGATTCATCAACTTGCAGATTAATACTTTCTAACAATCTTGCATCAACAGGAATTTTATCTCCAGTTTCAATTAAGATAATATCGCCTACCACTAAATCTTTTTGAGCAACTAAGGTAATTACCCCGTTTCTATAAGTTTTAATTGCAATATTTTCTTTTATCTTATTTAATGCTTCAAACGCTTTTTTTGATCTGCCTTCCATAATTATAGTTATAGAAGTAGATAAGGTTATTGCTATTAAAATACCAATGGATTCAACAAATTCAGCATGCTGACCATTAAATAATTTAAATATATTCACGCTAATAGTAATTATGGCTGCAATGATAAGAATAAAAATCATAGGTTCTAATAAAGCTTTTTTAATCCTTATGAAAAGGCTGAGAGGCTTTTCTTTACTAAAAGAATTTTCACCATATAAACTTCTGGATTCTAATACATCTTGCTCATTTAAACCTAGCTCGGGATTACTTCCTAATTCTTTTATAATTTTTTCTTGACTATCCAAATAACTGTTCATGCTTACCTCCTATTTTATAAAAAAAGACCAATAGCGTAAAAACGCTAAAAGTCTTGTTACCATCAATGGTCGTAAATCCAGATACTTTAGTATCGGTTATGTTGTCTTTACTGTTTTAACTACTCCCTTTTAACTATTTTATATTAACATATCTGTTGAAATTTTTCAATTTATTGTATATAATATGTAGAGTCTAGTAATCAAGTATTTTAAGATTCAATTTAAATTAAATTTTGTAGTAATTAATTATATTTCTTAATTTACTATTTACAGACAGACTATTTTGTTATATAATACATAGTGCGTTGATAAATTCGCGGGTGTAGTTCAATGGTAGAATTCCAGCCTTCCAAGCTGGATGTGTGGGTCCGATTCCCATCACCCGCTCCATTTTTTTGTGCTAGTAGCTCAGCTGGATAGAGCAACGGACTTCTAATCCGTAGGTCGGGGGTTCGAATCCCTTCTGGCACACCACAATGTATAATTAAGACTATTTTACTTTTGTAGAATGGTCTTTTTTTATGCCTTTATTAAAAGATATTTATAAACAATAAATATCTCAATTTAATTTTATATCTTGTTAATTTAAATTAGAACTGATATTCTAAACATATAAAAAGGAGGTATTATGAATAAACGTAAATATACATTAGGAGAAGAAATCTTCAACTCAACAACACATGGTATAGGAGCAATTTTAAGCCTAATTGCACTGATTCTTATGCTAGTATTCTCATCAACTGGTATGGAGGTTGCTTCCTCTATAATTTTTGGAACCACTCTTATATTACTATATACTTCTTCAACACTATATCATGCTTTAACAAATGAAAAAGCAAAAAAAGTTTTTCAAATTTTAGATCACTGTACCATATATTTGTTGATAGCAGGAACATATACTCCTTATGCACTCCTTACCATTGGAGGTAAATCTGGATGGGTTATATTTATCATTATTTGGTTAAGTGCACTTTTAGGTATTTTACTAAATTCAATTAATTTAAGTAAATTTAGAAAAATCTCTATTGCCTTATATGTTGCAATGGGTTGGGCAATAGCTTTTTATATTCCTCAACTTCTAGCAAACTTAAAGTTTGGCGGACTATTACTATTAATTATAGGTGGTTTGCTTTATACCTTAGGAATAGTATTTTATATAATTAAGAATATTAAATATTTTCATTCAATTTGGCATTTATTTGTATTGTTTGCAAGTATTTGTCATATATTGTCAGTTTTGATTTTCGTCATATAATCAATAATAAATCAAAATATTAGCAAATAAATGTATTACAACAAATTAAAAAGACATATGATTTTCATCATATGTCTTTTTTATAAGTAATCATATTACTATTTTACTATTTTTGTTCCGCCTTCAGCAACTACTGCATCTCTTAATGAATCAAGAGATGTAATAATACCATTTCCACCTTTACTAACGAACTTCATAACAGCTTCAACTTTAGGACCCATGCTGCCTTTACCAAATTGTCCATCGTCAAGATGTTTTTGAGCAGTAGCTAAATTAATAGTTTTTAAGTCCTCTTGATTATCTTTACCAAAATTTATAGCTACATGTGCTACATCAGTAGCTATAACTAAATAATCAGCATTTAATTCATCAGCTAAAAGACTACTAGCTAAATCCTTATCTATTACAGCTTCAACACCTTTTAACATGCCATCTTCTTCAATAACTGGGATTCCGCCACCACCACATGTGATAACAATACTACCTGATTCAATTAAATCCTTAACTTCATCTAACTCTACTACGTCCATTGGCATTGGTGAAGCAACAACTTTTCTCCAACCTCTTCCTGAATCTTCAACCCAATTTTCACCTTTAGCAATTCCAGCTTGTGCTTCAGCTTCAGTATAAAATGCGCCGACAGGTTTTGTTGGATTTTTAAAAGCTACATCATTCTTATCAACAATAACTTGTGTCAATAAAGTAACAACTTTCTTATCAATACCTTGTCTTTTTAGTTCATTTCTAATATTTTGTTGAATCATGTATCCAATTAAACCTTGGCTCATAGCCCCACAAACATATAAAGGCATTGCAGGAACTTGATCTCTTGCTGCAGCATTTTGCAATAAGATATTACCCACTTGAGGTCCATTACCGTGTACTACAACTACTTCATAACCTTCTTTTACTAATTTTACAATATTTTGGCTGGCATTTAATACGTTTTCCATTTGCTCATCAATAGTACCAGCTTGCTTAGGTTTTAAAATCGCATTTCCACCTAAAGCTACAACAACTTTTTTACTCATAAATATATCTCCTCTTTTTTAAAATTCAAAAGGCACACCACTATATGGCAGTATGCCTTTGTTTTAATATGTAATAATTATACTTATTTTTATTTTAATTTGCAACTATATGCTTATAATTAACATGAAATGAAATTCCCCAATGGATCTCCCATTAAAAATTTTCCATCTCTATAAGCTATTTTACCTCTTAAAATAGTCATAATTGGATAACCTTTTAGTTTGATACCTGTAAATGTTGTATAATCTGCTGCTGTATGCATCATTTCATTACTTAATACAACTTCTAAATCAGGATCTATTACTACAACATCACCATAACTGCCTACTTTAAGAACTCCTTTTTTAGGATAAAGACCAAATTTTTTAGCTGGATTAGTCGCTAATAATTTACTCATAGCTAATAAATCCATTTTACCTGCTGAGACTGTCTGACTATAAATTATAGGCAGTAATGTTTCAGTTCCTGGTATTCCCCCATTTGTTTCATAAAATGTTTTTGAAATAAATTTTTGATGAGGACTATAAGCACAATGATCTGTAGTTACAAAATCAAATGTACCTTTTAATAATTCATCCATCAATTTAATTCTTTCTCTTTCGTTTCTTAAAGGAGGTTGCATAACATATAGTTGTGCATCTGACCTTTTATATACTTCATCATTTAACATCAAGTAATGAGGACAGGTCTCTGCAGAAATTTTAACCCCTCTAGCTTTTGCGTTACTAATTAGTTCACCAGTCAGCCCAGAGGATACATGTACTATGTGTGCACTTAAATCTTCTTTTTCACACATTTCTATTATTCTTTCAACAGCAAAGTATTCTGCTTTACTCGGTCTACTAACACCATGATATTCCACACCTGTTTTCGCTTGAGTTTTTAAATCGTTAACTGCAGTTGCAACAATTTCATTATCTTCAGCATGTATGGTTACTACCATACCAGCTTCCTTTGCTTTTCTTAAAACGTCAAAAATCATATCATAACCCATTATAAAATCATATGTTGTGTATAACTTAAGACTATTTACTCCATAATTTCTAAAACTTTTTATATCTTCTAAATTATATGGTGTATCACCAGAAATAGTCATATGCACACTAAAATCAACGAAATTATGACCCTTAGCTTCTTTCACCCTGTAATCTAGAGATTCAAGTAGTGATAACCCCTCAATAGGTTCAGCATAATCTATTACAGTGGTTACACCACCACATAAAGCTGCTCTTGAACCAGTTTCGAAGTTATCTACTGTATATACTTTACCTAATGCCATTTTATAGTGAACATGGGCATCAATAACACCCGGTAATACTTGTTTACCAGTAACATCAATTACAGTATCATCATTTAAAGGAACTATTTTCTCTCCAATTTCCGTAATTAATTCATTATTAATTTTTATATCACCAACAATAACTGAATCTTCTAAAACTAGAGTTCCCCCTTTTAAAATTATACCCATGAAATACCTCCTAATAGCCTATTTGTTTTAAAGCTTTTGCTAAACCTTCTGATGTTGGTTCAACTTTAATAGGTTCACCAGCTGCTTTAATAGCATTTACAACATCTTTTAGACCATTTCCTGTTACAGCACAAACAACTGACTCATTCTTTTTAATAACTCCGTTAGTTACCAGTTTTCTAAGTCCAGCCATTCCAGCTGCTCCAGCAGGTTCACCGAATACTCCTGCATGTTTACCCATAAATCTCATTGCATCTAATATTTCATCATCTGTAACTGTTTCCCAAATACCATTAGAAGCCTCTACTGCTCTAATTGCTTTAACTGCATTTCTAGGTACTCCAACTGCAATACTATCTGCAATTGTATTTTCTTCTTCTGGTTTCCATGCTCTATGTTCTGCCCATGCATGAGCAAGTGGCGCACAACCTTCAGCCTGTATTCCAGCTACTCTAGGTAATTTGTCAATAAATCCAGCATTATATAAATCTGTATAACCTTTATATGCACCAGCAATTGTACAACCGTCGCCTACTGAGAATACAATCCAGTCTGGCACTTCCCAGTTCATTTGCTCACAAGTTTCTATTGATACAGTTTTTTTACCTTCAACACAATAAGGATTTACTGCGGCATTTCTATTATACCAACCATATTTTTCTATAGCTTCTGCTGACAATTTAAAGGTTTCTTCATATGAGCCTTGTACACTCATTACATTTGCACCAAAAATTTTTAATTGAGCAACCTTTCCTTGAGGTGCTCTACCAGGTACAAATATTACTGATTTAATGCCCACACTAGCAGCATTACCTGCTGTAGATGAAGCTGCATTACCTGTTGATGAACAACAAATAACTTCTGCTTTTTCTTCTAATGCCTTAGCTACTGCAATTGATGAGGCTCTATCTTTTAATGAAGAAGTAGGATTTATACCATCGTCTTTTACGTATAGAGTATCTAATCCAATTTCTTTAGCAAGAACATCGGCTTTATATAGTGGTGACCAGCCCACTCTTAATTTTCCTCTAGGACCATTTTCTTCAACAGCCATGAAATTCTCATATCTCCACATGCTGTAGTCTTTATTATCAGCTAATGATTCTTTTGAAACTTTTGACTTGATGTAATCATAATCATAGATAACATCAAGAATTCCAAGTGATGGACCACACACATCACAAGTATATCTACCTTTTTCAGGTTTATAATGAGCTCCACAATTAATGCATTCTAAATATTTTACGTTTTTCATTTAGTTCACTCCTTTAAATTATAATATGACCTTAATAATTATATCATATTTAACCATATTATTTATACAAAAAAAAAGAAAGAAGCACTATTGTACTTCTTTCAAAAAGATTTAGAATACTATATTCTTTTCCAAGGTCTTTTTTTAAGTTTATCTGTTCCTGCTTTGACTGAAAGCTCATCAGCTAATCTTTGACAATTATCTGCAACAAACTCTTCATCTATTTTAGTCACAATACCATCTTCCATTATAATATCACCATCTACCATAACTGTTTCTACATTTTTATTTCCACAGCTATAAACTAATGTTGATACTGGATTGTGCATTGGGATAGCCTTAAGGTCCTTCTTAGGATTGAATATGAATAAATCTGCTTTTTTACCGATTTCTAAAGATCCAATTTCTTCGTCAAGCATTAAAGCTTTTGCACCTTCGATAGTTGCCATTTCTAAAACTTTGTCAGCAGTCATAATAGTTGGATTTCTATGATGAACTTTTTGAAGCAAAGCTGTCATTTTCAACAATTCAATCATATCATTGCTGTTGTTGCTAGCCGCTCCATCAAGTCCTAAACCAACGCATATTCCTTCTCTGTTTAATCTAGGTATAGGTGCTACTCCTGATGATAAATACATATTACTTACAGGATTGTGTGATACTGTAGCTCCATATTCCTTAATTTTACTAATATCATAATCAGTTAGACAAACACAGTGAACCATGATTAATTTTTCATTTAAAAGACCAAGTTCAATTAGTAAATCGATCTCATCTTTCCCATGAAGATTATGAACCGCTTCCCTGTCAAATGGTGTTTCAGAAACATGTAATGAAACTAATAAATCTAATTCATCACTTAACCTCTTCAACATCTTTAAACTATCACCTGAATTAGACCAAACAGCGGCAGGCGCCAAAGCTATTTTTATTCTGCCGTTTTCAATGTTATGATACTTGTTATGTAAATCTCTTACAGCTTTCTCAATATCATCTATTTGTTCTATCATTGCAGGATAAACACCAGCTTCTATACCAGCATCAACCCATCCTCTACCGAGAAATCCTCTAACACCAAGTTTTTGCATGGCTTTGATAATTCCCTCATCAGTATTTTTATATCCACTTGCATGAGGATACATATAGTCGAATGTAGTTGTTACTCCACTGTGAATCCCTTCCATTAAGCCGTTTAATGCAGCAAAATAGCAGTTTTCTTCAGTTAGATATGGTGTACTTGGGAACGTCATAAACTCAAGCCAGTCTTTTAAAACCATATCATCTCCCAAGCCCTTTAGAAGGACTTGGAAAAGATGATTATGTGTATTTATTAAACCTGGAAAAACGATTTTACCAGTTCCATCAATTACCCTTGTATTATTAACATACTTGTTTTCCATAACTTTTGTTGGTCCGATTTCAAAGATTCTTTCACCTTCTATGTACAAAGCGTACTCATAGAATATGTCTCTATCTTCATTCATCGTAACTATGCAGGTATTCTTAATTAGGGTATTCATGTTTATCTCCTAAAATTAGTTTTTGCCGTTTACATTACCCATTGTTAAAGCCATTAATGCTTTAATAGTGTGTAGTCTGTTTTCAGCTTCATCATAAATTGCTGATTGAGGTCCATCCATAACTTCGCTTGTTACTTCAATATCTCTGTCTGCAGGCATACAGTGCATGTAGATAGCACCTGGTTTACCAAGAGCCATTCTTCTGCTGTCAACGATCCAGCCTGGATTTTCTTCAATCATTTTAACGCCAGCTACTTCATCATCGCCAACTGTCATAATTGGTCCCCAACCTTTAGCATAAATAATGTCAGCATCTTTGCAAGCTTCATCCATATCATGAACGATTTCGAATTTTGATCCGCTCATCTCTGCATTTTTTCTTGCAGCTTCAAGAGCTACTGGTAGTAAGTCAAATTTCTCTGGGTGTGCCAAAGTAACATCCATACCAGTTCTAGTCATTAATTCAACTAAGTTGTTAGCCATTGAAAGTGGTCTCATGTAGTTTCCAGCTGAAGTCCAAGAAATAACGAATTTTTTGCCTCTTAGATCTCTACCGAATTTTTCTCTTATTGTTAATAAGTCAGCAAGTGCTTGAGTTGGATGCCAGATATCACATTGCATATTGTAAACTGGAATGTTACTGTGCTTAGCTACAGCTTGCATCCATTTGTTACCGTCTACTAGTGTATTTCTGATACCAATACCGTGACCCATTCTACCTAATACATCTATTGTGTCTTTTGGAGTTTCACCGTGATCAACTTGTGTAGATTTAGGAGTAAGGTAGTTACCGTGTCCTCCTAATTGAGTAATACCACATTCGAAAGCATTTCTTGTACGAGTTGACTCTTCAAAGAAAAGCATGAATATTGATTGAGCTCTACAAATATGATCGTGATAAGTACCTAGTGTATTGTCCAGTTTTAATCTTTCTGCAGTCAATAATAAAGTTTCAATTTCTTCATTTGACCAGTCTGCTGTTGATAGCAGATGTTTTCCTCTTAGTTGTGATTTCATTTTTTTTACCTCCTGAGTATAATTATTGTTTATTTGAAATGGTTAATCCTAACAAAGCATAAAACTTTGCAGCATCAACATATTCTTCCACACTGATTTTTTCTTTGTCTGAATGACAAAGTTCTTCTATTGAAGGACCAAATCCTACAGTAGGGATACCATGTTTACCACATAATGTTGTTGCATTAGTGCTAAAAGGCCAAACTCCTACATTACATTTCTGTTTGAAACACATTTCAAATGCTTCAACACCAGCTGTAATAACTTTAGAATCTTCATCCATCAACCATGATGGGAAAAAGTCTTCAGCAGCAACTGCATAGCCATTCCAAGTATTGAAATGTTCCATGTCTATTGAAGCTGTACTTCCTGGCGCTAAGTCCAAGAAAGGTTGTATTTCTTTTATAAGATCTTCTTTAGATTCTCCACAAGAAATTCTTCTATCACAGAAAATTGTAACTTCTCCAGGAATTGTATTGTTTGAAGGTGTATTACAAACTACATTTGTAACTTCAATTGTTCCTTTCCCAAGAAATGGATCATCTCCTAGGTCAGTTAATTTATCGATACCAGCAATTATTGGTAATGCTTTTATTAAAGCATTGTCGCCTGTATGACCAACGCTTGCATGAGCAGCAACTCCAGGAACAGTTATCTTTATCATAGCTCTTCCTTTGTTACCTTTCATAACTTGCATTTCACTTGCTTCAGCAACTACCAAATAATCTGGTTTAATGTCAGGGTTAACTTTCATCATTTCATCTACGCAAGATCCTTCAACATCCTCTTCGGACAAAGATCCAGAAACCCACATAGTTATTTTATCTTGAAGATTTAAATCTTTTAATAATTTACCTGCCCATACTATAGCAGCTAGAGGTCCTTTATCATCAACCGTTCCTCTTCCCCAAATATAGCCATCAGCCAAGTCTGCTGATAATGGGTGATGTTCCCATTTACTAATGTCACCTAATTCAACTGTATCAATATGTGCATCATACATCACAGTTATAGGTCCATTACCAATACGTCCTAATACATTACCGACTTTATCAATTCTAACTTCATCGTATCCGTATTCTTTCATTTTCCCAGCTAAAAATTCAACTGCTTCTTTTTCTTCATATGTTATACTTTTAATTCTTATAAATTCTTGTAAAAAAGAGATCATTTCGTCTTTTTTTTCTTCTAGATACTTATCCATATCCATAATATTTTGATCGTAATTTCTCATATCATCCCTCTTCTTTAATGTGGTGCGGGTTTTACCCGCACCCATTATATTTATTTTTATTAATGACTTGCTAGTCAAATAATTTTAATTAGCAATTCAACCTAGATAAATCAGACATTAATCTTTATAACCCGAATTAATATTTTAATCTATTTTTCTATTCAGCAATTAATTTAGTAACGTCAATTTCACCAGAAGCTAATTTTTCTTTAACTTCAGTAATTTTATCTTTTACTGCTTGAGGTATTTTTGAATCTAATGTTGGGCTATAAGTGAAATCAACGATTCCTTCTTTAACGCCTTTTAATTCAAATTGTGCTGTGTAAGTACCATCAGCTATTTCTTTTACAGTACTGTAAATTGCAGTAGCCATATCAGCTGTAGCACATGAAATCAAACTTTTAGAATATTGATCATATTCTGCTGCAATTGAACCAATTGCAAATAATCCTTTTTCTTCAGCAGCAACATAAACGCCTCTACCACCAGCATCAGCATCAACCATTAGTACATCAGCACCTTGGTTAACGAAAGCCAATGCTTGTTCTTTAGCTTTGTTAGCATCATCAAAACTTCCAGTTATAGCTGTTAAAGCTTTAATATCAGGATTGATGTATTTTGCACCAGCAACAAATCCAGCTAAATCATCTACGATTGGAGGAATTTGTCCACCACCAACGCCAGCAACAACATTACTTGAAGTCATCATAGCAGCGAATACACCTTGCATGAAGCCTGCTTGTAGATAGTTGTTGTTTAATGATCCAACATTTTTATCATTTGTTACAGATGAACTAGTAACAATAAAATATGTATCTGGATATTCAGCACCAACTGCTATAGCTGCATCTGAAAATTCATAACCATGTCCGATAACAACTGTGTTGCCATCTTTAGCATAGTCTCTTAGAACTCTCTCATAGTCACTTGCAGTTACATTCTCACTGTAAACAACTGTAGCGCCTAATTTGTCTTCGATTTGTACTAAGCCTTCATACGCTGTTTGGTTCCAACCACCATCAGTTTTTGAACCAGTCAAAGCAAGAGCAACTTTTAAGTCTTCTTTTTTTTCAGCAGTATTTCCGCAACCAACTAATACAAAAGCAGCGAAAATAGCTAAAACTAATAATAATCCTTTTTTCATCATAATTCTTCCTCCTAAAATTATTTTTTTCGGTTTAATTAATGTCTCCCTATATTCCTATAGGATTTAATACAAACTTCTTTCTTATAAAGAAAAAAGAAGATATTCATTTTTATTATCCCAGGAGCTGCCAAGCAGCTCCTGGATATTAGACTACATAATCAAAGTCAGTTATTGTTTTCATTTGAGATCATTTTGCTATTTGTAATTATTAACCCACAATTTTAGTTAAGAGTAAAAGCTAAATTTTAACCAATAAGTTTTGCTACGTCGATTTTTCCATCAACTATATCTTTTTTTATTTGATCAATTTTATCAAGAACTTCTGCTGGAATATTTGATTTTAAAGTTGGGCTATATGTTAAATCACATATTCCTTCTTTAATACCATTTTCTTTGTAAGCTGCTGTATAAGTGCCATCTTGTACTTCTTTAGCAGTTTGGAATATAGCTTTCGCCATATCAGCTGTTCCACAAGCAATTAGACCCTTTGTATAATCATCATACTCAGCAGCGATAGAAGAAATAGCCCAAAGGCCTTTTTCTTCAGCAGCTACATATACACCTCTACCAGCTTGATTTGCATCCGCCATTAAGACATCTGCTCCTTGAGCAATAAAAGCTTTAGCTTGTTCTTGTGCTTTATTAGCATCATCAAAACTACCTGTTACAGCTGATAGTGCTTTAATATTTGGATTGATATAAATAGCACCAGCTTTAAATCCAGCTAAACAATTAACGATTGGTGGAATTTCCATTCCGCCTACAGCTGCTACAACATTTGTCTTAGTCATCATGGCTGCAAAAGCACCTTGAAGAAATCCTGTTTCTGTATAAGCATTGTTAATTGAACCTAAGTTTTTATCATTTGTTATTGTTGCACTTGTAACAATAAAAGTAATATCAGGATATTCTGCCGCTACAACTTCTGCAGCTGAAACGAACTGATATCCATGTCCAATAATAAGATTATTACCATCTTTAGCATATTCTCTCATTGTTTTTTCATAATCTGTTGCTTGAACGCTTTCAGCATAGCTTACTTCTGCGCCTAATTCATCTTTAATTTGAGTTAAACCATCATATGCTGATTGATTCCATCCTCCATCAGTTGAAGGTCCAGTAAGTAATAAACCTACCTTAAATGTTTTTGTTTCTTCATTAGAAGCATTTGAACATGCTACCAAAAAGAAGCTTAATATTAGTGTGATAATCAAAAAATAAATTTTTTTCATGACCGCCGTCCTCCCATTCACTATAATTATTCTTCCTAATTAAATTTTGCACGTTCCTAACTTCAAATTCCGTTAATAAAAATTTAGCAACTAATTCTTTTTAATGATCTCTCAAAGGTGACTTCTCTATCATAAAGTCTTTCTCATAATCTTTCTTCATTTCCAACCATTTTTCTCTACCATACTTTGCTGCTATAGCTGCTTCAGCTAGACCAAGACCAAGTCTTTTAACCCCGTCCAAGCCAACTTCATCATCAATAACACCTTGAGCTTTTTTGTCTCTTGACCAAACTGTTCCGCCATTATAGCAACCTCCCAGTCCACCAAAAGCCAACATCTCATGCATTAAGTAGAAATTCAAGATATTCATATTAACTATTTCCTGTCCACCATGTCTTGTTCCGCCTGTTGAAAGTGCAGCTCCAACTTTATTCTGCAATTTGCCAGGATGAACTAAGTAGATAGGTCTTAGTCTATTAAATACCGCTTGTAATTGTGCACTAACATTCATGTCATACACAGGTGATCCAATAAGAATTGCATCAGCTTCAAGAATTTTTGATTCTAATTCTTGCAAATCATCTTTGATGATGCACATAACATTGTCTCTTACACATGCATCGCAATGCACACAATAGTTTATTTTTTTACCTCTAACACTCCAGATTTCAGTTTCAACACCTGGAATCCTTTTTGCTTCTTCTAAAGCTTGTTCTAAGGCAAATAGTGTAGCCCCTTTTCTTGGACTGCCAGAAATACCTAAAATTTTCAGCATCATTAACCCTCCTTGTCAATAATATTTCAATTTATTTATTTCAATACCATCATAACTATTTGTTTATGATATTTAATATCTCTTCTTTGCTAATTGGAATGGTATTTGTATGTTCTCCAATTGCATTAGCAACTGCATTTATTATAGTTTGAGCTGATGGTACTGTTGCACATTCAGAAATACTTTTAGCACCAAATGGTCCACCATTATCTCCAGTTTCAATAAAATCAACTTTTATCTCAGGCATTTCATTTGATTTAAAGATTTGATACTTTTTAAGGTTATTTTCCAACAAATTCCCTTTTTCATCAAATGTCATCTTTTCACTCAAAGCATAACCAATACCCATATGTATTCCACCTTCAAGTTGTCCTTCTATACCATATCTGTTTATGATAGTGCCAGAATCATGTACTGCCACATAATCCAAAACCTTCACAGCTCCATTTTCCCTGTTAATTTCAACTTCAGCAAAATGTGCACCATATGATGTTCTACCAGCTATTGAATGATGATCAACAAGTACAGATAATTCTTTTTGTAAAGTAGTTTGTGCATATACTGCTATATCACCAAAACTACCTAATGGTTTATCATCAAGCCATACTTTTTTGTCTTTTATAGATAAAGCCTCTTTATGAACTTTAAATTTCAAAACAGAAGTTTCTAAAATAAGGTTCTTCATAGCATCAGCTAATTTATAAGCACCTTGTCCTTCAACAAAAACTCCTCTACTTGCGTAGTCACCTAAGTTCCATGGGCAAGTTTCAGTATTTACTTGTGTTGCTTCAATATCTTCTACATCAGTTGTTAATACTTCTGACATAATCATTTTTTGAGCAGTTAAAGAACCATTACCCATATCATGACTAGCTGACCAATAATTAAATGAACCATCTTCATTTAGTCTTAGTAATAGATTAACACAATCTTGATGTGCTGGATAAACACCAGCTCCATGAGCTCCTATACCAAATCCAATACCTCTAATAAAGTCTTGATTCTTTTTATTAAATTTTGAAATTTCTTTTTTCTTAGATTCCCAATCAAACAGCTCTTTACCTCTAGTTACACAAGCTTTTAATTCTGGATTTCCAAAAGCAAGAATATCAACTTCATTTTTATCCACAATATGTTTCATATTCAATTCTACTGGATCCACTCCTAGTGTCATTGCAATCTTATCAATATGTAAATTCATCCCAAGAAAAGCTTGAGGTGATCCATATCCTCTCATAGCACCAGCAATTGGCGTATTAGTAACTACAGGGCTACCAGTATACCTTAAAGGATATTTATATGCTTTTAATAATTTATGACTCATTGCCCCAATAACATTCATACCAGAGCCTACATATGCTCCTGTATTTATTAATATTTTAAAATCTGTAGCTACTATCGTTCCATCTTTATTTACACCAGATTTAACATCTATTGTAGCTCCATTTCTTGTTCTTGATGCTATCATGCTCTCTTTTCTTGATAATACAATCTTAACTGGTCTTTTAACTTTCATAGCTGCTCCAGCAGCAACTAGTTCTGTAACAACTTCTAACTTACCACCAAAAGCTCCTCCAAGAGTAGGTTGTATAACCCTCACTTTATTTAGAGGCATATTAAACACATCAGAAATCAAAACTCTTACTGCAAATGAATTTTGTGTTGAAGCATAAACAGTAATTTTTTTACTTCTATACTCACCTATTACACTATAAGTTTCTAAGGAAACATGATTTACCATTGGAATCTTAATTTTATCTTCAATTATAAAATCTGCTTTGCTAATTAAATCAGCAACTGTTTCTGCATCTGCACCTGTTGAGATTGTTCCAACTTTATTATTTAAGCCTTCATGTAATTGAATACTAGATGTTGCAGCTTCTTCTTCATCAAAAACTGGTTTATATTCTTCATATTCTACTTCTATAAGTTTTAAAGCTTTTTCAGCTATTGCTAAACTTTCAGCAATCACCAAACCTATTCTATCACCAACAAAACGAACTGTTTCAGATATTACTGTTTCTGTTTTTAGAATACCATGATCTTTAAATCTTAAAGCACTGTTATATTTTATATTAGGAAAATCCTTGTATGTCAATACATCAATTACACCCTCTATTTTTAGAGCTTCAGTATAATTAATTGACTTAACTTTACCAAACGCAATAGTTGATAAAATTAATTTACCATAACACATATTTGCTAATTTAATATCAGCGGTATATGTAGCTTCACCTGTTGCTTTAGCTAATGCATCATCTATTGGAGTTCTTGAACCAATTATATTATTCATTTATTTCAACTCCTTAACTTTTTTAGCAGCTAGTTGTACTGCATCTATAATTTTCACATAACCTGTACACCTACAAAGATTCTTAGAAAGACCTTCTCGAATTTCCTCTTCACTAGGATTACTATTTTGATCAAGTAATGCTTTTGTTGAAATTATCATTCCTGGTGTGCAAAAACCACATTGAACAGCTCCAGCTTCAACAAATGCTTCTTGAATTGGATGAGGTTTATCACTACTTCCAAGCCCTTCAATAGTAGTAATTGCTTTACCTTCTAGTTTTAGTGCTAGTAAAGTACAAGAATTCATTGCTTTACCATCAACTAAAACCTTACACGCTCCACAATCAGATGTCCCACAACCTTCTTTAGTACCCATCAAGCCTAAAACTTCTCTTAATACATAAAGCAAAGTCCACTTATCTTCTACTTGAACATTATAGTTTTTACCATTAATCTTTAATCTACAATCTTTCATCTGTTCACCTTCCCTATATCCCTAAAAACTCTTTGATATCCTTTTGTAAAACAGGTAGTTTGTTAAAATTGCTACCTATTGCTTCATTAATACTATCTATCACTGAAGGAGCTACTGCAGTTAATGCAGCTTCCCCAATACCTTTAGCACCAAATGGACCTACTGCATCTGGTTCACCAACTATTTCGATACATATTTCAGGCATATCAGAAGCCCTAAACATTTTATATTTCTTAAAGTTCACTGTATCTAATTTACCTGTTTTGTTATTATAAGTCATTTCTTCACTTATGGCTAATCCCAATCCCATATGAATGCCACCTTCAATTTGACCTTCCAACATCATCGGATTAATTGCTATTCCAACATCATGTACAGCTATCATTTTGTCTACTTTTACTTCTCCAGTTTTTTTATTCACTTTACTGATTGCAATATTTGCCATATAAGAACCTGGAACTTGAGGATTAGTAAAATGCACAGTAGCTTCAATTTCCTTAAATGGTGGTTTATGCATCCTATGTAGCACTACTTCAGCAGCAGTAGCCACCAAATCACCTGCTTTTGTTGCAATCTTCCCATCAATATATACTAAATCACTTATATTTTTTTCATGTATTTCTGCTGTTTCATGTATAATTACTCTTATTAATTCTTCTGCTGCTGCTTTTACGCTACCACCATTTACCCAAGTCTCTCTTGTAGCATATGCTCCATTACTATAATAGTTTGTATTAGTGTCAGGATTTAGCACTGTAACTAATTCTTCATCTATACCAAGTACATCTGCAACAATTTTCTTTACCATGATTGTTGAGCCTTGTCCCAAATCGTGTACTGTTGTATTCACTAAAACAGAACCATCCGCATTATATTTTATTGAAGAAGAAGCAAAATCTACAACAGGTAGTCCAATACCATTACCGTGTACTCCAACAGCAATACCTAACCCATAATAATAATCATCATCTTCCCATTTGTTTCTTTTTTCATTGGCTATTTCATAAGCTCTTTTTAAACAATCTTTAACAAAAGCTGAAGTTGTTGTTTCCTTTGTAGCTATATCCTTCGATCCATTATCAAATAAATTATTAAGTCTAAATTCCACTTTATCTAAGCCTTGTTGTCTGCAAAATTCATTTATTGCAGTTTCACGAGCAAAGTTAACTTGTGGCGCGCCATAACCTCTAACAGCCCCGGCATTTTGGGTATTTGTATAAACTAAATCCGTATTAGTTTTTATATTTTCACATTCATAAAGTTTATATACCTTGTCCATCCATGCATAGGCTAAATCAAAGGAACTACCAAAATATGCTCCCCTATCAAGGATTGCATAAATATCCATACTATTAAACTTCCCTTCTTTAACCCCAAATTTAACTTTGAAATCAATGGCTGTTCTAGTTTTGCCACATAAGAATTCTTCTTTTCTAGATAAATTAACCTTAACTGTTCCTTTAACTCTAATTGCTAGTAATGAAGCTATATGTTCTACAATTACTTCTGATTTTGCACCAAAAGCCCCACCAGTATTTGTTTTAATTACCCTAACTTTGTTATAGGGCAAGTCAAAAATTTCAGTCATCAATGATCTAAAGCCAAATACATTTTGTGTAGGAGCATATAGTGTTAAAATATCTCCGTCATAATTTGCTATGGCAATATGAGGTTCCATCATACCATGTGATTGTTTTTGTGTGTGATAATCTCTTTCAAAAATAATTTCACTATCATTAAATGCCGCTTCAACATTGCCCACCTCATAACCAATATCTTTAGCTGGAACATTTCCACCTTCATGTATAGAATAGCTATCCTTATTCATTGCAGCTTCAACTGATATCACACTTGGGTATTCTTCGTATTCAAACTCTATTGCTTTAACAGCTTGTTGTGCTATATCTTCTGTTACTGCAACAACTGCTGCTATTTTATCTCCGTCATATCTAAAATGACGGTTAAACATTTTTTCGTTTCTTATCAGTTCTTCAAATGGTGAAGTAACATGACAATTAAAATCTTTACTCCAATTTTCATCATCCATACAAGTAACTATATCTAAAACACCTTCAATACTTCTTGCTTTTTCAATGTTCATGCTTTTAATATAGCCATGAGCAGCTGGTGCAAATAATATTTTTCCATGATACAAGTTATTAAATACTAAATCATCTGTATATTCCATTTTTCCTTGTGCTTTTTCTAAAGCCCCCATAACTGGTTTGCTTTTTCCAACATTAGTATTAAAAGCACTAGCTATTATGTGTTTTTTCATATTTACTTGTCCACTAGCATCATAAATGGCATCGGTAATTTTTTCATATCCTGTACAACGACATAAGTTATACTTCAATCCTTCTCTAATTTCTTTTATAGTAGGTTTAGGATTTTTTTCTAAAATACTATAGGCTGCCATTATCATACCAGGTGTGCAGAAACCACATTGTACAGCTCCATTTCTAGTAAATGCTTCTTGTAACTCTCTGATTTTTTCATCTTCATAAAATTCTATTGTCTTGATAGATTTCCCACCTAGGTTTTTACCTAATACAAGACAGCTTCTAACTAATTCGCCATCAATAATAACGCTACATGTCCCACAGTCTCCTGTTTTACATCCGCATTTAGCACCTTTTAAATTCAAATGTTCTCTTAGTATCTTTAAAAGGGTCCAATTGTCCAAATTGTTAATTTCTATTTCTTTATTATTGACTTTAAAATTTACCGTCATTGCTGTTCTCCTTTTTAATATAGTTGGTTACAACTATTAAATTATGCAATTCATTAGTCCATGTAAATTTTTTAACAGTCTCACTTTTATAATGCTTTACTATTTCGGCTTAAGTTTCTGTCAAATCTCATTTCAGGGAAGTTTAAGTCCTTGCTACTCATGAAAATTAATCCATTTATATATTGTTTTTATTTTCTAGCTAAAATAACCTACGTAATTTTGCAAATCATCAGTTATTGAAAACTTTTTAACAACTTCACTAGTAAGTGCCTTTGTTGGGCATACGCTAGAACAAGCTCCACAGTTTCTACATAAATCTCTATCTACCTTCATTTCAGGGAAACTTAGAGTTCTTGCATCATAGGAACAAATATTCACGCATTTGTTACACTTTATACATGTATCCTTATTAAATGTAAATTGTAATTTTGCATCTGATTCTATATCGCTTTCTTGTTCACCAATTGTAGGTTCATTAGCCGTTTTATTGCTAATATTTTCAATTGCAGATCCAACCAAATCAGATATTTTGCTGTAACCAAGTTCTGACATAATTTTTTTCATGTCAACAATAAGTTTTTTTAAATATTCCATACCTTTAATAATAAGGATAGAGTGAAGACCAACAGCAGTGTTACCAACCATTAGAAATTCTAGGGCATCTTCGGCTTTAGTAACTCCACCAACTCCGTATGATTCTATATTTCTGTCCATTTTCATCATTTCATAATTTATTCTCACAGATATAGGTCTGATAGCTCCACCAGACATCCATGAATATCCATTGTCAGATCCAAGCTTAGGTCCTTGTTTAAATACATCTATAGATAATACAGGTCCTACTGAATCGATAGCACATATCATGACTTTATGATTATGAGCTTTACCAATTTCCATACATTTTCTAGCACATTCAACTGGATCTTTCCAAGCCGGATAGTTACTTGATAATTTACAAATAATTGGAACTTTAACTCTAGCAATTGTTGCTTCCAACATTGGTAACATATCAGTTTCAGTATATGATACTAATTCAATAAAATCTGCTCCAGCAGCTTCAGCAGGTGCAACTATTGCTTCTGCTTCTTCCAAAGTATGACCTACGCTAGCGATTACTACACAACCAGCTTTTTTAGCCATAGGTATTTCTCTCTCAAACCATACCTCAGGAGCAGAATCAGCCCACTTTTCACAGTTAACTAGTGAATCATTGTTCATCATAGCTATATGAGTTACAGGATTCAAGGCCCTTTTAATTCTAATTGTTTTAGTAACAACAGCTCCAGCGCCCATTTCATGAGCTTTAATCATTCCTTCAGCTGCATATGTTAATGGTCCTGATGACACGATGAATGGGCTTTGTAGCTTAACTCCACCAAATTCAACTGAAACATCAACATTCTCAAAATTTTTACTCATTACATGCACCATCCTTAACGTATTTTTTATCTCTTACATCTTCAACCGCTTTTATAATTTGTTCATAACCTGTACATCTACATATATTTCCAGAAATGCCTTCTTTTATTTCTTCAGTAGTCGGATTGGGATTTCTATCAAGCAAGCTTATACCACTTAAAACAAATCCAGGTGTGCAAAATCCACATTGTAGCGCTGAATTATCAATAAATGACTGTTGCATAGGATTTAGTTTTCCATCTTTGGATAAATATTCTATTGTTTTTATGTCGCATCCGTCCATAGAAGCAGCTAAAACAATACAACTATTTGCCGTCTTGCCATCTATAATAACTGTACAAGCACCACATTCTCCAACTCCACAGCCTTCTTTTGTACCAGTTAAGCCCAAATCATCTCTTAAAACATCAAGCAACCTTGCATCTTGTTCAACTTCTATATTTACTGCTTCATCATTAACAGTCATATTTAGCTGTAATTTCATAACTATACCTCCATCTCTTTTAACATTCTGTTAATTACATTTCTAATGACAGGTATTTTATATTCGCTAGACTTTCTAGGACCAGCAATCGCTAAAACTTGTTCGGAAATTTGTTTGCTAACCTGCTCAATTACTTCTTTAGTGATCTTTTTACCTATTAATTTTTTTTCTATATCATAGAATCTTTTTGTAACTGGCAAAGCTGCACCAACTACAATTCTAATATCTTTAATTGTTTCATCATTATTCATTAATATCGCCATAGCAAAATTAAGTCTAGCAATTGCCAAAGCTTTTCTTCTGCCTATTTTAAAGAAACTTTGTTTATAATCTTCTAAGGATTTTACTTTTAATGATAAGATCATCTCATCATTTTTCAGGGTTGTAACTCCTGGTTTAATAATAAAATCTTCTAACTTCTCTTCTCGCATTTCACCTTTTTTATTTATAATAACTACTCTTCCATCAGCCAACATCAAAGCAGGCATTGGATCACTAGCCGGTGATGCAGTTCCAACACTACCTCCAACTGTTCCTTTGTTTCTTATTTGAGGTGATCCAACTGTTCTACAAGCCAAACTTAGAGCTTTAAGACATTTATTCACATCTTTATTCAAGACTATATCATCATGAGTAGTACAAGCCATGATTTCAAGTTCTCCATAAACTTTCTTTACGCCTGATAACTCAGGAATATGTGTTAAATCAATAACAGTTTTATTTGATAAATCATGTCCTTTTTTTAATTCAACCATTAAATCAGTTCCGCCTGCAATATATACTCTTTCATCAGTGATAAATTCAAGGCATTCTTTTATAGTTTTTGGTCTAAAGTAATTCAACATCTTTCTCCCTCACCTAATCCATATATTTAAGTATGCTTTCAAGGCTGCAAGGTAAATGATCCACATTCTTGTTTAAAGCATGACCTACAGAGCCTGCTATAGCAGCTGCTACAGCTTCCGTTGCTGGTTCACCAACAGATTTAGCACCTAAAGTACCTTCTTTTGTTTCACTCTCAAATAGCACTACATCCATTTCTGGCATATCCATAGATGTTGGAAGAATATAACTATCGAAATTATCATTTAATATTCTACCTTTTTTTAATTCTATTTCTTCTGTAATAGCATATCCAAGACCCATCACAATACCACCAAGCATTTGACCTTTGACCATATTCGGATTAATTACTCTACCACAATCCAGACCAGAAGTTACTTTTGTCACTTTAATATCTCCTGTTTCCACATCAACTTCTACTTCTGCTATACAAACATTATAAGTATAAGTTGGAAAAGCTTTACCTTGTCCTATATGGTGATCATATTCATTAAGAGCTGGTCTAAACCATTCGTAAACAGCTAATTGCTGTCCTGCCCAAAGTCTTTCATTACAAACATCTTTGAAAGCAATTCTCTTATCGCTTGAATAATTAGCTGGAAAATTATCTTCAATATCAAAATAATAATTATCCTTACAAGAAATTCTATCTACTGTAGTACCAAATTTTTCAGCAACATGCTCTTTAAATATCAAAGCCAACTTTTCAGCCGCTAGTTTCATTGACTGAGCTCCCATAGTAGTACCTCTACTTGCAACAGTCATACCGCTGTCTGCTATAGCATGGGTATCTACACTATGAAAGTGAATTTTATCCATTGTAACTCCTAGCATTTCAGCAGCGATTTGAGCATAAGCAGTTTGCAAACCTTGTCCATTTTCAGCTAATCCTGTATTTATTATTACAGAGCCATCTTCAGTAGCTTGAATAAATGCTCCATTAGCATCAACACCTTCAGCACCCAAGCCAGCACCTCTATAAACAGTAACTAAGCTAATGCCTTTTTTTATATTATTATCTTTCTTATTAAAATCTTCAAATTCTTTTTTCTTACTATAATAATCAGTTCTTTTTAACAATTCATCCATCATTTCTTCTAAAATAACTTCTTCTGTTATTAGTTGATTTGTTGCAGTCCTTGTATTTTGCCTAATTATATTCTTTCTTCTTAGTTCAACACTATCCATTCCTAATTCTTTTGCTAATTCATTCATCAATTGTTCTTGAGCAAAAATAACTTGTGGTGAACTATAACCTCTCATTGCACCACCATGAACATTATTAGTAAAAACTCCATATGTATCAGTTTTAACATTTGGTATTTCGTATACACCAACTGAATGTACTGATGCTCTCCAGTTCATGAATTGTGTTTGATTATTGTAAGCTCCACAATTGTCGACTAAAGTTCCTTCAGCGGCTAATATATCTCCGTCTTTAGTAGCCCCTATTTTATATTTAAAATTGAATGCATGTCTTTTTGATGAGTCCATCAATGACTCTTCACGAGTATTTACCATTTTAACAGGTCTTCCAGTAGCTTTATGAAGAATAGCAGCTCTACCAATTTGTACTCCAACGCCTTCTTCTTTTCCACCAAATGTACCACCTAAAGTTCTTTGAATAAATCTTGATTCGCTCATATTATGTCCGCTTGCTTCAGCTAGATACCTTCTTGTAAAGAAAGGATTCTGTGCAGATGCTTCCCCTGTTATTGAGCCATCCTTTGGGTCGTTATATACCAGACATGCTTCTGTTTCTATATATGCCTGATCAATAAATGGAACGTTAAATTCTCTTTCAATAATAACATCACATTTTTTAAAGCCTTCTTCTACATTACCCTTTCTTATAGGATAATATGAGTCTAAAAATATATTTCCTTTTTTTTCTTTATTCGGGATACCATCAATTAAGCCAACACCCTTTTCTCTAACTATTGGTGCATCTTCTTTTAAAGCATCTTCTATTGTATAAACTCCTTCTTGAAGCTCATATTCCACTTTAATAGATTTAATTGCTTTGTCCACAGCTTTTTTCGATTCTGCTGCCACAATAGCAACTACATCACCACAGAATTTAACTTCATCAGTTAAATAACAATAATCTGCCCAACTATGCTTTTTAGCATTTTTATCGAAACAAGTTATTATTTTTACAACTCCAGGAATTGCTTCGGCTTCCTTAGTATCAATTTTGGTGATTTTTGCAGGGTATTCTTTGATTCTTACATTTCCACCATATAACATATTGCCCTTATATAAGTCAGCGGCATAAAGTGCTGTTCCAGTAACTTTTTCCAAAGCATCTACTCTCTTTATATCCTTGCCAACTATATTATATTTGTTATTGTTATGTTCAAATAATGACATCTTCATCATACCTTTCTGTTTAGCTATTGTTTATCCCAAAGTTTTTGTGTAACATCTCTTAAATCTTTTTTTATCTTTTCAACATCAATATTAAGTAATTTACCATCTTTTTTCAAAAGAATACCATTTACCAATACATTGCTTACATTATGTGGATTTCTGAATAAAATAAGTTGATCATAAAGATTGTATTCATTTATTGGAGTAGGTGTATCTAATTCTATTGTAATTAAATCAGCCTTAGCACCAACTTCAATTTTCCCTAAGTCATTTCGGCCAATTGATTTAGCACCACTTACTGTTGCCATATCAAAGACTTCTTTTCCTTTCATAACTTGAGGATCTTGTCTAAAAGCTTTATGTATCAAGAATGCTCCTCTCATTATTTCAAAAAAGTTATTTATATAACCATCAGATCCAAGTCCCACATTTCCATTTTTTTCTATAAAATCTGGATAAGGGGCAATACCGCCACCAACTTCGCAATTAGATAAAGGCATATGAATCATATTGACATTTTTATTTAGAAGTATTTCTTTTTCTTTTTCTGACATTTGTACAACTTGTGATGCAAGTATATTATTATCTAGTATTCCAAGTTCATCATATACTTCAACAGGTCTTTTCCCATATTTATTTAGTGACCATGTTGGCTCATATATGCTTTCAGAAAGATGCATATGGAAAAAACATCCTGCTTCATCTGACATTTTCTTAGCTTTCATAATATATTCTTTATCACATGTGAATAATGTATGTATAGACATAAAACCTTTAATCAATTCATTTCCTTTATTATCTATAGCAAATCTATAATTTTCATCTAAGCCTTTTAAAGAATTTTCTTCATCTTTTCTTTGACTTGCTTCAAATGATAAATACGCTCTTAATCCAAACTTATTAATCACTTCTTTTTCGGTATTTAAGCATCCCATTAAGGAATTAGGTGCTTCTAATGTATCAACAATTGTAGTTACACCTGAATCTATTGATTCCACACAAGCCCAAGCAGTTGTTGCTTTTATTAATTCACTATCAATTTGATCTTCAACCATTGGCCACCAAAATATTTCTAGAAAATCAGTAAAATCTTTAATTACTTTTTCTGTATGAATTCCATGCGCAACTGTTCCATACATATGTGTATGGGCATTTATAAAACCAGGAGTTACAATACCATTTTTGACATTTACAACTTCAACACCTTCAATGTTCTTAAGTTGACTTGAAGGTAGAATTTCTTTAATAATTCCATCTTCAACAACTACAGCGTAGTCATTTTTTAAACCTTCACTTGTTAAAACATATTTACCTTTTACAATAATTAACATCTTAATAACTCCTTATATATATATTATAACACTATACCTTTTGTATATGATATCATTTTCTGAATACGTTATCAGTTATTTTTTTGTATAAAAAAAGAACATAAGCCAAAACTTTCCCTGGCTTTGTTCTATCATTTAAAGGCTCTAGTTCCCAGTTCCAAAGCCAAGATTTCATATTTTTTATATTAAAAAAGAACATACGCCAAATCATCTACTGGCTATGTTCCAATTACTAGTGACTTCAGTTCCCAGCACCTAAGTCAATTGCTTATCTAGTTACTCTTATTATAATAAATCTCAGGTATTTTGCAATAGTTTAGTGTAAATTTTCACAAATAATAATAACTTTTTCTATATATTAAAAATCCAGCAATCATTATCATCGGTCCAGCTAACCAACCGATCACACTTATATCAAGAATAATCATATCTATAAAGCCTAAAATTATAAGAGATATACCAGCTATGAATACTCTTTTCATTTTTGGTTTAATTAACAAACGTGTAGCTATAAAAACTACCAAGGTTGATATATATCCTAATATACCCATATAAATGTTAAACTGCTCAGGAAACAAGGCATGTTCAATTAAGAACAAGTTTTCCACAAATTTTATTGCTTGATTACTATTCAATCCAAATAAATTTAGTGTTGCAAGAATAGTTTCTTGCTGACCAAAATATAATGTAGTGCTTAAAGCCAAAATTAACAATATACTTAATTTTAATAGAATTCGTTCCTCTTTAAACATTTGCATTCCTATCTATTATTAAGCTTATACCTAAAATAGCAGGTATAACAGCTGTTAATATACTGTTATTTATAACTAAATTACTTATAGAAACTAACAAGAACAGAGCAGCAGATAAATTCTTAGCTCGTCTAAATCCAATTAGTATCAATAATGCTAACAATGATGCAATCCCAGCAGTAAACATCAATAACCCATTTTGATTAAATAAACCAATAACCAAAATAGAATAATATAAGGTAAGTAATGTACCAATAATCCCTAATATATAATATTTACTAAACTTCATCATTTTAGTTACTCCTTAAAAAAAAGAGCAGCCAAATTGACTGCTCTCTAAAATTAAAAACTATTTAACCCACTTTTCTTGACTAGGGTCTTGTGTTTTAGCATATAGGTCTTTATCAACTTGATTTCCAGCCATAACATCTTCAACTAAATCAGTATAAGCTTTATAATCTGAATATAATGGAACTTCTTTGCAAAGAACATCAACATCTTTAGCAATACCAGCTTTAACTGCATCAAAATCTTCTGCACTTAAAGTTCTGCTAATTAGATCAGCAATTCTTCCCATGTGAACTTCATTAAATCCTCTAGTTGTTGCAGCAGCAGCGCCTAAACGAATACCACTTGTAATGAAAGGACTTTTTGTATCAAAAGGAATTCCATTTTTGTTACAAGTAATACCAATTTCATCTAGTCTGTGTTCAGCTTCTTTACCAGTTAGATTTAAGCTTGTCATATCAACTAGCATAACATGGTTTGATGTTCCACCAGAAACTACACGAATACTATTTTTTTGTAAGCCTTCTGCTAATGCAGCAGCATTTTTAACAACTTGCTTTTGATAATCTATAAATGAAGGCTCTAAAGCTTCTTTAAAAGCTACAGCTTTTGCAGCTATAACGTGCATTAAAGGTCCACCTTGCAAACCAGGGAAAACTGCTTTGTCAATTGCTTTAGCATATTCTTCTTTACAAAGAATCATACCACCACGAGGTCCTCTTAATGTTTTGTGTGTTGTTGTTGTAACAAAGTCAGCATAAGGAACTGGTGATGGATGAACTCCTGCTGCAACTAATCCTGCAATATGAGCCATATCAACCATTAATAAAGCACCAACTTTATCTGCAATTTCTCTAAAACGTTTAAAATCAAAAATTCTTGAATATGCACTTGCACCGGCAACAATCAATTTAGGTTTTGATTCTATAGCTAATCTTTCTACTTCATCATAATCGATTTGTTCAGTTTCTTTATCAACGCCATAATGAACGAAGTTGAAATATAATCCTGAAATATTTACTGGGCTACCATGAGTTAAATGTCCACCATGAGCAAGGCTCATACCTAAAACAGTATCTCCTGGTTTTAAAACAGCCAAGTACACACCTTCGTTAGCACTTGCGCCTGAGTGAGGTTGTACATTTGCATGATCTGCATTGAATAATTTACAAGCTCTATCTCTTGCAATATTTTCTGCAACATCAACATGCTCACATCCACCATAATATCTTTTTCCTGGATATCCTTCTGCATATTTATTTGTAAGTACTGATCCTTGTGCTTGCATTACGCAAGGACTAACAAAGTTCTCTGAAGCAATTAATTCGATTTTATCGGTTTGTCTGCTTCTTTCATCTTCTAACACTTTAGCTATTTCTGGGTCATAATTTACTAGTCTTCTCATATTTATATACACCACCTTGTAATATTTGTCCATGACTCTCTAATTATATCTTTTACTATAGTTTTTTTCAAGAAAAACTATATAAATAACTTTTGAAATAGATTACATATTTAAATTTTTCACAAAAAAAGAAGGCTCTTAAAAGAACCTTCTTCATATTTAAATTTAATTTTAAAGAAAACCTTTAGCTTTAAGAATTTCTCTAGCTTTAGCAACATCTTCTTCAGCTATCATTACAATTGGACCTGTACAGCCCATGCCACTTGTAGCATAGATATTTTCTTTCCATAAACTAGAAACTGCATCATCAAGTTCTAAGATTTCAATACCACTTATATCAGCAGAAGTCGGTTTTGCAGCAGGCATCTTAACTTCTAAATCTTTAGAAGAATTACTAGATTCTTTAGCTAAAATATCTTCTATGACTTTCTTTAGTCCAGCTAAGTTTGCTTTATAGAACTCATCATCAACTTTTTCAGTTAAATTCCCATATGCACAAACTGCAGCATATCCAATAGCTCCAGCTATAACATTTGAACCACTTGCTCTTGAAATAATGCAAATAATTTTGTCATATCCTTCACCTACTCCAGGACCATAACCATAACCGATTGATTCATAGTCACCACCACTACCATAGGCTCCAAATATTTTCATCATTACATTACCAGTTAAGCTATCCATTGTCATAACATTTGGAACACCCAATAACAAGTCATTACCACGCATTACTACCCCGCCATCGCTTCTAGCAGATTCTACAAAATCAATATCATATCCATTATCTGCTAGTTTTTTCAAGGCTTTTTCTACTTGCCTGGCACCATCAATATTTAAAATACCAACTGTTGGTCTTTTTATTCCGCTTGCTTTAGCTACAGCTAAACCAGATATTGTATTTTTAATCATAGCAATTGCTCTATTAGTATGGCTAGTCCCTGTAGTATTAGCAATAAACATCTTAATACCTTTACCAGGTGTTATTACTCTACCAACTGTTGAAACTCCTATTGGAAAATTATAGTGCATGGTTACTGCAGCATCTAAACTACCTTCAGCTAACATTCTATCCATCACTTCGTGAGCTTCTTCTTCTGAATTAACTTTAACTAATTCAAGTTCCGTAGTTACATTATGACCAATTACTACTACTTCAATATGTCTATTCCTATAACTGGCTAGTTCAGCACCTCTAATAACTTCCATTTCGCCATGCTCACTGCCAAGTGTAGTAACCCCAACTCTTGTTTTTTTGCCATAAGTACCAGTTTCTATGGCTTGAGCTACTTCTTCAAGAGTTTCTTTAATATAGGATTTTATTTTGTCTTCCAATTCAAGAACCTCCTTATTATAAGCTTTGTGCTAAATTCTTTAAGGCTTCAGCTACAATGCTTCTCACTTCTTCTTTACTTACGGTTGTAGTTTCTTCAGGAACTGTATTTTCTTCCATAACAAAAGATACTCCATCAAATAGGTTAGTTAAACGTCCAAGGAATAAGCTTCCTTTTCCTATTATCATAACTTTCTTCAATTTTTTATTCATAATATCTTGTCTAGCGAATCCTATATATGGAATACCTGATGGTATATGTCCTTGAGTTGGAGCATATCCAGGCATACCTTTTTCATTAACTATTCTCTCCATGTCTTCTTTTAAGAAGTCCCCTCTTTTAACACCTAGTGCAGCTATCATTTTTAAGTTTGATAAGGTTACATCCCCAGCCCCAGCTGGAACAGTTATCTCAGGGTTTTGTAATTCTGGAGAAAATTTGTCTATATCATTTAATTTTAATCCAGCCCTATCTAATGGATCAGTTACAATTGCAGTTATAACTGCTTGTGGTGCTGATCCAGCTCCGATGGTGTGTCTGCCTACTACATCTGTTCTAATAATAGGATTGATTCCATCATTTTCCGATACATGTATTGCAAATGATCCTAAGCAATCCTCTAAAGCCGGCATATTTTTATCAATATGCGATTTAGAATTCATACCTAGTTTAGCAGTACTTCCACCAGCGATTACAACAACATTTTTATAAATCCCTGACTGAACCAAGGCTGCCGCTTGTACTAAACCATGAACAGGTCCAGCACAGAAACTTCTAGTATCACTACCAGTAGCATTTATACAGCCACAAATTTCTCCGATTGATTTAGCCATATTACCACCACCACGTTGATTCATGTCTCCACATGCTTCTTCTGATGTTTCAATGATATAATCAATATCTCTTGGTCTTAATTTTGTTTTTGTAAACATTTGAAGTAAATTTACCGCAGCGGTTGCTTTACTTACAAGATTTTCGAACATTACATGTGCGGTTAACACTGGGTCAAAAGCATGAGCTTTTTTCACACAACCAACTAATCTGCCACTGTAATATAAACCTTCAGCATGGTCATCATTTACCATTCTTTCTAACTCAGCAAATTCAACGCCTTTGCTATCTAGTTTTAAAAGAAGCTTATCTATTATTTGCAATTCCTGCCTTTTTTCCAACTTTACTTTTGTTGCAGCCTGAAAACTTTCTTCCAGAACCACTAAATCAAATACATCTACAATTTTAACTAATGCTATAAGTTCTTCTTCTGTATATATAGCACCAAAAGCTCCATCAGTAGATGCAACTTCCATAGGATGTTCGTACCAAGGTCTTTTATGGCACTTTAACATGTCTGGTTTTATATTACCAATATATACTTGGTTTGGTGGATATTTAACAAAGTCATCAAAACTTCTCAAGGATTTTTGTAGATTCTTAAAATGTTCTGAATTTGGATTCGTTAACCTTTCTGTTGTTTGATTACTTCCTTGATGAACTGTCATTTCTGGTGTATGAAACAAGCTATAACTAGCACCTTTAATAACCGGAAAACTCATAATTTAATACCCTCCTTAAAATTAGGGATAGCCAAAAAGGCTATCCCCCTTTTCATTAAAATACTGTTTGTTCTGTAACTGGTGTTTCTAAAGCTTTTAAAGCTTTCTTAACTAATTTTCTTCTTAACTCTTTTTCATCAACTGCTGTTAAGGCAGGATTGCCAAGAGGATAAGGAATTGCTACTGTAGGGATAATTCTATTTGCTCCTACAGTTAATGAAATTGGAACTACAGTACACATGTGTACTACTGGGAATCCAGCACGTTCAATTTCTTTTACCATCGTTGCACCGCAACGAGTACAGGTTCCTCAAGTAGAGGTTAGAATTACTGCATCAACATTGGCTGCTAATAAATCTTTAGCTATTTCAGCTGCGAATTTTTTAGAGTTATTAACAGATGTTCCATTACCTACTGTAGAATAATAGAAATCATGTAAGCTGCCAATTTCTCCGCTTTTTTCCATTTCTTTCAAAATATCAACTGGTATAACTCTGTCTAAATCTTGATTTGCATAAACAGGGTCATATCCGCCATGTGCAGTTTCTCCATTTTCTGGAGTTAAATCATCAATACCCGCTATTGAATATTTTCCGAATTTTGAAGCACTTGATGATTCAATATGATCCGGATTACCTTTAGGTACTGGTCCACCAGATGATACAATAGCAATTTTTGCTTTTCTAACATCCTTAACTGGCTCAGCAGGATCTACTCTATCAAATGTTGGCATTGGATATTCAGTTGTAATCTTTTCGCCTTTTAATTTCTGTACAAGCATATCAACTGCTCTTTTAGCACCTCTATCTTCACAGAATATATTTCTTCTAACGCCTCTAGCCATGTATCCCTCTAATTCAGGTGTGCCAATTGCTTCGCCTGAACCAAGTTTTAAAGCTAAAGCAGCTACTTTTGCTAATGCGTCTTTCATACCTGCTGCTGAATTAGTTGTTTCTATCATATAAGCATTTTTTTTATACATATCAGCACCAGGATTTTCAATATACATGCCAGTTACTACTGGAATATTTAAACTTTCAGATACAGCTTTACATACAGCTCCACAAGCTACACCATAACGTCCTGCATTAAAAGCAGGACCTGCGATAAATACATCTGGATTTTCTTCTTTAATCATTTCAAGAATGACTCCAGTTGCTACATCAATATTTTCATTGAAGTATGAATCACCACATATTATAGTAGAACTAATAGTAGCTTTGTCACCAAATGCAGCTTGTAATCCCATACCAGGACCTTTAACTCCACTGATTTTCTCAGGAGCATAATCAGCCTTATCTTCTCCACCAATTCCACCATAAAACTGGTTTATGTAGTGTACTATTTTAATTCCCAAGGTTACGACCTCCTTTATGGTCTAAGCTAATATTAAGCTCTAAATTTTTTCACTGACTCTACTAAGGCATCAACGTCTAATACCATTTCCATCATTCCTGCTTGGTCATCATAAACCCCAGGATCTACTGAGTCTTTTAATTCGAATGCATGATAAACTGGAAGTTCTAACTGAACTCCTGCTAATGGACCTGCATATGTAGGATCTCCTTGTGTAACTGTTTCAGCAGCTAGTTCAGCAGCTTGTGCTTCCCCTGCTCCTAATACAATAACTAAATCCTTACCATATTGATCAGCAAAACCTTTAATTCTTGCTTGATTTTCTAAGTCCATAGCTCCAGCGCTTGTTCAAACAAAGCATTCTGTTGTAGAATATACTACTTCAGCGCCGGCTATTGTATTGATCATTTCTTCTATTGCTTGTCCAGGTACGCCATCTCTGTCGCCTAGGATAACAATTTTTTTACCCTCTAACATAGCCATTCCTCCTTGTATTTATATTATATTTATTTTCTAATAAGTTCTAGCAGACAATTTTCCATAACCAACTTCACTAGTTGCGCCTGTAATTGCTTGTAATTCTACTATGATACTTCCATCAGAAGCTAAACTTCCTTGGAATCCACCAGCTATTACTTCAGCAACTTCAGGGTACCCAATAACAGTCTTCATTACTGGTAATTTGATTATTTCATTTGCATTTCCGCCAGTTACAACTGCATCACCAACTGGTGTTGAGTCTGCTAATGACTGAGATGCTCCATCTTGTCCTGCATATTCATCAGTAATCAATACTGTTTTAATGCCTTTTTTTGTAATTTTATTACAGTTCATAACTAAGTCAGCATCTGGATTACCAAAGCCTTCCTCGGAAATAATTACTGCATCAGCTCCTATGAACTCAACTAATTTAGCAGTCATATTTGAAGAACGTTCTTTATCCATTAAAGTAACATTTTCATTTGTAACAACACAACCCAAGAAATTGAATTCCTTACCGTGTTTAGCATAAAGTTCTTCTATAACAGGGTGATTCATATGAACATAAGATGGATTTTTGTCACATGCAGAAACACAGTTTCCACTAACAACAGCACCATCAAATACTTCTGTTGGATATAGGAATGTAGGTATGATTTTCTTGGCATCTACACCATACACATATGTATCATGTAATAAGCCTTGAGTTTGCAACATATATACATAAACTACTTTAGGTAGATCTGGATACTCGTTGATTTGTTGAACTAAAGGTTTAGTTTCAAACGTTTTATAATCATCTGGAGTAACATCCTTACCTGCTTTACCAACATATATTCCTGCTCTAAATCCTGCTAACCTAACAATCTCTTCATGTTCGTGTTGTAAGATTCCATCGATAGGTTCAACCTTTAGAACAATGTTGTAGGTTTTTGAAAAAGGTGTATACTCCGCTCCAGGACCGCTCATATCAACGATACCCTCCTGGAATCCAACAATTCTACCTGTAGTAACAATTGCCGCCCCTTTTAGAACATGAGTAGTACCACTACCTACTTGCTCTACACCACACATAAATCCTGGGAAAATCCCACCATCGCCTTCGACTTTAACTCTAGGCTCAATGACATCCTTCACAGGAATAATGCGAGTCTCTTCTCCTGGTTTTGCTAAATAAACATCTACAGAGGCTATTCTTTCATCATCCCCAGCTACAGCTAAAAACTCATCCTTGTTCAAATGAAGAACTCCATCTTTAACTTCAGTTGTTGAAGCAAACTGAACATCCTTAATGTAAATATTTCCAATTTTTAATTGCAAAACCCTCACCTCCTTAAACCATATTATTTATATAAACTTTATAAAGTTATATATCTACTTTAACTAACTTGTATAATGTACTACCTAGACCTTCCACACCAGTTTTTAAAAGGCTGAAGTCTATAGTCATAAAATCATTCTTAATTCGCTCATTATCTTTACCATAGTCTCTATTTGGTCTTCTAAACTTAGCGCTAGTAATTATTGCATTTTCAATAAGTTGAAGTGATGCATAATCCATCTCACCTTCACCTTCTCCAAGTACAATTGATTTAAATTCAGTTTCGTGAGGCTTTACACTCCCTGAAAGAGGATGGGTTAATATAACATATCCTTCATGAACTAAATCCCTTACCTTTAAAAATACAGAATCTAAATCTCCTGTAATCTCTAAAGCTGGATATTCCATTAGCACTAATTTATTGTTTGTTACTATAAAAATTTTTTTTCTCATAAAACCACCTTGTGAAATATATTACAAGCATAGGTAAAATAAATACTCCCCTCCTCTAGAATCCTTTAGGTTCTCTAGCCTGAAAGAAAGTATGTCTTAATTCCCTTGTTTTTAATACTACACTAATCGACTATAAAAGTAAAT
This sequence comes from Bacillota bacterium, assembly GCA_028683955.1. GTDB lineage: Bacteria > Bacillota > TC1 > TC1 > TC1 > WTXA01. The sequence continues at coordinate 177,552 of JAQUGR010000001.1, read as the reverse complement.
GATTTCAGAAGACTTTTTAATAATAAAGTTGATATTATACCAAACCTTTAATAATAAAAGGAGGGCGTTATGAATTCCCTCCTTTTTAATGTTTATTTATTTATTATCTCTTTTTTTGTATAAGGTCCTTTTTTCTTCCCCAATTGCTAGCTTCTTTATATTACTTCTATGTTTGTAAATAACGAATGCTCCTATCAGAATACCACCAAGCCTTACACCAAAATAAATGTTCATCCCTGTAATAAACTCTGGAAGAATAAATAAAATAATTCCAGTTACAGATCCCAAAATTGAAGCTAAAGATACATAACCAAAAATAACTAAAACCAATACAAATACTGATGCAGCAATAGACATTTGCATAGGAGCTAAAAAGAAAAACACTCCAGCTCCAGTTGCAGCTCCCTTGCCGCCTTTAAAACCTGCAAATATTGGATATAGATGACCTAATACCGCAAATATTCCAGCTATCAAACCTAATAGTTGCCCTCCAATTAGAACACCTAAAAAAGCAGCTAAAAAACCTTTACCTATGTCACAAATAATCACCGGTATACCAACTTTTACTCCTAGAAGTCTAATAACATTAGTACCGCCAAGATTACCACTACCATACTTTCTTACATCTATGCCCCCAATTTTTTTACCAAAAATCAAGGCGAATGGGATAGAGCCTATTAAATAACCAATTAAAATACTTAAAATTATATTCATTCTTTTCCCTTACTATTGAATGTACCTTCCAGGCATAATTGAATTTAACTCTTCAATTGTTGCTCCAGCTATGAAACTTTCAATTATTCTTCTTCCTAAATCATCTAGTTCAGGAGTTAAAAACTGCACCAATTCTTGTTTAAAGAAATTAGTTAAAATATCAGCACCTTCCTTAAATGCGTCTTCACCAACATACCTTTGCTCTGCAACATTCAACATTCTAGATGGTATCTCTTTACCATCTAACTTAACGCTTTTCATAGCATATCCTAGAACAGGTGAACCTAAATCCTTCAACTCTTCAATTTTAAATGGAGCTTGTCCTCTTCTAGATAAATATTCTCTAGATAAATGTTCAGCTTTAAAACCGACTTTATAACAACCAATATATTGATTAGGAATCAACACATATCTTGTGCCAGGTGTTTTTTGCATTTGTCTTAAAAGTATATTAGCTTGATCGACTCTTTTACCAGTTGCAAAAGGCCAATATGACCCAACACCTTCACTTTCCATTTTATCGGAATCAGTTATGCTAGGATTAGCAAAACCTCGAGGTGCTACCAATCTCCAAAGCCAAGCTATAGCAGGAGGCAAAACATGAAACATACCAACAACTCCATAGCTAACTTTATCTTTAGTAGTAGGTGGTGTTCTTAAGCCAAAACTTCTTAAGTCTATTTCTACGACTTCGCCTTTTTTAGCATTAAACTGTCCCTTTGGAACTATAACTCTAGGATTAGAACATGGCTTGCCTGGAGCATCCATAATATGTTCCCAAATCAACGCTGTAGATTTTGGCGAAGCGTCAATATTAAAAAATAACATTGGAGCTTTTGGATGAATAGTCATTCTTTCCAATTCACGTTCTGTACCATATTCTTTAATATGATCAACCCTTAAAAACCAACCAGATTCAGCATCTGTAACCGTTAATTTATCTGAGTGTTGTAATTTAGGATGAGCTAAAGCCATATCATCAGTTACTGGTATAACATCAGAGTTAGCAAGTAAATCAATATGTATTCTATTCCCATCTATTATACTTTCTCCTAATAATACTCTTCCATCAGCTTCTCTTTGTGTGTTTTCGAGCATTTCACTTTTACCACCACCTGATGCACCTTCATGCATAATATTATATCTATTTTCATAAGGTGTTGTAACTTTAACTGTAGAGGCATGCAAAGTATTCCAGTCTTCTTTTTCACCAAAGTCTAACAATACACTATAAACACCTTTTTTCGCACTTGGACCTGGATATAAATTATAGGAGAAAATTTCATGGAAATCTCCTTTTCTATTATGAACCACTACTTGTTTACCTTTAAAATATGTATGTCTAAAAGGTGGAGCAACATACATTATAGCCTTCGGTTCAAACCCATTTTCCACTTCATCTCTTGGGATAAAGTCTTGAATATCCCCTAATGCAGCTGCAAAAAACGCAGCATTAGCTGGAACCAAAACTAATGATGGATAACCGAATTCCTTGCCTCCAGACATGAAAGGCATAGCAATTACAGTATCCAACTCTTTAAACCATTTTATTGTATCGCCTCTTAAACCATCAAAACTTTCACTAAATCTATTTTGGAAAGTTTCTTTATCTGTTGGTTTGTCATCTGCAATAACCATACAATCAGGATCTCTTCTTCTCATATATGAATCAGTATAATTTATAGCTAATCCATTTTTACATTTAGCTACAGTACATTCTACAACTTTCCCAATACCTTTAATTGTATAATAAACTTCATAATAATCCCTATATCCACTTTCAATGCCTAAAGAAAACTTAAATAAATCTTCCCTGCTATTTGCCCATACCACATTTGTAGCTTCAAATATTTCTAGCACCTCTTTGGGCACCTTAATTCTTTCTAAAATATCTTTCACCTTACATCCTCCTTCGTATATTATATTTTGCTTTCCACTTTATTATCCTCATTTGCTATCGTATATTGAGTAACAAAATCTGTAAAATCTAATTGATATGTCTTATTATCAACAGTTCTAAACAACAGTTGATCAAATGTATCCTTGTACAATGGATCTCCCGAAATGTTAAAGGTAACCTTAACTCTGTTTATACCTTTTTGCTCTATTTCATCTACACCAAGCACTTCCATATCTCCAGATTTAACCATTGCGAAAATAGTTTTCAACATTAGTTGTTTTTCTTCATTGGTTCCTTCATAAGCCATAAAACTTATCATAGTCGGGTTATCCATAAATTCTGTTTCATCGAGTTGTTCTATACTATTAAAAAAGCCTAGCATGGTTGCTTCACTTGGTAATTTCCCACTTTCATCACTAGATTTAGTTATATTTCCAATAACTAAGGCCATTAGTACAATCATTAAAATAAAAACGCTACCTAATCCAACAACTATTTTAATAAGTTTTTTTTCATCTTTTACTTCTCTGTTTACACCATCTATATTTTTTTTACCAAAATTCAACGTTGGTAATGGAATATTTTTTTTCGGTTTTTGTTTTGAAATTCCTTCTCTATTAGAAGCAGGAATCCTGCCCTTTCTGTTTCTAGGATTTAAAAAAGTATTTTCCATTGTATCATCTTTTTTAAATATTCCGTTAAAAGTAGTTTGATCACCTGATTGTATAGGATCCTTAAATAAATCTTCCAAATCTTTGTAGTAATCATCTTTTTCAATACTTTTTGACCCAACTACTGTTTGGATAGACTCGTAATATTCATTATCAAGACTTTCAAGTCTTTTTTTACGCAGTTTTTCTTTAGCCTTTTCCTTCATTTCATCCTCAAAAGGTTCTTTTACCTTTCTGGATACTGGTTGATATTCATCATTTAAAAAATCTTTGATCATTTGATCATAATCATCAAAATTTTTATTTTCTATTTTTTTTCGATAATTTTGTTCTACGCCTGCATAAAAATTTTCAGTTTCAACTATATCAACTGGTTCAATGAAATTTTCTGTGGCTCCACAAAAATCACAATAAATCGGTTCAATATCGTATTTTTTTCCACATTCTTTACACTGCCACATATATATTCTACTCCTTTTAAACTATCTGTTAACTTACCTTTTACATTATATATTTTTTTCGCTCTTTTTTCAAACAAATTCATTGACTTAATAAATTAAAAATTATATAATCAATACAACAATATTTTATATAATCTAGTTTATACTTATTACGTTTATATTACTCTTTATTATATAAGTTAGGAATATACTAATATGTTTATAGGTAGAGAAAAAGAACTAATTGAATTGGAATCCAGATATGCTGAAGATACTCCACAGCTAATCGTTGTGTATGGAAAAAGAAGACTTGGTAAAACTGCATTGTTAAAAGAATTTGCAAAGGACAAAACTCATTTCTTTTACGTAAGCAGAGAAACTATAGATTCAGAACAAATTAAATTATTTTCAGAAGAAATTCTAGAAGATAATCCTGTGAAAGAATTTATATCTTCTTTTGATAATTGGGAAAAGGCATTTCTTTTTTTAATAAATGAAAGTAAATCAAAAAAAATACTTCTAATTATAGATGAGTTCCCTTATATAGCACAAAATAATAAAGAAATTTTATCAGTTATGCAAAAAGTTTGGGACCAAAATCATGAAAATGGAAAATTAATGTTCGTTTTAACCGGCTCTTCCTTATCATACATGGAAAGCGAGTTACTAGGGGAAGATAGTCCACTTTTTGGACGAATGACTTCTACAATAAAATTAGACTCTCTTTCATTTTTAGAAACACAAAGTTTATTACACGATTTCTCATTGTCAGATCAAATAGCTTATTATTCAATTTTAGGCGGAATACCTAGATATTTAAAAGCTTTAGATTGCAATAATAGTTTAAAAGATAACCTAAATAAATTGGTGGTAAATAAATACTCTTCCCTTCATCAAGAAATAAACTTATTAATGAGGGAAGATTTACGAGAACCATCAACATATTTTGCAATATTAAGTGCTATTGCATCAGGAGCAGACACAATTAAAGAAATTGCTAAAATTACGAATCTTGATAAAACAAAAATTAATGTTTATTTAAAAAGTTTAATCCAATTAAACATTCTATATAGGAAGGTTCCTTTATTATTACCTTCAGAAAAAGCTAATATGCATAGGAGCATGTATCTATTCAAAGAACCATTTTTCAAGTTTTACTTCTATTATATGGTTCCAAATTTATCAACATTAGAAAAACTTGATACCAATGATTTCTATGATAAAAAAATAGCACCAACATTAACTAATTACATCGAAAAAGAATTTCAATCTATAGGAATAGAAAATTTAAAGACTCAAAATTATAATGGTAATCTAGCTAATAATTATGAACATATAGGCAATACCTGGAATGACAAACTTGAATTACCAATATTTGGATTTGTCGATGATGAACATATATTAAGTGGAAAATGTTTCTATAATAGAGTCCCAACTCTAGATGAAATTAATGAAGTAAAACATTTCACGGCAGTTTACACAAATAACCCTAGAATTAGCACTGACTATTATTTTATCATCAATATCAATATCACTGAAGATTTAAATAATCTTCAGAAAATAGATAAAAACATTCATTTTATTGTATTAACTTAGGGAAAGAAAGGAGAATCTGATGGCAGTTTACAACAAACCATTAATAAACCAAAAAGTATCTGAGAAGCATAGGGGCGTTTTTCAGAATAATGAGATGCTTAATTCCTTTTATCACGCTTTGAGTATTAATGAATTGATTCAAGAGGCTGAAAGATTGAAGATTAATAAACAATACACTACATCTGCGCAGGTTCTCCAAATCGCCCAAGAAAAAATGTATAAAAATAAAGAGAAAAGACTTGATTTATTATTAAAATATCCAATGTATTTACAATTAGCTGGTCAGGAATATTCTGGTTGGATGGAGTTTTTGAAAATAAAACAACTTTTCTATGGTTATCAAAATGAAGGTACTATTACTTTAGCTGAACTATTCTATATGGAATCCAAAATAACTAACGTAATGGCCTTATTTCAAGAAAGAAAAAAAGAATATGGAAGTGCAATTTACTATTTTATAAGATCATATTTAGAATCTCTTAGTTCATTACAGCAAATTATCGACCAACAAGATATTAAAATTGAGCTTGCTAAAGATTTAGAGGAAAAAAATGACTTAGAAAGCATTAAGACTCAAGCGGTTAGTTATCTAAATTTAAAAAAAGCTCCTTTTCAATATATTACACTACTCGCAAATACATTAGTTCGAATTAATTGTATTTCAGCATTGGAAGAATTTAATAAATTGATTCAAATAACTTTATTAGACTTACCAACAATAGATTATTTAGTTTTGGAAGAAAAAGTTAATGAGATTTTGATTGCTTATGCAATTTAGACTCCTTAAAATTTATATGAACAGTAAAAAGGATGAAGATAATCTTCATCCTTTTTACTGTTTAATTAGTTTAAATTAATCTCCAAATAATTCGTCTAAAGTAGCATTTAACTCTCTTGCAATGCCTTTGCAAATCTTTAAACTTGGGTTGTACTTGCCAGCTTCTATCAAATTAATAGTCTGTCTAGTGACACCAATTTTTCTAGCAAGACTTTCCTGAGAAAAACCCATTTTCAATCTTTTTTCTTTGATTTTCTCCTTCTTCATCTGCCCGCTCCTTCTTATATAGATTTGGTCTAACTTAATTATATATTACTTGCAATATAATTTCAACAGTCCAATAAACATTCCACTTAAATTTCAGCCAATTTTCACAATCCAATAATTAAATAATTTTCTCAACAATTCAATTACACAATACTTACTTTTATGTTATAATTATTTGGGAATAAAATTAGGGGAGGCTAAATTATGAATCAAATGATAAAAAAATTGGTTGATCAACAATTTATGACAGAAACACAAGCAGAATATCTTGAAACTGCAATATCCAATAAGGATAATATTATTATATCAGGACATCGAGGACATGGTATTCTTCCATTATTAGCTACACTTGGAGCTGTTGCTCAAGGCGTTGGTAAATTAAAACCTGTTAGAAATATAGAAAATGACCTTAATGATGATTTAGCAAGTTACTATTTAATCGGTGACTTAAAAGAGGTGGATTATCCATCACTTTTATTAAATATACTTTCAAATGAAAAGGTTAGTATAATAACAATTAAAGATGCTGATCACAGCTTTTCAGTAATGAAATTATTAAGTGACGTTTATAAAACAAATAAAGAAGCAGCAAAAACTTATCAATTAATTGAATGTACTAAAGATGCTGAAGGCACAAAAAAGATTGCTAAAATTGTCAAAGCAGTTCAAGATAAAGAAGGTAAATTAGTAAGAAGTACCTTGTAATAATAAAATAGTTAAGAATGATATAGATAAGAAAGGCGCAAATGGTAATATTTGCACCTTTCTTTTTTTATTAAATATAAATATTCCTAAACTAAAACACGAAGCACTAAATATAAGAAATAATATTTTCGGAAATCCAACAATCAAACCAAATGATATAATTAGTTTAATATCCCCTTCTCCTAATTTCCCAAATGTAAGTAAATAAACTAATGAAAATAAAAATAAACCTACAATTGCACCAAGCACATTATTATAAAGATTATAACTAATAATAAATATAATAGAGGATAATAGAAGTAAAATATTCATTAAATTTGAAATTCTATTATACAGTAAATCAATAAAAATAATAAAAATAACTAAAAACCAAATAACTAAAATCATAATATCGGTGATATAATCCTACTAATAGGTTCTTTAATTCTAATTGATAATGATCTTTTATTGTATTTTTCTAAAGTTAATTGTTCACAAAATTTCATATCCTCAATAAAAATCGCTTTCATCTCTTCTCCAAATTTCCTTCCATATAAAAAGGCATTACATTCAAAACTCAATTTAAAACTTCTTTTATCAAAATTAGCACTTCCTATACTAGCTATTTTATTGTCTACCAATATAGTTTTAGCATGTAAAAACCCATTTTCATAAGTATATGCCTTTAATCCTAATGGCAATAAATCTCCAATGTATGAATATGTAGCCCAATAAACAAATATATGATCTTGTTTATTGGGTATCATTATTCTTACGTCAACGCCTTTTATTAGTGCTAGTCTTATTGCATCAACAAAAGTTTCATCAGGAACAAAATAAGGTGTTTGAATAAATATAAAGTCTTTAGCATTATTTATCATTTCTATATAAGCTAATTTTATTTTTTCTAACTGTGAATCCGGACCACTTGACAATATTTGTATTGGTACAGTCCCCGTTATATTATTTTCAAGAAATAGATTTTTTTCAATTACTATATCATCATTACCAGCATTTCTCCAGTCTAAAAAAAATCTAACTTGTAAATCTATAATTCCAGGACCTTGTATCCTAATATGAGTATCACGCCAGTAACCACTCTTAGGATTGTCACCTAAGTATTCATCTCCAATATTAAATCCACCTATATAAGCAATTTTTCTATCAATAATTACTATTTTTCTATGATTTCTATTGTTTAACTGAAAATTTTTAAAAGATAAAGGGAATGAAAATGAAACTTTGCCTCCTGCATCTTTCAATTTCTTAAAAAAACTTCCACCTGAATTAAAAGATCCAAAATGATCTAATAATAAGCGTACCTTCACACCCTGTTCAGCCTTTTCAATAAGTAAGTCTCTTATTTTTTTACCTAATTCATCCTTTTTATAAATAAAATAAAGTATATGAATCTCATTCTCTGCATTTTTAATATCTTCTATTAGTTTATCAAACTTTTTTTTCCCATCAGTGAAAACTTCAACTTTATTATTAAAATGCACACCAGTTTCTGACATTCTAGAAGTAAGTTCCATAGATTCTATACTCTCTTTAAGTACTCTATATAAATTACTTTTTTTCATGTAGTATATATGTTCGGCTTTATGCTTGATTTCTTCCATTAAATTTTCTTCTGTTTTGAACAATTTGAACACTTTTTTCTTACTCATATCTCTTCCGAAAATCAAGTATATTAAAAATCCGATAAAAGGAAATATAATGAAAACAAGTAACCATGAAATCAAACTATTCTCTTTTCTTTTTTCTAAAAAGATAAAAGATAAAACAAATAAAACATAAAGTACAAGTGTTATTATAAAGAGTATTCTGAAAATTTCCATATTCTCACTTCCTAGATTAAATATAATATTATGTATACTAACTATTATTATATTACTTTATTAGCATCCCTACAATGTATATTTATTAGTTATAACTTAAATTATATATTAATTTTAACGATAAAAAAACAAAAGACTCATAAATGAGTCTTTTGTAAATAATATATATACTTTTAATTATGATTTCCATAATCCATGAATATTACAAAACTCTCTAGCCGTAACTTCAGTTGCATCAGTTTTGAAATCAGCTATTGGTTGTTGACCAGGAGACATAAATTTAATTTGAGCTTTATCCCCTTCATTTAATTCAATCCACTGAATATAATGAGCTTCTTCCATAGGATGTAAAACGCTACCTACGGTCACTTTAAACCCACCGTCAATTTTTTCAATTATAGGTATATGTTTTTCCAATGAAGCTTCTTTGTCATTTTCTATAAGCAACTCCATATCATTACCACAACATTTAACATCTGTTCCATCTGATAATGCCTCTAATGTTACTTTGCAATCAGAACAATAGTAAATTCCTCTTTTTTTAGTCATTATATTTTCCTCCAAACATTTAATTATTTAGCACAATCTTCACATATGCCTCTATAATTTATTTCTTCAGCATATATTATGCCCTTATATCCGTTTTTACTTATTTCAGTATCCAAATTATATATTTCTACATCTTCTATTTTCTTACATTTTTCACACTTAAAATGTCCATGGACATCTGTTCTTATATCAAATCTAACCTCATTAGGTTCAATATAAAGTTTATTAGCAAGACCTTTTTTTGCAAACAAATCTAAAGTATTGTAAACTGTAGCCTTTGACAATGTAGGCATTTTATCAACTAATGCTGAATATATTCCTTCAATATTGGGATGAATCCGATTATCCATAAGATATTCAAGAATTTCAATTCTTTGAATTGATGGTTTTATATTAAATTCTTTTAATTTTGAAACTAAGTTTAAATTATTATCTATCATTTATCTGCCTTTCAGTTTAGAATAATTATAATACTATTATCATTATACCTTTTTATACTTATTTGTCAATAAAAAAGCCTTCAAGTTATACTTGAAGGCTTAATCGATTAACTAAGTTTATGTACAAATAATCCACTTCTTAATTTAGGTTCAAACCAAGTTGATTTTGGTGGCATAACTTGCCCCGCATCAGCTACTCCCATTAAATCATCAATAGTAACAGGATATAAAGCAAAAGCTACTTTCATATCTTCATTTACTCTTCTTTCAAGTTCTTTCAAACCTCTGATTCCACCAATGAAATCAATTCTTTTATCGGTCCTAGGATCTTCTATACCTAATATAGGTGAAAGTAAGTTATTTTGTAATACAGCTGCATCTAAGCTTAATACTGCATCTTCAGAAGGATAACTACCTTCTTTAGGTGCCAATATATACCATTTGCTTTCTAAAAACATACCATATTCATGTTTTTTATTAGGCTTATATGGACTAACCTTAGCTTCAGTAACTACAAAACTCTCACTTACTTTTGCAATGAAATCTTCTTTAGACAATCCATTTAGATCCTTTACAACTCGATTATAATCCATTACATATAAATCTTCATCTGGAAAAATAACAGCAAGAAATCTGTTAAACTCTTCTTCACCTGTATAGTCAGGCTTTTCTAGTCTTCTCTTTTTGCCTGTTTCTACAGCTGAAGCTGATCTATGATGTCCATCTGCTATATATAGATACTCAATATTAGCAAATAAAGAAATAATTTCTTCAACTAATTTAGCATCATTTAAAACCCAGACAATATGTGCTATTCCATCATCAGTTACAACATCATAAGTAGCTTTGTTCTCATCAACCCACTTACTTACAATATCATTTATTCTTGCATTTTTTTTATAAGTAAGAAATACTGGCTCTGTATTAGCATCTGTTATATCAAAATGATTTATTCTATCTATTTCTTTTTCTTTTCTAGTAAATTCATGTTTTTTAATTATATTATTCATATAATCATCAATAGCTGTACAACCAACTAATCCAGTTTGTACTCTACCTTCCATGATTTGTCTGTAAATATAAAATACCGGTGTCTTATCTTCAACTAAAACCCCTTCTTTTGTCCAATTAGTTAATACTTCTTTAGCTTTTTCATATACTTTCATTGAATAAGCATCTACAGAATCATCTAAATTAATTTCAGATCTAACTATTTTCAAAAATGAAAAAGGATTAGAACCAGCCATGTCTTTTGCTTCTTTTCTATTCATTACGTCATAAGGTAAAGAAATCATATTTTCTGCAATTTCTTGATTCTTTGGACGCAGTCCTTTAAAAGGTCTTACTACCGCCATTATAATCCTCCTTATTAAAACGCAAAGTTTTTAATCAATTCAACAACTTCAGCACCAATTCTCTTTTGAGCTTCACTTGTAGAAGCACCAATATGAGGTGTTACTGAAACTTTTGGATGATTAATTAAAGCTATGTTATCAGTTGGTTCTTTTTCAAAAACATCAATTCCAGCAGCAGCTACTTTCCCGCTATTTAAAGCATCAAGTAATGCAGCTTCGTCTACAACGCCTCCACGAGCACAATTAATTAAATATGTGCCGTCTTTCATCATATCGAATTGAGCTTTAGAAATTGTAGCTCCTTTGGCTTTATCAAAAGGTATATGTAATGATATAAAATCAGAATTCTTTATAACATCATTTTCTGACATAAATTTAAAATCACTGAAGCCCTCTACTTCACCTATAAAATCTGTATAAATGACAGACATTCCAAGAGCTTGTGCTTTTTTTGCTAAAGATCTTGCTATTCTACCAAATCCGATTAAGCCTAAAGTTTTACCAGAAAGTTCTACTCCACCATAATTTTTCTTTTCCCATTTGCCTTCTCGCATAGTAACATTAGAAATTCCAATATGTCTTGCAACAGCAAACATATGAGCTAATGCTAATTCAGCTACAGAATCACTACTTGCAGCTGGAGTATTGGTTACCTTTACCCCAGCTTTTTCACCAGCTGGAATATCAATATTATCAATTCCAACACCAGCTCTTATAGCTAGTTTTAATTTACCACCTGAAATTCCTTCAAAAATTTCAGAAGTTAATTTAGTTGCAGAACGAATAACAATTGCATCAGTCTCCTTTAATTTCGCAATTAAATCAGCGCCATCATAATGAGTTGTATCAACTTCAAAACCTGCAGCAACCAAAGCATCTGCAGCACCTTTTTCTATTCCATCATTAGCCAAAACTTTAATCATTTGTAATACCTCCTATAATTATTTAATAGAACCAGAAATTTTTTCTGGTTCTATTAATCTTAAATTAATATTAATTTAAATTATTTCAAACCTAGAATATCTTCGATTTCAAATAACAAGGCTCTAATATCTGCTAAAGTATTATCAGCCATATGTGCTATTCTAAAAGTTTTATCTTTCATAACGCCATATCCGTCAGAAACAGTATAGCCTCTCATAGCTAGTCTTTTGTTTAATTCTTTAAGATCAAAACCTTCAGGTTTCAATATTGTTGTTAAAGTATTTGAACAATATTTTTCTTCAGCAACTAAAAGACCGAAATGTTTTTTAGCCCATGCTCTAACATATTTTGCCATTTCAGTATGTCTATCAAAACGATTTTCAATTCCTTCAATCATTATTCTATCTAATTGATAATCTAATGCAAACATATGTGCTAATGAAGGAGTTGATGGATATTGATGATTTTTCTTCTGAATAGTATCATAAATTTCCACCATATCGAAATATAAACCTCTATGTTTAACTTGTTTAGCTGCATTATAAGCTCTTATTGAAAAAGCACATAGTGCTAATCCAGCAGGTAAGCCTAATGCTTTTTGTGTTGAAGTGATAAGACAATCTATACCACATGCATCCACTTCTATTTTAGCTCCAGCAGCAGAACTTACTGCATCAACCAAATAAAGAACTTTTTCATCTTCTTCTTTGTCAGCATTATAAGCTTTAATAACTTCACCAATCTCTTCAACTGGATTTTGTATGCCAACTGAAGTTTCATTATGAGTTACAGTAACAACATCATATAATCCTGTAGCTAAAGCTTTTTCTACTTCAGCTGGAAGAGTTGGTTGTCCTGGTTCTGGTGAGAATTTATCAGCTGGCACATTATTAGTAACAGCCATTTTATACCATCTGTCTCCAAAAGCTCCGATAGAAAAAACTGCCGCTCTTTTTCTTGTGCAAGAACGTATTGCCCCTTCCATAAAACCACTTCCTGAAGAAGTTGATAACATAATTGTATTTTCAGTGTAAAGCACTTTTTGCATTTTATCATGAATGCTTTTTTGAAGTACACTAGCTTCTTTGGTTCTGTGACCAATCTGTGGTGTCGCCATTTTTAGTAGTACATCTGCAGCTACATCAACAGGACCTGGTATGAACAAACGAGTGTGCATTGACATAATTTAAATTCCTCCTTTAAGTAACTTACTTATTTTTTATTTTAACAATCATTCCAACTTCGACAGAAGATCCAAGAGGAAGACCGCTATTACCTATTGCAAATCGGGCATGCTTGCCTGCATCTCCAAAAATTTCACCTAGTACATCTGATGCACCATTGATCACTTTTGGTTGTGCAGTAAAACTATTTTGAGAATTAACAAATCCTTGAACTTGAATAATTCTTTCAATATTATCTAGACTACCAGCAATACTTTTAACCACACCAAGTGCATTTATAGCACAAATTCTTGCAGCTTTATAAGCATCATCTTCTGTAACATCAACTCCAACTACACCTTTATATTGAAGTGTTCCTTCAACCATAGGCAATTGGCCTGAAACATAAATAATCCCATCCACAAGTACTCCTGGCTCATATGCTGCCGCAGGTTTCGCAGGTGTTGGGATGGTAATTCCTAACTCAATAATTTTTTTTTCAAAAGACATAATAGTTCTTATACCTCCTTAGATTAATCATATAGTAATATTATAACATTTATAATATTATTTTAAAGGTAAATTGACAATAATCTTAAAATTAAATAAAAAAGAAATGGAATACTGAATGAACTGCACTCCACATCTCTTTTTTATTTTATTCTATTATTAATTAATTTTCTTACCTATTTTTACAATTTTATATAAATTATCAATTTTTTCGACTTTACATCTGAACTTATCTAAAATATCTTCAAGTGTTGCATAATCCCCTTGTCCTTCTGCTTTAGATGGATCCAATATAACTTCTATTGTAAGTAATATTATCTTAACATCTAAAAGAATAGAATGCTTCTCAACATAATATAAATCATGCTTCAATTTATCCTCGATTGTAGTACTGTAATATCCACTAATTTGTGCTAATCCAGTTAAACCCGCCTTAACTCTATGCCTGTAACTATATAGCTGAATTTTCTTTTCATATTCACTTGTGAATTCTGGTCTTTCTGGTCTTGGACCAACGAGACTCATGTCACCTTTTAAAACATTTAATATTTGAGGTAGTTCATCTATTCTAAATTTCCTTAAAATAGAACCTACCCTAGTAATTCTTGCGTCATTTTTTTGTGCGACAACAGCACCTGATATTTCTTCAGCATTTACTATCATACTTCTAAATTTCAATACATTAAAAATCTTTTCATTAATTGTTACCCTTGTTTGTGTATAAAAAATAGGTGCTTTTATGTTCTCTATTTTCAAAGCTACAATTGCAATAATCATAAAAGGCCATGAAATTGCAAATAATGCTAATGAACCAACTATATCTATTAATCTTTTGAAAAATTTATAAGCCAGTCTTCTTGAAGACATTTTATAAAAAATAAAGCTATCGTAAATTTGACCTTCCATCGCAGTAGCTACCACAATTTCATAATTTCCCGGGATTATCTTATAACTCAAATTATTTTCAAGTATATATGAGACTATTTCTTCTTTTTTCTTAGGTAAAATATTTTGAGAAACTAACACCTCATCTATATTTGTAAATACATCTTCTTCAATATTTTCTGGGCTTATATAAGAAATATTGTAGGTTAGATGATATTTAATAAAAAACTTCTTGATTATATCCTTAATATCATTTTCATACCCAATAATTAAAACATTAGCTTTTTTATATTTAAAAGAGATGTAATATTTTGCAAAAAATCTAGTTAAAGTTGTTATTATAAAAGTAATAACAAATACTCGAAGAACCATTCTTTCCCCATAATTTTGTCTCCAAAGAAATACTAAACCTGCTCCTAAAGCTGATACTCCATTAGCAATAAATGACTTGACTAATAATTTTCTATATCTGATATGCTCTAATTCTTGGTACATATTATATAATCTAAAACTTAAGAATGTTATTGCTACTACCATAATCAAGGTAATTATCTCATGATATTCAAAACCTCTGGTAAGATAATAAAGTGATGAGAAGTATACTATATTAAGTATTAAAAAATCTAAAAAATACAAAGTGTTTCTTACAACACTTCTTTTATAAAACTTATTAGACATATTACCTCCATTAGTATTTAGCTTATTAATAATTATTGACACAAAAGTCATTATAACAAAAAATTTATTTATTTACCATATCTATAAAAGACTTGATTTATTTTCTCCATCTTTATATACAATTTGTCGACTAAATGTTTTATTACCAATTTTAATAGTATGAGCAGCTAGTCCAACAGTTGTAGAATTTTCTTGAGTATCTTTAATCACAATAGCTCCTGCTCCAATTTTACTGCCTTTAGATATAACTATAGGTCCTAAAACTTTAGCTCCTGCGCCAATAATTACATTGTCCTCAATGGTAGGGTGACGCTTACCAGTTTCTTTACCTGTACCCCCAAGTGTTACACCTTGAAAAATTGTCACATTATCTCCAATTATAGTTGTTTCTCCAATTACAACTCCCATACCATGATCAATAAAGAAATTTTTTCCTATCTCAGCTCCTGGATGAATCTCTATTCCCCATTTTTTTCTTCCACGCAATGCTAAATAACTTGCTAAAAATATAAGATTTTTTTTATATAAATAATTTGCTATTCTATAATTCCACATAATATGAACGCAAGGATACAATAAAATAATTGCTAAATATGACCTTGCGGCTGGATCCATCTCTTTAATATGATCTAAATATCTAATTATACTTTTTATAACAGCCACCTTAACTTTCAAATAATTATAATTAATCTAAATTATATATACTGATTATATAATACATTATTGTCAACAGCAACTTATTCAGGGAAAAAAATATTAGTTAAAGATCTGCCTTTTCTATCTTTATTTTTTATTAAATCATCTGCCTCATCAATACGCCCATTTCTTTGTAAAATACAAATCAATTCATTTACATGTTTTTTATTAATATCAGTTAATTTCCTAGCATATGTTTCAGCTTTATCCCAATTTTCATTTTTTTTAGCTATTGCTAATAACATTTCAAATGAATTGCTGATAATAAGTTGAACTTGATTTCTAACTTTATTTTCAAGATAATCCCAACTTAAATCTTTAAAGACAACATCAATATTTAATGAAACTATTCTTTTCAAATATGTTTCAGCCTGAATTAATTCTCTATTAGTATAAAGTAATTTTGCTTTTTTATATAAATTTATATATTTTTTAAAATCATTATTTATTGCATATCTACTATTAATATAAATTCTGGCTTGTTCACAAATAATCATATCAGAAAAGCCTATTTTGCCGAGTATTTTCCTTATGTTACAAATTGTAACTCTCAAATTAGCATCAATATCAAAAGATTTTTCTTTATCCCAAAAAACCCTTTTTATTTCTTCTCTACTGACTTTGCCCGGACTATTAAATACTAGATAATTTATTATTTTTCTAAGTTTTTTCCGATTCAAAAACTCATTTGCGTAATCTACTTTATTAATTTTAAAAGCAAATGGCCCAAAGAAATTAAGTTCCACATCAACTTTTTTATAATTATCAAAAAGTGAAGTATTATGATAAATTGCTAGTTGTTCATTACTCAATAGTCCCTCTTGAACTTTTAAAAGATTATTTTCATCTCTTTCACTATCGCTTAATGAATAACTTAAATACTGAACTGCAGAAACTTCATCCCCAATATTCATTGAAAAAGAAATAGGTTCATCTAAACAACCTTTTAATTCTAATCCATCAATAATTCTTATACAACCTCTAATATACTCAATAAACACTTGAAATGGTTTTTCAGTTCCAAGATTTTCTTTGCAATTAGATAAAAGTTTTACCATTGTATTAGAATCTTTTTCTTCGAATAGAATTCTTAATTGAAGATTATAATACTTCAAAATAAAAATTTTATTAACATCAGTATTTAGTTTTTTCAAGCCCTCTTCAATGTACCATAATGCTTTATCATTGGATTTTTTATTATAATAATGCCAAGCTAATATAAAATAATAACTACCTGGATAATCTTTTAACAAATAATTTTTATACCATTTAATTATGTAATGAAATAGTTTAATACTTTTTTGTTCTTCTCCTTTTAAATAATATTTATAGAGGACTGAAATTCTACTTAAAAAAGAATTAAGTCTATTGTCACTTTCTTTAAGAAGTTGATTATCATCTAATTGATAAATCAAATGATCAGGCACATTGAAAAAACTATATTTTTCATAAAATCTATTTTTCATTTGCAAATTAATTTTATCACCGCTTAGCCAATTTTGTATCAAAGTATAATATATACCCTCATCACTTTCCAGATTATAAATAAATTTTTCCTTATTTAATTTTTTACCTAAATAAACAGTACTTTCTTGTTGTAAGATTGGAAATATCTGTTTATTACTAAGATCATCTAAAAAGTAATTGATTGATTTGCACTTAACCTGTATTCCCGAAATAATCATAACAAGTAATTTTAAACCTTGATCTTCAAAATCATTATAATTGAATTTTTTCAATTCATTTCCATAGTAACGGCAACTTTGATTTTTTATTGTTTCAATAATTCTTTGTTCCATAGCTATTTTTTCTACTTTTGATTTCGCATATTGATAATATTCAAGTAAAAAATTACTTTCCATTATTAAATTACTTACTAGAATCGATCTATGTTTTTCCTTAGTTTCCATTGAAATACTTTGCGCATTTTTCTTATTTATATAATCCAAAAAGAATGGATAAAATAAATAAAAGCCATTTTTTTCATAAAACATTGTTTTATTCTTTATTAACTTGTTCAATTGATAACTTGAAAGTCTATAATGATAAGCTAGATTTGCAAATAATGAAAATGAAGTTTTTTTAAGATAGCTACATGTAGCAATTAAATTGTATTCATTTATTGAATTAAATTCAAACTCATCTTCATAAATATCTAATACGTGGTTTTTTAATAGTGTCAAAGCTTCTCCTTTACCATTAAAGTTATCCATATAATAGCTAACTAAATATGGATTACCTTGTGAATATGCGTAAAGCTCTTCCAAATTATAAATTGGTATATAGTTTTTTTCCATAAGTCTTGCAATTGTTTTTTTATCTAGCCAGTCTTTTTTTTCTACATTGATTCGGTTTATTAAATTACCGTTAACCACATGCATACTTTCACCTCTATCCCCCCAAATAATGTACTTTTATTAAATTGGTTGTACCTGCTTGTTTTAGTGGAATTCCAGCTGTAATAATTACTATATCATTTTCTTTGTATATCCCTTGTTTCAATAATTCCTCCTCTCCTCTTGTAATTAATTGATCAGTTCCTTCATAATCTTCCTTCATATATATTGTTTCTACGCCCCATACTAATTTCAAATGTTTTATTAAGTAATCTTTGGCCACAAGAGCAATAATTGGAATATTAGGTCTATGTCTTGCAACCCTTCTTGCTGTACCACCGCTTGATGTAGGTACTACTAAACATTTAGCATCAATTTTACGACCAATATCAACAGTACTATAAGCAATTAAATCTACAATACTCTCTGATTTTTTTAATTTTTTAAAATGCATAGGTTCCAGAATGTGTAAATCCTTTTCAATTTCAATAGCTATTTCATTCATTGTTCTAAGACTATCAATTGGAAATAAACCTGATGCAGTTTCACCAGAAAGCATTATAGCATCTGTCCCATCCAAAATACTATTTGCTATATCACTTACTTCAGCTCTAGTAGGCCTTGGATTTCTAATCATTGAATCAAGCATTTGTGTCGCAACTATTACTGGTTTCCCAATAATTCTAGCCTTTTGTATTATACTTTTTTGTATTGCTGGTAACTCTTTTATTGGTATTTCAACACCCAAATCACCTCTAGCTATCATTACTCCATCAGAAGCCTCAAGAATACTGTCGATATTTTTTACAGCTAGTCCACACTCAATTTTAGCTATAATTTGAATCTTTTTGTTTTCTTTACCAATAATCTTTCTCACTTCTAATATATCTTCTGCTCTTCGTACAAAAGATAAAGCAATAAAATTTACACCCTTCTCGATACCGAATAATATATCTTGCTTATCCTTTTCGCTAATACTAGGAAGTTTTACATCTACTTCTGGTAAATTTACGCCTTTTTTACTTCCTAACAAACCACTATTAAGAATTTTACAAATAATTTCTTCATTTTTAACGCTTAACACTTTTAAAGCTATTAAACCATCATCTAATAATATCTCATCACCAATACTTACTTCTTTAGGTAAATTAACATAAGAAATACTAATCATCTTTTTGGATGATTTAACGTTCTTGGTTGTTAATATAATTTGCTCATCTTTTTCTAATTCAACTTTTTCATCAGCTATTCCTGTTCTAATTTCAGGTCCTTTAGTATCAAGTAATATTGCAATATTCTCAGCATTTTTATCATTATACTCTTTAATCATTTCAATTCTTTTATTATGTTCCTCAAATGAACCATGAGAAAAATTCAGACGTGCTACATCAAATCCTGTTTTAGCCAATTCCTGGAATACAGCTATGTCATCAACCGATGGTCCTAAAGTACATATTATTTTTGTTCTTCTCATTTTTAACTCCTTATTTGTATATTGCCTTAAGGGCTTCTTCAACTTTTTTAGGTACTAAGCCATTAATCTCACCATCAAGTTTAACAACACTCTTTATTATTGTTGAACTTAAAAAAGTATATTCACTTGATGTTGTTAAAAATATTGTTTCTACTGTATCATTAAGGTTTTTATTCATCAAAGCTAACTGAAATTCATATTCAAAATCAGAAACTGCTCGTAACCCTCTAATTATTACTTTTGCACCTTTACTTTCAGTAAAATGCATTAATAATCCACTAAAGGACTCAACTTCTATATTCGGAATGTCTTTTACGGCATCCTTCATAAACCCTACTCTTTCATTAATATCAAATAATGTATTCTTATCTGAATCAACTGCTACACCAACAATAATCTTATCAAATAATTTACTTGCTCTTGTTAAAATATCAAGATGACCATTAGTTACTGGATCAAATGTCCCTGGATAAATACCTATCTTCATTTAACGACTACCTCCCCATATGTTTTTAAATACTCAATTACTTCTTTACTATCATTTAACAAATAATTTGCGCCCAAATTATATTCTTTATTTTCAATAAATAATCTAACAAGAAAATCCCCTTTGTTTTTAACAATATATTCCTTTAAACTAATAAGTTTTTCCCTTTTATTCATTTTATCATTAATGATTACTTCAATTGTTGGATTTTCATTTTTATCACAATTATCATTTTTGACTATTTGTTTTTTTAGATAATCTTTTATTTGCAGCCAATCATTAGGAGCTACAATTTTCTCAGCTAATATTTTAGTGTCTCTTTCAGTCACTTGCATTCGTCCAGCAACAAGAATAACTTTACCTTTCATCATTAAATTATATGCTTCTGTAAAAATTCTAGGAAAAGCAACAACTTCTAAACTTCCTATTTCATCTTCAACATTAAAAGTAGCCATTAGATCATTTTTTTTAGTCTTTCTTTCTTTTAAATTCTCTAGCACTCCTCTAACAACTATTCTTCTATTATCAAAATCTTCATCTATATCAACAATATCTGTAAATCCTTCCACTTTTTCTAGCACTTCAAATTGTGCTAGTGGGTGCCCTGAAATATAAAAACCTAGTATTTCTTTTTCTTTAAGTAGAATTTCATCTATTGGAAATTCTTCATTACCTACATTAGTTGGAGTATTACTGTCCATTTCGAAATCTTCCAAATCAAATAAAGAAACCTGATTGCTATATAAATCTCTTTGATAATTAATTCCCTTATCGTATGCAGAATCAATTGCTAATAATAAGCCTTTTCTTGTATATCCCATAGTTAAGAAAGCTCCGCTATATACTAGACTTTCTATTACTTTTTTCCCAGTAGTTTTAAGGTCTACTCTTCTACAAAAATCATCGATATCCTTAAATTGGCCATTCTTTCTTTCTTCAATAATAGTTGTTATTGAATTATAACCAATGTTTTTAATAGCACTTAATCCAAATCTTATAGTATTTCCCCTAACACTAAAATCTTCAAAACTTTCATTCACATCAGGTGGCAATACTTTTACTCCAATTTTCTTGCAATCCGCTATATATTGATTCACTTTATCAAATGACATTATTACACTAGATAAAAGAGAAGCCATAAACTCCTCACGATAATTGGCTTTCAAATATGCTGTTTGATATGCCAGTATCCCATATGCCGCACTATGTGATTTATTAAATCCATAACCAGCAAAATATTCAATTAAAGTAAATATTTCCTCCGCTAGTTTTTCATTAATATTATTAACTTTACAGCCATCAAGAAATTGTTGTCTGTTTTTTTCTAGAATTGCCGCATTTTTTTTACCCATAGCCTTTCGTAAATTATCAGCTTCTCCTAAAGTAAAACCAGCTAATTCTTTGGCGATTCTCATAACTTGTTCCTGGTATAGTATTACTCCGTAGGTATCCTTTAAAATAGGTTCTAGTAAAGGATGCAAATATGTTAACTCGATTTTTCCATGTTTTCTATTTACAAAATCATCTATCATCCCACTACCTATAGGGCCAGGCCGATATAGTGCCACTAAAGCGATTATGTCATCAATATTATCAGGTTTTAAGTTTCTAATAATATTTTGCATTCCTTTAGATTCTAATTGAAATAAACCACTGGTCTTTCCAGAACTTAATAAATCATATGTTTTTTGATCATCTAAAGGAATTGTTTCAATGTCTACATCAATTCCTCTGTTTTCTTTTATTTTCTTTACTGCATCCCCTATTACAGTTAGCGTTCTAAGTCCCAAAAGGTCCATTTTCAAGAGACCTAACTCTTCAACTGTAGTCATAGTATATTGTGTTGTTAAATTGCCCTCACTCTCAATTTTGATTGGTAAAAAATTATCAATTGCACCAGGTGAAATAACAACTGCTGCAGCATGTGTAGAAGAATGTCTAGGCATCCCTTCTAATTTCATGGCGATATCTATTAACTTTTTAATATCATTTTTAGTCGTATAGGCATCTTTTAAATCAACACTTTTCTCGATAGCTGATTCCAATGTAATTTTTAATTCATTAGGGATTAACTTAGCTATCTTATCTACTTCTGATAGTGGAATATCTAATGCTCTTCCAACATCTCGAATTGCAGCCCTTGCCGCCATAGTTCCAAAAGTTACAATTTGAGCAACCTTATCATGACCATATTTTTCAACTAAATAACTAATAACTTCCCCTCTTCTTACATAACAAAAATCTGTATCAATATCAGGAAGACTAACTCTTTCTGGATTTAAAAATCTTTCAAATAGCAAGTCATATTTAATTGGATCTATAGTTGTAATATCTAACGAATAAGCCACAATGCTACCAGCAGCAGAACCTCTACCTGGTCCAACATAAATATCATTTTCTTTTGCATATTTAATCATATCCCAGACTATAAGAAAATATCCAGGATAACCCATTTTGCTTATAACAGCTAGCTCATATTCTAATCTTTCTTCTACAGGACCTTCAATTGTGCTATATTTTTTCCTAGCACCTTCATAACATAATTGTTTAAGATAACTATCAAGAGTCTCTCCTTCAGGTACTATAAATGAAGGTAAATGATTTTCATCGAATTTGAACTCAACATTACATCTATCTTTAATCTTTATAGTATTCTCAATAGCGCTTGGTATATCTTTGAAAATATCCCACATTTCCTCTGAAGATTTAATATAAAATTCACTATTAGGAAATTCTAATCTATGTTCATCCTTTATAGTTTTACCCATTTGAATACACATTAAAACCTCATGGCTAAAGGCATCTTCCTTATTTACATAATGTGAATCATTAGCAGCTACTAAAGGTATTTCTAATTCTCTACTTAATTTTATAAGTTGACTATTTAAGAATTTTTCTTCTTCAAGAAGATGATCTTGTATTTCTATAAAAAAATTGCTTTTACCAAAAATCTCTAAATATTCCTTAGCAGCAATAACTGCTCCTTGGTAATTATCTTTTCTAATCAAAGTTGGTATCTCTCCTGCCATGCAAGCACTTGTAGCTATTATACCTTCTTTAAATCCCATTAAAACTTCTTTATCTATCCTAGGTTTATAATAAAAACCTTCTGTATACCCTTTAGAAACTATTTTTATTAAATTGTGATAGCCTATATTATTTTCAGCAAGCAAAATTAGATGATATCTTTCATCATCTACTTCTCTTCTATGTCTATCCTTTGATAAATATACCTCGCAACCTATAATAGGTTTAACCCCTTCTTTTTTGCAAGCTTTATAAAAGTCGACAACACCGTACATTGCACCATGATCAGTAATTGCAACAGCATCCATACCTTTAGCTTTAATAACTTTAGGTAAATCGTTAATTTTTATAGCTCCGTCCAGTAAACTAAACTCACTATGCAGGTGTAAGTGAACAAATGGATTGTCCAAATTTCCCCCTCCTTTTTTTACTTAATACAATTATATCATTTTTAAGTTATGAAAGTTATTATTTAATATAATTCAAGAGAAGCTGCTGTTCATCTTCTCTCGTTAAAATTCCTTTATGTATGTTTTTAAGTTGTATCCATCAATTTCTATTACTCCGTAAGAATTTGAAGTGCTTCTACTACTAGTCAAAGAACCTGGATTAAAATATATTTTTTCTCTTTTTTTTTCTATGGAAGCTATATGACTATGTCCAAAACAAACTATATCAACTTTTTCACCAGAAAATTCTTTTTGTGCATTTAAAATTGTCTTAGCAGACGATCCATTACCATGAACAATACCTATAGTTATATCTTCCAAGAATATTATTCTTCTTAATGGCAGTATTCGTTGAAGAGAAAAATCATAATTATTTCCTAATACAGCGTATATTGGAATATTCAAACTTAATAATTCTTCATAAAAATCAATCTCTTGAATATCACCACAATGTATTATTCCATCATAAATTATATTGCCCAGATTGTCTGTCAGTATATCATAAAAATTACCCGGTATTTTTTTATGAGGAAAATGTGTATCTGAAATAACCAATATCTTCAACATTTACTTTAACCCCTTAAATTCGCCTTGTCTCAGCGCTTCATAAAGTACTATGGCTACTGCATTACTCAAGTTTAAAGATCTGAATTTTTCACCCATAGGTATTTTACAAACATTTTCCCAATTTGGTTCCATAACTTCTAAGGGTAATCCTCTTGTTTCTGGTCCAAATACTAAATAATCTTTTTCGTTATATTCCTTATCTGTATATGAAACATCTCCTTTAGTTGATAAATAGTACATATTACCACCTTTATTAGCATCTAGAAATTCTTGGTAATTTTCATATATTTTTAAATCTAGAAATTCCCAATAATCAAGACCTGCTCTTTTTAGATACTTATCATCAAGACTAAAGCCTAAGGGTTTTATCAAGTGTAAGGTTGAACCAGTAATTGCACATGTTCTAGCTATGTTACCCGTGTTACTATGTATTTCAGGCTCATAAAGTACTATATTCATCTTTTCCTCCTTATATTTAACAGATTGCTACAACTCTCTCCTCTATTATATTAGCATTTTTTTTGCTATAATTAATAGAATATAAATAAATTTATGAGGTGATATTTATGGGTAAAACCCTTACAGAAAAAATACTTACCGATCATCTAATGGTTGGAGAATTAAAAAAAGGACAAGAAATTGGAATTCGAATTGATCAAACACTGACTCAAGATGCAACTGGAACAATGGCATATCTTCAATTTGAAGCTATTGGTCTACCAAGAGTTAAAACTGAACTTTCCGTTAGTTATATAGATCATAATACTTTACAAACTGGATTTGAAAATGCTGATGATCATGCATTTCTTCAATCAATAGCAGCTAAATATGGCCTCTATTTTTCGCGACCAGGAAACGGTATTTGTCATCAGGTTCATCTAGAACGTTTTGGTCAACCTGGTAAAACTTTGTTAGGTTCAGATAGCCATACTCCTACAGGTGGAGGTTTAGGCATGCTAGCCATAGGGGCCGGTGGTCTAGATGTAGCTGTTGCAATGGCAGGTGGCCCATTTTATTTAGCAACTCCTGAAGTTATAGGAATTAATTTGTCAGGTCAACTAAAACCATTCGTAACATCTAAAGACATTATTCTAAAAGTTTTGGAATTACTAGGAGTCAAAGGTGGAGTTGGAAAAGTAATAGAATATTTTGGTGAAGGACTAAAAAGCCTTACTGTACCTGAAAGAGCAACTATAACTAATATGGGTGCAGAACTAGGCGCTACTACATCAATATTCCCAAGTGATGAAATAACTAAAAAATTTCTAGAAGCACAAAATAGAGTTTTTGTTTACAGAGAATTATTAGCTGATAATGATTGTAAATATGATCAAATTATAGAAATTAATTTAAATGATTTGGAACCATTAGCTGCTGCACCTCATAGTCCAGATAATATTAAGACAATTGCTAGTCTAGAAGGTATGAAAGTTAACCAAGTTGCTATTGGAAGTTGCACTAACTCTTCTTATACCGACTTAGTTAAAGTAGCTAAAATACTTAAAGGAAAAACAATTAATCCTGAAGTAAGCTTAGTAATCTCGCCTGGCTCAAAACAAGTATTCGAAATGTTAGCCAAAGATGGATATTTAGTTGATTTAATCTCATCAGGAGCAAGAATATTAGAGTCAGCTTGTGGTCCATGTATAGGTATGGGCCAAGCACCAAGTACTAACGCAGTATCTCTTAGAACTTTTAACAGAAATTTCTTTGGACGCAGTGGAACAAAAGATGCTTCAATTTATCTTGTTAGTCCAGAAACTGCAGCTGTTAGTGCCTTGACTGGAGTTATTACTAATCCAACGAAACAAAAATTAGATATTTCGACAAATATGCCAGAACATTTCTTAATTGATGATAATATGATAATTCCTCCACTAGCAGATGGAAGTGAAGTAAAAATAATAAGAGGTCCTAATATAAAGCCATTACCAGTAAATAATCCTTTAGACAATAATATTAAAGGAGAGGTATTAATCAAAGTTGAAGATAATATAACTACTGATCATATAATGCCAGCAGGTGCAAAAATACTTCCATTAAGATCAAATATACCTGAAATTGCAAAATATGTATTTACTTCAGTAGATAAAGATTTCAGCCAAAGAGCTTTGGATAAAAATGGGGGTTTTATTGTAGCTGGTCATAATTATGGACAAGGATCATCAAGAGAACATGCAGCACTTGCTCCAATGTATTTAGGGGTAAAAGCTGTTATTACTAAATCATTCGCACGAATACACAAAGCTAATCTTGTAAACTTTGGATTATTGCCCCTAACTTTTAAAAACGAATCAGATTATGAAAATATAGACCAAGGAGATATTTTAACATTAAAAGATTTACTATCTTCTTTGAAAAATGGCAATGAAATTAAATTAATAAATGAAACTAAAAACAAAGAATATGAATTGCTTTGTGATATATCAGATAGAGCAAAAGACATTGTAACAGCCGGAGGTTTATTAAACTATACTAAAGGTATCTAATAGAGAGGTAAAAAGATGAAAATAGCCTTATGTCAAATGAAGGTCTCAAAATCAAAAGATATTAATTTAAAAACGGCTAGTCTCTTTATAGAAAGAGCTAAACTTTCAGATGCAGAAATTATAGTGCTTCCAGAAATGTTTAATACACCCTATACCAGATCATACATAATTAATAATGCAGAATATGGTAAAGGTAAAACATACCAATTTCTTAAAGACCAGAGCAAAGATATAATTTTAATTGGTGGAAGTATTCCTGAAATTGATGGGAATAAAGTTTATAATACAACTTATGCTTTTGAAAATGGTATAGAAATAGGTAAATATAGAAAAATAAATCTTTTCGATGTTGATTATGATGGCTTAAGTTTTCACGAATCTGAATTTATAACTGCCGGTAATACTCCAGTTGTCATTAAGACAAGTTTAGGTAACATAGGTCTTGCCATTTGTTTCGACTTAAGATTTTCCACATTATTTCAAAAATTGGAAGAAGAAAATCCATTTTTATATATAGTACCTGCTGCTTTTAATATGGTATCTGGTCCAGCCCACTATCAATTATTAGCTAGGTCAAGAGCTTTGGATACCCAGAGTTATCTGGCTTTATGTTCTCCAGCTAATGATATGGAGGCTGAATATTGCCCTTATGGACATTCCCTAGTAACTGATCCTTGGGGGAAAGTTTTAAATGAAATGGATGATACTGAAGGTATCATCTTACAAAATATAGATATAGAGTATGTAAATAAAATCAGATGTGAATTACCAATAAAAAAGAAGTTAATCAAATGATTAACTTCTTTTTTTATATCTTTATTTATTAACTAATTATTCTACTTTTATAAATGAGCTTCCTTTTGCTTGACAAATAGGGCAAACATCTGGGGCACCATTTTTCTCTACATAGCCACATACTGGGCATAGATAATAAACACTATCATCTTCTTTACTAAGATTTGAAAGAACATCTGCAAATAATTTTGCATGTACTTGCTCAGCTTCCATTGCGTAAGAAAATGAACGGATAGCTTTTTGTTGTCCTTCAGTTTTAGCCTCTTCTAAATAAGGAGGATACATTTGTTCAAATTCGAATGTCTCTCCACTAACTGCTGCTTTTAAGTTATCTTCAGTTGAACCAACTCCATCTGCTGCATTAAGATGTGCATGTGCATGCAATGTTTCAGCTTCTGCTGCTGCTCTAAACATTCTAGCTGCTGATTTATACCCATCAGCATCAGCCTTCTTAGCAAATGCTAAATATTTTCTGTTTGCTTGTGATTCCCCAGCAAATGCTGCCATTAAATTATCTTTTGTACTCATATTAATTCCTCCTGTATATTTGTTTAATTCTATTAAAATTATATTATAGAAAACAAATCATGTCAATAGTAATTCTTACATATTTATAATGATTATAAATTTACTTTTTATTATTTACTATTAATAAGTAAATTCCTCCTGTTACTAATGCAATTGGAAATAAAAATTTCATTATCAAATCAATAGGTAAAATAACATCTATCAATATTAATAAACCAAATACAACTAAACCTATTCCTATAATATTAGGATTCTTAACCTTATCCTTTAGAAAGCTATATTGTTTCACCTTATCCATAACTTCATCTTTAATATTAGTATTACTATCAATTGCAGGTAAAACAGCCCATAAAATAATATAAATAAGACCTATAAAACCACCAGATATAATTAAAGCCAAAATTGCAATCAACCTCACCAACATAGTGTCAATTTTAAGTTCTTCACTTATTCCTAAACACACTCCACCTAAAACTGATCCTTGAATTTTTCTATAAAATTTCATTTAAGTACCCCTATCTATTTAAATTTATGCCTGTATGTACTATTTAATAATAATGGTCCAACTATTGATGTTATTAAAATAACTATAACAATACTACCAAGTTCACTGTACCCTAAAATCCCATCATCTCGAGCTATACTTGCCAATAAATAGGCTACTTCACCTATTGGTATCATTGCATAACCAACTCTTAATGAGCTTTCATTATCTAAACCAGTAAGCTTTGCGCCAAAACTAGCACCAGCAACCTTACCTATAATAGTCATTATAGCAATAATTATTCCAATTACAACAATTGACTTAAAATCTACTACATCGATAGCTAAGCCTTTTGATATAAAATAAATTGGTGCTATCAATATACCTTCTATTGGTACTAAAAATTTTAATATCGTTTTCTTTAATCTAGTTAAAGATAAAATTAATCCTGCAAAGTAGGAACCTATTATTGCAGAAACACCGAGTATATTTACAAAAAATGTTAGTATAAATATAAAAATTATTGATCCCATAATGATTTCATTAAATCGAGCATTTTTAAAATCTCTTGTTCTTAATTTTGCATCAATATATACAATTACTATTCCTATAGCTACAATACTAAAAAAAGATGACAAAGTCATAATAAGTCTTATTAACCAATCATGATATGTCAAAGCATTACTTGGTATAATAATAATTAATAAACTAATTACAACTACTCCTATAATATCATCTACAATAGTAGATCCCTTTACTACACAATCCATATCAGAATTTTCTTGTCCAACACTAATGAATTTATTTTTCGTGATACCAATACTAGAAGCAATTACTACTGCTCCAATTACAATTCCAAACTTATAATCATATCCGAGTAATATTACTGTTGTAAAAACAAGGGAAAATGGAGTTACAACTCCAAAGAAAGCAGTCAATATAGAATGCCTCCCATATCTTTTAAGTTCATCTGTATGTGTTTCAAGTCCAGTTAAAAACAATAAAAACACAAGCCCAATTTGAGTAATATTTCTTAAAGTTCCAACTCTACTATCTATAGTTATACCACCAAATAAATCAATAATAAATTTAAAATCAGTTCTTGGACTAAGCAAAAAACCAAGTAAAATCCCACCAATTATATAAATAATAAATGCTGGTTGCTTGGTTTTCCTGGCTATAATAGTGAATAATAAACCAAAAGAATAAAGTATTATTAGTTCAAATATTAATTTAATAAATGATGAATTTATAATTTCCTGCATTCATTTTCCCTAACTTAAAACTATTTTTTTATATAAACTTTTTTTAATAAAGTTGGTGTTAGAATAGATGTTAATATTATACATATTACAGCTATCGATAAATGACTATCATTTAATAGACCCATACCAGCCGCTAGACTTGCTGAAATAAATGAAACTTCTCCTCTTGGAACCATTCCAAAGCCAATTTTTTTTGATAATCTATAATCAAAACCTGAAATTTTAGCTCCTAGTCCACAGCCTAATACTTTACCAGCTACAGTTACAATCGCTATAATTAAACCAGTTAAAACAACACTTGTAACATTAGTTAAATCTAAAGTTAAACCAATTGACATGAAAAATATAGGTCCAAAAAACAATTCTGCTATTCCTGTTAAGTGTCTTTCTATTGAAGATTTTAATTTTGTCATTGATAACATTAATCCAGCAAAATAGGCACCAATTATAACTGATACACCTAAATATTGGGACATAAATGCTAAAACAAAACAAAAAGCTATTACACCCATCATTAACTGTTCGCCATATTTTTTATAGAAATTATGCCCTTCAATTTTCACATTCATTTTTATTACAATAAATCCTATTATTCCAATAACCGCAAATAGGCCTATTATCTTAAGTAATATGAAATAAAATTCCATATTTAATCCATCAAATTTAGGATTCATAAAAATACCTAATATGGTAATTAAAATTAATCCGATAATATCATCAATTATTGCGGCACCAGTT
Organism: Bacillota bacterium; assembly: GCA_028683955.1. GTDB lineage: Bacteria > Bacillota > TC1 > TC1 > TC1 > WTXA01. The sequence continues at coordinate 146,822 of JAQUGR010000001.1, read as the reverse complement.
ATTACAATACTTGTCAATTTATGCAACATACCCATTTCTTTCAAAGTGCCTACTGTGATGCTTATACTTGTTGAAGCAAGAACTATCCCCATTGCAAGTGATGCTTTAAAATCACAACTTATTAAAAACAAAGCTCCCATTGTTAATGAAATCGTAAAGATTACACCAAGTATAGCCACCAATGACGATTTACTAATATTTTCTTTTAATAATTTAAAATTTGTCCCTAATCCTGCCAAAAATAATAATAAGATTACACCTATTTGAGCCAAATCATAAATTACTCTAGTTTTACCATCAATTGTAAAACCACCAAATAAATCTGTGAAAAATGTGATTTGTGTTCGCGCTCCTAAAAATAATCCAAGTACTATTCCACCAATAATATATCCTAAAACGGCTGGTTGTTTAAATCTTTTTGCTAAAATTGAAAAAAACACACTAACTCCGTAAATAATTACTAATTTCAATAGTATATCCAAAAATTGACTATCTAATAATTTTTGGATATATAAGTCTTCGCCCATTTTCAATTCCTCCATTCATAATTCAAGCTACTATAAATTTTCTAAAACCTCAATTGCATTATCAACTGAAAAATTTGCTGCTATTTGTTCCATATTCATGCCCATTTTCTCTAATATTTCAGGTTCATTTATTAATTTAGTAACTATTTTAGTTATATCTTTCACATTACTAACCCAAATTGCTACGTTTTCTTCTATTAAATAGTCTCTATTTTCTTTTTCTTGACCACCTAACATATAAGGTATTATCATAGGAATTCGTCTAAGTAAAGCTTCGGTAACTGAAGCTCCACCAGGTTTACTGATTAAAAGATTAGCCTCATCCATCATCTTCTGGACATCTGTAACAAAACCATATACAGAAACTTCCTTATCTGGTTTCATATTAATAAATTTATCCATTTTTATTTTCAATTCACTATCTTTACCACAAACTACGATTATTTTAAGATTATCCTTAACATTCATTAAACGCATAAGGACACTAGACATATTTCTACTGCCTAAACTTCCACCCATAACCAAAATTGTAAATTTACCATTTTTATACTTATTTACAGGAGTGTAAAACTCTTTTTTAATTGGTATCCCAAATGGATAGATTTTTTCCTCAGCCACTCCTCTTTTTAAAAGATCTCTTTTTGTTACATCGCTTCCAACAAAGTAAGCATCAATATATTTATGTTTATGAACATATACAAAATGGGCTAAATAATCAGTTATAACTGATACAATTTTTTGTTTTTCAAGATGACCTCTTTGTTTCATCCCACCTAATATATCAGTAACAATAGGATGTACAGCAATAATAACATCAGGATCAAAAACATTTATAAATTCTTTAATTTTCCTTTGCGATAACCTTCGGGTTAAATCAAAAGATCCTTTAGCTATAATAGGTTTATTACCAGCTCTATATATTGTTTCATACAATTGTGGTGTTTTGGTTGCAATAAAATTATAACCTTCACAAATAAAATTATGTAAGCCTTTGGCGTTGATTCCCTTAAATAAATCAATCACTAAAACTTCATGACCTTTATCCCTCAATCTTTCTGCTAAGGAATTTCCTGCTGTTGCATGTCCTCCACCTGTAGAAAGAGAAACTACTAAATATTTTCTCATCAATTGCCTCCTTTTATAAAGATTACCAATGTAATTATTAAATTAAATGTCATATGTGATACAATACTACAAAAAATTGCCTCGGTCTTTTGATAAAGAAAGGCAAAAACTATTCCTGATATAAATAATAAGAAGAATGATATTGACCCGCTTAAAAATATTGCGGAAAATACGCTAGAAACTATTGCTGCTATAATCAAATTAGAATGCATTTCAATTGTCGGATACATAAATCCTCTAAAAAACATTTCTTCTGCTATAGGTATTGCTAATACAAACACAAGAAAAAAGAGGATCATATTAAATATCCCATTTGGATATAAGAATGTCCTCAAATATTTGATTGATAATAATGAATAAAAACCTTTATCATCATTAAAAACACCAATAAGCACAATTACTCCTAGTAATATGCCTGTAGAAATACCTAATAAAAAATCTTTACTATTGTTTTTGGATGTTGTTTCAATCTTATTTTTTATTCCTGATCCTTTATTTAATTGTAAATACAAAATAGTAAATAAACTTATAACAGCAACAACACTACTAATGAAAAAAACTAAATCCTTACTTATATTCAACTTAGATGCTAAAACATCAGCAAGGCTAAATAAGAGATAAAATATAGCAAAACTTAATATACTATCACTTATATTCCAGTTTTTATTCATTATTTTGCTGCAATAATTCTATTTTTAATTTGTTCTTTGCCAATAAAACCAATAATTGTATCAATAAGTTTACCATCTTTGAATATCATCAATGTTGGAATGCTCATGATTTCATATTTTTCTGCAGAGTGTCTGTTTTCATCAGTGTTTATTTTTTTTATTTCAACATCTCCTGCTAATTCAGTTGCAAGAGCTTCAAGTACTGGTGCAACCATTTTGCAAGGTCCACACCAAGGAGCCCAAAAATCAACTAAAACAAGTCCTTTTGAGTTTAAAACTTTACTTTCAAATGTACTGTCATCGATATGTTCAATCATTTTAATCTACCTCTCATCCATATTTGTATATTTTATTCGTCCCTTAATCCCTTTATAAGCTGGTCTAACTATTTTATTATCTGATACTATTTGTTCTAGCCTATGTGCACACCATCCTACTATTCTTGCTACCGCAAATAAAGGTGTGAATAATTCCTGTGGTATTTCCAACATTGTATAAACCAATCCAGAATAAAAATCAACATTAGCACATATAACAAAATTTGGCCCTTTTAATTCTTTAAAAACTTCTTTTGACAATTGTTCAATTCTAGAAAATAAGTAATATGCTTCAACTACACCTTTCTCTTCTGCTAGCTCAAATGCTTTTTCTTTAAACAAATTTGCTCTAGGATCAGAAGATGTATAAACTGCATGTCCCATTCCATATATAAGACCACTTTTATCAAAAGCTTCTTTTTTGATAAGTCTTCTTAAAATATCTTTTATTTCTTCATCTGTTGGATTATCTCCTATTTCATTGGCAATAAATTCCATCATTTCCAATACTTTTTGATTTGCCCCTCCATGTTTTGGTCCTTTTAAAGAGCCAATTGAAGCAGCTATTGCAGAGTAGGTATCTGTTCCACTTGAAGATATTACATAATTAGTAAATGAAGAGTTATTACCTCCACCATGATCGGCATGTAATACTAAGGCCAAATCAAGAACTTCAGCCTCTTTTCTAGTAAATGAACCATTTTCTCTTATCATGTATAGAATATTTTCAGCTGTGCTATATTCACTTTTTGGTGAATATAGATGAAGATTTTCTTTTTCATAACAATGTTTTTTACTTTGATATGCATACGCCATCAATGATGGTATTTTAGCTATTAAATCAAGACATTGCACTAAAACATTCCCTAAATTAACCGCATCTGGATTTTCATCAAATACATACAAGGTTAAAACAGATCTTTGCATTGCATTCATGATATTAATGCTAGGATTTTTCAGAATATAGTCTTCAATAAAACCTTTTACTAAAGTCCTTCTATCAGCCATATATGCACAGTACCAATTTAATTCTTCATCACTAGGCAATTTACCAAACAGCAATAAATATGATGTTTCTTCATAACCAAATCTACCGTCTTTTTGAAAACCTCTTACAAGTTCAGCTACATTTATACCTCTATATAATAATTTCCCTTCATCAGGAATTTTTTCTCCTTCATCAACTAAATAACCATGAACTTCAGATATTTTTGTTAAGCCGACTAATACACCTTTGCCATGTTCATCTCTCAAGCCACGTTTAACGTTATATAGCTTATATAATTCATTATCAATGTAATTTTCATTAGCTAAATTATCAATCAATTGATCTAATCTTCTATACGACATAACCACACCTCCATACCCCTTAATACATCTTTTTCATTATATAATATTTTCATTATATAGTCAAAAAAAAGGATGTCCCTTACAAGGGACATCCAAGGTCTTATAAATAAGTTATTTTTCTGTTTCTATAATTCCAAAATGACCTTCTTTTCTTTTATAAGCTACATGAATATTATTAGTTTCATCATCTGAATAAACATAGAAATTATGTCCCAACAATTCCATTTGCATAATTGCTTCTTCCTCATTCATAGGTTTTAAAGTGAATCTCTTTCTTCTAATTATTTCTAACTGATCTTCATCTTTTTCAACATTTGACTCTTGTACTTCTTTCATACCATGCATCTTAAGATTTTTTCTTGAAAGACGTTCTTTATGTTTTCTATATTGTGTTTCAATATTTTTAAATGCTTCATCAATAGAAGCATACATATCTGGAGAAACTGCTTCGCCTCTCAACATATAACTATGAAAAAATATAGTAAACTCTGCAAAATGTTTTTGTTTCTCTACTTTTAAATGTGCATGAATTTCTACACCATCAAAATCACCAAAATATTTGTCTGTAAAACTTTTAGATTTTTCTTGAATATAGTTTTCCATACCTTCTGTAATTTCTACACCTTTTCCTCTGATATTTACTCTCATAAAACTCACTCCCTTTTGTATATTTATCCACAGTTTCCACAGCAATGAACTCACTTTCATGTTGATATTGTGGATAACTCCTTAATTTCAACACATTAAATTCATAAATCTATGTAAACCAACTTTCTAAGTTTTCTTTGTTTTCTTGTCTTGCAAAGAGTAGAAATGATAACTCATTATAACCATTTACTGTTAGAATTCTTATTATTTCTCTTATTGTAGCTCCTGTAGTCATTACATCATCAACTATAAGAATGCTCTTTTTTCCAACTACAGTTTTAATACTCATTGAGTTTTTAACCAATAAATGTCTATCAATATTCTTACTTAAATAAAGCGAAATATTATTTTTTCTTTTTAATAAATCAATCGTTTTTTTATTAAGCAATTTTCCTAACTCATCAGCTAAAAGTTTACTTTGATTAAAACCTCTTTGCTTTTCTTTTAATATTCCCATAGGAACATATCCTAAAAGTTCAGGTATTTCACTATTTTTTTTAAAATAAGCTTCCAACATTAAATATGCCATGCCTTTTGCTAGTCCTGTTTTTTTACCAAACTTTAAATCCCATAAAACTTTTTTATAGTTTTGGTAATAGGGTGTAGTAAAATGTAAATTAAATTCTTTAAAATTACATCGCCCCCTTAAATTTTGGTAGAAGTCTAGTTCTTTTTTACAATGACTACAAATAAAAGATTTTGTTTGCGCCTGACAAATAAAACAACTATTCTTCTTTAGAAACAAACTATTAAGCATGACTTATATTCCTATTATCTCATATATCAGCAAATATCTAAAGTCCTTTATGATTTTTTTTGAACATTTGCTTCTCAACGCTATATTTAAATTCCCCATATTCAAAACCTTGTTCTCTTGCTTTTAAAGCCCAATAATCATTTGATGGATAAATGCTTAAACGATTGTATTTAGGACTATTTATTTCCATATCCCTTAAATAACCTCTTATTTTCTGATTATCCCATTTTTTATTTTCAATATAAGCCTTCAATTCAGGTATCCTATATATCATATATCCAAATAACTCACCAAACAGTTCTCTTCTAATGATTCTACCTTTATTTGAAACAGCAAATTCTAGTAATACATCTAATGATTTAACTGATCCATTTTTAGCGAGAGCAATTGCTTCCCCTCTTACTAAATATGGATTTTTAGAATTAAGTAATCTTTTAAGATGCAAGGGTGAATCAACTTCCAATTTAGTAGTTATATCAATTATACGCAATACATCTTCTTCCAGCATTTTATTTAAATCATCAAAATTATCTATAAACTCTATGGAAAACTTACTGCCTATTTCTTTTAAAACATAATAACATCTATGTTTTACTATATAATCTCCTTCATTAGCTAATAAAAAAAGTTTCTTTACTAAGGAATACTCATCATTCTCATTGATTATTATTTTTTCAATTTCATCAATTTTCACAACCAATTATTCACTCTTTTCTTAAACCAGCTCTCAATAGCATCTATTTTACTTGTCGCATCACCTTTACTACTTCCAACAACATTTATATAAAGTTTTAACTTAGGTTCAGTACCAGATGGTCTGACACCAATCCAGCTGCCATCATCAAATTTATAGTAAAGCAGATTTGTATTTTCTCCATCTATTTTTATATCTAAGTAGTCATCAATCCTATCTAAATTTAATATACCTTCAAAATCACCTGGTCCATCATCTCTTAAATCTTTCATTATACCTTTTATTTTTAATATACCTTCTATTCCAGGAATCACATAAGAAATTTGTTTTTCTTGATAATAGCCATGAACTTTATATAGACTTTCCAACTTATCAATTAATGTCTTGCCTTGTAGTTTTAAATAACCTGCTAATTCAGCAATTAAAAAACATGCACTTATTCCATCCTTGTCCCTGATAAAGTCTTCAGATAAATAACCAATACTTTCCTCATAAACAAAGTGAACAGTTCCACCCCGTTCTAATACTTCATCCATTTTTTTCCCTAAGTTTTTAAAACCTGTAAATGTTCTAATAGTCTTTACTCCATAGGAACTTGCAATTTTAGCTCCAAAATCAGAGGTTACTATTGAAGTAATCATAAATGAATCTTTTTTCAAATCCATTTTACTATTCAAGATATAATCAATTAAAAGTGCTCCAACTTGATTACCTGTTAAATATACATATTCTCCATTAACTAAAGCCATAACTCCAAGTCTATCAGCATCTGGATCAGTTGCCAACAAAATATCCCCGCCTACTTTATGTCCTTCCTCAATAACTCTTTGTAAAGCTTCTAACTCTTCTGGATTAGGTTTTTTAGCAGTAGGGAAATCACCATTAGGATGACTCTGTTCCTCTACTAGAAAATACTTTGCTCCAATATCATCAAATATTCTCTTTACTGGTTTGAGACCGACCCCAAATAATGGTGTATATACGATTTTCAAATCTTTATTAAATTTATTTATACTTAATTTTTTAACTTTCTCAACATAAATATCCTCGAGTTGATCTTTAATAAACTCAATATTTTTAATATTCTCATCTAATTTGACTGCTGCAAAGTTAGTTATCATCTTTACTTTTTTAGTCATTTGATTAGTCTCTTGTGTAGACAACTGACATCCATGTTGATTATATACCTTATAGCCATTGTATTCAGGAGGATTATGACTAGCAGTTAGAACAAGTCCACCAGCAGTCTTTAATGCTCTTATAGCAAAGGATAATTCCGGTGTAGATCTGATTCTGTCATACATATAAACTTTAATCCCATTACCAGAAAATACTTTTGCTGCTTCATAGGCAAATTCTTTTGACATATGTCGTGTATCATAAGCTATAGCTACTCCCATTCCTTTTGCATCAGTAATTTTTTCAATTAAGTAGTCACAATATCCTTGTGTTACAGAACGAATCAAATATTTATTAATCCTACCAGTCCCTAGTCCACGTATTCCTCTTATTCCAGCAGTTCCAAATTCTAAATCTTTATAGAAATTATCTTTGATTTCCTCTAAAGACATCCCCTTTAGTATTTCTTTATCTTCCTTGGTTATTCCTTTATCTTCTAACCATTTCTGATATTTAATAGACCATTTATCCATGCCTATCCCCTTATCTAATTAATAAAAATATTAATACAAGTATTATTGTAAATATTAGTAATCCTAGTGTTTTGAAAAAATCTTTTATAAATTCATTTTTATTATAATCATTTTTATTTTCATCTTCATCAAATATATCATCTTTATTATTTTCTTTAAATTCTTCTTTATTTAATACCACTTGAATAGATTCTAATGGCTTATCATTTTTCTTTCTTTTTTTATAACCATAAAAAGAGTCTTCCATATCCTTTTCAGTTGGAGCCTCACCTTTATTGGCCTTTGAAAATAATTCATCGCCAACTGGTTCTTCATCATTAACTAGTTCAACGGTATTTATTTTCCTAGTGTTTTCATAGTCAATCAAACTATTCCCCATTGGTATATTAAGTTGTCTGAGATTTTTATTTGCTAGAAGATCTTTATAAACTAAGGCTAAAACCTTAAATTCTTCAAGTTTATTTTCGCTTACTAAAACAATAATACTTTTTTCATTTACTAATGTCTGAATATTCAAAACTTCTTCTTCTTCTATTTTGTACTGAAATTGATGAAAATCCAAAAATGACAAAAATTCTTTTACATTTAATTCTCTGTCAAGTTTGAGTCTTAATAAATCATCCATTTAAAACCTCCACTTATATATTCTACTTGTTTCTTAATATTTCTTTGGCAATTCTTGAACATTCAACATTTTCTCTTATATCATGTACTCTTATTATATTTGCCCCATTTAAAATACCTATAGCTGTAGTTGCCAATGTTCCAGATAAGCCCTCATCAGGTCTTACATTTAAAGTTTGCCAAATAATTCTTTTTCTAGATGCACCTAATAATATTGGTTTCCCATATTTTTTTAAACAATTCAAGTTACTAATTAGTTTGAAACTTTGTTCAGACGTTATTCCAAAACCAATACCAGGATCAAGTATTATTCTTTCATCTTTAATACCAAGCGCCTGTGCTTTTAATAAGGATTTATTTATGAAAATATCTAGATCTTTTAAAATGTCCCCTGTTGTTTCCATAATTCTACGATTCATCATAACACAAATAGGTACATCATAGTAAGCAACAACTTCACCTAGTCTTTTATCACCTTGTAACCCCATTATATCATTTATCATACTAGCACCTGCCTTTATAGAAGCTTCTGCTACCTCACCCTTATATGTATCTACTGATATTGGAATATCAATTTGTTCTGCTAATAATTTTATAGGTTCTATTATTCTCTTCAATTCCTCTTCAGCTTCAACAAAAGTAGCTCCAGGTCTAGTGGACTCACCGCCAATATCGATTATATCAGCCCCTTCTATAAGCATCTTTTGAGCCCTGGTCAAAGCTTTTTGGACATTAAAATATTCTCCCCCATCTGAGAAAGAATCAGGTGTGATATTTAAAATCCCCATAATATAGGCCTTTTTATCAAAATCAAAAGCTTTATTGCCAATAATCATATTTCACTCCTTTAGCATTTATTAATTATAGCAAATTATATCAATTTTTTCACCTTTCTAGGAAAAGACCTAATAATTAAAAGGATTAAGTAATTTCTTACCTAATCCTTCAAACTTCTTATAAATTCCCCCACATAGCTAGGTGAATCTATTCCATATTGCGCAATAATATTTACAATAGCACTACCTACAATAAAACCATTCCACTCACCTTTAAGCCCATCTATTTGAGTTTTATTAGATAAGCCAAACCCTAATGCTAAAGGTAAATTTGTAATACCTCTTAATCTATTATAGAAATCAGATAAATCAGTTGTTATTTCTTTACGTTCACCAGTTACTCCAAGTGAAGAAACACAATATATAAACCCTTCACTTTCTTTTGCAATCATTAAAAGTCTATCATCCTTTGTTGTTGGTGCAACCAAATTAATAATATAGATATTTTTATTTGCTGCATTACTTTTTAATTCTTGAACCTCTTCTATTGGCAAGTCAGGTATTATTAAACCATCAACACCAGCCTCCCCACATTTAGCCATAAATTTATCTATACCATACTTATAGATCAAATTAACATACAACATCAATAAAATTGGTAATTCATAGTCTTTTCTTATTTTTTTTACTAAAGTAAATACATCATCAGTTGTAGTATTACTTTCCAATGCTCTATAGCTAGCTTTTTCAATTGTTGGTCCTTCAGCCAGTGGATCTGAAAATGGAATTCCTATTTCTAAAATATCTATTCCTTCAGCAATCATTTTTTCAATCACTTTATATGAAGTCTCAAGATTAGGATCTCCTGCAGTTACAAAAGTTATCAGTGCTTTTTTATTTAATTCATTTAATTTCTTGAACTTTAAATCAATTCTATTGTTCATTAATTTCCACCCCTTTAAACTTAGCTACCTGATATACGTCTTTATCCCCTCTACCAGATAAATTAACTACAATGATTTTATCTTTATCCATTTTTTTTGCTAAATGCATTGCATAATAAATGGCATGTGCACTTTCGATAGCTGGAATTATACCTTCCATTCTAGATAAATATTCAAAAGCTACTATAGCTTCCTCATCTGTCACAGGAAAATAACTAGCTCTGCCTATTGAATAAAGGTATGCATGTTCTGGCCCTATACCTGGATAGTCAAGTCCTGCAGACATAGAATAAACTGGCATAATCTTACCATACTCATCTTGAAGAAATTTAGATTTCATACCATGAAAAATACCAGTACTGCCCTTACTTATTGTGGCAGCATGAAAATCAGTCTCTATTCCTTGACCTGCAGCTTCTACTCCAATCAAACTTACTTGTTCATCCTTTATAAAATCATGAAATATTCCAATTGCATTACTACCCCCACCAACACAAGCTATTATAGTATCAGGCAATCTTCCTTCTGTAAGTAAAATCTGTTCTCTTACTTCTTCACCAATTATTTTTTGGAAATCTCTAACCATAACAGGATATGGATGGGGCCCTACAACTGAACCCATCAAATAATATGTGTCATCTACTTCTCTTGTCCATTGTCTAAAGGCTTCATTAACTGCATCTTTTAATGTGCCTGTTCCTGAATCAACACTTGTAACCTTTGCCCCTAATAACTCCATTCTAAAAACATTCAAAGCTTGTCTTTCAACATCCTCTTTTCCCATGAATACATGACATTCCATTTTAAAAAGTGCAGCTATTGTAGCCGTTGCTACTCCATGTTGACCCGCTCCTGTTTCACAAATAATTTTCTTTTTGCCCATTTTTTTTGCTAATAGCATTTGTCCTAGAACATTATTAATCTTATGAGAACCTGTATGATTTAAGTCCTCCCTCTTTAAATATATTTTTGCCCCCCCAAGGTCTTTAGTCATTTCACTTGCATAATACAATTTGGAAGGTCTATTTGCTACATTCTCATATAGTTCCTTTAATTCACTTTTAAATTCTGGTTCTTTACTATATTTCAAAAAAGCCTTTTCAATATCTAACAAGGCTTCCATCAAAGTTTCTGGAACATATTGCCCACCAAATTCGCCAAATTTTCTATCCATCGTTTTTTACCATCCTACTAATTTTTCTCATTAACTCTAAATTTTTAACACCATCAAGTTCTATACCGCTACAAATATCCAACCCGACAGGTTTTAACATTTTAATTGCATATTTAATATTATCTATGCCTAATCCCCCTGCTAACATATATGGTTTATTAAATTTATTTTCATAAGTACTAATTAAATTCCAATCAGCAATAATTCCACTACCACCACCGTTAGCACTATCTATTAAAACCAAGTCTGCTGGAATATTATTAAAACTCTCTAAACATTTTTCATTTCCAGGAATTGCTCTCCATATTTCTTTTCCTGTTTTATTTTTCAACTCTTCTAAAAATTCATTCGATTCAGATTCATGAATTTGGATGATATCCAAATTAACAAATTCTGATATTTCTAAAACCTCATTCAAACTCTGATTCATAAAAACTCCAACTAATTTCACATTACCAAAATCTAAATCTTTCACTATCTCAAATGCTTTATTTTTATCAATTTTTCTTTTACTTTCTGCAAATATCAAACCTAAATAATCTATATTACAAGTAAGGGCATTTTCAATATCTAGTTTATTCTTAAAACCACAAAATTTTAATTTCATAATCCTAGTCCCTCTATAGTTCTACCAATATCTGAAGATCTCATTAATGTTTCTCCTATTAAAACTCCAGAAACACCAAGATCCTTTAAGAAGATAATATCAGCAGCAGTTTTAATACCACTTTCTGAAATAACAAATATACCTTCAGGTATAAGTGGCAATAACTTTTGAGTATTTTTCAAATCAACTTCAAAAGTTTTTAAATTCCTATTATTTATTCCTATAATTTTAGCACCAACTTCAATAGCAGTCTTAATTTCATCTTCTGTATGTACTTCAACAATAACATCTAATCCTAAATCTTGAGCAATCTTTAAATAATCAGTTAATGATTTTTTATCAAGTATAGCTACTATCAAAAGTATAACAGCTGCCCCTAGGTATTTGCTGTGATAAATTTGATATTCATCAATTATAAAATCTTTACGTAATATTGGAATATTAACATTTTCTCTTATTTTTTCTAAATATTCATTTCTACCTAAAAAATATTTTTCTTCTGTTAATACTGATATTGCACCTGCACCTGCTTTTTCATAATTTATCGCAATTTCAACTGGGTTAAAATCTTCAAGTATAATTCCTTTAGAAGGAGATCCTTTTTTTACTTCTGCTATCAAGATAAGCCCTCTTGCTATTAATATTTTACTAAAGGCAAAGTCCTTACTTTTGTCCCCATGCTTCTCTATCTTTTTTTTTATTTCATCTAAACTAATAACTAACTTTTCTCTGTTTAATTGTTCTTTTCTTTTTACAACTATATCATCTAATATCATCTGATCCTCCATTGCTGGCCTTTATCAGTTCCTGTAATTTTTTTAAAGCTTTCCCTGAATCAATTGATTCTTCAGCTAGTTTTATTCCTTCATCAATAGTTTTAGCAATGTCTCTAATATATAAGGCACATGCACTATTAAATACAACAATATCTCTCTTAGGACCTTTTTGCCCACCTAATATATTTAAAGTAATTCTACTATTATCTAAGCTGTCACCTCCAACTAACATTGTCAGCTCTGCTTTTTGTAATCCATAGTCTTCACCTTTTATTAAGTATTTGCGTATTTTCCCATCTTTTATCTCACAAACTAAAGTCTCTGAAGTTGTTGATACTTCATCAAGACCATCTAGCCCATGGACTACCATACCACCTTTAATACCTAAATTAAGTAAAACATTACCTAAAGGTTCTACAAGAGCTTCATCATAAACTCCCATCAGAATATAGTCTGTAGCTGCTGGATTTGCCAATGGTCCTAAAATATTAAAGACACTTCTTAAACCAACCTCTCTTCTTGGGGTAGCAGCAAATCTCATTGATTTATGAAATACAGGGGCAAACATAAATGCTACTCCTACTTCATCAACAATCTCTTTCACTCTATCAGGGCTTAAATCTATTTTAACCCCTAGTTTCTCTAAAACATCAGCACTTCCACTTTTACTACTAACACTCCTATTACCATGTTTCGCAACTTTAGCTCCAGCTCCAGCAATAATAAAGGCAGATGTAGTTGAAATATTGAAAGTTTGATGTAAATCACCACCTGTACCAACAATATCAATAGCCGACTCCAAACCTTCAACTAATGTAGCATTTTTCCTCATAGTTTTAGCAAATCCAGTTATTTCTTCTATGGTTTCGCCTTTTATACTAAGCGCAGTTATAAATGATGCAATTTGTGAATCTGTAGAATAGTTATTCATAATTATATCCATTGCTTCACTAGCTTCTGTTTCAGAAAGATTTATTCCTTCTGCAACTTTTTTGATAAAAACTTTTAGTTGGTTTTTCTCATTTTGAGGTATATTTATTTCAACATTTTTTAAAGTGCTCAACTTTAAACCTACAACCTCAGTAATAAAGTTCTTAATAATTAATTTCCCATATTTTGTTAGAATTGATTCAGGATGATACTGCAATCCATAAAGAGGAAAGTTTTTATCCTCCATTGACATAATTTCGCCATCCTCAGTAATCCCTGTAATTATAAGATTATCTGGAAAAGATTTATTATCTACAGCTAAAGAATGGTACCTTGCAACATTAATTTTATCTGGGAAACCTTTATATAATTTACTGCTGTTATCAATTTTAACAATACTCGATTTACCATGAACAATTTCTTTTGCATAGGTTACAATTCCACCAAATACTTCGCCTATTGCTTGATGTCCTAAACACACTCCAAGTATTGGTGTGTCTTGATAAAATTCTCTTATAACATCAAGACTAACTCCACTATCAATAGGTCTTCCTGGACCTGGAGATATAACAATACCATCAGGATTTATAACTTTAATTTCATTAATTGTTATTTCATCATTTCTTCTTACTACTACATCACTATATAGTTCTCCAATATATTGATATAAATTATATGTAAAAGAATCGTAATTATCTATAATTAAAATCATAGCTTGCTTGCCTCCTCTATTGCCTTTATTAAAGCCTTTGCTTTTGTCTCACATTCATAATATTCTTTTTCAGGAACACTGTCTTGAACTATACCAGCGCCTGCTTGAATATAAGCCTTATTATCTTTTATTAAAACTGTTCTTATAGCAATACACGTATCCATAACTCCATCAAATGATATATAACCTATAGTTCCACCATATAGACAACGCTTATTTTTTTCTAATTCATCTATAATTTCCATGGCCTTAACTTTTGGTGCACCAGATAATGTACCTGCAGGCAACACAGCCTTTAAGGCATCTATCATGGTCATATCAGCTCTTAACTCTCCTTCAACCTGACTTGTTATATGAAAAAGTTGAGAATACTTTTCAATAACCATTAATTGAGGAACCTCCACTGTTCCAAACTTTGAAACTTTACCTATGTCATTTCTACCTAAATCTACTAACATAGTATGTTCGGCTTTTTCCTTGTCATCATTCATCAACTTACTTTCCATCAGTTTGTCTTCATACATATCCTTGCCTCTTTTTATAGTCCCAGCTATTGGTTTTGTAGTTATCCTGCCTTCTTCTACATTAACTAGCATTTCTGGAGATGCTCCCGCTATAGAGAAATCTTCAGTTTGAATAAAATACATATATGGTGAAGGATTAGTAGATCTTAGCATTCTATAAATATTAAAAGCTTCAGGAGGGTTTTCAACTTCAAATCTATTTGATAGTACTACCTGAAATATATCCCCTTCAACAATTCTTTTTTTAGCTTTTATAACATTTTCTATATATTCTTCTTTTGTAATGTTGCTATTAATAACAGGTTCCACAATATGTTTTTCACCTCTGTTCATATAGGTGAATCTTGTTATTTCTTCCATTATCTTATCCGCTTTTTTAATTCCAGCTAAATAATTCTTTTCATAATCACCAGAAGTTAATAGATTTATTGTTACACTAAGTTCATGGGTTAAATGATCAAAAGCAATGATTTCAGTACATTTAAATAACATTATATCTGGTATTTGCAAATCATCTTCCGGTATATTTATTAACTTGTTTTCTATATATCTAACAGTATCATAACTAAAATACCCAATATATCCACCTGAAAGTTTTGGACAACCTTCTATTTTAGGACTGTTATTTATTAATAATAGATTATTAATATATTCTAGTGGATTAATGCCAATTATTTCTTTTTTATCATTACCTATGGTATGGATAATTTTAGCATCTCTAACTTCTATTATTTCCTCAGGATCATAAGCAATAAATGAATATCTTCCCCATTTATCACCATTTTCAACACTCTCTAACAGAAGCGCTTTTTTATGTGCATCCTTCAAGGAAAGAAATACATTAACCAAGGTGCTAGAATCATATAGCATCTTAGTTGTTATAGGTAAATAGTGATAATTATCTAGATATTTGCGTCCATCTTCTAGACTAGGGTAAAAGTTTCTTTCATTCATCTTAAACATCCTTTCTTAAACAAAAAGAGTCAATCATCCAAGGGACGATTGACTCGTGGTGCCACCCAATTTCAAATTATTTTCATAATTCCTTTAAAGGTACTAACATACCCCCGACCCTATAACGTGGGACATACGGCTTGATATACTTATGTTTCCATTTTCCACCAGCTTCTCACAAATCCATTCCTAACTGTTACTAACACCGAATTTCCACCATCATCAGCTCTCTATTGTCGTTTGACAACAAGTACTTACCTTTGCTCAACGAATTTAAATTAACTCTAATATTTACTTTTAATATCTTATACGCTTGTATTTTAGCATATATAAATCTAAAATACTATAGCTTTACTAATTTAATTTTCAATTAACTCTTTAGCTTTATCAATGCCCTCATCTAGAGTATTGAAAAAACACCAAGTTCCTACAGATTCAACAAAACCTGATTTTTCCATCAATTTCTTAGGTTTTTCTTGTACCTCAGTAAATATTAATTTTATTTTATGCTTTTTACATTGAATTTTAATTCTCTTTAAAACATTTAATGCTGTAGCATCAAATACTAATACATTTTTCATTCGTACTATCATTACTTCAGCTCTAATGTCAATTTCATTCACTAAATCCATAAAAGTATTAGCTGCTCCAAAAAACAAGGGTCCATTTATTTCGTATATTATGATCTTTTCATTATCTTTAATAATACTATCAAGATCCTCATCTATATCACTATTTTCTCCCTCTTCAGCAGAGTCTCCATACATAAAGTCAATTTTTTTAATATTTGTAGCTTCAGAGCTTTTCTTAATAAACAGAAACATCGCCAGTATCATACCCATTTCTATAGCTATTACCAAATCAAATACAACTGTTAGGGTAAATGTTATTAATAATACTGCTATATCACTTTTTGTTGATTTAAAAAGATCCTTAAAAGCTCTCCACTCACTCATGTTGTAAGAGATGATAATAAGTATGGCAGCTAAGGTAGTCATTGGTATCAACTTAGCGAAAGGCATTAAAAGCATCATTATCAACAATAGGAAAACTGAATGAACTATTCCAGCTATTGGCGTTCTTCCTCCATTTTTAACATTGGCTGCCGTTCTTGCTATTGCACCCGTAGCTGGTATCCCACCAAATAAGGCACAAGCAATATTGGCAATACCTTGAGCTACAAGTTCCATATTAGAATTGTGTTTTTTTCCTATCATCCCATCAGCAACCACAGCAGACAATAAAGATTCGATACCAGCTAAAATTGCTATCGTAATTGCTGGTTGAATTAAATCTGATACCATCTTGAAGTTGATGTTTGGTATGTTAGGCATAGGTATTGTAGAAGATACTTCACCAAAACGACTACCTATAGTTTCAACAGGAAGATGAAAAATCTGAACTATTACAGTTGTAACTACTAAAGCCACAAGTGCTCCAGGAATTTTTTTATTTATTTTAGGCATATATATAATAATTAAAAGGGCAATAATACCAACTAAAATAGTTTCTATTTGTATACTACTTATACTGGAAAAATACGCTCCCCATTTTTCAAAAAACTCCGAAGGAACAAGGACCATCCTTAGACCAAGGAAATCTTTTATTTGAGTTGAGAATAGCACAATCGCAATACCTGCTGTAAACCCTGTTGTTATTGAATAAGGTATATATTTTATAACACTACCAAATTTTACCAAGCCAAAAATTATTAATATTATTCCAGCCATAACAGTAGCAACTGCCAATCCTTCAAAGCTGTATTTTTGAATAATTCCATAAATTATAATAACAAAGGCACCAGTCGGTCCACCTATTTGTACTCTGCTCCCACCAAAAAAAGAAATTATAAATCCACCAATTATAGCAGTTATCAGACCCTTTTCTGGTGATACCCCAGAAGCAATAGCTAATGCTATTGATAAAGGTAAGGCAATTACAGCAACTATTATTCCAGACATAATATCTCTTATTATTCTTTTTTTTGTAAACTCTTGCCTATTATCTTTTAATAGTGAAAAAAGTTTTGGCATCATCATTTATTCTTCCCTCCTATTCCTCTCCAATAATCTTCCCAAATATAATTGTACTCATTATTTTCATTTCTAAAATCATATATGATTTTACTTGATAACAATCCATGTATTAAAGCCAGAAAAGCAATAGCAGAATTTTTTATATTCTGTGATGGTATTAGATCCTCATCAATATATTTCTTGAAAATTTCTTTAATGATTTCAAGTCTTTGTATTGATAATTTATCTATTTTTTTTAATAAAGTATTTTTAAATATTTGTGGGGGAAAGAGCAATAGTCTTTTCCAAAAGTATAGTTTTGTTTCTGCTCCTTCATAGTAATTTAAAATTGAAAAAAATATTGTTTTAAGTTCTCTATTTTCTTCTTTAACTTCAAAAAAATAATTATCTATTTCTTTATCAATTATTTCATAAAGGAGATTTTCCTTACTTGAAAAATGTGCATAAAAAGAAGCTTTTTGAATACCAACTTCTTTAGTGACCTCAGAAATAGAAAAACTTGTTCCTTTTTCAGCAAACAAACTTACTGCTGTTTCAATAATTTTTTTCTTTGTTTCCATCATTAGGCTCCTTACATAAAACTACCTACCGTAAGGTAGGTCAATTTGATTATATAATAATAATCTCTTTAAGTCCATATCTAAATAATAATTAAATCTAAAACCTGAAATAAAAGAGCGTAGATCACTCTACGCTATACTTAAAATCTTATTTCTTTACCACTACTTCAAATTCTGGTGGCTTAGCCAAATGTTTTTTAACTGTGCATGTATCTAATACTTTTTCTAATGCACCTAGATACTTTTCCGGAAAATCATCTGGTACATCAATTTCTATTCTAACTTTATTCACCCTATTTTCTGCCTCATCGTAATCTGGATACATTCTGATTTTAAGATCATTTGTACTAATATTTCTTTTTCTCAAAAATCCTAAAGTTACACTTCCACTACAAGCTATTATTGAAGCAAGAAATAGATCGAAAGGTGACATTCCCTCATCATTACCACCATCTTCTATTTTTTGATCAGTTAGTAGCTTATGATTACCATAGTCAATTTCGATTTTTTTCCCTCCTGGGAAAGATAAACTAAACTCATCCATCTTAAATCCTCCTATAAATTAAAGTACTATTAAGACAATTATATAAGTATTAATTTATTTAAACAATATATACACTACAAATAGATAGGCCAACTTATTACATTATATATTGTATTTGCAACATCAATCATTATGAACATAACTATTGTCTCTTATCCTTATAAAAACCTTACTTAAAGGATACCCTAGGAATATACCACCTGCAAAGTTACTTATAGAATGCATTACATCAAATGGAATTCCCATTATCCAATAATTAAATGCATAGACTGGATCATATAAAGCATATGGTATTGCAAAGTAAAACCCAAAGGTTAAACCAAACATGCCCAATATTATAGCTAGTAAGAACCAATCATTAACTCTCTTAAGAATCAAGTTGCAAAAAAGACCAAAGGCAGGCCATACAAATAAATATGTAACCCACCAAAGACCCATACCCCAATATATTCCTGTAAATAGGACATAAATTATAGTTATAAATAAAACATCTTTACTCCATACCCTAGAATATAAAAGAATTAACAAACTTACTAACTCAATATTAGGTAGACCTGCTAAACCAACATGTACTACAAACATTAATAGAGCTGATATTGCTATCCTAGCAAGTCTCTTGCTATTCATATTAACTCCTAATAACCTTGATTAAGAGTCAAAGTAACCAAATCTCCATCTTTAATGGCTATATCATCCATACCTGTAGCTGCCATTTCATGATTAACTTCAATGCCCCACCAGTATTCATTAGCTTGGTCATCCTTCATGCCTTTAACAGTGGTGATGTATCTTCCAAAATCAGACTCTTTAGCATCTACAATGCCATCATTGACTAAAGCGTTACCTAAGAACTCTTCATCAGTATGAACTATAAAATCCTTCTTATATGTATCTCTATCACTTACTACTGTAATAGACAATGACTTAGCTCCTTCAACTGGTTGAGGTTTAACTAATTGATAAACTCCAAACAAACCTCCTACGATAGCTACAAACACTATACCTAAAATTATTTTCATCTTTTTGCTCATTTTTTTCACTCCTCTACAATTTTACAAATCTTGGTTTTTTCATTACTTTCTCTACAAAACTAAAAAACCCTCTTTTCTTCTTAAGAAAAGAGGGTCTACAGCCTTAGATTATACACTTTTGCCATAGGAATATACCTCCTTCCGAAATATAACCGCATTTTTTCAGTAATCGGTCTCCTGGCTTACACCTAAAACTTAGTTTCTGTCTTCCCATCTTGCGACAGTGACATTTTAGAAACTAATCAGTGCTTACAGTAGCGGAGGCTGCAACAGATTTTAACTGTTTTCCCGTACATTACTAAAAACTATATTAATGCTTACGTTGATAATGATAGCACATACAAAAAAAAAGTGCCATAGGCACTTTTTTTAATTAATCGTTGTAACTTGTTCTTCTTTGTTGTTTCTTTTGTCTTCTGCACTCTGGACATCTTTTAGGTTCGTTTGTAAAACCTTTTTCAGCGTAGAATTCTTGCTCGCCTTCAGTGAAAACAAATTCAGCTCCGCAATCAGAACAAACTAATGTTTTATCGCTCATCTTTACCTCCATTATATTTGGGACTTGTTTTTTTAATACATGATTCTCTAATAATGGAGATACTGATTAAAATTACATTCCTTATACGCGCATTATAACATAGAATTTATTTATTGAATACCTTTTTATTAAAAAATCATAAATTACACAAAATAAATATAACAATTATTGAATTATACTTTATTTAATTATACAATAATATGCATACAATAAAAGAAGTAATAAATGAATAGGAGTTGTTTAGATGGCCAATGTAAAATTTTTCTATGGTAAAACTGCACCATTAGAAATGCACAAAGTAAGAGTCGTTCAAAAACTAAATCTACCACCAGTGGAAGAAAGACTTGAACATATAAAGGAAGCTGGTAATAATACCTTTTTACTTTTAAACAAAGACGTTTATCTTGATATGTTAACAGATAGTGGAGTCAATGCTATGAGCGACAAACAAGTTGCTTCCATGCTAGAAGCTGATGATAGTTATGCCGGTTCAGCTACATATACAAAACTAGAAAATAAAATTAGAGAACTTTTCCATAAAGAATATTTTCTACCAGCGCACCAAGGAAGAGCTTGCGAAAGCATACTTTCTCAAGTTTTTGTTAAAGAGGGGCAAATAGTTCCAATGAACTATCACTTTACTACAACAAAAGCTCACATCCAACTTAATGGTGGCATTGTAGAAGAAATAATAACAAAAGATGGCCTAAATATAACAAGTGATGAGCCATTTAAAGGGAATATGGATATTGGGTTATTAGAAAATCTTATTGCAAAAAATGGAGCTGATAAAATAGCCTTTGTTAGACTAGAAGCTGGAACAAATTTAATTGGTGGACAACCAATTTCTCTTAAAAACATGAAGGAAGTTAGAAGTGTTTGTGATAAACATGGAATAATGTTGGTAATGGATTCTTCCCTACTTGCTGATAATCTATACTTCATTAAAACAAGAGAAGCTGAATACAAGGATAAAAGCATTAGAGAATTAAATAAAGAAATATCTGATCTTTGTGATATAATCTATTTTTCAGCTAGGAAATTAGGACACGCTAGAGGTGGTGGAATAATCACTAATAGTAAAGATGCATATATGAAAATGAGAGAGCTAATTACTCTTTATGAAGGTTTCCTAACTTACGGAGGAATGAGTGTTAGAGAAATTGAAGCTTTAGCAATAGGTCTTGAAGAAACTATGGACGAGGATATGATTAGTCAAGGCCCATTATTCACTCAATACATGGTGGAAAAACTAGTAGAAGCTGGTGTTCCAGTTGTAACTCCAGCTGGTGGCCTTGGTTGTCATGTTGATGCAATGGCCTTTCTTGACCATGTACCACAAAATGAATATCCTGCTGGGGCCTTAGCTTCAGCCATGTATATTGCTAGTGGTATTAGAGGTATGGAAAGAGGAACAGTTTCTGAAGAAAGAAATCCAGATGGCAGTGATCATTATGCTAATATGGAATTGCTAAGATTGGCCTTACCGAGAAGAGTATTTACAATGTCTCAAATAGATTATGCTGTTGATCGTTTAAAATGGTTATATGAAAACAGAAAATTGATTGGTGGTTTAGAATTTGTTGAAGAGCCTAAATTACTACGTTTCTTTTTTGGTAAACTTACCGCTAAAGGTGATTGGCAAAATAAACTGGTTGCTAAATATAAAGAAGATTTTGGAGATAGCTTATAAAAAACAAATAGAAAAGGTGCACTTATATAAGTGCACCTTTTCTATTTAAAATCTGCCATGAATTCATCTACCAAATAAATACCTTTTAAAAAATCATCCCCTAATGTTTGATTAATAGTATCTGCAAGAATAAATCTGCTACCAAAATCAGCATTTATAAACTCATCCATTTTATCTGAAATATCAATATAACTTTTAATAGTTATTTCATTTATTTCACCATGACTTATACTATAATCTCTTTTATCCCCAACAAAGTAATAATATATATAATCATAAATAAATATAGTCTGTCCATTCTCAATGCTATTTTGCACATCAGTTTGCGCATATGTAATCTGCCCATTATTTTCATCAATATCATCAAATTCGTATTCATTTAAATCAATATTTAATGGATTAAAATATTTTGCATAAAAATTATCAACTTTACTACCATTAGACAATTCAAGATTCATATTAGAATTTTTGTTTATTGTATTGTCATACAGTCTTCCATTCAAAACACTTTCATCACCAAAATCAGCAGGATCAAATGCTCTACCTGATACTTTCAATTCTCCATTTGTTAATGTACCAGTTTCATCACATGAAAAAGACTCAGCATACATGTATCCAATAGCATAGCGACTCTCTACCTTTAAATCACTTTTACTATCATAATTTTCTAATATACCTTCTTTAAAATCATTAATACTAAATTGTATTTCTTCGTTAGTTTCAACTTTGTCCTTTTCACCATCACATCCAGACAAAAACAATAATGATGATATGATAACAAATGAAATTAATAGTTTCTTTTTCATTAATATATACTCCTTATTTATTTAACATAGAGTCTAATATAATACCATCTAAAACCTCTGATGCATCTTGAGAAAGTCTAGTGAAATTATTTATTGTTGTAGAGTAATTGTTAGTCACTATACCATCTAAAGAACTTACTCCTTTGCCAGCTAAACTCAAAAGTGCAGAATCAACAGCTGTGCTTGCAACTTGTGCTACTTTTAAGGCGCAGCCTGGTTTAGCACCATCGCATATCATACCTGTTATATTACCGACCATATTATTAATAGCCATTTCAATCTCACTTCTAGTTCCACCCATAATATAGACAATACCACAACTTGCACCAATTCCAGCAACTACAGCTCCACAAAAGGCTGATAACACACCAAATTTCATTTTTATATATATGGATACCAAATGACTCAAAGTCACTCCTCTAATAATTTTCTCATTATCAATTTTCAGTTTTTCGCCAACTGCAACAATAGGAAGGGTAGCAACTATACCTTGATTCCCACTACCAGAATTACTCATTACAGCCATTCTTGCCCCACCCATTCTGGCATCTGAGCCAGCTGCGGTTACATAACTTGCTACTTTCTGAATATCCTCATGATAATAACCTTTATTTATATTATTAATTATAGTTCTTGCTACTTCTAGTCCATAAGGATTCTTTATACCTTCTTCTGAAATCTTTTTATTTAGTATAATTGTATCTTCAATTATTTTAAGATCTTTAATATTTACATTTTCTACAAATTCCATAATATCTTCAAGATCAAAATCATCAAAACTATTTGATTCTTTATCATTTTCAGAATTTTTATTTTCTTTAATTAAAATCACTTTTCCGTTAACTTCTATTAAAGAAATATTTGTATGATAATCTTCAATTATTACTTTTATTTTTTCATTTTCATTTGTTAATATCACTTCTATAAATAATTTCTTTTTTGTATCGGCTAAATTAATTTTCACTTTGCCTAATTTTATGATTTCTTTAGCTTTTTTTATCATATCTTCATCTACACTATTTAACACTTCAAGCATTTTATCATAATTTTTATAGGATAAAACTCCTAAAGTTACAGCCAAATCTATTCCTGCTTCATACACATGTGGAAGCATAACTCCCATAGCATTTTTTATAATATTTACACTTGCATTAACTTCAATTTTTTCAATCTTATCAATACTAGTGTCTTTGGAATTATGCATTGCAACTGCACCTGCCAAAGCTATAGCTATTGGCTCTGTACAACCCATTGCAGGTTTTAATTTTTCATTGAGTAAATCTAATAAATTATTTTTCATGACTAACCTCCATACTACTTCTTCACTTATTTATTATAATACTATTTAATATCAACATACAAATAAGCAATATAAAAAGTCTCAACTAATTTCATAATCGAAACTTTTCAAATATACATTTATTTTATTTTTTTATGCCCAGTAAAGCTATACCACTGGTAATAAATATTAAAGGTAACAAAACAGTCATTGGAGATACACCAGTTTGGGGTAAAACTCCTCCAACATTTACAACTGCTTCTGCAACAAGTTGACCATCAACTGAAGTTGCTCGAATTATAGTTGTTCCTTCAACCAAAGGTTTTACTAATCCCTTATCTGATACTGTTGCTACACTTGGATTTGTTGAAGTCCAGATAATGTCTTTTTGTGTTGCATTTATAGGGTTAATTGTTGGTATACATTGATAACTAGAACCTTTTGCATTTAAAGTTATATTATTACTATTTAAAGTAATTCCAGTTACAGGTACTATAAAGTTTGCTACTAAGTTTCTGTCTCCACCTAAAGTGAAAGAATAACTTGCATCTTTACTAAGCACATTACCATCTTCAGTCCAATTTATAAATTTATAACCAGGATTAGCAGTCACATATAAAGTTATATTATTCCCTTGAACATATGTTCCAGCACCTGTTATAGACCCGGCACCTGTTAAATTAACTGAAGCGTTTATTGTGTATTCCTGTAAATTATACGGTATTGCAAAAGCATCTATTTCAGCAGATATATCTTTAAGCAATGAAGTTGCACCTGTAACAGTATTTATTTCATATAATCCGCCACTGTTTGCATAAAGTGTGCCATATAGTGTTCCTGAATCTCTATCAAAACATATATCTTGAGCATAATTTATATCAATTCCCATATACCCAATAACAGTTCCAGATCCAGTTGTCTTATTTATTGAATAAAGACTATCTTCACCAACATCTACACCATATAGGTTCCCCTGTGCATCACAAGCAATTCCTATTATTAAATCGGTATTTATAGGACCTATTAAAGTACCAGCTCCAGTATCTAAATTTATTGAGTACAAATTACTTCCTGATGCTCCATAAGCAATACCTGTAGAAACATCATAAGTGAATCCGGAAAGATCAACATTTGTGTTGCCTATAAGGTTATATACCCCTGTAGTTGTATCTACAGTATAAAGACTTGATTGTCCAGCAATTGGGTAACTTACCATATAAAGAATATTATCAACAAAATCTCCCCCTGACATGAAAAATTCAGATTCTGTGGCCAATAAAGTAATATTACCATCAGGTACTTCTAATTTGATTGTGCCTTCTTCTATACCAGTATTACCTCTATAGGCATTCCACCCATAAGCAATAAAAGAGTCAGCAGCCTTAACTGCACCTCCTGTTAAACTTACACTAAAAAGAACACTTAAAAAAATAGTAAAACAAGATATAATTATCTTTTTATTTTTCATTTTAACCACCTTAGATTATTTTGATAGTAATAACTCAACAAATCTTTACTATATATACATTTAAACTCTAGATAATTGTATATAAAATATAACATTTTTCAATTGCTATTTTCTTAAAGATACATTATTAAATGGCATATGTCAATAACCCATTTTGTTTTCATACCTACTATTTTTCAGGTAACCATACGTTTTCAAGTAAATTAATAGCTCCCTTGATTGTATCATCTTCCATACTTGCATAACCTAATAAAACAGTAGAGATTTTATCTAAGCTGGCCTTATCATAATAGTAGTTAGAAATTCCATAAACACCGACTCCAACCTCATGAGCTTTAGTTACCAACTCATCTTCACTCATCCCATTATCAACCTTTAATAGAAGATGTAAACCAGCATCTGCTCCAACAACTTCAATCTTAACTTTTATCTCTGATAAGGCTTCAACTAAAATTTCTCTTTTTTTCTTATAGATATTCCTCATTTTATTAATATGTCTTTCAAAATGTCCATCTTCAATGAACTTTTGTAAAACCTTTTGATCAATAGTTGGTACAGGACAAATGATAAAGGACATTTTTTCCTTATATTTTTTAAGTAATAATTTAGGCAACACCATATAACTTACCCTAATTGAAGGTGATAAGGACTTTGAAAGAGAACCCATATAAATGACCTTGCCATAAGTATCTAATCCACAAAGAGCAGGTATAGGTTTCCCACTATATTTAAATTCACTATCATAGTCATCTTCTATAATATATCTATTATCATTTTCATAGGCCCAATTTAAAATTTTAATTCTTCTATTAATTGGCATAATACCACCTAAAGGAAATTGATGAGCTGGTGTAATACACAAAATATCGGCACCACTATTTTCAATATCATCAATTTGCATTCCATTCAAATCTATATTAATAGTCTTAAACTTAGTATTATTACTTTTAAAAAGTAGGTTTAATTTCTCATAACCTGGATTTTCTATTCCATAGATATATTTCTGACCTAAAAGTTGAATTAATATTTGAAATAAACTCTCTGTACCTGAGCTAATTACTATATCTTCAGCAGTACAGTCAACACCTCTAGATTGTCTTAAATATTTAGCCAGACTAATGCGTAATGAATCACTACCTTGTGCTGACCCAGGTTTTAAAATATCCTCATCATATTCATTAATAGTATCTTTCGTTAACTTTCTCCAGATAGAAAAAGGAAAAGAACTGTGATCCACACCATGATAGGAAAAATCATATTTTAAATCAGATGCCTCTTTATTCTTATTTATAGGTTTATCCTCAATTTTAAAATCTAAACTTAAAATATTATCTAACCGGTTAACAAAAAAGCCCTTTTTTGCAATAGGTATGATGTAGCCCTCTTCTATTAATTGATCATATGCAGTCTGTATAGTATTTTGACTTATATTTAAATAAGCAGATAATTTTCTTTTTGAAGGAAGTTTAGTATTAAAAGATAAATTACCTGACCTTATTTCCTTTTTTATATAATCATACAACTGTCGATAAAGTGGAGTCCTTCTCCTTTCATCTATTGAAAATGTTAACATATCCATTTTAGTCCTCCTAAACTGATACCCTTAAAATATCACTAATTGGTACTTTCAATACAATCAGTTAATTCATATAATAAACAAGTAATAAGAAAAAGTCAATCAAATTTAAAGGAGTGTTAAAAAATGAACAACAGATATGAACTAAACAAAAACCTTGCACAAATGTTAAAAGGTGGAGTTATTATGGATGTAACCACCCCAGAACAAGCCAGAATTGCTCAAAAAGCAGGTGCTTGTGCGGTTATGGCACTAGAACGTATACCTGCTGATATTAGAACTGCTGGTGGAGTCTCTAGAATGAGTGATCCTAAAATGATTAAAAGTATACAAGAAGCAGTTACTATACCAGTTATGGCAAAAGTTCGTATTGGTCATTTTACTGAAGCGCAAATTCTTGAAGCAATAGAAATTGACTATGTTGATGAAAGTGAAGTCTTGTCTCCAGCTGATGATACTTTCCATATTGATAAAACACAGTTTCAAGTTCCATTTGTTTGTGGAGCTAAAGATTTAGGAGAAGCTTTAAGAAGAATTTCTGAAGGTGCTTCAATGATCAGAACTAAAGGTGAACCAGGTACTGGTGATGTAGTACAAGCAGTACGTCATATGAGAATGATTAATCAACAAATGAGAAAATTACAAAATTTAAGAGAAGATGAACTTTTCCAAGCGGCTAAAGATCTTCAAGTATCTTATGATTTAGTAAAATATGTACACCAGAATGGTAAATTGCCTGTTGTAAACTTTGCAGCTGGTGGCATAGCCACTCCTGCTGATGCAGCACTAATGATGCAACTAGGAGCCGAAGGTGTGTTTGTAGGATCTGGAATCTTTAAATCAGGAGATCCAGAAAGAAGAGCACAAGCAATTGTTAAAGCAGTAACTAATTTTAATGATGCAAAATTATTAGCGGAATTATCCGAAGACCTTGGTGAAGCTATGGTGGGTATTAATGAACAAGAAATTGAAGTACTAATGGCTTTAAGAGGTGAATAATGAGAAGGAAAATTGGTATATTGGCTATTCAAGGCGCTTTTGCCGAGCATGCTTCTATGCTAAGTGCTCTTAATGTAGAAGTAATTGAAATCAGACAAAAATCTCACTTGGAAAATATAGAACTTGATGGAATAATTCTTCCAGGAGGAGAAAGTACTGTAATGGGAAAACTTCTAAGAGAATTGGATATGTTCTACCCTCTTAAAAAATTAATCGAGGATGGTTTGCCAGTTTTGGGGACTTGTGCAGGTCTTATTCTGCTAGCTAAGGAAGTTATTAATGATAATGAATGCCATTTAGCAACAATGGATATTTCTATCAAAAGGAATGCTTATGGAAGACAGTTAGGTAGTTTTCAAGTAAACCATGAATTTAAATACCTCGGTGAAATCCCTATGACTTTCATTCGAGCACCATATATCAACTCTATTAGTAATGAAGGTGAAATTCTTGCAATAGTTGATAATAATATAGTTGCAGCAAGACAAAATAATATGTTAGTAACCTCCTTTCATCCTGAACTAACAACTGATTTAAGTGTTCATAAATATTTTCTCGATATGATCTAAATAAAAAACACTAGGACTTAATATAAATCCTAGTGTTTTTCTATTTCAAACTAGAATGGAAATTTGTACATAACCCTCTTCACTTAAATCTATTTTCCCACAATATAATCCAAAGAAAATTCAAGGCCAATACGTTATCTTACCTCAACTATATGAGTCTATAAATTTCCCCTTCATAAAACTCTCCAATCAATCACCTTTTTATTTTTCAACGTTTTTTTAATATCTATGATTCTTTGATTACTAGAGCCTCTGAACATCAAATTAGAATCCTTTAGTGTTTCAATATATGGACCATCTACTAAAACATCAACATACTTTATAATCTGGCGTTGGATACTATTTAATTTTTCAAATTTATAACCTGTCCACATCCAAATAGTTTTGTCATTTTTTATCTTAATTTTTCTTACTAAATCAAGCATCTCTTTGCCTTGGAGTAATGGTTCTCCCCCAAGAATACTAAAACCATCGATAAAATTGTTATCACCTAGTTTGATAAATTCTTCTTCTATCTTATAATCCCATTTTATACCATAATTGAAATCCTGATATTTTTCATTAAAACAACCTGCGCATTTTAAATTACAACCTGTTACAAAAAGAGATACTCTAATGCCCTCACCATTTGAAATATCTTGTTTTCTAATTTGAGCATACCTCATACCAATTTCACACTTTCTAATATTTCATTATCTAGATGCATCACTCTCTCTGATATTTCCTGAGTTCTTCCCTTATTCCAAAAATTATCACCCAAGTATCCACAAGTTCGCCTGCAAACATTCATTGTATCCTCATTTTTATTACCACATTCTGGACAAAACCATTCAAGGTTATCATCAAGCAAAATTTCTCCAGTGAAGCCACAATCCATACAATAATCAGATTTGGTATTTATTTCAGCATATTTGATATTATGATACATAAATTCTACAATTTTTTTCAAGACTTTAAGATTGTTACATAAATTTGGAACCTCCACATAACTAATACAACCACCAGGACTTTGCTTCTGAAACTTAGCTTCAAATGATAATTTTTCAAATGCATTAATTTTTTCTTTAACATTAACATGATAGGAATTAGTCAAATAATCCTTATCAGTAATATCTTTTATCAAACCATATTTATCTCTCATTTTTTTTGCTAAAGTAAATGTTGTTGATTCAGAAGGGGTTCCATATAAAGCAAACCCAATATTGGTTTTTTTCTTCCAATCTTCGCATTTATTGTTCATTTTTTTTATTATTTTTAATGCAAGTATTTCACCTTCTTTAGAAGTATGGCTTTTTCCTATCATGGACATAACGCATTCATACAATCCAATATAACCTAAGGACAAAGTTGAGTATCCACCAAAAAGTAGAGGTTTAATAATTTCTCCTTTTTTCAATCTCTTAATACCACCATACTGCCAGTGGATTGGACTAATACTTGCTGTTACATCACATAACATCTCATGTCTTAACATAAGTGCCTGATAACATAATTCCAGTCTATGCTCTAATATATCCCAAAATCTATCTAAATTTTTTTCAGCTGATAACCCTACATCTGCAAGATTTAAAGTTACTACGCCTTGATTAAATCTTCCATACCATTTATATTGACCATCTTCATCTATGTATTCAGAAAGAAAGCTCCTGCAACCCATTGGTGGATAAACTTGACCATTATGATATTCCTTCATTTTCTTAGCTGATATAAAATCAGGCATCATTCTTTTTGCCACAGTTTTTATAGCCAAGTCTGTTAAAAATTTGTACTCACTATCTTCATAAATATTATTTTCATCTAAAACATAGATTAACTTGGGAAATGAAGGTGTAATATATACTCCCACTTCATTTTTCATACCTAAATATCTAAGATTTAAAATAGCTTCAATCAACATTGCTGTTTCTTTTTCATAACCTATTTCTTCATTAATATACATAAATATAGATAAAAAAGGAGCTTGACCATTTGATGTTGAAAATGTATTTATTTGATACTGTATAGTTTGTATTCCTTCTGCTATTTCTCTTTCTAACCTAATATCAATCAATTGTTTAAGTTGATTTTCATTATAGTGCACTCCAATTTGCAAACCTTCTTCAATAATTCTTTTTTTATGTTTTTCATGACTTATTCTAACAAATGGTGATAGATGGGCTAAAGATATTGTTTGACCACCATATTGTCCGTTTGCAATTTGTTGAACGATTTGAGTAGCGACTGTACAAGCTGTCTGAAAAGACTTTGGTTTTTCAATAAATTTTGAATTTATAACCGTCCCATTATTTAACATATCTTTTAAGTCAACTAAACAACAGTTAAATATTGGTTGAATAAAATAGTCTTTATCATGAAAATGTATAACTCCTTGATTTTCAGCCTGTACAATATTTGCTGGGAGCATTTTTCTATCACAATAATCCTTTGAGTATTCACCTGCTATTAAATCTCTTTGCGTTGAAGCAATATATGCATTTTTATTAGAGTTTTCTTTAATAGCCTCAATATTACTTCCATTAACAATACCTGTTATCCTTTCGTCAATAATCAACTGTTCTCTTTGATACTCTCTTACTGCTCTATAACCTTCATACGCTCTTGCAGTAATTCCATGTCCGTATTTATTTAGTTTACTATAAACTAATTCTTCTATCTTGCTTATATCTATTTGTGAAAAAGCTTCATTTTCAATTTCTACAGCTATCAATCTAGCAACTTCAGTATCAATTATTCCACTACCATATTTCATTGCTTTCATAATAGCTTCTGTAATTTTTTCTTTATCAAACATTACAGTTTTACCATTTCTTTTAATAACATAAATACTCTTCATTTCTAATCCTCCTATAAAAAATCCTCTTTTCTAAAATAGAAAAGAGGACTATAGTCTTAACGGATAAACCTTAACCATAGCAATATACCTCCTTCCGAAATATATACCAACATTATTTAACAATCGGTCTCCTGGCTTGTATCTAAAACGCAAATTCTCTCTTCCCATCAATTGACAGTGATTTATTGAATTCACTCAATACTTACAGTAGCGGAGGCTGCAACAGCTTTTCACTGTTTTCCCGTACATTGTTAAAACATATTAATTTAATTAAATATAACATAAATAACAATATATGTAAATAACATAAAAGCAAACCACAACATATTGTGTATTTCTATAAATTCCAATATTATTAATTTTTAAATAAATAAACATCAAACAGTCTAAAACCTAAGCAAAAGCTATAAAACTTTATTTATAATCGAATAATTAATTTTTTTAGCGGTATTAAAAATATGGTGAAAAGTAATTGTGCAATTATATTTCCTAGCATACCAATTCTTAATAATTCATTATCAAAATATACTGTCAAATTACTCTTGTAGATTTTAAAAAAAATCAAATTATAAGAACACAACCGAAGAATGTATAACAAGTGGTGTATATTTTGGTTATATTAATGCCATTGAAGGCATAATTCAACAAAAAAAGGCTGAATTACCCTACAATGTAACTGTAATAGCTACAGGCGGATACTCCAGCCTTTTAAGTGCATGTCATAATATTATTATCATCGATGAAAATCTAACCCTAGATGGTATCCGTTATATTTATGATAGTCAAATTAAATCTCCTTTAAAAGATTAACCATTTCAATTGCAGTTACTCCGGCTTCAAAACCTTTATTACCGGCTTTTGTGCCTGCTCTTTCTATAGCTTGTTCAATATTATCAGTCGTTAACACACCAAATATTATAGGTACTTCTGTTTCTAATCCTACTTGAGCAATTCCTTTAGACACTTCATTTGCTACAATATCAAAATGTGGTGTAGTCCCTCTAATAACAGCACCAAGACATATAACACTATCATAAAGTCCTGTCTTAGCCATTTTTTTTGCGACAAGAGGTATTTCAAAAGCTCCAGGTACCCAAGCTATACCAATATTGGAATTATCAACTCCATGGCGTTCTAAAGCATCGATAGCACCATCAAGTAGTTTACTACCTATAAATTCATTAAACCTGCTAATTACAATACCAAATCTACCTTTTTCTGAAATTAAATTCCCATTATATGTTTTCATTTTATTTCTCCTTAAATAATTTTTTATAATATATGTCCCATTTTAACTTTTTTAGTATTAAGATAATATTTATTCTTTTCATTATGGTTCATCTGTATTGGAACTCTCTCAACAATCATTAAACCATAACCATTAAGTCCAGTTATTTTCTTAGGATTATTAGTCATTAGTCTTACTTTTCTAATACCTAAATCATAAAGTATTTGAGCACCAATACCATAGTCTCTCATATCATCAGGAAAACCTAACATAATATTGGCTTCTACCGTATCATAACCTTGATCTTGCAGTTCATAAGCTTTAATCTTATTTATAAGACCTATCCCTCTGCCTTCTTGTCTCATATAAAGTAAAACCCCTTTACCTTCTTCCGCAATTTTTTTCATTGCAGCATCATATTGTTGTCCACAATCACATCTCAACGAACCAAAGGCATCACCAGTCAAACATTCAGAATGAACTCTCACTAAAACCTCGTCTTCTTCACCAATATCCCCCATTACAAGTGCAACATGATGTTCTCCACTTATTTTGTCTATATACCCCACAATTTTAAAATCCCCATATTTAGTAGGCATTTTTGCTTCAGCTACTTTTTCTATTAATGTCTCATTTTTTCTTCTATAGGCAATTAAATCTTCTATTGTTATAATCTTTAATTCGTGTTTTTGTGCATATTTCATTAACTCGGGTACTCTAGCCATAGTGCCATCATCATTCATAATCTCACAGATAACTCCTGCTGGATAAAGTCCTGCAATCTTTGCTATATCAACAGCAGCTTCAGTATGCCCTGCTCTTTTTAATACACCACCCTCTTTTGCTCCTAAAGGAAATATATGACCAGGTCTTGTGAAACCATCTCCCTTTATATTTTCATCCACCAAATCTCTAATAGTCTTGGCTCTTTCTATTGCTGAAATTCCCGTTGCACAAGATTTTGAATCAACAGAAACTGTAAATGCTGTTTCTTTAGGGTCAGTATTCAACCTTATCATTGGATGAATATTAAGTTCTTCTAGTCTTTCTTTCATCATCGGAACACAGATTAAACCCCTACCATGGGTAGCCATAAAGTTTATAGCTTCTTGTGTCGTTTTTTGGGCCGACATAAGAAGGTCTCCTTCATTTTCTCTACCTTCATCATCAACTACTATAATCATCTTCCCTAGTTTAATGTCTTCAATCGCCTCATTAATTGTATTAAATTCCACTTCAGATCACCTCTCTTATATAAATCCATTTTTACCTAAAAGTTCCATGGTAAGCGTGCCTTTTTCATTTCCCACATTCCTAAACTCAATAAACCTTTCAATATATTTCCCAATAGAATCACATTCTAGATTAACAATATCTCCAACCTTCTTATCTAATAAAATAGTCTCTTTTTTTGTGTGAGGTATAATCGAGACAACAAAAGTTTCTCTAGTTGAATCCACTACGGTCAAACTTGCTCCATCAATAGCGATTGAACCTCTTTTAACAATATATTTCATCAGTGAACTATCTGCTCTTACCTTAACCTCAGTTGCATTCTCCAAAACATTAAAGGATGTAATTATGCCAATACCATCTACATGACCTGAAACAATATGACCTCCAAGTCTAGCTCCTACCATTAGAGCTCTTTCTAGATTAACTCTATGCCCAATACTAATTGAAGATATATTTGTAACCTTACCTGTTTCAGGCATGAAATCCACTTCAAAAGTATTATTATCAAAATTTGTTACTGTAAGACAAATGCCATTTACACTAATACTATCGCCAAGTCTTATACCTTCGATAATTTTACTGCAACCAATTCTTAATTTACCCGATTTGCCCCCTCTTACTAATCCTTTTACTAGACCTTTCTCTTCTATTAGACCCGTAAACATTTAATCACCCCTTTTCTTTATATACCCTTCAATCATAATATCTTGACCATAAACTTTTCTTTTTACCTTTTTTAATTCAATCGCATCTTTTATTAGATTAATTCCTTTGCCACCAACTGGTGTTGGTGCTCTAGCTCCACCTATTATCTTTGGAGAAATAAATGCCATTACTTTATCAATTAAGCTTTCAGCTAAAACACTATAGCTTAACTCACTTCCACCTTCAATCAAAATACTATCAATACCCTTCTCACCAAGTATTTTTATCAAACTATTAAGATTCACTCTCTCATCTTTTTGATCAACTATCAGAACCTCTGCTCCTGTAGCTAATACTTCTCCAATTTTTAATGGATCTGCTTTTTTGGTGACAGCTACTATAGTTTTAGATTGGGAATTGAGGTGAAGCACTTTAGCAGTTGGAGGTATTCTACATTCACTATCAACTATTATTCTGATTGGATCATGACATTTACCACTAATATTTTTAATTCTTGTATTAAGACTTGGGTCATCAGCTAATATAGTTCCAATTCCCACCATTATTGCTCCAACTTTATTTCTTATTTTATGTACTTCTTGTCTGGATTTATCATTTGTTATCCATTTAGAATCTCCTGTTGTAGTGGCAATTTTACCATCAAGGGTCATTCCATATTTCAAATAAGTAAATGGTCTGTTTTCAGTTATATATTTAATAAATATTTCATTTAGTTGTTTTGCTTCATTTTCAAGTACCCCAACTACTACTTCAATATTATTTTTTTTCAATATTCCAATACCTTTACCAGCCACTTTCGGATTTGGATCCATCATCCCTATCACTACTTTACTAAAGCCTTCTTCTACAATTCTATTTGCACAAGGAGGTGTTTTACCATAATGAGAGCATGGTTCAAGGTTTACATATAGGGTTGCACCTACAACAGATTCTTTTGAGCTATTAATAGCTTCTATTTCCGCATGATTCTCACCATAATATTGATGATAGCCTTCTCCAATTATTTCCCCATTTTTAACAATCACTGCTCCAACCAAAGGGTTGGGCCTTGTGCTCCCCTCTCCTTTTTTCGCTAATTCAATAGCTCTTTTCATAAACTTTTTATCCCTATCCATTCTTTTCCTCCAATAAAAAAGCTCTGAAGCTAAACTTCAGAGCAAAAATATTTTATAATTACATATATTTCCTTTATATATAATTATATATATAAAGTACATGAACTATATTTAACTTCTCCCATCCAGACTTTACTGTCGGTCTTGGAATTACACCAAGTCAACCCTTTTGAGGCTCGTGGACTATTACCACCGGTAGGGAATTTCACCCTGCCCTGAAGTTCTTATTCAATTAAATTTATATTAACATATTGTCTTTATTGAGTCAAACTAACTTTTATTATTTTTATTTATTATTATTGTTCATGCAGTTTATTTAATAATTACCGGCATTATATCACAAGCTATGTACCAAAATGTATATATTAAAAATCCACCTACAATAATTCCAACAGTAATACCAAGTACTACAGCTTTCCACATAACAATCACAACTCCCCCAAGCTTGAATAATCGTATATTATATATTAATATTACCATTATAAACTCCTGTTGTAAACTGTTTTTATAATACTAGATATAAAACATAATATTATAAGTTTTTTTATTTTAGTAAATTGGCTATTTCTAATATTTTTTCTTTAATTTCTGGTCTTTGTGCTAAGTTCGTAACTATATCAGCATCATCCATTAGTACCGCTCCTACTTTTTTTGTATTTGTTACTACTAATGCTTCAGATAGTTCCAGACCACCACCGGTAAACTGAGTATCAAACAAAGGTCCACCACCACTCATTAGGTATGCGCCCTTTTTAGTAAACTTTTCAGGTAAATCTCCTCTTTTTACTCCTGACCAATACATTTGAAATCTATCAATCATAACCTTCATTTTCCCTGGTATACCAAAGAAATATGTTGGAGCTGCAAATATTATTATATCCGCTTCATCGACTTTTCTATAAATATCAACCATTTCATCTTTTATACTACATGCTCTATGTTTAAAACAATACCTACAATCAGTACAAGGTGAAACATTTAAACTATAACAATTTATAATTTCTTTTTCCCCTTCAAGTTGATCTAATAAATAGTTTAACATAGCTAAAGTATTACCATTTTTTCTTGCCCCTCCAAAAAAAGCTAAAATTTTCATATTCTGTCTCCTTAATTTTTATTCTATATATAATTAATATTGACTTAAACAGTCAATTTGATTTAGACTTACTGTAGTACTATTTAATATCAACTAAACTTGAGGTGAAATTATGAAAATTGGAAATAAACTTAGATCTGTAAGAAAAGCTAAAGGCATAACCCTAAGTGATCTTGCAAAAACAACTAACCTATCAATAAGTCTATTAAGCAACATAGAAAGAGACGTTACTAGCCCAACTCTCGTCAATTTTGTTTCAATTACCGATGCCTTAGATATAACAATCACAGATTTCCTAGCCGAGAAAAAAATCAGTTCAAAAACTCTAACCAAAAGAAATGATTTTGAAGAAATTCTAAAATTAAAATCCGGTATTCTCTACGAACTAGCTACTTATGGAAGTCAACCCTTTAAATGTGTTTGCATAACTATAGATGAAAATTGCAAAACTAATGAATCATCTATTGGCTTACCTGAAGATAATATTGTTATTGTCACAGAGGGTTCCTTGGAACTTTATCTTTACGATGAAACATTTATCGCAGAGAAAGATGATCTTCTATTTATCCCAGGCAATACCCCTCATACTTTCAAAAATGCATCAACTATAAAATGTGTAACTTATTGGTTTGCACTTAAACCTTTAATTGAAAATTAATCAGTTTTATTTTTTTATATTTGATCTTTCCCAGAGCTTTTCGGCTGCAATTTGAATTTTCGCATATAATTCTTCTTCATTCACACCTGGAATTTTTCCATTTTCCATTACAATTTTTCCACCAATTACTGTTGTCTCAATATTGTTTTCATCAGCACTATAAACTAAACTCACAATTGGATCATATAGTGGAACAGTATTTGCTTTCATATGATTATAAATAAAGAAATCAGCTTTCTTACCAACTTCGAGTGATCCTATTTCATCTTTTTTATATATCGCATCAGCTCCGTCAATTGTTGCCATTTCAACTACTTTTAATGCAGGAATTACAGATGGATCTCTGTAAAAAGCCTTTTGCCATAAAGGTGAAATTTTCAATACTTCTAGCATATTTTGATTATCATTAGAAGCTGCTCCATCAGTGGCTAATCCTACTACT
Source organism: Bacillota bacterium (assembly GCA_028683955.1). Classification (GTDB taxonomy): domain Bacteria; phylum Bacillota; class TC1; order TC1; family TC1; genus WTXA01. The sequence continues at coordinate 108,687 of JAQUGR010000001.1, read as the reverse complement.
AAACCTTCTTCAAGCAAGTCTTTGACTGGTAGAGTTTGGTAACCAATAAGCATGTTTGATATAGCATTATAAGATACTCTAACATCATATTTTTTCAATTTTTTAATTTCTTCTTTATTGATTTGTGCACAATGAACAGCTAAGAACTTTGATGATAGTATTCCTGTCTTTTCATAAAAATCAATAGTAGACATGCCAAATTTTTCCATAGAGTAGGCATTATCTTCTTCTGTTTCAAGTGTATGAATAGTGTTAAATGTATCAAGTTCTTTTGCTAGACTAGCACATTTTTTAAACCCATCTTCTGTCATTACCCATATTATTCCAGGTGCTAAAGCTATATCAATATTAGCATTATTTTTATACTTTTTATGTAATCTTCTAACATCATCAAAGAAATCTTCTTCAGTTTCTACAATTTCATTACCACTATATTTAGGGAAATCACAAGAATCTGTATAACCTCTAGCCAATATCCCCCTCATTCCCAAGTCTTCCCAAACTTGACAAACTGAATCGCTTAGAAATGGTCTGCCATGAGCATATTGATAATCAACAATTGTAGTAACACCAGATTTAATCTGTTCTATACTTCCAATCATTGCAGCCAAATATATATCCTCGTTCGAAATATTAAAAAATGGCTTTTGAATTGCATCAGCTAGCCATTTTATCAAGGCTTTTTCCTTCCCTATACCTTTAAATAATACTTGAAAAAGATGATCATGAGTATTTATCATACCAGGAAATATGAATTTTCCTTTAGCATCAAGAACTTTTTCACTTTTATAATTTTCTAATATGTCTTCTGTGTTTTTAATATCAATTATGGTATCCCCCAATATAGCAATTCCATAATCTTTAAAAATTTCCCTGCTACCATTCATTGTAATAAGATTTGCATTAATTACTAATAAATCTACACCTTTCATTGAACGCCTCCCTTTTCCACAATTATATAATATGAAAGTTTTATAGTCAATATTTTCTATTATTATAAAATAAAACCACCCGAAAGTGGTTTTGTTTTATATTATTAATTTTAAAGATTTAAATATTTCATCAATTCAAAAACTAATATTGCAGGCCAGACTATAGCCTTCAATAAACCTAAAATACCAATCCAAAATCCACTAGCTGTTGAAAAAAAATAAACGACCGCTCCTATAAATCCAAATCCATAAACTGCTCCACCAGAAGCATGCATGCTCTTGTTATTATAGTTTTTATCTTTTTTACACTTTAATTTGATGCTGTCCTCTGTTATTTCGATTTCTTGATCATCAATATTTTCATTTTCCATAATTTACACCTCCGTTTTAATTATAATATTTTCTCATTTTATTAATAATATTATTTTTTAAGATAATATTACTATAAAATAATAAAATTAAATCAGTTACTAGTACAATATGTGATACTAAGACTAATACAGCAAAAATCACTTTACTTGATATACCTGATATCAAGTAAAAATAATAATAAGCTCCAAAACCCATAATACCTAGCACAATAGTTAGAATAATAATTAACAATATATTCCTAATGAATTTATTTTTATATTTCATTTGTTTTTCATCCTGCTCTAATTTACTAAAAAGACCTTTTATCATAGAAATATTGTTTGCCTTTAGAAAATTTTCTATTAATGCTTTCTCATCATTTTTAGTTAATTTATAATTTAAAAGTTTCTCGATTAATTCTTGCCTATTCTCATTATATATATATTCCAATATTATTATCTCCACTCTATATTATTTTTCTTTTACTAAATGGTGCACTAATAAATCTTAGTGCTATTCTACTATTTATTAACCAGGCAATTTTTTATCATTTTTACAATTACTAATTATACTTGGTACAAAAAACTCTGCTACTGTTTCAGTTTTATCTCCTAAAATATTCAATATTTTTTTAAATTTTTATTATACAAATGTTCTGAATTCTATCCCTCTGGTTTTTTTGTTATAAAATCGGTCAGTATCATACCTGGATATAATCTACCTGTAATAATCTCACTATTTTCTAATTCTTTAGCTAAGCCTTTCATGAAATAAGTAAGTGCATGTTTTGTTGTTCCATATAGTATAGTTTTATTCTGCCACTAATTATTTGATCCAGGACCTTCCATACTATTGATAGCATATTTTTAACAGCTATTTGTGATCCACAAATCATGCCCATGATATTAGTATTAATTACACTATCAGTATAGCATAAGTAAGTTTCCCATGTATTATTATGCATCACATTCACCTTAGCATTATTAATCCAAAGATCAATATTAGACCATTTCTTTTGAAACATCCCATAATTCTTGTAAGTTACTTAACACAACCTTTCATAAACCTTAGTTAATATTTAAGGTTTATGAAGTTTCTATTGTTTTCTTAATTAATTGGCTGTATAATCTTGATAAGCTATATGATACAAATATAAAACAAAGGAGGTGGACTTTTATGATGGATTTAGAACAATACCGTCAAATTCTTGAGTTCTCACCTAACTTGATATGGAGATCAAACCTCTCAACAGAATGTGATTATTTCAATAAGACTTGGCTTGATTTTACTGGTAGATCTCTTGAAGATGAACTTGGTTTTGGTTGGGCACAGGGAGTTCACCCAGATGATTTTGATAGATGTGTAAAAATATATACGGATAATTTTAACAAACAACAAAAATTTGAAATGGATTACCGACTCAAAAGATTTGATGGTCAGTATAGATGGATAAATGACCGGGGAACTCCATTCTATAGCGATAATGGAGAATTTCTAGGCTTTGTTGGTAGTTGCATGGATGTTACTGAAAAAATAGAAGGACAATTACTTAAAAAAATGGCCCAAATTGATTCATTATGCAACACATACAATAGACAGTATTCAATGCAATTGTTATCAGAAGTATTTAATAATATTAAATTGAATCCTTCCCCTTTATCATTACTTATGATTGATATTGATAATTTTAAAACTATTAATGATAACTACGGTCATTTAAATGGTGATAAAGTTCTTTCATCAATTGCAAGTTTAATAAAAAGCGAGCTTAGAACTCCTGATATCTTTGGTCGTTATGGTGGTGATGAATTTCTAATTGGTTTGATCAATACTGATAAGTTATCAGCAATAGGAGTAGCTAAAAGAATAATCAAAACCATTTCCCAATCTGGCATAAAAACAAATAATGATGATTATATATATATTACTCTTAGTATAGGTGTTACGACAATAGACAAAGAATCCAGTCTTGATGAATTTATAAATAATGCTGATAAAAAATTATATGAAGCTAAAAGAAATGGTAAGAATTCCTATAAAGCATAAATTAAAAACATCTAGTTTTTTAAAACTAGATGTTTTTTTATGCTTATATTTTATAAACCTTTAAAAGCTTGATCTAAATCTGCAATCAAATCATTCACATTTTCTATGCCAACAGATAACCTTATTAAATCAGGTGCTACACCAGCTTCTAATAATTGTTGCTCACTTAGTTGTCTATGTGTATGACTAGCAGGATGTAATAAACAAGTACGACTATCTGCAACATGAGTTGCTATTGAAACTAAATTTAAACTATCCATAAATTTAATTGATCTTTCCTTATCCCCTTTCAAGCCAAAGGAAACTACTCCACAACTACCATTAGGTAAATATTTAAGTGCTAATTTATAATCAATATTACTAGATAATTCTGGATAATTAACCCAAGCAACATTTTCATTGTTCTCTAAATATCCAGCTATCTTTAAAGCATTACTACAATGTCGCTCAACTCTTAATGGTAAAGTTTCAAGTCCAATATTAAGGTAAAATGCATTCTGAGGAGATTGTATTGACCCAAAATCTCTCATTAATTGAGCTGTAGCCTTAGTAATATATGCACCCTTACCAAATTTTTCTGCATATATAATTCCATGATATGATTCATCAGGAGTTGTTAAACCTGGAAATCTTTCCTTATGTTCCAACCAGTTAAAATTTCCACTATCAACTATACAACCACCAACACCAACACCATGACCATCCATATACTTTGTTGTTGAATGAGTTACTATATCAACCCCCCATTCAAAAGGTCTGCAATTAACTGGAGTAGCAAAGGTATTATCCACAATTAAAGGAACACCATGTTTATGTGCTACTCTTGCAAATTTTTCTAAATCTAATATTTTCACAGTAGGGTTAGTAATAGTTTCTCCAAACAAAGCTTTAGTATTTGATTTAAAGTATTTTCCTAATTCTTCTTCTGATAAATTTTGATCAACAAAGGTGCACTCTATCCCCATTTTCCTCATTGTTACATTAAATAGATTATATGAACCACCATATATTGAAGTTGAAGCAATAAAATGATCACCCGCTTCACAAATATTAAAGATAGCATAAAAATTTGCAGCTTGACCTGATGAGGTTAACATTGCAGCTACACCACCTTCTAAAGAGCATATTTTAGCAGCAACTGCATCATTTGTTGGGTTTTGTAATCTTGTATAAAAGTACCCTTCTGCTTCCAAATCAAATAGTTTACCCATTGCTTCACTATTTTCATAATTAAAAGTAGTACTTTGATAAATCGGTAATTGTCTTGGATCTCCATTTCCTGGTTTCCAACCTTCAACAATACATTTTGTTTCTATTTTATTACTCATATTAACCCTCCATTATTATATATTTAAATATTTATTTAATTCATTTCAATATTATTAATTATACACGAATATTACATCTCAATAAATAGTTTATTTAATTATATAAAAATGCACCTCCAAATGTAAGTTTTTTTGTCCAACATTCAGGGTGCACTTCATCTTAAATCTCTCTTTTCAATATACAATTAATTACTTATTCTATTACTTTTTCTATAATCACTCCAATTTTCGAATTAGGCAAATACATAATTAAATATTCATCTCCATTGTTAACCTTAGGTGCTGTCAGCTTTAAGTTAATAATATTCCCATCAGCGCTTATAAAATCAATATTTCTATTTTTAATATTTTCATTTTTTACTACTATGTTTGTTACTCTCATAGTTTCAACAGTATAGTTTTTAGTCGCAACATTAGGTATATCCAATAATTTATCTTTTGAAACCCAAATCAACACAATTATTAAGAAAACAAGTACTATATTTTCAGCCCTAGATGTCGCTGAAACATTAGAAATAATAAGAATAAATATAAGAAATAAAATTAGCACAACAAAAAAAGATATTTGCAAACCAAACAAATATAATAATTTCATTTCAAAAATACTATAATCCATTCTTTACTCCTATTTATATCAAAAATTTCTCTATATTGATAATACTCTATTTTTGACTAATTTTCTATATATAAACAGATATTATAATTATGTTATAATTATTTTAAAATCCATAATCTAATATGTTGGAGGTTTATCATGGTAAAGAAAAATGTACTAATAATTATCTCATCATTATTCATATTGCTCTTAGTTTTAATTTCTCTCTATTACTTTATTTTTATTAAAAATAATAAGATATCAGACATACCCTCAGATAAGAGAACAGAAACAGGTACAATAAAAGAAATCACTAAAGAAGGTCAATACGGAACAATATTTATTGAAAGAGATGTCTATAAAGCATATGTTTCAATAAATAAATCAACTATAATCTTTTCCAATAGTTCAAAAAAAATTCTTAGTTTCCAAGACCTAAAAATTGGAGATCATGTAATGGTAACCGTTCCAGAAATTATTCTAGAAATATATCCATACAGATATCCTACTCAAAAAATCAATGTTTTAAAATAGATAATTTATTTAAATTCGGCACTAAATTTCACTTTCCCATAAACACCAAAATCAAGAGGATCAGTAAAACTATTATTTATTTTGCTAGCAATTTTACCAAAATCAGCCATATCAGACTCATATAAACTATCAATGTCTGAATCTATTTGATTATAACTTATCACTTCAACCATATCTACTTTTACATATCTAACTTTAGCATCAACTTTTGATGCTTCAATATAGTATCTTTTCCAAGTATAAAAATACCCAGCAATATCTTCTATAATATCTCTATCTACTGATTTCTCTTCATATGTCAAACTTGCATAACCATCGTCTAATTCTTTATAAACATAATCTAAATCATCATCAAGTGGGGCCAAATATAATCCATAATAACCTTCAGTTTTTTCTGAAGAATCCACCTTGAATTCTACTTCAACAATTCTTTCATCTAATGGAATTTCGTTATAGTCATCATATTCGTTACTATCTACACTCAATTTAAATAAACCATTCTCTAATTTCCCATGTTCCTCTGTCTTAAATCCTTCTGATTCAAAATACCCATCTTCAAATGTACCATTAATAGTCATAATAGAATTTTCTCTAAGATTTGTTAATACTTTAGTCTTAAAATCATTGTTTATTGTATTATTGTCTTTTTGACAACCTGATAATATGATAAAAAAACCAATAAATAATAAAATACTAATAATTATTTTTTTCATTTTTGCTCATCAGCCTTTCTGGATAACTCATTATATAAAACATACCATCTTTGAACACCATTTTCCAACCTGTATAAATGAACCATATAAAATACTTCAATGATACCTATAATAAATACTAATAAAAATAACAAACTCATATTAAATAACAGAGCCAAACCTAAAGATATTGATAAAAATAACCCAAAAAATAAAGTAACAATCATATGAACTAATCTTTCATGTTGCATGAACATAATCTGCACTTTATGATATTCCTTTATACTATTCCAATCCTGTTTATCATTTTTTTCTAATATTCCCTTTATATACGCTTCATGTTCTAATATGTATTCATTCATCTTAAATCTCCTTTAAAGACACATTCTAAAAACCTTAAGGATATCATTCTTGTTCAAAGGTTTAAATCCATTTTGTGTTCCACCCTGACTAGCTTTTTCTGCCATAATTTCAAAATGCTTATCATCAATACCTATTGCACCTAAAGTACTATCCAATCCAAGAGTATTGAAGAAAAAATCAGATAATAATTCAATACTTGTATTTGCCACAGTCATTGGTGAAAGTGATTTGTCTATATCAAAAACATTAACCCCAAATTGATAAAACTTACTAACATTTGTTTCATCTAGGGTATATTCCATCCAACGAGGAGTCAAAATAGCCAATCCTAGACCATGAGTAATATCATAATAGGCAGATAATTGATGCTCCATTGGATGACAGCTCCAAGCTTTCATTCTTCCCCCCATTACAAACCCATTTATTGCCCATGATGATGCCCACATTAAATTAGCTCGAGCTTCATAATTATCTGGTTCTTTAATTGCGAGAGGTCCATATTTTATTACTGTTTTCATCAAGCCTTCCATCACGCAATCAAGCATAAATAAATCATCTTCCATATTAAAATATACTTCCATGATGTGAGAAAGAATATCAACACTCCCACATGCTGTTTGATACTCATTTACTGAATAGGTATTTGTAGGATCTAAAAATGAAACTTTCGGTCTCATCAAAGGATTAAACATGCCAATCTTATCTTTAGTTTCTTGATTACTAATTACACCACCAGCATCCATTTCTGAGCCAGTAGCTGATAAAGTTATTACTGAAATTATAGGCAAGCAATTTTTAATTTCTGCTTTTTTTGTTAATATATCCCATATATCACCATCATAACCTGCACCTACACCAATAAATTTTGTAGCATCAATAACCGAACCACCACCGACTGCTAACAATACCTCGATTTTTTCTTTCTTACATATATCTGAGCCTTTATTAACTGATGTATGCCTGGGATTAGGTTCAATACCAGGTAATTCAAAAACTTCCAAGCCTTCTTTAATCAATTCAGTCATAACTTTTTCATATAGTCCACTTTTTTTTATAGATCCGCCACCGTATACTAATAAGACTTTATTTCCATATTGCTTTATTTCCTTACCTAAGTTTGATAGTTGATTTTCTCCAAAATATACTTTTGTAGGTATATCATAAATAAATTTTGTATTCATTTTAAATCCCCAATCTATATTCTTTAATATATTTATTTAGGTCAGCACCATCTTCTACTAAGTTCAAAAGCAATTGAGCACAGGCCCAACTATCACTTCCTGAATCATGATGTTTTAATTCTATATCATAATACCAACATAGCGTTGGTAATTTATGATTTGCTGTTTCTTTTAAGATTGCTCTGGCAATTCTTAATGTATCTGCATACATCAAAACCAAATCATTTATTTCATAATATAGAAGAGTTTTTTTAAGTACACCTAAGTCGAATGATGCATTATGAGCCACTACCATATTATTCATGAAGTTCTCTCCTATCAAAGCCCATACAGTAGGAAAAGTAGGAGCATTTTTTATATCATCTGGTTTTATTCCATGAATATTAATATTGCGATATTCAAAATCACATTCAGGATTTACAAGATAATTTTCTGACTCTTTTACTATGCCATCTTCTATTATCGTAACTCCTATCGAACATATTCTATCATTATTGGAATTTGGTGTCTCCACGTCAAAAACTACTATTTTATTCAACCTTTACCTCCATTATATACAAATCGATACATATATCCTTACCTAACATTATACCAATAAAAAAGTAGAGACGATACACAATTAATCATCTCTACCTAACTTGATATAATATTAGATTATTTTAACTTTAAACTTATAACTAGTCCGCTATAAATTCATTTGTATTGGCAATACCTTTTACTAAAGCTATTTCTTTAAGTTTTAGGTATAGCTCTGCTTTTGTTGCATAAATATATGGTAAAACAAAAATAACTCCTATCCCACAGGCTAATACTCCTAACAGAATCCAACCGATAAAAGAAAGATCAAGTACGAAAATATCGGCCTTGTGTCCTTTGGTCATCTTTTCACTTAAATTTATTGCTTCTGCTGTATTCATACCTGGATTTTCTGATAATATATATGGAACCATACTATAGGCATAGCTTTTGACTATACCTGGGATAATAAACAACAAGGTCCATAGAAAAATATATAAATTACGAAGGAATATAGTTAAAACAACTTTTAAATATGTTTCCTTGGCAAAGCCAGCTCCTAGATATTTCAAGTTGCTATCTTCTTGTTGATTTTTAACAAAAAATTTCTGAGCACCTACTTCAAGGGGAGCTCCAACAAAAACAGTTAGTATAATTGAAAATATTATTGCTCCAGCTGCAAATATAGCAATTACTGCAAATATTGGAAATAATATGTTAGTATCTATATTAATAAATTGATTGTTTGTTTTTCCTGTTCTGATGGAACTTCCAAATGATGGTCCGCCTCCTGTAGCAATAGATAATACGATACTTGCTACAAATGCCTTCCAATAGGTATTCTTTAAAACTGATTTGGCTTTTAGTTTAAGTTCTTCTCTTGTCCACATAACATTCTCCTTTTCATAAATCGTCTACTAATAAAATAATTAATAATACCCATGTTATCATATATATTATCGACAAACAATCATGTATAACTTCAAATTAATTAAAAACTGATTTAATTTTTAATCAAATTAAATTCTTCAACTAAACTAAAATCTTTAAATTTTATATGTATTCGATTGAAAGCTTCTAAGATATCAGGATCAAAATGTTGTGGTTTTACACGATCATCACCTTCTAATATTATTTTTATAGCTTCCTCATGAGTAAATGCATTTTTATATGGTCTCTCACTTGTCAAAGCATCATAAATATCTATGATAGACATCATTCTAGCATAAAAAGGTATTTGTTGTTTTATCAAACCATATGGATATCCAGACCCATCCCATTTCTCATGGTGATATTCTGCAATTTCTGCAGCTATGTTTAAAAATTCACTTTTCCCATATGAAACTTCTACTTCCCTAATTATATCTCTTCCCTTAATTGTATGCTTTTTTATTTCTTCAAATTCACTATTGGTCAGTTTCCCTTTTTTCAATAAAATTGAATCTGAAATACCTACTTTACCAATATCATGTAATATGGAAGATTGGCACAATAAATCTATTTTATTTTCATTTAATTCATAAGGATATTTATTTTTTAGTTCATCCGCTAAAAAACGCATATAGAACTTAGTCCTTTCAAGATGCTTTCCTGTATCATCATCTCTATAAGTAGCTAAAATACCCAAACTTTTAATAATATTTTCAATTTCTTTATTGACAATATTATTTGATTCTACTAACTCTTTAGTCAACTTCCCCATTTTTTCATATAATTCAAGATGATTTTCTATTCTATTTTTTAATAACTTTAAATTGAATGGTTTTTTTATATAATCTATTGCTCCAAGCTCTAAACCTTTACTTTCATCCACTACATTAGTTAATGATGATAATATTATAATAGGAATATCCTTTGTTTTTTTATTTTGTTTTAATATATTACAAACTTCAAATCCATCCATTCCTGGCATGAGTACATCTAAAATAATTAAATCAGGAATATCAAATTTTATAGTGCTTAATGCAGCTTCACCATCTGATACTATATTTATATTATATTCTTCAAAAAGAAAATCATATAACATATCAGAATAAAATTTTGTATCATCCACTATCAAAATACTTTTCTTTTTATACATCTTATTCTCCCAAATCACTTATAATTTTTGTTTCTAAATTATTTATCACATTGGGTATTTCATTGACTAACTTATCAAATTTATTTATAAATTCATCCAATATAGAATTTGTAATAATATCAGTATTATTACTTTCAACAATTAATCTTTCAATATTTTCTACTGAAAGAACAACTTTTTCTGCTCCAATATAGGCTAATACAGATTTTATTGAATGTAATTTTATAACTGCTGCATTTATATTATTTTCTCGAAAGTCTTTTAAAATTAATTTATTTGATTCTGAGTATTCATTCAAAAATTTTTTTAATAAATTTATATATATCTCTTTATTACCATCAACATACTCTAATCCTTTTTCAAAATCCAACTCATTCTCAACAAGTAGTTTATCACTTAAGAAATCTTTTAGAGTTTTAATCAATATTTTTTTAATAATAGGTTTTGAGATATGACCATTCATCCCAACTAACAAGCTCTTATTAATATCATTTGTGAGTGCATTTGCGGTCATTGCTATTATAGGTATATTCTTATCAAACTTACGAATCTCAATGGTGGCTAAATAACCGTCAATGATTGGCATTTGAATATCCATTAATATCATATCGTAGTTGTTATCTTTTACTAACTTTATGGCTTCTTGTCCATCTCGAGCTATCTCAGCCTCAACACCTAACTTTTTAAGCATTACAAGTATTATTTCTCTGTTAATTTCAATATCTTCAGCAACAAGAATTTTAACATTATTAAATGTTAGATTACTTTCATCAATTTCTAGAGAATCATGTATTTTATAATTATTATCTATCATATCAAAAGGAATACCAACAAAAAAAGTTGATCCTTTTCCATAAACGCTTTCAACTCTTATACTTCCATTCATCATCTCACATAACTTTTTAGTAATTGCCAATCCAAGTCCAGTGCCACCAAATTTTCTAGTAGTTGATGCATCTGCTTGTGAAAACATTTCGAATAATTTAGAAATGTTTTCCTCCTCAATACCAATTCCGTCATCTATAACTTCAATTTCTAATTCAACTTTTTTATCTATTCTTTTAAAAATATTTACATTTAAATCAATTCTTCCACTTGATGAGAATTTAATTGAGTTACTTAATAAATTGTTAATTATTTGAGTTAATCTTAAAGGATCACCTAAAAGATAAATTTCATCTTTAAAATTTAAATTCAAATAAAATTTAATCCCTTTTTTTTCTACCTGATATGCGAACACAGAATTAATTTTATCTAATAACTCGTTAAGTGAAAATTGGATGTTCTCAATCCCCAATTTACCTGCTTCTATTTTAGAAAAATCTAAAACATCATTTATAATATTCAATAATAGATTACTACTGCTTTGTATTACATCTAAATAATGTTGTTGATTATCTGTTAAATCAGTACCTTCCATAAGTTGAGCCATACCTATAATTCCATTCATAGGAGTTCTAATTTCATGACTAATATTAGCCAAAAATGTACTTTTCTCCCTATTTGCTAATTCAGCCTTATTTTTAAGGCTTCTTGATTGTTCAACTGCATTATTTAAGGCTACTTTTTGTTCTTGTCTATACCAAACTTCGCCTAAATTATCAGCGAAAAATCGCAATAAATTTCTAGACTCTTTATTCCATTCTATTTTTTCTTTAACTGCATCAAATCCAATAAATCCAAATTGTTTTTTATTTGAAGTTATAGGTATTACTAAAAGTGATTTAATGCCTTGGGGTTCAAGTATTGCTTTTTCCGCAGCCCATTCTTTTGGTAATTTTGAAACATCATTTATATATATACATTCCCCAATATTAAGAGTTGCCATCCATACTGGAAATATTTCAACTGGCAAGTCTTGTAAATTATCAATTTCAGGAGATATATTATTGGCACACCATTCGTATGTATTGTTCATTAACAATCCATCTCTATTAAAGTTAAATATATAAGAGCGATCTACATCAAAAAATTCACCTATTCGCTTAAGTGTAGAATTGATGGCATTATCTAATTCAATTTCATTGGAACAAAAAATTAATGATGATTGTTCTAACAAGATATCTTCAAATTCCAATTGTTTAAAAAGCTGGGTTTTCATATTCTTGCTTTCAGTTATGTCAGTCATTACTGTTAACAACTCTTTATTTAAAAGATTATCAATTATTTCGCCTGAAAACAGTCCATTTAAAATTTTCCCATCTTTTCGTTTAATGTCAGCTTCAAAGTTTCTTAATTTGTTTTCTTTAATCATCTGACACAGAGCTTTTTCATGATCATCATAATTTATAAAAATATCTAACTCCCTACTTGTTTTACCAATAACTTCTTTTTTTTCATATCCAAGGTTAGTTAGAAAAGAAGAATTAACTTCTATAAACTTACCATCTTCCATATTCGTTAAAGCCATCAAAGATGGATTACTATCAAATAATTTATAAAATTTATCCTTAATTGATTCAACAACTGAAAGATCTTGTGATATTCCATATATACAATCTTGACCATACCATTTACCAAACCATATTCTAGATTCTACAGGTATTTGCACACCACTTTTTGTTGCTATTTTCAGATGACAAAAATCTCTTTCTCCATTTATCATAGATTCTAAAACTTTATTTGCTTCTTCTCTATATTCTTCAGGATGTATATCTAGAAGATGCATTTTAAAAAGTTCATCTTCAGTATAGCCCAGTCTTTCTTTTACAGCTTTATTAGAATAAATAATTTTTCCATCTGTTGCAACAATAAATATATAATCATTAATAGTTTCAAAAAATGTTTTGAAGTTTTCTTCACTCATTTCTTGAGCTTTTAGTTTATCTGTAATATCAATTGCTGAAGAATAAATATAATCATCAAATACTTGTGAATTCCATTCAATATATCGATAATTTCCATCTTTACTCATATATCGATTAACAAAATTTATAACTTGTTTTTTTTCTTTTAATTTTAAAAATGCTTGGTTTGTATCCTCTATATCTTCTGGATGAACATAATCAATAAATTTACTATTTTCAAGATATTTAACTGGATATCCAAGTAATTCACCCCAAGCTTTATTCACTTTTATAAAATTACCAGCCATATCAACAACACACATTAAGTTAATATTTAAATCAAAATAATTTTGCTCCATTTAATACACCTTTACTTTCCTTTAATAATACTAAGATTAAAAATTAAATTTTACTATTACTAATTTTTTAACATTTTCACTTTTCCCTTGGTTATTGGTATATTTATTTTACTCCCTTTTATTTTAATCCTATAATTATATGATCCATCATGTTTTAGTCCTTCAATTTTATCAATATTTACCAAATAGCTCTTATGACATCTTAAAAAATTATTTTTTATATCCATTCTTTCGAATTCTTTTAAACTACCTCTTAAATGATATATCTTATCATCAATATAAATCAAAATTTTATGGCCATTTGATTCAAAAAATAAAATATCATATAAATAAATAAACTTGATTTCATCTTCATATCTCGCAGCAATTTTATATTTATCTACCTTTTTAGTCTCTTCTTTATTTAAACTAGTATTTTTAAATATGCTTATTAAAATATCTTTAATATCTTTTTCAAAAAATGGCTTTATGATGTATCCTGCTCCAATATTTTTTGCTCTATTAACTGTTACTTTATCAGAATGACTCGTAACAAATATTACTGGAGTTTTGAAATATCCATTAATTAATTCTGCTATGTGGATACCATCCATAGATGATGATAAATCAATATCCATAAAAACTAAATCAGGATATTCTTTTTTTACGGTTAGCAGTGCTTCTTCAACACTCTTAACAATACCTAATGATTCATAACCTAATTTACTTATTATCATTTCGAGTATTTTTCCGCTTATGATATCATCTTCTACAATCAATATTTTTATACCCATTATGACACTTCCCTTTATGATTAATTGGTATACTTTCCTAAAATCAACAGTAACTTTCTGAAGTTACTACTACATAAATATAAATCACATTTATCAGCAGCTAATTCTAGTTCTGCTGAACAATCACTTATTTCAAAAAAGCGCAAATTAGCACTAGCTCCCTTTAATTTATGGGATATTATTTTTATTTGTTTAAAATTATTGTTTATAATAGCTACTTCTATTTCATCTATGTAGTTTTGAATTGATTCGATGAAAAGCTTTACTAATTTATTAATTTCAGTTCTTTCCAAACCTGTTTCAGTAATCATTCTGTTAATATTTTCATCGAAATCTTTCATTGTTATAATCCTTATTATTTCTCATGTTTCTTTTATTAATAGATATTACATATTTACCATAACACTACACTACTAAAACATCATATATTTAATTAATTATATCTATATATATAAATTTAAACTACAATAAACTAAAAACTTTTAAAATAATACAAATTTAAGTGTAATATAATAATTAAAATAATTATTATATTACCTATAAACGAAATATTTAAGTCATAAATTCCAAAAGTATAATTGATTGCAATAATGTTATCTAATAAATATTGAGCTCTTAATCGAATAAAAAGGAAAGAAATATATATTAAAATAAAATTCTTATTATTCCATTATATTTTTTCTATTGGGGCAAACCATTCCTTTTTATTCGATTAAAAGTTCTTAAACTTATATATAACACTTAAACCTAATTATATAAATTGAATATTAATCGAATAAAAAGGACAAAAACAATAATTAATAAATACAAACTTTATTATAGTTAATTAAAAAATGTTTAATTCTATTGGGGAGAGTCGCCCTTTTTATTCGATTAATATTCCTTTATTATATAATTCATTCTAATTTCTAATAGCTCATTAATAATTTCATGCATATAATTTCATCTTAATATTTACCAACTTATTTGTACAAGGAGTATTAAATATTTTCCTGTTAAACTCCAGATTAAGATGCAATATTATTATATCATCATATTATAAATCACATTAATCTCACTTGTTATTTACTATCACGCTTGAATTTATTGTATAAAGTAAGTAACATTTCAATATGATTTTTTTTTAGTTTTGATAATTTCTTTAATTCAATTACAATTAATAGTAACAATATGATTATCACTAAATATAAAGTGTTTGCTAGCATATTCAACTCCTTAATGTACAAAGACACATGAACCGAATGACTTAATCTATAAAAATACTAACATTCAATTAAAAATATATGTTTAGTCTAGCATTAAATAACAAAAAAACAGCATATCCTTCTATACTATTTTTCATAATTTTATTTATTAGATTAATAGAAAATTTGGTACTTGAACCAACAGCCACCTGTAGGTCTATCAAACACTCAACAAATGAGTCAATATCATATATTATTAAAATACGTTCTATATAATGGAATATACCTTAATACACCTTCAACCCTCTTACTCTCCATCAAACAAATAGACCTGATTTCCATGCTTATACCCTCAATAATATAACTATGAACAGATAAATCAACAACATCACCAATCAAAACATTCCTACCTACAGTTATATGAGGCCTAAAAATCCTATCCTCTCTTATAAAACCACTATCCACCA
Organism: Bacillota bacterium; assembly: GCA_028683955.1. Lineage (GTDB taxonomy): Bacteria > Bacillota > TC1 > TC1 > TC1 > WTXA01. Next base: position 92,500 of record JAQUGR010000001.1, on the reverse strand, counting down.
AACACAACTCAATCTTATTATATAACCTAAGCAAAGATGTATTATCCATAACCCCAGTCCATACCACAAATCTATTCCTTTTCTTAAAAATTCCTAAATTCATTAAAATAATACTAAACTTACGTGTTCCTCTTCCAACATTTTCCAAACAAACTTTAACACCCTCAATCTTAGATTCATCAATTTCACCAATAAACCTTAAAGTAAGATGAAAATTATCCCAACTACTATAATTACCAATAGGACAAATCTCTTTAATCTCACTTTGCAAATCAGATAATTTATCTTTAATTTTATCAGTTAATTCAATAGCAACAAATACTCTCATAAAAATCATCTCCATTAATATATGCATAATTAAAAAAAGTCGTAAATGAATAAAAGTTATATATACCTACCATTTTCGCCCAATTTATCTACAGTTTATATATTTATACACTAGACTAATTTAAAGTATTACTCCTTGATAACATCAAAATCTTATCTTTTAGTAACCTAATCACTCTTTCCCTCTCTAGCTTAAAAGTCTTTTCGCCATCAAACAAAATACCCTCGCCAAAGGTAATTTCATTCTTGCCTTTATTAACAAAAACAGGATAAAAAGTTATATTATCACCATAATCTTTGTAGTAATCACTGCCTATCTTAAGAAACCCAGACTGAAAATTACCAAGATTATATTTATCATTAATATTAGCTTCTTCAGGAAATATTAAAACAGACTTACCCTTAGATAAATATTTTATACTTTCCCTAAAAGTTTCTCTAATTTTAATATTGCCATGATAAACTGCTATAGCAGAAACATACTTCATAAGGCCAACACATATTGGAGCTAAGATTAATGACAACATACGAGCTAAGATACCTTTTATCTTCAAAGTCGGCTCAATAAAATCCTGTCTTAAATAATCTGCACACAATCTATTATCTGTAACTTCTTCGATAACCCAAGGATATAAATCAAGACCAGAAAACAACATTATCTTAATAGGTGCATAATATCCGAGATGATTTGAAACATAAACTGCACCTCTACGCCTATCCAAGTTCTCAATTCCAATTATTTTGGGTTTTCTCACTATATGCATCACTACCCATATCAAAAAATTGTAAAACATAGTAATCTCCCAATTAATCCTTTAATTTTTAATATAATAGAACTAAACATCAAACAATTTAACTTAACTTAACTTAACTTAACTTAACTAAATTATAGCTACTTACCTTCTTTTGTACAATAATATTACTGGCAATAAAAAATGATCACCAACAAACGGTGATCATGGATTAGTAAGATATATTATATTCCTAATATAAGTTTAATACGTCTTTTGAGAGATTTTCGCCAAACCATAACCTCACCTATAGAACAGTAATTATCCATCATTAATACAACAAATGATTCCTTAAACCTAGGTAATTTTATAGTTAATGGCCACATATGCTTCTTAATTATATCCTTTTCCTTCTTGTTTAAATCAAAATGTTTCTCTGCATTTTTTAAAGCAATCCTAGGATGATGAATACCATGTAAACCTTTATAGTCTTTACCCTCATGCCAATCATAAAGGAAGAAATCATGTAACAAACCACCTCTAGCAGCAGCCCTATAATCTAAACCTAGTATTTTACATACTCTATAACTATAATATGAAACATTAAGACTATGTTCTAAAGTAGTTGTATCACCATGCTGCATAAATTTTCGCATAGAACCCACTTCTTTGTGATTTATCAAATCACTAATACACTCTTCATATTCTTCCTCACTAGGAGGATTCATAACTCTATTAAATCTATTTTTAAATATTTTTAACAAATTTATCTCCCTTTGCAGATTGTTTTAGTTAATAATTAACCTGCGTACTTCATATACTAACACTTAACACCTTAATAAGTCCAATATTTCTTTTATAATTCATAAAACTTTCACAATTAAAAACTATAGCAACTCTCCTTTTAAGTAAAGAACCGCTTTCCCTTTCATATAAACTCTATCACCATGTAATTCACATCGAATAATTCCACCACGTTCTGACAACTGATATCCCACTAATTTAGTTTTACCAATGATTCTACCCCATAGTGGTGCAAGAAAACTATGCGCCGACCCAGTTACAGGATCTTCATTAACACCAAGCTTTGGATAAAAGCACCTTGATACAAAATCAGACTCAATACCCTTAGAAGTAACAATTAAACCTAGCCCTTCTGTAATTTCTCCAATCTTTGCATAATCAGGCCTTAATTCCTTTACAACACTTTCATCTTTTACAACTACAATCAAGTCTCGATCCAAATATGCCTCCAAACATTTAGTACCCAAAGCAATCTCCACACCCTTTGGAATTTCAATTAGTTTTGGCATAATAGCAGGAAAATTCATAATGAACATATCCCCTACATTTTCAACACTTAATACTCCACTCAAGGTATTAAATTCCATTAACTCAATACCAACATCAACAAAATGACTTATAACATAAGCCGTCGCTAATGTAGCATGCCCGCATAAATTTATTTCACTCTTAGGCGTAAACCATTTAAGATCATATTTACCATGCGAACATCTATAAACAAAAGCAGTCTCGGAAAGATTATTTTCTGATGCAATTTTCTGCATTAATTCACTTTCAATAATTCTATCAACCACACACACTCCTGCAGGATTACCACCAAAAACATAATCTGTAAAAGCATCTACAATATAGTAATTCAATTAATCCACCTATTTCTTTCTGGAAATATTTTGACCAAAGATTAAATAAAGCTCTGCTAAAACAAAAACTACTATACATATAATAACAGTAACAATAACTGCTGGATAAATACTTGAAAATCCATATATTGAAGTATGCTTTATAAAAATACCAATATATGCCCAAATCAAAACAAGACCATAAGCAACATCTTTATTTTTTACCATAGTAAATCCACCAATTAATAAACCAACTAATAATATTATAACCATCCAACCAACAGCTGATAAACCAAAACCAGTCCATCCAATACTTACCAAATAGGTTATAACATTAGCAATTGTAGCAATAGTAATCCAACCAAAGTAAATACTAAACGGTATAGCAATTAAAAACTTTTCAATCATACTTAATTTTTCAGCCATAATCAATCTATTAATCATAATTAAACAAACTAAAATTATCAACATTAATATCAGTGATAAGAGAATAACTTGATAATGCCAAGCAAAAATCCAAATAGTATTAGCAATTGATGATATTGTAAATAAAATACCCACTTGCTCCAAAAGTTTAACTTTTACCTCTGAACTTCTATTTTGAAATAAACCAAACTGATATAGCGTATATATTAATAGAAGCAAATAAATAACACCCCATATTGAGAAAGTTATACCAGCAGGTGCAAACAAATTAAAATATAAATCTGAAACCTGCCCTGTGTTAATACCATTAATCGGTAAAATATTAGCAATCCCATTAACTAAAACCATTATTGCAAAGGAAATAGCTACCATACCTTTTATAAAAAAATTTTCCCTATTCTTTTCCATAATATATCCTCCTTTTAACCTTTAATACATTTATTAATATGTATATTCTTACTAAATTGTATCAAATAACAAACAAAAAGCAATTAGATAAATTATCTAATCGCTTTTTGATTTTCTTTAATAAACAATATCAGAGGTAATCGATACTAAATCAATACCTATTAAATTATACCAAATAATATTAGAAAAATAAAGTATTATTTAATCATCAAGTATTATTTTATATATTTATCCTTTAAATTATAATTTTGATAATTTACATTAAAAAACTAGCTCTCATCTTTGATTATCTAAAAATAAATGATATTATACTCTTAAAGAAACCTAATCTATAAAAGAAATTGAGGCTTAATTATGGCTAAATTAAAAATTACTGAAACAATATTAAGAGATGCTCATCAATCACTAATTGCCACAAGAATGACAACAAAAGAAATGGAACCAATACTTTCAACACTTGATAATGTTGGATACCATGCTTTAGAAATGTGGGGTGGGGCTACTTTTGATGCAAGTCTCCGTTTTCTTCATGAAGACCCATGGGAAAGACTAAGAACAATCAGGAAAAATATTAAGAAGACAAAACTACAAATGCTTCTAAGAGGTCAAAATCTTGTAGGCTATAGAAACTACGCTGATGATGTTGTAGATAGTTTTGTAAGACTCTCAATAAACAATGGTATAGATATTATCAGAATATTTGATGCACTAAATGATACTAGAAATATGAAAATGGGTATAGATTCCTGTAAAAAATATGGTGGACATGCTCAAGGAGCAATATGCTATACCATAAGTCCAGTTCATACAAATCAATTATTTATAAATTTAGCACGTGAGCTCGAAGATATGGGAGCTGATTCAATCTGCATAAAAGATATGGCTGGTCTTTTAGACCCCTATAATACCTATAAATTAATAAAAGCAATGAAGAATGCAGTAGATATTCCAATAGAATTACATACACATGCCACTAGTGGACTCGGATCTACTACATATTTAAAAGCAGTAGAAGCTGGAGTTGATATAATCGATACTGCTCTTTCTCCATTTGGGGAAGGAACCTCACAACCATCAACAGAACCAATGGTAGTGACCTTTAAAGGCACCAAATATGACACAGGATTAAACCTAAAGGAACTAAGCAAGGCAACATCCTACTTCAAGCCTTTAAGGGAGAAAGCACTAGAAACTGGCCTATTAGATCCAAAAGTTTTAGGAGTCGATATTAACACTCTAATCTCACAAGTTCCTGGTGGTATGTTATCAAACTTAGTACAGCAACTAAAACTACAAAATGCTATTGAACGTTTTGATGATGTTTTAAAAGAAATACCCAAAGTACGAGAAGATTTTGGGTATCCACCACTTGTAACTCCAAGTAGTCAAATAGTTGGCAGTCAAGCAGTCTTGAATATCCTGCTTGGAAAACGTTATAAAATGGTACCAAGAGAAGCAAAAGAACTTGTGAGAGGAATGTATGGAAAACCTGCAGTTCCAATAAGTGATGAAATATTAAAACTAATAATAGGAAATGATAAACCAATTCTTTCAAGACCTGCGGATTTGTTAGAACCTGAATTAGAAAAAGCTAAAGCAGAACTTGGAAACATAATGAAAAGTGAAGAAGATCTTCTAACCTATGTACTATTTCCAAAACCAGCATTAGACTATTTCAAACATAGAAAGCATATAAAGAAATAAGCTTTCTATAATTTAATAAAAAAAGATGCATTTAAAATGCATCTTTTTTTCATTAAATAATCAGTTTAATATTTATATATAATTAATTTGTTTTATGCTTTTATAATTTATAGGCTTCTTCTTTATGAATACAATAATCAAGACCCATAATTTCTTGTTCAGGTAAAACTCTTATTCTTACGAATTTATTAACTACATATAATATTACATAAGTAGCTATAAAGGCATACACAGCTGTGAAAAGCACTGCAAGAGTTTGTATTAGTAATAATTTAGGATTACCACCAATTAGTCCATCAACTCCACCAACTTGTTTAACAGCAAATACACCAACTAGAATTGATCCCAAGATACCACCAACACCATGTACGCCCCAAACATCAAGTGCATCATCCCATTTTTTAACAATTCTAATTTGAATTGCCATGTAACAAACCCAACCAGCCAATATACCAATAATAAATGCTGCCCATGGTTCAACATAACCAGCTGCCGGAGTAATAGCAGCAAGCCCGGCTACTGCACCAGTCAAAGCTCCTACAAAACTTGGTCTTTTTTCTTTATACCATGAAATTATCAACCAGGTAAGCATTGCAATAGAACCTGAAATATCTGTATTAACAAATGCTGCAGCTGCTTGACCATTAGCGTGTAAAGCACTACCACCATTAAAACCAAACCAACCGAACCATAATAGTGCTGCACCTAAGGCAACATATGTTATATTATGCGGGGTTCGATCCAACTTATCTAAGTTTTGCCTCTGTCCAACAAATATAATAGATGCCAAAGCTGCCATACCTGCACTAACGTGTACAACTATTCCACCGGCAAAATCAATTACACCTAATTGTTGTAAGAAACCTCCACCCCAAATCCAGTGAGTAAAAGGAATATAAACTAATAAACTCCATATTACCAAGAATATTAAATAACTTTTAAAGTTAACCCTGTCAGCAAAGGCACCAGTTATTAAAGCCGGAGTTATAATTGCAAACATCTGTTGGTATGTATAAAAAGATATAAATGGTATTGTTCCACCATATTGAGCATTAGGACCTAGTCCTACTCCATGAAGAAATACATACTGCAAACCTCCAATTATCCCATGAAAGTCTGGACCAAAAGCCATACTAAAACCGACAACAAACCAAATTGCAGTAACTACACCCATTGAAATAAAACTTTGCATCATTATAGTTAAAACATTTTTCCTGTTAACTAGCCCACCATAAAAGAATGCTAATCCTGGTGTCATAAGACACACTAGAGCTGCACTAACTAAGACTAGCGCAGTATCACCTGAATCAATCATAAAACTCCTCCGTTCTTTATAAAGACTACTTAAATTATAATTCTGTAGAAATTTATAAACAATCGGGGTTTTACTGTATTATTTCTTGATATTTACTGTACTAAATTTCAATCAAATGGTTTCTAACTGCATACATAACTAAATCAGCTATACTTTTAAGGCCAAGTTTTTTCATAATATTTGCCCTGTGAGTTTCAACAGTCTTAATACTTAAATGCAATGATTCAGCTATTTCCTTGTTACTTCTGCCCTCAGCGAGCATCTGGAGGATCTCACGTTCTCTAAGTGAAATAATGTCTGTATTCTCTCGTTTATGATTAACATAAACACCAACAACAGACTGCAATAAATCCGCAGATATAAATATTTTCCCGTCATCTACTGTCTTTATTGCCTCTACCAAATCTTCTAAAGCATTATCTTTAAGAACATACCCATTAACTCCAGCACTCAAAGCCTTATAAAGCATCTCTTCAGATTTATGCATAGTTAATATAATAACTTTCAAATCAGGCATTTCTGCTTTTAATTTTTCACATAAATCCAAACCATTTAACTGAGGCATAGTTATATCCATAATCGCTATTTCAGGTTTTAAGTGAATAATCTGATTATATGCATCCAGTCCGTTATCTGCTTCACCTATAACATCAACAATTGATTCTTGACAAAGATAATGTTTTAAGGACTCTCTTAAAATCTTATGATCATCAGCTAAAAAAACTTTTTTAGTTTTCATATGGTATCTCCAATACTATTTTTGTTCCCTTATCAGTTTTCCCTTCAATAGATAATCTACCTCCAAGCAATTTTGTTCTTTCTAACATAGTAGTCATCCCTAAACCTTCATAAATATGATTATAATCAAAACCTATTCCATCATCTTCAATAATAATATTATAGACTCCATTTTTTTCATCAGAGAAAATTAAATTAACTATTTTAGCATTAGCATGTTTCAAAATATTACTTAAACTTTCTTGAATGATTCTATAAACATTTAACATTTCAACTTCACCCAATTTTGGAATGGGATTATTAATAAGGTATATAAATTCTAAATCACTAATTTTTTCAATTTGATTAGTAAGTCGCTGAATACTTTTCAGCAACCCTTCTTCTTCTAATTTAACTGGCTTTAAATTAAAAATAACATTACGAATTTCATCAACAGTATTATCAATCAAATTCATAATTCTACTAGCTTGGTCCTGTTGCTTTTGATTTTCTAAATTCTTTTTCAATTGACCTAAATCAATTTTTGATGCAGCCAATAATTGACCAACACCATCATGAAGATCTCTGGCAATCTTATCTCTTTCCTGCTCTTGAGTAGCCATAAGTCTCTGAGATTTTTTCTCCAATTCCTGATTTTGTTGGCGAATTTTCTGATATAATTCGTCTGTTAATTCTGTATATGTCCTATCTTTAATAGCTTGTTGCCATGAATAAATATCTGAATATTCAACAATATTTAATCCCTGCTCTTCTTCTTCTGGTGTAACTCTTAAACCAATAAATTTATCAATCAGCCTGAACATCAAGTAACTAATTGTAAATACCCAGATAAAGTTTATGAAAACACCAAATAATTGAATCCCAAACTGAGACATGCGATTAGCTAAAACCAATTCACTTTTATTAGCAAATAAAGATAATAATAAGATACCAGCTACGCTTCCAAAAGCATGTATTGAAACAGCACCAACCGCATCATCAATTCTTAACTTCTCTAATAGAGCACTACCTAATATTACAATAACTCCAGTTATTAATCCTACCAAAAATGCTTGTATTGGTTCTAATATATTTGAACTGGCAGTTATAGCTACCAATCCACCAAGAGCACCTGTAAATATTGCCTCCATAAAACTTCTTTGTTTAATTATAAAAAACACAGTTAAAACTGCCCCTATTACACCAGCAGAAGCAGAGATATTTGTATTCATTAATATTTGTCCGATTTTATCATCAAATCTCATTAAACTTCCACCATTAAAACCAAACCAACTAAACCATAAAATAAATGTTCCAAGTGCAGCAAAAGGAATATTTGACCTTCCTAAGTTTCTAATCCTACCATTAGAATCCCACCTATCTTTTCTAGGTCCCACTACTAATATCCCTGCCAATGCTATCCATCCCGCAGTACCATGAACAACTGTAGCACCTGCAAAATCAATAAAACCTAATTGATGCAACCAGGCTGTTTGATTCATATATAAATTCCCCCATACCCAATGACCATAAACAGGATAAATCAATCCACCAACTATTATGGCACTAATTATTAATGCAATAGTTTTAGTGCGTTCTGACATACTTCCTGAAAATATTGTTACTGCAGTACCAGCAAACATTAATTCAAAAAATACAATAACATAACTTGAAGGATCTTGTAAGTGTGAGCCAAACCACAAACCACCACCAAATAATCCATGAAATGAAGGACCAAACATAATAGCAAAGCCTACGCCAAAAAATGATAAAGTAGCTATGACAAATGTTATTATATTTTCTATTGCAACACTCACAACATTTTTAGTCCTAATAAAGCCTACCTCATAACAGATAAAACCAGCCTGCATGAAAAATACAAAAAGTGCACAAATAAGTACCCACATTTGGTCTAAAGCGCTCATATAATTACCCCTAATCTATCTTAATAAAATTTTTATCTAATTAGCCACTCCATGATGTATTTGAGGAGTACTCATTGTTATATTGCTAAATTTATAACCGTGACTTTTACCATACCTTATTATATCTCTTAAAGCATCCCTAGTTGTTTCATTACCACCATAATCATGCATTAATACAACATAAGTTGACTTGCTACCTAAACTATTTATAACATTTGAATAAATCTGTGCACTAGTTAAATTACCAGTATCCCCAGAACTAACATTCCAGTCAAAATAATGAAAGCCTTTGGCCAGAACATCTTTTACAAGAAATGACATTATACCTAAAGAGTATTCTTTACTTACAAGATTTGATGACCCACCTGGAAAACGTAATATTTTAGAATCAACTCCTGTTGAATCTTTTACTTTATCTCTTACTGCATATAAATCATTATAGTAGGCAGTAACTGATGCATAAACTTGTGAATAAATATGAGTGTCAGTATGCAGAGCTATAGTATGACCTTCATTTACCATCCTATTCCATACTGCATCATTACGCCTTGTACCAATAACAAAAAATGTACCCTTAACTCCCTCTGATTTTAAAATATCAAGTATTTGAGGAGTTAAATAAGAAGAACCATCATCAAAAGTCAAATAGATAGTAATACCTGAAACATTAGTTCCATTTCCATCATTTGGTATTGGTGCTGGTGGAGGCGGGGTTTTAACTACTATAGTTCTTGTAACTTTACCAACATTACCACTACAATCTGTAGCCTCATAAACTAACTTATAAGTTCCTGCAACATTTGTATTAACAGTCCCTTTTATAATAACTTTCTTGGAAATATATTTATCATATCCATCTGTTACAGTATAACCACTTTCAGTATACTTATCACCCTTATAAAGATATACAATCTTATTTCCTCTAAGTTTTATAACAGGATTTTCCTTGTCAATTCTATCTAAAATTCTTACTAATGAAGTAGAATTATTTGAAGAATCCTTAACTTCATAAATAACTTGATCATCCTTTAATATAACAACAATATTTTTACTTAAATCGCCATCATAGTTATCCTTGGCTGAATAACCTGGTTCAACAAATTTCTCATTTGGGCATAACTTTATAATGTATCCACCTTTAAGTGTAATCTCAGGTTTAATATTATCAACAACAATTACCGTTCTATTAACATCGGCTGTAAAAATAAAATTTTCAACTGAATAATTAAGTGTATATTCCCCTAATAGACTTGTATCAACTAGACCTTCTATTATAATATTTTCGGAAATATCAAAATGTCCAAACCTAGCTTTAACTCCAAGTTCCTTATATTCCTTACCAACAGCTATATTAAGCTGACTATTTCCTACCAACTCTATTTGTGGAGTTAAGTAAATAAATAATCCTATACAAAAACTTATAAGAAAAATTGAAACTAAACCAACTAGCCATCTAATATTTTTAATGAAAAATGCTTTCATTGAAATCACCTCATAATTAGAATAAATTAATCCTTCTTATACTTTAATTATACAATAAATTTATTCTTAATTTTATTAATTCAAGGTAATTAGTCAGCTAGTATCAGACTACTAATTGAGGTCCCATCAGGTTGAAGATTTTGCTCTTTTAATTGTTTTCTATAAAAGGGTTCTTTATCAAATAAATCCATTTTTACTGCTCCTGTAGGACAATAGAAAAGACAATTTGTACAGTGCACACAACTATCAATAAGTGAAGTGACGGGATAGCCATCTTTAACTATTAAATAGTTTACTGGACATTTTTTTACACATAACAAACACTGTTTACATAAATCATAATTAAATTCAATATTAGGAAAACTTGATTTTGTCACTTTTCTTTCATCCATAAGTTTAGGAAAATCATCAAATCTACTTTTTAATTTTTCTGCTATCCCCTTTAAAGGTTTATCCTTCAAATCAACAATCTTAATTAGATATTCCACTAACTGAGATACTAATGTTTCCACTTCTCTTCCTGGTAAACCTTCACTAATATGATAAGGTATATTTCTGGCCACACAATGTTCACTGTCAACTTCAATAGCTGCCCAAGTATTTCTACCAGTTGCCTTTAACTCTATTGCCGCCTCTAGGGAACCAACACCAGGAGTAATCTTACCAAAGGTAGTAAACACAGCTGCATCTTTAGAATATTTTTCACCATCAGCTAGTTGTAAAGCCTTAAGAACCTTTAATACATTATAGTGAAGATGATCAATATATATTGGTCCACCTACTAATAGTAAATCATGTCCTTCTATTTTATTAATAAACTTTTCAATATCTCCATTTGGAAAAAGATCATTATCTTTGGTCATATCAAGCATCTGAATTTCCCAATTATATTTTACAAATTCACTCTTTATTAATTCCGCTACTTTTCTTGTGCTACCACAAGGACTAAAATATATTAAAGTTCCTTTCATTATTTTTACTACCTCCAGTTAATACTATTCGAATATGTATAAATATTACTCACATTTAAAAAAAGTATATCATATTAAATTTTTAAAAGAAATTAAAAGACAGTCCCATTGATACAATCCCACTTAAGTAGACAGATGAAATAAATAAATTCATCTAATTACGAAGGTGTCTTTTTTTGCGCATATGACGCCTTTAATATAACCTAAATGAAAAATTGATTGTGTGAAACTTGATTAATCCAATTTTTGTATTTTCAACTGGATGTATAAAAGAATATACAAATTTGCATTGTAATTATAGCACTTATATGTTAAATTTATAATACTAAAAATAAATTGAAATGTTTTATAACATATACATTTAATATACTCTGATATACTTTGTTAGAATAAATTGCCATATTCATAGGAGAATTGAAAAATCAGCTAGAAAAGAGCAGAGGAGGAGGTGTTTTAAAAGATAGAAGTTGGTTATAAAAAAATGAAAGGGGGGAAATACATTATGGATGCACTTATACCGATTTATAGAGAGTATTTATCTGTAAAATATTCAAATATTGTTAGGAACAAATGGTTCTGGTTAGTTTTTGCTTTACTTGTTCTAGTTGGATTTTTTGCTTATGCATTTTATTGCACAAGCAGAGGTTATTCTTTTTCTGGGAATGTTAAGTTAAATTGGCCTAAGATATGGCAAATGGGTATTGGTTGTAAAGCAAATTAATAATTTGCTTATAAAAGAACTAGTATGGTTTACATCGTGCTAGTTCTCTTTTAGGAGAGGATACATTGATTAGTATAAAAAATGTAAGCAAAAGATTTGGAAAACACATTGTTTTAGATGACATATCGGTTGATTTCTTATCTAAAGATATATCAGTAATCGTTGGTACTAATGGATCAGGAAAAACCACACTATTTAATATAATTTCTGGACTATTTGGTTCTGATTCAGGAAATATTTCAATTGATAATACATTATTTGGAACAGAGGGTTATAAGGAGAAACTATTTTATTTACCATCTGACTTTTATTTACCAGGATACATGACTGGAAAAGAATATGCGAGATTTATTCTTAGCAGATATGATACTTCTGATTTGGAATACTTTGAATTAGTTGTAAGCTTATTTGATTTAAAATTGGATATTAATAAAACAATTGAAACATACTCTTTTGGAATGAAGAAAAAGCTCCAAATTGCTATAGCTGTTAGCTTGAACATCAATACCATAATAGCCGATGAAATATTTAGTGGACTAGACTTTGAAACTGTTATTTTGGCACAAGAATTATTTATTAAAGCTGCGAATATATCAAAAATAGTTGTTATATCACATGATTTAAATACATTATTAAAATTTAATAAAGATATTTGGCTTATGCGCTTTGGTAGATTAGAAAAATATGTTGGAAATCCTCTGGAATTATCAAATCTAGTTAAAAATGAAGGTGGATTAAATGAGAAAATCGAAGAAATTGACAAATATTAAAACCTTATTAAAGTTTTTTTTGAATGACTCACTTCATGGAGTGTTTGATCAACCCTTTTTCAAAAATAGAATTACCTTAACTATCTTTTTGATGTTTGTGGGGATGGCATATATTGCCTATTTCTTACTAAATATGTCTGCATTAGGGACCATGATGAATAGTGTTGAAGTTGCAAGTAAGAGTTCCATGATAACTGCAACAAGAATTACTATTAGTAGTTTTTTGAATATGTCTATTGTCTTTGGAATAATAATATATACTTTTATACGTTCAACCATTAATTATAGTAGAGCATCTATTTTTGTTGGGACTACAATACCATTTTTGAAAAAAGAAGTTATTTTCGCACAAAAGTTATTTAAAGGACTAGTAGGTCTGGCAGTATTTGAGATTATATTTATTATTGTTATTCCAATTGCTAAATTAATGATCTTAACAGTTCCTCAGGTCTTGCTTTTCATTGTTAGTGTACATGCTGTATTTTTTGTCACATTTTATCTTATTGATTTGCTATATCAAGGAATACTAAAGATTAGTAATAAGTTAATGGTTTTTTTTGATTTTGTTAGTATCATATTTGCTATTAGTTATATGATGATGTTTAGATTCAAAGTGGATGTAGTAATTAGTAAATTGGATGTTTCCATAACGGTTTTACTTCTTATGGCTACTTTTATTCCATTACTAATCTTAACTTTAATTTTATACATTGATGGTTGCTTAGGTGTTGAATCTAAAGTTAATATTCAAACTAAGTATATGGGATTTAAGTTACTTAATTTGAGATTAAATCTAGATACTACCTTTAATGCTATGGTTAGAACTAAAAATTTCTGGTATATTACTGGATTTGAAACCTTAATAGTTGTATTTGCATTATTTAATTATGGATTAGAAGAGGTACCATCAGTGTTGGGTTTGTTTTTACCAATATTTGGAATAGTAGGACTTTATTATGCAGATTCAACATTTGAAGTTAGATCATTTTTTAATCTGCTTAGGATTAGTGTAGAGCGTGAATTCGCTTCTTTAATATTAATGGGATTCTTTATTTTAAGTCCTTCTATATTGTTGGCTTTAGTAACTCAAGGCAATTATCAAGGTCTTATTTATGGAGGTGTAATATATCTTAGTTCTTTGATAGCTGGTTTTTTGTTTCCAAAGTCTAAAGGTAATTTAAACGAAACAGCATCAGCATTGTTCTTAATGATATTATTAATAACATTCACATTAGCTTTTAGATATGATTTTATAGCTATGCCAATCATATTGGTGTTGATGGGTGCCTTATATTTATTAGCAAAAAAAGAAAGGAGAATATATTGATTATGGATAAACTTTTTAAAAAGATTAGTCTTGCTACTGTGATATATGTTGTGGTTTTTTTAATTGATTATGTAATTGAATTATTTAGAATTACTGAAAGTGGAACTCATGTAACTATTTTGGGATTAAGAATAGTCACTGAAATGACACCTGAAGAGTTATTTACAACATTTAGTTTAACATGGCAGGTGCTTATAACTTATATTATCTTTACTATATTTTTTATTATTACATCAAGCTTAATAGGTAAAATTCTTAATAAGAAATGAATTTAGAGTTAGTAATAATTCTTATATGGTATATGGCATCTATATTTATTGCTGTTGTAATTCATGAGTTGATTCATGTCCTTATGGCATTTTTTTTGAAGGTTAAGTTTAGTTTGACCTTTAAATGGTTAACCCCAGCCTTGGAGTATTCAGCCGAGGAAGAATGGTGGAAGATACTGTTGATATCATTGTCTGCGCCTATAGGATCAATTCTTATTGGTCTTTGTATGCCTGATAGTGGATATTTCATAGTATTGAAGATAATGTTCTTGTTGAATTTTTTTAATTTATTGCCATTTACCTCTGATGGTGAATCGGCCATCTATTCTATAATGAAAGGAAAGAAAAAATGAAATCAAAAATCTTATATATCATTATTACTTTGGTAATAATGATTGGAGTATTTACTTTGGGTTTTTTTGTTGCTGATAATTCAGGAGGAGGAACGGGAAGTTATGAGGTGAATACAAAGCAATTTGTACATAGATCAGCTAGTGAAACGATTGAAATCATGTCTGAAGGTAAAGCTGGCATTTATTACTTTGGTTTTCCATCATGCCTGTGGTGCCAGGAGTTAGTGCCAGTATTTAATAAAGTATTAAAGAATGAAAATATGAAAGCTTATGTTGTTGATACTCGTGCTGATTCTTATACTAGTATGAATAATATTGAATTAGAGAAATATTTTATTTCCAATACTACAAAGAATCGATTATTAGTTCCGTTTATAGTGTTTATTAATTCTAAAGGTGAAGTTAAAACACATATCGCTACGGTCAAAGGGCATGATGCCAAGGTATCTAAAATGACAACTAAACAACTTAATGAATTGACAAAAGAACTGAAAGAATTGATTGTTTGGGCTAATAATTAGATTTAGATAAAGATTTTAAAATATGTTACTATAGCCTGGTTTCTAGATTGAATGGAGCCAGGCTTTTGTTGTATGTTGTTTAAAGTCTTTGTTATAATGATGTCAGTTAAATTATTACAATAAGGAGTACATTTATGTGGTTTTATTTATTAATAGGAATATTCCTTATCTTCATGGGGTTATCGGTGCATGTGTTTAAATGGTACTTTCTGATTTCAGGCTATAATACCATGTCAAAGGAAAAGAAGGCTAATGTTGATACAGCAGGACTTGGTCGTCTGATGGGCATATTTGGCTATTTCAATGGTGGGATTTTCATAATAATGGCTATCCTACAGGGATTGGGACTTAAGCCGAGTATGGTGCCGGCTATTGTCATATTTGTTGTTTCTACTGTATTCCTATTAATTAAGGCTCAAAAGTATGATGGGAATATTTATGATAAGGATGGGAAGCTTAAAAAAGGAGCAGGGAAGGAATTTATCATACCTGCAATGATTGGTGTTGTTACCTTGGTGTTTGTTGGTGTATTGTTGTTTTTTTCATCCCAGTCAACTAAGGTGACTGTTCTTGAGGAGGGTATTGAAATCCATGGTATGTATGGTGAAGTGTATATGTGGAAGTCAATTAGTAGTGTGGAGTTGATTGAAGAGCTGCCATCTATAGAACTTCGTACCAATGGTTCAGCTTTGGGGTCAAATTTGAAGGGTCATTTTAGAACAACTGAATTTGGTTCTGTTAAATTATTTGTTGATAGAGATAAACCACCTTTTATTTATCTTGAAACAGATGAGGGAATTACTATATTTAATTTGAAAAATAAAGAGGAAACACAGAAGCTATACAATGAAATAATTGTAAAAAGAGGATAATTCTCTACTCGTCATATATAAATGTTTCTGCTATATGGAACTCTTGATTACTACAGAAATGAATATCCTCAAAAGAGATATAAAGGAAAAACATGTGGTCAAGTTCGACAGGAATCTTTAAAAATGTCAGAACCTATTGTATATCCGATAAAACAAGCCAATAGATACATTAAGTTCTGGGCTAATATAGAACAAAAGAAGCAACTGTTGCTTCAACAAGCAATGTAAAAAGATAACCAGAAATCATACGAATTCTGGTTATCTTAAAACTTTAATTTTAACTTTTTTTCTTGTCTACTTGACAAGGGATGCATCACATGGACTGCCTTTAGACTTATTTATATTTAATCATCAAAAGCTTCTTCTACTTTCCAAACTTTCCAAACATTACCTACTAAATCTGGTCCTGGTTTCAAGGTTGTTTTACCTGGTTTCCAACCTGAAGGAGTTGCTTCTGTTCCTTTAGCGTCTCTTACTAATTGGAATGCTTTAACTTGCCTTATACTTTCACTAACATTTCTACCAACTGGTGGAGTTAATACTTCAAATCCTTGAACTACACCATCTGGATCAATAATAAATCTACCTCTGGTTTCCACTCCAGCATCTTCATCATAAATTCCATACATTTTACCTATTTCTCCACTTTGATCTGATAACATTGGGAATGGAACTCCACCTTCAACCATTTTACCTAATTCATGATCATTCCACATTTTATGCACGAATATACTATCTACACTCACAGATAATACCTGTACTCCTAAATCTTCCATTTCTTTATTTTTAGCAGCAACTGCTGCAACTTCTGTAGCTCAAACAAAAGTGAAATCACCTGGATAAAAGCAAAGTAATACCCATTTCCCCTTATATTCTGATAAACTAACATTTGCAAACTCACCCTTAATATATGCAGGTGCAGTAAAGTCTGGTGCAGGTTTTCCTACTTGAATCATGCTTTTCACTTCCTTTTCATTTATTTCTATACCTGATTTTTCAATAACTTTTTCGGCCTTTTTGATAGGTGGTCTTTGACAACCTGGTTTAAATGACTCTGGCATAACTTTTCCCCCTTTCTAATATAAAACCTATTTATCTTTCCTCTTTAATTATATTCCTCTACTAATAGTATAGTCAATTTATAAACACTAAAATTAATAGGATTGTAAAGTAAATAGAATTATATTAGAATTAATTTTAGGTAAACAATTATAGAATGGAGTGTTGATATTGAAACAAGAAGCTTTAGAAGTCCTTAAAAAGTACAATAAGAGCATTGCACTAGTAAGACATGGTATTGGAGTAGGTGGAGTTATGGGATATTTCGCCCAAGAAGCTGGAGAAAATATCGATTATTGGACTGCAGTTGGAATACTACATGATATAGATTATGAAATGTTTCCAGAAGAACATTGTAAAAAAGCTCCAGAATTATTAAGAGAATCTGGATATGATGATGCTTTTATTCGTGCAGTAGTATCACATGGTTACGGTCTAGTTGTTGATATAGAACCACAACTTTATATGGAAAAAGTCCTATATACCATTGATGAGTTAACTGGTCTTATAGGAGCAGCAGCCTTAATGCGTCCCTCAAAATCAGTAATGGATATTGAAGTGAAAAGTGTTAAGAAGAAATTTAAAGATAAGGCCTTTGCTGCTAGTATAAACAGAGAAGTAATACTTAACGGTTGCAAGAGTTTAGATATGGAACTAGATATAGTAATAGATAAGTGTATTAAAGGTATGAGATCTGTTGCAACAGAAATCGGTCTCTAAATATCCATTAAGAAAAAGAGCAATCATAATTGCTCTTTTTCTATTATATTGATTTTTTCTTTATCTGAAACCTCCATATAGCCAGTAATAAGAAAAAAACAAATGAACCAACCAGCACCAAAATATGTGTGCTAACTCCCATATTTATATTTCCAATTGTAAAAACCACACCCAAAGTTTCTTTGAAATCATTAACCATTACTAAGGGAGCACCTCTAAAACTTTCTTTTATAGGTACTTCCATAAATACCTGTCTGAAAAGTACTGCTGCATGCGAAATAGGAAATATTTTAATAACATTTTGCACAGAATCAGGCAACGTGCCCACAGGAATATATATACCTGTTAAAAATCCAATTAAAGTACCAAAGACTGTACTAAAAGAAGTAAAAGCATTCTGACTTTTAAAAAATGTTACTAAAAATGCAACCATTGAGCTACTAGTCAATGTAGTAATAATTATCAATCCTAAAGTTTTCAATATACCAATTAACGGAAGAATTCTACCGCCATTAATAACGATATAACCTTCACAAAGTATAAAGGCAACAGTTGAAATTATTAAACCAATTATAAAGGTGCTGATTAAATAACCACCAATTAATTTACTTCTCTTTACTGGGGAACAATAGAAATCTCTTATAGTCTTCTTATATTGATCCTCAACCATAATTCCAAACGCACCTAATGTAGTAGTTATAGACGTAACAGATAATAGTCCTCCCATTATCCAACTATCCATTAAAAATCTCACTCCTTTTATACCTTCTAAACTTGAAGACATCATATCACCAAGAAAAAGAATATATAAACCAATAATAATAAATACAGCCAACAGAGAAAAGAAAACTGAACTTTTATCCCTAAAAAATATTTTTAAATTCCTACTAATTAGTTGTCTCATTCTCTTATCTCCTTCCCTGTAATTTTAATAAATGCATCATCCATTGTACCTTTTAAAACTTCGAAACTACTTAATTCTTCTTGATATTTTTCTAATATAGGAATTGCATCAAAAGCCGAATCTAAATTTATATATATATTATCTGCTAATACATCATAAACTAAACCATCACTATCTAATCTTTTTTTCAGAAAGTCTACATCTTTTGCGGTTAGTACTATACGATCGTTAGAATACTTATCTCTTAATTGTGAGGGAGTACCCATTGCTGCAATTTCACCATTATCAATTATTATTACATAATCTGCATCTGCTGCTTCTTCCATATAGTGGGTAGTCAAAAAAACTGTCATACCTTTAGTAATTTGCATTTCTTTTATACTTTTCCAAATATTACTTCTTGTTTGTGGATCTAAACCTGTTGTTGGTTCATCAAGAAAAAGAATTTCTGGTGTATTGATAATTGCTCTAGCAATATCACTTCTTCTTTTTTGTCCACCTGATAATTTCCCATATGGACGATCAAGAATATCTGTAATACCACAAACTTCCGCTGCTTTTTTAATGGCTAAAATCAAATCCTTTTTAGCTAAATTATAAAAACTGCCTCTAACAGTTAGGTTTTCTCTAACTGTTAAGTAATTATCTAATAGACTATCTTGAAATACAACTCCTATAAGCTTTCTAATATTTTCATCATCAACCCCTACTATATTTTCTTTTATAGTTATTTGACCAGAATCTTGTTTTAGCAAAGTGCTTATTATATCAATAGTTGTTGATTTACCAGCACCATTAGGCCCAAGAAATGCAAATAATTTGCCACTTTCTACAGTAAAACTAATATTTTTTACAGCATCAATTTTCCCGTAAGATTTACCTAAATTTTTGACTGAAATAATATTATTCATCCAACCACTTCCTTTTATAATATTTATTATTTTATTACGATTTATTACAAATATTATATCATTATATAAAAACTAAATATAAAAACTATAATAATATTTTTATCGAACTATTGAATGCAACATATATTTGTGCTAATATTTTATACAAACACAGTATAATAACAGACCCTAACTCTTAGGATCTGTTTATTATATCCCTCAACTGAAAATCGCCCCAAAAAAATAAAAGCCTTTACTAGAGGGCTTTTATTTTTTGTATTAATTTAATTCTTTTATTAACAACTTTATCTTTCTTTCTATTTCCATAATGACTTTTTTAAATTCTTCATCACTTTTACCAGATGGATCTTCCAATCCCCAATCCACCCTATAATCACAAGGTAAGTAAGGACAATCTACATTACAACCCATTGTAACCACCACATCCACACTAGGAATATTTTCTAAAAGTTTTGAATATTGTTCTTTTTCCATATCTACATTGTAAATTTCCTTCATCAATCTAACAGCATCCTGATTTATTTGATCTTTTATTTCTGTTCCTGCTGAATAACATTCAAAAACATCTTTACCAAATAATTTACCTAAAGCTTCAGCTATCTGAGACCTGCAAGAATTATGCACGCATATGAATGCTACTTTCTTTTTAATATTACTCATTTTTATCGAACATCCCCTTTGTTTTATTTACAAATGCTACTAATAATAGCATAACCGGAACTTCTGTCAAAACCCCAACAGTTGTTACTAATACGACTGGAGAATTGACTCCAAATAAAGTAATAGCAACAGCTACCGATAATTCAAAAAAATCTGAAGCACCAATTAAACCTGCTGGTGCAGCAATGTTATGTGGCATTTTTGCTTTCCAACTAACAAAATAAGCAAATAAGAATGTTATGATATTTTGTAAAATCAATGGTACTCCTATCATAGCAACATGCCAAGGATTATTTAAAATTGCTTTCCCTTGAAAAGAAAATATTATTATTAAAGTTAATAATAATCCAATAATAGTAATGTTATCAAATTTAGGTATAAATATATTATTAAAATATTCATAACCCTTTTTATCAATCACAAATTTTCTAGTTAAGGCTCCAGCTGTTAATGGGATAACTACAAAAAGAAGAATTGAAATAAACAAAGTATCCCAAGGAACAAAAATTTTATTTATTCCAAGTAGAAATGTAACTATTGGTACAAAAAACACTAAAACCAAAAGATCATTAACTGCTACTTGAACCAATGTATAAGCAGGATTACCTTTTGTTAAATTACTCCAAACAAAGACCATAGCTGTACAAGGAGCTGCTCCTAATAGCACTGCACCGGCAACGTATAGCCTACCTAGGTCTGGAGTTATAAAATTTTTAAATATAACTAAAAAAAACAAAGATGCCAGACCAAACATTAAAAATGGTTTAATTAACCAACTGGTACCACATGATATTAATAATCCCTTAGGATTTTTTCTAACATTCATTACAGATTTAAAATCTATTTTTAACATCATTGGATAAATCATCAACCAAATCAAAACAGCTATTGGTAATGAAATTTCAGCATAAGTAAATTTACCTAAGAAAATGGGTATAAAACCTAAATATTGGCCTATTAGAATACCAACTAACATACAACCTAAAACCCATATTGTTAAATATTTTTCAAAAAAACTAATACCTTTATTTTTCTCCATGATTATTCTCCTTACAAATACAATTATCTTTATCATCGGTTATATATCTTATAAAATTAATCATTTCATCTATTTCTTTCTTTTTAAGGGTGTACTTCATCCAAGCTCCTTCTCTAATACCTTGGACAATACCTGCATCAGTTAATATTTTCATATGATAACTTAAAGTAGATTGAGATAGTTCAAACTTTTCAAGAATTTCATTTGCACACATTTCACCACAAGACAGCATATCAATTATTTTAAGCCTTGTTTCATCAGAAATGGCTTTGATTATTGGCATAAATTCACTATAGTTATATGACATATATATTCCCCTTATATTGCTATATCGATTTTTTTCGATGATATCGATAACTTTCGATATCACAGTGATATTTTAACATATTATCACTAATTATACAATAAAAAACACCAGGTTTTACTGGTGTTCTAAGTTTAATATCAAAAGTAATATATTAAATAACTAAAACCTTACTGCCTGCCTCAACTAATTGTTCTACCGAACTATACATATTGGTAATTAAACCAATTTTTAATTTATCTTTTAGATTATAGAAATCCAAACATGTTCCACAACTATAAATAACAGCCCCCTTTGCTTCAAAAGCTTTTAAAACTTCTACCGCTTCAAGGTTATTTGTAGATAACTCAATACCACTGTTCATCAATATAATTGATTTAATTTTTTTGTCGCTTTCTAATAAACTGACTAAAAAGCTTTTCATTAAAACATTGCCTAATTTCGGATCACCTTCACCAAAATAACATGACTTTATTAATACAACTATTGAATCTTCAGAACTGCTCTCTTCTTTTTTCTCTTCTTTTTTTAAAAATAATTCAATACCATTATCATTTTCTACAACAGTAACCTTACAGCCAGAGTTTAATCCAAATCTCTTAACATTATCCCTCGCAACTTCATTATCAACCAATATTGAAGCTTCGTTTACTTCTTCCATCGCTTTTTTTATTAAAATAACCGGTCTTGGACACTCTAGCCCTCTGCCATCTATTTGTCTCATAATACCCTCCATATTCATCACATATATTTTAAATAACTACTTTACTAATAAGTATATATTAATTAGTATATAATATAAACAAAAACGATCAATACATAAATATATTTTATGTAATTGCAAAAATCATAAATTAATCTTAATGCTGAAACTTATAGAGTTATTGATTATAATTTTGTATAATAAAAGGAGTGAAAATGTAAAGAGGTGTTCTAAATGGAATTTATAGTATTACTTACCATATTGGGTGTATTTGTAGGAATGGTTGGAACCATGATAGGTGCAGGTGGAGGATTTATTCTAGTACCAGTTTTATTAATATTATTCCCAAATAAAACCCCAGAAGAAATCACTAGTATATCTTTAGCTGTTGTTTTCTTTAATGCAGTCTCAGGAACTTTAGCTTATAGAAAAATGAAAAGAATTGACTATAAATCTGGAATACTCTTTTCCATAGCTACAATTCCAGGAGCAATTTTAGGTTCTTTTGTAGTAGGAATACTATCAAGAAATATTTTTAATTTAATATTTGGAACCTTATTAATTATCATTGCCACTTACTTAGCCTTAAAACCCGATAACAAAAATAGCATAACAACTACAATCAGCGACAAATTAACAGTACGCAAAATTATTGATTCAGATAATAACGAATATGTTTATAGCTATAATAAATATCTTGGTATGTTTCTTAGTCTCATTGTAGGTTTTGTTTCTAGTTTATTAGGTATAGGTGGAGGTATAATCCATGTTCCTATACTTGTCCATATTTTAAATTTCCCAGTACATTTAGCTACTGCAACATCTCACTTTGTTCTAGCAATTATGTCTTTTACTGGGAGCTTGGTACATTTATTTAACGGTACTTTAGCAAGTAGTTTTCTTCAAGTTCTATTATTATCAGTTGGTGCGATATTAGGGGCACAGATTGGCGCCAGACTATCCAATAAACTTAAAGGAAGACTAATAATTAGATTATTGGCCTTAGCCCTTGCAATTGTTGGCATCAGAATTTTCTTTTTAGCTTTTGCCTAAATTAATATTCAAATTCTTCGCTTTTGAAATCAACTTCAATAGTCACATGTTCTATTCCATTTTCTTTCATCAACTCTCTAATTTGGTTTTTCATATCAATAATATCTTCTCTTGTAGAACTATCACTAACAATTATATGAAGACTAAGAAGATTTTTTTCACCATCAAGAGACCAAATATGTGTATGATATGCCTTAATAACATTAGTCTTTTCACATATTTCATTCTCAATTTTCTCTATAGAAATACTCTTAGGAACACCTTCTAAAAAAATATTCAATGTTTCTTTTAAATTTTTAAACACATTATATAAAACATATATAGTTATTAAAACTGATAAAGCAGGATCAAACCAAGGAATATCTACAAACATCAAGATAATACTCCCTATCAGAACAACTACCCATCCTAATACATCTTCAAGCAAATGCCAAGAAACAACTCTTTCATTTAAAGATGAACCATGACTTAATCTTAAAACTGCTAATCCATTTATTAAAATACCAATAATCGCAAAAATAAACATACCTTGAGGATATACTTCCTGAGGGTAAAATATCCTAGGTATTGATTGGGTAAGTATAATTATTGAACCGACAATTAATATAACACTATTTAGTAATGCACCCAATAAAGAAAATCTAGCATAACCATATGAAAATTTATAATCTGAACCTTTACCTGAATACTTTTCTAAATACCAGGCTATTCCAAGAGACAAGGAATCTCCTAAATCATGTAA
The DNA here is from genome assembly GCA_028683955.1 of Bacillota bacterium. Classification (GTDB taxonomy): domain Bacteria; phylum Bacillota; class TC1; order TC1; family TC1; genus WTXA01. Next base: position 67,923 of record JAQUGR010000001.1, on the reverse strand, counting down.
GGCATCTGATAAAATCGCCATACTATTAGTCCAAATACCTCCGATTATTTCTAATATAGTAAAAGAAAAATTTAAGAAAAAAGCAACTTTAATATTCCCTATTCTTTCATGATGATGATTGTGGTCTTCCTTGTGTTCGTCAGCCATAGTAAGCCCCCTTTTTAATTTGATACAATAAAATCTAGTACATTATCTTTATAGTTAATATAATCTTTAAATGCTACCTCAAATGAAATATCTGGATACAAGGATAATTGATTGTCATCCTCAAGTAATTTATAGTATTTTGTAGAATATCTAATTTTCAACTTAGAATTATTTAATTCAAAATATCTAACTTCCCCATAACAATTAGGTTTTCCACCAGTACCTTCACCCAACATCAATGCTCCAACATCATTTTTTAATGAATAAGCATTTAATAAGGCTGAAGAGAAAGTATCTCTCCCTATTATAGTATAAACTTTTCTATTATTACCAATCATCTTCCAATAATTTAACCATTTTATAAAAGGGTCTAAAAGAGTTGAGTCCCCACCAAGATTATTCCTTAAATCCACAACAATACTAAATACCCTATTTGAATCGATAAATGCACTTAATTCTTTAACAAACTCATTGACCCTTAGGCTACTCATATCCTTACAACAATTATAATTAATATAAACCATTTGACGCTTTTCTAAATAGTCCCACCAATAATTCAGCCCTCTATTTCTTCTATACATTGGTAATAAACAATTATTATTATTCTTACTTTCTTTCATTTCCAATAACTGTTCTAGTTCTAAATTTTCAATAGTCTCAATGCTAAATATTTCACCTTCTATTTCCATTTCTATTAATTTAAAACTGTCAATAATACCTAATCCATATAGCACTTCAGCAACTTTTAAATATTTAGGAAGTTGAGATTTAACAAATTGCTCATTTTCATGAGAAATTATACTTTTCATGCTATTAATAATATCTTCAATAAATATTCCATTGATCTTGGTAACTTTTCTATTTATACAATATTGATATTTTTTTATTGTTCCTATTATATATATACCTTCTTCGAACCAATAAAACTCAAAAGGTAAAACCCATTTTCCCGGTATCATTAAAGTAGTATGACCATCTCCAAAAGAAGCAATAATTTTTCCTATTTCACATATAACATTAAAATGATTTAAGTTTTCTAAACTTTTCTCCAATAATTCAATATAATCAAAAAAATTTTTTTCACTATTAAGAAAGTATAAATTTTTATGTCTTTTTGGCAATTCACTTTTTAATTGCTCAATGTCCTGATACCATTTTTTATGCCAATATTTATCCATTTCAACTCCTTCCTCTATAGTTTAAATATTTAAACTCATAACAAATTATCGTTTTTCAATCAAATATCAAGGTCTTTTAATATATTCTATCACATAAAGTTAATAAACCTACAAAATCAGTTATGATTGTAATTAGCTATTTTTTTTGTTAACATACTGATAAAAGATAGAAAAGGATAAATTATGAAAACAACTAACATTAACAAAAAGATCCTTAGAAAACGAATCAACGAAATCAAGACAACTCTAACATCTGAATATATTAAAAACTCTAGCACTAGTATAGTTAATCAAGTTATTACGTTACCAACATTTAAAAACTCAAATATTGTTATGTGTTATCTTTCCTTTGGAAATGAAGTAGATACAAGTAATTTAATAAAAGAATGTCAAAGACTTAATAAAAAAATATTAGTACCTGTTATTGTTAAAAATAAAGATGGTTTTTCTCATATGGAAGCATCTGAAATTATAGATTTTGAAAATGACTTGCGTCCGGGATTTATGGGTATTATGGAACCTAGACTTGAATGCAAAAGAATTACTAATCCTGAACTTATAGATTTTATAATAGTTCCTGGCTTGGCTTTTGATAAACTGGGTAATCGTCTTGGCTATGGTGGAGGTTATTATGATAATTTTCTAAATAGAACGAGAAAAGAATGTACTCAGATTGCAATAACCTTTTCCCATCAACTTGTGGATAAAGTACCAACAGAAGAACACGACTTACTCATTAAAAATCTACTTACAGAAGATGGATTTATAATTAAAGAAAAATAAAGGGCTCATAATGAGTCCTTTATTTCTATAATAGTAGTTAATAATCAATTGAGGAAAAGAATTTCTTCTTCAGGGATTTGTAAATATAGGGTTTCTTCTTCCCTTCTTAAATCCCAATCTTGTTTTTTCACTTTATAAATAATTTCTGAATACTCATCCTCATGATCTTTTGTAGCAATCACATCGTATTCAAACATATCTTCATATATTTTTTTAATTTTACAGGCAATTGTATTTTTTTTAGCTGCATTAGCCACTGATACAAGGTTATGAGCCCTTACTCCAATATGAGTAATATTAAGTGGTATCTCTTTTTCTATTTCAAGATCTAAACCCCAATCAATAGCTCTTAGCCTATTTTGCGATAAAACATCACATTTCGAAATATTTTTACAACCTGTAAGCCTGGCTGTTATTAAAAGTTTAGGTTGTTTGAATATTTCTTTTGTATTACCAGTCATAACAGTTTTACCTTGGTCCAGTATAACTAAATTTTTACAGAATTTATAAGCTTCATCTCTACTATGGGTTACCATCAGCACTTCGCCACTATAATCTTTAAGCATTTCCAAGACTTCATTTTGAAGTTTTTCCTTTAAATGCATATCCAATGCGGAAAATGGTTCATCCAGCATTAAAACATCTGGTTTGTAAATTAAACACCTAGCTAAAGCTATACGTTGTTGTTCACCTCCTGATAGTTGATTTGGATGCTTCTTCCCTTCACCTTCAAGATGGAATTTTTTTAATATATTCTGTACTCTTTTCATTTTTTCTTTCTTCGAACAAACCAATCCAATCCCAATATTTTCTTCAACAGTCATATGAGGAAATAAGGCATAATTCTGAAAGAAATAGCCTATATTCCGTTCTTGTGGTTTTAAGTTTATTTTAAGTTTAGAATCAAATAGCACTTTATCATTAAGAACTATTCTTCCTTCATCAGGTGTTTCAATTCCAGCGATACATTTTAGAGTCATGCTCTTCCCACTACCTGAAGCACCTAAAAAAGCCAAGTATTCACCATGTGTTTCAAAGGAAACATCAAGGTTATGTGACTTTAGTTTTTTTCTAATATCTACTATTAAACCCATAATTAAAATCCTATCTTAAGTATTTTCTTTCCTTCTGGCTAAAGTAATTCATAAGAAAAACAACCAAGAAAGAAATCACTAAAATTACTAATACATAATAAAAGGCAATATCCATATTACCTGCTGAAACTTCAGAATAAATTGCCAAAGGCAATGTTCTAGTTTTATTTGCTATATTTCCTGCAATCATAGCAGTTGCCCCAAACTCTCCTAAACCTCTAGCAAAGGACAAGACCCCACCAGCTACAACACCTGGCAATGCTAACGGCATAGTTATTTTCCAGAAAATCCTACCTTCTGACATACCAAGAGTTCTCCCAGCCATAAGAAGATTTTTGTCTACTTGTTCAAAAGCTCCTCTGGCAGATCGATACATTAAGGGAAAGGAAATTGCTACTGCTGCTATAACTGTAGCCGTCCAGGAAAAGACTATTCTCACCCCGAGTACTTCTAATAAGAATTTACCAAAAGGTCTATTTACTCCAAAAACAATCAATAGTAAAAACCCCATAACTGTTGGAGGTAAAACTAGTGGTAAGGTCATAATCCCATCTAATACCATCTTGGCTTTTTCGGATTTCATATTTACTACAAATCTTGCAACAAATAGCCCTAACATAAAAGTTAGGACTATAGCTGCCGCTGCTGTTTTTAATGAAATAATTATTGGTGATATTTCCATGTAAACTCCTATTTACTAGCTAAAAATCCATATGATACAAAGATATCTAACATATTTTTAGTTTGCAAAAATTCTACAAATTTCTTAGCTGAATCTTCATTGGTAGTTGCTTTAATAATTCCTACTGGATATATTACTTTCGAAACGCTCTCCGAAGGGGCTTCTTCTACTACTTTAACATTTTTATTAGAAATTGCATCAGTTGCATAGACAATTCCTGCATCTGCACTACCTTCTGCTACCCAGTTTAACACTTGTGTAACAGTCGTGCCCATACTTGTTTTAGAAGTAATCTGATCCCATAATTTCAAGTTGACTAGCGCTTCTTTTCCATATTGGCCAACTGGTACACTCGCTGGATCTCCTAGTCCTATATTATCAGCTTTTATTATATCTGTAAAACTATTTATTCCTTTATTACTGTTTAATGGTACTATTAACACAATCTTATTTTCCAATAAATTTACCACAGAATTTTCTAGTAGCAGACCTTTGTCATTTAGTGCATTCATTTGTTTCATGGCCGCTGATATGAAAACATCTACGTCAGCTCCTGATTCGATTTGGTTTTGTAAATTACCCGCATTATCATATGTAACCTGTGTTTTAATATTTGGATACTCTTTTTGAAAAGCAGGAATTATTTCTTTATCCATAACATTTTTTAAACCTGCTGCTACAGCAAGTGTAATAGTGACAGGCTCTGAGTCTTCATCGACGTTTGCAGTTTTATTACATCCGGCAAAAATAAAAATCATAACCATTAATAACACAATTAAACTTAGTCTTTTTTTCATAGTCTCTCCTTTTTTTATCTATTATCTTGAATTATAACAACCTTTTAATTTATAGCAGTAAAACCATAAGATACAAAAATATCTAGCATATCTTTAGTTTGTAGAAATTCTACAAACTTTTTAGCTGATTCTTCATTTTCTGTTGCTTTGATAATGCCTAGTGGATATATTACTTTAGAAACACTCTCAGAAGGGGCTTCTTCTACTATTTTAACATTTTTATTAGAAATTGCATCAGTTGCATAGACAACCCCTGCATCAGCACTGCCTTCAGCTACCCAATTTAAAACTTGGGTAACATTTGTGCCTAGACTTATTTTAGCAGAAATTTGATCCCATAATTTTAAGTTAACCAAAGCTTCTTTTCCATATTGACCTGCTGGAACACTTGCAGGATCTCCAAGTCCAATATTATTAGCTTTTGTGATATTAGTAAAACTATTTATATCATTACTACTATTTGTTGGTACTATTAGTACAATCTTATTTTCTAATAAATCTACAACTGAATTTTCTAGTAATAGACCTTTATCATTTAGTGCAGTCATTTGTTTAGTTGCCGCTGACATAAATACGTCTATTACTGCTCCTGCTTCAATTTGTGATTGGAGCTTTCCAGAGCTATCATATGTAGCTTCTACCCTAATATTAGGATATTGTTTTTGGAATGCTGGAATAATTTCCTCATCCATAGTATTTTTCAAGCTAGCTGCAACTGCTATGGTAATAGTAACCGGTTCAGTACTATCATCTGTTTTTTCAGTACTGTTACATCCGGCAAAAATAAAAAGCATAGCCAGAAATAATAGAATCAAACTTAGTTTTTTTTTCATAGTCTCTCCTCTTTCTATCTATAATCTTGAAAGATTTAGCTAATCTATACACAACTAAAACCAACTAAACCAAACTATTATCAACTAAAAACATTATATTAAAACACAATATGATTGTCAATAACATTTCTTGTATTTATCTTAGATTGTTATCTTATTAACCTTATGTTAGAATAAAAAAATAAAGTGCAATATAATTGAAGAGGTAGAAGATATGAATATAGAAGACTTATACACTCCTGAAGAAATAGCAAATAAACTTAAAATTACTAAATATACTGTTTATGAAATGATTAAACGTGGTGATTTGGATGCACACCGCTTAGGCAAGCAATTGCGTATATCAGGTGATCAATTCAACCAATATCTCCAAAGAGCTAAAGGTTCATCAAATATATATGAAGCTGAAATAAAGGCTGATGGTGATATTGTTACAGCCTTAGTTGATAACATAAATATAAATGTTAATACTGAACTTAGGGGTAAAGTAAAAGTATCTGTCCATCCAGATGATATATTGTTAAGTAAAGAACCAATTCATACTAGTGCTAATAACAACTATAAAGGTAGTGTTGTTAATATTATGGATGAGGGAACAAGCGTAAAGGTAACTCTTGATATAGGAATTACAATTTCAGCAATAATTACTAAAAAATCATTTACTTCAATGAATATTGAAAAAGGGAAAAATTTATACGTTATCTTTAAAACTATGTCAGTGAAAGTATATAAGTAATATACCAATAGATATAAACTAATAAGCGATAACAATATAAAAGAAAAAAATTCAGAATACAACATATTCAATAAAAAAAACCTCTATTAAAGAGGTTTTTTTGTTATTCTACAAGTTCTATTTTAGTCCCACAGTCCAATGGTTTGGCCTCATATAGACAAGAGGTTATTATACCATCTATATTTTTATCAGAATATGTTTCAACATTTTGTTCGTTAATTCCACCTGCTACTAAAATTGTAATATCAGGATATTCCTTTTTCAATTCTGCAACATGATCTTTTAAATGATCATAGATTAATTTTTCAAATTGTATAGCATGAACTCCAGCTGCAGCCAGTCTTTTAGCATCCGTTAAGTCAGCTGTTTCTACCAATATTTTTTTTTCACATGCTTTACTGCGCAAAGCTGGCATTCTTTTTATTAAACCATCAATTCCACCAATCAGATTAAGATGATTTTTAAATACTAGAATAGTTTCTGACATATTTAGTCTATGTGGTAATCCACCACCAGCCATGATAGCTTTTGTTGCTAATTTTCTAGTTCCAGGAAATGATTTTCTTGTTGTTAAAATCATCATATCAGAATTGTTTCTTCTAGCCTTCTCTAACATATTATAAGTTTTGGTAGCAATACCACTACAATGGTCTAAAATATTTTGTGACACTTTCCATGCTTTATGTAAATTATCCACTTTACCTTTACCAATAATTATATTGTCCCCCTTGCTCATATGTTCACCACTATAAATACAAGACTCCATTTCAATATCAAATTTTTTAAATATTTTAATTACTTCTTCTGTACCACAAGCAATACCTTTTTCTCTTGTAAAAATTTTAATTCGTCCAACATCTCCTTTTATATCCAATAAATGTGATGTTAAGTCTAAATAGGGTACATCTTCTTCTATTAACTTATCAATTTCATAATCTAGTAGCTCAAACATTAATATTCTCTCCAATCTTTTATATTTTCCCATCTTTTTAATTTGCTTTAGTTCTTTTTAGTTCTCTTTAGTTAATTTAACATTATATTTTAATATAGTCAAATATGCTTAATAAAAAAGACCTATGAAACCTTAATCCATAAGTCTTTTTCTAATTTATATTAATATTATTTTTTGGGATATGCTAGTATCTATTGTCGGCATAATTAACCCAGCCGCCTTCTTGTACTAAAACCTTGTCAAAACCACCTAGTTCAAAGTCAATCACTTCAGACTGCTCACTTGAAGTTACAAACAACTTAGCCTTTTCAATATCAACTTCAATATTAGTTATTGATCCAGAATAATTGTTAAACAAATTATCAATCTTTTCCTTCGGCAATTCTATAGCCATCATTCCACAATTAAACATATTCTGTCTAAAAATCCTTGCAAAACTCTCTGCTATAACTACATTAATACCATTAACTTCCAATGCCCAAGGTGCATGTTCCCTAGAAGAGCCACAACCAAAATTTTCTCTAGTAACTACTACTACCTTATCCTTAATATCTTCTTTATTATCAAAACCCTTTAAAGATAAATCCTCTAAAAGATATGGTTTTAAGGCTTCCTTAGTTATTTCAGTTAGATACTTAGCCGGAATTATTTCATCGGTGTTAATATCACTTCTATCTAAAAATAAAACTTTTCCATTAAAATTCTTCATTATTATCACCATTTATCCTTTATACAATTGGGAATTGACTATAGTTCCAGTTATTGCAGAAGCCGCAGCAGTCGCTGGACTCATAAGATGAACTACACCACCTTTACCCATTCTACCATTAAAATTACGATTAGTTGTTGAAGCACAAGCCTCACCACTAGCAAGAACGCCATTACTCATACCAAGACAAGCACCACAAGTCGGGTTTGTAACACAAAATCCTGCACTTTGGAAGATTTCAATCAGCCCTTCTTTTAAAGCCATAGTATAAATTGCCGGAGTCGCTGGGCTAACAATAGCTCTTACATTGTCACTAATCATCTTCCCTTTTAAAATACCAGCGGCAATTCTTAAATCTTCAATACGACCATTGGTACAACTGCCGATATATATTTGATCAATTTTAGTACCAGTCATTTCATTAACTGATTTTACTTGATCAGGCTTATAACCAAAAGTAACCATAGGTTCCAATTTAGATATATCATATTCATATATTTTTTCATAAGATGCATCTGCATCAGAAACCCATTTAGAATAATTCTTCAAAGCTTCTTCTTTAGAGCCAAATTCATCTTTAATATATTCCCATAAGTACTCTACAGTTGTCATGTCAGGATAACAGATACCAACAGTCCCACCTGCTTCAATTGCCATGTTACACAAAGTCATACGTGATTCCATAGACATTTCATCAACAACAGGTCCAGTAAATTCTATAGCCATATTTGTTGCGCCATTAACTGTTAATTCCTTTATTATAAAAAGAATTAAATCTTTAGCATAAACTCCAGGTTGTAAGCTGCCTTTTAAATTGAATTTTATAGTTTTAGGTGATTTAAAAGCACAAACTCCTTTTAATATTCCAACCTCAAGGTCAGTTGTTCCTACACCCGCAGCAAAGGCACCAAATGCCCCATGAGTGCAAGTATGTGAGTCACCCATTATAATGGTATACCCTGGTCTCACAAAACCTTTCTCAGGGAATATTGCATGACATACGCCATTTCTACCAATATCAAAAAAATCTTTTATTTCATGTCTTCTAGCCCAGTCACGCAAAATTTTCCCTTGTTCAGCTGTTTTAGAATCTTTGGCTGGAGTTACGTGATCGATTACCGCTTTAATCTTAGATGGATCAAAGACCCTGTCTTTACCTCTAGCCATTAAATCTGTAATAGCGATTGGTGTAGTTATTTCATGACAGAAGACTCTGTCTAATTTTAATACATGAGTATCAGGATATGGTTGCTCTACTCTGTGTGCATCAAATATTTTTTCTACTAATGTTTTGCCCATTTTATTCTCCTTTTAAATTATTTCCTATATCTTTTTCAATTTTTAATTTATACCTTATAATTATATAATCTTTTAGTATGATTATAAAGTCCAAAATGCCAATTTCATGGTAAACTAATATTAGAAGTAATAATAAAGAACACTTTATTATAGCGAGGAGATTAAAATTATGAAAATTAAAGAAATATTTATAATAACCTTAAGTCTATTTTTTCTGTTAACCTTTGCCGGATGTAGCAATGTATCAACAAATGACAATCTTAAAGAACTGGCTAAAACAGAAATAAAAGATTACCAAGGTAAGGATTTATCCTCTATTACTGACTTTAGAGAAAATTCTATATCAGGACCTCAAAATGTTGATATCACAAAATATAAACTAACAATTGATGGTCTTGTTGATAAACAAGAAGATTTTACCTATGATGAAATACTAACAAACACAAAATACACAAAAGTAGTCAGGCTTAATTGCGTTGAAGGCTGGAGTGTAGATATCCTGTGGGAAGGTTTTTTGCTTAAGGATTTATTAGATAAAGTTAATGTACAAAGTAATGCCAATACTGTTATTTTTTATTCAGTTGATGGTTATACCACTTCTCTTCCATTAAATACTATTATTGATAAAAATATAATATTGGCTTATAAAATGAACGGTTTAGTATTACCTCCAGAAAGAGGTTATCCATTCCAGTTAGTTGCAGAAGATAAGTTAGGTTATAAATGGGCTAAATGGATTAATCGAATAGAATTATCAAGTGATAAAAACTATAAAGGATATTGGGAAAGTAGAGGATATAGCAATGAAGCTGATCTCTAAACTTGATCGAATTGCAGCCTGGATACTTTTAGCTTCCTTCATTACTTATATGCTTTCAGGTCTTGATACAGTAAAAAGGATACTAATACCTCAGTTATCATCCCTTATACATTTACAATACTTATTTATTCCAGCACAAATTGCATTTGCTTTTCATACAACATATGCTATTCACCTAGCAATAAAGCGCTGGAATTTATGGAATAAGATTAGTAAAACTTTATTATTTATTTATGCATCATTAAACTTAGTAGTATTAGTCTATTTTATTATCGCTTTTTATTAGTCTGACATTTTAATGTTTTTTATTATATTCAAAAAACCGTAGCTAGGGATACTTCTTAATCGCCCAAACTATAGTACAATGTCAAATATAATAACAAAACTAGAAAGGAAGTCACAACTAATGGAAAATTTTACTACAAGTGTAGATGCTAGAGAATATGAACCAAAACTTAAACATCCAACTATCTTTAATGCCTTCGAAAGCTTAAAATCAGATGAGAAAATGGAATTGATAAATGATCACGATCCTAAACCACTATATTATCAATTCATGGCAGAAAAGCCCGATCAATTCGAATGGGAATACCTTGAAGAAGGACCAGATATCTGGAGAGTTTCAGTAACTAAAAAATAAATAGAAAAAGCAAAACCCTCTAAAAAGAGGGTTTTGCTTTTTCTATTTATCATATTTAATTAAATCATATAATCTTTTATTTTGATAAATTCTTTCCTTGCCTAATTTCTCTGAAACCAGGAATCCTTCTTTTTCTAGCATTGAAAGATAACTACTTGCAGTTTTTCTTGTTATTGACAAACCCTTTTCAATATAAGTAATCTTTGTATAGAACTCATAAAAAAGTAGATCAATTAATTCCTTAGAATAAATCTTAGGAAGTTTTTCTTTAATTTCCTTAGTAATTATTCCCATTTCACTATTTATTCTTTTCACAAGATCTAATGCTTCAACAGCCGTCTCTTCAACTCCTTTAAGTATATAGACAATCCAATCTTCAAAGTTTTCATTTACTCTAACATCTTGAAACAGCCTATAATATTCCGACTTATTTCTTATGATATATTTACTTAAGTATAGTATTGGACTATCTAATAATCCCATTAATACTAAATATAAAATATTTAGTATTCTTCCTGTTCTACCGTTTCCATCATAAAATGGATGGATACTTTCAAATTGATAATGTATAACAGCTAGTTTTATTAGGGGATCAATATCATTTGAATCTTCATTCATATACTTTTCAAGATTACCAAGTAACGATCTTATTTCACTTTCACCATTTGGTGGTGTATATATAGTTTTTCCGGTTCTTTCATTTCTTAAAACAGTACCAGGAAGTTTTCTTATACCACTAAGATTATTTTCAACAATACTTTGTATCTCTACTATCATATTAGTAGTTAACATTTCATTACTTTTTAATAATTCAAAACCGCGCCATAAAGCAGACCTATAGTTAACTACTTCTTTTGCTTCAGCACTTGTACTACTAGAATTGCTCAAAGCTTTATAAAGGTCATCATGGGTTGTTATTATATTTTCTATTTCAGAACTATCTTTAGCTTCATTTATCATCACTGCATTTATTAATATATGTTTATTAGGAATAGTATCTGAAAACCCCTTTAACTCAGCAAGAGATTTATTAGCCTTGGATAATTGTTTTAAAACTTTAATTGTTTCCAAATTCTTTTTTGGTGGTAACATAGGTAATTTTTCCATGTTCATTACTCGTCAACTCCTTGTTATAGGTATTATATGACTATAATTTACCTATGTCAATACTTTATAGGTAAATTTCCCGTATTTTTACCCATGAATTATTACCTTATTTTTTTATAGCATAACCAACCCAAGCCTGTGCCATATCATATTTAAAAACATAACCCTTCTTTGATACCCAGGTTTTCTTTTCCTTATCCCAAACTATATTTCTTGTTGTTATATCTTCATAACCCTTTGGGGGTTGATACAAATTTGTAGTAATCATAAAAGGAGATTTTCCATTATCTAATAGATAACCATTCTTATAAGCATCCTTGCCATTTATCACCTTGTTCTGCCAAGGATCTACTACAAAAGTATTATCACCAAAATCACGAGAATCATCTATCTTAGCTCTATCCTCATTTATTATCACAAAAGCATGCTGATCAGTTGCATACATATTACAAGTTATACCTGCTCTACTCAACAAATAATAACTTAACTGAGCAAATTCTTCACACTGACCAACTCGATTATGCCAAGTCCATATTGCATTAGTATCATAATTAAAACAAGCTGTATTTCTCCATTTTCCATAACTATTTTCATAGCTACCAAAAACAAAATTATATATAGTAGCTAATGGAGATCTCCGTAAATTATTTGTTGCCTGAACTCTTTCAGCAACAATCTTATTTACCAAACGAGCAATGTCCTCATCACTATCACCTTCAGACATTCTCCATTGTAAATACCCTACAATTAAATCCAATTTTTCAGTAGCTTCAGCTATATTATCAGATGTATTAGAATTATCAATATTTATAACTTTCTTATTTAATAAAGAAAAACCATAATCCTCCAAAATATTCAATAATTCATTAACACTAATTGGAATAACTCTAGAATCAAGAGAGGCAGAAGAAATACTTATCACACCCTCAAAATCTCCAATTACAACATCCCTGCGAAAACGATATTTACTATAACTACCTTTATCTTCACTCAAAAATATATACTTAATACTATCACTTGAAATATTTCCCTCAAGTATTTCGTCACTATACTGTTTATACATTTCACTTAAATTAAGATTAGACCAACTCTCCTTTATACTTTCCCTTTGAGCACCTTCAGGAATAAAGGTCAAGTCTACCCTGATAGTCTTCCCTGTAATTATAGAACCACCACCTAATACTGATTCCCTCGGTCCAGTTGAATCTTCCGAACCATAATTAGACTTATATTCAATCCTTGCGGTATTACCTTGAATATATACCCTTGGAGTAAAACCTAAATCAACAATTTCCTGACAAACTACCTCATCCTTAGAAAAATAATCTTCGGCCACAACATTAGCAGGAAAATTAACTAAACTAAACAACCCTAAAAGCAATCCTATAAAAATGCCATATATCTCATATTTTCTATTCATAGTAACATCTCCTTAATTAATAGCTAAAATGTCAATATAACTTATCGGTCCATCCTCACCTGATGCATAATAGACTATTTTAATATCAACCACTTCATCCATATTGGAAAATTTAACAGCCTTTATTAAATAAGATATATAAGCTTCAGGAGGTGTATAACCTTCATCCAAACCCTTATCAACAGGTTTTCCTAGAATCCCCTCTGCCTCGCTTATAGTCATCCCACAAGATACCCCTAATATTTTATCATTTCCAAAATATGAAACCCCAGAAACTCTTGTTTCACTATCATAACTCCAATACAATAGCATATCCAAAGACTTACTATAACTATAGTAATCAGCACCATTCCAACTACCATTTTCTTCCGGCTCTCCAAGTTGATCTACAACACTCTCTTGAAACATACCTATATATGAACCCACATTTATCAAGCCTGAATCCATAACTTCCTTATCAGGTAATTCTTTCATCTCAGCTTCTATCATTTCCATTACCCTATTATCGTTAATAAATCTATAATGATCAATAATTGAGATGCCTACCAAAGTTACAAATAACAAAATAACACCCAAGAATATAAAAGCAATAATCTTCCAAATGTTCCTTTTTTTCTTTTCTTTATCTCCTTGTTTCATGCAAAGCACCTCCTCTTACCTATATTATACTACAATTTAAAACAACTAAAAAAGTAAGCACAACCATCTTTTATAGTATATGCTTACTTCTATATAACTCTTTAATAATTAAAAAATTAACTTGGATTTACCCAATTTATAGTTAATTCACCACCAACATAATCTACTGTTATTGATGCTCCATCTAGAATATCACCACTTATTAACTTCCTTGCCAGCAAATTTTCTACTTGGTTTTGCAAGAAACGCCTTAATGGTCTTGCCCCGTAAACAGAATCAAATCCTCCTTCAATAATATATTCAATAGCCTTATCAGAAAGAGTTAAATTCAATCTTCTATCATCAAGTCTAGTTTGAAGCTCTTTTAATAAAATATGAATAATATGTTCAATATCCTCCTTATTAAGAGGTTTAAAGAATATAATATCATCCACCCTATTTAAAAATTCAGGTCTAAATAAACGCTTCAACTCATCCATAACTTCATTTCTAGCACCATCAGTTATATTACCACTCTTATCAATACCCTCAAGTAAATAAGAAGAACCAATATTAGAAGTCATAATAATAATAGTATTCTTAAAATCAACCATTCTACCCTGAGCATCTGTTATCCGACCATCATCTAGAACCTGCAATAAAATATTAAACACATCAGGATGGGCCTTTTCAATTTCATCAAAAAGAATAACAGAATAAGGTTTACGACGAACAGCCTCGGTTAGTTGTCCACCTTCTTCATAACCAACATATCCTGGAGGAGCTCCAACCATTCTTGAAACCGCATGTTTTTCCATATACTCACTCATATCAATACGAATAATATTTTCAATTGAATCAAAAAGATTTATAGCAATTGTCTTAGCTAGTTCAGTCTTACCTACACCAGTTGGTCCTAGAAATATAAAAGAACCTATTGGCCTTTTTGGATCCTTGATACCAGCTCTAGCCCTGATAATAGAATCTGTAACACTCTGTACTGCTTCATCCTGACCTACTACACTTTCATGGAGTATTTCACTTAAGCGAAGAAGTTTCTCCCTTTCACCCTCGATAAGTTTAGTTAAAGGAATACCAGTCCATTGGGAGATAATCTTGGCAATTTCTTCTTCAACAACTTCTTCTCTAATTAAAGGAGTAGCTCCCCTATCATTTACAAACTTTTCCTCTTCCTCTTTTAATTTTTTCTCTAATTCTGGAAGTCTACCATATTTTAATTCTGCCGCTTTGTTTAAGTCATATTCTCTTTCAGCTTTTTCAATTTCTTGATGAAGTTGTTCTATATCTTCTCTTAATTTTCCAACTTGGTTAATGGCTTTTTTTTCATTATCCCATTGAGATTTCATAGTCATCATCTTTTCTTTTAAATCTGCCAGTTCTTTTTGTAGATGACTTAACCTAGTATGACTAGCTTTGTCTTTTTCCTTTTTAAGAGCTGCTTCTTCAATTTCTAGCATCATAACTCTTCTTGAAACTTCATCAAGTTCTGCTGGTAGTGAGTCAATTTCAGTCCTAATCAAAGCACAGGCTTCATCAACTAAGTCGATAGCTTTGTCAGGAAGGAATCGATCACTAATATAACGATGAGATAATACCGCAGCTGAAACTAAAGCATTATCATGAATTCTAACACCATGAAAAACCTCAAAACGCTCTTTTAAACCTCTAAGTATGGAAATTGTATCTTCTACTGTTGGTTCATCAACCATTACTGGCTGAAAACGACGTTCTAGGGCTGAATCTTTTTCAATATATTTTCGATATTCATCTAAAGTAGTTGCTCCGATACAATGTAATTCTCCACGGGCCAACATAGGCTTAAGCATATTCCCTGCATCCATGGAACCTTCTGTTTTACCAGCACCTACTATTGTATGAATTTCATCAATAAATAAAAGGATTTCTCCTTCACTTTTCTTTATTTCCTGAAGAACGGCTTTTAATCTCTCTTCAAACTCACCTCTATATTTCGCACCAGCTATTAAGGCTCCCATATCGAGTGAGAATATTTTTTTATCCTTTAGTCCCTCTGGAACATCTCCTCTAACTATACGATGAGCTAAGCCCTCTACTATAGCAGTCTTGCCTACTCCAGGTTCTCCAATTAAAACTGGATTGTTTTTTGTTTTTCTTGATAAAATCCTAATAGCATGACGGATTTCCATATCTCTACCAATTACAGGATCAAGTTTATTATTTCTAGCTAACTGTACTAATTCCTGTCCATACTTGGCTAAAGCCTCATAAGTAGATTCAGGAGTATTACTAGTTACTCTTTGATTTCCTCTTATACCAGATAGAGCTTTTAAGAAACCATCCTTAGTTATATTAAAAACCTTAAATGTCCTATCCAAGGGACTGTTTTTTATCTCGTCTAAAATTCCCAAGAATATATGTTCTACAGAAATATATTCGTCCTTCATATTTTTAGATTCATTTTCTGCTTTCATTAAAACAGTATCTACTTTTCTACTTATGTAAATTTTCCCTGGTTCTCTCCCTGGTCCACTTACGCTTGTTTTCTTTTCTAGAATATCTTCAACTGCTTTACTAAAGGAGTCAATGTTTACATCCATTGTTTTTAATATTCTAGGAAGAAGTCCATCACTTTGCTCTAATAGAGCAATCAAAAGATGTTCTATTTCTATTTCTATTTGCCCGTACCTTAGCGCCTTAGTTTCCGCTTGTTGTAAGGCTTCCATTGATTTTTGTGTTAATTTGTTT
Organism: Bacillota bacterium; assembly: GCA_028683955.1. Classification (GTDB taxonomy): domain Bacteria; phylum Bacillota; class TC1; order TC1; family TC1; genus WTXA01. The sequence continues at coordinate 51,363 of JAQUGR010000001.1, read as the reverse complement.
GGATCCATTCTATTCCCTCCTGTCAAATTACTTTATACTTTAATAATACTCCTTTTAAACAACAATTTTTCAAAAACATTTGACTTGAAGTAGGTTTTTATGGTATAAAGTATCTGTTAGCACTCATTATACCAGAGTGCTAACAATTAGTCAAAATATATAATATATATGAAGGGAGAGATCATTTTGGCAAAAAAACAATTCAAATCAGAATCAAAAAGGTTATTAGATTTGATGATACATTCTATCTATACACATAAGGAAATATTTATCAGGGAGTTGATTTCCAATGCTAGTGATGCAATGGATAAAATGTACTATAAAGCACTAACAACTGATAAACTTGATTTCAACAAGGATAACTACAAAATCAAAATTATAACTAACAAAGAGGATCGTACCTTTAAAATTATTGATACAGGCATAGGTATGACCAAGGAAGAATTAGATAAGAACCTTGGAACAATTGCAAAAAGTGGATCACTTAATTTCAAGGAAGAAAATGATGCACAAGAAGGTTATGACATCATTGGCCAATTCGGGGTAGGTTTTTATTCTTCCTTTATGGTTGCTGATGAAGTTATGGTAAAATCTAAAGCTTATGGTAGTGAAGAAGCATATTGTTGGACTTCAAAAGGTGCAGATGGATACACTCTCGATATATGTTCTAAAGAAGATGTTGGTACCGAAATAACTCTGACAATCAAAGAGAACACTGAAGATGAAAATTATGATACTTATCTTAACCCTTATCATTTGAAAAGTTTGGTTAAAAAATATTCTGACTTTATTCGTTATCCAATAATTATGGAAATACCTGTAAGCAATTTAAAAGAAGGATCAAAAGATGAATTTGAAGAGTCACTAGAAGAGCAAACTGTTAATAGTATGGTTCCTATATGGAGAAAGAATAAAAATGAATTGAAAGATGAAGATTATGAAAACTTCTATTCAGAGAAACATTATGGTTTTGATAAGCCAATCAAACATGCTCATATTAGTGTTGAGGGAGCAATTAGATATAATGCGATTCTCTTTATTCCTGAAAAAGCACCTTATGACTACTATACTAAAGACTATGAAAAGGGATTGGAGCTTTATTCTAATGGTGTTTTAATTATGCATCGTGCCCCTGAACTTCTACCTGATCATTTTAGTTTTGTAAAGGGATTAGTGGATTCTGAAGATTTGTCACTTAATATTTCCAGGGAAATGTTACAACATGATCGTCAATTGAAGTTAATTTCTAAAAATATAGAAAAACAAATTAAAAAAGAACTACTAAGCCTCTTGAAGAATAATCGTGAGGCTTATGATAAGTTTTATGAATCTTTTGGCAGACAATTAAAGTATGGTATTTATGCTGATTATGGTATGAATAAGGATCTTCTATCTGATTTACTTCTTTTCTACTCATCAAAGGATAAGAAGTTAGTAAGTCTTGATGAATATATTGAAAGAATGCCAGATGATCAAAATTTTATCTATTATGCTACTGGTGAGTCTTTAGAAAAAATTGAAAAACTTCCTCAAACTGAACAGTTATTGGATAGAAATTATGAAATTCTTTATCTGGTTGATGATATTGATGAATTTGCTGTTAAAGTACTAACAAACTATAGGGAAAAAGAGTTCCGTTCTGTTACTAGTAATGATTTAGGTATTGAGGATTTAGATAATAAGGAAGAATTAGAAGAAGAGATTGAAAAAAACAAAGATCTTTTTGCTAAGATGAAAACTATTCTTGATGATAAGGTTTTTGATGTTCGCCCTTCTAAAAGGTTGAAGAATCATCCTGTTTGTTTTGCTAATGATGGTGATATTTCTATAGAGATGGAAAAAATTCTAAATCAGATGCCAAATGGTCAACAAGTGAAGGCCGATAAGGTATTAGAGATAAATATCGAGCACAAGGTTTTTGATGCTTTAAAAGCAGCTCTAAAAGATAATGAGGATGATTTTGCCTTATATACTAAGGTTCTTTATGATCAGGCTAGATTAATTGAGGGTTTATCTATTGATGATCCTGTAGAATTTGCTGATAATATCTGGAAACTTATGAAATAGAATATTATACACATAAAAGTACACCACAATTGTTAAATAATGTCTAACATTTGTGGTGTACTTCATTTTGTATGCTTGAAGTTACATTTAGTTAAAATCCATCCTCTTATTTTCATAATAGGCTTTTTAACTCATAACATTTATATATTCATGAGAATATATAAATAATTTTTCTACACACCCCACTTGGGGAGTAGCTGTTTTCGTTACAAATCAATTATATTATTTGCCAATATCCAGCATAAACAATAGTGAATCCCTATCAGGAAATGTATATTCAATAGGCAGTTCCACCCTAGAAATCAACCTAAAGCCAACTCGTCTATAAAAACTATGTGATCTTACAGCTACAGCTGGAGTATCAAGAACAATGTGCTTTATATAAATCATTTTACTAAAGGTCAACAAAGTATCAAATAACTTAGACCCAACTCCAAACTCCCTACCCCTATAGCAACTATCTACAAAAAACTTTTTCAAGATACCCACGTTCTTTTCTTTTTTAAGTAATGCAATAGTCCCAATCACTTTTTCAACTTCATCATAAACATCAATCCCAATCCAGAAATTACCTCCCTTTGCAATATATTCTTCCTCTATATTTAACAAATCCGGCTGTTCATCAATACCAAGATTTATACCATACTCATCATTTTGAATATTCAGTATTAATTCAATAACCTGGTTTTTATATTTATTTTCATATTCAACTATTTTAATCATTACTCATCCCCCAAATAAACAATTAGACGAATTTAACTGACACCATTATATCAGACAATCATAATAGCATATTTTAATAAATAAATATGTAGTGATAACAAAAATCTAACTAGCATAAAAAAAGATAGATCCATGTAAAATACTAATGTGTACCTTATTCAGTCCTTCTTTATTTATTTAATCCATATGAATTTATTAATTTTATTTAATTTGATCTACTATTCAACATCTAATAAATGTCTTTTTACCAGCGCATTTCTAATTAATACCCCAAGTATTCCAGCAGCAATTGCCTTTAAAACATCAGGAATAAAAAAAGGAACCATAAACCCAACAATAGTTAATAGACTATATGGCTTATCAACAATCACATTTTGCACCACATAAAAATACAAAATGCCAGGCAGATAGACAATTACAGCACCAATAAGAGTACTAACAACACCCTTAACATAACTATTTTTAATAGCTAACTTCTTAAATAATAGACCAGTAACAAAAGCCGCCAGTATAAAACCCAATAAAAATCCAAAAGTTGGACTAAGTAATGCAGCCAAACCACCCTTACCCTGAGTAAAAATAGGCAAGCCAAAAAGTCCCAATAAAACATAAACAACCTGAGACAAAGCCCCATACTTATAACCAATAATAATACCAGCCATTAACATAAACAAAGTTTGCAAAGTAAACGGAACAGGCGAACCAAAACTAACATTAATAAAAGCCCCAATAATCATCAAGACAACAAAAAACGCAGTTTTAGTTAAGTTTTTTAAATTCATCAATTTTCCTCCTTAAGTTATCCAACCTGTAACTTTAGATAAATATAATAATAACGTTTAATTTAAAAAGTTATAATTGGATACTTTTATCTTTCTTTTTTTATTCTTTATTTAATAAATCATATAATTATTTTAATTTCCGCTTAACGTAACTTCCCCAGAATTTAATATTACCTTTTCTCCAGTTACATTTACTATCACTAAATTACCCAAGTCATTAATATCAACAACCTCACCTTCAAATTTCTTACCACTTATATAATAATTTATATTTCGACCTAATAAAAAACATCTTTCCTTATATTCACCCATCACTAAACTAGCATCATCATTATCCACATCAAGATATATTTGCATAAACTCATTAATAATTTCCCCAATAATTTCATTCCTAGTAACATTACCAGGAAAAATAGAACCGGCCACAGAACTAATCTCACTTGGAAAATCATCATCTTCAGTTTTAATATTAAGACCAATTCCAATAATCACTGATTCCACCATACCACTCTCAAAATCAGTAACCGCCTCAGTAAGAATACCCCCAACCTTTTTACCATTAATATAAATATCATTAACCCATTTTATTTCAGCCCTTAAATTAGTTAACCTATCAATAACTCTACAAATAGCCACACATACTTTTACAGTAATTGTAGCCAGTTCCGAAATGTGTCTATTAGGACGTAAAACAAGACTCATATAAATTCCAGTCTTAGGAGGTGAAAAAAAGTTTCTACCCATTCTTCCCCTACCTGCAGTTTGTTCATCTGCAATAATAATAAGCTCAGACTTCTTATCCTCCAAGGAAAGTTTCTTAGCCATAGTATTAGTAGAGTCCACACTTTTAAAAACCTCTATAGGATACTTTTTGTTAACCTCATCTAAATATATAGAAATACCCTCAGCAGAAATAAGATCACTTTGCCCACTTAGCATATACCCCTTATTATTAACACCAGTTATCATATAGCCATCTTCTTCCAGCCTTTTAATAGCTTTCCAAATTCCCGTACGTGAAACACCAAGTTTTTCAGCTAATTCCTGTCCTGAAATATAGGTGTTTCTATTTTGTTCCAATATGCTTAATAAATTATTAATTAAAGACATCTAATTACTCCAATTCACAAATATTATCATAAATATATTTGATATATTACTATATAACACATAGTTTGTCAACCAAGTATATGATATGGTTAACATTATAAATTTAAAAAAAAGAAACACCCTAATAATCACTAGAGTGTTTCATAAATACTTATTATATAGCTATACTAACAAATATATAAAAATATCATTTAACCAATTTTTTGAGCATATCTTTCATCTTCTGGTCTTGGACTTAAGGTTACAAATAAACTCATATCCTTTTCAACAAAAGGAATACTAAAATCATCATCCCCATTTACAAGACCAATTGAGCCTTCTTCTAATTTTACTATTTTATCGTTCACTAACATTTCTCCTGAACCTGAAAGTACTGTATACAATAAGGCAGATGATCCATGCTTATGTACAGGAAGCTTTTGACCCGCTTTAAAATTCAAAACGAAAACAAGAACCTTCTCCTCATCAAATATGATCTTTTTAGTTATAGATTCATCACTAAATACTATACTATCCTTAATATTTTTATTTTCCATCTTTTATCCTCCTTAATCTTTCTAATTTAAGGTCTTATACCAAACATTCATACTCTCTATACTACCTGCTATTCCTGTATTGTTAGTTAATGTCCCAGCATACTTATAACCTAGTTTAGCAAAGGCTTTATTCATACCTGGTGATAGGGCTCTAGCAATTGTATAGTAAGTTTGTATGTCTTTACCTTTTAGCTCTTCTTCTATTTTAACTAAAAGTTGTTGTGCCAAACCTTGTCTCCTATATTCTTTTAAGACTGCAAAGTCTGTAGCTTCCGCATTGGAATTTTCAATATCTATTTCAGCTGATGCCAAGGCTATTAATTTACCTTCATCTCTTATTCCAAAATACTCAACATCCTCATGCATTGTCTTAGCTAAATACTCTGGATCAAATATAGGAAAAGGATAACTTTCAAATACACTATAATAGAATTCTGCCATTTCTTGCACATCACCTAAGGTCATTTTAATTACTTCTCTTTTATCATTTGAAGTCTCATCAAAATCCCCTTGATTATTTAAAGCATTTTCAAGTATATTATCTATCGCTTCCTTATATATTTCAACAGATCTGGTTGTATTTAAATATTTACTCATAAAATATCCATCTTCTATCCCATGATACATATCTGGAATAAGAGCCTCTTGTATATAGTCATTAGCTATAAAATCAGTTCTACTACGTTCTGGTACTTTAACTATTATTTTTGTATAATTATTAGTTTCAGCCAGACTTTCAATTAAATTAATAATTCTTCCTGTATTTTTTGCATCAAGTGACATCAGATAAATTCTATCACTATGCTTTCCATGTTGGAAAACAGTATTATCTACCATTTCAATTTTGTCTATTGTCATCCGTGTCCTCCTCATTTGGTGTTAATGTAATTATATCATCAAAATCAGCTAACAGTTTAGCTACTCCAGTAGTTTTTTCTTCTTCATCTTTAATTTTAAGAACATGTTGAAGCTCACATCTGTCACAATGCAAATCACAATTACCTCCAGTATAGTGTTCTGGCTCCTGATAGGTGGTTATAACCCCTTCATAATTTCTTAATATAACTTTATGATCTGACCATGAGATTAAATAATTTGGCATAACAGGTATCTTACCTCCTCCTCCTGGTGCATCAATCACAAAGGTAGGGACAGCAAATCCACTAGTGTGCCCTCTAAGACTTTCCATTATTTCTATGCCCTTACCAACAGAGGTTCTAAAATGTTCAAGACCTTCTGATAGATCACATTGGTATAGATAGTATGGTCTTACTCTATTTTGAGTTAGTTTATGAACTAATTTTCTCATTATTATTGGACAGTCATTCACTCCTGCTAAAAGAACTGATTGATTACCAAGAGGAATACCTGCAAAGGCTAATTTTTCAAGTGCTTCTTTAGAATCTTTAGTAATTTCTTTTGGATGATTGAAGTGAGTATTTAACCATAAGACTCCATGACTCTTTAAGACCTCAACTAACTTATCTGTAATTCTAAAAGGAAGTACAACAGGTGTTCTTGTTCCAATTCTTACTACTTCTACATGTTCTATTTTTTCTATTTCCCCTAGTAACCAGTCAATCATCTCATCACCTAACAAGAAAGGATCCCCTCCTGAAAGCAAAACATCTCTGACTTCTGGTGTATTTCTAATATATTCAATCCCTTTTTCTAATTGTTCTTTTGAAGGAACAAAATCTCTGTCACCGACTTTTCTTTTCCTAGTACAATGTCGACAGTACATAGCACAAACATTACTTACATGAAAAAGTACTCTATCTGGATATCTATGGGTTATTCCCTCTACAGGACTATCCTTTTCTTCACCTAATGGGTCTAACATGTCATGATCGGCTATTTCAAGTTCTCTCACACTTGCAAAAGCTTGTTTGAAAACTGGATCATGCTTATAGTCTTTTATGTTTACCAATGAAATATAGTAGGGAGTAATTGACATTGGGAAGTGTTCTATAGTTTGGCTGATTTGTTCTTTTTCCTTAGTTTCAAACTCTATACCTAATATTTGTTCAACTTGGTCTATTGTTCTTATTGTATTTTTAATCTGCCATTTCCAGTCAGTCCATTTAGCTTCCTGCTCTGGAGATAGCTGTCTTTTCTCGATTTTACCTCTAGTTATTGCAATTAATTCTTCCATTCTTGTCCTCCTTATAAAAAAAAACACTCCAACTCTTAAATAGAGTTAGAGTGTTTAAGCTTGCCTGCTAATACAGTTCACTTTATACCATAATTAATATAGTGTAGATTATCACCTTGCGATCCTAATCAAACCCCAGTTCTATAGTTCATTTTTCAACAGAAATTTCTGATTTTAATGGTAGACTTATTACAATCCACATTTCATCGCATGAAATACGTAAGGTAACTCGCAAACCTCTTACTCAATCTGTTTACTTCAAGATACTAATTTATATTTTAAATACTTTGTAATTATATAGGATTTTGGGCTACTTGTCAAAGAAAAGACTGTTATATATTCCTTTGTAAAATCAACTAAATATTTTAGATTATACCTTTAATCTCTATTTAGAAATTTAAATAATTCATAGAAAAAATAAATTGTACTTAATACTAATAATATCAGGTATCCTATATAATATGTCACAGAAATTGCAATAATCGCTAGTACTAACCTCCCGTAAATTTTCCCGAAATTATCTAATATTTTAATTTTAAACATAAAGTGTTTACTAAACGAATTAAGACTAAGTATAATAAATAAATAATTAGAAAAGCAAATATCCACATGTTTATAAACCAACGAATATTTCCACGTTTTTTAGATCCCATAACAATACTCATAACATCTATGATATTTATTAAATTTTAGTATAAATGAGCATTTATATATTATACAATAACTTTTCCTAAAATACATAGATATTTTACTTTTTCACATTAATTAAGCATATATTAATGTCATTAGTCTAGTATTTAAATGTTTATCCCCTAGATAAAATGCACTAAAAGCACACTATTATTAACATAATTATTTATTGTCCCATCTGTTGTTATTATCAATTACCTGATATAATCAAATAAAAAACGGAGGCAAGCAAACATGCAAAAAGTACCAAATAAGTACTCAAAAAAATGGTTTCCTATACTAGCTACCATATTAATAATAAACTTCATATCTCTATTTTCAGCAAGTAAAATATTAGGTTCAGATATAAGTTCTGCTAATATAATTAGTTTCGCTATACTATCTCTCTCAATTTCGATACTAATAACCGTAGGAGGCTTTTTAGGAGCTAAGATTCACTTTATAACAGCATCAATATTTAATCTAGCCAGTATAGTCTATATGCTATATATCACCATAAGCAAATCAGCAGAAGGTTGGAGCGATCTTGTAGGAATTATCTCCTATCTAACCATAATCATAATTGGCCTAATTGCTGGACTAATTATACAACTAATCTATACTATAGTAACCAAGAAAAAAGGATTATCTCAATAGAGATAATCCTTTTCTCTTATATTCTTATATTTATTATTTTTAGTTTTTTTCATATAATTCTATTTTAACTCCTATATTGATCTATATCTCCTTAATAGACGTACTTATTAGAATTAAACCAAAACTTAATCAATATATTAAAAGGGTGATTATCCTTAGGATAATCATCTTAACTGGTCTCTTTTTTTTCTGAATTCAATAATAGGCAAATCACCTTGTATTAGATTCTCATTTATTTTAAATTCGCTCTTAATCGGCAATTGGGTTAATACTACTTTTCTATCTTGATGAAGTATAATCCTATTAAAAATATTACTAGAACTATTTATTAATTCCTTTAAGATAGGCACCTTCATAAAGCTTTGATAAAACCTTAAATATATACGAGTATTGCCATCATCTATAGGTGCAAAACCAGCAAAAATCCTTACCTGGTCAGATATTCTATTTTGCCAAATATTGGGCATTTGAAATTGTAAACTAAACAACTTTTCATAATCTTTTATTTCATCAGGTTTTAAAGGAATTGCCCCATTATCTCTATCATTATTAACATAAAATGTCATGAGATTATCTTTCCATTTAACAACAGGCCCATTGACTAAAGTTCTATTGTCAGCACCTATAGTAGTTTTATGAACAAAAGGTAAATGAACAACATCTAGTTGATTTTCTATAGCTCTCGTATAATGTACTGGCCAACTTTCAGAAAAACCACCATAGGTAAATCCATTCTTTAAATCCTCAAAAAATGGAATTTCTGGAATATTGTCCTTATCCTCGCTATACCATAACCAAATAAAGCCATAAGCTTCCTTTACTATATATGAATTAACTTTGAAGTTTTCAGGTATAAGCGTCTGTTTGCCATTTGCAGGTATGTTTATAACCCTACCCTTACTATCATACAAAAAGCCATGGAAAGGACATTGAACATGATTTCCAACAACCTTACCAGCACTTAAAGAAGCTCCTCTATGACAACATTTATCAAAGATACAATTAACTTCATTATTTTCATCTCGCCAAAAAACTAATTTTTCTGACAACCTAGTTACACCAACTAATTTATTTTTCTTTACTTCCTTAGCATCAAGAACTAAATACCATTGATTTTTAATCATTTTTCACCCCATGTCCAATTACTATATTCATCTTTATCAATACCATACTGGTGAGCGTAATCTATATTTTCATCAATTTCTTTTAGCATTCTTGATTTTAGCTCAGCACCATTAGGCCCTATATTTTCCATCCTGTCTATTACTCCAATTACTAGATTAAACCTATCTATCTTATTAATAATTGCCAATTCTAAAGGAGTGCATATATTACCCTTTTCATGATAGCCATAAACATGAATTCTTTGTGGCTCATTTCTTTTATAGGTTAGTTTATGAATTAACCAAGGATAGCCATGGAAATTAAAAATAACCTCTTTATTTTTAGTGAAAATCTTATTAAATTCATCATCAGATAAACCATGAGGATGATCACACTGGTCTATTAACTTAGCCAAATCAACTACATTTACAAAACGAACCTTCAAATCCGGTAATGCTTTATTAAGTATAGCTGTTGCAGCTAAAGCTTCTTTCGTAGTCACATCGCCACAACCTACCATCACTACATCTGGTTCACCTTCACAACTAGCCCATTGCCAAATACCAAGTCCTTTTTCACAATGATAATCAGCTTCTTCAATATTTAGATACTGTAAATGCTCCTGTTTATCTGAAACAATAACATTAACATAACCTGTGCTTTTCAAACAATGATTAACATTAGAAAGCAAACAATTTGCATCAGGTGGCAGGTATATTCTAACCACATCTGGACTTTTATTAGTTACAACATCAAAAAACCAGGATCTTGATGGGAAAAGCCATTATGATCCTGACGCCAGACTGTTGAACTTAAAAGTATATTTTCAGAAGCTATTGGAGATCTCCAACTTGCTTCTCTCTTGCTTATTTCCAACCATTTAGCATGTTGGTTAAACATAGAATCAATTATATGAGCAAAGGCTTCATAGGTATGAAAAAAACCATGACGCCCTGTTAAGAGATAACCCTCAAGCCAACCTAACAAAGTATGCTCACTTAGCATTTCCATCACTTTACCAACAGGTGAAAGTTCTCCCCCATCAGCATCACTCAACATATACTCACCCAACCAAACCTTTTTGCTTTCTTCATACACAGCTTGCAGTTTATTTGAAGCTGTTTCATCAGGTCCAAATAATCTAAAATTTTCAGGATTATCTCTAAATACATCTCTTAAAAAATTACCTAAAGGTTTAGTGTTGCCTTGTTCTACAACTCCAGGTTTTTCCATCTTGACTGCATAATCTCTAAAATCTGGTAATTTAAGTGGTATTCTTAATAAACCTCCATTAGTAATTGGATTTGCACTCATTCTACGATTACCAAGAGGTGCCATCTCTTTTAATTCCTCTACTAATTTCCCATTATTATCAAAAAGTTCTTCTGGCTTATATGATTTCAGCCATTCTTCTAGCATTTTTAAATGCTCTGGGTCTTCATGGATTGCATTTAATGGTATTTGATGAGCACGCCATGATCCTTCAACCTTATGACCATCAACTATTTTGGGACCAGTCCAACCTTTTGGTGATTTTAAAACAATCATAGGCCAGTTGGGTCTAATACTCACTTTATTAATTCTTGCTTCATTTTGAATTTCTCTTATTTCAAGAATAACTTTTTCCATAGTTTCTGCCATTTGTTGATGCATAATAATAGGCTCATCACCTTCTACAAAATATGGCTTATAGCCATAACCTTTAAATAAGTCTACAAGTTCTTGATTGCTTATTCTAGCCAAAATCGTCGGGTTGGCTATCTTATATCCATTTAAATGCAATATAGGTAAAACTGCTCCATCTCTTTTTGGGTTTAAAAACTTATTTGAATGCCAGGAAGTTGCAAGTGGTCCAGTTTCTGCTTCCCCATCTCCTATAACTGTAGCTACAATTAAATCCGGATTATCAAAGGCTGCTCCATAGGCATGAGATAAACTATATCCAAGCTCTCCACCTTCATGAATAGAACCAGGTGTTTCTGGTGTGCAATGACTTCCTATACCTCCAGGAAAGGAGAATTGTTTAAAGAATTTTTTTAGTCCCTCTTCATCTTCTGTAATATTGGGATAAGTCTCTGTATAGGTGCTTTCTAAATAACCAGGTGCTAAAACACCAGGTGCACCATGACCAGGACCTGCTATATATATCATATTTAAATCGTACTTTTTTATTAGTCTGTTTAAGTGAACATAAATAAAAGATAAACCAGGACTTGAGCCCCAGTGTCCTAATAAACGTCTTTTTACATGTTCTTTTTTTAAAGGTTCTTTTAATAAGGGATTATCTTGTAAATATATCATTCCAGCTTCCAGATAATTACAAGCATTCCAGTAACGATTTATTTTATCAAGTTCTTTTTCGTCTAGTTCCAACATTACTTCACCTCAAGCTTACTTCACAATCATTAATACAATTTCATTATAGCATAAAAGAAAACCTACAATATGATCAAATATTGCAGGTTTAAATCAGATTGAATATTATATTTAATTCATTTATTCAGTTAGTTTTATTTAATAACATTTTTTCAATTGTTTCACAGTTTACAGGTTTACTAAAATAGTAACCTTGTATAAAATCACAATCCATTTCTTTTAACATATCATATTGATCTGCTGTTTCTATACCTTCACCAACAACTAAAAGATTAAGGTCATGAGCAATATTTATAATGTTTTTTATTATACTTAATTTTTCTTTGGTTAAATATTTATCTATCAGAATTTTATCAAGTTTTATTTTATCTATTGGCATAAAAGTTAAATAAGTCAAAGAAGAATAACCCGATCCAAAATCATCTAAGGTTACTTTAAGTCCGATATTTTTCAAGCTTTCAAGAAAAGCCACAACTTCCAATGAATTCTCAATAAATATGTCTTCAGTAATCTCAATTTCCAAATACTTGGCTTCAATATCATATTCAGCCAATAATGCAAGAATGTATTTTACCAGTTTTTTATCTTTAATTTGATTTGGGGATAAGTTTACTGCTATAGTCTTTAGCTCAATACCTTTTAATTTCCATTTATAAAGTTGTTTAATAGCTTCCCTAATAACAAACCTTCCAATTTCAATTATCAAACCCTTGTCTTCTGCTACTTTTATAAAATCAATTGGTGAAATTTGATAGTCATCCAATCTAATTAAAGCTTCATAATAGGCTATACATTTTATATGAGTATTATAGATAGGTTGATAAAGTAAATTAAATCCTTTTCCTTTTATTGCTTCCTTTAATATATTATTTATCTCTGATCTTCTATTTAATTTTTTTTGCATAAATGGTCTAAAATAGGCAAATCCTGATCCTAAATTTTTTTTGACATAATACATGGCAATATCTGCTTTACTTATCAATTCATTTTTGGATCTTCCATCTTTTGGGAAAGAAGATATACCCAGGCAAAATGATATTTCGAATTCTTTCATTTCATTTTTTATTGGTTTACTTATACTTTTAAAGATACGCTTATATTTTTTCTTGATGCAATCTTTATCACCTAGAATTATAGCAATAAATTCATCTCCACCGAAACGATAAAATTTTATTTGTTCATCAATTTGTCCTCTGAATCTATGCGCAATATTTTTTAAAATTTCATCTCCTGTAATATGTCCATATATATCATTAATTTCTTTAAGATTATTTAAATCAATCATACATACTGAACCACTAATATTATCCTTTAATATTCTATCTAATTCTTCATATAAAGCTCTACGATTTTCAAGATTTGTTAGTTCATCATGATATGCTTCATATTCCACATATTCTTTCATTTCAATATTCTTGTTTATATATTCATCAACTCTAGCAAGTAAATTATTTATTGTTAGGTAAACCCCTTTAAATGGATCATTTTGTTTTATTTTAAGTTTATGACCTTTTTTTATGAAGTCAAAGTATATGAGTTGGTTGTTTAATAAATTTATTGGATTAATCATAAATTTCCATTGACTATACAAGATAACTGCACTAATTACTAACAAAGTAATTAAAATTCTTATGCTTGAGTTACTTACTAAATCATTTAAAGAATCAAGAGAATGACCAATTACCAATAACTCACTAATTTGTCCATCACTTACTATTGGAACAATAATTTTCAGCACATTTTCTTTCAAATCTTCATCATAAATATTAACAACAACAGTTTCGCCTTTTAAGGCTTTTTGATAATTAGAGTCTTTACTCCAATCCATGCCAACATTTTCTAAGTTACTATCTGCAATTCCTATTAAGTTATTATCAATAATTAAGGAATAATATATTTTATCATCAGTTGTAATATCATTTACTATAGTTTGAAAATCATACTTTTTTGTTTGGATTTCAATATTATCCAACAAAAATCCAATTTGTACAAAATTACCATTATCATCTTTAAAATAACTAAATTTATAATATTCATCAGAATCTGTACTCTTTCTAATATCTTCGTTGAAAATATTTTTACCACTATTCATAAATAAATATATTGGATCACCGGGTTTTGCCTTCCAACCTATATATTCTCCATCAGAAGAATATATTATTGTTCCAGTAGGAGAGTAATAATAAATAGCATCAACCCCAAAATTTCTAGAAATATCTTTTAAATAAACATTGCTTAAATCTTTTTTTGAGTTTAATATTTCCGCACTTAAACTATATGCTAAATCTTCCATATTTTTATTTATAATGTTGTTAGTTATTTGATTTTGTTCTATATATTTTCCTGTCATCCCTCCATAGTGTTTGGCATCATTTTCTAATTGATTTAAAAGTACACTTTTAGAAAATTCCATGCTAACAACTCCAAGGAGAACAACTATAGTTAAAATTGTTACTAATTGAATATAAATAAAATTTTTTCTTATTGGACTATCTTTTTTTTTGATTTTCCAAAACATTACTTAACTCCTAATATATGAGAAAATTTAATAACTTATATACATGTAATAATTGTATCATATATATATTAAATTTGTAAATTATGTAAGTATATAAATGACAGTGTTGAAAAACACTGTCATTTAACCTTATCTATAATCCACTGGCAGTTTCATAGGGCCAATCTATTATTCCACCTAAATCAAATATATTCTTATAACCCATTTCCACTAATATGGAAGAAGCAGTTGCACTTCTATTACCACTTCTACAATAAACAAAATAAATGGCCTCCTTATCAGGAATTACCTCTCCAGCCTTTTTACTAATTGTATCAAGAGGTAAAAGTATAGCATCTTTTATATGCTCCCCCTTATATTCTTCAGGTGTCCTTACATCAACCAAAATTACATCTTTCTCACTACCTAATCTCTTATTTGCCTCTTCTGTTGATATTTTAATAACTTTAGCAACACCCTTATTATTGTCTTGTTCCTTATCATTACTTGAACAACCTACAAGTGTTATAAAAAATATAAATAAACAAATTTTAAATATTTTCTTCATTTTCAAATACCCTTTCCTTTTAAGGTTTTCCTACCATTCACTAATTTTAATACTATTTACAAATATTTCAACAATCTCAGGATCAAACTGTTTACCTGCCTGTTTTTCTATTTCTAAAATTGCTTCTTCTTTAGACAGCTTTGGTCGATATGCTCTTTCAGATATCATTGCATCGAAAGCATCAGCAATTGCAATAATTCTCGCTTCTATAGGTATATTATCCCCTTTTAAACCTTGAGGATAACCTTTCCCATCCCATCTTTCCTGATGAGCTAAAACAAAAACAGCAATTTCCGAAAATTCATTTACTGAACTGAGTATTCTATAACCTACCTCACTATGTTTTTTTATTTCATCCCATTCAGACTCTGTAAGTGAGCCTTTTTTATCTAAAATTTCATTATTTATTCCAATTTTTCCAATATCATGCATTAATCCTGCAATTCTAATTTGTTTTATTTCATCCTTATTAAAATTCATTTTAGTTGCAATAAATTCACAAATAGCAGCCACTCTTTTTGAGTGATGCATTTCTCTAATATTTTTTTCAAATAAAGAATTCATGATTACACTTATAGTTCTACTTCTCATACTAGAACTTTCTGTAAGTTTATGACGATACATATCATCTTCTGCATCCCTAAATACTTTTTCCATCTTTTCTGATGATGATTTTTTTACAGCATACCCAAGTGATAGAGAAACAACAATATCATCAACTCTTTCTTTATTTACAACTTCACTTATTCTTTCAATAAGCATTTTAACTCCCGTTTCATCAGTTTTTGGCATTAGTATAACAAATTCGTCTCCACCAATTCTAGAAATTATTTCGTCATTCCTAGTTTCTTTTTTCAATATACCAGCTATTCTGATTAAGAGCTCATCACCTTTTAAATGACCAAAGGCATCATTTGTTAATTTTAATCCATTAACATCTGCCATTATCAAGGCTATCGGCAGGTTTCTGTATGTATCTAATCTCTGTAGTTCTTCTTCATAAAATCTACGATTATATAATCCAGTTAATTGATCAC
The DNA here is from genome assembly GCA_028683955.1 of Bacillota bacterium. Lineage (GTDB taxonomy): Bacteria > Bacillota > TC1 > TC1 > TC1 > WTXA01. The sequence continues at coordinate 35,082 of JAQUGR010000001.1, read as the reverse complement.
GATAGCTTAATCTTTGCATTTCAGCTTCAGCTTTTTTTCGCTCTTCAATATTTCTAGTACTACTTATAGCTTCAACTTCCCCAATACTGTTATATTCATATCTTGTAGTTACCTCAACCCATATTTTATCTCCATTTTTACATTTTTCTTTAATCTCCATTCTATGAAAATCTTCTCTATTAGGATTTTCACGAAATCTTTCTATATGCTTAGGTAACACTGAATCTATAATTTCATAATATTCCTTAGCTAAAATATCTTTACTTTTTTTATTCAGGAATTCTTCTACAGTAAATCCTAGTAATTTTTCTATTGATGGACTTACATATACAAACTTATTTTTACCTATATTGTAAACACTTATTACATCAACTGTATTTTCAGTAATAAGACGATATCTTTCTTCACTTTTTTTAAGTCTAATTTCCGCTTCCTTCCTTTCTGTTATATCTTGAAAAGATCCGTCTATATCTGTAATAATCCAATCTTTAATTATTGGATGGCCTATAACCTGAACCCATTTTTTATTTCCTCTAGCTGAAATAATTTGCCACTCATGATTAAAAGGTTTTTTTAAATTAACAGCATTATCTATAGCATACCTTGCTTCTTCTTTATATTCAGGCAAGACAAAATTAAGTTCTTCTAATATTATTGATTCTTCCTTATATATCGGAATTTCTAAAATATGATAAACTTCATTTGTCCATGACTGAGTTTGATTTTTTATATTAATTTCAAAACCACCAATTTTTGCAACCTTCTCCATTTTACCAAATAAAACATTTTGTTTTGCTAATTTCGCCTCAGTGCTTTTTGCATTTGTAATATCAATAAAACTTATTATAATTTTTTCAATGTTATTATTTTTATCTAAAATTGGATAACCATTAATAAGAATAGATTTTTTTATATTATTAGCTTTAGAGACCACAACTAATACATAAGGTTCTAAAGAGCTTTTGCTATTTAGAATTCTTCTTACTGGATAATAATCAATGCCAAGTGTAGATCCATCTTCTTTAAAAAACTTCCATAAAGAATCAGAAGCTTTATTGCTCTTTATTTGTTCTAAGGATAACCCAAGAAAATCTTCCACAACTTTATTACAAGATAAAATAGAGTAATCCCCATCATATACAACAACACCTGCTTGCAAATTATCTATTAATAATTTTTGTTCAGTCAATGATTGTTCAAGTTTAGCCTCTAAATTTTTACTTTTAGTCATATCTCTTGATATTCCAAACATCCCTATTATTTCATTATTATTATTAAATATAGGTCCTTTTATACTAGAAATATAATGTTCTTCATTACTTTTATAAGTTAATACTTCATTAATGTTAATTGTTTGTTTTTCTGCCATAACTTTTCGGTCACCAGACATAACAACTTCAGCTTCCTCAGGCTTGAAAATTGAGGTATCATCTTTACCTAAAATATCCTCATATAATACTCCGCAAATTCTTTCTGCAGCTTTATTAAAAAGTAAATATCTTCCTTTTGTATCTTTCACATAAATTGAATCGCTTGTATTATCAATAATAGATTTAATTAATAGGTTATTGTCTTCAAGCTCTTTTTCTAATTTATGCTCATTTGTAATATCCTTTAGAATACAATGAGTCTGCTTAAATTGACCTTTTTTATCATAGGCTATTTTACCATCGAAAGCTATAAATAAAATATCTCCATTTTTATGTATCATCTCAAATTCAGTATTAACATAACCATTTTTTAGAAAAATCGGAAATTTCTCTTTAACTAACTCTTGATATTTTGGTGTCATAAAATCACCAAACCATTTACCTATAACTTCTTCACGATTATATCCTAAGATATTCAGCCATTTCTCGTTCACCTCAATAAATCTACCATTAATGTCCAATGATTGATAACCAAGTGGAGCTTTATCAAAGAGCATTTTAAATCTTTCTTCACTTTCTATAAGCAGTTTTTGAAGTTGTTCTTGTTCTGTAATATCGATAATGATTGTCTCAAAATATATTGGTATTCCATTTGAATTTTTAATTAAACTTGAAAATAGTTCTACCCAAACTATTTCCCCATTTTTTTTTATATATCTTTTTTTTATATTTAATACTGGAGAACTTCCATCTTTCATCCCAGCAGTACCTTTAAAGGATAAATTTTTATCTTCTTCATAAGTAATATCTAAAAAATGCATTTTTACAAGTTCTTCTTTAGTGTAACCAAGAATCTCACAAAATCTGTCATTAACATCAATTAGCATCCCATCTAAAGAAGTTTTAACAAGACCTATAGGAGAATCTTTAAAACTTTTCTTATATACTTCAATATTTTGATATGCATTTGTTTTATTTTCAATTAATTCTAGATTATCTTGAAAAGTCATTATAAAAAAGTCTATATCCAATGACTGAGCTACTACAACTAACTCTATTCCTTTGATTATGGATGAAACCTTAAATTGAAAACTACCACCTACTTTAACCACCTTACCAATCTTCTCAAGAAAATCAGCTGAGTATAACTCATCTCCCAAACCTAGCTCAGATGCTTTTTTACCAATAATTTCATTGTTTTTATAACCAAACATATTATCAAAAGCAGGATTAGTTTCTATAAAAGTATAATCAATAACCTTACCTGACTCATTATATATTATTTTTTGATAGGAAAAAGCAAAGGGTGAATTATTTAAAATTTGTTTGTAGAAATTTTTCATAATGTTCACTTCCTATATTCTTAGAGTTTTTTTGATTACTATTAATTATATTATATTCTTTTTTTAACTTGTTTTGTCATATTTTATTAATAAAGTCATTTTTATCAATATATATAAAAGGAATTCCTAATTTTATTAGGAATTCCTTAATAACAAAATATTTATTACATATCTTTTTCAACAGTTAAAAGTAACATGTCTGTTCCAACACTATCACTAAAACTAACAGAACAATTATATTCCCCATCTTTCCAACTAAAGTCAGTCCCATACTCATCTTTCTCTTCTTTATAATTATCTTTACTACTATAAAGATCATGGTAATGAGCAATAACCTTATCAGGTGTTTCTGTTGTTACATAAGAAATAGTATATCTTTTTAAATGATAATAATAATCTTCACGATAATCATTAATTGATTTACTACTAGCAAATGCCATCTCAATTAAATCCTTTGGATAATCAATAAAGTATTTGTTCTCATCTGCATATTCTGATTTTGGAACACCAAAGGCAACATATACACTAGTACCTAAAGCATCAAGAAAACCCTCATCTGAAATACTAATATCAACTTTTTGCTCACCTATTAAACCCTCAAAGTTATATTCGTCATAACTATTTTCTTCATCAACAGAATCGAGCATTTTTTTATAGTAATCTGCTAACTCATCCTTAGAAGCACTAGATTCAAATTCCACAATATATATATCCTTGCCAAATACATAATTCAAATCATCCTTCACCTCATAAGTACAATTATTAACTCTTAATACCTTATATAATGGCATAAAATCCTCCGGATAATCAGATAAGACCTTGATTTCACCCTGAGTAACTTTATCGTTGTTATCACCATCAACACTAGCAGATTTCTTATCACTACAACTACTAAAAGATAACAATGCTATCAGAAAAAATATAAATAAACTACCTTTAAAAACATTTGATATTTTCGAGACTCTCATATTACAACTACCTCCTATTATTTTATGCAAGATCAAAACGATCAGCATTCATCACCTTATTCCAAGCAGCAACAAAACTCTCAACAAATAGTTCTTGGTCCTCATTGCTTGCGTAAACTTCTGCTATAGCTCTTAATTCAGAATTAGAACCAAATACTAAATCAGCGCGGGTAGCAGTCCATAATAACTCACCTGTTACAAAATCACTACCTTCGAAAATATCTCCACCCTCAATAATAGGTTTCCATTTAACATTCATATCTAATAAATTGACAAAAAAGTCATTAGTAAGACTATCAAACCTCTTAGTGAAAGCACCATTTTTAGACATATTGTAATTTGCATTCAAAACACGCATACCACCAACTAAAACTGTCATTTCAGGAGCTGTCAAACCAAGTAATTGAGCCTTATCTAAAAGCATCTCTTCAGCAGTAATGCTATATTTATTTTTAATGTAATTTCTAAAACCATCCGCTTTAGGTTCTAGTACACTAAACGCAATAACATCAGTCTGTTCTTGAGTAGCATCAGTACGACCAGGCTTGAAATCAACAATAATATCTACACCTGCATTATTTGCAGCCTTTTCCACACCTGCACAACCTGCTAAGACTATTAAATCTGCTAAAGAAATTTTCTTTGTGCTAGTTTGCTTGTTATTAAATTCTTCTTTAATTTTTTCTAAAACCCCTAAAATCCTTTCTAAGCGTTGTGGTTGGTTAACATCCCAATCCTTTTGAGGTTTTAATCTTATACGAGCACCATTAGCTCCACCACGTTTATCAGAACCACGAAATGTTGAGGCTGAAGACCAGGCTGTATAAACCATCTCTGTAATATTTAATCCTGATTCAAGCACAATTTTTTTAAGTTCTTTAATATCATTATTGTCGATTAATTCGTGATCAACTTCTGGTACTAAATCTTGCCAGATTAGTTCTTCTTTTGGAATTTCAGGACCTAGATAACGAGAACGAGGTCCCATATCTCTATGTGTCAATTTAAACCAAGCTCTAGCAAAAGCTTCTGCAAGTTCCTCTGGATGCTCTTGGAAATGTTTAGCAATCGGCTTATATATTGGATCCATTCTTAAAGCAAGATCAGCTGTAGTCATCATTGGCGCATGTCTTTTTGTTGGATCATGTGCATCAGGCACTAGTTTTGCCGCTTCAGGGTCTGTTGGTAACCACTGCCAAGCTCCAGCAGGACTTTTTACTAAATCCCAATCATATTTAAATAGAATATCTAAATAACTATCATCCCATTTGGTAGGAGTTGGAGTCCAGGCACCTTCAATACCACTTGAAATAGTATCAACACCATGGCCAGTTCCCATGTTATTTTTCCAACCTAATCCTTGATCTTCAATATTTGCACCCTCAGGTTCTGGTCCAACATGAGTAGGACTACCTGCACCGTGACATTTACCAAAGGTATGACCGCCAGCAACTAAGGCAACAGTTTCCTCATCGTTCATGGCCATTCTGGCAAAAGTTTCTCTTATATCTTTTCCTGATTCAACAGCACTTGGTTTACCGTTTGGTCCTTCTGGATTAACATAAATCAATCCCATTTGAACAGCGGCTAAAGGATTTTCTAAATTTCTATCTCCAGAATAACGTTTATCTCCTAACCATTCACTCTCAGAGCCCCAGTAAACATCCTCTTCTGGTTCCCAGATGTCAACTCTGCCACCAGCAAAGCCAAAAGTTTTAAAGCCCATTGACTCTAGAGCACAATTACCAGCAAGTATCATTAAGTCTGCCCAGGAAATTTTTCTACCATATTTCTTTTTAATTGGCCAAAGTAAGCGTCTAGCCTTATCTAAATTAACATTGTCTGGCCAGCTATTTAATGGAGCAAAACGTTGATTACCTCTTCCAGCTCCTCCACGACCATCTCCAACTCTATATGTTCCAGCACTATGCCAAGCCATTCTTATAAAAAGTGGTCCATAATGACCATAGTCAGCAGGCCACCAAGGTTGGGAATCGGTCATTAAAGCAAATAAATCTTTTTTCAGTGCTTCAAAATCTAGCTTTTTAAATTCTTCTGCATAATTATATTCTGCACCCATTGGATTTCTTCCAATTGGATTTTGATGAAGCATTTTAAGATCAAGTTGTTTAGGCCACCAGTCTTTATTTTTGGTACCTTTACTCATTCCAGTAACTGGACATTTACTATTTTCTCCCATAATATACCCTCCCTTTATTTTCTTAAATACATTATATCACAAAAAAAATCGGCTAAAATGGACATTAATCCAATTTAGTCGATATTTAATCAGCTAAAATATATTATTTAATTAATTTATCTTCTATACTATAAGTCCGGTTTTTTCTTTTCTTTTTGCAAATATAAAGGAAACTGCAATAAGCAAAACATAGATACCAATAATGAATAGCATCTGAGCTAATGCATTTGTAAACTCATAATACAAAATCAAACTTCCACCCATACCAAGTAGTACAATAGTTAGTAAAGCTATGATACTATTTAATTTTGTTTCAAGCCACCTACTAATATTAACAATCCTAAGAAAACCGAAATACAGACTATAGCATAAACCGGAATACTTTTATTCTTTTTAGCCAAAAACTTTGGAAAATATCCAGCTTCATAATTTGATGCCATTTGTATTGAAGCACCAAATATGACTATATTTATACCTATTAGTCCCATTATTGCACTAGCTGCAAAGGAAAATTCCTTATTGGACATTTTCCTTGCTTAGGTCAACCATCATATACTCCTGCCTAATAGTGAAGTTTTATAATACTAATTATTATATCACTTTATCTTATAGACTTTGTTCTGATATTTGACTTTCATATAGTTTTTCAATACCTGATAGTTCAAATACCCACTTAAAGAATTTAACAATTGAACCTGTAGCTAAGGCTATAATCAAGGTACCCACTCCTACTCCAATTATTTTGTTTAAAAAAATAATTGAAAGTATAATACCTAAAACCATAACACTTGTGTCAAACATTATTTTAACGTTACCAAACTTTATTTTAGTCCTATAGGCAATAGCATTAACTATTCCTTCTCCTGGATTTATTATAACATTGGCCATTACTTGTAAATTAACACCAAAAGCTATAATAATGCAAGCACTTAGAATAGCTAGAATATTCAAAAAATAAAAACTACTACTATAGTTTTTGAAAATTAATAAACCTATGTCTATAAAGAATCCAAATAATGGACAAATTAAAAACTGCAAATATTGTTCCTTTTTAAAGCCTTTCCCTAGAAGGAACATCTGTCCAAAAACAAAGGATAAGCTCCAAATGAAATTCATTTGCCCGAAAGTAAAGGGAAATACATTAGATAAAAATAGTGGTACTATCGACATTGGTGTTGACCCAATTCCTATCTTAATAGTAAATGAAATACCTATAGCAGTTAAAAATAGTCCTATTAGAAAAGTTAAATGTCTTAATATAAATTTCTGATCCATTATTATTATATCCTCAATAAATTCTAAAAAATTCGTAATAAAAAATGAGGAGTTGGACCCCTCATTTCTATTATCTCCAATTAATCAAATTTTATCATATTAGAAACTATTTATCAAATTACTCTTACTTGACATACTTTACTGTTATTTATCGAGATTTATTAAAGTGTAATTTATTTCCTTGGCTTAATGAGTTAATTGATTATCACTTCTTCGTTGAATTCTTTTGTGTGACAAGTCTCAACTTTTACATGATTCTTTATTTTTCTTAATCAATAATGAAGTTACCACATACATAATAATAAGTCCAATAATAAAAGACATGTCCCTAATTGGTTGAAATATAGTATCATAACCAGATTCTATATAATTCCTTTCAGTTACAGAAATCAGCTTTTACTTAATGGTAATGGAATAATTCACCACTAAGCTTTATGAATATATTTACTATTAAAATAACCGCAGAACAAAGCGGAAATTAAAAGGAATGAGCCCTGTTTATTACAGAACTCATTCCACAATGATTGCTTAATTAATTTTTGTCCATTTTTTTGGGGTCAATTCAAAAGATAGCACTTTCTATTTTTATTCTATTTTTATTTAAATAAGTTCATTTTCCCAACTATCAATCATCATAATAAGTTTGTCTTTTACGCCACCACCCAATGTTTGTTCTTCAACTTGTTGGAAGCGTTCATACATAATTTCCTGTTGTTTTTCAGTTATTCTTTTCTCCAATGATGGGAACATCACTTCATTTTCTTCACGAATATGATCATGAAGTAAAATACTATATTTTTTCGCTGCCTGTGCTGCCTCTTCTACTGATCCAGCCTCTACAGCAGCCTTAATCTCACGAACTATAGCTCTAGCTTTTACATGCTCTTCTATTAAAGCAACTATCAAATTCTTTTCTAATTCATCACAAAGAGGTATTAAAATATGATACATTCTAACCTCTTCCTTACCGTGGTGACATTTATCAGCAAAAATTTCTAAAAAGTAGGCAAGTTCACCATAGAATTTAATTTGTGACGCCTCGCTTAGTTTATCGTTTTTTTGAATTTTATTTAATAACTCCAAGACATGGATTATTGTTTCATGTTCTTTCACAAGATCAATTGTTGCTTTTCCCATAATTTTCCTCCCCCGACAAAGCCGGTCTTTTTTTATTAATAATCTTATCATTATTACTTAATTATACTCTATAGACTTGGAAGAAGTCCATATTTTCAAAGATTATATATGAATTATTTAAAATACTTTTTCTTTATTTTCTTTTCTACCGATTTATATTGCTATCATACAGAAAGCAAATTAAATTATAATTTAAGACCTGAAAAGGCATATGCCGATTCAGGTCTTTTAACTATATCAAATTTATAAATATAAAATAATATATTTTATTTAGGGCTAGCTGAAGTAATAGAATCTATTCCACTTGTTGGAGCACTACTTACTGGAGCCTTTACGACTGTCTTTGTAGGCGTTACTGTAGCTTTTGTAGTAGTCTTGGAAACAACTGATGCTTTTGATGTAGTTGTTTTAGCCACAGGTGTTAAAACTGGTTTAATTTGTTGTTGTATAACAAGATTATTTTCAAGATCTAATAATTCTCTAACACTTAAAAGAGCATATTTGTTAAAATCAAATTTACTTTTATCAACCAGAATAGCATTATCAGCTATACTATGAAGAAGATAATATCTTCCAGGTGAAAACTCGCTTAATTTTGCTATATCCCATTGTTTTTTTGTTAGAGATAAAACTCTTATTTCTGAGCCTTCCCAGTTAAGTCTACTTGCTTTTTCTACAAGCATTTCCTTTATGCTAGCAGCCAGCAAGGTTGATGCATGAGTATTCTCTCCTGTTACAGCAACCAATAGTGTTACTGGTTCTTCATAATTTATAACAGCACTTTTCCTCATACTATTAAGAGTTTCATTTAATGCATCTTCAATATTATGATTGAGTATTTTGGGTTTACTTGAATCATTTATTAAAGCTTCTCCTTCAGGTCCTATGCCTTTCACCTTAACAACAATGCCAAAATAATTCGACCAATATTCCACTTGTGGTCCAGCATCAAGACTTACCATTCTAATGGGTTGTATATAAATAAACCCACTTATTAATAATATTGTTAACCCTACTAAAATGAAAGCTATTCTCTTAAATTTTTTATTTATCATCATTTGCTCCTTAATCATCATCTTGCTCATCGTAATGTTCATCATCATCATCATCATCATCATCATCATCAGTAATTTCTGGTGAAGTGATAGTAACATACTTAACTATCGGTTGGCTTTCTACCACATAATTATTTCTTGGAGCAACAACACTTTCTAACTCCTTAGTATTAGCTTTTTCCATGGCAATTTGTTTATCCAACTCTGCTTTTATCCTTTCAAGAATCTGATATCTTGCAGATGATATTCCAGAGTTAAAAGCTATCTCATAAGATTCATCAGTTAGAATCATTCCTTGTACGTCAACTGAATATCCTATTTGTTCTGCATATATTGAGACAATATTCTGTAATTGTACTTTCATTTTTTCGGCATCTTTATTTACACTTGTCCAAACAGAAATTATTAATACATCATCAGTTTTATGATTAAATGAAACTGACTGTTCCATTACATCTATTGCTGAAAGTATACCTTCATTTATATCTTTATTTTTTAATTGTTTGTTCAAACCCTCAATAAAGATTATATCTGTTTCATTTCCAATAGACTCTGCCCTAATTATACGATTAAATACATTTAGAGTTAATCCAATTGATGATTGTCCATCCAAACCCACATATTTAACAGGTTTGTTCCAAAAATACACACTTAATACTAATATAACTGTTGTCAGGGCAACTGCTAATAATGATACTATTTTATTTTTATTCTTTATCATATCTACTTCCTTTATGGTTCTTTTATTTTATCATACCATTATTCTAGGAAATAACAAGTACTATTTTATAACAATAACAATATTAATACAAATCAAATTAGGGTAAAATCATCTATACTAATTAAACATAATAAGTTTTAAATCAAAAAATAATCCCCGGAAACCAAAAAGATTACCGAGGATTATAATAAACTTTGTTCATATTTTTCTTGTTTATATATTACGCTATATAATATCTACTATTTTACAATAATCCCCCATAATTTTACCAAGCTTGCTGCTTGAATGATATTTAATATCGCTCCTTTAAGTTCATATGGTGGCATGGATACTACAGGCGCTATCAACTCACTATTACTAAAATCAACTTTATTCAGTTTCGTTTTATAAAAATTATTCTTAATAAATTTTGATTCTTTTACAATAAAATTTTTTAGAGTAACTTCTGACATTGATGATTCTGTAAAATCCAAATTATAAAAGAGCGTATCTGATATTTTAGAGTTATTGAAGTTTGAATATTGAAAATTTGAATCTTCAAAAGTAGTTTGTTTGATTATAGTTTCATTTAAATCTGTACCTATACACTTACAGTTACTGAAACGACAACTTTTAAAATAAGATCTAGAAAAATTGCTATTTGAAAAATCACAATCAATAAAATCAATATCTACAAAAGTTCCTGATTCAAAATCACACAGATAAAAAGTACATTTTTCAAAAATACTTTTTTCTATTTCTATTTTTTTAAATACACCTTTTTCTATATATTCAGCTCTACTTTTAATTTCTCTAATAGAGCTTTCTTCAAGCAAATTTTTATTAGCAAAAATAGTAAAATCATCAATCAATTGAAGATTTAATGATATATCAGGTTTTTTTATTTTCATTTTATTATCCCTAACCTTTATTCTAAAACTTATTTATTCCTATTAAATTATATCATAATTCATATAACTCTTTTAAAAAGAAAACCCCGGTATCCATACGGCATACCGAGGTTAATTTAATTTTTATTTTATTTACTTATCTTGTTTTTTATCCTTGTTCTCCATACTTTCTTCCAACTTAGCTAAAAGGTTGCCCGCAAACTTCTTGCCACCAATACCAAAAGCAACAGCAAAGGCAACTGCGAATGCTCCTAAAACTATTATGAAAGCCGCATTAACAATTGAAGTCGCAATTCCCAATTGGTTAAGTGTCATAAATACAGCTAAGGCAACAATCAGCCATTTTGCTCCTAAAGCATAACCTTTGGCATTAGGGAATTTTTTAATAATTAGAGATTCTGCCCAATTTCCTAAGAAAATCGCACCGCCCATGATTATTATTCCACTAATTGCATATGGTAGGTAAGATATTATACCATCTCCTACTTGTCTTAGAACATCTAATTTTAGTACATTAATTGCTTCAACTAAGAAGAGAAGAATAATAATATATTTAACTAGACCACCAATAGCTTTTGAAAGACTGAAATTTTTTACAGATTCTGCATCTGTTGTAATTAATTTACCTGTTACTTTGTCTGCTCCTACTGATGATAAAATACTAACAAGTAAGTTGCCAGCTAACTTAGCAATAAATACACCTAGAATTAAAATAGCCAAGGCTACAAAAATATTAGGTAAGAATATTATAATTCTGTTCAACATTCCAATAGCAGGATCAGATATAGCTGTAATATTCAAAACTTGAAGAGCAGCTATTATAACTGGAATTAGAATAAGTACATAAATCAGATAAGAAAGTACAGAACTAATTGTAGCACCCTGTTCTTGTGTTATACCAGCCTTCTCCTGTAGCTTGTCAATATTAGCTTTTTGAAGAATAGGAAGTACTAACTGTCTAATTATATTAGCAGCAAAAACACCTACAACCAGTATAATTATTGCAGCTAGAATATTAGGTACATAATTTAGAAATTGAGATACCAATGTTGAAATTGGCTGTGATACATTCTGCATACCTAAATTATCAAGAACCCCTGGTAAGAAGAGTAAAAAAATAATGATAAATACAAGTTTACCTATAAATTCCAGGCTGCTTCCTGTAGTTTCGTCCTTTATTCCTAGTTTGTCAGTTAAACGTTCAGCTTTGATTTTTTTAAGAATCTTCACTACTATACTCTTGGCTACACTAGCAACAATCAAAGCTAGTAATAATAATAGCACAGCATAAATAACTGCTGGAATGGAGTTAATCATCTGTTCCCAGATATTTTGCAAATTATTCATTTGAATGTCTCCTTTTCTTTTTCATTTACCAAACAAAATAGATGTTCTAGTTAACATAAAGGTATCATATATCAACATATTCTGCAAATATTATCTGCTATTGCCCATTCATATTAATCAAAAAATGCCCATATAAGGGCATTTTTACATGTAACTAGTCTTTATTATTCATATAGCCATACTAAACTTAATCTATCGAAAATATTTTTAAATATCTTGATAAAATATCCAGTACCAAGTGCAACAACTATCGTGGTAATTCCTACACCTCTTACTTCACCAAAGGCAATGACTGATAATACAACACCAACTAGCATTACGCTAACATCAACACCAATCTTAACATTAGAAAATTTCTTCCTAGTTCTTTCAGCAATTGCTAAGACAAGACCTTCAATAGGGTTAACTATTACATTAGCTCTTATTTGAAAATAGACTCCTAAAGCCATGGTCATACAACCTATAATCAGCAAGGTAATCTGACCTATAAAATTTGCAGTGCCAAAATTCTTTACTAAGAAAAAACCTAAATCTATAAAAAATCCAAAAAATGGAGCTAGGATGATTTGCATTAGCAAATCTTTGGTAAATCCTTTTCTTTGAACTAAGATCTCTATTAGAACAAAAGCTAGTGCCATAGCATTAGCAACCATTCCAAATGATATAGGGAGTTTTATTGATAAAACTAGTGGAATTACTGATATAGGAGTAGTTCCAAGTCCCATCTTTGTACTAAGTGCTATTCCAAATCCTGCGAAAAACAATCCTAACAAGAATATTAAATAGCGTAAAATATTTTTTTTGTTAAACATAATTACCTCTTTCATAAATATTTGCGATACAAGAGTCTAAAATTTTCCATAAAAAAATGAGGGATTGAAGGCCCTCATTACTCTTGTTTCAATATCACTTTATATTTAATTTCAGATAACTCTAATATAATTATAACATATTTCTTTAAATTTCAACACTTTTATTTTGAATAAATAAAATTTTTATTATAAAACTCAGATCTCATAGCCAAATAATCCATTAAACTATTTCCGTATTCTTCTAATAAAGTGTTTTTATCAGAGAATAAATTTACTCCTAGTCCTAATTTATCTCCATTTATTTTCACTCCTATACTAGCCAAAGTAGTAGGAAATAAATCCAAGGATGAAAATTTTCTATTAGTCATCTTAAAATCTCCTAAATTAACATCCATTACTGTATTTATAAAACAATTATATACAGTTCTTTGATAGTCAGGACCTATATCCTTAACAAAGTTTGGGTTCATAGTTCTATGATCACCAGCTAAAACAATAGTTGTATCTTCATAAAAGTCTTGTTCTTTTATCCATGTTAAAAAATCATTTACCTGCCTAGATGAACAGGCAATTACATTAGCTAACTGACTATCATAATCATTTCTACATAAGTCACAAAGATAACCCTCTTGAGCATGTGTATCAACAGTTAACATTGTAAAGTTAAACGGTTCCTCCTTAGAGCTAATATCAAGCAATTCATCTTTTGCAAATTGAAATAATTTTTCATCTTCAAAGCCCCAAAAAACATGATAATCTTCTGGAATCAAACCTTTATCTTTTGCTGTAAAATAATCAAATATTTCATAATCTCCATGTTGTTGGAAAAAATTCCTGCGCCCACCAAATTTAGAATCTGAACCTAGCATTAAATAATTCTTATATCCATTTTCAGCCAATACATCACCTATACTAATAACACCAGGGAAAAATTCACTATATTCAGACATGCTATTACCTTCTACCGGCAATTTTAAAGATACTCCAGTAGATTGAGAAAACATACCAGCCATAGTCCAACCAGTACCAGTAACAGCTTGATAACCACCTAATTTATTTGTATTAGAGAAGTTAATATTTTCTTTTGCCAGTTCAGTTAACTCTGGAATATAGTTGTCTTTATAAGCTCCTCCAGCTGAAACATCAGCAAAAGTACTTTCTATCGACTCAAGATAAATGTATATCAAATTCCTTTTCTTTTTAGGGAATTTGATAATGTCATTATTTGGTTCCACATAATGTTCTTTTATGAATGAAGAATTTATAGATTGTGCTTTAATATATTTAACTACTCCAAAATATAGATTGAAAGTAGAAATAGCCATACTCATAATAATTAAAGTGCTTACAAAAACTATTTTTTTAATATGTTTTATAGGTAGAAATTTTGAAGTTTTCATTTTACTTTCAACAGTTTTTTTAATACTTCCAACTTTATCATTGTAAGCTAATATTGAATAAACAAACAATGCTATTAAAAATGATGGTATAAGAACATACATTAATCCAAGTATAACCACCTTGGAGTCGGTTCCCTCTAATGGTACATTTATATGAAAAATAATTTTTTCCACACTTAAATCTCCAAAATAAGAATGTAACCAGCCAACTAATCTAAATAATATCAATCCTATAAATAAAAATATTGCTATAAATATATTTTTAATTAATTTGCCCTTCATTAATCTACCTCTTATCAAAATTAATTTTTATTGTTAAATAATAAATACCTTTAAATTATACTATATTCTCAAGCATTTAACCATCTTAAAACACTATAGAATGATATAAAAGACCTGCAATCAACTATAAGAAGCAGGTCTTTTAATTAATTATATTATGAATAAAAACTATAACTCCCTATTTAACAGAGCTTATATGAATCCAAGTATTTCCTGGTTTAAGAACAATTGGATTCCCCTCAGCATCAAGAAACATGGTCTGAGCTGTTGGTGTGGCTTTAGACCAAGTACCTTTTACATACATTCCTCCAATATAGAAGTCAGCACTACCAGAACCAACCATCTTCCAATCTTTTAATATAGAAGACTTAACTGTATATGATGTATACTGCACAATCACATTTTTCACTTTTAATTGTTCTTTAGTTTCAGCAGACATAAATGGAACACCACTCATAGAACGAAAATATACCCCTTCGTCAAAATCATAAACATATGATACGAAATTTTTAGTACTAGTTGTTAAAGGAAGATCTATTTTAGTAACAGAATCTCCAGGATAATATACTGTTGAACTAAACTTCCAGTCCAATGGTGCTGGAGTATAATTATATAATTTTTGAGCTAATAAGGGATTACCCATAACATTATGAGGTGCTTTTGCAGTATTAACCCGCTTAAAAATACCATCATGATAACTTACTAATCCTTCTAAATCAATTTTTATTTTATCATGAAGACTATTACCATAAAATGTATATTCTGCAGCACTACTACTACCTGATCCAGAGCCACCAAAATGCATAAATATAGCATCCCATTCTGCTTGAATATAAAGGAATGGTGCTCTACCACTTCTTACTGGCATTATACTATCAGGCACATTATCTGAAAAAACACAAACAAAACGAGTTATTGCTCCCTCAACAGGCACTTCATAAACAACATCAGCTGTTTGTAGTCCAAGTTGTGGTCTAGCAGATGGTGAATTTTCAATAACAGACATTACTGGTTTATATTCATCTTCAAATTGTAATCCAGTAGTGGTTGATATTTGTAGGTTAACTCCAGAATCTGTACCAATAGGTTCTTTATAACTAGAGGTATCATTTACAGGTTCATTCTTCTTACCCCCAAAAATAAATACAAAAGCTAATACACCTAACAAAATTACAACAGTTGTTATGCTAATACCGATTATAATAATCTTTTTTTTCATTTTTTCTCTCCTCATGTCAACTAATTTTTAATTTATTCTACACTAAAACTTAATTTATTATTTTCTTTTATTAAAACAACACTATTCCATTGTTCCAGGAAAAATTTAGATAGTTCAATTAAATAAATAAAATAAACTAAACTTGATACTAGTATTGTAATAATTGTTACCAATGTTGATATTTCATAAATAATCACCATAGCAAAAAAATAAAGAGCCATAAGTGTAATCAGTTTAATATAATTACCAACGTTTAATTTAAATATACTAAAAAAAGATACTATTATAGATTCTTTCATATATATGTAGTTTGTAGTAATAATTTGTATTAAAGGTATTCCTAAAATAAACAATAGCAAATAGTAGTACATTAATAAATCCATACATTTATCAGCTACAGTATCAATGTCTATGTATAAATTCATAGTAAAGATTCCCACTAAAAAAGCTAATAATATTACCAAAGTAAAAAACCATGCAGTAAATAAAATAATAGAGATAATTGTGTAGGCCCAGCTTTTAAAGTATCTTTTTACTAAACCATTTTCCCTAAAACTATATAATTTATTTATTCTTATTATACCTATCAATGCAAAAACAATAATGATAGCCAATAATAATATAAGAAATAAAGAATATAACCAACTATTTATATCATCATAGATGAAATCCGAACAAAAGAAAATTAGATTCGGTATAACAAAATAATAAATCAATATCTTGGCTAACTTACTATTTCCCTTAATAAAGTTTAAAGTACTATTCACCCTTTACACTCCTTTAATAAAATTTTCATACTTTAAAATAATCTGTTTATATTATATCACATATATTCTATTGTTGTTTTATGTTTTTCAAACCAATAAAAATGAGCCATTTAAATTAAATAGCTCATAAATATAAAAATATCTTTATGTTGTATATAATATATTTTATTGATAACTTAACCAACTCTATTCATTTGCAATAATGATGGAGACCAACCAATAATCATAAATCCAATATAAAATGCATTAACGAATTTCAATAACATTGTATTATCAGATTCTTGCACAGTTGAGCTGTTTGTAGTATCTACATTAGCTACACTAGTATCTTCAGATAAATCACTACTAATATTTTCTATTGTTTTGGACTGTACAATTGCTGCACTACCAACTACTTTATCTGTATTTTCTGTATCTTGTTCTGCAGGTATACTACTTGTATTTTCTACTGTTTTTGTTTGTACAGTTGGAGATGAAGTAGTTTTTTCTACTGGTTTTGGTTGTACAGTTGGAGTTGTAGTAGTTGTTGTAGTGGTTTTTTCTACTGGTTTTGGTTGTACAATTGTTGTAGGATTAAGAGCCTCTTTTATCGCTTTTGTATATTTATAGAATTCAGCTGTTTTAGTTTTTCTTCCTGAAGTTGTTAAACTAGAAAAAAAACTTGCTCTTTGTGCTGTTGATAACTCAATTTGTACTCCAGCTTTACTTGTATTTTTGTTTGCAATATTTAACGTACTCATTCCTCCTAAATTTGATGGAGCAGTAGCTACATTAAAACCTGCATTTTGTAAGCTTTTTTTAATATTAGCAATCATGGTTTTATCAAGACCACCAACATAAGTTAGTTTAGATGAACTTGAGAATCCGTGAATTGATAAAGTTCTACTTTTGCTTTGAACCAAGGAAAGTGCTATTGGTTCATCAAATTTTGTTGAAGTTATATGTAATGATGAATTATTACTGCTCATAATTCCCTGGAATGAATAATAAGCATAGCTTGATCCAGCAATATTATCAGCTAGTTCGGTAGTTCCTGGTTCTATACTTCCTCCATGGATGGCAATTATTGCCAAAGAAGAAGAGGTTTTACGACTACTAATTCTATAGTCAGTTCCTTCAATTTTTGCTGATGAAAGTTCTTGAAAACTAGAATACAAATCAGCAGCTTTTACAGTAATATTATTTACAGATAATAGAAGTAAACTAATAGTTACTACTATAAATCCAGCTTTTAAGATTCTCATAAATTTCATCTCCTTTTAAATAAAAAATACTTCTATTCCGGTTACCGAAATAGAAGTAAGTAAAACACTATTCTTCCAAATATATATCGGCAACTCGGCTACCATAGTCTTTCGACCTTAGGTCCGTGGCTTTGCGTCTCCAACTTTCGTCGAATTTGCTTTTTTCTTTTTTTCTTTACACAGCTTAAATGAAGTTTCATTTAAGCTTTTATTCTTAATAAAAAAACTTCCATTCGAATTACCGAAATGGAAGTTTTAAATCTTAACTTACATAAAACTTTCGGCAACTCGGCTACCATAGTCTTTAAGACCTTAGGCCCTTGGTTTTGCGTCCTCAACTTTCGTTGAGTTTGCCCTTTTCTTAGTTTCTTCAATTATGACACATTTTTTATTAAAATACAACAAATCTGATAATGATAATAATCTACTTCATGCGTAAGGTTTCATTAACAAGTTTACGTACCAGGTATGTTCCATCATCAGAAGGTAAAAAGTTTACTGTTACAATATCACCAGCTTGCAGAAATCTTGTATCAACACCTAATGAAATAGGTACCATATATATTTTATCTACATCATTTGCAAAAACAAATTCTAAAATATCACCTTCTGATTCGCGAATCCGTGATACTTTACCAGTTACACTCTCCAAGCCATCAGTTATAGTATTTCCCTCTTGATTAGTTAAAAGGGATATATACTCAGATTTACAATTTTTGAGATCTTGATTTAATACAATAGCACCATCGGATACTCTTACTAAAACATACCATTGTCTTTGAACATTATTCTTTAATGTTAAGAAATATGTTGGCTGCCCTTCAATATTTACTAGAATTGGTACAGTTGCTGTCAAATTTTGAGCCTTGACACTCTGACTACTTACTGCTATTTCCATAGCTCTATATTCTGTTATACCCTGAATGCTATACATTTTAGCATCCTTGGTCTTTAGGTCGATAAGCATAAAGCCAACGGAAGTCTCATCAGCATTATTAGGAGAAGTTATACCTGAATACAAATAAGTATTGCCATTAAGAGTCAGATAGTTATATTCCTCTGTTAACTGAAAAACATCTTTCTTTGCTCCAATAGCTGCATTGAACCAGCCATTCTTATAGGTTAAAGCATTATCAGCCTGAGTAATGGCCTGATCAGCTGGAACTACACGATCCACCCATACTGGCACATCTTTAATATCATAGCGTTTAATATCACCATTAACAGCATTAACTAAAACAATACCAACAGGATTTTGTCCTGAGAACAAACCAATTTGATTATCATATACAGTAGCTACCCAAAAAGGCGCTCCATTATCATCAATTTCAAAAGAATAATCGGTAATTAAACTACTCGGATAATGCATCCATATATATCTTGAAAGCTTACGATTTAAAAGTCCTGACTCAAGGTACTTAATACCTTCTGAAACTTCTACCAATTTAGCTTCTTCTGTAACAACATCAACCATGATATAGCCAATTGAGCCACTATTATAGTTAGTTGCAGCTACAAAGAAACCATTATATTCTAAGGGTGCAACTCTAACTAAATGTTCCACTCCATTTTCTTTAACATTTATCAAAGTGAAACTTGAACCTATGGAATACTGACTACCATAAGTACTTAGTTTACCTTCTGCTTTTCTTAAAGCAATGTCCTTGTCTATGATAGGCAAAGTTGAACTACCAATAGACTGTGGAGTTACTTGAGCCGCGAAATCTTCATTTTCAAGCACTTCTATCGGCATTTGTTTTGCATAGGCTTTTGCTCTAATAATATGAGCTCCTGAAATCCCACCTATTAGGATATACAAAAAAAAGAGTACTCCTAGTATTGTATAAAAACCTCCTAGTTTAATAGCTCCAAAATCTACTATTCTAACTGATCTTTGACTTATTGGATTTACTATTTTTTTTATTGCAATTTTTTTGTGTTTAAACAATTTTATAATAAATACATCTATACCTATAAGTAATAGTAAGACAAACACTGATGATGGACTTTTGAAATTAAGTTCAGGTGTAAATACATAAAGCCATATGGCTGATATTATAAGAACTATTAATACTCCTATTACAATTCCTTTTAGGCTATGTTTTTCCTTATTTACTATGTTATCTATTTTCATTGTTAATTCTCCTTAATAGTTTTCCTATTTATCTGATACTTTTAATAGTACTAAACATAAGTAAATATTTCAATGATTAGTTAATTTGAATAATATCTGTTAGAAAAATAATTCTATCTATATTGTTTTTATGTTAAAAATAGTGATATAATAGTTATGGGCATATGCCAACAACTTTCAATTAAGCTATTTAATATTATATAATTGCGGCTTGATTTATATAAAATCACAAAGGTAAACAAAGAAAATTACGTTGGCTTAAAAATCTAATTAAGATAATGTCCACCAATCATCAATAAATAAAATTTCATTAAGATGAAAGAAAGGAGAACTATTATGCCAAGAAAAGATGGAACAGGCCCAATGAAAATGGGGGCTATGACAGGACGTGGAGCAGGCTATTGTAACAGAGAAGCTGGTTATACCTATCCAAAAGAATATGCAAGAGGATTTGGTTGTGGCCTTGGTTTGGGTCGTAAAAACAGAATTATGTGTCGTAGAATTGAAATGCCAAATAGTTTAGGATTTAATTATTCCTCTAACACAAACTCATTAGATAAAAAAACGATTTTAACAAATAGGTCTAAGCTTTTGGAAAATGAGCTGCAACAGATAAAGAATCAACTTTCAAGTATGAACGAAGAAGTTTAAATTTTTATTCAAGAATTTAAACCCTATTATGAAAATGGTATATTCTGCAAGTAGAACCCAAAAGGCTCTGTTTGCAGAATATACTTTGTTCTATCAATATAATTAGTCATAGAATACCGAAGCAAAGAATTGTTGACATATGCTATTAACAACTATAAACTTAAATTAAAATGTTACTTTACCTATTAACAAAATAAAAAAATAATTGGAGGAACAGATGGAAATATTCCTTGACTGCTTACCATGTGTTTTAAGACAAGTACTTGAAGCATCAAGAATGGCAACTGACAGCCAAAACATACAAGAAAAAATAATGGAGGAATCAATAGAGATTCTTAGAGATTATAAATATTATAAAAACTCCCCAGAGATGGTTAAAAACATGCATCAAGTAGTTAAGAATCTTACTGATTTATCTGACCCATACAAAAAGATTAAAAAACGAGATATTAAATTTGCAAAGAAAATCGAACCATTTCTAGAACATTATTTGGAATTGAAGCAAAACGAACTATACTATGCTCTAAAAATTTCTGCCACAGGCAATATTATAGATTCAGCAATCTATAGTAATATAAATAGTAAAAAAGATATTGAAACAGAGGTAGGTAAAGATTTTTCGATTTGTGATATAAATGTATTTCAAGAAAAACTTAAAACAGCAAAAAATATACTAATACTTGGAGATAATGCAGGTGAAACTGTTTTTGACCGAGTATTGATTAAACATCTTTCTGTTTATGAAATCACCTACGCTGTTAGAAATGAGCCCATTATAAATGATGCAACTTTAGAGGATGCTATTGAATCAGGACTTGATAAATATGCTACTATCATATCTTCAGGCTGTGGAGCACCTGGAGTTGTTTTAAATCAATGCAATGAGGAGTTTCTTTCTATATTTAACAATGCTGATATTGTTATAAGTAAAGGACAGGGTAATTTTGAAGGACTATCAGATTGCCAAAGGCCTATATTTTTTCTTTTAAAAGCAAAATGTAATATGATAGCAAGAAAACTTAATGTAACTTTAAATGATTATGTTTTTAAATACCAAAGATTGGAGTTGAAATAAATGGCTAGACCTACAAAATGGAGAAAAATCGAAAATATTCCTGCTGTTCGCTATTTTATTCCCTCAAATAAAGAAATAGCTGGTATTGGTCAAAATACATTAAAGCTTGAAGAACTAGAAGCCATACGTCTAAAAGATTTAGAATGTTTAGAACAAAGTATGTGTGCCGATAAAATGAATATCTCTCGACCAACTTTTCAACGTATTCTTTTATCAGCAAGAAAAAAAATAGCTGATAGTTTAACAAGTGGGAAAACTATATATATTGATGGTGGAAATTTCACTCGAAATATTTGCCCAGTTAAATGTATAAGTTGTGGTAATGAATGGTTGGAAAGTTTGGAAAATCTTGAAGCTTTCAATGAAGAAAATTATGTCTGTCCTTCCTGTGGTTCAAAAACAATCTCATGTGAGCAAGCCTGTAGTGGAAAATTTGGTCGAGGTAATTGTTGGCAGCATGGTAGAAAAAGCAGATAATATATTATATATTTATTTAATAATAAGGAGGTTTTTATGAGTTTAACAAATGTAGAAATTAGTTTGGATATGAAAAAGAAAGAAGGAGAAAAGAAATCCTGTTTACAACCTGCTTCTAAAATTCTTGTATCCTGCAGGGGAATTGATGGAGAAAACAACGTGCTTGCAGTAGCCTACTGTGGTAATTGTAGCTACGATCCTCCTATGGTTATGGTCGGTATTGTTCCAACTAGATATTCATACAAAATGATTAAGGAATCTGGATGCTTCGTGGTCAACTTAGTTGATAAAAGTTATAAAGAAACTTTTGATTATCTAGGAAGCCACAGTAAAAGAGATGGTGATAAATTATCTGTTATGAATGTTAACCTTAAAGAAGGTAAAATTGTAAATGCACCCATCCTGACTGATTGTCCTGTAAATATTGAATGTACAATAGTGGATTCAATTGTCACTGGTTCACATGAAATGTTTATTGGTAAAATCGAATATGTCCATGCTGACACAAAAATCATGGATGATAAGGGCAATATTGATTTTTCAAAGATTAATTTTTTATAATAGAAATACAAAGGAGCTACTTTAATAAGTAGCTCCTTTTCATCCATAATCAATAAATCTAATTTTTAATATT
Organism: Bacillota bacterium; assembly: GCA_028683955.1. GTDB lineage: Bacteria > Bacillota > TC1 > TC1 > TC1 > WTXA01. The sequence continues at coordinate 12,081 of JAQUGR010000001.1, read as the reverse complement.
GAATTTTTCTTTAAAATCTTCAAAATCAAGTTCCATAACAAATCTATGTTCATCTTTACCGAACTCATTATCTTCTCTAGAAATAGTTTTAAATCCGAGCTTATCTTGGTATAAATGAATAGCACCCTCATTATTAACATCTACAGTCAAATTAATTCTTAGAAAGTTTTGTTCAATTAAGTTTTCAATAATACCTTTTAAAAATTGGAAACCAACCCCTAGCCCTTGATAATCTTCCGAAATCGCAAAATCAAATAAATAAGCTTTATCCGCATCATCCCAATCCCTCATAAGAATCGCAATTCCCATAACTTTATTATGAATATCCTCTTTTAACACAAATACATTACCTCTCCTAATTTGAGGAACCATTCCCCACTCATCAAGACTGGCTTCACCAAAAATATTAACACTAAAATCTACAAGACTATTTAATAATTTCAAATTATAATCCTGAACAAGGTAAATATTAAGATTATCTACATCCTCAAGCTTTTTAATAAATTTTTTAGGTAATGAACTAATTTTTTCTAAATACATAGCTACTCCTTTTCTACACTTTAATAATAATAATATCCCAGAAAAACTTAGCTATTCATCCAAAATTAACTTGTTTTTCAATATGCAACATTTCCACTGATTTTATTTCTTTCATTACTTCCAATAAAGTAATCTCTAATTAATTAACAATCTTAAACAACACAAGTAACGAATATTAAAGGTTAGTTGGAGATGAGGTGGAATTTTTTATATATATTAATATACCACATTAAGCCCTATGTAGCAACATTCTAGATATAGCAAGGAGATCTAGTATAACCTGATAATAAACTAAGTATTCTTCTTTCCTTTATAATATGGTTTATTAAAAATGAATATACTAAAAAACCGTCATGCTTATTAGCACAACGGTTTTAAAAACATGGTGGAGATGAGGGGAGTCGAACCCCTGTCCGAAAAACTTTCCAAAGGAGCGTCTACGAGCATAGTCCATTCTTAAATTTAATCCACCAATAAGCCAATGAACAAGCCACTGATGAACGAGAACTCATATAGTAACAAATAAGGTTTGATTCTTACCCTAGATGCACCCTCACTAAATTAACACCAAACACACCCCCGCGAGGATAAAATGCACCGGTGGCTGCACTAGGCAGCTAAAGCTAAACTTTTATTGTTTGCGTTTAAAAATTTTTGACCCGTTTACAGGCGAATCCACCCTGACTGGCAGCTCCAACTTCCAATCCCCCGTCGAAACCATTACATCCCCATACATAAGTATTATAGCATGAAATCATAAAATTTACAAATATCAATTGCAACTTTATAATCATTATAATATATGACCTAAAAATACCTTCTACGCTTAAAGACATACAAAACACCAACGATAATAGCCATAGATAAAGCAAAAATACCAAACATAATAAAAGGATAATCCTGATAAGGAAGAGGAACATTCATCCCATAAAGACCAGCAAACAAAGTAGGAATAGCCAAACAAACAGTCAAAATAGTAAGAGTCCTCATAACAATATTCAACCTATAATTATTAATAGAATCAATAGAATGAGAGATATTATCACTCAAATCAGATAAGCCCCTAACCAAACCCCTAATCTGCACAATCTCAACCTTCAAAGAAATCAAGCTATTAGCCAACTCAACATCTTCTAACCCAAGCTTTTTACTAGTCTCCTCCACCAGCATACCAATCCCCTCCAAATTAGGAGAAGCCTTCTGCAAAATAGTATCATACAACATCAAATTAATAATATTACTAGCAACAAACTTTTCATTAACAACCTGACCTTCGATCTCTTCAAACCTAAACTTCAAGAAATTAACAAAATCCAAATAAGCATTAACACCAATAAAGAAAACCTTCTCCTTCACATTCCTGACCCTATGCTTACTAGCAACAAACTTAGCAAAAACATCAAAAATCAACAAATCCTCATTATATATTAAAAAAGAATCACCAGAATCCTCCTCAGTTAACAACAACAACCTTCTAAAATGAAAACGATCATCCTTAAAAACAGGAATAGACAAGATAATCATCTCAGTCTTAAACAAATTAACCAACAAGGTAATCTCATTATCATCCATTAAATACTTCATTAAATTATCATTACTAACATAATGCAACAACTTAACTTTACTATTCTTCAATTCCACATTAGAATACTTAAACATATCACACCCCACTTCACCTATAATTATAATATACCATAAAGAAAAAAAAGAAAACACCGAAGTGTTTTCTTCCTTATAATATATTAAAATCATATCTACAAATTTATTCCTTAAACCTTAGTCCCAGCATCCTTCATCAACTTGTAACTAATACTATCAGTCAACGCATACCAACTAGCCTCAATAATATCAGTAGACACCCCAATAGTAGTCCAAGAAGAATCACCATCAGTAGACTCAATCAAAACCCTAACCTTAGCAGACGTAGCATCCTTACCATCAAGAACCCTAACCTTATAATCCACCAAATGCATCTCTTTAAGCTTAGGGTAAAAAGTCTCCAAAGCCTTCCTGATAGCATTATCAAGAGCATCAACAGGACCATTCCCATCAGCAGCAGTATGATAACTATCCTCACCAACAGAAATCTTAATAGAAGCCTCAGAAACAACAGGCTGTCCACCACGTTTATTTGCACTCACATGAAAAGACTCCAACCTGAAACCAGAATCAAAAACACCAGATTCTTTCTTCAATAACAATTCAAAAGAACCCTCTGCCCCCTCAAACTGATAACCCTGATACTCTAATTCCTTAATCTTCTTAATAAACACTTGCTGAGCATTTTTATCATCAGGAAAATCTAAACCAAGCTCCTTAATCTTATACTGCAAATTACTAGCACCACTAAGCTCAGAAACCAAAACCCTTCGCACATTACCAACAGTAGAAGGATCAATATGTTCATAAGTTCTAGGATCCTTTAACACAGCATTTACATGAATACCAGCCTTGTGAGCAAAAGCACTGTGACCAACAAAAGCCTGATTATTTCCAAGAGCCAGATTAGCAGTTTCACTAACAAACCTGGCAGCCTCAGTCAAATGCTTCAACCCGTCACCAGCAAGACAATCATAACCCATCTTCAACTGAAGATTTGGAATAATTGAACATAGATTTGCATTACCACATCTCTCACCCAGACCATTCATTGTTCCCTGCACATGACAAGCCCCAGCTTGAACAGCCAATATAGAATTAGCCACAGCCAAATCACTATCATTATGAGCATGAATACCAACATCTAATCCAGTATGCTCTATTACAGCAACAACCCCATCCTTTATTTCATCTGGCAAAGTTCCACCATTAGTATCACATAAAATCAAAGCCTCAGCACCAGCTTCAGCAGCTGTCTTAACAGTTAACAAAGCATAATCCCTATTATTCTTCAATCCATCAAAAAAATGCTCCGCATCATAAAAAACCTTAATCCCCTTAGACTTCAAGTAAAGAATACTACTTTTAATCATATCAAGATTCTCTTCAAGACTTACCTTCAAAGCAGACTTAACATGAAAATCCCATGACTTACCAAAAATAGTTACATAACTAACACCAGAAGCCACAAAAGCATTCAAATTAACATCATCTTTAGCCTCAATACCAGCTCTTCTAGTACTACCAAAAGCAGTAATTTTAGCATGATTAAAGCTAACACCCTGAACCTCTTTAAAAAAATCCATATCCTTAGGATTAGACCCAGGCCATCCGCCCTCAATAAAATCCACACCAAGAGAATCAAGCTTTTTAGCAATATTAATTTTATCTTGAACAGACAAACTAATACCCTCACCTTGAGTACCATCTCTTAATGTAGTATCATAAACAACAATTTTCTCCATAATTCCTCCTAAAGAGCCTCTAATACTAAATCACCCATTTGACTAGTAGTAACTAACATTTTGCCCTTTTCCATAATATCAGGAGTCCTATAACCAGCAGCTAAAACTTTCTTAACCGCATGTTCAATCTTCTCAGCAGCCTCAATCTCCTTAAAAGAATACTTCAACATCATAGCACCTGAAAGAATTGTAGCCAAAGGATTAGCCTTACCAAGACCAGCAATATCAGGAGCAGATCCATGAGCAGGCTCATAAAGAGCAACCTTGCCACCAATACTAGCAGATCCTAACATACCAATAGATCCTGTCAATACAGAAGCTTGATCAGTTAAAATATCACCAAACATATTTTCAGTAACCATAACATCAAAAGAAGTAGGCCTTAAAATCAACTGCATAGCAGCATTATCCACATACAAATGATCAAGTCTCACATCACTAAACTCTTTTTCATGAAGAGCAATAACAGTTTCTCTCCATAATCTTGAAGTCTCTAATACATTAGCCTTATCAACACTAGTAACTTTTTTCCTTCTTGTCCTAGCTATTTCAAAAGCCAAACGACAAATTCTCTCTATTTCACCAACATAATATTTATTCTCATCAACAGCAAACTTACCTTTTTCATCTTCGCCTCTGTACTTAGCACCAAAATATATACCACCAGTTAATTCCCTGATTGTAAGCAAATCAGTACCAGCTACAACCGCTTTTTTCAAAGTTGAAGCATTAGCTAACTCTTCATAAACAACAGAAGGTCTAATATTAGCGTATAGACCAAGCTCTTTTCTTAAAGGCAATAAGGCACCAGCCTCTGGTCTTTGTTCAGCAGGCAAATTATCCCACTTAGGACCACCAACAGCTCCAAGTAATATAGCATCACTTCTCTTACATAAATCTAAAGTCGCCTTAGGTAAAGGTTCTCCAACTGCATCAATAGCAGCTCCTCCAACTAATGCTTCTTCATAATCAAAAGAAAAACCATAAATTTGACCAACCTTATTTAATACTTTAATAGCCTCAGGGACAATTTCTGGTCCGATTCCATCACCAGGAAGTACTGCAATTTTAAATTCTTTCATTAATTAATCCTCCTACCATTTTTCTACACCAATCATTTCTGCCAAACCTTTTTTAGCAGGAACAATCGGATATACTAGATTTTCATCACTTATTATACACTCTATCAAACTAGGACCATTATGACTCATAGCTTCTTTCAAGACACTTTCTATTTCATCTTCATTTTCAATTCTATAAGCTGTCATGTTAGGATAACTTCTAGCCATTGCACTAAAATCTGGATTACCAGTAAAACTTACCTCACTAAAACGTTTATCACATTGAAAATGCTGTAACTGTTTAACTAGACACAAGCTAGAATTATTCAATAATAAAATCTTTACTGGCAAATTATGCTCTACGATAGTAGCCATTTCAGCCATATTCATTTGAAAACTACCATCACCAGTTATACAGAAAACCTGCTTTTTACCACCTGCAGCTAAAGCAACACCCTCAGCAGCTGGAAGTCCAAATCCCATTGTTCCTAGACCACCAGAAGTATACAAGGAATTTTCCTGACTAAACTTAAAGTACTGAGCTGCAAACATCTGATGTTGACCAACATCAGTAGCTATAAGAATATCATCCCTTGCCATATCCCCTAATTTTTGAATAATCAACTGAGGATTCAAGGCAGTCTTATGTAATAACATCCTATTTCTAGATTTTAATTCAATAATTTTTTCTAACCATTCATTTCTTTCAACAATTTCAATACCCAATAAAATTTCAGACAGAACACTTTTAGCATCACCAACTATAGGTAAATCAATTAAAACATTCTTACCAATTTCTGCTGGATCAATATCAATATGAATTATCTTTGCATCCTTGGCAAATTTGCTTAAAGAACCAGTTGCCCTATCACCAAATCTAGTACCAACAGCAATTAACAAATCACAATGATGAACAGCATAATTTGCATAAGGCATACCATGCATACCTATCATACCTAATGCAAGATCTTTAGTCTCATCATAAGTACCTATGCCCATTAAAGTAGTAGCCATAGGAATATTATACTTTTCTACAAACTCTACTACTTCCTTTTCTGCTTTAGAAAAATTAACACCACCACCAACTAACAAAAGTGGTTTAAAACTACTATTTATCATTTTAACTGCCTTTTTTATTTGAGACTGATGCCCTTCATAAGTAGGCTTATAACCTTTGATTTTTACCAAATCTGTTCTAGGTTCAAAATCAACAGTAGCTTCAAAAACATTTCTAGGAATATCAATTAACACTGGACCTTTTCTACCAGTATTAGCAATATGCCATGCATCATAAATAATATCCACTAATTTTTTAGGATCTTTAACCAAATAGTTATGTTTAACAATCGGCATTGTAATCCCAGTTATATCAGCCTCCTGGAAAGCATCTCTACCAATAAAACTTGAATCTACTTGACCTGTAATAGCCAGTAGAGGTATCGAATCCATGTAAGCATTAGCAATACCAGTAACCAAATTTGTAGCACCTGGTCCACTAGTTCCAATACACACTCCAGATTGACCTATATATTTACCATAAGCCGCAGCAGCATGAGCTCCAGCCTGTTCACTTCTTACCAAAATATGTTCTATATTTGGATTGTTTAAAATTGCATCATAAAGTGGAAGAACAGCTCCACCAGGATATCCGAATATGTGTTTAACACCATATCCTTCCAAAATTTTTAATAATGCTTCCGCACCGGTCATTTTCATCTAGTTCTTCCTCCCATCTCCTCTAATCAGGCCTATTTTACCAGTTCTTACAACTTCTTTTATTCCATAAGGAGATAGTGCATTTATAATTGCATCAATCTTCCCACAATCTCCTGTAGTTTCAACTATCATACTATTCTTACTTAAATCTACTACCCTTCCTCTAAAAATCTTAAGTAAATCCATTATTTCTCCACGGTTATTACTATCACTTTTAACTTGAATAAATACCAATTCTCTTTCAACATGTGGTACTTCAGTAATATCATTAACCTTAATAACATCTATTAATTTATGAAGTTGTTTAGCCACTTGTTCAACTATATCCTGACCTCCATCAACAACAATAGTCATCCTTGAATAACGCTCATCTTCAGTCCTACCAACTGTAAGACTGTCAATATTATAGCCACGTCTTGCAAAAAGTCCAGCTATTCTAGTTAAAACACCAGGTCTGTTTTCTACCAAAACAGATAATGTATATTTCATGATATTACCTCCTATTCAAAAATCATTCTGTCATTAGCGGCTCCAGCAGGAACCATTGGGAAAACATTTTCTTCACTATCCACTACAACTTCTATAAACTGAGGGCCATCCTCTTTAAATGCAGCTGTCATCTCAGCAATTAAATCAGCTCTTTCACTAATGCGTCTCGCTTTTATACCATAAGCATTAGCTAACATTACAAAATCAGGCTGGTCTAAATCTTTAAATAAAGTACAAGAATATCTTTCTTCAAAGAACATCTTTTGCCACTGTCTAACCATTCCTAAACTCTTATTGTTTAATAGAACAATTTTTATTGGCATATTATTTGCACTAATAGTCATCAATTCTTGAATATTCATCTGTATACTTCCATCACCAGCAATAGCCACAACTAACTCACCTTCTTTACCTAGTTGAACACCCATGGCTGCAGGTAGGCCAAAGCCCATTGTACCAAGTCCACCAGAGGTAATAAAATGTCTTGCTGAAGCAGCTTCATAATATTGAGCAGACCACATTTGATGTTGGCCCACTTCTGTAGTCACATAAGCCTTACCTTCACTAGCAACATTAATTGCCTCAATTGCTTCCTGAGGTTTTATCATCCCACTTTTTAAATAAACCAAAGGATGATTTACCTTCCAAGTTTCAATTTGATCCAACCAAGCTTTTTGATGATTATAGTTCTCTTCCTTCATAACTTTTAGCAATTTAAATAAACCTATTGCACTATCATCATGAAGATGAATATGTCCTCTTATATTTTTATTAAATTCTTTTTTATCAATATCTAAATGAATTATTTTAGCATTTTTAGCAAAATTAATTTCATCCCCAGTTTGTCTATCATCAAATCTAACACCAATTGCAAACATCAAATCACATTCACTAACAGCATAGTTGGCAGCACCAGTTCCATGCATTCCAATCATGCCAATATTTAGAGGATGTTTATCAGATAAAACACCTTTTCCCATTAAACTATACGTAACAGGAGATTTCAATCTCTCAGCAAGTTCTTTAACTTCATCACTAGCATCTTGAGCTCCACCACCAATAAAAATCAACGGTTTCTTACAATCCATTAATTCCTTAGCAACTAGTTGATAAGTATGTTCACTTTCGCCCCATTTTTCAACTTTGTAGTTTACTTCTACAGGATATTCGAAAATAGCTTTATCAACAGTAATATCTTTAGGCACATCTATTAACACCGGACCTTTTCTTCCAGTTCCAGCAATTCTAAAAGCCTTCTTTATTTCTGTAGCCAGTTCCTCAACATTTTTAATTTGATATGAATACTTAGTAATAGGTTTAACAATATCAACAATATTTGATTCCTGGAATGACTGTTTGCCCAAATAATGTCTAGCAACCTGTCCTGTTATACATACTAATGGAATAGAATCCATTTGTGCTGTAGCAATTGCAGTTACTAAGTTAGTCGCACCAGGTCCACTAGTTGCGAAGGCAACTCCAGTTCTTCCAGTTACTCTAGCGTAACCATCAGCTGCATGACCTGCACCTTGTTCATGTCTTGTTAAAATATGTCTAATATTCTTATTTTTATATAAAGCATCATAAAGTGGCAATACTGCTCCTCCTGGATATCCGAAAATTGTATCTACATTTTCTTCTTCCAAACACTTTAAAATAATTTCCGCACCATTTATTTTAATATTATTATCTTTATTCACCTTTAAACACCGCCCCCGTATTTGCTGAAGTTACCAAAGAAGCATATCTTTTTAGATAGCCTGGTTTTAAATTCCTGTCAGGAATAACAACATCTTTTTTTCTTTCTTCTAAAATAGCTTCATCTACTAATAGATTTAATTTATGTTCAGGAATATTAATTTCAATCAAATCCCCTTCTTTAACCAAGGATATTGGTCCACCTTCAGCCGCTTCAGGAGAAACATGCCCAACAGCAGCTCCACGAGTAGCACCAGAAAATCTTCCATCAGTTATTAAAGCAACCTTATCTCCAAGTCCCATACCCATAATAGCTGAAGTAGGTGATAACATTTCTCTCATACCAGGTCCACCTTTTGGTCCTTCATATCTAATAACCACAACATCACCGGCTTTAATACCTCTGCTATATATAACTTTTATAGCTTCTTCTTCAGATTCGAAAACTCTAGCTGGTCCAGTATGTACCAACATAGCTGAATCAACTGCACCTTTTTTAACAACAGATCCATCAGGAGCTAAAGAACCCCAAAGTATTGAAAGTCCTCCATCCTTGCTGAAAGCAGTTTCCTTACTTCTAATAATTTCTTCATCTTCAATAACTGCAGCATCACAAATCTGTCCCATTGTTAGTCCAGAAACATTAAGACAATCGCGTCTAACTAGACCCATTTTATCAAGAGACTTCATCACTGCACTAATACCACCAGCTTCATATAGATCTTCAATGAAGACACGACTAGCTGGAGCTAGTTTGCAAATTTGAGGAGTTATCTTAGAAACCTCATTAAGCTCATCAAAACCTATGTCATGGCCTGCTGCATGAGCAATCGCAGGTAAGTGTAGGGCAGTATTAGTAGAACAGCCCAAAGCCATATCTGCAACCATACAGTTATAAATTGAATCTACAGTCATTATATCTTTTGGCTTAATATCTTTTTCTATAAGTTCCATTATTTTCATACCAGCTGTTTTAGCAAGTCTAATTCTTTCAGAATAAACTGCTGGGATTGTACCATTACCTGGAAGTCCCATCCCAATAACTTCTGTTAGAATATTCATAGAGTTTGCTGTAAACATTCCTGAACATGAACCACATGTAGGACATGCTTTATCTTCCATACAAGTTAGTTCTTTTTCAGTCATAGTTCCAGCTTCAACAGCTCCAACTGCTTCAAACATATCAGTCAAACTAAGCCTTTTGCCTTTATACTTACCAGATAACATTGCTCCCCCACTTATAAAAATTGAAGGAATATTAAGCTTAGCAGCAGCCATCAACATACCAGGTACTACCTTGTCACAATTAGGTATAAAAACCAAACCATCAAAAGGATGTGCATTGGCCATAACCTCAATAGTATCACCAATTAATTCTCTACTAATTAAGGAATATTTCATACCAGTATGATTCATAGCAATACCATCACAAACTGCAATAGTTGGAAATTCTAAAGGAACTCCCCCTGCCATCAAAACACCTTTTTTAACTGCTTCTGCAATCAAATCAAGATTAACATGTCCTGGGACAATATCATTTTGAGAATTTATAACACCAATAATAGGCCTTTTTAACTCTTCATTTGTTAAACCTGATGCTTTAAACAAGGATCTATGTGGAGCTTTAGTCACTCCAGACTTCATTTTATCACTATTCATTATTTCACCACTTTCTAATCTTTAAAAATTAACGGTCCATCATGTTTTGTTAATTCTCTAAACTCAGCGTTCAAATCTTTAGTTGTTTCGCCAGGTTTTCCAGTACCAATAACTCTTCCATCTACTTGTATTACTGAGATTACCTCAGCTGCAGTACCTGTCAGGAAACATTCTTCCGCACCATAGACATCATGTCTGCTAAAGAGCGTTTCAACTACTTCTATACCCCTAGCTCTAGCAATATCCATAACAGCATTTCGAGTTACCCCTTCAAGTACACCGGCATATGTTGGAGGAGTAATTAATACTCCTTTTTTTATTATAAAAATATTATCACCAGTTGCTTCAGCAACATAACCCTCATTGTTTAACATAATAGCTTCAATAGTACCAGTAAGTTTAGATTCCATTTTAGCCATAATATTATTTAAATAATTAAGAGACTTGAACCTTGGGTTTGTTGCTTCATTAGCATTTCTTCTAGTAGCAACTGTGTTAACTACTAACCCATTATCATATAGCTCTTGTGGATATAGTTGAATTTTAGCAGCTATACAAAATATTGTTGCTTTTGGACATTTAGCTGGATCTAATCCTAAATCACCATAACCTCTAGTTACAACTAATCTAATATAGGCATCTCTCAAATCATTTCTTCTTAAAGTTTCTAAAACTACTTCTTTCATCTCAGCCTTTGTTAACCAAAGGTCTAACATGATTGAATGAGCATTTTCATATAATCTATCAATATGCTGGTCTAACTTGAAGACTCGGTTATGATAAGCCCTAATACCTTCAAAGATACCGTCTCCATACAGTAATCCATGATCAAATACTGATACTTTGGCATCCTCTTCTTTAACATACTCTCCGTTTAAATAAATTGTTAGACTCATAATATTTTCCTCCTAAAAAAAAATAAACCTCACACCTAGCTTCTTAAGCCAGGGGCGAGATATTCGCGGTACCACCCTGTTTTATATCTTATCGACATCTATCAATGTCTAGTGCTGTAACGTGCACGAACGTTTTAGCTTACTATTGTTTTCAGCCAAACTGCTAGAAGTGATAACCTAGAAACCTTCTTGTATGGAACTCACACCATTTTCCCACTCGCTTAACATACCGGCTAATAAATCTTGTCTTCATTATTGCATTTAATCTTACTTATAATGATACGATTAATTTTTATTAAAGTCAACAAAAAAAGCTGGTTTTCACCAGCTTTTTGTAAAATTTATTTAAATGTTAGTCAAGAATAACTTTACTAACAACTCCAGCTCCTACTGTTCTTCCGCCTTCTCTAATAGCAAATCGGAGGCCTTCTTCAATTGCGATTGGGGTGATAAGCTCTACTGACAATTTAACATTGTCTCCTGGCATTACCATTTCCACTCCGTCTTCTAAGTTGGCCATTCCTGTTACGTCTGTTGTTCTGAAGTAAAACTGTGGTCTGTATCCATTGAAAAATGGTGTATGTCTTCCACCCTCTTCTTTAGACAAGATGTATACTTCTCCTTCAAACTTTGTGTGTGGTTTAATTGATCCTGGCTTAGCTAATACTTGGCCTCTTT
>JAQUGR010000013.1 GCA_028683955.1 Bacillota bacterium | reverse complement strand
CTAAATTTCTATTTACTTTTATTATTCATTATATCATTATATATATAACAAAATACAATGAGTGCCGATATATAAATCAGCACTCATTAAAAAACAATTATTCTTTTATAAAATAGACAATTATCATATTCAAAATTCCTATCAAGAAAATAGCCAAAGTCATATACAATAAATACATATATATCGGCAAAGCTAGCATCCAATCAAGAATCAACTCCAAATAAAGAACAACACCAGCCAAGATTCCAAGCACTGTACTAACAAACCTCCACCATTGTACCCTCTTAACAATTTGATAAATAAGATACAAAAGTAAAAGAAGCAATACGACCACTAAAACAACCTTGTATATACCCAACTGTTGCTGGCTCATAAAGTCAGAGATAAATTCTCTTTTCTTTACAATCACATGATGATTGACCCCGACTTTTTTTCTACTTAAATCATTAAACACAAAAATGCCAATGATTCCAACCACCTGAAGTAAGGAAAAAAAACTAAGTAATATAAACCCAAGTTTCTTTTTCATAATAACCAATTCCCCTATTTACCAGTATCAAACTTCTCACCAGCAAGTGACCAGCCAATCCAGCCATCAGCAAACATAGAAGTATTCTCATGACCCATTACAAGAGCATCCCATAAAACTTCAGCAGCCCTATAACCACCACCACAATAAAATGATAGATGTTTACTAGTATCTATATCAGCATCTTTCCACATAGCTTCTATTTCATAGGCATTTCTCATAGTAGTATCTAAATTATCATAATATAACATAGAACTAGAATTATCCACACCTGCATAACCAAATACAGCACCAGGAACACGACCCGCCTTGTCATAATAACTATAACCAGAAGTTTCACCTCTGTACTCTTCTATAGTTCTATTATCAACCAATACAAAATCACTATCATTCAACTTAGCCTTAACTTCAGCAACAGTATCAATCAAGTCAGCATTTTTAGGTGAAGTAACACCAAAATCACTTACATCAACTCCCTTGTTAGACTTAGTTTCCAAATCATAACCAGCATCAGTCCAACTTGTAACACCACCACTCATAACATAAACATTCTCAACACCAAGATATTTTAAAATACTAGCATATCTACATGAGAATATTGGATTGCCAGTAACGACAACAGTACTATTAACTGTAACACCTTGAGATTTTGCCAAATCAAACAAGACAGAATCCTTATCCAACATATATACATTATTTTCATCATCAAAATCATCACTATTAACATGCATTGCTCCAGGTACATGACCAGTCAAATATCCAGACTCGTCTTCTTTACCCCAGCTAACTTCAAGAATTTTTAAATCATCAACTTTTCCAAGTTCCCTTACTTCCTTACCCTCTATAAGATCTTTTACCACAACCGGCGGTACATATAGTTGATAATTGGCATAAGAAACTAACTTATCTTTCCAAAGGCTCAAATCAAAAACCTTAATATCCTTCACTCCCTGACTTGCTAAATAATCAGCAACAGCAACAGCATCTTTAGCATTTTCATCATAAACGATAACAGATGAATCATTTCCTATCTTTTTATCATCCATATATTTTTTAAGATGCTCATCTCTTGTCATAGCATCTAGATTCTCTTTATCATCAAAAGTTGCAGTCAACCAATTTGCTGAAAAATCAGTGGCCCCTTCAATATGACCACCCATTTTATTAATTGAAGTTGACCAACCTGCATAGGCATCATTAGATCTTGCATCAACTACAACACCAGATTCTAATGTAGACTTAACTTCATCAACTGATGCATTAATATAATTACCAGTTTTAACAGCACTCCCTTTGTTACATCCAACAACTAAAAATGTCATTAAAAAACAAGAAAATAAAATCATTAAATACTTTTTCATAACAGCCTCCTTTTATTTCACTATCGCTTATTATATAAAATAAAAATAAGAGAATAAAGCACTATCACTAATATTTTATTTAATTTATACTACTATAAAAAGCACTTATGTTATTGCCAATTAAAAAGGACTGAACATATTAATTCAATCCTTTTTAATAAACATTAATTTAATTTTAATTATTCATCTCTAGTTACTACTGAGCCTAGCTTAATTGTACTCTCTTCTAATTCTAATATCATATTGCCTATTTCATCTAGTCTGTCTTGCAATATTCCTCTATCTAAAACTAAATTAGCATTACTAATTACTGTTTCAAGATCCTCTTTTGTTTTTTCTAAATTATTTCTTAATTTGATAATATCTTTGCATCTGGCTCTCTTGTCTAATTGTATTCCAACAATTGGAGTTGCTCCTTCATCTAAATCAAACTCTGAAACCTCATCAATAATCTGACAATCATAATTCAACTCATCTTTAACTCTTTTAGCAAAAGCGACCTTGCCCTCATCTTCACCATGTACTAAAAATACCTTCTTCGGTAGTTTTTTAAAACCATTAAACCATTCAAACAAGCCATCCTTGTCAGCATGACCTGAGAATCCTTCCAGACTATATATTTCTGCATTAATATGTATTTTTTCACCAAAGATAGTTACATCCTTAGCGCCATCAACAATAGATCTGCCCAGGGTATAGTCTGCTTGATAACCTACAATGATAACACTAGCTTTCTTATCCCAAAGATTATGTTTCAAGTGATGTTTGATTCTTCCTGCTTCACACATACCACTGGTGGATATTATAATCTTTGGCTCTTTAAGCATATTTAAATCTTTAGATTCCTGAGTTGTTTTTACAAATCTTAAGTTTTTAAAATCTAATGGATTATCCCCCTCTAGAATATATCTTTTTGTTTCCTCGTCAAAGTCTTGAGCGTTTCTTCTAAAAATCTCTGTTGCACTTATTGCCATTGGACTATCAATATAGACCATAATATTTTCCAAAATCTTTTTAGTTTCTGCGTCATGATCATAGTACATATTCAATTCATAGATTAAATCCTGAGTTCTTCCAACAGCAAAGGAAGGAATTACTACAGTACCACCTCTTTTAATAGTTTTAACAATTATATTTATAAATTTTTCTAAACTTTCTTTAATTGTTTCATGGTTTCTATTACCATAAGTTGTTTCCATTATTAAATAATCAGCCTCTTCTATAACTGTTGGATCATTTAATATAGGTTTATCTTTCATGCCCAAGTCACCGGAAAATACTAGCTTATTCATTTTTCCTTCGTCTTGTATCCACATCTCGACTATAGCAGAGCCCAGAATATGCCCCGCATCTCTAAATCTGATTTTAACTTCAGGATTAATTTGAATAAATTGATCATATAGATATGGTTCAATATTGTCCAAGGACTTCTCTGCATCTTCCACAGTATATAGAGGTGTTACTAAAGGATTACCTGCTCTTTTGGCTTTTTTATTGGACCATTGTGCTTCTTTTTCATGAATATAGCCGCTGTCTTTTAACATAATATCAACTAAGTCAGCTGTAGCATTGGTTGTATATATTTTCCCCTTAAAACCTTTTTTAACTAAAAGAGGTATTCTTCCTGAATGGTCAATATGAGCATGACTTAAGATCATAAACTCTATTTCTTTGGGATCAAAGCCAAAATCATCAAAGTTTTGATTTTCTATGGTTTTATTACCCTGGAATTGCCCACAGTCTATTATGAACTTGTGTTTTTTTGTTGTAACCAAATGGCAGGAGCCTGTTACTGTGGTTGCTGCTCCTAGAAATTTTATTTTCATAAGTATCCTCCTTTTTATTTCTTACTTAACTCATCTAGTCTTTGTGATATTTCTTCTAATTTATAGTGTAGATCTTCTATTATTATTTCTGATTTAAGATTTACTTTGTAGTCATTCTTAGCTCTCAATCTGTCTTTTTCTTCTTGTCTGTTCTGACTCATCATAATTACTGGAGCCTGTATGGCTGCAAGACAAGATAGTATTAGATTTAAAAGAATAAAAGGATAAACGTCAAAGGGATGTTGAAGTAAGTAGACATTTCCCCCAATCCAGACAACCAAAATACCAAAAAATATAAAAATAAAGGTCCAGCTTCCTGCAAAATTTGCTAGTGTATCAGCTGCTTTCTGTCCTCTTGTTAGTCCATATTTGTGTTCTTTACTAAAGTCTTTTGATAATCTTTCTTCTAATAGAATATGTATTAGTTCGTCTTCATCTTCTTCTGGTATTGTTTTTTCATCAAGTATCTTGTTTAATAGATCTTGTCTTCTAGTTTTTGGATCCATGCTAGTATCCTCTCTTTTTCCTAGTTAATATATTTCTTGTTCTTAATTTCTATTCTAGCATATTATTAATTTTTTTATTTACCTTTACATATTATTTTTACCATTATTACTTCAAATATAGCCAATAAAGGAATACTTAAAACCCAGTAAATAAAATCATTTTCCATAATCAAAATATCTCCTTTTCTTACATAATACCCTGATTATACCTTAACCATTATCCAATAAACCTACCTGATAATCCCACTAGGCATTACAGTATCCAACCTCCTGCCCTCTGGCACCTTGTTATCAGACAACAAAACACCATAAGATAAAGAACCACGACCAAACCGGTCCCTAACATCTGAGAGAACCCCACCAATACGATTAAACCTATCCATATTATCAACAACCCCAATTAAATCCAACTGCACACCAGACACTACCTCACTAACCAAATCAATCCCCCTTATAGTAATAGCCCTAACAGGAAAAGCCCAGGCATACTTAGCCCTAAATAAACTCCTTCCAGCATTGGCTAAAACCGATGGACAAGAAGAAGGAAAATCCAACCGACACTGAAAACTAAAAAAAGCAAGAGAAGAATCCCTGATAGTAAGCTCCACCCCACGAGCTCTAACCCCAAGCTTGGCCATCCTGTAACCCACATCAAGACTCAACTCCAACATAACCCCATAAACAATCTCCTCATCTACCACATCAGCCACCAAAGTAGTCCCATGACCAACACTCTTAACAGGAGCCCGTTCTCCAAAACCAGCCACCCTAGACACATCATAACCATTAGCATAAACATATAGATACCAGCCATTCTTCCCAAACTTACTGCGCATAAAATCCTCACCAACTTTAGCTAAATCCCCAATAGTCTTAATACCATACCAAGCAAGTTTTTTTCTAGTAGCATAACCAACACCCAATAAACAACCAACAGGCAAGGGCCAGATAATTTTCCTAAAATCCTCTTCCCACACTTCTCTAATTTCATCCCTACCTGCCAGATCAGAACATAACTTAGCAAATATCTTATTGAAACTAACACCTACAGAAACAGTTACGCCTATTTCTTCCTTGATTTTCTCCTTTATTAACATTCCTACCTCATAGGGACTACCAAACAGTCCTTCTGTGCCACTAATATCAAGCCAGCATTCATCTATGCCATAGGATTCCACCTTGTCTGTAAAACTGTTATATATCTCTCTAGCTTCATTTGATATTAGAAGATACTCATCAAAATGAGGAGGTACTACAATTAATTCAGGACACTTACTGATAGCATCATTAAGAGTCTCTCCTGTTCTAACCCCAAACTTCTTGGCCTCGTAGGACTTGGCAAGCACTATCCCATGCCTTTCTCTTTTACTTCCTCCCACAACTACTGGTTTACCTTCTAGTTCAGGATTCATCTTTACCTCTACAGTAGCGTAGAAGTTATTCATATCACAATGAAGAATAGCTCTTTTCATTTTAAATACTCCTCTAGTTTGACAACTATAAAATATGGGGTATATGCGAACGATATTTCGTTTGCGTATACCCCATTATATGACGAACTAACTTTCGTGTCAACAAGAACAGTATCATAAAAAATTAAAACCAAAACAATATTTACCTCAGTCATTTTTTCTCATCTTTCTTACTATCAATACCAAAAGAGTCAACTGCATTATAATAAGCACAACCTCCCAAAAATCAAGATTCAATATATTCACCCCCTTCCTTAGAATTCATAATTGACAATGATAATATATGGATATATAATATGGGTAGATAGTAACCTTAACGGTTATGCAAAATGATAACTAGTACTAGTAATCACTCTGTTGTAGCAGGGTGATTACTTTTTTGTGTCTATTATGGACACTACTAACATGGTATATAAAATCACTAAATATAATGACTCATATATTCCCATTAGCAACACCTCCTTTCCTCAATCTTTCGATTTTAAAAAAGATGATGCATAACCACTCTGTATTAAACTATCTACACCATATACAAGATAAACGAATAAACGTTCATCCATAATAGTATTCTAATACTTTATATGTATATAGTCAATATTATTTCAATTTATTATTGATTTTAATCGCAAGTAAATATATAATATTAATTGTACTCACGTTGTTACTTGGTGTATAACTAATGTAGCAAAAAAGAAACATTAAAGTTAATGTTTTATAAATACTAAAAAGTAATCGCCTATACTAGTGGGGTGATTACTTTTTTATCAATAAACCAAAAATATCCTTGACATCTATAACTCAAAAAGATAAACTAATAATAACGAAATATCGTTCATATAAAGGAGATAGGAAAATGCCATTCGGAGATATACTAAAAGAACAAAGAAAAAAACTAGGCCTGAGCCAAAAAGAACTAGCCGAAGAAGTAGGAGTAACAACACGCTCCATCCAAAACTATGAGAGCAACAACAGACACCCAAAAGACGTTGCAATACTTGGCAAATTGGCAAAAGCACTAAAAACAAATATAACAACCCTAATGTGCAGCCAGGAATTCAAAACAACAGACATACTAATAACCGAAATACAAGCACTATTCGCCGGTGGCGAACTAGGGGAAGAAGACAAAGAAGCAGTATTTAATGCCATAACAGACGCTTATTTAGATGCAAAGGAAAAAAACAAGAAATACAGGAAAAAATAATGAAAAAAGAACAAAAGATATACAACCTAGCAGATAGTCTAATAAAAAAATATGACACCAGAGATCCCTTCGCAATCGCCAAGGAACTTGGTGTCAATATAATATTTAGAGAAGACTTCATAAACCTTAAAGGTATGTATAAAGTTATCTTAAGAAACCGCTACATCTTTATCAACAGCAACCTGCCAGTTGAGATGCAGCACTTAGTCTGCGCCCATGAACTAGGACACGATCTACTACACAGAGTATATCTAAAAAGCAGTATCTTCCAGGAATTCGTCCTGTACGATATGAAATCCAAACCAGAATATGAAGCCAACCTATTTGCCAGCGAACTACTTCTTGATGACGAAGTAGTCTATACCTGTTTCAAGGAAGGTTTTGACGTATACCAAGTAGCAAACATGCTAGGAGTAGACATCAACCTACTACTAATAAAAGTAAATGAGCTTCATAAAAGAAAAACAAACCTCAAATCCTTAGGCCTGCCAAAAAGCAACTTTCTTAAATAGCAGCCTCTAGAACTTCTCTATTCCATTCAGGATGACCTTGACCATATTTTTCCAAACCAGTCAAAATAACCTCAACCTCATCTTGAGCCATATCATAATCTCTAAAACGAGTTTTAACACCAAGACTTTCAAAAAATAATCTCATTTTTTCAATAATTCTGTCAATTCTCATATCTTCATCACCATCAGTTACATCAAAAACACGCTCACCAAATTGTAAAATTCTATCCCTTTTTTCATCTCTTGCAACAGACCATAAAGCAGGCATAACAACAGCCAGACTCTTACCGTGATCAATCCCATAACAAGCCGTCAGCATATGACCCAACATATGACCCCTCCAATCCTCAGGAGTACCAACAGCCAACATTCCATTTAAAGCCATAGTAGAACACCAAACCAAATTAGCTCTAGTATCATAATCCTCAGGATTATCCATAGTCTTTCTGCCAATTTCAATCAAAGTTCTAAGTAAACCCTCACAAGCCCTATCTTGAAATCTCGCTTCAACATTTTTAGTCACATAACCTTCAATAATATGAACAAAAGCATCAATAATTCCATTAGCAACCTGCTCTCGTGGAAGAGTAAAAGTCAAAGAAGGATCCAAAAAAGAAAACTGAGGAAATACTAAAGGACTATTAAAATAAAACTTACCATCCTCATGACTAATAACACCACCACTATTCATCTCAGAACCAGTAGCTGGCAAAGTGCAAATAACACCCAAAGGCAAAGCACTATGAATTTCATCACCCACTCTATAAGACAGAAGCAATTCTAACAAATCATCATACTCATACTGACTTCCAAGAGCCATAAACTTAGTTCCATCCATAACAGAACCACCACCTATAGCCAATAGAAAATCAGCCTCACAATCATTAATCAACTTCATACCTTTTACAAGAGTAGAAAAATGAGGATTAGCCTCAATTCCAGAAAACTCACCGACAATTCTATTACCTAATATAGACTTAACCCTATCAACCAGACCACTTCTTGTAGCACTACCCTGTCCGTAAACTAATACCACCTTAGTAGAATCACTAGGCACAACACTAATAAGCTCAGATAACCTGTCCTTCCCAAAAATAATTCTAGTAGGATTATAATATTCAAAATCTAACATACTAAACTCTTCCTTTCAAGATAACATTGTACTTATAGTATTCTACTTAAAAACTCCTTAGTTCTTGGATGTTTACTATCAGAAAACATCTCAGTTGGAGTTCCTTCCTCTACAATTGCTCCATCATCCATAAACAAAACCCTAGTTCCAACTTCCCTGGCAAAACCCATCTCATGAGTTACTACCACCATAGTCATACCCTCCTTGGCCAATGTCTTCATAACCTGAAGCACCTCACCAACCATTTCAGGATCCAAAGCACTAGTAGGCTCATCAAACAACATAACCTTAGGCGACATAGCCAAAGCCCTAGCAATCGCTACACGCTGTTGTTGACCACCAGATAATTGATCAGGATAACTATCCACCTTATCAGACAAACCAACCTTATCCAAAAGTGCCAAAGCCAAAGTTCTAGCTTCACTCTTAGATAAACCCTTAACCTTCATAGGCGCCAACATAATATTACCAATTACAGTCTTATGAGGAAATAAATTAAACCTTTGAAAAACCATACCCATATCTTCCCTGATTTTATTAATATCAACAGCCTCATCAGTTATATTAACACCTTCAACAAAAATCTCACCAGAAGTAACTTCCTCAAGTCTATTCAAACAACGAAGAAAAGTACTCTTCCCGCTACCGCTTGGGCCAATTACACAAACAACTTCACTTTGATTAATCTCAGTACTTATACCCTTAAGAACCTTCAAGTCCTTAAAGTCCTTATATAAATTATTAATTTTCAACATTAATCCTCAACCTCCTCTCTAATAGAGATAAGCCCTTGGATATCATAATAACTATCACAAAATAACAAAGAGCCACAGCAATATAAACAGGAAAAGGCTGAAAAGTACTCGCTACATACAACTGACCCTTACGCATCATTTCTTCTAATCCAATTGCTGAAAGAATTGAAGTCTCCTTCAAAAGAGTAATCAACTCATTACCCAGAGGAGGAATAATACGCCTAAAAGCCTGTGGTAATATAACCTGAGCCATAGCCTGATTCTTACTTAATCCCAAAGAACGAGCAGCCTCCATTTGTCCACTATCAATAGACTGAATACCAGCCCTAAAAATCTCTGCCACATAAGCACCACTATTTAAACTACAAGCAATAATAGCAGCCAAAATTGGTGACATAGGACTAGGTTGACCAGTTACCATCATAATCATTTGAGGTATACCAGCATAAATAATCAATAACTGAACTAACAATGGAGTACCTCTAATAAAGTTAACATAAATAGTAGCTAACCATTTAATAATAAACTTCTTTGATAATCTTCCAAGACCAATAAATAATCCTAGAATAATACCAATCACAGCTGAAATAACAGTTACCAGAATAGATAATTTAAGCCCTTCTAAAAGAAGTGGCAAGACTCTTATTGCATGATCTAAAAATGACATACCATTCACCTCAAAACTAAGGATGCAACAAATAACTCCATTGCATCCAAGAATTTACCAATTTATCTATTTACCAAAATATTTTGCAACCAGAGTATCATAAGTACCATCTTCAACAAGCTCTTTTAAAGCCTTATTCAAATCAGCAATTAATGAATCATTACCCTTTGCTATCGCAAACCCATATTGGTCACTTACAAGAACATCTCCAACTATCTTAATCTTACCAACATTCTTGCTCATATATGCTTCATTAACAGGTCCATCATTAATAACACAATCAATAGCACCATTTAATAAATCAAGAAAAGCTACATCAATAGTATTATAAGTCTTAACACTCTTAACAATACCAGCATCTTTTAACTCATTAGCTTTTTCAGCACCGGTTGTACCAATCTGCACACCAACAACCTTACCTTGAAGATCAGCTTCTGAATTAATACTACTGTTTTTTTCTGTAACAGCAATAGTCAAACCAGCATCTATATAAGGATCAGAAAAATTAACACTTTCTTCTCTTTCTGGAGTTATTGACATACCACTAGCTACTACATCGATATTTCCTGATTGCAAAGCAGCAATCAAACCATCAAAAGCAACACTAGTAATTTCCACTTCATATCCAGCTTTTTCTGCTATAGCAGAAATTAAAGCTATATCAAAACCATCAATTTTCCCTGTAACCTCATCAGTAAACTCAAAAGGTGGAAATGTTGGCTCTGTACCAACTTTCAAAACCTTGTCATCCTTAGCTCCACCACAAGCTGTAGCAAAAAGCATCACTGCTAATAAAATTATTAAAATCCCTGTTTTTTTCACTTCTAACCCTCCATATATCCATCTTATTTATTATTCAATAATTAATTATATCATTATCAAATTATTATTCAATATCAGATTCTTCCTCAACAATATGATGAATCTGTATTAAAACTTTTTCAATACGCTTGTCCGTAGCCTTAAGCACCTTGAATTCCACATTACCATATTTAATTGATTTCCCTGGTTTACCATTAGGTAAATGACCAAATAAATTAATCAAGAAACCATTTAAAGTATCATAATCTTCAGTAGGAAGATCAATACCTAAAGTCCCTTCAAGTTCAGATAAAGTCATCAATCCACTAGCTTCATAAATATCCTCACCAACTTTTCTTAATTCTATATCAACATCCTCATCATATTCATCAAAAATATTACCTACAATCTCTTCAAGTAAATCCTCAATAGTAATAATCCCTGCAGTACCACCATATTCATCAAGAACAACCGCAATATGAGTCTTAGCTAATTTCATTTCAACAAATATCTCATTTGTCTTTTTAAGGATAGGAATATAAAGAGGTTTTCTAATAGTTTCAGTTAATTTAAAGGAAGCGGAAGATCCATCATCAAGAAGTCTCAAAAGATCCTTAACATGTAACACTCCTACTATATTATCCACATTACCCTCATATACCGGGATTCTTGTATAATGTTCTTTATTAATTATATTGACTAAATCATGCAGATTAGTCTCAATAGGCACTGCAACCAGCTCTACCCTATGAGTCATAATATCTCCAGCAGTCTTATTATTAAATTCAAAAACGTTATTTATCATAAACTTTTCTTGTTTTTCTATAGAACCATTCTCTTCACCTACATCAACCATCATTCGTATCTCTTCTTC
Organism: Bacillota bacterium; assembly: GCA_028683955.1. Lineage (GTDB taxonomy): Bacteria > Bacillota > TC1 > TC1 > TC1 > WTXA01. The sequence goes on along the minus strand of JAQUGR010000013.1, from coordinate 8,527 downwards.
AGTCACATCGTTGTCCAATGAATTAGGATCAACCCCAAATAATCTAACAAAGAAATTAGTAGATATAGTTAAAAGTTTTACAAAAGGGAAAGTTATTTTAGACATTATCATTAGTGGGCCAACAATAAAGAAAGCTATACTTTCAGCTTTTTTCATGGCCACTCTCTTTGGTACTAATTCACCAAATACTAAAGAAAAATAAGCTAATATCATAGTTATTAAGAAAACAACTATAGGCTTTAGTACAACAACTGGAACCCCTATACCAATATTAATAAGAAAATTAACCATTGGATCAGCAAAACTGCCTGCAGCAAAAGCACTGGCAAGAAAACCTGCCAGAGTAATTCCGATCTGAATAGTTGCCAAAAATCTACTAGGTTCACCTAATAATTTAACTAGATTCTTAGCCTTTTTGTTTCCATCTTCTGCCATTAACTTTATCTTGTTATCATTGAGTGATATTAATGCTATTTCTGTAGCGGCAAATACAGCGTTAATTCCAATTAGTAATAGTAGGAATAATATTTCCATATAATTGCAATCCTCCAAATATTTATTACCTTTATTTTATCATGTATGACTAAATAGTGATAGTGATAAAAAAAGGACCAGAAAAATTTTTCTGGTCCTTTAATATCAAATAATTACTATTTTACCATCTGATATTCCATTGCATCAGCTGACAAGTTGTTCTCTGGTATTAGATTTCTAATAGTAGCTCTAACTTTATAAACTTTTGGGTTTATCTTATAGATATTATTTATAATTTCTTCTATAATCTCCTCAGGTTTTTTGTTTTGATTAGCTAAAGTAGTATCTACTGCAGTATCATAAATTGTAGTATAACTAAATGAAAACGCTACATTATCTTCTCTAATAGAATCTTCCATTGGAAAAGCTACATCTACATCTACTTCAAACTTAATATCCTTGTTGAAAATTCTAGCACTATCTACTCTAGTATATCTATAATCTTCCATATTTGTATATTCAGTTTTATAACCTTCTCTTCTTGCACTTCCATGAGATCCAATGTGCTTGATCAAGCCTCCTGGAGGTCCTACACGTAGAGTTGAACATGGTTTTCTTAATTCTATTTTAACTTCAAGTACATCCTCTGTACATTCTGATAGTATTCTGTTACTTAAGTTATATACTACTGCTTGTACTAGGTCAAAGTGAGTATCAACCGCAACTTCTTTAACAGCTTTTTCAACTGCTTCATCACTAATTGCATTACATACTTTTTTTAAATCCCTTCCATAAAGATAAATATCAAGCACGAATCTTTGTCCAAGTTCTCTTTCTTGTTGACAATCTCCGTGGGTTGCAAATATTATACAATTTTTATACATTTTGTAATTCATTTAAAATCTCTCCTTCTCATAAATATTCAAATCTGGCATAGTTTCAACTACAGTTCCACAACAATCAACTCAGGCCCATTAAAGAGTCGAAAGGGAAACAAACTGTTGCCTAAACCTCTGCTAACAATCATTGTTGTCTTGCCCAGTCTATAAAGACCGGAATCATATTTGGGGAATAATCCCTGATCTGGAGCTAACAAACCACCTATAAAGGGAAAACGAAATTGACCACCATGAGCATGACCTGAAAAAATTAAATCATAGTCATATTTTGCATAAACCTCAAATAAATCAGGTCTATGGGCTAATAGTATGCTAAAATCAGCACTTTCACCTTCTATGCTAGCTAACGATACACTAACTATTTCTCCATCATCACTCCCTTCGTAAAAACAAGGATCAACAATACCTGCTATTTTTAAAGATGATTGCCCCACCTTTATAAATATAGTTTCATTGTCCAATACCTTAACACCTTCTGTAATTAGTCTTGATTTAAGTAATTCATAATCTCCCGACAATCCTTCATGATTACCGGAGACAAAATATATAGGAGCCAGTTTAATAGCCTCCCTGACAAAATCAACTGCAATATCAATTTGGGTGTTTCTTCTATCAATCAAATCGCCTGTTATTAAAATAACATCAGGATTACTTTCCTTTAATTTTTCTAAAATCATCGATTGATCTTTACCGTATATCTCATTATGAAAATCAGAAACTTGAACAACTCGTAAGCCCTTTAAATCCCCAGGTATATTAGTTGAAGAAATTGAAATTTCAGTTAATTGGATTCTAGTATTTATCCAAATATTATATGATACTCCAATAATTATTAATACTATTAAAAAAACTATCAGCCCATATCCAACTTTTATATTCAACTCGTTACCCCTACACCATACTTCATAATTCATTGTATTATAACATCTTATCAACTTCGATACAATAAAAAACAGGTAAGTCATCCAATGACTTACCTGTTTTTTATATATATTTCCCTCTTATAATGAATAAAAAAGGAATCTGATACATACCAGACTCCTTATATAATATATAGCTTATAGGTAATAATTATTTATTAATAAGATTGAATTGACCAATTACAGGCATTTCTTCTGCTTTACCATTATAAGCACTAACAGCTCCCATAATTCCGATTATAATTAAAGCAATTGATAATAAAGGTGCTGCAATCCAACCTAAGATAGGAATTATATAAATAACATTAACAATTATGAATGATATCCATAAAATCAAACCTTGATTAGCATGGAATTTTCCAAAAGCTGAATCCTTAGCCGCTAATAGGGGTATAAAGAAAATCAAATAAGCTAAAGCTGCAATAACTTTGTTCTTTTCAATGTCTTCTTGTGTAAAAACTTGATTATTTTCTCCCATTTTAAAAACCTCCAATATTAATATATTCTTATTAACATAATTGTAGCATATAGAATATCAACTTGCCACAAAATAAAATCAAATAAATCTATAAATTACTTTTAAACTCTAGTGTCTGGTAGCCCTTCTCTAAGATTGACTGACTTCTTTCATATGATTTATTAGCTGCATTAATTTCTGTCTGCGTAGTAAAATAGTTATCCCAGCCTTTATCAATATCTAAAGGAACAATCTCATATAGACGTTTACTACCTGTTGTTATCATATTTACCCATGTAGGAATATAAGTAACTCCACTAACATAAGCTTGATCATCACCATTTTTAGTAATAGTAAATCTAAATAAAACTCCATCTTCAGTATAACCAGTTCTACCATCCATATAATTAGTTCTTTGATTAGAAACTGTATTCCCTAATGAATAAATACATATTGTGTTACTATTACCATCTTTTGAAGTTAGATATTCAATAGGTTCAAGAACATGAGGATGTCCTCCAACAATAACATCCACTCCCATATCGCACAATTCCTGAGCCATTTTAGACTGGTAGTCATTATTTACTATCTTATACTCATTCCCCCAGTGCATATAGTAAACAACAATCTCTGCACCATCTTCTTTCATAGCAGCTATTAATTCTTTTTGTTTTTCATAAAATTCTGGTAATTTTTGATAATCAAAAACATTAACCAACATCTCATCTTTAGTTGTTACAGGTATACCATTAACACTTACCCTGCCGTCAGAAGCAATAACCCCATAAGTCCAATTCACCATACCTACCTTAATACCATTAATTTCTTTAACCAAATATTGCTTACCTAGAGTATCTTTCCTGCTACCAATATAATCAGCTCCTTTATTTTCAAAAAGATTTAAAGTATTTTGAAAACCCCTGGAACTGCCGTCACCAATATGATTATTAGCAGTTAGCATCAGATCAAAGCCTGAAGCTAAAGTACTATCAATTACATTTTCAGGATATTTAAACAAAGGATAACCTGCATATCCCCATTCTTTTGTACTTAACGTACCCTCAAAATTAATTACACTATAATCTAAATCCTCAATATATGGCTTAATATACCTGAACATTGGAGTAAAGTCATAAGTATCTGTACCAATTTTACTAGCATCTTGAACCTGAGGATGTAGTAGTAAATCACCTACAACCCCTATTGTCGCAGTCTTTACTTCTTTTGGGAATACGCCTAAATCTACAATCTTATTTCTTCCACTATTATTACTTAGAAGAAGTGAAATACCAGCCAAAGCCACCAGAGCTACAATAAGTAAAACTATAACTATATTAGTTTTATCCTTCTTGTGCTTACTGTTTTTTTTCTTTCTTTTCACTTTTCTAATATCTTCAATATTATTCTTTTTATGTTTTATATTTTTATCTTTAATGTTTTCGCTTCTCATAATTCCCCTAATAATTTTCTTAATGATAAAATGAATTTTTCATCATCTTCTGTTGTTCTTTTCTTAGGACCCTTTAGTCTTGCTCCACTTTTTCTGAGTTTTTTTGCATTGTGTCTTTCTGCTAAGAGTCTATCGATATTGCTATTATTATATATTAAACCATCTTGCCTTATTGCTAATCCACCTTTAGCTAGAACCATACCAGCCAGGCCATAGTCTTGAGTTACTACCAGATCACCTTTTCCAACTAACTTTAAAAGACTAAAATCTACACTGTCACTACCTTTTGATACTGTAATTGTCTCTACCTCGTCACGTTCTATAATATGAGCTGTATCACAAAGTATTATTATTGGCATATTCTTTTCCTTGCCAATTTTTATAGTAATATCTAAAACAGGGCATCCATCAGCATCAATAAGTATTTTCATTTATTCTATAACCACTGCTGTTCCAGATACGGTGACCATCAACATATTGTTTCCTTGTCCTAGAACTTCATAATCTACATCCACTCCCACAATACCATTTGCACCCAGCTCACTAGCTCTCCCACTCATTTCAAGAATTGCAGCTTCTCTTGCTCTAATTAATTCTCCTTCATAAGAACCTGATCTTCCACCAAAAAAATTACTAATTCCTGCAGCAAAATCCTTAATGAAATCTACCCCGGCAACTACTTCACCAAATACTATCCCTCTATAATCGACGATTTTTTTTCCTTCAATTGTTGGTGTTGTTGTAATAATCATTTTCATTCCTCCTTATATATATCTTCCAATCTTAAGTTTTATTCTATCTTTTTTAGTTATTCCCTCGATAGAAAGAATTTTAATTTTCCCAGAACCTCTAAGCGTAATAATATCCCCCTCTTTTACCAATTCATCTTGCTTTATTACCAGCTTATGATTATGAATAATTTTACCCTGTTGTATAAAATCTGAAGCTTGATTTCTTGAAATTTTATATATTTCTGCAACAAGACAATCTATTCGCATTGATGAGGTTATAACAAGCTCTTCCTTTAACTCTTCAATTCTAGTCCCTAGTTCTTCTATAGTAATAATTTTAACAACTACTCCTATATTACCTATTTTCCGAATGTTCTCTAATATATACTGGCTTACTTCTGGTAAACAAACTAGGGTTGGTCGGATATTTTTTGTTTCAATATCTCCAATAGTATTTCTTTCAATTCCAATGTTCATCAAGGCGCCTAGTATATCTCTATGCCCAATCACATCTTGTTTTCTATGTTCAATGCATATTGGAGTAAATAAACTAGACCTTTCAAAATCACCCCAATCTTTATTGATAAAAATAAGCCTTTTTCTTTCAGCTCCAATATAGCCACCATCATCTATAATCTCAATTTCTTTATCATACTTATTATAACTTATATAACTTTTAGCTTCTATTAGTTGAGTAGGTGTTAAGAATTTTGTTGCACTTACTCCATTTTTTTTTGCTTTTTTTATTTGATCATCTATTTGGTTTGTTAATATTTTATCTTCCATAGGTTAATATTATATTGTTTATTGTTCTATGTCCATATTTATTAACTATTTGGTATAATGAAGGTGATAAATATATGAATCAGGTGATAAGATGCAAAACTTAAAACTTAAAATTTATAATTTAATAAGAGATGATGATAAGAATAACATATGGGGAAATATTTTTGATGGAACAATAATATTTCTTATTACTTTAAATGTCATAATAGTTATTTTAGAAACTTTTCAATTATCATACTCGATATTAGCTATATTTCAGATAATTGAAATTATTACTGTAGTTGTTTTTACTATTGAATATCTAGTAAGGTTATGGACCTCAAATATTAAATTTAGTGAAGTCAGTAATTTAAAATCAAAAGTAAAACTTATATTTTCTTTTATGGCTATTATTGATTTATTTGCAATATTACCATTCTATTTGCAGCTTATAGTACCTATTGATATTCGTTTAGTTAGAGTATTTAGATTGTTTAGATTATTTAGGTTATTTAAACTTAACAGGTACACAAATTCTTTAACTACTATTTTTAAGGTTATAAAAAATAAATCATCACAACTTATATCCTCTGTATTTCTTGTTTCATTTTTGATGATTATAGCCTCAGTAATAATGTATGAATTTGAAAATGCTGCCCAACCTGAATTATTTCAAAATGCTTTTTCAGGTTTTTGGTGGGCCATAAATACTATTACAACTGTAGGCTATGGTGATATTTATCCAATAACAACCTTAGGCAAACTTCTAAGCGTCTTTATTTCTGTTTTGGGAATTGGTTTAGTTGCAGTACCAACTGGTATAATCTCAGCTGGTTTTATTGAGTTTGATGAAGCAAATGACAAAAAGAGCAATTACTACATAGAACTGCTTCAAATTAATAAACTATATGAGAAACAAATTATTACAGAAGAGGAATTTAAACAATTAAAACAAAAAGTAATTGAAAGAGAATGATTAACAATAAATAATTAAATGATAAACAAAAAACCTCAGATTACTCAATCTGAGGTTTATATATATAATCATTTTAACTTGCTATTACTCTTTCGGCCTTATCAATATCAAAAAACATTCTCATCATTATTGGAGTTACCAAAGTAGTTATTAAAACAACAACTATTAAGACAGCAAACATCTCACTAGATATCATATTAACATCCAGCCCGATTTTCGCCATAATCAAGGCTACCTCACCTCTAGATACCATAGCCGAACCTATGCCCAATGCGCTTTTCCAGTTAAACCCGGATATTTTCGCACCTAGTCCAGCACCTAATAATTTGGTTGCTATAGCTATAAAACTAAAAATTATAAGTAGCCCTATATTATCCCCTAGTCCAGTAAAATCAGCCGATATTCCAACTGATGTTAAAAATACAGGAACAAATATAGAATAACCAATAGTTTCAATCTTTTTAACTACTTTTTTTCTATAGTCAGTTAAGCTTATTGCAATTCCTGCAATATAGGCTCCTATAATTGCTGATACACCAGTAAATTCTGCAAAATAGGCAAATGTAAAACATATAATCAAGGCTGAAGATACAACAGTTTGTGTAACTTGTAACCTAGTGAATTTATGAATAAACCATGGTACTATTTTCCAGGATATCAAGATAGCTACAATAAAGAATAAAATCTTTTGTAAAATTACTAAGGTAATATTACCACCTTCACCAACAAAACTCATTAAAAAGGCTAAACCTACAATTATAACAATATCATCAATTACTGCAGCTCCTAAAATGGTTGCACCTTTTTTATTGTTTAATTGTTTCATTTCTTTAAGTACTTGTACTGAAATACTCACACTAGTTGCTGATAAAATCATTCCTAAAAACAAGGCATTAATATCATTCATGTTCATGACTTTTCCGGCCACATATCCAGTGACTAAAGGTACTATAATACCACCAAAGCCAACATATAAAGATGGTTTCAGAGCCCTTTTAAAATCATCAACATCAGTTTCCAGGCCTGCTATAAACATTAGTAGAATAACACCAACAAGACTAAACTCGTTTAATATTTCTCCTTCTGTTATAATGCCTAGAAAAGAAGAACCTAATAACACACCAACGACGAGTTTACCTAGCACTGCTGGAAGTCCTACTCTCCGACTTATATCACCAGCTATTTTTGCGGCGATTATAATGATTGTTATTTGAAGTAATACATGCATTAATTTACCATCCTTTACCTAAATTATTTCTGAAATTAAAAAAGAGTCCAATAATAAGGGCATATTCAACCCTTGATGCAGACTCCACCAATAAATAAAATTTAGAAAGCAAATCATAAGCAAGCATTTTTATTTATACAAATATTATATTATTTTACAAAATATTTTATGACTTTAGTTGCTATAGTATAACATGTAATTTGATAAAATTCAATTACTGTATGTCATTAATTTATCCTTTAAAAACTTTTTCTCCAGCATTGCTTGGTAGACCATATTTTCTTCGTTATACCCTTACCCATCTGCAAACTGTATTGGTCTCAATTTTTCTGAATATTTACTATTGTCACTTCCCATTATTCCCCTCCTTTTGTATGCATACAACTTTATCATTGTTACTATATAAAAGTTGAAATAATCCTCTACTGGTGCCGAAGGGGGACTTGAACCCCCACGGTTTCCCGTACGATTTTGAGTTATATAGATGATGCCCTAACGGTGGGCTTTGATATGCTCCCCTTATGGTAGACAGTTAAAAAATAAAACTGTTTAACATAAGGGGAGCATTTAATATGGGAAGAAAAAGTAAATTCACACAATTAGACAAGTTGAATATGGTACATGAAT
>JAQUGR010000008.1 GCA_028683955.1 Bacillota bacterium | reverse complement strand
ATATTTACTACTACAATAACCGAAGAACAAAGCGGAAATTAAAAGGAATGAGTCCTGTTTATTACAGAACCCATTCCACAATTGTTGCTTAATTAATTTATGTCCAACTTTTTGGGGTCAATTCATAATCAAAGTGTTTTTTTTGACTAAATTTATAAAAAGGTTTATAATTAATATACCCTGTGGGGGTATAGGAGGTCACGATGAATAAAAGTACGCAAAGATCAGCTGAATTGAAAAAGAAATTAATTATTAGACTAAATAAAATAGAAGGTCAAATAAGAGGTTTGAAAAATATGGTGGAAAATGATGATTATTGTGATGATATTCTTACTCAAATATCAGCTTCAAGAGCTGCTTTAGTTGGCGTTAGTAAATTAGTATTAGAAAATCATCTTAAAAGTTGTTTAGTTAGAGATATTAAAAATGATCAAAATGAAATTATTGATGAATTATTAGTTACTGTAGAAAGGATGATGAAGGGATAATGACAATTAAAAAAACATATGTGGTAGAAGGTATGCACTGTTCATCATGTGCTAGAAACATAGAAAAAGAATTAGAATCACTTAAGGGTGTAAATAAAGGTGTAGTAAATTTAACAACTGAAAAATTAGCATTAGAATATGAGGATAAAATTATAAATGAAAATAAAATCATCGAAGTAATTGGAAATATTGGTTTTAAAATTAAAGAAGAGTCAACAATACTTAAACTGAAAATAGAAGGAATGCATTGTGCCTCATGTTCTACAAATATAGAAAAAACTTTAAATGGAACTAAGGGGATTACTGAATGTGTAGTAAATCTTACCACGGAAACTGCTAAAGTTGTTTATAATAGTAAAATAATAGGAGCTAGTAAAGTAATTAAAATTATTGAAGAATTAGGATTTAAAGCTAATGTTACTGATAAAGGGAGTAATTTTGAAAAAAAGGAAAATGAATTAAAAAAGCAAGGAATACAACTTGGAATTCTTATAGCATGCTCAATCCCCTTATTATATATTGCTATGGCACCTATGATTACCTTTTTAAACTTACCTATTCCTAATATAATTGATCATATGAAAAATACAGTTAATTATGCATTTGCACAAATAATTTTATTAGCCCCAATTTTATTCATAGCTAGAAATATGTACTATTTAGGCTTTAAATTACTGTTTAAAGGAAAACCTAATATGGATTCTTTAATAGCTATAGGTACTTCAAGTGCCATAATATATAGTTTGTATAATTTGATTTATATTTTAATAGATCCTATGCATTCAAATATGAATGGTCTATATTTTGAAACAGCAGGTATGATTATTACCTTAATATTCTTAGGTAAGTACCTCGAAAATAGAGCTAAAATTAAAACTACTAATAATTTAAAAAAACTTTACGATATAGCACCTAAGACAGCTTTGAGGTTATTTGAAGGTGTTGAAACTGAAGTTTTTATTGAAGATATAGAAATTGGGGACCACTTAATTGTAAAACCAGGCTCAAAAGTGCCAATAGATGGCACAGTGCTAAAAGGATTTTCATACATTGACGAGTCAATGTTGACTGGTGAAAGTATGCCTGTAAAAAAAGTAGAAAACAATGAAGTCTTTGGTGGAACACAAAACAAAGAAGGAATTTTAGAGATTATAGTAACAAAAGATAGTGAAAATACAGCAATTGCAAATATTATAAAATTTATTGAAGAAGCACAAGGAACAAAAGCTCCAATTGCTAGATTAGCAGATGTAGTTTCAGGTTATTTTGTTCCTGTTGTTATTTCAATAGCCAGTTTAGCATTTATAGTTTGGATGATATTTACTGGTGATTTCCAATTTTCTTTAAAAATATTCATTTCAGTTTTAGTCATAGCTTGCCCGTGTGCTTTAGGTTTAGCAACCCCAACAGCAATTATGGTTGCTACAGGAAAAGGTGCAGAACTTGGTATTTTAATAAAAGGTGGAGAAGCTTTAGAAGCAGCCCATAAAATATCTGGAATAGTATTTGATAAAACAGGTACACTTACTGTTGGTGAACCTAAAATTACTGATATTATAACTGATAGGGAAGAAAACAAGAAAATTGCAATACAATTTTCTGCAAGTTTAGAAAAAGCATCTGAACATCCATTAAAGGATGCTTTTATAAATAAAGCTATAGAAGAAAAGCTGACATTATTAGACTATGTAGATTTCAATGCAGTACCAGGGCATGGAATAAAAGGTAAAGTTTCTGGTGAGACTGTAAGTATTGGTAATAAAGCCTTAATGGTAGAAAATAACATTTTATTAGATGACTGGGAACAAAAATCTAATATTTTAAATAATGACGGTAAAACAACAGTCTATGTATCAATAAATAATAAAATTATTGCTATTGTTGGTATAGCTGATACTTTGAAAATAGAAAGTAAAGAGGTTGTTGCTAAATTTAAAAATATGGGTATTAAAACGTTTATGATAACAGGCGATAATAGAAAGACTGCAGAAGTTATTGGTGTTAAAGTTGGAATTGAGAGAATATATGCAAATGTATTACCAACAAAAAAAGCCGAAATAGTAAAAGAAATACAAGCAGAAGGTTATGTTGTGGCTATGGTTGGTGATGGAATTAATGATGCTCCAGCTTTAGTTCAAAGTGATGTAGGTATAGCTGTTGGTGGGGGAACTGATATTGCTATAGAATCTGCTGATATTGTACTAGTTAAGGATAATTTGAATTATATAATTAATGCAATAATATTAAGTAAAAAAACTATAATTAATATTAAACAAAATCTATTTTGGGCTTTTATATATAATATTGTTGGTATTCCATTAGCAGCTGGTATCGTATATGCTCTTGGTGGACCATTATTAAACCCTATTTTTGCCGCCATGGCAATGAGTTTAAGTTCAGTATCAGTAGTCAGTAATGCATTAAGATTAAGAAGATTTAAAATTTAAATACAATCTTAAATATTTTGTCAATTAATGATATAATGTTATACGGTACAATAATTAGGAGGATGTAATAGTGTTACAACAAATTATTAAAAAAATAAACTGTCCAAATTGTAGTGTTGAAAATGAAGTTATTTTATGGGAAAAAGTAAATGTAGATATGAACCCAGATTTAAAAGAAAAATTATTTACAGAAAAAATAAATAATTTAGTTTGTAATAAATGTGGTTTTGTAAGTAGAATAGATATTCCTTTTTATTATAATGACGCTAAAGCTAAATTTTTTATTTATTTGGTTCCAGAATTCCCAATTGATAAAAAAGAGGAAGATCTTTTACTTGCTAACTTAAGATCACAAACTTTAAATATTTTAGATTCAGGTTATAATAATAGAAAAAGAATTGTTTTTGAATACTATAACATGTTAGAAAAGATTTTAATATTTGATGCGAAGCTTGATGATAGAGTGGTAGAAGGCTGTAAAATTTTGGCAAGAACTCAATTAAAACTAATGGAAGGTAGAGCAGCATTTCATAAATTTGAAAATGATGAATTGGCATTTAATTTCTTTGAAAAAGAAGAAAAGGAAGCTGCTAAGAGCTTTTCTGTTCCCAAAGCGATGTATGATGAAATTGCTGAAATTATTAACAAGAAGGATCTTGAATCCGGTGATAATTTTAGAATTGTAGATGTTAAGTATGCTGTTAGAATGTTAATGAATTAATTGAATAATAACACTATATTTGATAGAATTAATCAAAGGCTATGAAAAGAATAAGTAACTCTTTTTCGTGGGATACAGGGAGGGGAAATCCAGACTGGAAATTTTCCTATTTTACAGTGAGTGAAATTCATCTTGGAGCTTCAACCTGAACTTAAGTAGGGAAGACGTTATTCGCGTTAAGAAATTTAAAATAAGCTTAGGCTATTTAGGGTGGTACTGCGAAATACTTTCGTCCCTTGGGATGGAAGTATTTATTTTTTTGGAGGTGTAAAATGTTACAAAAAATTAAATTATTTTTTGAGGAATTAGAAGTAGATTCATTAGAATCTAAAAGTGATATTTTAGAAAACATACTTTTAGTGACTAAAGAAGAAGGTCTAAGTGAAATTAATGGAGGTCAAACAGTTGATGAATTAAAAATAATTCAAACCAAATATTTTGGTAAAAAAGGTCTTTTACCTGATTTGATGAAATATATGGGTAAGGTTAGCAATAAGGATAAACCTATTCTTGGAAAAATTATTCATGATTTTAAAACTACTTTAGAAAACAAACTTAATGAAAGATTGATTAGTTTTAAAAATGCAGAAAATCAAGCTAAGTTAGAAGCAGAAACAATTGATGTGACTTTACCAGGAACTAATTCAAGTATAGGACATAAACATCCACTAACTTTGATTGAAGAAGAGATAAAAAATATCTTTACTAATATAGGATTTACTGTAGTTGAAGGATACGAAATAGAAGAAGATTATTATAATTTTGAAAGATTAAATATACCAAAAGATCATCCTGCTAGAGAAATGCAAGACACTTTCTATTTAAATGAAGATGTTGTTTTAAGAACACATACATCGCCAGTACAAGCAAGAATTATGGATAAGATGTGTCCTCAACTACCTGTTAAAATTATAGCACCAGGTAAAGTGTTTAGAAGAGATGATGATTCTACACATTCTCCTATGTTTCATCAGATAGAAGGTTTAATGGTAGATAAGAATATCACATTTGCTGATTTAAAAGGTATTTTATTACATCTAGTTAAATCTATTTTCGGTGAAGAAAGAAAAATTAGATTACGTCCAAGTTATTTTCCATTTACTGAACCAAGTGCTGAGGTTGATGTGTCATGTGGCAACTGCAACCAAGAAGGCTGTAGAGTCTGTGGTTATACTGGATGGTTAGAAATTCTTGGAAGTGGTATGGTTCATCCTAGTGTTCTAGAAATGGCTGGATATGATCCAAATGAAGTGTCAGGGTTTGCTTTTGGTCTTGGAATAGAGCGAGTTGCTATGTTAAAATATGGCATTGACGATATGAGACTATTATTTGATAATGATTTAAGATTCTTAGAACAATTTTAGGAGGTAGAAATGAAAGTTAGTTTAAATTGGTTAAAACAATATTTTGATGGAAATCTTGATGGTTCTGAGATTGAAATAATTTTGACTAAGCTAGGTCTAGAGGTGGAAAATAGAGAAAAGCTTGATGAATCCTTTTCAAATGTTGTTGTAGGTAAAATAGACTCTTTAGAAAAACATCCTGATGCAGATAAATTACAAATTTGCATGATTAATGTTGGAAAGAGTGAAAATTTACAAATTATAACTGGTGCACAAAATGTATATGTAGGAATGTATGTGCCAGTTGCTTTGGTTGGGTCAAAAGTTGTTGGTGGTAGTATTTTAGAATCAAAATTAAGAGGACTTCCTTCATATGGGATGCTTTGTTCAGGAACAGAATTAGGAATAGACGCTAGTTTATTATCAGACAAGGAAAAAGAAGGTATACTTCCTTTATCTGAAGGTTTAGAACTAGGTAAAGATTTATTAGATGTATTTTCTCTGCATGATGAAGTATTAGATTTAGGATTAACTCCTAATAGAGCTGATTGTTATGGTATTTATAATGTTGCCAAAGAAATTATTCTTAAAAAAGACTTTGTTTTAAAAGAGCTTGAAACTTTAAAAGGTGATTTAGCCGAGGATGGTTTGGAAATTATAATTAATAATGAAGATTTATGTCACAGATATGTGGCTAGGAAAATTAAAAATGTAAAAATAGAGCCTTCACCTTTATGGTTTGCAAATCTTTTAAGAAACGTAGGAGTAAGACCAATAAATAATATTGTTGATATTACAAACTATGTCATGTTCGAATTAGGACAACCAATGCATGCTTTTGATTATGATAAACTTGAAGGTGGAAAAATAATTGTTGATATTGCTAATGATGGTGAATTGTTTACTACTTTAGATGGCAAAGAAAGAAAATTGGAAAAAGATATGCTGTTAATCAAAGATGGAGTTAAAAGTGTAGCTTTAGCAGGAGTTATGGGTGGTTTTAATTCTGAAGTTGATGAAAATACAAAAAACATTCTATTTGAATCAGCTAATTTCAATAGTGCGAGCATTAGACGAACAAGTCGTAAACTTGGACTTAGATCTGAAGCTTCAGGTAGATTTGAAAGAGGCTTGTCAGAAGATATTGCTTTAAAAGCTATGAATAGGGCTATGTTTCTTGTTGAACTATTAGGTGCTGGTCAAGTAGAAAAATCATATTTTGAATCATATCCTGTTAAACAAGTTATCCCAACAATTACATCTACTGTAAAAAGAGTAAATGCAATTTTGGGCATGAATATTAAAAGTGAAGAGATTATAGATATATATAATAAATTGAATTTTAAGGTAGAGGTTGAAGATAATAACTTACTCGTAACACCATCACCTCATAGAATCGATGTAAAAACTGAAATAGATCTAGTTGAAGAAGTTGTTAGAGTATATGGGTATGAGAATATACCTGCTACCTTGCCAATTGGATCTACTAATACTATAAAAGTCGAATATAAGGTTAAATTAATTGATCAAATTAAAAGTTATTTGGCTGATTATGGTTTAAATGAAATTGTTAGTTATAGTTTTATAGATAAATTAAGTTATGGAAAATGCGGATATTCTTTTGCTGGTGATGAAAGATTAAAAGTTATGAATCCTCTGAGTGAAAATCAATCTTATATGAGAGAAAAACTTTTACCGGGAATAATTGAAATAGCTAGTAGAAACTATAAAAGGCAAAGAAGAAATATTGGAATATTTGAAGTTGGAAGAGTATTTAAGGGTACTGATGATAAATTACCTGAAGAAAATTTACAATTAGGTATATTTTTGTTAGAAAATGAAGTTAAAGAATGGTATGGTAAAACTAAAAATGATTTTTATACTTTGAAAGGTTTGTTGGAAAAGTTAGTATCAGATATATCAAATAAGAAGTTAGTTTTTGAAAAATTGACTGATATGAAAACTTTGCATCCAGGGAGATCAGCTAGTATTATTTCTAATAAAGAAATAATAGGGCATATTGGGGAGATTCATCCAAATGTACTTGGAGAGTATGACATAAAAGAAAAGGGTTTTTATCTTGAATTAGATTTAAAATCTTTTGTTGAGCCTATGACTAAACAATATAGTAGTTTACCAAAATATCCTTCTATAGAACGAGATTTGGCAGTAATTCTTCCGAAAGATTTAAATTATGCGAAAATATATGATGTTATTTCAAAATCATCTAATAATATGGTTGTGGGTTGTAGAATATTTGATATTTTTGAAGGGCCTCAAATAGGAGCTGATGTAAAAAGTGTAGCTTTTTCTTTAATCTATCAAAATCCTGAAAAGACAATGACAGATGATGAAGTTAGTGAAATTCATAATAATATAGTTAATGAATTAGTCGATAATCTAGGAGCGAGATTAAGATAATGAGTAAAGATTTTAAAAATATCGAAGTAATGATATTCGATCGTAAATATCTTTTAAAAACAACGGATGATGATTCTTATTTGAAAAATTTAGTTGAAGAATTAAATCAAAGAATTGAATCTGCTGAAAGTATGGATAATAAGCATTCTGACATACAAATAATGTCTTTGGTTGCTTTACAAATTCTAGACGAAAAAAATAAAATTCAAAAAGAATATAAGCAACTTAAAGACTTAGCTAAAATGATGGAACTTGGCAGTAACAAAGTATAGGAGGAGAGTTTATTATGATAGTGTTGTTTTTTACTTTAATAATATTGATATTTTTAATAGTATTAAGTCAAATGAATCCAGGAGTTATTACAATAAATTTTTTAGGATTGGTCATTAAGAATATACCTATAAGTTTTTTTATGCTGATGTTTATAATAATAGGGATTCTATGGACAACAAGTGTTTTTGCTATTAAGTATTACAGATTAAAAAAACAACATAAAGATTTAGTAAATTCGATTATTAATAAAAGAACGGATAAATAAAATGGAAAAAATTACTGGTACAGTTGAAAGAATTGTTTATAGAAATATTAGTAATGATTTTACCATTTTTAGGTTAAAATCTGATAATGATAAGCAAATTATTACTGTTAAAGGCATTTTTTATAACATTCACCCAGGTATAAGTCTTGAGATATCAGGCCAAGTAAGTATGAATAAATATGGAGAACAATTTGAGGCGGTTAATTATTGCGAGAGACCGCCTCTAACATTAGATAATATTGAAAGATACTTAGCTAGTGGACTCATAAAGGGGATTGGTCCAGTTTATGCAAAAAAAATTATAGAAAAATTTGGTGAAAGCACTTTAGATATTTTAGAGTTAAATACTAAAAGATTGTTAGAGATTCCTGGCATTGGATCAAAGAAAGTCAATTCTATAATTTTATCAGTTGAAAAACAAAAAGATATTAAAGAAGTTATGTTATTTCTAAGTGGGTTTGGTATATCTTCTAATTATGCTTTGAAAATTTATAGAAATTATGGGAAAGACAGTATTGATATTGTCTCTAAAAATCCATATCAACTGGCAGAGGATATTGTTGGTATTGGTTTTATTATAGCTGATCAAATTGCTCTTAAAATGGGATTCGAAGAAAATTCATTGGCAAGGTCAAAAGCTGCTATATTTTATGCTTTAAGGGACAAAAGTAGATCAGGACATGTATTTGTTTATAGAAATGAACTTGAAGCCTTTGTGGGTAAAATTGTAAATATTGAAAATGAACAAATTTCATATGCATTAGATATATTAATAAAGGAAAACAAGTTATATTTATCTAACGAGGAAAATAAAGAGAGAATTTATTTACCTTATTTGTATTTAGCAGAAACTGGTATTGTTAAAGAATTATATCGATTGAGTGAAATAAATAATTTAAATGAAACTGAAAATATTGATAGAATAATAAATGATTTAATTGATGAAAATAAGTTGTTATATAATGATGCACAAATCAATGCAATCAGATTAAGTTACCTAAGTAAAATATTAGTTGTTACTGGTGGACCTGGCACTGGCAAAACAACCACGGTAATTGGCATAATTGAAATGTTGAAAAAAATGCATTTATCAGTTGTATTAGCAGCTCCTACGGGTAGAGCCGCTAAGCGTTTATCTGAAGTTACAGGTTGTGAAGGGCAGACAATTCATCGTTTGTTAGAATATAATATGGAAACTGGTTTTCAAAGGAATAATGAAAATAAATTAGATGGAAATGTGTTTATTTTAGATGAGTGTTCAATGATTGATGTAAATTTGCTATATAGTTTTTTAATAGCTTTACCTGATAAAGCATCTATAATATTTGCTGGTGATGTTGATCAATTGCCATCAGTTGGTCCTGGAAGTATTTTAAGAGATATAATTGATTCTCACGTTGTCCCAGTGGTATATTTAGAAGAAATTTTTAGACAAGCTAAAGAAAGTAAAATCATAAAAAATGCACATTTAATCAATAAGAAACAAAAACCAGATTTAACTAATAACAATGATAGTGACTTCTTTTATATAAGAGAACCAAAAGCTGAAAAAGCAGTTGAATTATTGGTTGATCTTTGTGCTGTTCGACTTCCTGAAAAGTACGGGATTAATCCTATTAAAGATATACAAGTACTAGTTCCTATGAAAAAAGGTATCCATGGAAGTGTAAATTTAAATAAAGTTATACAAGGTGTATTAAATCCACATGGGAAATCTTTGATTTATGGAGATAATATTTTTCGTATAGGTGATAAGGTTATGCAAATTAGAAACAACTATGAGAAAAGAATATTTAATGGTGATATTGGTAAAATTGTAGACATTGACGATGATTGTATGTTAATGGTAGATTTTGATGGTGACATTATTCCTTTTGAACAAAGTGAATTAGATGAATTGCTGCTAGGTTATTGTGTAACGATTCATAAAAGCCAAGGAAGTGAATATGAGGTTGTAGTTATACTTCTTTCCAGTCAACATTATATTATGTTAGAGAAAAACTTGTTATATACAGCTGTAACTAGAGCAAAAAAATTATTAGTTCTTATTTCAACAGATGAAGTAATTGGAGCGACTATTAAAAGAGAGCATGTTTTAAAAAGAAATAGTTATTTGGCTAATAGACTGGTAGATTATTTTAATCTACAATAAAAAAGTAATTAGTAGATGGTGTAAAGTTTATCTTAAGTTTAGGTTAGGGTTGTATTGATAAATTGATCGCAAATATATAAATATGTTTAAAAACCTTGACTATATAAGTGATAGGTATGATAATATATATAAGAAACCTAATAAATATAGGTGTATTTTAGAAACACGAAAAGGGGAGATTGAGATGAAATTATTACAAAAACTATGGAAAGACGAAAGTGGACAAGGTTTAGTGGAATATGGTCTTTTAATCGTATTGATTATTGTTATCGCAGTTGCAGCATTGACTGTATTCGGAGATAGCATAGCAGCATTATTCGGTGGTATCGATGGTCAAGTAACTGATGCTGCTGGAGCAGTAGCTGGAGATTAATATTAAGTTTAATTATTAAGAATAAAGCCTCCTTTTGGAGGCTTTATTCTTTTATTAAGTTAAATTCATAAAAAGTGATTAGATATATCTTTTATGAGACTAGTAAATTGTTTATAATTATTGACTAAAGGTCAATAAAAAGTGATAATATAAGTAAATAGAGTAGTAATAAGATATCTTGTAATTAAAGTAAGGAGTGTTTATTATGAAAGATTTATTTAAAAGAATTATATTAAATGAAAGTGGTCAAGGTTTGGTTGAATATGGTTTACTTATTGTTTTAATTATAGTTGTTGCTGTTGCAGCCCTAACTATATTTGGTGATGGTATCGTAGGGGTATTTGGTGGTCTTGATGGTGAAATAAATACAGCAGTTGATACTATTACTGAATAATTAATTAAGGAGTAAGATGTTTGAGTTAATCGTAGAAATAAGTATAGATATATTGTTAGTTATGTTATTGATATTAGCTAGTTACACTGATGTGAAATTAAAGATTATTCCTAATAAATATACGATTCCGGCGTTACTTAGTGGTTTTATTTTAATGACGGTAAAAGGTGGATTTATTGGTTTGCAAGATAGTTTTTACGGATTTCTTTTAGGTTTCTTTATTTTCTTAATCCCATTCATTATCGGGTTTATGGGAGCTGGAGATTTAAAACTTATGGCTGCTATTGGTGCACTTAAAGGTTTGAATTTTACTTTTAATTCTTTAGTTGCAGCCGGATTAGCTGGAGGCATTATAGTTGTAGTATATATAATATATAAAAAACAATTATTGCAAACAATAATAAATATGTTTGGTATGTTCATTAGACCTATAACGAAAATAATATATTTAAATTTTGGTAATAAAACAGCAAGAAGAATATTCACATATTTTGATAGTGTAAAAAAGGAAAACCCAGATTTATATATTCCATATGCAATACCAATAGCATTTGGCACAATAGCTGTTTTAATTGGAAATGTAAGCAATCTACTATAAAGTGGAGAGGTGTTTGTAATGAAATTAATAAGATCGTTAAAAAGAGAAAATAAGGAAAGTGGGCAGTCATTAGTTGAGTTTGCTTTAGTTATCCCTATATTATTAATATTTATATTAGGAATATTAGAATATGGATGGTTACTAAATGCAAAGATTACTTTGACCAGTGCAGCAAGAGAAGGGGTACGGGCTGCAGTAGTTTCAACTGTTAGTAGAGATTCAAGAGCCTTCGACGCAGCTGATAAAGCTGTTACAGGTACTAGTGGCATAACCTTAGTTAATGATAGTACTCACTATAATTATTATGAGGAAGAAGATACTGTTAATAATGTGAGAAATGCAATTGTAGAAATTAAAGGTAATGTAAAACCTTTAATTGGTATATTTGTTGATGACCCATTTGAAATTAATGCAAAAGCCATCATGAGAATTGAGTAGGAGGGGATTATTATGAAAAAAGAATTCATGAAAAGCAATAGAGGATCAGTAAGTATTTTTACGATGTTGATATTCTTATTCGTAATATTAGTATTCTCTGCTGTTGTAATTGATGTAGGATTTGTCTATAGTACAAGAAAACAGATGATAACATCTGCAGATGCAGCAGCATTAGCAGGGGCTAAAGAGATGGAAAAGACATTAAGTGAAAGTAGTGAATCTTCTATAAGTCAAATAAAAGCAAGAGCGATTACTATTGCAAAAAATATAGCAATTGAAAATGGAGCACAAGGTGAACCAGAAGTTGTTATTGAAAAAATGAATATTAAGTTAGCTGATGGTACGACTGACTATAGAGATGTAATAAAAGTAAAAGTAACTACTGATGAAAAATTAATTTTCTTTAGGTTTATTGATAAGTTTAATTTGGATGTAAATGGAGTAGCTATAGCTACTTGGGGTTATGTTACTAATGTTACAGCAGGACAGTTGTTGCCATTATATACAACACCAGATTTATTTTTAAGTAGTAATACACTGCATAGTGGAAAAATGTCTTTTAATGATTCATTATTTCCAAATCAAAGAGGATATATTTACCTAGATCCTGCTTGGAATGGACAAAATATTATAAATGAAGCAATTGAAGGTGTTCCTACTAAAATAACATTGGCATTAGATACAGTGTTTGAAGGAAAAAGTGGTGTTGCTCAGTCTGTTATAGGTTCTGTTGAAACAAGAATGAAAAATGCACAAAAATTAGAAACTCCTACAGACCGAAGAGCTTATATGTATGGACTAGTTCCTATTGCAGAATTTTATAGCAGTTCAGGAAATACAGTATATTTTCAAATTAAATCATTTGCAGTATATGAAATAATTGATGTGATGACAAAAACCAATACAGGCTCACCAGAAGCTTTATTAGGCTCAAATTATACTAAAATAGGTACAGGTAAAACATATAGTCCAGCGGATAATGAAGGAAATGACTACGAAAAAGGAACAATATACGGTAAATTCACTGGAGAAGTAAGAGAACTTGAGGTGATTATTGAAAAAAATGATCAAGATGGTAATATATTAACAATCACAAGTGGTGCAAAATACAGTAAACTAATTCAATAATATAAGGGAGAGTGATTATCCAATGAAAATTAAAAAGAGAATCTATATTATAGCTATTATCGCAGGTTTAATTACAGCATTTTTAACAGTAAGCTATATTAATAATAGCAGTAACCAAATACCAGTTAGTTTGAAAAACAGTGAAGTTATTGTCGCAATTAGTGATATACCTGCTAATACAGAGATAACTAATAATATGGTTACAGTTAAAGAAATTCCAGCAAGTGCTATTCAAGCTAATGCTATTAGAAGTATAAGTGAAGCTGTAGGTCAAATAACAAGTACAAATATTATATCTGGGGAGCAAATTATAACCGAGAGATTAGCTATAGGACAAGCAAATGCTTCAGTATCTTATACTATACCGGAAAATATGAGGGCTATTTCTATACCTATTAAAGAAACTACTGGTGTAGCTGGGTACGTTTCAATTGGAGATAAAATAGATATATTGATTAATGATGTAGTTAGCGGGAAAAATATAACAACTACTAAACTTCAAAATATCATTGTCTTAGAAAAAGGTGTTAATGCTGGTAATAATTTAGATTTACAAGCAATAAACAGTGGCTTAACAGAGTCACTGACTATATTGGTTACTCCAGCACAGGCTGAAGTGGTTGCTTACGCATTAAATATGAGTAACCCCATAGCAGTAATCTTGAGAAATCCTACAGATAACAAAATAGTTACATTACCATCTTATGGTGATAATAATATTGCTAGTTGGAAAGGAAGGTAATTTCAATGGATAAAATCAAAGTAATTATTTTAGACAACAATCTTGAAGAAAGATTTGACATAGAAAACGCACTAGCCAATATTGATTATATTGAAATTGCAAGAACACCAGATGATCTTGAGGAAGCTATTGCAATAATAGAAAGCGACTTTGTAGATGTTATTCTAGTTTCTAACAGTTTTAATGGTGGAGGATATGAAATAGCAGAAAATCTTTCAACAGAATTTATTGATAAAGCTACTATTATTCTTGAAAAAGAAATTAATGAAGATACTATGTATCAAGCGATTTTTTCAGGTGCAAAGGATGTTATTTTACTTCCTGTAAAACCAAATAAACTTGTAGATTCAATATATAAGGCTAATAAGCTAACTAAGAAAAGATTAGAACATCACCGTAAGGTTGATATAACTAAGAAAAAGAAAAGTGGATATGGACAAGTTTATTCAGTTTTCAGTACAAAAGGTGGCACAGGTAAAACATTTTTTGCAACTAATTTAGCTATAACTTTATTAAAAGAAACCAATAAAAAAGTCTGTTTATTGGATTTTGATTTAGATTATGGAAATATTTCTCTAGCTCTAGATATAGTGCCAAAATTTACTATTATTGATGTTATTGATGATATTAAAAGTATAGATCCAGATTATATTGAAACATTTTTAACTAATCATGAGTCAGGTCTAAAAGTTTTAGCTGCTAGTAAAGAAGCTAATGTTAATGATTTTATAAATACTGAACATATTCAGATAATAATAAAAACATTACAATCTGCATATGATTATATTATTATTGATATGTCATCTAGATTTACGGAAACTACTAATCCAGCTTTTGTATTTTCTGAAAAACTATTTTTAATTACAACACCAGAAATTATGTCTGTCAAAAATATTAAAGGTGCAATTACAACTTTAACGGATTTCAATTACCCTAAAAATAAAATCAACATTGTACTTAATAAATTTTCTAAAAACAGTGATATAAGGTCTAATGATATTGAAAAGATATTAGGATTTGATATATTTTATAAAGTGCCTGATGATTATCTGAAAGTTATGGCTTCTTTAAATCAAGGAATACCATATGTACAGAAATATCCTAGAAGTGAAATAGGTAAAAGCTTCAGTAATATTGTTAGCAATATTGTAGGTGAAGAAAAATAGTGGTATATGAGAGGGTTGTATTATGAACTTTGTAAATTTTGGAACAAATCAAAATGAAGTAATAAATGATGACAAAAAACCAACTGAAGACATTCAAGAAAAAAGAAAAAAAGAATTCGAAGATTTTGCAATAATCGTACTTGAGGGAGTAATAGATGATTTAACATTTACTCCAAATAAGAATAATAATGAGGATTTGAAAATTCTTGAAGAACAGATTATGTCTACAATGAATGAGTTGGCTGGAAAAAGCAATAAACATTTTTTACCCGGAGATAAACAAAAAATAGCTAAACTTGTATTGGATGAAATCATTGCTTTTGGACCAATAACATCATTGCTTGAAGATCCAACAATAACTGAAGTAATGGTTAACGGCTATAATTCAATTTATATTGAGAGATTAGGTAAGATAGAAAAGACAGATAAAGTTTTCAGGAATAATCAACATGTTTTACATACTATTGATAAAATTGTTGCACCCATTGGAAGAAGAGTAGATGAAAGTAGCCCAATGGTTGATGCAAGACTTCCAGATGGTTCTCGTGTAAACATAATTATTCCACCTTTGGCTATTAAAGGACCTACAATTACAATAAGAAAATTTTCAACTGACCCATATGGTTTAGAAGATTTAATAACTTTTGGTTCACTAAATATGAGTATGGCAAAGTTTCTGCGTTCATGTGTTCGAGGTAGGCTGAATATTATAGTATCAGGTGGTACTGGTAGTGGTAAAACAACATTGATGAATGTTATTTCAGGTTTTATTTCACATGATGAAAGAATTGTTACAATAGAGGATGCTGCTGAGATGCAGCTTCAACAAGATCACGTTGTAACTTTGGAAAGTAGGACTGCAAATATAGAAGGTAAAGGTAGAATAACAATAAGAGATTTAGTAGTAAATTCTTTGAGGATGAGACCAGATAGGATAATAGTTGGGGAGGTAAGGAGTGGAGAAGCTTTAGACATGCTACAAGCTATGAATACTGGTCATGATGGATCTATAACCACAGTTCACTCCAACAGTCCAAGGGATGCACTTTCTAGGATAGAAACAATGGTTTTAATGGCTGGTATGGATTTACCTTCTAGAGCAATAAGGGAACAAATTTCTTCTGCCTTAGATTTAATTATTCAAATATCTAGGTTTAACGATGGTACAAGAAAAATTACAAAGATTACTGAAGTAATAGGTATGGAAAATGATACAATAACTTTACAAGATATATTCCGTTACAATCAAGAAGGATTTGATGAAACAAATAAAGTAATTGGTCACTATTTGCCAACAGGTATAGTACCGTCATTTATGGAAAAACTTAGAGCACATGGTGAAAATGTACAATCTTCAATATTTAAATGTGCAGATTAATTAATAAAGTATTTAGGAGGTGGAATTTTTGTTAGGATTAATGTTTTTTATTACATTATTAGTAACATCTGTCTTTTTACTAATTTATATAGCACTAAATGAAAATAAGATAGTAATTAAAAATAGACTCGAAAGATATACTACCGGTAATGCCAGTAATGATTATAAGGAAACAGAGGTAACAAAAGTTGGTAAGAAAAATGAAAAAGTTACTTTTGTTGGAATTATTGGTAATATAGTTCCTTTAGATAAGTATTTTGAAAAAAAGAAAATTCTTTTATCAAGGGCAAGGTTATTAATTAAGCCGGAAGAATTGTTGGGTATATGTATAATAATTGGCTTAATACTAGGAATAATTTTATATTTGTTATTTGATGGATTTATATTAGTAAAGATTATAGTATTTATATTTGGGTTTTTAATTGGTTTTCAAATTCCGATTATGTATGTTAAAAATGTTAAAAAATCAAGAGCAAAAAAACTAAATAATCAATTACCAGTTGCCTTGAGTGTTCTAGCAAATGGACTAAGAGCAGGATTAAGTTTTAATCAATCTATGGTAATTGCAGCAAAAGAAATGGAACCACCAATATCTGATGACTTTAATAAAGTTGTTCATGATAATGTTCTTGGCAAAGATATGGAAGAAGCTTTAAAAGATTTTGCTGAAAGAACTGATGATGAAGATGTGGAAATATTGGTAACAGCCGTACTTATTCAGAGACAAGTTGGTGGTAATTTGTCAGAAATCTTAGATACAATTTCAAATACAATAAGAGAAAGAGTAAAACTAAAAGGGGATATAAGAACTATGACTGCTCAAGCTAAATTATCAGCCTTAGTTGTAGGTGGTATACCATTTTTCATTGTAATAATATTATATTTATTAAATAAAGATTTCATGATGCCTTTATTTACAACTTTAATAGGTAATGTTCTTTTAGGAATTGCATTATTAATGCAAGCCATAGGAATATTTATTTTGGTAAAACTATTAGATTTAAAAGTCTAGAAAGTGAGGTACTATAACATGGCAGTTTTAATTGCATTTGCAGGTGGTTTGACAGTAGCCTCATTATTTATATTATTATATACTAGTATATTTCAAAAAAAATATTTAATGGAAGATAGACTTAATAAAATTCAACCTCTTGCTAGCGAAAATCCTGAAGATGATGAGTTTAGAAAATCATTCTTGGATCGTGTTGGGACACCAATTTATCAAAAATTTCTTAATTTTCTAGCAAGGATGACTCCGCAATCAATGAAGGATAATTATGAAAATATTATTTATCAGTCTGGAAATTATAAGAAGATGACAACTAGTAATATTTTAGCCCAACAATTTGTTGTTTCCTTTTTAATGCTAATCATTTTTGGGGCAGTTTTTATAATGATTGGTTTTCTAAATCCGTTATATATGTTGCTTATAGCTATTATAGGATTTTTATTACCTTATTTTCAATTAAGAACAAAAGCGAAAAATAGAGCATTAGAAATACAAAATAAATTACCTGATATTCTAGATTTATTGTATGTCTCTGTTGAAGCTGGTCTTGGCTTTGATATGTCAATGAAAAGAGCAACTGATAAAATTAAAGGTGAATTAAGTAATGAGTTAAAATGGGCTTTAGATGATATTTCAAAAGGTAAAGAAAGAGAAGAAGCACTAAGAGCAGTTTATAAAAGAACTGGTGTTGAAGATTTAAATAGTTTTATAACAGCCATAATCCAAGCTGAGCAGCTAGGATCAAACATAGCTAATATGTTAAGGATTCAATCCAATATGTTACGACAAAAAAGAAAACAAAGAGCAGAAGAAAAGTCTATGAAACTACCAATAAAAATGATATTCCCGTTGCTTTTTTTCATGTTTCCCGCTATATTTATAGTTATACTTGGTCCAGCAGCATTAAATGCTATGGACAGTTTAAAAGGTATTCTATAAGGAAAGGACTATAATATGAAATTATTCTCAAAATTATCTCTATTATTAATATTTTTATTATTTATAGGCTGTATGTATATATTTACAGGAAATAATAATGTGAAAGCAGAGTTTAATAATATTGATAATGGATTATATAAAATCAGAAATGTATATAGCGGATTATATCTTGATATTCAAGATGGTAGTAATGCTAATGGGGCTTTATGCGTCCAAGCACTTGGGGCCGATAATTCTAATCAAGTATTTAAAATAAGTAAAGATGTTTCTTTACGATATGTTTTAAGTATGGAAAAAAATCTTAAAATTATTGAGATTAAGGATGATTCTAAAGAACCAGGAGCATTTTTACAACAATGGGACTTTTCTAGTAAGTTTAATCAGTTATGGGATATTAGAATTTTAAGTGATGGAACAGTAGTTTTTATTAATTATTTAACCAATGCCGCGATAACTACGGTAGAAGGAGATTTAAATGCTGGAAGCTTAGTAACCGCAGAACCATATGCAGGAACAGCAAACCAAAAGTGGACTTTGGAACCTGTCGAAAAAACTTTTATTAATAACAAGGTTCAGAATTCAATAACACCTGAATCAACATCTATTATAAATGGTTTTTTTGGTAATCTGACAATTTTACAATTAATTATTGGTGGTTTTACAATATTATTATTTATGTTTTTTGCAATAGGACAAATTTTATATGGATTCAGGATTAAATCTAGATTAATTATCAAAGGAAAACTTTATTATAAACCAACTAGTAGAGAAGATGAAAAATTTATAAATTATTTGGATTTAAAAAGAAAACATAAAAGAAGATTAATGATTAGTTTTGATCAGAATTATAAGAAGGCTGATTTTTACATTGGTGATAGTTCTTATACTTTTCAATTAATTATTGAAAAAGTTTCTGAAATGAATTTACCACACTTTTTGGAAGGGTATAGATCTTTTAATAAAGATCGTAATCCTATAAAACTTAGAGTTTCTGCAACAGAACCTGGAATTTTAAATTTTGGTGAATTTGTTTATAGTAAACACTTTATAGTGGATGGAAGTAAATTTGATTCAGGAGATATACTATTTAGATATGTTGAAAATGAAAAGAATTAAAACTATTCAAATAGTAACTGAAGTTAATGAAAATTTATTGGCTAATGTGGTAATTGCTGATAGTTATTTTAAAAGGCTTAAAGGGTTAATGTGGAAGAAAAATTTAAATAAAGATGAAGGGTTATTAATAAAACCTTGTAATAGTATTCATACTTTTTTTATGAAAATTAATTTAGATGTTATATTTATAGATAAGAATAATACTATTATAGAAATATATAAAAATATGTTACCTTGGAGAATTTCTAAAATTCATAAAAATAGCATTTTTTGTATTGAGGGTAATGCAGGAAGTTTTGAAAATCTCAAAAAAGGTGAAAAAATTAAAATTAAAGAGAAAGCTTGACTAATATAGTCAAGCTTTTTTCTCATTTAAAGTACTTTTAAAAGATTTTATGATATAATTGTTAAAATATACCAAAATATTTTAGGGGGAAAACAAAAATATGTATAGCATGACAGGATATGGTAAAGGAATAAAAGAAACTAAAGAAAGAATTTATACTTTGGAACTAAGAGTAGTAAATCATAGATTTTTAGAAGTTAAATACAGACTACCAAAAGGTATGTTATTTGTTGAAGAAAAAATTGATAAATTTCTGAAAAGTAAATTTAACAGAGGTTCTTTTTCAGTATTTTTAAATATAGAAAACAACAAGGAATATAATAAAGATTTTAATATAGATTTTAATTTAGCAGAAGCATATTTTAAAGCGGGGAAAAGTATTAAAGAGCATTTTAATCTAGCATATGATTTATCATTACAAGACATTATAAGATATCCAGAAGTTATCTCTTCTGATGATAAAGATTTTGATGATGAAAAAGTTTGGTATGACATTAAATCTGCTTTAGAGGATGCTTGCACTAACGTAAAAAAAATGAGAAAAGATGAAGGTGAAAAACTAGAAATGTTTTTCCTTGATAGCTTAGAAGTTATTAACAAAAATATTATTGAAGTAGATAAATATGCAGAATTGGTTGTAGGAGAATATAAAGAAAAATTAACAGAAAGAATTAAAACCTTGTTAGATGCAGTACCAGTAAATGATGATAGAATAGCATATGAAGTAGCTGCATTTGCTGATAAGAGTAACATTACGGAAGAAATTATAAGACTTAAAATTCATATGACACATTTTAAAGATTACTTTGAAATTAAAGAACCTATTGGTAGAAAAATGGACTTCCTCATTCAGGAGATGAATAGAGAAATTAATACTATAGGTTCAAAGTCAAGTTCAACTGATATTGGTGTTATAATAGTTTCTCTAAAAAGTGAATTAGAGAAAATAAGAGAACAAGTACAAAATATTGAATAGAAGGGAGATAATAAGATGTTCGAAAGAAACCTACTTTTAGTTATCTCAGGACCTTCAGGAGCTGGGAAAGGAACAATATGTAAAGCTTTAGTAGACAAACATCCTGAAAGCATGCAATGTTCATTGTCAGCAACAAGTAGAGAAGTTAGACCAGGAGAAATTCCTGATAAAACATATTATTATATAGGCAAAGAAAAATTTCTTTCTAAAATCGAAAAAGATCAATTTTTAGAGTATGCAGAAGTTTATGGTAATTATTATGGAACCTTGAAAGATGAAGTTCAAAGATTGTTTTCACTTAAAGCAGATGTGATATTAGAAATTGAAATGCAAGGAGCTTTACAAATACGTGAAAAGTCAAAAGAAGCCATATTGATTTTTATTATGCCTCCTTCTTTTAAAGAATTAAGAGCAAGATTATTACGAAGGAAAAGAGATTGTGAAGAAGATATTCAAAATAGACTTGATAAAGTTGCTAGTGAATTAAAATATATAAAAGATTATGATTATATAGTAGTTAATGATAAGCTTGAAGATGCAGTATCAAAAATTGAGTCGATCATAGTAGCCGAGAAATGCAGAATGGATGAAAAAACTTTAGATATTGAAACATTTATTAAAGATATTTAATGCCAATTATGATATAATGAGCAAAGAAATTAGAAGGAGTGTTTTAATGACTGATAAATTTATAAACATAAGTAAAATAGTCGAAAAAGTAAATAGTAAGTATCTATTGGTGATGATTGCGGCTAAGAGATCTAGACAATTATCATTATTGGAACAAAAAGACAAAATCCTTAAAGAAGAGCCTGATAAACTAAAATCAAGATCAGACTTGGATAATATTGGATTATTAACAGAAGAAGAAAGAATTGCATTAAAAAATCATAAACCAATAATTGTTGCACTTGATGAATTAATGGAAGATAAAATTACTTACAGTTTTAAAGAGGAAGAGTAAAAATGATAGGCAGGAAGATTCTCTTGGGTATAATTGAGGATAAAGAAGCCTATTTAATGGTAGAATTAGCCTATAAATTAAGAAAAATAGGCTATGATTCATATATTTATAAAACTTCAACTAGTGATGATTATATACCACTTGCATGTTTAGATGAATTATCAACTATGGATGAATTAGACTGGGATTTAATTGTTATAGGACCCAACAGAAAAGATTTGAATAAATATAAATTAGATGAAGAATTACTAAATCTAATTGAGTTAAATAAAAACAAAATAATTTTCTTTGAAGATTTTAATAATCTAGATTTAATAATTGAAAAAATCCAAGTTGGAACAAAAGGAAACAAAATGTCCGAGTATTCCTTTTTATTTACACTTGGTTATTTTAATGAGTTCTTAACTAATAATCATTATATAGGAACGTATAAAAACGATGAACTTATCAACGGATTAATAAAATCTTTAATATTAGCCGGAGCAAATGTAAGTGTTATTGCTTCAGCTAACATTGATAAAGTTCCATTTATTAAAAATGAAGATATAGTATTTGTTAAAAATAAAGAAGAATTAGAAGTAGTGTTAAATTCAAAGTACTTCAAATATGACTTTGTTATTGATGCTATTAATATACCTAGGTTTGGTCTTAGAAAAGACGAACGTTTTAAAATTGAATACAAAAGATATTTTGCAGAATTTGATGAAAAATATTTACCTTTTGCAGATAAAGATTTATCCTCTAATAATCAATTAATTATTGAAGTTATAAATGGCATAATAGATAATGAGGATGCTATAAAATATTTATTTGATAATACAGGCGTTAATATTGTAATGTTAAGTGAAATTAATAAATCAACAAATGGGTTTAAACCATTCGTTAAATTAATAAATAAAGAAGGCGATATAGATATAATTGCCTTTAAAGATAATAAAATTTTATATGAAGAGCTTTTAACTGAACTTAAAGCTAAAATAGAAGGGTAGGAGAACGCGTAATGAAAAAATTTTTTACATCAGAATCAGTAACAGAAGGACATCCAGATAAGGTATGTGATCAAATATCAGATGCTGTTTTAGATGCTATTCTAAAAGAAGATCCAAATGGTAGGGTCGCTTGTGAAACATTTGTAACAACAGGATTGGTAGTAGTGGCCGGAGAAATTTCAACATCGTGTTATATTGATATACAAAAAATTGTTAGAAATACTATAAGAAATATTGGGTATACACGTGCCAAGTATGGATTTGATGCTGACACATGCGGAGTTATGGTTGCTCTTGATGAACAGTCTGCTGATATTGCTCTTGGTGTAGATGTTTCTGAAGAAGGCAAAAAAGGGGAATATGCTATTGAAGATGCAATTGGTGCAGGAGATCAAGGTATGATGTTTGGTTATGCAACTAACGAAACTGAAGAATTAATGCCAGCTCCAATTATATATGCTCATAAATTAGCTAAAAAACTAGCTGAAGTTAGAAAAGATGGGTCTATAAATTATTTAAGACCTGATGGTAAAACACAAGTAACTTTTGAGTATGATGACCATAAACCAATAAGAATTGAAGCAATTGTTCTATCAACTCAACATAACCCTGAAACTTCACAAGAAACTATTTATAAAGATATGTTAGAAAAAGTTATTAAAGTAGTAGTTCCAAGTGAATTGCTTGATGAAAATACTAAATATCATATCAATCCAACAGGTAGATTTGTTATTGGAGGACCTTTAGGAGATACAGGTTTAACCGGACGTAAAATAATTGTTGATACCTATGGTGGAGCTGCAGCACATGGTGGTGGAGCATTTAGTGGTAAAGATCCAACAAAAGTTGACAGATCAGCAGCATATGCAGCAAGATATGTAGCAAAAAATATAGTTGCTGCTGGATTGGCGGATAGATGTGAAATTCAACTTTCATATGCCATTGGAATTGCTAAACCTATTTCTGTTTTTGTAGATACTTATGGAACTGGTAAATTACCAGATGACAAATTAGTTGATATAGTAAATGAGAATTTTGATTTAAAACCAGCAGCAATAATTAGACACTTTGATTTAAGAAGGCCATTGTATCATCAAATAGCAGCTTATGGTCATTTCGGAAGAACAGAGCTTGATTTACCATGGGAAAAAACTGATAAGGCCCAACTATTAGCTAACTATTTAAATTAATGAGGTGATTCAAATAAGATACCCAGGTAGAAATATTTTTATAAATTCACTTTCTACAACTAAATATCAATTGATTGGACAAGAAATTTCAATTGGGGCTGGTCTTGGTAAGTATGACAAAGAAATTATATTACCATATTATCTTGTTAAAGAAAAAATTAATACTTTGTTAGCAGAGATTATATTAATTGGTGGAGATAGACCTTTTAATGGTTTGGTTAATATTTTTACTGAAGATAGTAATTCTGCTGAAGAGATTATTAGATGTATTAAAACTATTAGCGAAGAATTCAAAATTGATTTTGATTTTCAACAAACATTAGTACCCAATACATCAACTACATTTTTAATTAATTTGTTTAGTATCGCAAGTAAAGAAAAATTGAAGGTTCAAAAAGGAAGAGAAGGACTTTGGATTTACTTTATTAAATTAAAAAAGGATAATTTTAGTATTATTAATGAAAACTTCTTTAGTCATGAGTTTTTATTAGATATAGGAGAATCATTAGGTATTGCAGAAAGCTATTTGCTTAAAGATGAGAGTATAAATGAAGGCATAGACTTGATGCTAGAAGGTACAGATTCTTTTCATGTAGAAAGAAATCATAACCTTGATGTTTTGAAAAAATATAGAAGTGGATCAGGTTTATTGATTTTCACTCCTTATAAATTAAGTAAAAGCGATGATGATTCTGTTGAAATAATAGAATTGGGAAGTTTGTTTTCAAAAAATTTAAAGTATGATTAATAAAAAGGAGGAAGCTAAGCTTCCTCCTTTAGTATATTACCACTCTATTAATTTATTACCGTTTTTATCTTCAAAACTCCCAGCAATTATCATAACTAAATCTATAATCCAGCCAATTTCTAAAAGACCACCACTAATCAGCCATATCATTCCAGTTCCAATTTTACCTACATAAAATCTATGGATACCAAATTCACCAAGAAACAGACATAATAAGAAGGCAATCAATCTAGATTTATTTGAATACATATAATCACTCCTGTCTTCATATATATTAACTTATAGAACAAATTATTACAATAATCTCATAAACATAATTGACAAAAATGAACATAAATAGTAAAATAAATACAGTAATCTTTAATTTGGTACGAGAGACTAGAAAGATGATAAGAATATAATATTTATGTAGCTATTTAAAAGCGATTTACGAAATACTATAGTCTATCTGATTTAGTCAGATAGACTATTTTTTTTAGGAGGTAAATATGAAAAAATTTATTGAAAAAGCAGTTATTATGGATGAGGATCAGATGGATAGAGCATTAAAAAGAATAGCTCATGAACTTTTGGAAAAAAATAAGACTTTAGATAATGCTGTTATTCTTGGTATAAGAACTAGAGGTGTGCCTTTAGCAGAAAGACTTAAAAAAACTATTGAAGAAATCCATGGTATTGTTCTTCCTATTGGTGTTTTAGATATAAATCTTTATAGAGATGATTTAACATCTTTAACAGAACAACCTGTAATTCATCAAACTGTTATACCAGTTGGTATAAAAGGTAAAAAAATAATTTTAGTCGATGATGTTCTATATACAGGTAGAACAATTAGAGCAGCTTTAGACTCCATTATAGATATGGGAAGACCTGAACTTATACAACTAGTTGTTATGGTTGACAGAGGTCATCGCGAATTGCCAATTAGAGCAGATTTTGTAGGTAAAAATGTACCAACATCTAAAAGAGAAAAAATTGATGTTCTCCTTAAAGAAATTGATGGTATCGATAAAGTTGTAATTAAGGAATTATTAGAGGAGGATGAATAGATGCTAAAAGCTAAAGACTTACTTGGATTAAGGAATATATCTACAGATGAAATTGATGAAATATTGGGAATCGCTATTCCTATGAAAGATATAATTAAGAGAGACATAAAAAAAGCCCCTGCATTACGTGGTAAGTCAATGGCCACATTATTCTTTGAAAATAGCACAAGAACAAAAAGCTCCTTTGAATTGGCAGCAAAATACCTTAGTGCAGATTGTACTAATTTAGCAGTTAGTACAAGTAGTGTCCAAAAAGGTGAAACTTTAATAGACACGGCTATTACTTTAGAAGTAATGGGCATAGAACTATTTGTTATGAGACATGGTGCAAGTGGTGCTCCACATTTTCTTGGAAGAAATACCAAAGCTAGAATTATTAATGCTGGAGATGGAATGAATGAACATCCTACACAAGGATTATTAGATATGTTTACAATGAAAGATAAAAAAGGTGATCTTGGTAATCTAACAGTTACAATACTTGGAGACGTAGCACATAGTAGAGTTGCAAGAAGTAATATTTGGGGATTAACAAAATATGGAGCAAAGGTTAGAGTAGTAGCTCCAGAAACACTAATACCTGTTGAAATGCAAAAAATGGGTGTTGAAGTATATACGGATGTTGACAAAGCATTAAGAGGTGCAGATGTAGTAAATGTTTTAAGACTTCAAAAGGAACGAATGTCTAGTGGATTACTACCAAGTTTGGTAGAATATAATAAATTTTGGGGATTAACTTCCAAAAGAGTAGAACTACTTAAAGAAGATGCAATTATAATGCATCCAGGTCCTATGAACAGAGGTGTTGAAATAATGCCTGAAGTTTATGAACACCCAAGATCAGTTGTTGATGAACAAGTAACTAATGGGGTTGCGGTTAGAATGGCTCTATTATTCATGATGTTAGGAGGGAAAACTAGTGATGAAATTAATTAAGGATGGACATGTAATCGACCCAGCAAATTCATTAGATGATATTATGGATATCTTAATTGTTAATGATAAAATTAGTAAAATAGAGAAAAATATAGATGCGAATGTTGAATGTGAAATAATTAATGCTAAAGGTCTTAAGGTGTTTCCTGGTCTTATTGATATGCATGTTCATTTAAGAGAACCAGGTTTTGAACATAAAGAAACAATCCAAACTGGATTAGCGGCAGCAGCTAAAGGTGGATTTACTACAGTTGCTTGTATGCCAAATACTAAGCCAGCAATTGATGATAGAACTATAGTAGAAGCATTAGATAGAAAAGCAAGAGGTGCAAAAGTCAATTTAAAAGTTATTGGAGCAGCTACTAAAAATATTGATTCTGATCAACTAACTGAAATGGGCGATATGAAAGAAGCAGGTATCGTAGCTATAAGTAATGATGGTAAACCAGTTAAAAATGCATATATTACTAGAAGAGTTTTGGAATATGCAAAAAAATTCGACCTTATATTGATTGAACATTGTGAAGATGAGAGTATGGCCAATGGAGGTTTTATACATGAGGGGTACTATTCAACTATACTCGGTTTAAAAGGGATACCAAGAGAATCTGAAGATTTAATAGTGGCCAGAGATATAGCTCTTGCTAAAATGACTGGAGGCAAGGTTCATATAGCACATATGAGCAGTAAAAATTCAGTGCAATTAGTTAGAGAAGCAAAAATAAAAGGAATTAATGTTACAGCAGAGGTTACTTCACAACATCTTGTTCTAACAGATCAAGTTGTGGAATCTTTTGATACTTCAACTAAAATTAATCCTCCTTTTAGAAGTGAAGATGACCGTGAAGCTCTACTTGCTGGTATTATTGACGGAACTATTGACTTAATTGTTACTGATCATGCACCACATGCTAGATGGGAAAAAGAAGTAGAATATGCATATGCTCCTTTTGGTGTAGTAGGCCTAGAAACTTCACTTTCTTTAATGTATACAAAGTTTGTGAAAACTGGAATAATATCTTACAACACTTTAGTGGAAAAAATGGCAAATAATCCAGGTAGGATTTTTAAACTTGGGGGAGAATTAAAGATTGGTGCAGATGCAGATATAACTATCTTTGATCCTAATAAAGAATGGGTAGTTAATCCAGATGTGTTTTATTCAATGGGTAGAAACACACCATTTAAAGGGTGGAATCTAGAAGGTGAAGTAGTACATACTATTGTAAAAGGTGACTTTGCCTTAAAAGATGGTAAGGTGATTTAATTATGATTTTTAAAAATAATGGAATAATTATTTCTAATGAACCTATAATTGAAGACTTTGTTTATTTAATGAAAATCAATGAGAAAAATATTGCAGATATAGCCAAACCAGGCCAGTTTTTAGAAATAAAGACTGGCTCTGTTCCATTACTTAGAAAACCTATTAGTATATTTGAAGTAGATAAAGTAGCTGAAACAATTTCAATACTTTATCAAGTTAAGGGACCAGGAACTAAAAATCTGTCTGAACTGAAAGCTAATCAACAATTAGACATAATTGGTCCACTTGGGACTGGATTTACAGTTAAGAAATTTGATAATAAATGTCTATTAATTGGCGGTGGAATAGGAATTGCACCTCTTTATGATTTAGGACTTAAATTAAAAGAATCAGGTAATGAAATAGAAATTGTCTTGGGTTTTAGTAGTAAAGATACTTCATATGCTCTAGATTATTTCTCAAAACTTGGGACCTTAACAGTAGCTACTATGGATGGTAGTTTAGGCATAAAAGGAACAGTTGAAGCAATCTTAAGTAATTATGAGTTAAATACTTTTGATAAAGCTTATGCCTGTGGGCCTGAACCTATGCTCAAGTACTTGAAAACACTTGAAGATAAGGTGAATCTTGAGTTATCATTAGAAGCCTATATGGGTTGTGGCCTTGGAGCTTGTTTAAGTTGTGTATGTAAGATGACAGATGGTACATATAAAAGAGTTTGTAAAGAAGGTCCAGTATTTAAGTCAAAGGAGGTATCTTTTGATGAATAAACTTGAATGTAATCTTGGAAAATTTAAAATGAAGAACCCTGTGACAGTTGCTTCAGGTACATTTGGTTCTGGAAAAGAATTTAAAGATTTTTATGACCTTAGTTTATTAGGTGGTATTATGGTTAAAGGTACTACACCTGAAAAAAGAGTTGGGAATAAACCACAGCGTTTAGTAGAAACTAGTGGTGGTATTATTAACTCTATAGGTCTTGCAAATGGCGGAGTAGATGACTTTATTAATAATATTTTACCTGAAGCTAAAACTTATGGTACAGAAATAATTGTCAATATATCAGGTAGTTCAATAGATGATTATGGTTATATGGCTGATAGATTGAGTATTGATGGAGTGAGTGCCTTAGAAGTTAATATTTCTTGTCCTAATGTTAAAGAGGGTGGTATTACCTTTGGTACAGACCCTAATATGGCTTTTGATGTAGCAAAGATGGTCAAAAATAATACTTCAAAGCCGATAATTATGAAACTATCACCAAATGTAACAAATATTGCAATTATGGCCCAAGCAGTAGAAAGTGGTGGTGCTGATATAATTTCAATGATTAATACTTTAATAGGCATGGCTATAGATGTTGAAAAACAAAGACCTATCATTAATAATATTATCGGGGGTTATTCAGGTCCTCCTATAAAACCAGTAGCTTTAAGAATGGTTTATGAAGTCTACAAAGCCGTTAATATACCTATTATTGGTATGGGTGGAATTATGAACACTACAGATGCTTTAGAATTTATTATGGCTGGGGCTTCTGCAATAAGTGTTGGAACTGGTAATTTTGTAGATCCCTATATACCAATTGATATTATTAAAGGCATAAATGAATATTTGGATAATAAAGGTTTGTCATCCTATACTGATATTATAGGTGCTGCGCACAAATAGAAGGAGAGTTATAATGAACGCAAAAGAAAGATTAATTGTAGCACTTGATGTGGATACAATTGAAGAAGTTGAATATTTAGTAAATGAATTAAAAGATGAAATTGGGATGTTCAAAGTTGGTTTGCAATTATATACAAGTATGGGAAATGATATAATAGCATATATTAAACAAAGAGGTGGTAAAGTCTTCCTTGATCTTAAATTACATGATATTCCCAACACAGTAAGCGAAACAGTTCGTGTTTTAACTAAATCTGGGGTAGATATGATGAATGTTCATAGTCAAGGCGGTTATGAAATGATGAAATTAGCTAAAGAAACAAGTGTTAAAACTGCTAATGAATTTGGTATTAAAGCTCCAATGCTTATAGCAGTAACTATTTTAACTAGTTTAGGAGATAATGAAGTTGAAGAAATTGGTTATACTAAAAGTCCAAAAGAGATGGTAGAACATCTTGGCTTATTGACAGACAAAGCAGGATTAGATGGTGTTGTTTGTTCTCCTTTAGAAGCTGGTATAATTAAAAAAGCATGTCATGATGGGTTTATTACCGTTACACCAGGAGTAAGACTTGCAGGTGGAGATGTTGGCGACCAAAAAAGAATTACTACACCAGGACAAGCTATAAAAGGTGGATCTACATATATAGTTGTTGGTAGACCAATTACAAAGGCAGAAAATATTAAAGAAGCAGCAAAAAAAATAGTTGCTGAAATGGAAGGAATATAGGAGGTAAACATGAAATTATCAACAGAAGAAATTAAAAAAATATTTATTGAATCTGGAGCATTACTAGAAGGTCATTTTAGATTAACATCAGGAAGACATAGTGATAGATATATTCAATGTGCCAGAGTTTTAATGGAACCAAAATATACTTCAGCATTATGTGGTCATCTAGCTGAAGCTTTTAAAAATGAAAAAGTTGATTTAGTTGTTGGACCAGCAATGGGTGGAATTGTAATTTCTTATGAAATGGCAAAACAGCTTGGTGTTCCATCATTATTTACTGAAAGAGTTGATGGTAAAATGACACTTAGAAGGAATTTTACTATAGAACCTGGTCAAAGAGTATTGGTTGTTGAAGATGTTGTAACAACTGGTGGAAGTGTTAAAGAAGTTATTGATATTGTTAAAGAAAATGATGGCATAGTTGTCGGTGTAGCTTTATTAGTAGATAGAAGTAATGGTAAAGTTGATTTGGGCGCAAGAGTTGAAGCTTGTCTATCAATGGATGTTAAGTCATATGAAGCTGATGATTGTCCTTTATGTAAAGCAGGATTACCAATTGTAAAACCAGGAAGTAGATCTAATTAGTTCAAAAATTGATTGTAGGTAAAATATGGAAAAATTTATTGATACTCAAAAAGCAATTGAGCTTATCCTATCTAAAATTAAACATCAAAATAAAGAGATTATCAAGCTAGAAGACTCGTTTAATAGGATTCTAGCTTCTGACATTTATACCAAAGTACCTATCCCTAACTTTATAAAATCACCATTTGACGGTTATTGCCTAAAAAGCATATATACAAAAGGTGTGAGTCTTAACAATCCTGTTAAACTTAAAATAGATGGTACTATTAAAGCAGGGGATGATATTAGTTTATTATCAGATGGGGTATATAAAATTATGACTGGAGCTGAGGTTCCAGAATTTTGTGATTTGGTTATAAAAAAAGAAGATACAGATTGTGGTTCAGATTATGTTTTAATATATAAAGAAGGTAAGCCTGATGAAAATATTATACAAATTGGGGAAGATGTTGCATCAGGTGTAAGAATTGTAAAAAAAGGCATTAAAATAAAACCAGGAGTAGTAGCAATGTTAGCTGCAATAGGTGTTTTTGAGGTAGAAGTATTTCAATTACCTAAGATCGGATTAATAACTTCAGGAGATGAAATTATTGATTTATACAAGGAACTTTCACCGGGTAAGATTTACAATAGTAATAAATATGCTTTGCTAGCTTTTATTAATGAACTAGGTCTCAAAGCTCATGATTATGGTGTGGCAAGTGATAATATCGATGATTTAAAAGATAAAATTAATTTAGCTTTAGAAGAAAATGATGTTATAATTACTACTGGAGGAGTTTCAGTTGGAGATTTTGATTATATTCAAGATGTTTATAGTTTACTTAATATAGAAAAAATTTTCTGGTCAGTTAAAATGAAACCTGGAACACCTGTATTAGCAGGGAAATTAGGCGATAAATTGATTATTTCATTACCAGGTTCACCAGCTGCAAGTTTAATTACTTATGAAGTTATAGCTAAGCCGGCAATAAAGTATATAATGGGCTACAATAAATATTTGCCAAAATTATTTTCTGGCATTATGATGGATAATTTTAAAAAACTTAGTAATATAACAAGATTTCTTAGAGTATATATAACTACTGGTAATGATGGATATGAAATTCATCTTGCAGGCAAACAAAATGCTGGTGTACTTCAATCAATGTTAAGCTATACTGCATTGGCAAAAGTTATAAATCCTGATGAACCTGTTAAAATAGGAGATAGGGTAGACTTTTTTTTTGTTGATGAGGATATATATTAATGATTGATAAACCAGTTGTTTCTTTTGTAGGTTATTCTAATTCAGGCAAAACTACATTGATTTGTAAAATATTGAATATTCTGTGTCGTAATTATAAGGTAGCAGTTATAAAGCATCATGGACATATTGGCAAAGTAAATTCAGGAAATGAAATTAAAGATACTAACTTATTTTTACAAAGTGGTGCTAAGGAAGTATTTTTATGTATAGGTCATGAAACACCCGAAAAAATCATTGAAAATTTAAATAAAAGGGATATTGATTTAATTATTCTAGAAGGCTTTAAAAAACTTTCTTATCCTAAATTTTATTTAAAACGAGAAAATATAAAAAAAATAGATTATAATTTAAGTAACCTGATTGGTGTAATAACTGATAACTTGACTGATTGTAGGTTAGTGAATATTTGTTTTAATATTGATGATATTATGAATATCGTTAATTTTATTAAATTTAGATTTTTGAAAGGAGAATAATATTTATGGTTTCAATTACACTTAATGGTCAGAAGATGGAAGTAAGTGCTGATAAGAGTATACTAGAAATTTCTAGAGAAAATGGAATAGATGTTCCGACTCTTTGCTATAATGAAAAATTGAAGGCATTTTCAGGATGCAGAATGTGTGTCGTGGAAATAGCTGGTAGAAAAAACCTAGCTGCATCATGTTCCACTAAACCTTTGGAGGGAATGGTAATTCAAACCCATTCTGATAAAGTTATGAAGTCTAGAAGAGATATCTTAGACTTATTGATTTCAAATCATCCAAAAGACTTATTTACTCAAGTTAAAGTTGGTAATAATAAGTTTCAAGAATATGCAAAAGAATATGAAGTTCTTGAAGGCAGTTATGAAGGCGAAAAGAAAAACTACGAGATTGATTCTGCAAATGCAGCATATTATAGAGATCCTAATAAATGTATATTATGCGGACAGTGTGTAAGTGTTTGTGATCAAATTCAAATTTCTCATACAATTGATTTCTTAGGTAAAGGTTTTAATACAAAAGTTGGTACTGCATTTGATTTACCAATTAGTACAGATAATTGTCGCTTATGTGGCCAATGTGTTAGTGTGTGCCCAACTGGTTCACTTATTCATAAACAACTTGCAAATATTGAACCTGAAAAAATCAAAAAAGTTAGAACTACCTGTCCATTCTGTGGTACTGGTTGTAATTTTGATTTAAATGTTGTTGATGATAAAGTAGTTGGTGTTACTCCAATAGAGGATGCTACAGTTAATGGAGCTTCTTTATGTGTAAAAGGTAGATATCATTCAGATATGATTAGTAGCAAACAAAGATTAACAACTCCATTAATTAAAAAAGATGGCGTTTTTGTGGAAGCTACATATGATGAAGCATTTGATTATATTGCTACTAAGATTACAGAAATAAAAGATAAATATGGAGCTGATTCCATAACTGGTTTATCTTCTGCTCGTTGTACAAATGAAGATAATTTCATATTTCAAAAATTATTTAGAGCTGGTTTTGGTACTAATAACGTAGATCATTGCGCTAGAACCTGACATGCACCTACTGTTGCAGGTCTTGCAACAACATTAGGTAGTGGAGCAATGACAAACTCTATTGGAGAAATTGAAGATAATGATGTGTTATTCATCATTGGTTCAAATGCTACAGAAGCTCATCCAATAATCGGAAATAAAATGAAAAAAGCAGTTCAAAAAGGTTCTAAACTCATAGTTATTGATCCTAGAAAAACTGAATTAGCCACTATGGCAAAATATCACTTAAGACTTAAATCTGGTACAGATGCAGCTTTAGTCAATGGTTTAATGC
Organism: Bacillota bacterium; assembly: GCA_028683955.1. Taxonomy (GTDB): domain Bacteria; phylum Bacillota; class TC1; order TC1; family TC1; genus WTXA01. The sequence goes on along the minus strand of JAQUGR010000008.1, from coordinate 36,692 downwards.
ATATAATCATTGAAGAAAACTGGCAAGATGAAGATTATATTAATGAAAGATGTACTGGTTATGAAAGTCTAAAAGAGAATGTAGCCAAGTATACACCAGAAGTTGTAGAGGAAATAACTGGTATAGGTAAAGACCAGCTTTATAAAGCAGCAAAATTGTATGCTAATACTAAAAAAGCAGGTATATTCTATACGTTAGGCATAACTGAACATACAACTGGTACAGATAATGTTATGAATTTAGCTAATCTGGGAATGTTAACAGGTCACATTGGCTTTGAAAATGCAGGAATTAATCCTTTAAGAGGACAAAACAATGTGCAAGGAGCTTGTGACATGGGTGCATTACCTAACTATTTCCCTGGTTATAAAGCTTGTGATAACAAAGATAACATTGAAATATTTGAAAAACACTGGGGTGTTAAACTAAGTGACCATCTAGGTCTAAGAATACCAGAGATGCTTGATGGAATTGTTGATGGTGATGTTAAAGCCATGTATGTAATGGGTGAGGATCCTGTATTGACTGATCCTGATGCTAACCATGTAAGAAAAGCAATGTCTAGCTTAGATTTATTAATTGTTCAAAATATATTCTTAACAGAAACAGCTAAGTTAGCTCATGTGGTTCTTCCAGCTACTATCTATGCAGAAAAAGATGGAACTTTCACAAATACTGAAAGAAGAGTACAAAGAGTTAGAAAAGCTGTTGAACCACCAAAAGGTGTTATGCTTGATTGGGTTATGGTTGCTGAAATTGCTAAAAGATTAGGTTATAAAGGTTTTGATTATACTTCAGCTGAAGATATATTTGAAGAAATTAGAAAAACTATGTCAACATATGCTGGTATTACTTACGAGAGAATTGAGAAGGATGGATTACAATGGGGCTGTCCTACTTTAGATAGTCCAGGAAGCAAATATTTGCATTCTGGTGAATTTACTCGAGGAAAAGGACTTATGTTGCCTATTGAATACTTACCACCTGCAGAATTAGTAGATGATGAGTATCCTGTTTTGATGAATACAGGTAGAATATTATATCACTATAACGTATCTACAAGAATATCAGAAACTTTAGATGCTATTAGTCCTGTGGAAAGAGTAGAAATACATCCTGAAGATGCTAAAAAGTATGATCTTAATAAAGATAGTATAGTTAGAGTAACATCAAGGAGAGGTTCAGTTACTGCTAATATTAAAATAACTAAAAGAGTTCAACCAGGAACAATCTATATGACCTTCCATTTTCATGAGTCACCTGTTAATGAGTTAACAAACTCGGCATATGACCCAGTAACTAAAACTGCAGAGTACAAAGTTACTGCAGTAAAAATAGCAAAGGAGGCCTAAAATGTTTGAAATAGAAAAAAATAAAGATATAGTTGATAATTTAGTTCAATATATGAATGATAATAGAGAAGCAAAGGGCGTTTTAATGGCTACTTTGTTTAAATCACAAGAATTAATTGGTTATATTCCAAGAGATATTGTTATTCTAATTGAAGAAGTATTAGGTGCACCAATATCTCGAATTGATAATTTAATACAATATTATTCATTTTTAAATGATCAACCTGTTGAATATACAGAAAGACAAAAACCATATGTTTCTCAAATTAAGAAGAAGTATACTTTAAAGGATATTATTGCTATAGATAAAAAAGAGATACCATCTTTAAGCGTATTCAAAGATATTGATTCATATATAGATAATGGAGGATTTGGTGCCTTAGCTAATGTATTATCACATGCTAAAGCCAATACTTTACAAACTATTAAAGATTCTGGTTTTAAAGGTAAAGGTGATGGGGGCTTTGTCGCTAGTATTAAGTGGGAAGCTATTGCTAATATTATAGAATTTAATAATAAAGGTATTATTTGTAATGCTGATATCAATAATAATGCAATTGATGGAAAAATAATTAACGATAATCCATTTAAACTAATAGAAGGCATGATAATTGCTGGATATTCAGTTGGTACTAATCAAGGTTATATTTATACTAGTTATACAAAAGAGATGGAAAAGGCTGTTAAAGATGCGTATGCAGCCGGTATACTAGGAGAAAAAGTATTAAATAATGAATTTTCTTTTAATATTGAGGTTAGATTCTCAGCTGATAATTTCGTTAGTCCAAGAGAAGTAGAAGTTGATGAATATATTGAAAGAGATATTAATGTACATCGTGATAAAAATGTTAATGTAAGATCATTTGGTGTTAGTGGAAAACCATTAGAGTACTACATTACAGAAAAATGTATAGGTTGTACGAAATGTGCAAAGAATTGTCCAGTTTCCTGTATAGAAAGTGCTCCAAAGACAAGACATATTATTGATCCAACAATATGTATACAATGTGGAAATTGTATGTCAGTATGTCCTGTAGCAGCTATTGTATATACAAATTTAGTAGCAAATGTAGAAACATTAATTAATGTACCTGATGTACTTAATTTAGGAGTTGATGCATATAAGGAAATTGGAACTCCAAAAAATCCAGGTTTCAAAATCATTTCATTAGAAGGAGATGTAAATACGCCCTCTATAATTGAAGTACCAACAAATACAACAATAAAAGAAATTATTGATACCTATTCAGGTGGAGTAATTGGAGAATTAGTAGGAGTTAGAATAGGTGGTCCTATTGGTCCTATCCTAACATTAGATAAACTTGAAAAAGCTGTTGATTTAGATACTCCTTTAAAGTTTGGATTAATTTCTGGAGTGATGGAAGGAACAAGTATTTATGTGGTTGCTGGAAAAACTTCAATGATGGACTTAGCAAAAGAATCCATGGAATATGCAATAAAGGAATCTTGTGGAAAGTGTGTACCTTGTAGAGAAGGTACAAAGAGAGCTGCAGAATTGTTAGAAACAATAAGTAAAGATGGAAGTAATGAAAGTAATTTAGAAAAATTAACCTCATTAACTCAATTGATGGAATCCGCATCATTATGCGCATTAGGTCAATTAGCTCCATCTACAATAACTAGTATTTTAACTAATTATAAAGATTTACTTTAAAAATAAGTTAATAAGATAAAAAAGATCAGAGATTTTTAATTCTCTGATCTTTTTTTTGTAAAATTTAACCGTTTTAATAGTTTTGTTATTGAGGATGCAAACACCAAACTCAAAACAATAATTGCCAATATTTGAACTGTTAGGTTGGCATTTTCTATTATCTCTTTTGAATCCTGATTAACAAAACCAAATACCATATAATAAATATTTAAACCTGGAAGGAGAGGAATTATGCCAGCAATCAAATATACTTGAAGTGGCTTACCAATTTTTCTTGTTAAATATATTGACAAAAAGGAAATTAGAAATGAAGCTAAAAAAATCGATAACATGGTATTATCAAAGATCTGAAAAGAATATAAATAGGTTGCCCAGCAAATAGAACCTAACATTGCATTTATAGGAAGATCTTCTTTACTAGCTTCTAAGGCAATACTTATAAAACCTGTACCTATACCCATCATAATAATTTCTAGAATTGCCATACTCCACCTCCAGTTATAAATACATATAGAGCAAAGATAAAGCCTACGCCAATACTTAAACCGGCTGCTGATAGAAGTGCTTCCATACCTCTACTAGCACCTGTAATAAAATCACCATTTACAACATCTCGAATAGCAGTTATTGCGGCAATACCAGGTGTAAGAATAACAATAGCACTAGCTATCATTTTGTCATATTGTAATAATGGGTAAAAATTGAAAGCTATAAGGCTAAATATACTTATTAATGCTCCAGCAAGTATATTTGATATAAAATACGGAACATTATTCTTATAGAAAACTTGAATAAAATAAGCAGGGAAAAGGGTTATAAGAAATATAGCGATAGCCCCTGTTAAAGAACCACCAAAACCTAAAGTAAAAGAAAATGTTCCTAAACTTGTCCCGATAACCTTTAACCAAAATGGATATGTAATGGTATTGTCAATGGTATTAAGTTTTTCCATAGATTCACTCATATTTATAATATTTTTTGAATAATCGTCAACTACTTTAGTTACAAGGGATAGTTTTTGTAAATTGTTCATTCTTCTAGGTATACTTCTAGAAAGAGTAATAGGATTACCTTTTTTTGGTTCAATTGTAACTATAATTGCAGTCCCTATAACCACAACATCATCAGAAGTTATTTCTAAATTTTTAAGCATTTTTTTTATTATATATTGGACTCTGAAAGTTTCTGAGCCATTTCTTAACATAATTTCTCCTGCTTTTAAAGCAACTTTTAATTCATCGTACATCTTTCCCTCCTTAATATAACTTTATTATATATTATCTTTTATTCTTTTTCCCTATTTTAAAGTTTATTTATGTTATAATATTGCAGAAGAGGTATGAAGATGGTACTTTTAATTGATAATTATGATTCTTTTACATTTAATATATATGAATACTTAAAAATATTACATCAAGAAGTTATAGTGATAAATAATGACGATATACGGTTATTTGATCTAGATTTTGATAATATTAGTCATATAATAATTTCACCTGGTCCCAAAAGACCAGAAGATGCAGGATTCTCTTTAGATATAATTAAATTATATGAAGGGAAAATACCAATTTTAGGAATATGTCTTGGATTTCAATGTATAAATTATGTTCATAATGGAACTTTACTTAAAGGCAATCCAGTACATGGAGTTGTTGATAAAATATATCATAACAAAGATGGATTATACGAAGATTTAAAAAACCCTTTAAAGGTAACTAGGTATCATTCATTATCTATCGATAAAAGTAATCTTGATAAAATGTTTACTATAACTTCTAAATTAAAAGATAGTACTATTATGAGTATAGAAAATAAAGATATGATGTTATATGGAGTACAGTACCATCCTGAAGCAATATTGACTGAACAAGGATTAGATTTATTTAAAAATTTTTTAAGGATAAAAAATGAAAAAACAAATTGATATAATAAACAAAATTACAATTGAAGATATAATAGAAATATTTAAAGATGAAGATTATTTTTTTATGTTAGAAAGTAATAAAAGAAATGACTCACAGAGTAACTATACATATATTGGCATAAAACCTTTAGATTATATGATTATAAAATCAGGTGGTTTACAAGCAATAAATAAATTGAATGATTTTTACGAGAAGTACAGGAAAGGTATTGAAGAATTAACCTTTCCTAGTTTTTTTTCTTTTTTAACCTATGATTTAGGTATGACATTTCTAGATGTAAAAAGCAGGTTTGACTATACTTCTAAAATTCCACTAGGATTCTTAGGGTATTATCCTGTTGTTATAGTTGAAAATATAAAAGAAAACAAGTTTTCAATATATTTTGATCATCTTCATGAAGAATATGCACTTGAAATATATAACAAAATAGAAGATTATATGACTATTAATAAAAAGTTAGTTAAAAACATATATATAATTACCTATCACGAGATTTATAATGAATATAAAAAAAAAATCAAAACTATAAAAGATTATATTTATGAAGGTGATGTTTATCAGATTAATTACACTAGAAGGTTTTCAGGTGTTTTAGAAAATATAAATTATAATGAAATGTATCTTAAATTAAGAAATACTAATCCAGCTCCATTTTCTGCATTTATTAGACATCATGATTGGGCAATTTTATCAAGTTCACCAGAAAGATTAATAAAATCGAAATCTGGTGTTTTAGAAACCCGTCCTATAAAAGGCACAATTGATAAAGGTAAAAATATTATTACTGATTTCATGAAAAAAAGGAAATTAAAAACAAGTGAAAAAGATAAAAGCGAATTATTAATGATAGTAGATTTAGAAAGAAATGATTTAAGCAGAGTGAGTAAAAGTGGTAGTGTAAGAGTTAAAGAACTTTTCAAACTTGAAACTTATGAGACGGTTCATCATTTAGTAAGTACTATTGAAAGTGAAATTGAAATAGGGTTAAGTCCTTTTGATGTTCTTTACAGATTATTCCCAGGAGGGTCTATAACAGGAACACCTAAAAAAAGAGCAGTTGAAATTATAGATGAATTAGAAGAATTTCCTAGAGGTTTATATACAGGAGCGATTGGCTATATAAATAGTGATGGAGATTTTGACTTTAATATAGCAATAAGAACTATAATAACAGAAGGTAATCATTTTAATTATAATGTTGGTGGAGGGATTACTTGGAAATCAGATAGTAATTCAGAATTTTTAGAAACAGAACACAAAGGATTAGGATTAAGAAGGAGTTTAGACCTTGAATTATAGGATCGAAGAAAATAAAAGTATTACAGAATATAATAATAGCCTATTCGAGACTTTTTTAATAGAAGACGGTCACACATACTTTTTAGATGAGCATCTAAGTAGACTAAATATAGCCTCTAATGATTTATTTAATAGTAGTATAGATATTGATAATATTAAATCATTTATTAGAGATAATGTTCCAAAGCTTGGAAAGCATGGTGGTAGATTAGTTTGGGATAGTAAAGGTTGTATTTTATCGTTTAGAGATGTAGAATATAAAGGGTCTGGATTTTTAGATATATCTAAGATAATCAGAAATAGTAAAGATGTAAAGTATTTTTATAAAACAAATGATTATTTAGAGCGACTAGAAGAACTGAAAAAAGTTAGAGAGTCTGGATTTTTAGATACCATTTATTTAAATGAAAAAGGTTTTGTTACAAGCTGTTCCATTGCTAATATTTATTTTATTAAAGGAGGAGTTATTCATACTCCTGCATTAAAAAATGGGGTATTAAATGGAATATTAAGAGAAGTAATATTTAAAAAATGCGATTGTATTGAAGGTAATTATCATATTGAAGATTTTATAAATTCTGATGGTATATTTATTAGTAATTCACTTATTGAATTATTGAGAATTGAAGGAATAAAAGATAAACGTATAAGTTTTGATCAAGTTAGTTTTGATAAAATTAAAAAATTATATTTATTAGAAAAGGAATTAGATAGGAGGAAATGTTTTGGATAAGATTGTATTAAGCAACCTTGAATTTTATGGCTACCATGGCTATTTTCCCGAGGAAAATATTTTAGGACAAAGATTTAAAGTTACTATCGAAGCCTATGGTGAGTTAAGTTTATCTCACACAAGTGGTGATTTAGATGACTCAGTAAGTTATGTTGATATTTATGATGTTGTAAATGAGGTGTTTTTTAGCAAAAAATATAAGATTTTGGAGCAGCTAGGTTATGATATCGGTAAAGCAATAATTGATAAATTCTTTAGAATTAAATCAGTTCAAGTATTTGTTATGAAACCTGAAGTTCCTATACCAGTTACTTGTGATTATTTTGGTATCCAACAAGAAATAAAAAGAGAATTGATTTCCTATATTGGGTTAGGCAGCAATCTAGGTGATAGAGAAGGGTATTTAAATTCAGCTATTCACCAATTAGAATTTAATAAAGAAATAGAAGTTACAAAAATTAGTAAAGTTTATGAAACAGATCCATTTGGTTATGAAGATCAAGGTATGTTTTTAAATATGGTTGTAGAGGTTAAAACTAGTCTTAGTCCAAGAGCCTTATTAAAATATTGTAATCATATTGAAGGTAATCTTTTAAGAAAAAGAGATGTAAGATGGGGTCCTAGAACAATTGATGTTGATATTTTGACCTATGATAATTATACATCTGATGAAGAAATATTAACTCTACCACATCCTGGTATTACACAAAGAGCATTTGTTCTATTACCATTAAAAGATGTAGTAAATGATGACTTTGAAATTAAGGGCATGAATATTGATGAGATGATAGCTAAGGTTGATAAAGATAGTGTTAGATTATTTAAAGAATCTTTATCATAAATAAAAATTAGTCAGGATAATTATTTATCCTGACTAATTTTTTTGTTAATATAAATACTATTAAAATCGGTATAAAAGACTTTGCCTAATTTAAGAGAGGGGTGTCTCTTAACGTGTTTTTTAAAAGTATAATCAACTGTAACCCCATCTAAATTATCATTATTTCCATAAAATCCGGCATACCAGGCTGCTTTTTCTATACTTTCATTATTAGGTTCCCCTATAGATTTAAGGATTACGTGGGCTCCTGGATAATCTTGACGATGGAACCATAAATCTCTATTACTAGCATCTTTAAAAGTTAAGTAATCATTTTGCTTATTATTTTTTCCAATTAGAATAATGTCGCCATTATCTAACTCAACTCTTAAATAATTTAGTTTTTTAGCTGGTTTCTTACCTTTAGATTTCTTTTGTAATAAGCCTATTGATTCTAATTCATCTCTTATTTCCTGAAGATCCATTAAATCATTGCAGTTATTAATGCTAACTTCAATAGAATTAAAATAGTCTAATTCATTACCAACCTCATTTAATAATATTTCGCTTTGTTTTTTACCCTCTTTAACTTTATGATATTTTTTGAAATATTGTTTTACATTTTGAGAGGGAGACAAGGCTTCATTTAAATCAATTCTCATAATTGGCAGTTCTGGATCATAATAATTTTCTAAATCAACATAGTTTAAACGTTTATTAATCTGATATAAATTTGCAGATAAAAGTTCACCTTTTATTCTTAGGTTCTCACTATCAGTATCCTGATTTATTTTATCTTTATAAATATTTGCTTTTTTAATCAATTTCTTAATTTGTTTATTCACAATTGAATTCAGAATTTGCTTTTTTTGTCCAATTTCTTTATTGAAATAGAATTGATTAAAAGCAGTATCAGTTTCGTATTTGATATTTACATTCTTCACATCAAGAGCTTCTCGATATTCAATTATACCTTTTCTCAAGGATATCAAATGATTAGTATTTAGGTTTCCAATCTTCATATCTTTTAAATTTAATAATTCAATTAAATCATTCATGGATTTCTTGCCAAAACCTTGAAGATGTTGTTGCAAAAAAGTTGATAAAGATAAATCTTGTAGTTCCTTATTATTAATAGTTGCTAATAGTTTATTTATGTTTTTATCATCGAGAGTTAGTTTGTTGTTTAAAGGTGGAAGGATGTATGCTCTTTTTGATAAGATTTCTCTAAATCCGTTAACACCAATTGGGTATTTGTAGATTGCATCAACTATTATTTTGCTATCAGTGAGGATAACATTTGCATATTTACCCATTAATTCTATATGTAATACTTTAAGTGTCTTTATACCTAGTTCATTATAAGATTCAATTGATAGTTCAATGATCCTTTCATAGCCAAATTGTTTTATATCAACTATGATTCCACTCTCTAAATGTTTTCTTAGTAACATACAAAAACTTGTTGGTTGATCAGGATTTATTAAACTTATTGAAGAAAGATGTAAAGAACAAAAGTTAGGGTCTATGCTAATTACTAATTTATTTAAATCTAGTTTATTATTTTTTATTCTGAATATTAATAATTTTTCATTAGGTTGATAAATTTTATCAATTCTTGATCCTATTAATTCTTCTTTAATAACATTAATTAGTTTATATAAGTAAATTCCATCAATCATAATTTCACCTCTAGTATATATTTTAACATATTAATCAATTAATGTTGAAAAGATATGTCTAAAAATATATAATGTTTAAGTAAGGAAAAATAAATGAATAATAATGATAATAATAAAGGAAATAATAAAGAAAATAATAAAATATCAATAGTCAAAGCATTTGCATTTGCGAGTTCAAGTGTTTTCATGATAATAGCCTTTGTATTAATTGGTTATTTCATTGGAAATATTTGGGGAGTATTAGGTGCTGGGATAGGTGTTTTAATAGGGGGATTATTGGGTATAATCTCCCTTTTTCAGGATATAAGTTTTTTTTTTAAAAATGATAAAGAAGATAAAGAAGGTAAATAATGAACATAATTGTCAATTACTTGAAAGGTATTATAGAGAAACTTCCTAATCTGTTAGATACTACTAAACCAACAGTATTTTATCAAAATGGAAATTTCAGAATATCATCTACAATTGTAACAACTTGGTTTATGATGTTGTTGTTATTTATATTTGTTATGATAATAACTAGCAAACTTGAAAAAATATCAAAAACTAGAAGACAAGCTGTGGCTGAAAAAATAACCTTATTTTTCTATAATTTTGTTTATGAGGTTCTTGGCGAAAGTGCTAAAAAGTTTTATGGTGTTTTAGGCAGTATTTTCATAACCATATTATTGATGAATTTCATGTGGGTTATTCCGACATTTACAACACCAACAGCAAGTGTCAGTACAACTTTAGCTTTAGGTATCATAGGATTTTTATATACTCAATATGTAATTATAAGAGAAAAAAATTTTTTTAAATATCTTAAAAGTTATATTGAACCAAACGCATTTATGATAATAGGAAATGTAATAAATATTTTTGCAAGACCACTATCTATTTCAATGCGTTTATTTGGTAATATGTTCGCCGGGAAGATTTTAGATTCTATCATCATGATGTCTATACCGTTATTAGCTCCTATAGTATTTAGTGTATTAAGTATTTTAACTGGAGGAATTCAAGCGTATGTTTTTACTTTGCTTTTAACAATGTTTATTAGCGAAGGTTTAGAATAAATTTATTAAGGAGGAATTATTATGGAATTTTTAGCAATTGGGATAGCGATAGCTTCCGCATCTTTTGGGGAGGCTTTGGTAGTGAAAGCAACAATAGAGGGAGTTGCAAGACAACCTGAATCAGCAGGTACCTTAAGAACATTGATGATTATTGGTGCAGCACTTGTTGAAACTGGTATTATTTTTGCTTTTATCCTTGGCTTGTTACTTTGGATAAAAATGTAGTTAGGAGATATTGAAATGAATGAAATGTTTGATTTGCTCAACTTTAATTTAGCAGACTTCATATTTCAAGTTATTAATATTAGTATAATTATATTCTTTTTGAAAAAATTTCTTTTTCTAAAAGTTATGGCTGTTATTGATAATAGGAATCTAGAAGTAACCAACATCTATAAAGATATAGATGAAGCTTGGGTTGAAATTAAGCATAAAGAAAATAAATATAACGATTTGATAGTTAATATCAAAGAGGAAAAAAATGTAATTTTCAATAATGCTCTATCTGAAGCTAAGGTGCAAAAAGAAAAAATAGAATTAGAAGCACGCAATAAAGCAGAAGCAGAATTAGAAAGAGCAAGGATTTCGATTGAAAATGAAAAAAATAAGGCTTTAACTGAAATCAAAAAAAATATTTCAGAACTAGTTATTTTAGGAGCTGAAGCTGTAGTTAAAAAAGAAATTAACAATAATGATTACAGTTCTATGATTAATGAATTAGTTGATAATCTGGGAGATAAAAATGAGTAGTTTAAACGTTGTCGAGAGATATACTGCTACTCTTTTTGAAGTAGCAAAAGAAAAGAAATTAATCGAAAAGATAAAAGATGATCTTGGAAAATTAGATGATTCATTTGAAAAATCTAAAGATTTAAAACTTTTCTTTGAATTAAAATCTATTCCTGCTATTGAAAAGAAAGATCTTCTTTTAAAGATATTAAACGGATTAGAAGTTAATGAATATACTCAAAATTATTTTAAACTATATTTAGAAAATTCAAGATTCAATTATACAATACCACATTTGTCTTATATAACATTTAATAATCTTTATAAGAAAAGTATGGGTATAAAACAAGGTGTTTTGTATTTATCAAAACCTCTTAGCCCTGATGAGGCAAAATTGTTAACACAAAAAATTGGTGATAAACTAGGATTTAAACTTGAACTTGAAGTTAAGGTTGATTCAACATTAATTGATGGTTCTTACTTAGAAATTGATGGCATGGTATATGAGGATAACCTTAAAATGCGATTAGCAAATCTAAAGAATTGGATGAAGGTATAAAAAATGTATTTAAGACCAGAAGAAATAAGTGAAATAATTAAAGGGAAAATTGAAGATTTCGATGCGAAATTAGAACAAAGCGAAATTGGAACCGTTATTCAAGTTGGTGATGGTATCGCTTTAGTTTATGGTTTAGACAATGTTATGGCTGGTGAAGTTGTATTATTCAGTAATGGGATAAAAGGTACAGTTCTAAACCTTGATGAACATCATGTAGGTGTAGTTATATTAGGTGAGTTCAAAGACATCAAAGAAGGAGATTCTGTTAAAAGAACTAATGAAGTTCTAAAGGCTCCTTGTGGTGATGGACTTTTAGGGAGAATTATAAACCCTATAGGTGAACCTATTGACGGAAAAGGTGAAATGAATGTTACTGATTATTATCCTATTGAAAAAGAAGCACCAGGCATTATTGATAGAGATTTCGTAAGAACACCATTAGAAACTGGTATAAAAGCAATCGATGCTTTAGTTCCTATTGGTAGAGGACAAAGAGAGTTAATTGTAGGCGATAGACAGACAGGTAAAACTTCCTTGGCTATTGATACAATTATTCACCAAAAAGGTAAAGACGTAATTTGCGTTTATGTGCCAATTGGTCAAAAAGCCTCAACTATTGCTCAAATTGTAAAAGAATTAGAAGCAAAAGGCTCTATGGAATATACAGTTGTTGTAGCTGCTACTGCAAGTGATAATGCACCACTTCTATATATTGCACCATACGCAGGTTGTGCAATCGCTGAATACTTTATGGATCAAGGAAAAGATGTTTTGATAGTTTATGATGACTTAACAAAACATGCTGTAGCATACAGAGAAATATCTCTACTATTAAAAAGACCACCTGGTCGTGAAGCTTATCCAGGAGACGTTTTCTATTTGCACTCAAGATTATTGGAAAGAGCAGCAAAAGTTTCAAAAGAATTAGGTGGAGGCTCAATTACAGCTTTACCTATAGTTGAAACACAAGCAGGAGATATATCATCATATATTCCTACAAATGTAATATCAATAACTGACGGACAAATATTCTTGGAAACAGATTTATTTAATGAAGGTATAAGACCGGCAATTAATCCAGGAGTTTCTGTTTCTAGGGTTGGAGGTAATGCTCAATTTCCAGCACTTAAACAAGTTGCTGCTACTCTTAGGATAGATTTAGCTCAGTATAGAGATTTAGAAGCATTCTCACAATTTAGTTCAGATCTTGATAGTGAAACTAGAAAAAAACTGATTAGAGGTCAAAAACTAGTTGAGATTTTAATACAGCCGAATTACGACCCTATTGGTGTTGAAGAACAAGTTATTGCAATATTTTCAGCAAATATAGGCGTTTATGATGAAGTACCATTAATTAAAATAGCTAAATTAGAAAAAGATATATTTAATAAAGTAAAAGAGGTTAATGGTGATTTATTAATTAAAATCAGGAATAGCGAAAAACTTTCTAAAGATGAATTTAGTGAAATTAAGAATACTATTAATAAGTATTTAGAAAGCATTGTAGAGGACTAAAATGGCTCAATTATTACAAATCAAAAACCGAATAAAGAGTGTGGATAGCACATTAAAGATAACAAAAGCTATGAAAATGATTGCTACAGCAAGATTAGCTAAAGCTAGAGTTAGATTTAATAAGGTTAAGCCAGTCTATGATAGAATTGAAAATATTACACGAAGACTATCGAATATAGATATAACAAAAAAAAATATATTGTTTCAAAAAAGAGAAATCAATAAAGTGCTTTACATTATATTTTCAACAAATCGTGGTTTTTGTGGTGGCTATAATACTAAATTATTCAGCTTTTTTGAAGAACAAAAAATACATTCAGATAGTCAAGAAGTTTTTGTTTTACCTATTGGTGAAAAAGCGATTGAATTTTATGATAAATACGAAAATGTAATTAGGTTATCTATTGCAGATGAAATAATTTGGGAAAAAGATTTATTTAATCAAAGTAGATTAATAATGTATGATATTAAAAAATTATTTCTAAATGAAGATTTTGATGAGATTTATTTAGTATATAACAGTTTTAGAACAATTTTATTCCAACAACCTAAAGTTAAAAAACTACTACCTTTAGAATCGGTAGAAAGTAAAGATAATGATGATATTGACTATATATATGAGCCCAATAGAGAAGTTGTGCTCGACCGCTTACTTGAATCATATTTAATTTTATCTATTAATATGACTTTAATAGAATTAGAAACAGGTGAATATGGAGCAAGAATGTCTGCTATGGATGGTGCTAATAGAAATGGTGAAAAACTAACTAAAAAGCTTAAAATCCAATATCAAAGAGCTAGACAAGAAGCAATTACTAGACAAATCATTGAGATAATAGGTGGTTCAGGAACCTTAAGGAGAGAAAGAGATGAATAAGGGTAAAATAATCAGCGTTATTGGTCCTGTAGTAGATGTTAAATTTGATCAAGATCTACCAGGTATATATAATGCTTTGATAATTAACAAAGAAGATAATGATTCTTTAGTTAAATCTGTTACATTAGAAGTAATGGAAGATACTGGTAATAATTGTGTTCGATGTATTGCGTTGAATTCAACTGAAGGCCTAGTCAGAGGTATGTCTGTAATTGATACAGGTGATGCTGTAACAGTACCTGTTGGAGAAGAGTGCTTAGGAAGATTATTTGATGTGCTCGGAAATACTATTGATAAAGAAGCCAATACAAATTTTGATACAAGGTGGGCAATCCATAGAGATGCACCTAAATATGAAGATATATTACCTTCAACTGACATTTTTATGACAGGCATAAAAGTACTAGACTTATTAGCACCTTATGCTAAAGGTGGTAAGATTGGATTATTTGGTGGTGCAGGTGTTGGTAAAACAGTATTAATCACAGAACTAATAAGGAATATTGCTGCTGAGTCAGGTGGTTATTCAGTATTTACTGGTGTTGGTGAAAGAAGTAGAGAAGGTCATGAACTTTATTATGAAATGGAAGAATCTGGAGTTATAGATAAAACTGTACTGGTATTTGGTCAAATGAATGAGCCACCAGGAGCTAGAATGAGAGTAGCTTTAAGTGGTTTAACTATGGCTGAATATTTTAGAGATGTTAAAAATAAAGACGTTTTGCTTTTTATAGATAATATTTTTAGATTTACACAAGCAGGATCTGAAGTATCAGCATTGTTGGGTCGTTTACCCTCAGCTGTAGGTTATCAGCCTACATTAGCTACAGAAATGGGTGAATTGCAAGAGAGAATTATTTCAACAACTAAGGGTTCAATTACTTCAGTGCAGGCTGTTTATGTACCGGCCGATGATTTAACAGACCCGGCACCAGCTACAACATTTTCTCACTTAGACTCAACAACAGTATTATCTAGACAGATTGTAGAAATGGGTATTTACCCAGCTGTTGATCCATTAGACTCTAAATCAAGACAATTAGATGTAAGAATAATTGGTGAAGAACACTATAAAACTGCGATGGAAGTTAAAAATATCCTTCAGCAATATAAAAATTTACAAGATATAATTGCTATTTTAGGAATTGATGAATTATCAAAAGAAGATAGACTTGTAGTATCAAGAGCACGTAGGATACAAAAATTCTTATCACAACCTTTCCACGTAGCTGAAGCATACACTGGTATACCTGGGAAATACGTGCCATTAAAAGATACAATTAAAGGATTTAGAGCCATACTTAATGGAGATGGAGATGAATTTCCTGAAGATGCATTTTTTATGGTAGGCGATTTTGATGATGTCATAGAAAAGGCAAAAGTCCTTAAGGGAGAATAACATGGGAGATTTATTACTTGAAGTTTTATCCCATCACGGACAAATATTAAAAGCTGATAATGTAGAAATGGTTAATATGCCTACGGTCAATGGACCAGCTACAATATTAAGAAACCATACTTCATTTATTAGTCTTTTAAATATTGGTGTTTTGAGATATAAAAAAGATGGTATAGAAAAAAAGGTAGCTTTAGGAACTCATGGTATTGTGGAAGTATATAAAAACCACGTATCTATTTATGTTCATACTGCTGAAAATGAAGAAGATATAGATATCATGAGAGCAAAAAGAGCAAAAGAATTAGCAGAAGGCCTATTATCACAAGGTATTCATGAAATTGAAGCCGGATTTAAAGCTGAATTAGCGCTAAAAAAAGCTTTAATTAGATTGTCTTTAGGTAAAACTCATGAAGATTGATTTACATTGCCATAGTCATTTTTCTGATGGCTCAGCAACATTTGAACAAATAGTCGAGATATTGACTGTTGAGAACATCAAGCATTTTAGTATTACCGACCATGATTTTTATGGAGGGGAGCTAAATGCTTTTTTCTTGCCTGAAAAATTAACAAATTATAGGGGAATAGAAATATCTGCTAAAGATTATCAAAATAATAAAAAAGTACATTTGTTAGGTTATGAATTTGATCCTAATCATAAAAGATTGAAAGAATATACAGAGTATTATTTTAATCTTAGAAAAGAAAATAGTACAAAAATAATTAGAAGATTAATTAGTGAAGGCTATAAAATAGAATTAGATGATTTCGAAAATAGAATTAATAATAATTTACCTATTTACAAGCAACATATTATGGAAAAATTAATAAAAGCAGGATATACTGACCGTATATATGGTCAACTTTATCATGATTTTAGAGAACAAGGTATATTTCAAGAATTGAAATATATAAGTTATCAAGAAGGTCTAAGTTTATTAAAAGATATTGAAGCAAAAATTTTTTTAGCACACCCTGCTATTTATGAAAATTGGGATATTATACCTATTTTAGTAAATCTTGGTCTTGAAGGAATAGAAGTATATCATAAAAGACATAATCAAAATGATATTCTATTAGCTCTAGAATATGCCGACAAATATAACTTACTGGTTAGTGGTGGAAGTGATTATCATGGAAGTTATAGTAGTTTACCTAATCATCTTGGGGTAGAAGTCCCTGATATATATGTTGAAAAATTTATAAAGGCGATAAAAAATAAATGAATTTACCAAAAATATTTACAAATAAATTTCATAAATTAATGAATAATGATGAATATGAAAATTTTATAAAAAGTTTAGAAGGACATTCTGTTGATGGAATTAGATATAATTCAAACAAATTAACAGAGGAAGAGTTTTATGAACGAATTAAAAGTGTTTCAAACAAAATTCCTTGGACAAGTGATGGATATTATTTTAATAAAGATGAATCAGAAGTAAGGCTGACAATTCATCCATACTATCACCAAGGTTTATTTTATATACAAGAGCCTTCTGCAATGTTTCCTGCGGAATTTTTAGATCCATCTCCGGGTGATAAAGTTCTGGATTTATGTGCTGCGCCAGGAGGCAAATCTGTACAAATTGCTTGTAAAATGAAAAACCAAGGTCTATTAGTAAGCAATGAAATAAGTCCTAAAAGAGTTAAAGCACTTAAGAAAAACATAGAACTTTATGGAATTAAAAATACAATAATAACTAATAGCACAGGAAAAAATTTATTTGAAACTTATGGTACATATTTTGATAAAATTCTAGTCGATGCACCTTGCTCAGGTGAAGGCACGTTTAGAAAAGACAAGCATTCTATTAAAGAGTATGAAAAATATGCTACAGAGGAATTATATGCTATACAAAGAGATATTTTAGATTATGCTTTTAAATTATTAAAAATTGGAGGTCAATTAGTATATTCTACCTGTACATTTAGTCCTGAAGAAAATGAACAACAAATAGAATATATGTTAGATAATTACGACTGTCAATTAACCACTGCAAAAAAATCAAATGGTATATCTGATGGTAGACCAATGTGGGCTAAAAGCAATAATAGTGAATTAATTAAAACTGTAAGGTTTTGGCCTCACAAAGTTATTGGTGAAGGGCATTTTGTAGCTAAATTAACAAAGCTTTCTGGTGATGAATATAAAAGCAAAACATTAAAGATAAAGTGGAAACCATTTAAAGAAATAAATGAAAAAATTAAAATTTTTATAGATAGTTATTTAAATTTAAATTATGATAATTATTTTTATTTTGTTAAGGATGAAGAATATTATATTATGGATGATAAATACCCATTTAATGAAAAAAATAAGATTGAAAATATTGGAATACATTTAGGTTTAATAAACAAATATAATTTTATACCTAGTCAAAGTTTTGCAATGACTTTAAATAAAAGTGATTTTAAAAATATTATTGAAGTAGATTTCGATAATGCAAATAAGTATCTAAAGGGAGAAACCTTATTATTTAATAGAGAAAATGGATATTATGGTATAATTTATCAAAATAATATTCTTGGATGGGCAAAGTTTAATAGTGGAATTTTTAAAAATTTGTATGATAAATCTTGGAGAAAAGTTAGTGACGGAAATAGTTTTGATATAACTAAATAATTATATAAAGCAGGAGATAATATGAAAAGTATCATAAATGGAGAAATTAGAGATAATGAATTAATAGATAATTGGAAAAAAAAAGGTAATGTTTATGAAGTATTAAGGGTCATAAATGATAAGCCTTTATTTTTAGAAGAGCATCTAGAGCGTTTATATAAAACTAATACTAATATAAAAATTGGATTGATTAGAAATGAAATATTAGATTTAATTAATTCTTACGAAGGATTTCTAAATGATAATATTTTTATTAGTGTTAATATTTTAAAAAATGAAAGAGCTATTTTTATTATAAAAGGCTTCTATCCTCCAAAAGAATGGTATGAAAAAGGAATATCAATTAATACTTTTAACATAAAAAGAAACGACCCTAATAAAAAAGTCTATGATGATACCTACAAAAAAATTATAGAAAAACATCTTAAAAATACTGGAGTCTTTGAGACCTTAATAAGTGATGCTCAGATTATTAAGGAAGGTAGTAGATCAAATGTGTTTTTTATAAAGAATGATAAGATATTTACTTCCTCTGTTGATGCAGTATTACCAGGGATTACTAGAAATAAAGTTTTTTCATCTGCTTTAGATAACAATATAAATATTATTGAAACTAATATATATTATGATGAGTTAAAAGAGTATGAAGGCGCATTCATTACAGGTACATCTATTGATTTATTACCTATAAATAAAATAGATGATATTATTTATAATACAACTGAAATTAATTGTTTTAAAAAAATAACGAATGGATTTCAAAAAATTAAAAACAAAGATTTGGAAATAGAACATGTTAAATAACACACAATTAAAATACATTGCTGCCATATTTATGTTTATTGATCATTTTTCTTTATTATTTCTTGATTATGGTACAACTATATATTTTGTAGGTAGAGGCATAGGAAGACTGGCTGCACCAATCTTCTTTTGGGCCTTAACTGAAGGTGCATTACACACAAAAAATATTAAGAAGTATTTTTTAAATATTTTTGTATTCGGTTTGTTAATTCAATTAATATATTCATTGGCTATAGTAGATAAAAGTTCTATACTTGTATTTCTAACAGATTTCATTATTTTAGATAAAAATATTTTTATTACTTTAGCGATAGGTTTATTAGCAATTATAATAATTAAAAAATATAAAGATAATCCTTTTGTTTATCTAACAACTTCTTTGTTAATATGTAGTGGAGGCGAATTATTAAATGTTGATTATGGTTGGTATGGAATAGCTATGATTATTTTGTTTTATTTATTAAAAGATAGTAGGCTAAAACTTGTTTTGAGTCTAATCTTAATTAATGCTTTGAATTTTATAATGCAATATAATGAGGTTCAATTGATACCAAATCTTTTGCAAATAATATCTCTTTTAACCTTGCCATTAATTTTCCTATATAATGGGAAAAGAGGTAATGGAAACAAGTATTTCTTTTATTTCTTTTATCCTATTCATCTTGCGCTTTTATATCTTTTGAAATCGACTTTAGGATTTTAAGTGCCATAATTGCTTTAGGATAGCCATTATATATTGGAGCTTGTAAGATTATCTCCATTATTTCATCCTCGGTTAAACCGACATTTAAAGCACCTAAAAAGTGGTTTCTAAGTTGGGATTCAGGACATCCTTGTGCAATTAGAAATGAAATAGTAACTATTTCTCGATCTCTAAGGGAAAGACCTTTTCGAGAATAAATATCACCGAAAGCATATTTTAATATATTTTCACCTAATTCACCATTTTCTGTTATTAAATCATCTCTTTTAAAACCCCATATTTTTTCAGTTATCTCTAAACCTTTTTTTAAATTATCCATTATTTCAACTCCTTTATTAATAATTGTAGCATTTATTATTATTGAAAAAAATGGTATAATTCAAATAATATGATAAATGAAAGGAAGTAGACATATGAAGTGGAAATGTGAAATATGCGGTTATGAAATGGAAGGGCAAGAGCCTATAGATATTTGTCCAGTTTGTGGAGTTGATAAAACCAATTTTGTACAAGTTGAA
Source organism: Bacillota bacterium (assembly GCA_028683955.1). Classification (GTDB taxonomy): domain Bacteria; phylum Bacillota; class TC1; order TC1; family TC1; genus WTXA01. The sequence goes on along the minus strand of JAQUGR010000008.1, from coordinate 16,418 downwards.
GAAAAAAACAAAGATGCTAATGCAATTAAAACTTCAATACGTCAAATTATATATGGAATGTTTGTAATAACTACTGAAAGTAAAGGTAAGATAAATGGACAAGCAGCAAATACAGTTTTCCAACTAACTAGTGAACCAAGTCAGATAGCCGTATGTTTAAATAAAAATAATTACACAACCGAATTAGTTCTAGAATCAAATAAATTAGTAATTAATATAATCGGCCAAGATGGATTTCAAATGATTTCAAATTTCGGTTTTTCTTCAGGAAGAGATCGTAACAAATTTGAAAAAATACAATACAATGAAATTAATAGTATGCCAGTATTGTTAGATGATGCATTATCTGGTATGATTTGTAAAGTGGAAAATAAAATGGATGTTGGAACACATTGGTTAATGGTTTGTTCTATTGAAGACGCTTTTATAAATGTTAATAAAAAAGATGTTTTACCATTAAGTTATAGTGACTTTAGATTAATCAAAAGTGGGAAAAAAATTCAAGTTAATGAAATTATAAAAGAAGAGAAAGAGGTGGAAAACATGGAAGGTGGAGAAAAATATATTTGCACAGTATGTGGATATGTACATGATCCTGCAGTTGAAGGAATAGAGTTTAAAGACTTGCCAGACAGTTACACATGTCCTTTATGTGGAGCCCCTAAATCAGATTTTGAAATTATGAAATAATTTTAAAAATAGACTTGAAATATATTATTAAAAAGTATATAATTATTCTTGCGCTTAAGGGCGCAGACATGGTGGGTGTAGTTCAGTGGTAGAGCGCTAGTTTGTGGTACTAGTTGTCGTGGGTTCAAATCCCATCATCCACCCCAAGATGATCCATTAGCTCAGTCGGTAGAGCACCTGACTTTTAATCAGGGTGTCCCGCGTTCGAGTCGCGGATGGATCACCAGATGCGGATGTGGCGGAATTGGCAGACGCGCTAGATTTAGGCTCTAGTGAGTAAGATCGTGGGGGTTCAAGTCCCTTCATCCGCACCACGTCGCGGAAGTGGCTCAGTGGTAGAGTATCTCCTTGCCAAGGAGAGGGTCGCGGGTCCGAATCCCGTCTTCCGCTCCATAGAAAAATACCTCGAATTCCAATTCGAGGTATTTTCTTTTTAAAGTTGTTAGGTTCATAAAAATATTGTATAATTATTAATTAGAAAATGAAGGGAGTCTTAAAATGGCAAGTAAAATTATTAATCAAGAAAAAAATATAGTAACAGTAGAAATAACTGTTGATGGTCAAGAGGTTGAAAAAGCCTATAAACAGGCGTCACAAAACCTAGGACAAAAAGTATCTGTACCTGGATTCAGAAAAGGCAAAGTGCCAGCAGAAATATTATCAAAACACGTAGGTGAAGGTAGTATTATTGAAGAAGCTATGGATATTATGTTACCAGCAGCTTATAGTCAAGCTTTACTAGATTTAGACTTAGATCCTATTGATAGACCTAAAGTTGATATAGTATCTTTTGAAAAAAAAGGACCAGCTGTATTTACTGTAGAATTACAATTAGTTCCTAAAGGTATTTTAGGAGATTATACAGGCCTTAAACTAGAAAGAAAATTAATAAACTTAGATGAAACCTATATTGATAATGAAATAGAAGCTATGAGAACTAAAACTGCAAAAATAGAAACAGTTGAAGATCCAGCTGAAAATGGAGATACTGTAGTAATTGATTTTGAAGGTTATGTTGATGAAGTTAAATTTGATGGTGGAACTGGTTCTAAGTTCCCATTAGAATTAGGTTCTAATTCATTTATACCAGGTTTTGAAGAACAATTAGTTGGTATAAAAGCAGGAGAAAATAGAGAAGTTAATGTCAAGTTTCCTGATGAATATCACAGTGAAGACTTAAAAGGCAAAGAAAGTGTGTTTAAAGTTCTAGCTCATGAAGTAAAAAGAAAAAAATTGTCTGAATTAAATGATGACTTTGCTAAAGAAGTTAGTGATTTTGATACTTTAGAAGAATTAAGAAACGATGTAAAAATGAGTGTTACTAATCAAAAACAACAACAAGCTGATAATGCTTTAAGAGCACAAGCTTTAGACTTAGCAATTGAAAAACTTGAAGTTGAAGTTCCTGAAATTATGATTGAAGAAAGAACTAATCAGTTCTTAAAAGATATTGAAGGTGATTTACAACAACAAGGTATGGATTTACAAAAATATTTTGAACTAACAGGAATGACTGAAGAAAAAGTTAGATCAGAATATAGAGCTAATGCAGAAAAACATATAAAGAGAGATATCTTATTAGATGAAGTTGCTATGGCTGAAAAAATCGAAGTAACTCCTGCTGACCTAGAAAAAGAAATAAATGCGATATCACAAATTTATGGACAAGACAAAGCTATGTTAGAAACGTATTTCCAAGCACCTGAAAATACTAAAATGCTTTCAAAAGGTATAAAAAGAGAAAAAGCTCTTCAAAGTATACTTGATAAAGCAGAAATAACAGACGTTAAGGAAGAAAAATAAAAATAGGGAGGAACAAATATGTTAATACCTATGGTTGTAGAACAAACAAGTGCTGGTGAAAGATCTTTTGATATTTACTCCAGATTACTAAAAGACCGAGTAATATTTTTAGGATCTGAAATTGATGATAATTTAGCTAATTTAGTAATTGCTCAATTATTATTTCTTGAAGGTGAAGATCCAGGTAAAGATATTAGTCTATATATTAATAGCCCAGGTGGTGCTATAACTGCTGGCATGGCTATCTATGATACAATGCAGTATATTAAACCTGATGTTTCCACTATATGTGTAGGAATGGCAGCTAGTATGGGAGCCTTCTTACTTAGTGCTGGAACAAAAGGAAAGAGATTTGCATTACCAAACTCAGAAATAATGATTCACCAGCCTTCTGGTGGTGCTGCAGGTCAAGCTGCTGATATCGATATTCAGGCTAAAAGAATAATGGCAATTAAAAAAAGATTGAATGAGATATTAGCCTCAAATACAGGCCAAACATTAAAAAGAATTGAAAAAGATACTGATAGAGATTATTTTATGACTTCTCTTGAAGCCAAGGAATATGGAATTATCGACGATGTTTTTGGTCAAAGGAAATAGGGAGAAAATATGGAAAAAAACCAAGAAGATGGATTGTATTGTTCATTTTGTGGAAAGCATAGGACTGAAGTAGATCAACTAGTCTCTGGACCAGGAGTGTTTATTTGTAACGAATGTGTAGAACTATGCATGGAAATTGTTTCTCGCAATGAAGATGAAGTTGAAGATGAAGTTGAACTAGATTTTAAAAAACTACCTAAGCCACAAGAGATTAAAGGTTATTTAGATCAATATGTAATTAACCAGGATAGAGCAAAAAAAGTTTTATCAGTGGCAGTTTATAATCACTATAAAAGATTGTTTTCTAATCAAGACATCAATAACAATGAAATAGAATTGCAAAAATCTAATATTCTTTTAATTGGACCAACTGGTAGTGGGAAAACATTGTTAGCTCAATCATTGGCAAAATATCTTAATGTTCCTTTTGCAATAGCAGATGCTACAACATTAACTGAAGCAGGTTATGTTGGTGATGATGTGGAAAATATCTTATTAAGATTAATTCAAGCAGCAGACTATAATGTTAATCTTGCTGAAAAAGGAATCATTTATATTGATGAAATTGATAAAATCGCAAGAAAATCAGAAAATGTTTCGATAACAAGAGATGTTTCTGGTGAAGGTGTTCAGCAAGCTTTACTGAAAATTATTGAAGGAACGGTAGCTACGGTGCCACCAAATGGCGGAAGAAAACATCCTCAACAGGAAAACATAGAAATTGACACTAAAAATATTTTATTTATTTGTGGTGGTGCCTTTAACGGTTTAGAAAGAATTATCGAGAATAGATCAGGTAAAGGTTTGTTAGGTTTTGGTAACAATATGAATCAAAGTGTTAAAAAAGAAACTAAATACGCCTTGAATGATGTACAACCAGACGATATCTTAAAATACGGACTGATACCAGAATTCATTGGTAGAGTACCAGTCATTACAACTTTAGAACCTTTAGATAAAAAAGCTCTAATAAGGATTTTAAAAGAACCTAAAAATGCATTGTTAAAACAATTCGAATTATTATTAAAATATGATAATGTAAATTTAAAAGTGGATGAAAAAGCTATTAAAGCAATAGCAGAAGAAGCTTTAAAGAGAAAAACAGGTGCAAGAGGTTTACGAAGTATAATGGAACATATTATGACTGATGTTATGTATGACATCCCATCTAAGCCGAGTATAACTGAATGTGAAATAACTGAAGATGTAGTAAGACATGGTGCGAAACCAATATTAAGTAAAAAGAAAATATCTTAAGAATTAAAAGCAGCAGACTACTGTTGCTTTTCTTGTAAGGAGAGATAAACATGAGTGATAATTTTGTAGAATTTTATGAAGATAATCCTGTAAACTTTTTAAGTTTGGATCCGATTGCAATTTTACCTTTAAGAGGTATGGTTATCTTTCCTAAAACAACTATTCATTTAGATGTAGGAAGACCAAAATCAATAGAGTCTTTAAATATAGGGATGAATAATCAGAAAAAAATATTTCTAGTAGCACAAAAAGATACTATGATTGAAGATCCAACAATTAACGATTTATATAAAATTGGTGTATTTGCTGAAATAAAACAGATTATGAAGTTACCTACAGGAATTGTCAGGGTGTTAATTGAAACTTCTGCTAGGGGAGAACTTAAAAAAATATATCAAAGTAAAACACATTTTGAAGGTAAAGTAGTCTTATTAGATGATCCACTAAATGATCAAGGATTAGAAATAAAGGCATTGAACAGACTAATACTTCATGACTTTAGTGATTTTTCTGACATGAATGTGAATTTTTCAAATGAAAACATTTTAAAGATAAAAAATATTAATAATCCAAATACAATTGCTGATTTAATTGTTTCTAATCTAATGGTAGATTATACAGAAAAACAAAAAGTTTTAGAAATGAATGATTTAAAAGAAAAGTTAGAAACAGTATTGAGCATGATATCAGTTGAGAAGAATCTTATCGAGTTAGAAAAAGAAATCGGCGAAAAAGTAAAAGAGAGTATTGATAAAGCTCAAAAAGAATATTACCTTCGTGAGCAAATTAAGGTTATAAAAAAAGAACTTAATGAAAAAGTCGATTATGAAGAAGAAATCGATAAACTTAGAGAGAGACTTACTCAAGGAGATTATCCGGAAAGTGTATATGACAAAATCAAGAAAGAAATTGATCGATTAGAAATTATGCATCCAAATATGACTGAAGGTGCTGTTATAAGAAATTATATAGAATGGCTTTTAGACTTACCTTGGAACAAAAGAACTGATGAATACATTGATATAGAAAAAGTGAAAAAAGTACTTGATGATGGACATTTTGGTCTTCAAGAAGTTAAAGATAGAATAATTGAATACTTAGCAGTTAAAAAACTGATTAAAGGTAAAGGTAAAGCACCAATACTATGTTTTGTAGGACCACCAGGGACAGGTAAAACATCCTTGGCGAGTAGCATCGGTGACGCAATAAATAGAAAATTCATAAGAATGTCTTTAGGTGGAGTTCGTGATGAAGCTGAAATAAGAGGACATAGAAGAACCTATGTAGGAGCATTACCAGGCAGAATAATACAAAGCATGAAGTTAGCAGGAACAAAGAATCCAATAATTTTACTTGATGAGATTGATAAAATTGGAGCTGATTATAAAGGGGATCCATCAGCTGCTTTATTAGAAGCGCTTGATCCTGAACAAAACAATTCATTTACTGATCATTTTATAGAAATACCTTTTGATTTAAGTGAAGTTTTATTTATAACTACAGCAAATACTTTAAATACCATTCCTGCTCCATTAAGAGATAGAATGGAGATTATAAAAGTATCTAGTTATACTGAAAAAGAAAAAAAAGAGATAGCAAAAAGACATTTATTCAAAAAACAAATAGCAGCTAATGGATTAGAAGACTATCAAATTAAAATTCAAGATACCGCTTTAATGAAGATAATTAGGAATTACACAAGAGAAAGTGGAGTAAGAAACCTTGAAAGAGAAATTGGATCACTTTTAAGAAAAATAGCAGTTGATATTTTAAGCAATAAATTTATAAGTATAAACATAACATCAAAGGATGTATCTCATTATTTAGGTATACCTAAAGTTAATGATTATGTTGCTAAGAGGAAAACTGATATTGGTGTTGTTAATGGATTAGCAGTTACTTCCTTTGGAGGAGATGTGCTAATTATTGAAGCAACAATTTATAAAGGTAAAGGAAAATTAATGCTTACCGGCCAACTAGGTGATGTTATGAAAGAATCAGTACAAGCTGCAATAAGTTATTTAAAATCCAAAAATATTATTCAGTCTAGTTTAGAAGAACTAGAATTGGATTTACATATTCATGTTCCTGAAGGTGCGATACCAAAAGATGGTCCATCTGCAGGTATTGCAATGGGTACAGTAATAGCATCGATTTTTCTAAAGAAAAAAATAAGAAAAGATATAGCTATGACTGGTGAAATAACAATCAGAGGTAATGTTCTTCCAATAGGAGGAGTTAAAGAAAAAGTTTTAGCGGCTTTTAAAGAAGGTATTAAAACAGTAATATTACCAAAAGCAAACGAGAAAAATATTGAGGAAATTCCAATTGAAGTTAGAGAAAAAATTGAAATTATCCTAGTGGAGAGCTTCGATGAAGTTCTAGAAAAGGCATTGGTATAAAATGTTAATTAAACAAGCAGAATTTTTTACAACAGTAGTAGCAAGAGATCAATATCCAACTGAAGGTATTAAAGAAATTGCCTTTGTAGGAAGATCTAATGTGGGTAAATCATCATTAATAAATCTTATAACTAATAATAAAAAACTTGCAAAGACTAGTGGTAATCCAGGTAAAACAAGAACTATAAATTATTTTCTTATAAATAACAGTTTTTATTTTGTAGATTTACCAGGATACGGTTATGCAAAAGTTCCAAAAGACCTACAAGCCAGTTGGGGAAGAATGATGGAACAGTATTTAATTAATAGAGAAGAATTGAAAGTTATAATTATTTTAGTTGATATTAGACATAAACCATCTAAAGGTGATGAGAATATGCTGGAATTTATTAAACATTATGATATTCCATTTTTAGTAGCTGTTACAAAAGCAGATAAAATTAGTAGAGGACAAAGAGCAAAATACTTAAAAGTAATAAAAGAAACACTTGGAGTAGATTATGATTCTATAGTTCCTTGTTCAACTTTAGATAGAACAGGTATTGATGAATTGTTAGACAAAATGGATGAATATTTAGATGAGGAAAATATAGAAAATGGATAACATGCCAATTTATAATGCTTTGTTAAAATATGTAAAATCTAAGAAAGTACATTTTGATGTGCCTGGGCATAAAAGAAACCCTAAAACTGAATTGTTAAAAGATTTTTTTAATCATAAGTTAATTGAATTAGATGCAAGTTCTGCTAAACCCTTAGATATGATTGGTACACCAACAGGTGTAATAAAGGAAGCATCTCAATTAATGGCAAAAGCATTTTTGTCTGAAGATGCTTTTCTTATGGTTAATGGAACTACTGCAGGCGTTCAAAATATGATTATGTCAGTTCTAAAACCTGGTGATAAAATTATTTTACCACGTAATGTTCATAAATCTGCTATAAATGCATTAATTTTATCTGGTGCTATGCCTGTATATGTAGAACCCGTAATCGATGATAAACTGGGTATTGCACATGGGGTAACTGTTGATGGCGTGAAAAATGCAATTAATAATAATCTTGATGCTAAAGCAGTCTTGATCATAAATCCAACATATTACGGTGCAACAAGTGATTTGAAAGAAATAATATCATTAACTAGACTTCACAACATGATTTTTCTTTGTGATGAAGCACACGGCTCACATTTCTATTTTAATGATAGCTTACCTTTAGGTGCTATGTCAGTTGGAGCTGATATGTCCGCAGTAAGTTTGCATAAAACTGGTGGATCATTAACACAAAGCTCCGTTTTACTAGCTCATAGGAGGCATATTGATACTCATATAATTCAAAGAACTATAGAGCTAACTCAGACAACAAGCCCTTCATATTTATTATTGTCTAGTTTGGATGTAGCTAGAGAAGTTCTAATAAATAGCGGTAAAGAATTATTGGATGAAGCTATAGAGTTAAGCGAATATGCTCGTAATAAGATAAATAATATTGGAGACTATTATGTTTTAGGAAGAGAACTTATTGGTCAACCAGGTATATTTGACCTAGATTTAACAAAATTATCAATAAAAGTATCAGACATAGGTTTAACTGGAATAGAAGTTTATGATATATTAAGAGATAGTTATAATATTCAAGTAGAACTAGGTGATATCCATACTATTATGGCTATAGTTAGTATAGGTGATACTAGAATTAATATGGATATATTAATTGATGCATTAATTGATATTAGAAAGATATACAAAATAGATAAAGTCATAAAAACAGATTTTTTATGGAGTAGACCACATATGGTGGTAACTCCTAGAGAAGCCTATTATGCTAATAAAAAGTCTGTACCATTATCTTCTTCAATCGGAGAAATCGCAGGTGAATCAGTTATGGCTTATCCACCTGGTATTCCAATTGTTGCACCAGGAGAAAAAATTACAAAAGAGGTTTTAGAATATATTGATTTCTTGCAAAAGCAAGATTGTGTATTAACAGGGACAGATGATCCTAAATTGGAAACTATATTGATTTTAGGGAGTTAAATTAGAATGAAAAACATAGATAATACATTTATGTCTTTTGATAAAAGTTACCATGAGGCCAAAATTGTTTATTTTGGTTGTCCTTTTGATGGAACGGCCTCATTTAAAAAAGGCGCTTTATTAGGACCAGAAGAAATTAGGACAGCTTCATTTGGCTTGGAAACTTATAGCCCATATTTAAAGATGGATTTAGAAGATGATACTAAAATAATTGATGTTGGAGATTTGAATCTGCAAGTTATGTCATTAGATGATGTCTTAAATGAAATTAAATCTTTTACTCAAAATATTTTAACAGATAACAAAGTTCCATTTATGGTCGGAGGAGAACACTTAGTTACTTTACCAGTGGCTGAAGCTGTTTTTGAAAAATACCCCGATTTACAAGTAATTCATTTAGATGCACATATGGATTTGCGAAATGATTATGAAGGAGATAAATTATCTCACGCTACTGTCATGAGACGCATTTATGATTTAGTAGGTCCTAAGCGTATTTACCAATTTGGTATTAGATCTGGAACAAAAGAAGAATTTAATTTTTCTGATAAATATTGTATTCCTAATTTATTTAATCTTGAAAAAATGGCAGATTTAACTAGTCAAATAGGGGAAAAACCAATATATGTCACAATTGACTTAGATGTATTAGATCCAAGTATATTTTCAGGCACAGGGACACAAGAACCTGGTGGAATAACCTTTAATGAAATGATTGAAGGTATTAAAAATTTAAAAGGCTTAAATATTGTTGGTGCTGATATTGTTGAACTGGCGCCTAATCTAGATTTAAGCGGAGTATCAACAGCTTGTGCATGTAAAGTAGTTAGAGAACTTGCTCTAATAATTTCCGATAACTTGAGGGGGTATATAAATGGCTAATAAAATGAAATTATATGGTTTTAACAATTTGACAAAAACTTTAAGTTTCAATATCTTCGATATTTGTTATACAAGAGATAATGAAGAACAAAATGCATATAAAGCTTATATTGATGAACAATTCAATGCTGAACGTGTAACTAATATATTGAAAAATGTAACAGAAATTATTGGAGCTTATGTTTTAAATATAGCTAAACAAGATTATGATCCAGAAGGTGCTAGTGTTACTATTATGATTTCTGAAGAAAAAGTACCTAAAAAATTCCTTGATCCTTCATGTAATGCTGGAGTAATTCCAACTACAGATGTAGTTGCCCATTTAAATAAAAGCCATGTAACGGTACATACTTATCCAGAAAGTCATCCAAGAAAAGGTGTATCTTCTTTTAGGGCTGATATTGATGTTTCTACATGTGGCACTATTTCACCATTGAAGTCTCTTAAGTATTTGATTGAAAGCTTTGATTCAGATATTATTAGCATTGACTATAGAGTTAGAGGATTTACAAGAGACCTTAATGGTAAAAAATTCTATATTGATCATAAAATAGCATCAATACAAGATTTTATTCCTAAAGAAATAAAAGATAATTATGAAATGATTGATGTTAATGTATATCAAGAAAATATTTTTCACACAAAAATGGTTTTAAAGAATTTTGTGCTTGACGAATATTTATTTGATATAACTGAAAAAGACTTAGCTTTAAAGGAAAAAAATAAAATTATAAAAGAAATTAAAAAAGAAATGTATGAAATTTTCTACAGCAAAAACTATTAGGAGGTTATTATGGATTTATGGTATACAGAAAATCACACAGACAATGTAAAATTTTCAATTAGGATAAAAGAACAACTTTATCATGATAAAAGTCCATTTCAAGATATAGATTTTTTTACATCTGATGAATTTGGAACATTTTTTACACTTGATGGTCTTATGATGGTAACTGAAAAAGATGAATTTATATATCATGATATGATAAGTCATATTCCTATGGCTGTTAACCCTGAGATTAAAAATATTTTAGTCATTGGTGGTGGTGATGGTGGAACTGTAAGAGAACTTACTAGATATAAAAGCATAAAAAATATAGACATGGTAGAAATTGATGAAATGGTTGTTCAAGCTTGCAAAAAATACTTGCCAATAACTTCATCACAACTTGATGATCCAAGAGTAAATCTATTTTTTGAAGATGGAGTAGCCTTTATTGAGAGGAAAAATAGTGAATATGATCTTATAATAATAGATTCTACTGATCCAATTGGACCAGGTGAAGGACTATTTACAAAAAGTTTCTATACTAATTGCTATAATGCATTAAAAGATGATGGGATTTTAATTAATCAACATGAAAGCCCTTATTATGAAAGAGATAAAAAAAACATGAATAGAGCTCACAAAAGAATTAAAGAAACTTTTGAGATAGCTGAAGTATATGAATTCCATATGCCAACTTATCCTTCAGGACATTGGTTATTTGGTTTTGCGTCTAAGAAATTTCATCCTATAGCTGATTTAAATGAAGAAGCTTGGCTGTTAAATAATTTAGACACAAAATATTATAATTTAGCTTTACATAAAGCTGCTTTTGCATTACCAACATATGTTAAAAAAGCTTTGGAAGAGTAAATAAATTTTGTTAGTAATAGGATGATTTGTCTTTTCACATAACTTCATTTCATAGTTATTTTATGTTATAATAAAGTGTAGTTTTTTTAAAGGAGGAAATATAATGTCAAAAAAATTCGTATATATGTTTAGCGATGGAAACGCGTCAATGAAAAATCTTTTAGGAGGTAAAGGTGCTAACCTAGCTGAAATGACATTGTTGGGAATGCCAATTCCACAAGGTTTTACTGTTTCAACAGAAGCTTGTAATGATTATTATGAGAAAGCTAAAGTAATCGATGCTGAAATAATAAAACAAATTGATGAAGGAATTGTAAATTTAGAAAAAATTTCTGGCAAAAAATTTGGAGATGATCAAAACCCATTATTAGTATCAGTTCGTTCAGGTGCAAGAGCATCAATGCCTGGTATGATGGATACAGTTCTAAATTTAGGTATGAATGATTTATCTGTTGAAGCTTTAGCCGCTAAATCTAATAATCCTAAATTTGCCTACGATTCATATAGAAGATTTGTTCAAATGTTTTCTGATGTAGTAAAAAATATTGAAAAATCACACTTTGAAAGAGTTTTAGATAAGATTAAGGAAGCAAAAGGCGTTTCAGCTGATATGGATTTAACAGCTGATGACTTTAAGGAAGTTTTAACAACATTTAAAAAGATTTATAAAGACGAATTAGGTGAAGATTTTCCTCAAGATCCTAGAACACAACTTTTAGAAGCAATTACTGCTGTTTTTAGATCATGGGATAACCATAGAGCAAATGTTTATAGAAGAATGCATGATATTCCAAGTTCATGGGGTACTGCAGTTAATGTACAAATGATGGTTTTTGGTAACCTTGGTGATACTTCAGGTACTGGAGTTGCCTTTACTAGAAATCCAGCTACAGGTGAAAGCAAAATTTATGGTGAATATCTAATTAATGCGCAAGGTGAAGATGTTGTTGCTGGAATAAGAACACCAAAAACTATATCAACTTTAAAAGATGATATGCCAGCTGTTTATGACGAATTTATGGCTATAGCTAATAAGTTAGAACAACACTATAAAGATATGCAAGATATGGAATTTACAATTGAAGATAAGAAATTGTATTTCTTACAAACAAGAAATGGTAAAAGAACAGCTCAAGCTGCTTTAAGAATTGCTGTAGAACTTGTTGAAGAAAAGATGATTACTGAAGAAGAAGCAATTATGAAGGTTGATCCAAAACAATTAGACCAATTATTACATCCTGCTTTTGATGAACAATCTTTAGCTGATGCAAAAGTAATCGCCAAAGGCTTGCCTGCATCTCCTGGAGCTGCAACAGGCATGGTTTATTTCACTGCAGAAGAAGCTAAAGTAGCAAAAGATTCAAGAGGAGAAGATGTTATTTTAGTTAGACTTGAAACATCACCAGAAGATATTGAAGGTATGGTAGCCGCTAAAGGAATATTGACAGTAAGAGGTGGAATGACATCTCATGCTGCTGTTGTAGCTAGAGGTATGGGGACTTGTTGTGTCGCTGGATGTGGAGAAATTAAAATTGATGAAGATAAAAAGATTTTAACTGCAGGTGGCAATACTTATAAAGAAGGAGATTTCATATCATTAGATGGTACTTCAGGAAATGTTTACGGTGAAAAAATTAAGACTGTAGAACCAGAAATATCTGGTCACCTTGCTATATTAATGGGCTGGGCTGATAAAATTAGAACATTAAAAATTAGAACAAATGCTGATACACCTAAAGATGCAAAAAGAGCTGTAGAATTTGGTGCTGAAGGTATTGGCCTAACTAGAACAGAACATATGTTCTTTAATGAAGATAGAATTTTCCAAATGAGAAAAATGATTTTATCAAGCAATGAAGCTGAAAGAAGAGAAGCGCTTGAAAAATTACTTCCAATGCAAAGAGAAGATTTTATTGGAATATATGATGCTATGGAAGAAAGACCTGTTACTATTAGACTTTTAGACCCACCATTACATGAGTTTTTACCTCAAGAAAGTGAAGCGATTGCAGCACTTTCAAAAGATATGGGCTTATCAATAGAAACTTTAGAAGAAAAAATTGAATCATTACATGAATTCAATCCGATGATGGGACATAGAGGTTGTAGATTAGCAGTTACTTTCCCAGAAATTGCTGAAATGCAAACTAGAGCTATTATTGAAGCAGCAATATATGTAACAAAAGATAAAGGTTATAAAATCAAGCCTGAAATAATGATACCTTTAGCTGGAGATGTAAAAGAATTTAAATATGTTAAAGATATTGTTGTTAGAATTGCTGATGAATTAATTAGTAAATCAGAAATAAAAATAGAATATTTGGTTGGTACTATGATAGAAATACCTAGAGCTGCCTTAACTGCAGATGCAATTGCTAAAGAAGCTGAATTCTTCTCATTTGGAACAAATGATTTAACACAAATGACATTTGGATTTTCAAGAGATGATGCTGGTAACTTCTTGGATGACTATTATGATAAAAAAATATATGAATCTGACCCATTTGCTAAATTAGATCAAGAAGGTGTTGGTCAGTTAATTAAAATGGCTGTTGAAAAAGGTCAATCTGTTAGACCTGACATTAAATTAGGAATTTGTGGAGAACATGGTGGAGATCCATCTTCTATAGATTTCTGTTATAGGGTTGGCTTGCAATATGTAAGTTGTTCACCATTTAGAGTACCAATTGCAAGATTGGCAGCTGCCCAATCTGTATTGATAAATAAATAGTGTAAATTATTAGTAATTTATAAATTCTTGTTGTTTCTAATACGAAGCAACAAGAATTTAATTTTGTCTAATAAAAACTCATTGATAATATTGACTACAATATACTAAAAGAATATAATTATATTGGTTTTAATAAAATATAGGAGGAACATAATGAGTAAAAAGTATAATCCCTATGATCAAATGCTTGCAACTTTAGATAAAGCTGCTGCTATAGTAAATATTCCAGATAGTGAATATAACTTTCTAAAGTATCCTGAAAGAGAACTGAAAGTTGCATTGCCTGTTAGAATGGATGATGGTACTGTAAGAGTATTTGAAGGCTATAGAATTCAACATTCTAGTTTGCGTGGTCCTTGTAAAGGTGGTATAAGATATCACCAAAATGTAGACCAAAATGAAGTTAAAGCATTAGCTGCATGGATGTCCTTAAAATGTGCAGTTGTTAATATTCCGTATGGTGGTGCAAAAGGTGGAATAACTGTTGATCCTACGGAACTTTCTGAAAGAGAATTAAAGAATTTAACAAGAAGATTTACAGCTGCTATTTTGCCATTGATTGGCCCAAATAGTGATATTCCAGCTCCAGATGTTAATACAAATGCTCAAACAATGGCTTGGATTATGGATACTTATAGTATGTTCCAAGGACATGCTGTTCCAGGAGTAGTAACAGGTAAACCTCTTGATATAGGTGGTTCACTTGGACGTCCTGAAGCAACTGGTAGAGGTGTTATGTTTTCTACTAGAGAAATTCTTAAAAAATTAGGTAAGAATTTAAAAGATTCAACAATTGCAGTTCAAGGTTATGGTAATGTTGGTAGAACAGGTGCTACACTATTATATGAAGAAGGATGTAAAATTCTTGCAGTTGGTGATGTTTCTTGTTCAATTAGAAATATGAACGGAATTAATATCCCTGAATTAAATGAATATGTTTCTATTCATGGACTAATTAAAGGTTATGAAGCACCAGGAGTAGAGTATATTTCTCATGAAGAATTATTACTTACAGATTGTGAAATATTAGTTCCTGCAGCTTTAGAAAATCAAATTACCGAAAAAATTGCTACCCAAATTAAAGCTAAAATAATTGTTGAAGGTGCCAATGGACCTACAACTTCTGAAGCAGATTTGATTTTAATTGAAAGAGGAATAATTTGTATTCCTGATATATTAGCAAATGCAGGTGGTGTTGTAGTTTCATACTTTGAGTGGGCTCAAAATATACAATCACTGATGTGGAATGAAGATGATATTAATAATAAACTTGAAACTATAATGGTAAGAAGTTTCCAAGAAGTTTGGGATACTAAATATCAATACAAAACTGATATGAGAACTGCAGCATTTATTGTTGCTATGACTCGTCTTGTAGAAGCAAGAAAAATTCGTGGAGTATTTCCATAAACCGTTAAATAAACCAATAGCCCATAGATTTCTATGGGCTATTTTTGTAGAGGAAAATTATGAAAATAAAATTATTCGATTATGATTTACCAGAAAGTTTAATAGCTCAAAAACCTATTTATCCAAGAGATGGATCAAGGCTACTTGTAATTGATCCAATTAATAAAACTACTAAAGATAAAATTTTCTATCAAATTGAGGATTATTTATCACCTGGTGATGTTTTAGTAGTAAATAATAGTAAAGTAATACCCGCTAGATTATTTGGGTCAAAAATATCAGGTGGAAGAATAGAACTTCTACTTTTAAAAAGACTTGAAAAAGATATATGGGAATGTTTAGCTAAACCTGGAAAAAAAGTAAAAGTTGGAGATAGAATAGAATTTTCAGATAAACTTAGAGCTACTTGTTTAGAAATCACTTCAGAAGGCAGTAGAATTATGCAATTCTACTATGATGGTATATTTGAAGAGATTTTAGATGAATTAGGAGAAATGCCTTTACCTCCATATATTTTACAGAAATTACCAAAAAAAGAGCAAGATAGGTATCAAACTGTATATCATAAATCTGGAGAGTCTGCGGCAGCACCAACTGCGGGCTTACACTTTACTAATGATTTGATTGAACGAATAAAATCCAAAGGTGTTATTATAACTTCTGTTATGCTAAATGTTGGTTTAGGTACTTTTAGACCAGTTAAAGTTGAAGATACTGATGATCACACTATGCATGAAGAATATTATGAAATTACTAATGAAACAGCTGAAATACTAAATTTGGCAATGAAAGAAAATAGAAAGATAATTGCTATAGGTACGACTACAGTTAGAGTGCTCGAAAGCGTTTATCAGAAATACAATATAGTAAAAGCTACAAAAGAATGGACAAGTATCTCTATTAAACCAGGTTTTGAATTTAAAGTAGTTGATAGCCTTATAACTAATTTCCATTTACCACAATCAACA
>JAQUGR010000007.1 GCA_028683955.1 Bacillota bacterium | reverse complement strand
CAACTTTTATTTTAAATTCACCCGAATATTTCTTATGTTCTATTTTCTTTGTCATAGAAAAACTGCACCCCTTTCGTTATTTATGCGGTAATTATACCACATGTCTAACTTTTGGGGTGCAGTTCAAATTGAAATAGTGTCTTTTATTTTTTCTTTAATTAAATAACAAGTTCAGAACATAAAATATCCCATAAATAGCTGCACCCATAATTAATGTTCCTATTGTAGTAATAATGAAAACTCCTACCACTCGTGACAGTATATGCCACCAGCCTTTTATAAAAACCCAAATATCCATATCATCATACACCTTTACTTAAGCATTTTTCACTAAGAAATATATAACAAATATTGGAATCAGCAGAATATATGCTAAGATTTTAAATAAAGTTCTCATAGTTTTCAGTCTCCTTTATAGAATATTTTGCTACTTATTTATCTCGCTTCTTGAAGTCCTCATCTATTTCGTTCTTCCACTCTTTTGGAACAGATTTACCAGCTCGATAATATCCCATAGCCTTACTTACAGTTCTATAGTTTAATTCAATACCTTCTTTGTCATTATGGAATTGAGCCGCACGATTATCTTCTATACCAAACTTTGCAGCCTCGCTGATAGCATCAATATTAGCTCCAAGAAAAATAAATTCCCAACTGTACTTGTTCTTTTGTTTTTCTATCATCGCTTTAACTTTGTCATAAGAATATTCACGACTAGAATTTTCCATCCCATCAGTAGTAATAACAAACATCACCTTCTCGGCTTGTTCTTCTTTAGCTGTATTTCTTTGGACATTTATTATCTTATGAATGGTCTTACCTATTGCATCTACTAAAGCAGTCATTCCTCTTACATAATATTCCTTCTCGCTAATGTTTTTTACTCCTTTGATATTTATACGATCGTGTAAAAGTTCATACCTATCATCAAATAATACTGTGGTGATTATAGCTTCATCTGCCCCTTTTTTCTGATCTTCAAGCATTGCATTATACCCACCTATAGTATCACTTTCTAACCCAGCCATTGAGCCGCTGCGATCTAAAATGAATACTAATTCTGTTAAGTTCTTTTTCATAATGTTATTCCTCCTTCACCTTTATTGTGATTTAAGAATAACATTTGCACCTTCACCTCTGGTCGCATATAAAGCGACAAATTATCTAAACTCCAAGAAGTAGTTGATCAAAGGTAAAAAGTGCTTCATTTATTTCATATATGTCATATTGCTCTTCTTTTATGAAGTATTCAATTATTAAATCAAACCTATTACTATGTGATAGCGCATAGCCTGCTTTTAATAAAAGATCCTTAGTTTCATCAAGATTAAGTTCTAAGGCTATAGCAAAAGCAATAGCTGTAGATTTCTTTGGTTTATAGTTTCTATCACTCCTGATCTTGGAGAATAGTTTCCTGTCTATGTTTGCTTTTTTATATATTTCTACATCAGTTTTACCTTTTTCGTCTATTCTTCTTAAAAGACTTTCTGAAAAGGTTTCTTGAAGCTCTTCCATCAAATCATCCAGGTTTCTTTTAGATTCTAGACTGTTGTAATCCAATGAATTAAAGTCCATTCTAGTTTTACTTTTAAAACTTCTCGACATACTTTTAAAGGAGCTTCTATCATCGTCAAATATTGAATTATATCTAGGTGAGTTTTCATCAATATAGTTATCCTCAATAAAAGTTTGTACAGAAAAGAATAGTTTTTCTGATATCATATAGGCTAATCTATCATACACTACTATATAAATATTCATCTCATGATGTAATAGAAATTCACCTATTACAGACATTGCAGTTTGGATTGCCAGCTCCTTAGGATAAGCAAATAAACCAGATGAGATTAAAGGAAAAGCTATACTTTTTATCTTATATTTTACTGCTAAATCAAGAGAGTTTTGGTAACAAGCTTTTAGTTGTTGTTCTTCGTTAAAAGCTCCACCTAACCAGATTGGTCCCACAGTATGAATTATGTATTTTGCTGGCAGGTTATAAGCTTTTGTTATTTTAGCCTGTTCAGTTAGACAACCTCCAAGTGTTTTACATTCTTCTAGGAGTTCTTTTCCTGCAGCCTGATGTATTGCTCCATCAACTCCACCACCACCTAACAGATCCTCATCAGCGGCATTTACAATAGCATCCACCTTTAATTTTGTTATGTCTGCTCTTATTATTTCAAATGGCATTTCCCACCTACCTTATTAAAATATTTTCTCTGGTCTTAATTATATTATACTTATCTTCCTAATCATATGCCTTTGGAATAGTTATTTTATACCTAGAAATCAGTGTCCAATATTTAACCCTTCACTTAAATAAAAACCACTGATTAAATGCAATCAGTGGTATTACAACTATTTAGTTAACTCTCTTATAATTTAATTAGTAAAATCAGCCATATCTTCCAAAGCATCAGGATAAATATAACTATCAAATACCTTGCCAGTTTCAGTACTTTTAACCTCTATAACAACCTCAGCATTATCACTAGGTGTACCATCATATATTTGATATAACATACCATACATACCCAGACCAAGTACAACAAAACCATCAAAACTATTTTCAAAATCATTTTGTCTAACTTCAAGAGTAAACTTACTAAAGTCTTTATTATAATCTAAATCAACAACAGACTTAAAATCAGTAGAAGTCTTTATTTCCTCAATATATTCCAAAATACCAGACTGCATTTCCTCCATCATCTTAGCATGTTGAGCTTTAGTAACCTTCATAGTAACTGATCCATCAGCATTAACCACTGCATCAAGAACACCCTCTTGGCCTTTGATTTCATTAACATTTTCTAAAGCCTCCCCATCTTCATACATAGATGCAGGAATATTAATATCAACGCTGAAAATCTTTTCCTCAACACCAATACTATCAGAATCAGCCTTATTGCCAGCACAACCAGTCATTACCAACAACATAACAAATAGAACTAAAAATAAACGTTTCATCTAATAACCTCACTTTATTTTATTTAATCTCTACTTTATAGTATACAATATTTTTACTCTAAAAACAAAAGCATTAAATCACAGGATAATTAACCTTAATCAAATTATTATAAAAAGCAAACACCTCCGGCCTTACCCTAGAATAATTATTAAACATTCTCATAAAGCCCTCTACACTATTATATTTCTCAATATTATTACTAACCTTACCAGTTTTCAAATCCTGAGAAATAATAAACAAAGGACCAAAAAAACCAAAAGCTAACAACAATTTTTCAAAACTCTCAAATTTACCCTTAGTTTGAGGCAACTTTTCAAATAGATCATACATTAATTTAATTATCAGATCAGGATCATGAATTGCACCCAAATCTTTTCTTCTACCATGCATAACATCAATAATAAGCTCATGGGTACTCATCAACTCCAAAGGAGTTAACCTATTACCAGAAACTACATTACAAACATTAAGATAATCAGTATATTTTTGATAATCCTCTTCATATTTAAATTCTTGTCCTTGCATAATAAGATACTCCCTATACTCCTCAACTTGAATAGGTCTAATTTCTTCTTTCAACATTTTTCATACCACCCTTCATGCTTTCTTAACTACCTATTTATACTTTATCAATAATATTTATCCTAAAGTTCGCTTGAAAAGTGACATTTTAACCATAAAAAAGGCTGTGCATATTACACAGCCTTAAATTAAAACTAACAAAATTTCTTTATTTATATTTTGATCCACCAGGATATCTCTTAGTTCTAATTGCACTTAAACCAACACCAATAAGCGAAATAACCCCAGCACTAAGTAATACCACCCTAAAACCCTTCAAGAAAAGAGTTGAATCAAAAGCACCACTAGTCATATTATTAATACCAGTCTTAGTAATAAACATAAAAATAATAACAGAAATAGTAGTCCCAGAAATCATTCCGAAATTCCTGGAAAAGGCATTAATACTACCAGCCACCCCAACCTTGTTTCTAGCCACCGAACTCATAATTGCATTAGTATTAGGAGATTGGAAAAGAGCACTTCCAAATCCCAACATAATAATTAAAACCATAACCTGAAATTTTGATGTATTGGCATTTAAAAATGAAAGCAGAACTAATGCCAAAGTATTAATAGAAAGACCAATCATAGCTAAAGGAACTTTAGCATGTTTATCAGACATCCATCCACTAATAGGAGAAACAATTCCCGTTGTTATAGGATAAACCGACATGATTAAACCAGCTGTCAAAATATTTAAATTTAAAACATACTGTAAATAAAAAGGCATAAAAAAGATATATGCAAACATCGCTAGAAAAAATATATAAACCGTAGAAAGGCTTAAGGA
Organism: Bacillota bacterium; assembly: GCA_028683955.1. GTDB lineage: Bacteria > Bacillota > TC1 > TC1 > TC1 > WTXA01. The sequence goes on along the minus strand of JAQUGR010000007.1, from coordinate 69,663 downwards.
AAAAACAGCATTTTTAAAAAGCTTAATCTCCAAAAGAGGATTTTTTTGTCTTCTTTCATACCAGATAAACCAAAGGAATAAAAGAAATGAAAGAAGCATCATACCAACAACCCAGCTCTGTGATAAAAGACCATCCTGCAAGGAAAGAATACCAATAAACATAAGACCTATTGAGAAAACAAAAACAATAGAGCCCTTAACATCAAAAGTCTTCTTCTCTAATTTTTCACCAGACTCGTTCAACAAAAACATAGTCAAGAAAATACCTAAAATACCAAAAGGAATATTAATATAAAAAATCGACCTCCAGCCTACTAGATGTACCAAAACACCACCAAGGCTTGGACCAACTAAACTTCCAATAGCAACCACCGTACCAATAACACCCAAAGCTTTGCCTCTTCTTCCAGCAGGAAAAATTGAAGTAACAATTCCTTGGACCAAAGCCATAGTTATAGATGCCCCAATTGCCTGCACAACACGAGCTCCAATCAACATAGCATATGAGTTAGACAATCCGCACAAAAGAGAACCTAGGGTAAAAATACCCAACCCTACTGTAAAAAGAACCTTGCGCCCATGTATGTCTGAAATTTTCCCCCATATTAGAAGAAGTGAGGATATAGTAAGCAAATAGGCTGTAACAACCCATTGCACAGAGTTAATACTAACCGAGAAATACCTGGATATAACTGGCAAGGTTATATTAACAATACTACCATCTAAAGTAGCCATAAATACTGCTATACAGGTACTAAAAAGAATCCAGTTTCTTCTAGTTATTTGAGATTTAGTTTCATTCATTTTCTTGCTCCTGATATATTATTTAGATATCATTAATATTGCTATTAAAAATCAAATTTGATGAATAGTCCATATATCTATCAGTACATAATATCATTTAATATACCTATTTCCCATAACTTTTTTAAAATAACAACTAAAATACTAAAAATAATAACAAAAGAAGGCTATGTATTAAACACAACCTTCAACATTTATAGTTTATTCAATTTTCCTATCATTTCAACCTTGTTTAAACCATATTCCTTAGCAACCTTATCAACCGTATCAAAAAGATTACTACACAATATACATTTACCAACCAAAGCATCATATCCATGAAAAACAGCCTCAGCCTCAGGATACTCTGATACAATATCCAAAAGCACCATATCTTCACTAATCATCAATTATTCCTCACTACTATTTTAATCTAAAAGTCACATAACCCATATATTCCAAACTATTAATCCTGTCATCAAACTTAAGCCTATCTAAAATAAAATCAATACTTTCACAATTTCTAGAACTTAAAAAACCATTAATCTCAAACTGATTCATAGGATGTCTTTTAATAATACTCAAAATAGCCTCATAATCATCCTTAATATCACTATGAAAACCTTGAGATTCCAATAAATCAATAGAAATACCTCCAAGTATCAACTCGGCCTGTAACATTCTTTCATGATCCACAGCCTGAGCATAAGATTCAGCCGGTGGTCTTACAGGTGTATTAATATATATCCTGTCATATTTAATTCCATCAAGAGCTAAAGCATACTTCTTCAATGACTCATCATCATCATTAATACCCTTAACCAGCATTATCTCAACCCACAATTGACCTTTGTACTCTTTAGAAAAAACCTTCAAGCCCTCATTTATCATATCAAAATGAATACTACCATGAGGACGATTAATTGTCTTAAAAGACTCCTCATCAAAAGCATCAACTGTAGGCAAAACAATATCAGCCAAACTAAGCTCCGATCTTAAATTCGAATCATAAAGGAGAGCACCATTAGTAATAACTGCAACAGGCTTATCTGTAACTTTCTTGATTTTTGAAATAAGCTCACCTAATCCTAAATACAAAGTAGGCTCACCTTCTCCAACAATGGTAACAACATCAAGCTTAATATCCTTGGCTACAACCTCATTAACCTCAGCCATTATTTCATCAACCCCATAAAACATCTGACGAGTATTAGTCATTTTATCAGTTCTTCCCAATTGACAATAAATACAAGAATAATTACATGTCTTTTTGGGTATTGGACTTATTCCAAGAGAAATACCCAACCTTCTTGAAGGTACAGGCCCGTAAACATATTTTAAATTATCCACTTAAGCACGCCTCCTTTTTAGATTCTTTACTAAATAATTCTACTTCTTTAACTTAGCAATTTCTTCTTCAACTTCCTCGGCACCTTCAGCATAGAATTTTTCCTCATCAGGAGCAAGTTCTTTAAGCAATCTTAAAAACTCCCCTGCATGAACTCTTTCTTCATCAGCAATATCTACAAGTACTTCTTTAGCTAACTTATTATCAGTTGACTCAGCCAACTGCATATATAATTGTATTGCTTCATACTCCGCAGAAACCATGAATCTAATAGCCCTTATCAATTCTTGATCGTTTAATTTACGATCTTTTGCAAGTCCAGAAAAAGGATGTCCAAAATCCGGCATATTATCCACCTCCTATAATTTAGGCCAATATTTTTGACCTCTATGTATATTATACTACAATTAAAATAAAAGTGGACCATATTGCAACTACAATATGATCCACTCAACTAATCTTCAAGCGCTATATTTCCACCAAAAATACGATCAGTAAATTTAACATACCAAGCAGCTGCTTGAACTTGAATTATATAAGCCAGAGCTATTACTAAAGCAATCTCCGAACCCTTTTCACCAAACACACCCATAGCAATAGCCAAAGCTATAGAAAGATTTCTCATAACTGTGCCATAAACCAAAGCTATACCATCACCTCTATTAAACAACAACTTACCCACCATAGTACTAATAAAGAAATTAATAGCATAAAGTACAATTAATGGTATGAAATAGTAAAGCAATACTACAGGATTAGCCAATATACTAGAAGCTTTTAGAGCCATAGAAACAAAAACTATTCCCAAAACACCGATAGTAGATATTAAAGGAAACTTAGGCTTGTAGTTACTTTCAAACTTTTCCACACCAAAACTTTTTTTAAGAAAAATTTGAGTTAAATAACCTGCCACAAGAGGTAAAAATACAATAAACACAATTTGTGTAAATATTTCCACCATAGATATAGAAACAACTGTTCCCATCAAAAACTTCAAATACAAAGGTGTTATCAAAGAACCAACTATCAAGCCAATAATTGTCATCTTGACAGCTGCAGGAACATTACCTTTAGCAAAACCAGTCCATGATATTGTCATCCCAGAAGTCGGCAATAAACAAGCCAATAACAAACCAAGAGCTATCAACGGCTGATCTGGGAAAACCAACTTACCTATTGCATAACCAATAAAAGGCGTAACCAAAAAATTGATTATTAAAGCAGTAATTTGTACTTTATTGCCACCCTTATTAAGGAGTTGTTTCATGTTCATTGAAACCATCATCGGATATACCATCAAAAATGTTAATGGAACAATCCAGGACTTAAGAAAAATTACAGGAAATTGAGAACCTACTACCAGACCCAATATCATAAATAAGGGAATACTCCATATTAGATTCTTTTGAAGAAATTTTAAAACTTTCCACATATAAATAGCCTTCTTTCTAATTAAATTATAAATACAAAAAATATATTTCCGTCTTTAATAATATCTCTAATCAGAAAAAATAACTGTGATTTTATCACCAATGGAAAATTAAAAAGAAATATCCTCCAAAATGCCACTAAGATAAGCAATAACCATACTATTTAACTTTTATTACTTTAACTGGTATAATCAATTTCAAAAGTATCCAAATAAAAAAACATTTTATTACATAAATATCTAATACTTGAGATCTGAGAGTTTCTAAAGTATTCTAGCCTAACCACTAGCTGGTAGAAAATCCTTATTAACTTTCAATTATATGCAATAATTCACATATAGCACCTATCAAATAATACACTTCAATATTTTCTTTGTAAACCATAAATTTCCAATATGAATTTTTTTCATATAAGACTAGTATATATAAATTGTTTAATTACTATTTTATATGTTAGAGATTATTTTGATAATATGTTTCTCCTCCATTTGCTAGTATTAGTGAGTCTTTTGGTACTTGGATTAATACGAGAAATAAATTTAGAAAATCAACACTAGAGCCCATGGCATTTAATAAACCAAGTATTATTGCATAGATATTAAATAACCCTAGAATGGCTAGGATAATTGGGAAAATTATTGATAAGACAACAAATGGCATAATAGAAATCAGCACAAATCTTATCTTACTTATTCTTTCAGCACTATAGATAAATAAGCCAACACCATTTATCCCCCATAGTGTTTTATCTGATCTTATAAAATTAGGAATTATAATTGCATGAAGTAACTCATGTAAGGCAAATATCACTAAAACGCCTATAAGATACATTAATGCTTTCAGATTCAGTGATATTGAAAGGTTAAATTCTGATAAGGCCAATATGGATTTATATAATTGTGGATTTAGTAAATAACTAAATATTAAGAAAATAAAGGCATTAATGAACATAAAGGGTAAGGAAAACAACAACCCTTTTCCTGGGCTATTTGGTTCTTTTAGCTTCTTCCAGCCCTCTTTGGTCAGTAATTCACTTTTTACTAAATCTGTTTCTGGTATATTTTTTGAAAACTTCATATATAACCCCCTATAATCCCTCATATTTATAATACTATCCTTAAAATCTATTTAACTATCTAATTATAACATTAGAAAAACCCTAGATAAACTCTAGGGCTAATTTAAGTTTTCTTGTATTATTCTATTTATCTTCTCAATCCTTCTTTTTTTTAGTCGGGCTTAAAATACCAACAATAAGAAGTCCAAATATCATTCCATAAATTGTTGCTATATTAGGATTTGCAGTAATAGTACAACTTCCCGTTGAACAACCAATTATCTTATAAATCCCAAAATAACCTATAAAACCTCCTATACTAGCCCCTATTAAATATTTCTTCATATTCCTTAAACTCCCTCACAAGTGAATAAATCTTTTTAGTATAACAATAATATACAAAATTAGAAACTACTTCTGTAACCTTCTCACCATTTGGATTATAGGCTCTATAGGAAGCTATAGTTAAATTCTTTTAGTTATTCAGCTTTTTAAATACTTTGTTCTCAAATATCTTTATTAAACTTTCATCAAATTGAGTTCCAGCATTCTTCTTCAATTCTAATAAGGCTTCTTCACTACTTAAAGATTCCCTATAAGGTCTATCAGAAATCATAGCTTCATAAGAATCTGCAACAGCTAGTATCCTGGAAACTAAAGGTATCTCTTCACCTTTTAAACCTCTTGGATAACCTTTACCATCCCATCTTTCATGATGATAAAGAACATATTCGGCTAGGACTGAATAGGCATTTACTGACTTCAATAAATGATAGCCACTTTCAGGATGGTGCTTCACTTTTTCATATTCTAATTCACTTAATTCGCCTTTTTTATCTAATATACTATTGCTTACTGAGATTTTTCCTATGTCATGCATTAGTCCTGATATCTCAATTTCTTTCAATGTAGTATAATCTAAACCCAATTCTTCACCGATAATTTTGCTAATCTTACTAACTTTTTCTGAGTGTATTTTCTCTCTTTCATTTTTTTCATTTAATTGTTCCAATATGTTTCTAATAAATTCGAATCTCAGACTTTGATTTTCTATTAGCTTCTTATGATACATCGTTTCCTCAGCTTTAATAAAAATATCATCAATATTTTGTTTATCAGATATTTTAACACCCCAACCAATAGAAACTGAAACATCTATATTATTTATTTTTTCTTTAGCAATCGCTTTATAAATTCTTTCACTTATGACTTCTGCCTGGTTTGATGTTGTTTTTGGCAGTAATAGTATAAACTCATCTCCACCAATTCTAGCTATAATTTCATCTGAACGGCATTCTGTTACTAAAATTTCTGCAACTTTTTTAAGAAGTTCATCTCCTGCTAAATGACCAAATGCATCATTAGTCATTTTAAGTCCATTTATATCTATCATTACTATAGTTAATGGATAATTTCTTTTTATATCTATTCTTTTAAGTTCCTCTTCAAAGAATCTTCTATTAAACACCCCTGTTAATTGATCATGAAAACTTAAATATTCAATTGTTTTCTGTTTGTTTTTAGTTTCTGAAATATTTCTTATTATACAGTAACATAAATCTGAATCTGCTGGTATGAAACGTGCTTCATAATAATCATTTAAAGAATCTTCATTTAATTGATATTCTAGTTTTTGTATTGTTTTTGTTTCTAAAGTCATCTTGATTTTACTTAGAGTCATTTGAGCGATATTTTCAGGTAATAAATTGATCACATTATTTCCTATGATTTTATCAATAGGATAAAGTTGCCAAAAGTTTTCATTTCCTTCACACTCTATAAATTCACCTTCTATATTCATCTTAAAGATAATATCAGGTAATGCACTAACAATTGACTTAAACTTCTTTTCACTCTCATCTAATAAGATAATAGTATTTAGGTGAGCATCAATTGCTTTTTCAAGAGAATTATTAGTTTTTTCCAAATTTTTATTCACTTTGTTCAAAATTTCAATTTGACTTTCTATCTTATTATTCTTTCTGTTATTATTTACTATTATTAACCAAGATGTTGGTAGCATTATTGAAAATGCAATAAACTGAGATAAATAGTATCTGCTGTCCATCATATATTCAATATTACTTATTAATATATAAAGGCCTAGCATAAAGATTGTTAAAGATAAAATTACTAGATCAATTTTGTTTTTTCGAATTAATGCTAATAATATTATGATAAATGTATATGTCCACACTGTTGGTCCAATTAATGGGTAATAAAATATTACTAAATATATCATTATTATATTACTAGTAAGACTGATTAGTATATTTTTAATTTTACTAGGAAAATTAAAAATCTTATAAATATAAAAAAGGGTTCCAAAAAAAAGAAATATTAGACTGTTTTCTGCTACATTATTATTTTCTACTACATGTACAAAATTAAAATAAACATAATTTAAAAAAGCAATAAAAAAACATATGCTAATTGAAATTAGTAAGATAAAGCTGTTCTCATATTCTAAAGTATTTACTTCATCTTTATCAAATTTATCAAAATTCATAATTTTAGTAAATAATTTCATTATTGCCCCTTTAAACTTGATATAGATTAAGTAATTTCTAGTTAATAAAATTATACCCACATAACATACCATATACAAGCAAGAATTATCTGTAACTTCAATTCAAACATATTAATTATAATCTTTTTTTATTTCCACATATAAAAGACTTAATATAATAACTGATTTCCTCACTAGGTTCAACTTTATATATCATCTTATATTTTTCCAAACAAATATTTTCATCTAGATCATCACCTACGAAATTACCAATAGTATCAATCATATTAATAACTTTCCAAAATTCTGTATTATTCTCTGGTTCTCTATGACCATTCAAGTATATATCAGTATCATATTTACTAATTTTTTCAATCATACTTTTAAACTTTTTAAAATCATAACTTAAAGGACCACTATAGTAATCTTCAGAAATACAATCCCCTAAGAACATAACTTTTTCATCCTGAACATAAATAATTGTTGAATCCTCAGAATGGCTACCGGCAACTTTCTCAAAAACACAAACCACACCACCAAGATCAAGTTCTAAGCTAGTAGCAAAACAAATATCAGTAACTGATGTTTGAAAATTAACTCTAAAATCATTAGTCATTTCTTTTTTAATATTTTCTGAACAAAATTCTATTTCTTTTCCTTCAGCAACTCGTCTCTCTAAGGAATAATCATCCCACATATATTCCTTCATTTTCCTAAGTTCAATTTGGGTAAGTTTATTACTTATTGAGGTTAAATTCATATCCGCTAAACCAAATACATGATCCCAATGCCAATGGGTAAGTATTAAATATTTTAATGGAGGGATCTTCATAACTCCTACTTCTTGTAAGAATTCTCTTGCATGTTTTGGAGAATTACCTGCATCAACAACCAAGGAATATTTATCTCCTATTATCAAACCAAGTACTGGTCTGTCAGTATCGTGATTATGCAGCATAATATAGACTCTTTTCGAAATCTTATTTAACATTATTATATTATTCTCCTTATTTAATAGTTTAGAGCGATTATATTCATTCTAACATGAAATAAGAAAGAGAAGAGCTTTATCTCTTCTCCAAATATGCTTGGCTATTTTCTTTTTTCCTTTTAAATTTGTTCCGTTGATATTAAAACATCTTTTTGTAATCTACATAAATATTTTATTGAATCTTCATGCGATTCTATAAGCGCTCCTGCAGTGCCATTTTTTAGTAATTTGAAATAATAACCTAACTGGTGAGCATCAACTGCTGTAGCTCTTACACATCCATCAGTTGCTATTCCACCTAAAACAATTTCTTCAATCCCTAATCCCCTTAACATTAAATCAAGGTCTGTTTGAAAGAAACTACTAAATCTCTTTTTTAAAATGAAATAATCTGTAGGTTCTATATTTATTCCTTCAATAAATTGTGCTCCTCTAGTCCCTGCTATACAATGAGGCTTGGAACGCTCTAATTCTCTTCCAAAATCGCTCTTGTCTTTTCTATGTTCTTGATAGATATGAAATATTGGAATATTTTTTTCTCTGGCAATTTTTAATGCTTCGTTGATTACCGGAATAGTATCATTTACTCCTTCACATTTCATTGGAGCCTCTTCACCAAAAAAATCATTTTGCATGTCAATTATTAATAAAGCTCTTTTTTTCATAAAATTCAACTCCTAAATTTAAATTAATCACCTATTATTTATTATTTTTATCAGAAAATTTACTAAATAATTTAGTTCATATATATAGTATAAATCAAAAATATATATTAAACCACCTCATGATGGTATTCTATTTGAGATAACTTTCCCCTCTTTTATCTTTTAATAAATTTATTTCCATGTATAGTAAAACACTAAAAATAATTTCAAATATTATCATAACAAGAGCAACAATGCTCCCATTATATACATTCCCAATAACGAGCATAGTAATAGGAATAAGAATTGCCATAATTGTATAACTCTGAGATTGATATAGCCAACCAAAAGGTAATAGATGAGCTCCAAAAATCATTGCCAGAACCATAAGCATTTTTCCAGGTATTGTAGGGTAAATCCACATAGCAATTAATAAGTATAACATCTGATTTAATGAAAATAATATTCCTAATTTTGTTAAAGGATTACTTTTATTTGTAAAATCAACTTTTATAAACTTAGAAATAACATACGCCAATGGTAATAGTGGTGCCGTTATGCAAAAGGTATAGAAATTCTTATCAAGAATTGGAAGATCTGCTATTTGAACAATAAAAATTAAAGTCCAAATAATTATTGAGGCTAATATAAAATGTAGTCCTTTCTTTTGTTTTTTAGAGCAGTCTGCTCTTAATTCATCTAAATTCATAATTATCCTCCTAATTTACTTAATATATAATTTTCTTTTCTATTTTTTATTCCTAGTTTTGCATAAATATTAAAGTTTTTTTAATAACAAATATCATCACTTTATTATAACTAATTTACCATTATAGCTTTCATTCTAACATACATTAATTTCTATTGCTTAATTTAAAAAAGCACACCTTAGTAATTATCTAAGATGTGCTTTCATTTTAAATAGTTTAATTCTCTTTTTTATATGGAATTCCCAGTTTAGCAGGAACATTAAAGGATTTCCTAGCAACTGTTAAAACAATAGTCATAATATATGGAATGGCAATAAACAATTCATTAGGGAAAAGACCATTACCACCTGAAGACTGCATATAAATAGCTATCGCCTCAGCAAAACCAAAAGCTAAAGTACCAATAATTGCCCCCTTAGGATTCCAATTACCTAAAAAACAAATAGCAAAAGCAATCCAACCACGACCACCTATTATATTAGTAGTAAACAACCCTAAAAATCCGATTGAATAAAAAGCCCCAGCTATTCCCCCCATGGCACCAGCAAATAAAACAGCCAGAAATCTAACCCTATATACATTAATTCCAGCAACATCAACAGCTTCAGGATTTTCTCCTGCAGATCTTATTGTTAAACCAAGAGACGTTCTGTATAAAACAAAAAATGATAATGGAGCAATAAGATAAACCGTTTGTAAAAAATATCATAGTAAATAAAGATATAGCTAGGGTTGCTTTAATTATTAATTTTTTAATTTCCATTCTTTCTCCTTTGTTTAATCACATAATAATAAATGTGTTTTTTCATTAAATAGTGGTTAACCATTGCTATTATATCATATATGCTTTACTATGCAAGATATTTAAAGCATATATTTTAAATTACTTTTTTGTTAATATTAGTTTAAGTTTTATTTAAGGTTGGTGTAATGTTAGTCAAACCAATAATGTATAGTTTTGTTAATAGACAGAATATATTTATCCGTTATGTTACTATTAGTTATAGACAATAAGGAAGGCTGGGAATACACAATGACATCACATTTAGAAAAAGGAATTCTATTAGAAGAACAGGAACTATACAAAGAAGCTATAACTGAGTTTAATTTAGCTACTTTAGAAGAACCAGATAATATAGAGCCACATATAAATAAAGGTATACTATTAGAAGAGGTTGGAGATTATCAAGGTGCTTTAGAGTCCTTTAATGCTGCCCTTAAGCTTAATAGCACTGATGGTGTTGCTCTTAGTTTAAGAGGTGATGTTCTAGCTTCTCTAGACCGATATGAGGAGGCAATAATTGATTTTAGTAAGGCAATATCTATTAATCCAAAGGATATTATTTCCTTATATAATAGAGGATTGGCTTATGCTAGTATTGACCAAACTGATAAGGCAATTGAGGACTTAACTGCTGCTATAGTATTAGATCCACTTCATGGTGGAGCCTATAATAACAGAGGACTTCAATACTATAAGTCAGGAGATTATCAAGCAGCTATTCTTGATTTTACCCAGGCTGTTAAGGTTCGTACTGGATTTGCTTGTTCCTTCACCCATAGGGGTAGAGTCTATGAGGCAATAGGAGATACTAAGACAGCTATCGAGGATTATACTAAAGCGCTGGAAGTTAATCCTACTGATGCTACTGCTCTATATTATAGGGGGGCTTTGTATTATGCTATTAATGAAAATGTTAAAGGTCAAAAGGATTTTGACCTGCTTATAACAACTGCACCAGAAGATAATCATTTTAGATTATTGGTTTTGAAAAATAAAAAAGAAGAAAACCAGGATTTTTAGTCTTGGTTTTCTTCTTTTTTTGAGGTGATTTAATTAGTGGTTTAAACTATTCTATTTCTATTTTTTTAGATTTGTCTTCTTGTTCTTTTTTTGGAATAGTAATTTCTAACAAACCATCCTTTAGTTTTGCTTTAATACCTGTTGCGTCAACATTATTGAGTTTTATATTACGTTGCATCGAAGTGCAGCGTCTTTCTCTATGAATATAGTTTTTGTCTTTTTCTTCTGTATTTTCTTCGTGATTAAAAGCTATGGTTAACAATCCTTCATCATATGAGATTTGAACTTCTTCTTTTTTTGCTCCTGGCATTTCTGCTTCAATTAGATAGTTTTTTTCTTCGTCTTTGATGTCCACTTTAAATGAATCATGGCTTAATGATCTACTCAGAGGAAAATCATCTGTAAAAAAGTCATCAATCATATTGAAGATAGACCCAAAGCCAGAAGGCACTAAATTTGTTCTTTTGTTAATTGCTGGTATTAATTTTGTCATATTCAACAACTCCTTTACTTTTATATTTTAGCACTCTCACATAGCGACTGCTAATTACACCTTTATTATATAAATTCATATATTTTTTGTCAATATTTCAATAATATTTTTTTAAATAATTTATTATTATCACCTAAAATTAAAAGGACTGCGTCCAGTAAATACTGGATTCAGTCCTTTAATTTTATATAATAGTTCTTTTAAGCTTTAATGCCTATACTGGTTTAATTACTTCAACTTCTTCTTCAGCAACTACTACTCTACGATGGTTAACAACACCATAAACTGTTTCTGTATCATCTGTTGCTAAGCTTTTATCTAAGTTTAAATCTGAAGTGGTTATTTGAGCACCAGATTCTAGTTTACTTACGTCCACATCAATAGATTCTGGCATTTTGTTCATATCACCTACAAGTGTAACTTCATGTTTAGAAATATGTAATTCCAGGTCTTTTTCTTTTAATAATTCTTCTCCAATATAGTGTATTGGTACTTGAAGTTTCATTTTCTGATCTTTGGCAATCATTTGCACATCTAAGTGAATAATGTTTCCTGAAAGTGGTTCAGTATCTACTGCTTTAACTAAACCAAATTTTTTAGTTCCAGCATAATCTACCCATATTTTAGCATTTGAGCCATGTTGTGCTATTAGGTTTTTAATTGCTAATGCATTAAATTTTACTGATGTGCTTCCTTCTATTCCTTCTCCGTACATTACACCAGGTACGAATCCTATTTCTCTAAATTTTCCTGGTTTTTTTGGTCTTTCTTGTGCTTCTATTACTATCTTTTTCATGTTTTCTCCTTTGGCTATTTGCCGATGACCCTTATGCTCCCTATACTGTAATTATACTCCCTATTGTGATTAATAACAAATTTGCATAAAAACTATTAATATTTTTATATAATAATTTAATTTCAATCTATTGGAAACATGTATATTTTCTTTTCATTTTTTGCATCTATACCAATCAATATTGAATTATGGGCATAATCAATATATAATTTCCCATCAGCCATAAACAATACAGAATAATATCCATCAGGAAATAGTTCTTGTATATATGAATTACTTGAAAGCATTGAATTAAGCTTTCTAACTTCAGGCTTAATTGTATAATCAAGAACCCTTTTTTGCTCATCATTTAGATAATTATAGGCTTTAATTACTAGTTCTTTGTCGTGTTTATTTTCTACCATATTAATGTATTCACTCGGTATTGATGATACTTCATCTTTTTTTGATGCACCTAAAATATTATAGGAGTTTTCAATTACTAGACCAGTTGTTATCCCAGCAACCAGAGATAAGGCTATAATAACTGCAACGATTAATATTTTATTCATTCTGATCTCCTTATATATCTATAACTTGTTATTTATAATATATATTCCAAACCTATTAAAGTCAAGTTAACCAGTACTTAAACAAAAAATATAGAGCATTATTGGGAAATATCCCTTAATAATGCTCTATTAGTTATTTTTTTATTAATATCCTAAACCAGGATATTGTTTTATATTTTGAGCTACTCCATATGCTGGATATGAATAAATAAGATATCCATCATTACAAATCTGTATAATCAATGTTCCTTTAAATTTTAGTTTACTTGACTCTGCTGCATTTAGTGGCCAAAGATTTGTAATTTGATTATTAACTGCTGTATTAATGCTAACGTTTCGTTGGGCAATAACAATAGCTGCACTGGTTTTACTGCCAGCTTGGGTGGTACTGATAATATCAGTTGATTTTGTAATAGGGTTTATAAATGAATGATTACCTTCTATTATGAGTTGTGCTATTGTATTTCTGTTTTGTGTTGCGTTACCACTATTGATATTAGGTAATTGATCAAGGGTATCACCAATAGAAACAATAGTTCCAAGTGAGGATTGGTTATAGTTTAAAACTTCCTGACGAGCTTTAGTTACATAACCAGTAAAAACAGGAATAGCAACAACAGTAAGTATTGCAACAATAGCTAGTACTGTAACTATTTCTATTAGGGTAAATCCTTTTTTTCTTGTTTCTGCATTATTCATTTCATCTTCCAACCTTTTCATCTCATATATAAATAATCAGTAATTTATATTATTGTTATATTATAAATATATTATATACCATTCACTTATATTTACAATCGTTCTTGCTTATAAACCCATTTAATACCCTAGTTATTTTTATAAAATGATACTTATTATAACCTTGGAAAATATCAATAAATTATTAATATTTTTATACTTCCCTTACATGTACAACTATGCAATATGTATATTAATCCATACTTATTAACTTTATATAATAGTCATTATTATAAATAACTTTTATAATATTATAATAAATATCTATATTAATTGAATTGGATTCATACTATAATAACAAATGAAGTTAATAATAATACACAAATAAATTCAATATCTCCGTACAAATATTCAAAATTATATAAAATTTCATGATGTTTTTTTATTAACAAAGTAATTGTTGCTATTATATTTTTGGTAGCAGTAATTTCCTTGTTCAATTAATATTTACCGAGGAAGTGAATAAATGATAGAAATCAAGAATCTAAAAAAATCATATAATAACGACCAAGTTTTAAATGGTATCAACTTGACAATAAAAAAAGGTGATATTTTTGGTTTTGCTGGCAGAAGTGGTACTGGTAAGTCAACATTGCTTAGATGCATAAATGGAATCGAGTCTTTTGAATCAGGTTCTATTTTAGTCGATCAGGTTGATGTAGGAAAATTGGATGATAGTAAAATGAGAATATTCAGAAAAGAAATCGGAATGATATTTCAAAATTTTTCTTTGATGAACCGAATAAGTGTCTATGATAATATCGCCTTACCTATGAAATGTTGGCATTATGACAAAAAAGAAATTGATAAAAAAGTTAAGGAACTTTTAGATGTGGTTGGTATCCCAGAAAAAATACATTGCAAGGCTAGGGAATTATCAGGTGGTCAAAAACAAAGAGTAGCCATAGCCAGAGCTCTTACAATGAATCCTAAAGTTCTACTATGCGATGAGGCTACTTCTGCTTTAGATCCTAAAAGTACAAACTCAATAATTAATCTACTAGCAAAGATCAACAAAGAACTAGGTATTACCATAATCATAGTGAGTCATGAAATGGGAGTTTTACGAAGTGTATGTGAAAATATTGCAATACTTGAAAATGGAATAATAGAAGCACATGGAACTGTAGAAAATATTTTTAAAGACAAGCCAGAAGCCTTAATAAATCTTCTTGGCGATAAAGGAGTAAGTCTGCCAAAAGAAGGTAAGAACATAGAGTTATTATTTTCCAAATATAATAACAAAGACCCAATTTTATCAAGACTCGCCAGGACTCTAAATATTGATTTTTCTGTGGTTGGAAGTGACTCTCACAATTTTAAAGATGACTCTATAACTTCATATATAATTAATTTCGATCCTATATATATGAGGGATATTAAAAAATTCTTAGATAAGAATAATATCCTTTGGCACGAAATAGATGAACAAACAGATAAGGAGGCTGATGATGCTAACTAGTTTTTTAGAAGATTTCTTATATTATCTAGAAAAACTAATTGTCCCCTCAACTTATGCTACCTTGAGAATGGCGACTGGGACAATGCTATTAGGTTTAACATTTGGTTTTATACTAGCAATATTCTTGACTCTATACAATCCAAATGGCTTGAAACCTAATAAAAAAATCTATCCGATACTAAACTTTTTTGTTAATACAATAAGGTCCTTCCCAATTTTGATACTTATTGTTGCAATGTCACCTTTAACCAGATTAATTATTGGAACAACAATTGGCGAAATGGCAGCTATAGTTCCTTTATCTATTGCTGCAACAGCATTTATTGCCAGACTTTTGGAGAATTGTTTCATAGATGTAGACAAACAACTTATAGAAGCCGCTCGCTCATTTGGGGCAAATAATATGCAGATAATTTTCAGAGTAATTATCAGAGAATCAATGCCAGGAATTATTTCTGTAGTTACAATGGCTACAGTTACATATATTGCCGGAACCACAATAGCCGGAGCAGTAGGTGGTGGTGGCCTTGGAGCAGTTTCCTTGACCTATGGTTTTCAAAGTTTTAATAATACAGTCCTATATATGGCTGTTTTTGTCCTATTTCTACTAGTAAATTTAACACAGTATATAGGCGACAAGTTATATAAGAAATTCCAATAAGAAAGGAAATGATTAAATGAATGTTAAAGAAAATGCCAAATGGCTTGAGATATTGTTGGATTTAAAAAGAAATCCAGTGGGTGTAAAGTTTTTTCTTTCTAAAGAAGAATATGATAATTTTGATGCTCCTGAAAATACTAATATTTTACCATATTGTGTTGTCGTTAAAAGAGCAAGTGATGGTAAATGCCAAAAGATACATAAGGGACATAGTGGCTGTATGGGATCGGCATGGGCTCTTGGCTTGGCTGAACCTACAAAGGAAGTACTATCTGGTGAGAGAAGATCAAATTATGGCACCTATAAAGATAAGGGAATTTGCAGGAAGATATCTAAAAATATGGTCTATTGCCAACACGATACTTATGGACTTGCAATAATGCCCTTAGAAGCTTTTAAGGAAGAACCCGATATTGTTATCATCGTAACCAATCCCTTTAATGGTATGAGAATAGCACAAGGTTATGCATATAAGCACGGACATATAGAAAATATTAAATTTTCTGGAATGCAAGCAATTTGTCAAGAATGTACATCACTACCATATGAAGAATCTAGAATAAATTTTTCTATGTTGTGTGCCGGTACTCGTATGTTGGCTAATTGGAAGGAAGATGAACTTGGGATAGGAATGCCTTATAGAATTTTCGAGGATATTATTGAAGGCTTGAAGAAAACGGTAAATCCATTAGAAAGAAATAAGGGAAAGAAAAAGATAGAACAAAAAATAAAGACAGCTGATTTAAATCTAAATGATGATTTTAATATTGAATATAACTCTAATTATGACGATAAAGTATATAAAGGTGGTTTAGTTAATAAAAATTAACATAAATAATTTTAGGAGGAATAAAAATGAAAAAAACACTAAAAAGTATTATATCTCTAATGGTTGTAGTTTTAATGGTTACTGTATTAGTAGGTTGTGGAACAGATGCGAAAGTGGATACTAGTGAGAAAACAAAATTTAAAATTGGTTGCATGCCATTAAATGAACCTGCTGTTCAGGTAATTAGTAAAATGATGAAAGACAAAGGTTATGAAATGGAAGTTGTAGTATTTGATGGAAACAACTTACCAGCAATTGCCTTGAAAGACGGAAGTATTGACGGATTGATGTTAAATCATCTTCCTTGGATAAAAACTTTCAATGAACTAAATAATTCTAATCTTGTTATGGTTAAGCCATATATGTATGCATCTATTTTTGGGATTTATTCATCTAAATATGATTCAATTGATCAAATACCTAAAAATGCAACTATAACAATCTCCAACGATCCTGATAATATGCAAAGATCATTATTACTATTAGAAAAAGTAGGTTTGATCAAACTTGGAGCTAAAAAAGGGGACTTTTTCACTACTCTTGATGTTGTTGAAAACACTAAGAACATTAAGTTTTCAGAGGTAGAAACTACAGCTACTGCTTCTGCTTATAAGGATGCTGCTGCTACAATTAGCTTCTCTTCAGTTATGAAAAATGCTGGCATTGATGCATCTTCTTATATTGCTGATGATGGTGAATCTGTTAACTTCCCAACTGGTCTTGTAGTTAATGAAGGTAATGAAAACACTCCTTGGGCAAAAGCTATAATTGAAGTAACCCAAACAGAGGAATTTAAAACAAAGTTTAACGATATTTATCAAGGTGCTTATGTTCTCTTTTCTAACCTATAGCATAGATAATTAGAAAATAATGTATCCATAAATCATATCCTTTTAATAAAAAATAGCAGGTCGAGGGTTTTCCTCACCTGCTATTTTATCGATGTTATTATTTATATTCCATAAATTCTATTACTTCACCACTAGGACCTTCTATAAAGAAAGTACTTAGTGTATCAGTTACTACATTAGGTTTTTCATCAATGAAATTGATATTTTTAACAGAACTTAAATTTTCTGCTACCTTATTTATATCTGAAACATTAAAGGCAATATGTCCTACTTCCCAACGATCTGTTCTTAAACGAGGGGTGTCTGATTTATAGGTAAATTCTAAAATTTTTCCATTTATTTCAACATGAGCAAGTTCTACATTAACCCAGTCTAGTGGAAATCTATCAATAAGTTTACATCCTATTACATTAATATAAAAATCCAATGTTTCGTCCATATTATTTACTGAAATACAAACATGTTCAATTCCTTTTATTTCTTTCATACTATCTTGCTCCTTTAGTCATTTATGATTTAGCACAATAAAATTGTAACATAGAGCATAGAAATTAGAAACCCTGATTTATTATATTAAAGAAGGTTCATTGAACTTTATTACCTGATTACGACCATTACCTTTAGCAATATATAGAGCTTTATCCGCTTCGTTTATAGTATCACTATTAATATTAGAACTTGCCCCCAAGCAGGATATCCCTGCACTTATTGTAACATTGACATTTAAATCTGAATTATCAATGTTTATTGGTGTCGATTCTATTTTCAGCCTGATTCTCTCAGCAAGACCATAGGCCTTTTCTTTATCACAGTCAGGCATTAAAATCATGAATTCCTCACCACCAAATCGGCCAACGTGATCATTTCCTCTAATATTTTCCCGAAGTAACTCAGATACTTTTTTTAATACCTTATCTCCAGATTCGTGTCCATATTGATCATTAATATTCTTGAAGTTATCAACATCGATCATTATAACTGATAATATAGAACTTTCTTTTAATATGTGTTTTTTTAGCTTTGAATATATATTCATTATTTGTCTTCTATTGTTAAGTCCTGTCATATAGTCTGTCTTTGACTCTACCTCCAGTTTTTCATTAACAATTTCCAAATCCTTATTAACTACTTTAATTTTCTCAAATAGCTTACCCATTTTGATTGAATAAAACATATCTCTAATAATCAGTATGGTTACAATAATAAGGAATCCGACTGATAATACATCGATAATCAAATACCTGCTAAAAACATAAGCTCCAAATATAATAAAAGCAACATAAATAACTATTACAATTATATTTCTTATTGATTGTTTAACACCTAATATGCCTCCCTTATCTTCTTCATTTTCTGTTACTTTGATATTTACTTCTGCTGATATTATGGCGATTATTGCCAGGATCCAGGTTGCTAAAGGCCATAGGGGATCTAGCATACTTCCAGAACTATAGTTACTATATATTGCTTCAAAAACATATATTTGATCAATAATTATATTTATAATAATTGGTATAAAAATCAGTCTGGTTACTTTTATCATCTTTTTATCTGTCGGTCTTAGTACCAGCATAATTAAAATAATAAGCATAATTAAATCAGTAACTGGATAAATTATGGAAAGATAAGATGAGATTCCATTATTTATGGTTAATGAAAATACTGGTATTATAATATACTTCAACTCTAATATGACTATAAGCAATGATCCTATTAAAATATCAATGCTTTTAATTATTCTTCTTGGGTTACCTTTTTTGAAGGCAAATTTATATAAAGCTATCACGAATAAAACTGACTGTATAGAATAAAATATATCAGTTATTAATAGATATGAATCGAGTTTATTAATTGATTCACTAATAAACCAGACACTATCTCCAAGAATAAAGAAAAATATTCCTATGGCAAATAGTCTCCACATTTTTTTTTGGTTTTTGGAAGTGTGTTTTTTGATGGCATATATCATTATTAAGAGACTTATTGCAAGTCCCAGTATTCCCATAATATTACTAAATATGATTTTGATTTGATTGTTATCTTGGTTCAGTGTTATATAGTAAATTATCATATATAGTATTAATGCTACCGTAGTGTATATGACTGGTTTCCTTTTTTTCATTATTTCCTGGTAATTGTACATGAGTTCTTTCTCCTAATGGTATATCATATTTATGTATGGATTCTATATTTACCACATAATCTATTGTACTATATTTATTCCTACAATACACTACCTTTTTCACGTAACTTTTCAGAATATAAAACACCCCTGATGTCAGACTGATGTCTGACAATTGGGGTGTTAGTTAACATTATGTTATTTCACTTTTCTTTTAGTAAACCAAAGTACTACAAGACCTGATCCGATAATGCCTATAGAAGCTGCAACTCCCAGGAATCCTCCGGTCTTTGGCATGTTTACTATATTCTCCGCATATGACAGAGTATAAGTCGAAAACTTGTCTGAGGTAAAGGTCAGCACATGGCTTGTTTCATCATAGCTATAGTCAAGAACACTTAATTCTCCCTCATGTATTCTGACAAGTTTTAAATCCTTGTCCCTAAGTTCTTCTGGGACTACAAAGGAGATAGTCACTGGACTTGATAGTTCAGTAACAATAGTTTCTACATCGTTGACAATCTTATAGATTTTGATTTCTAGGACATAGTTTTTCATTGTCAGTGTATCGCTGACGCCGAAATGTTTCCCAATCAAATTGATTACTAAAGGATCAGTTTCTTCCTTGGTCACAACTGCAAAGGTCATTCTGGCACTATATGAGCCTGCCATTTCCTCTTCCGTAAAGTTGATTCCTTCAATCAGGTTATATACTATCGGTGATAGCTCTCTTGATGGAGGGCTCTCGATAGTAGCCTTTATCCAGCGGGCATAGAGTGTCAGATTGCCCGTACTAGTCTCCGGTATTGATAACATTAGACTTCCTCCTAGAGCTGATGTGTACCAGCCATCGAAGTAGTATCCTTCCCTAGTTGGGGCTTTAAGACTGACTTTGTTACCTTCAATATATTTATCAGGATTGTCTATGTTATTGATACCTCCTGCTAGGTTGTAGGTTATTGTCCTTTCCACTACCCAGCGAGCAAATATTGTTACATTACCTCCATTAGTGGTCTCTATTTTTGTTATCTTGTTTCCTCCAGTTACTGCATCATACCAGCCAGAGAAAACATAACCGGACTTCGTAGGATCAGCTAGTGTTATTGTGCCTGATCCTTGTTCATAGTCCTTTGGATTAGCTATGTTATTTTTGCCTCCGTCCAGGTTATAGATAATGGCAAAGTGGTTAAATCTTATTTCAAAATCGGATACGGTATAACCTAGTACTTCTCCTGCATTGTTGCCAGTAAAGGCACTATCAGGGAAAATTATTTCCAGATTGCTAATACTGTCGTCTATTGAATTGTTTAAAGCTTTACCTGTAAGTGACAGGGTGGCTGTTGTATCTGATGTTCTGATAATTGAAGCGGCTAGTCCAGCTGGTAGATTGTTTACTGTTGCTGGAATTATGCTGCCGTTTGTTCCAGTGAAAGTTTCTTCATTCAGAATTATATTTATTGATTCTGTAATTGAGCCATCATTGGCGTTTCCTTCTATGAAGTAATTCTTGTCGTAGATCAAACCCTTGATTGGCTGGGGTTCAGGTGCATCAGGATCTTGTCCTACTGGTGCAAATGGTTGCCCATTCAAGAGTGTGGTTCCTTTAGCGTCGTCTATATATAGTATAGGGCTATAGCCCGTATCATCAAGGTTGTATGTTGCAAATCCGAGGCGATAGGTTCCAGTAGTAGTTGCCTTGAAAGTAACAGTCTGCCATCCTGTTGCGCCATAGCTTCCTGTTGTGTAGTTGGCTGTACCTGGCACTGTTGCTCCTAATATGACTGTTTCAGCATAGCGGCCGTTGATAAGTGCAGGTTTGCCTGGGTCTGTCTTATTTACTAATGTGGCAATTGATGCATCGTTAAAAGGTGTGTAGTCGATTGCTACATAGTTCCAGGCCATTGTGAATACATCCCCAGCAACTAGGTTTATGTCTTTATAGATGTATGAAGTATTGGTTATTCTAGGGAATACTCCTACCAGATAATTGTAGCTGTCAGTTGACAGGTTAAGTGTTGTACTGACTGTTGTGAAGTTCTGATTCGAAGTGTTGGGCTGCAATTTGGCCATGGCTGTACCAATTCCGCTAACATCCCATGTTTTTCCTCCGCTTGAACTTGTTCCTGTTGGACTATTATATATAAATGTTCCTTCTGGATTTGTCCAACCGGTATTTCCGTTTTCAAAGTCCAGGTTTAGTGCTGTCTTATCAACACTGGCAAATGTACCTGTGCCTATGATTGTTCCGGTCATTATTATGGAAAGGAAAAGTATAGTATGAATTATTCTGGTTTTTATTTTCATTTTTGTTTTTTTGTTTGCCGTTTTTTCTATCATTATATGATCTCCCCATTTATAAATCTTAATAAATTTATATAAAAACTATAGTAAACTCAAATATATCGTTTTCAACTCATTATATTATACTATATCTTTTCCTGTAAATATACTCCATTTTTAGGATATAAAAGGATCTTTTAACATATGGAATATTTATATTATTTTTTTTAAATAAATTGCAACTTGAACAAATACGAAAAATATGTTATCCTTACCTTAAATTTAAGATATATTTTATATAATCTTAAAGTAGGTAGTAAAGGACAATGGCTATTAAACTCCTCATGGAGAAACCAAACATCCAAAATAAAACAGAAAAGGCCCCTGTTAATTTACGGATATTTGATATAGTCGAAATAATTAACTGTTTAATTAAATAATATTAGAATACTAAGAAGCCTTGTTTAGTGAAATCTGAACAAGGCTTCTATTTTTTTTATAGGAGTGAGATATGATGAAAATTAATAGTGTAAAAGAATTTATTAGAAATAGAAAAGTACTTTTTTTCTTGTTTGGAACTTTATTTTTCATGATGAATATTTCTATTTCCTATTCTGTTGTTCCGGTATATCTAATCAGTCAGCATTTTAGCCCTGCACAGGTTGGAATTTCAACTACAATCTATAGTCTATCGGCTATTTTTCTTAGAATTTTTCTTGGACCTATATCAGATAAGAGGGGTAGAAAGTTCTCCTTGTTGGTTAGTTCATTTTCTTTTGTACTTTCCTGGTTGTTTATCTGGTTTGCTCCAAACTATGAACTTCATCTAGTTGCAAGAGTTATTCAAGCTATTGGTCTTGCTATGTATATGTCAACTGCCAGTTCTGTTGTTAGTGATGTAGTATATAAGAAAGTTTTGGGAAGTTGTATGGGTATTTATAGAGGTTTTATTTCTATAGGTATTATTATTGGTCCTGTCTATGCTCTTACTTTGTCTGGTATTAGTTTTTCTGCTATGTTTATGGGAATCATTGTTACATCATTGATATCTTTTATTCTTTTAACTTTTATCTCTGAAACAAAGGTAGATTTTGCTATTGCGGTAAAATCATTAAAGACTAAAAAGGCTAGTATGCTTTCATCATATCTTGTTTTGTTAAAAAATCCTAGGTTGCTTAGGTATTATCTGGTTGTTATGACTGCTACTTGTGGTTTTGGTATTGTTGGTACTAATGTTGCTATATTTTTGGATGGACTTAAGGATGTTCTTAGGCCTAGTATATTTTTGTTCTTTATTGGAATTTTTGGTATGATTGCTTCTTTAACTGGTGGAGGTTTAATTGATAAGTATGGTATTAAAAGAATTATTATTCCTAGTGCTGTTCTTGCTCTAATTGGTTTTTTGAGTATGGCTTTTGTGGAGTCTTATGGTAATCTGGCACTTTTTTTAGTAATTATTGCCATGGGTTTTGGTACTAATAGTTTGGTGATTGGTGCTATTACTGGTATTGACAGGGAGACTAGTGATGATTTGAAAGCTACTTCCTATGCTATTGAGGAGTGTGCTTATGATGGTGGTTTTGCTGTTGGTAATATGATTTTTGGTTTTATGGTGATTGGTTTTGGTTATAGTTATGGTTTCTTGATTGTTGGTTTGATTTTGTCTTTGTGTTATATCGGTATTTTTATTGGTGATTTTATTCATACTAGAAGACTGGTTAATTAGGAATAATTTTAATTTTGTTGTTTAGTCCAACATTTGGGGTGCACTTCAAAAGTCTGATTTCTTTATTCATATATTCTTCTGTCATTTATCCAGGATTTATTAAACTCACGTCCTTGTATAATCGCTTTTACAGGATGATCCAAGAATCCAATAATTATGTTTACTACTAATGAAAAATCTAATTTATCTTGCAAGATACTTAAACAAAACTTATCCCAATGTGCTAATATCTTCTCGTTTTCACTTAAACCTTTAACCAACTCTAATGATTCATTTGTTAGTTCTCTTTTTCTTGTATTAAATGTACTCAGAATTGCATTTTTCAATTCATTTCCATCAAAGCTAAAAGTTAGTGCAAGATAATAAATATCATAGAAATCTTTCATTCTACTAGTTAATGGCCCAAGTGCTACTATTGCATCGAATTTTTCTGCAATAGTCGATTCAAGTGAATATGTTAAAATTCTGGGTATTTCAATTCCTTCAAGCATAACAGAAATACTTCTTTCAATTGGCATTGGAACAACCACATCTCCTACACCTAAATCTATACTAAAGGGAGTTTTAGTATTTCCTATAATACCCATAATATTAATTCTGATACCATTGTATTCTTTTATTTCATTAATTTTTTCAAATGATCTTATTTCAAATTTTATAAATTCATTTGCTGTTACAATATCAAATATTTCACTAATCATTATTTTTATGGATTTTTCATCATTATCATGGTGGCGAAGTAGATAATCTGCATCGACCGTGGGTCTAGTCTCAAAGCCACTAAATGAATAAAGTAGGAAGCCACCTTTTAAGATAAGATTATCTTTAAATCTACTTTTAGATAATCTCCTTATAAATTCCTCCTGGCAGTAAAGGTTCAAAGTCTGTTGGAAGGGGATTGCTTTTTGTCTTGATAGATTTTTTAATTTGGCAAGAAGAGATGCTGCTTTATCTGCCATTATAACCACACTCCTATATAGGTCTCGACTTTACTCAAGACTTTTAATTTCTTTGAATAATTAAATAATTTAGAAATATTTTTCTTTGGGTCTTTTAAATAATTTTGGATGGCCTTGTTGAATACTTCACTCTGAATTTTATTTTTATATCGAAGGATATCACATATTGTACGATCCCTATTGAATATTTTAATTTTTACCCCCTCCATATCAATTACATCAACCCCTATTGCTAAGTATTCTTTTTCAATGTAAAAAGGTTTTATTTTGGGATATTCTAGATTTTTATATTTTGTTTTGCCACTATCCTTATCTACTGCAATTTGCCATTCTTTAGGAATTCTGTCAGTATAACCATAATAATTCAAAGCACTTTCTAGGTATATTACAGCATTAGGAAATAATTTAGCAAGCAAAACCTCTTCAGGATATACGAATTCATTTAGTTCATAATAGCCTTGTTTGATTCTTCTTATAATATTATCTTCGACAAGTTTCTTGATTTGACGGCTATTTATACCGATATTTTTCAAATCACTTGTTTTTAAAATACTCCCTGACTTCTCAAAAGCTTCCTTAAGTAAATTATATTTAATCATAATACACCTCATCATCCGCTTTCTTATAAATTAGCGGACTATTTAGTGCAATAATACCACATATTACTGATATATTCAATATTACTGTTTAAAATAAGCTTTCTAAATGGTCTATTTATAATTAAATGCGAAGTTTTCCTGATATAACCGATTTTTCATGAAATCATCTAAACTATTTACGTTATATCGTAATATATTTAAGCTAAAAAAAGCACCTCAATTGAGATGCTTAATTTCATACTTCTGTTAGTTTTTATTTATTGTATTTTTTATATAGGCTGTTGCTCTACCTCTGCCTATTTTTTCTATATATCCTTCTTTTAGAAGATTAGACAGTGCTAACTCAATAGTAGGGATACTAATATCCGGATACTTTTCCTGAATTGTTTTCTTGTTTAATGTTCCAAGACTTTGATTAAACAATTGTCTTATCCTTATCTGTTTATTCATACCTTCTTCTTGTACCAGCTCTACTCTTAGAGAGAATTCCTTGTAAGCACTTAATATAACTTCAAGATAATATTTTACAAAAGGCTTATATTTATTATTTCCCTCTATCCAATTCTGTGAGCTTTCTTTTAAAACTTCATAGTAAGTTTCCTTGGTCTTTTCTATAATCATTTCTATACTTATATACTTTCCTACAATATAGCCTGCGCGATATAGGTTTAAAAGAGTAAGCAGTCTACTCATTCTACCATTACCATCATTGAAGGGATGAATACAAAGAAAGTCCAAGATAAACATTGGTATAAGAAGTAGAGGGTCATTTCTTTCATCTTTTATCGTTTCATTGAAGGTTTCTGTTAGACTTTCCATTGCACTTGGAGTTTCATATGCTGATAATGGCTGGAATCTAATATAAGTATTCCCCTGTACATTGACTTCGGTAATTATATTATCAGCATTCTTATATTTTCCTGCATTTGAAACTGGGGAGAATTGGTAAAGATCACGATATAGCTGTAATATAACACCACTTGTGGGAACTATATGTTCATAGCTTTCATGAATAAGTCTTAATACTTCCCTATAACCTGTGATTTCTTCTTCTGATCTATTTTTGGGTTGTGTTTTTAATAGCATCAGTTCCTTAAGTCTTTTTTCTGAGGTGTGTATTCCTTCTATTCTATTAGAGGCTCCTGTGCTTTGTATTCTTGCTACCTCAAGTAAGGATTCTAATATTTGTGGTTTGGCTTTTATGTATAGTTCCTGTTTCCCTTTATATTCATGGATTTTCGTTATTAGTTTAATAATATCGTAATCTAATAGTTCATTTGGAATTATAGAATAATCGAATGTTTTCATTATGTTAATCCTTTCTACATAATATGGTTCTTCTTATGCCTAATATTACCACTATATTATGTATATAACAAGGATTATCTGCCTAATTAATCTATTTAGTACCTAATTTATACATTTTTTATGTATTAAAAATACTATTTATCAATCTGCTAATCTTCAACCTTACTAATAATTCCATACCCTAAGCACAAAGCCAAAGACAACTTTTTCGTACCATGATATAAGAACTCAACATCAACTAATTCACCCTCAGCACTTACAATTAAACCCTCACCAAAAGTCTTATGAATAATCTTCTTGCCCACAATAAAATCTTCCAACTCCGATTCAGACAATGGAAGATTGCCCTTAGTTATCTCAACCTCTGGTTTAGGAAATAAAAACCTGACAAAACGAGAAGTTTTAATAGGATGATTATTTAATCTACTAGAGGATATTATCTCAAGCTCACTTCTAGCTCTAGTAATACCTACATAAAACAGCCTGGTTTCCTCTTCAAAAAGAGCCTTGTTTTTTAGTCCCTCTTTTTGTTTAATACTTTCTTTAGTAGGGAATTGATCATCAATTAAATCAATTAAAATAACCTTGTCAAACTCTAAGCCCTTACTTGAGTGAACAGTGCTTAAAGTTACACTATTTCTCTTAAGCCCAGAGTTTTGGATAATCTCCTTTAGTTGAATAAGTCTTGAAGAAAAATCCTCAAAACTATCCCTATTAGAAGCAATACTCTTTAAGGTGTTTAACTTCTGAACTAAGTTTTCCTTAGCATAGCCTTTTTTGGCTAAGTTATTTAAGTTCTTAGAATAGCCCATTACGTCCTCTATATACTCTATCCCTTGAAGTGGTTTTATATATCTTAAATTCTCAAAGTCATATTTGATCTTTTCTATTTTCTCAAAGGTCTTTCCTCTCATGTTAGGAAACTTTAATAGAGTATCAAAGACATTATCTTTCATATTCATCCTAACAAACTCCAACATTATTTTGGTAATATTACAACTGAGCTTATAGTATATTTTCTCAAATGCTTCAATATCACTACTATCATTCGCCAGGCGCATAAAGTATAGGATATCATTTGTTACAAAATGGCTAAAGAATGTAGGATAGTTTTCTCTGATAGAAAAGGGTATGTTTTCATGTTCTAGGATGTCTACTATAGGTACTGCTGAGTCGTTGTTTCTATATAGGATGGCAATACTTTTAACACCAACACTACCACTACCCTTACTATTACTACTACTGTTACTACTACCTATCAAATCAGCAAGATACTTGTACTGTTGATTTAGGTCTTTAAGGTGGGTTTGTTTTATTTCTATTCCTTCTTCATTTTCGCAAAACATGTTTTTTTCATATCTGTCTGTGTTGTGTTTAATGAAACGGTTGGAGGCTTCTACTATTTTTTTAGTTGAACGGTAGTTTTCTTCCATTAGTAAAACTTTTGCATTATTATATGTTTCTTTAAAGTTTAGTAGTGCTTTAGGAAAGGCTGCTCTAAAGCCATAGATGCTTTGGTCTTCGTCTCCTACCATAAAAATGTTCCCGTTTTTTTGGGCCAGTAGTTCTATGATTTTGTGTTGTATGTATGAGGTGTCTTGTGCTTCGTCTACATTGATGTATTTGTATTGGTTATGGTATTTGTTTCTTATATCTTTGTATTTATTTAATATAATGTGGGCGTAGTTAAGCATGTCATCATAGTCCATTAGTTGATTAGCTCTTTTGTACTCCTCATATCCCTTAAATATCTCGTTAAAGTCACAGTCTGGTAAGGTAATCTTCTCTATTTCTTCTTTCCCAAGCATCATGTTTTTACAGTAGCCTATTTTTTGGGCTATTTCTTTGATGATGTCTTCTCCTATGTATTCTTGGGTCAACTCCAGATAAATATTTTTTATAATTAACCCATTGTTTTCCAAGACCTTGAAGGCTTTTCTATTTTCCAACTGCTCGTAGTCTTTTATTACACTATAGCAGAAGCTATGGATGGTTTTAAATTGCAATCTGCCCTCAAACTCGTTACCAAATATATCTACGTATCTGTTTTGCATGTCTTTGGCTGCTGCGACACTGAAGGTTAGGGTTAATATCTCCTCAGGTCTTATATTAAAATTCTTTATCATGTTTTCTATTCTTGCAATTATGACTGTGGTTTTTCCACTTCCTGGTACTGCAAGTAACAAGGTAGCTCCATCAATAGTCATGACTGCTTGTTGTTGTTGTTTATTTAATATTATATTATGGTCTTTTTTTAGTTGTTTTATGTATTTCATGTGCTCCTTTAATATTAAGTAACTTTATTTTTGTTTTCTGACTTTTTTAATTATTACCTATTTATAATGATACTATATTAAATGTTTTTAAACCATTATTATTAAGGGTGATTTATTGCTGGATAGTAGTTTATTTATATGCTTGTTGTATTATGGTATAATCTAGGTGTAATTTAAAATTACTATGTTGTCTAATGAAAGGATGTGTTATCTACAATGTCTAATTTAAAAGTTTTGGTTCCTTTGGATGGTACAGAGAAAAGTATGGAGTCTCTTGTTTGGTTAAAAAAATATTTCAAAAAGGAGAGTACTGATGTTACTTTAATTTATGTAGCTCAGGTAATTTATACTAATAGTATGGCTGTGTTATCTACATTCCCGGAAAATGAAGTTGATGCTTCTTATAATATAGGGGAAAAGATATTAGCTAATGCTGCTGAAAAATTAGATGGTTATAAGGTGAAGAAAACTATCCTTCCTGGATCAATTGCTGATACGATTATTAATGAGGCTATTGAAGGTTCTATTGATTTAATTGTAATGACTAAATCTAGCCAAAAGGGATTTTCTAGGATTTTTGGTTCTGTGGCTAATAAGGTTGTTAGGGATTCTAAAGTCGCTGTTCTTGTTGTTCCATAGGAGAATCACACTATATTAACTATAAAATCTTAATATATTAATATATTTTAATAATCAAACAAATAGATGAGGGTGAAAGTGAAACCAACCCTAAATTAAGGACTGAATCCGGTATTTTACTGGAATCAGTCCTTTTAATTTGCATTAAATCTGCTTATTTATTTCTATAAATGTTGTTTTTAATTCTGCAAGTATTCCAATCTTAATAATTGATGTTAGATATGACTCACTTGTTTATAAAGCCTGATGGATAGATTTCCCAACCTTCTCTCTTATTTTCTATGAGGATTACATATTCAGAAATTTCAGTATCATACATAGCATCTATCTTGATTTGGACATGGATAATATTTTCTGTTAGCATATATGAGCTTATTTCTTTAATCAGTAATTTGCCAGAAGGGAAATCTTCAAGAAGCTTGCGAGTAGAAGATATATTTCTTGTAATTTTATTTAATTGTTCTTCATCTTTTTGGTTAATGGCTTTCTCCATACTTGTCAGTTTTTCTTTCAAGTTAATATTATTAAACTCCACACTGCTCTTTTCTCTACCTATACTGCAAGCCGTGGTAGTTATGAGAATCATAGATATCACTATTCCAATTATAAGTATTTTCAACATTGTTCTACTATGTTCTGTATGCATAAAATGTTGCAATTGGCCAATCTAATAGCACCTGGTTTAGGCTTCTTCTGTATCTGTTTGATGTATGATATGTGAAATATGGTATGCCATTGCTGTAGTAGGAAACCATCATTGTATGAACCTTTGATGATGAACCATATGGCTTAACTTGTACGACATCACCTTTCCTGCAGGACCAGACACTGGCAAGCATACTTGTTCTTCCACTATTTTTAGCAAAGGTTGCCCAATGGTTTACAGAAGTCCAGGAGTAGGTTTGGTTTGTACTATTATACCACCAGTAGTTAGCATTCTGATACCAGCCGGGTTTGTATGACCAGCCACCTGCTTTTAATGCCTGACTAACAAAGTTGGTACAGTCACCACCTTGATTAGTAAAGTTCCTATAGGCAGGATTATAGCTGCTCCAGTATCTTTCTAGATATGTTGCCATTGCAGTATAATTATATCCTGAACTGTTACTGTAGTTCTTATCAACTATGTTTGATGATGGTATAAAAGATTCGTTTAATTGTAATTTTGAATCTAGTTCAATATTGTTAGTACTTTCATAATTGTATACTAATTGTTCGGCTTGTTGCAGTGGTAGTATTCCTGTTGGTTCTAGCTGACGGTCTTCTAATAGGATCCAAACATCATTTTCATTTTTATTGAAGATAAATTCATGTTCTGCAGTATAGCCTGTTTCTATCCCATTTTGAGCTATTGTCAGATAGGTTGTTTCTTTGATTTTTATAGATAGTTTCTTATCTTCTAGTAGTTTGCTTTCTAGTATGTCTATCTGGGTTCTTGTGTCTTTGTAGGTTTCGTTCATTTTCTTTAGTTTTTCTCTAAGTTCTGTTATTAAGGCTCTTGTCTGATTTTCTGTTTCATATAGTTTGTCTGAAATATTATTTTGTTTTAGTGTGAGGTTGTTGTCTGATATCATGACTGATGTTCGGTCGTTTATTAGTGTTTGGATTTGTTCTTTTTGGATGCTTAGGTCAGTGGGTTTTTCTTCTACTATATCATTAGCTAATATTCCATTTGCAAATATCATACCAAGGCATAGTATAGTGGTGGTTATTGCTGTTATTGTTGTTATTTTGATTGGTCTTTTCATTTTAATCCTCCTTTTTTTCAAAATTGTTATCTTCCAATACAACTGGTTATTTGTTTTTATATTTATCTTAATAAGATGACAATTTATAGGTTAACTTTAAATATGTAAATTAATTCATCATTATTTATGTTTAATATATTTATATTTAATATTGAATTGTGTTTATTTATTACACTTTAAATATACATCAATAGTTTTTAAAATACAATATATTATGCGAAAAAAAACAGCCAATATTGGCTGCTTGATTTTATTATTACTGAGTTTGTTGTTTTCTTTTGGTTTTTGACTCTATAATTTACTTTCTCTTTTTCCTATCAGTTTTTATTATTTAATTATATTATTTAATAAATTTTTATCTATGTCTATATCTTCAACTAAATATACATCATCTTTTTTAATTATTACAATACGAAGAACTAACTTCCGATCTCTGTTTAAGACATATTTCACTATATTCTTATTTAATTCCCAAAACCTACCCTTAATTTTAGTATTTTCGCAGATTACTGGTGTTATTTTGTAATTAATGATTACGTCATTGATACTTTTTACTAACTGATTATAGTTGGCTGAACTTAAACCTTTTATACTATTTACAATATCCAAATTCTTTTCATCCTCAATTAGTTCCAATTTAATAGTCTCATAATTTTCTATATACTTTTTTGCTTCCTCAATAATACTGTTGATTAATTTTGATTCATGTTTCTTAAAGGTTTTTTTATAATTTCCTGTGTATGCAATTAAATAATCATCGTACTGATAGAATAAACTGTATAAAACTTCAAGTCCTAAAAAATTATG
The DNA here is from genome assembly GCA_028683955.1 of Bacillota bacterium. Taxonomy (GTDB): domain Bacteria; phylum Bacillota; class TC1; order TC1; family TC1; genus WTXA01. The sequence continues at coordinate 37,542 of JAQUGR010000007.1, read as the reverse complement.
CTTATATTCTTTATTTATAACTTCTAAATTATTACTTTGAAATTCTGAACTATAGTATATATTCTTAATCACCTTTTTCAATCCATCTAATGGGCTAATCTCTTTATCAATTATTTGTTGTAAATAATATCTAATTAATATTAGACAAGCAGTACTTGAGCTAAGTTCAGTAATGCCTAATTCAATTAGTGCTTTCTTGAGATAATTATTTATTTCCCAGAAATTGTCCAAACTTGATCTTAAGCCAGATAATACTCTTAAAGATGGGCAATCATAACCTTGTTCTAAAGCTGAAGCCGCTAAATCAGGAATGTTTTCAGTCCCAATATATTCTAATTTATAGAAGGCTAGTCCAGTTAAAAGATCAATTTTTTTAGCCAAAATATTCTGTGTTTCTTTCAATTATTTCACACCCTTACTTCAGATAGGTTAGCTTTCTAAGACTTTTATTTATGAAAATTTGTTTGATATCTTAACATTTGATTAGGATTCAATTATAAAAGGATTTCCTTTAAATGGTGAGAATTTCTGTCTTGTATTAATCACCACATTTTCATTGCCTTCTGAAAAAGTATGACGAACATTGTAAAATTTAGGAAAATTATTGGAGTAAGCAATCATAATATTGGTACTTTCTTTAGGTATGTCGATGGTTGACGATTTACCGTTTGAGATTGTTCCTACTTTCTTATATTTAATGTTATTGATTTCTAATATGTTCTCTGTACTTTTTATTTCCTTTGTTTCAATATAGGTAAATATTCTTACTAAGCTTGCTACAAAGGATTTTTTTCTGTTGATGGTTAATTTTCTCATTTTGCTTTCCCTTCATTTTGTTTTTATTCCTTTAATTGCTTTCATTACTTATCTATACTTCTGGTGCCTCAATATATACATTTTCTATATCAAAACAAAATTGTAAAGGTTGATTATGTTATTAAATATTTTCATTTATAAGTTATAGTATAAAAAATTATATATCCATCCATATCTTTGATAATTAATATAGCTTTCATCAATTTCTGTTGGTTCGTCATCATCTGATGTGTCATAGGCATCGATTTCAAACATTAATATCATATCTAATAAATCATCGAGCTGTTCCTTGGTTGCTTTAATATCAATATCACAAGGGGTATAATCACTAAATCCTAACTTAAATAAATTAGTATCTTTTTCTAAAAGGTTTACTTCTATTTCGGGTTTTAGTTCTTTTATTTGGTCTTTAAGTTTTTGGTATTTTTCGATGGATATTTCTTTTATTATCATTCCTTATGCCTCTGTTTTTTTATTTCTTGTCAATTCTTAAATCTATATAAGACAAAATGATCTATTTTATAATTCTGGTGCTCCAATATATACATTTTCATTATCAAAAAGTATTTCAAGGGGTTGATTATACAGTCTATTGATAACATTGATATTTTCAACAAACAGGTGATTGTAACTACTCTGTTTTTCTACTAGCTGTTTCATTGACTGTACTATTCTTTCAGTTCCAAATTCACCTAGCTTTTTTCCAGCTCCAATCAAAGTTTTATCAATTTTATATTTACTAATAGCCGAAACTTTTGATAAGGACTCTCCTGCAAATTTATTAACACTAGATAACCCCTTTAATAGATGAGACTGTACTGAAGACTTCGCATTTCCTTCAATCTGGTTATAACACCTAGTATAAAGTTCACGATATTTACAAGAATAATCTTCCATTCTTTTTACTATGCCATAAAGATATGCTGAATCATAATTCTCCAAAAGCATAACTTCAAGAAAAGAGGAAAAAGAATACTGATAAAGAGAAAGTTGATAATCATTAAAATCAGCCTGTATTTTCTCTAATTGTTTTTTCACATCTTGATCACTATGGAAAAATGATTTTTTATTAATTTTTGTTTTTATCATTTCTCTGTAAAAATCTATCTTTCTTCCAGCTTCATGTTTTATATCAAGAACCTTAATATGATTACTGTTTTTAAATTTTTCATTATTCCAGTTATATTTGTAGTTGTTCAATGTATTCATATATTCCTATTCCATGATTTATGAAAATGTGTAGATATTTCTCAAAGTTCTTAATTCCATTGTTTGTTATATTGTAGTAGTAGTCGCTTGGTATTATGTTGCCATTTCTCTTTCTGTATCTATTAAGGACTTGTTCTTTGATTTATTTTGAATTAAATATTGTTCCTATATCTGTTTTTGTAAAACATTTTCTGATGGCATCAAGATTTGTCATACTACCCCCTAATAGATATATACTTTCAAGTATTCATATTTTATCTAACTTTTTTGTCTATAAACCAAGTTAAAACAACTTTCTCACTCATATTACTTTCTTCCATTTGTAAATTAATCAAATAGTCTTCAGTTAATAATTTATCCCTATATTTTATATCATTTGGTATATTTTTATTTAATATACATTTATTATCCAGGCATTCAAAATATAAGCCTATTTTCATTAATATATATTTTTCTAAATTACAGTTTGTATTTTCAAAAGTTACATATTTTTCTAATAAACTACTAGCAGTTTCAATACATGAATAGGCTTCATCTATATCATAAGGATCATCTGAATAACTTAAAACAGCTATCTTTTCTAATTGATATCCATATTTATTTCTCAAAGCACTATTACTATCAACATGATACAGTTCAAATAAAAGTGTAGTTTCTGTATTAAATTCATTATATTTAATGCCACAATGTTCAAATCCATCAAATGACATATTTTGTAATCCGTTATATTCAAACTTTATCGCATATTTCAATGCTTCACAATATTTCTTATATTTTGCTAGATTCTCATTATTAGATGGATTCGTTAAAAATACCTTTTTTGCAAATTCTAATACATCCGAATAATCTGGCCCAAATCTATTTTTTGACTCATTAATTAAATTATTCAAATAATCTATATAGTTTAAAAATTGACCCTCCTTCATTATGATGCTTTCTTGGAGTTCTTTAGTAACTTTTAGATTGTATTTTTTTATCCCTTCAAGAATGATTTTTAAAAATTCATATCTATATTTAATATATTCAAATATTTCACAAATTCTTATTGGTACTATCTTATGATATTTTTCATTTTTTATTGCATATACTACTGTGTAAAGATCGCCTCGTTCGTCATATCTAGAAATGATTTCATTCCAAACAACAAAAGGACTGCATTCAAAATCTCCGTCTTGATATCTTTTATGACGGTCTGTTCCAACTGGATGAACAGAACAAAGTGATCTTAAATATTCAAAATATTTTTTATCAGTTCCTGATTTATCATTGCCTAATTTTTTAAATATAGATGTATTTTCATCTATTTCTTCCATAGGTATTTCATATATCGATGCCAATTCATTAATACAGTTTATAATAACAGCTGATTGATTCATGAAATCAAAAAAGTCGAAGGCGCTTCTTCTAAATTTCCCAGTATTTAGTACTAAGTTATTAACATAACCAACTGTATCATCCAATCTATCTAGTATTGCACACAATACACTCCATGCTGGATAATCTTCATTCTTTTTTTTATTGTACCTCTTGTTAAGTGAATGATTAGTATCTCTAACAACAGTTTTCCTAATATCAGCTAGAATATTTTTATCTAATTCTATTTTATAAATAGACATAATGATTGTCCTTTCATATCTCACTTTTTGATTATATTTAATCTATTCAAGAAAATTCAGTTAGAACAATTAAATTTATCAGCATTTTTGTCAATGTACTCATTTATCCCTATTGAATACATGCAACATAATCTCAATGAAATCCACCACAAGTATGCAGCTATTGGTGATTGAATTTCGTCATCCGAAATTAATCCATGAGCAATTCTATTCCTCATGTTTGAGCCATACTTTTCTGTTAATAATGATCTGAGATTAAATATCCAATCCACTTCAAAACTTTCACAGAAATTACCAGAATCAAGAATAGAGTTTAATGGTTTAACCTGTTCCTTTCCATCATCTTCGAACGTCACTACAACATCACCACATAACATAGCAAACTCTCTTAATGAATTTTCGAGTTGTGGAATTAGTATATGAATAGCCTCCATAAAGTTACCGTTGATTCCTGCATATAGTCCCTTTAAATATAGATTTTTTCTATCAATCGGAATAAATAGATTATCATCAACTATAATTTCAAGATCTTTTTCTAATATTGCATGCTCTCTTTTTATCAAATTTATTATATTTTTAATTATAATTTGTCCTGTAATAATATGATTATTAACTACTTCTTTTAACATATATGCTTCTAAAGAGATTTCATCATCTAAATCAAATAGAGGCATTCTAACTATTCGCCTACCCTTATTATCCAATATATCTTGAGTTACCAAGAACGTTATGGGATATTTTTCAAAAGATTCAATTAATTCTTTTTTAATTGAATCTTTATTTGGAATATTCTGTATATATGAAAGTTTTATCAAAGCTTCAACAAAAGGGATTCCACTAAATTTATCAAGTATATTATCCACAAATTCTTTAACATTAACTTCATGTGAGAACGACTGTAAGTTTTCCTTTACTTTTAATTTGTATATTGATAGATCATCTAATAGTCGCTTTATTTCCTCTTGCATTCCTGGAACTTTTCGATATAATCGAATTGCTTTTTCTATAAGATGTACAATCAAAATATATGATGAATCTCCATCACTGTTAATTATTTCTAGCACTTCAATTTCATGGGATTTTGCAATTTCTATTATCGAGTGTCTATATTCATCTATTTGATTTCTCAATTTATACCATTTTGATAAAACATCCAAATAATATCTTTCTGAATTATAATCTTTTTGCTCTCTACAAATTTCTATGTACTTTAATGTTAGAAGTACATACTTTTCACTATCAGAATATTTTCCCTCTTGAAGTAGTTCCATTAATCTTCCTGGAAAGTTAGTTATAACACTAGTATCAATTTTTTCAAGCAATTCTATAATATAAAGATATACTTTCTCTGTATGTTCCTTATTATTTCCAAGCAATAATGTTATTTGGTGAGCTCTTTGAATTCTTTCAAAACATTCCCACCAGTTAGATAAGTCCTCTAGTCTCCTAGCAGAATCCAAGTAAAAATCAATACTATCTTTTGCATGATTATAACTCTTATTAACTGACCATAAGACATCAGCAATCCTAGCTTTAAGTTCGCAATCATTTATTATTTCATATATATTCTCTAATATTTTAATATCATTCAAATCTAAATCATTTGGAGAGGCACTCCTTCCATCAATAAAAGTAGCTTTAATTCTAAAAGGAGTTTTTGGTGTAGACAAATCCAAATGATAAAATACTACATTAGCAATAAGTTTAAGTGTTTTTATATCTTCAAAGTCAGAATTTGCAGCAATCCATGATTTAATCTGACTATAATAACTTATATTGGTTTTTTCAGAAGCACTTTCTATTACTGTATTTATAATATTTATCATTTTATCGTTCATAAATTCAACTCTATTCATTCATCTATTTTGATTGCAAAGCTTATTATTAATAACAACTTCATTATGCTTCAATAATGCACAATTTTTTTTAGAGATCAAAGTTATTAAATATAAATAAAGCTAACTTTTCTCTTTCTTGAATTAACAATTGACCATTTTCGAAATGCAGCTGATCATTTTTTTATATCGTTCAACAAACATGAAAATTATTAATCCTTTCGAATTGATATGTAGTATTAAATTCCTTCTATAACAAAAATATTTGTTATATCATATTTATACTTTTTATTTTTAATTCTACATCTCAATAGATGCTTCCCTTTATATGACAGTGCTCTTGAAAAGTTCAGCTTTGTCTCTAATTCACTTGGATTTTTTTTATAAATTTCTTGATGATCACTGTGCTCATCTTTTCCTGAATTTGACACTTCCCAAAAGATTTGCAACTCATCAATAGGCTCTATTAGCCCACCTTTTGTATTTGCTTTAAATATTAAATCACATCCAATACTAAGCTTTTCACCATATCTTACTGGAAAGTAAACATTGTCAATAACTTTATTACACTCTATATCAAATCCAATATTTGATGATGTATTAGAACTATGAACAAACCTATCAGGAACTATGCCATAAAAACCATCTTCATTAATAAAACCACAAACTGTCCCTAAGTTATTAGTAGTATAAACTTGTAAATTCTTAGTATTTTCTTTGTATAACTTCATAGCACACTTATTTGGATGATGTGCAGTTTCATAGCTACCACATGAAATTAAAGTCACAATAGGTGAAATTTTTTCTATAGACTCTATATATGTATTTTCAGGATTCGCTTCATAATCAATAACATCATTAACTGTTTCATCAGTAAAAAATGAACGCGAACCATGGTGACTAGCCACTAAGATATTAGTTTTAATCAAATCATGTTTTTCAAAATTTGGAACTATTTTTTCTTTCCAACTTTTCCAATCAGAATCCCCTGTCAATAAAAGGTTAACATCTGAATACCTTATGAGCAGAACCATTGAATTTGTATGTTGTAACCTAGCTCTTTGCTCACAAATATAACTTTCTTGATAATCCTTACTAGTTGCCAAACAAAATATTTTTGCTTTTCCAAATTCAACAATACTCTCATTGCTCGGTACAGGAACTAAAAGATTATTTTCATCTTTACTTTTTAAAATTCTTCTTAACGTCATATAATACTTGTAATCATCACTATCTGTTGTTGATCCTGATTGTCCTGAATCCCATATAGACTTTATTGGAAATTTTTTATTTATATGTTTAAGCCCTCTATAATGATCTTCATCTCTATGTGAATTAACAAAAATATCAATATACTGGTGAGTTTTTTTCAATTCTTCATCATACTTTGCTGGAATATATTTTGATAGTTTTTCTAATAATTTCTCTGAATTATCATTAGTTACATTACAATCAAAAAGCATTACGGTTTGATCTGGAAATATAAGCAAAATCATTAATCCTTCACCAACTTCAAAAATATAGTAACTTAATGATTTTTCATCTTCATAAAATTCCAATGGAGAATTCATATTTTATCTTTTCCTTTCTTTATTCTCATGAATTTATAACCAATATAATTATTTATTTTTAAATAAGTTCAAATATTTTTACTGAATATTTTCTATAAGACAGTAAAAATAATATTGCCAATAATATAAATATAATTCCAAACATTATATTTTTTTCTACAAATGCAAAAATTGAAGTTATAAAAAACAATGTAAATGAAGTCCTTGATAAGGCATATTCCCTAGATAAAGTTGAGTGTATTTGATATTTTTCTCTGCTATCACAATATTTCTTATAATCATCATCAAATTTAATTAATTTTATTTTTTTAGTTAAATATTCCACAACTACTGATCCTAATCTGTTTATTATCATTCCAATCTCATAAATAATTGCTAAGAAACAAATATTCATTATTGTTTCTGAGCCAAAATTTATTTTTTCTAAATTTTCCGGACTAAGAAAATCCAAAATAAATTTATTATTAATTAAAATTAAACAACCAATAAAAATTAGACCAGTTAATAATCTGTTAACTATATCATAAAACGGTATTTTATCTGCCATTCATTTACCTCCTATAAATTTAATGTTCCTATATAATTACCATATTTACTATTCTTAAATTGATTACTTAAAAAGTTAGCTTTATATTTATTGCTTGATACATAAATATCCACAATATTTAACTTACAATCAAATACTATATCTCCTGCTGAATTTTGAGTTATTGTGTTATATCCATTATAATAGTTCAAATTGTCAGATGGCGCTTCCCCTATAACTATAATCTTAGGTTTGATCTTATTTAATATACTTCTGGGTATCTTTCCTGAATATCTTCCATGATGTGGTGCGAATACAATATCCATTTTCTTCCAGTTTATTTCATTTTCAACATAATTTAAAAAATCCTCTTCAATATCCCCCATCCACATAACATTAGCACCATTTTTTAAAGAATAGGTAAAAATTGGTGAAATATTATTTGGGCACCCTCCATTCTTTGCAATTAATAAAGCTTCTTTAAATTTATAATTATCAATGTTAGGCCACAAAATATTGATACCAGCAGATTCATAAATCTTCCCATCAGTTTCATCATTTTTATTCATCCATTTTCTTCGACATCCTTTAAATAAATAATAAGCTTTTGTAGAATCGCGCAATTCACAATATCTTATAAAATCTTCCGTTTTTATTTTTTTAAACGCTTCATTTTTCACACAATAAAAATTTCTAATCTTTATAATGTCATCTAAACACTTTAGACCTTTAATATGATCATCATCAGGATGAGTTGAAATGAAGCGTAAAATATTTTTCCCTTTTGATTCTGATATAAGTTCTTTGATAATATTATTTCTGTTATACTCATTTAAATAACAATCAATAATTGTAAAATTACTATTGTTATGTTTTATATAGAAAGTATCTCCTACACCGACAGAAAATGACTTTATTATAGACATTCAATCTCTTCCTTTACATTTATTTTTTACTATTTTAATCTAAATTTCACTTTTAAAAATTTAAGTAAAATTTGAATAGTTAGCTTTTGGCTTCAATTTGCATTTTTATTTTTTTGTTTTCAAAATATCTACCTACTCTCATTCTGACACATCAACTTAGTCTGCTCCATCACAATATCCACAGCCCTAGCAGTCTTATCAGGCGGATAACCATACTTCTTTAGAAGTCGCTTAATAGTCATCTTCATCTTAGCCTGAACGCTATCACGAATAGCCCAATCAACACTAATATTATTCCTAATAGACTGAGTCAAATCCCTGGCAATCTGCTTCAAAATTTCATCACCCATAATCTCCCTGGCAGACTCATTATCCGCTAGAGCATCATAAAAAGCCAACTCATCGGAAGTAAGCCCAGTATTCTCACCACGCTTTTCCGCCTCACTAATTTTCTTAGCAAGTTCAATCAATTCCATAATTACTTGAGTAGTCTCAATAGCTCTATTCTGATACTTCCTAATAGCAGCCTCAAGCAGTTCAGAGAATTTCTTGGACTGAACCAGATTTCTTCTAGAGAAAGACCTGATACTACCCTTAAGCAACCTATTTAAAAGCTCAACAGCAAGATTCTTCTGCTTCATCCCCTTAACTTCCTCAAGGAACTCATCAGACAAAATAGCAATATTAGGCTTTGAAAGACCAACAGAACTTAAAATATCAATAACCTCATTAGATGAGATTGATTTTGAAATCAACTGATTAAGTTCACTATCAAGTTGGGAAGTAGTCTTCTTCTTATTTTCCTCACTAATAATTTTAACAAGACTTGCCTTAACTGCTTTATGAAACCCAATCTCTACATTTAATCTTTCAGCTACTTCTGTAGTAGCACACAACGAATAAGCTCTCGCCATTTCAGTTACATGCTTAATATAGTCGTTCTTCCTATCTTCTCTAAGTCCAATAATAAAGTCCATTGTCTCAACTATAGCCTGCATCTTCTCACTTGGTTTTCCAGTTAAGAATTTACTGTAATCATGACCATGTAGTATCTCTTTAATTAAATCATGTTTTTCAAGAAGTAATTGTGATGCCACATCAGTGTCAACACCTGTAGTTTTCCTGTCACTATCTGTATATTGTGATAATGCTTTCTTCAAATTCTCAGCAATACCTATATAGTCAACAACAAGACCACCTTGTTTTTCTTTAAATACTCTATTAACCCTAGCAATTGCTTGCATTAGATTATGACCATTCATTGGTTTATCTATATACATAGTATGCATACTAGGAACATCAAAGCCAGTAAGCCACATATCACGAACTATAACTAGTTTTAATTCATCCTTTTGATCTTTCATTCTCTTGGCTAATGTTTCTCTATTTGCCTTAGTTCCAATGAACTTTTGCCAATCTGCAGGATCTGATGATGCACCAGTCATTACAACCTTTATTTTGCCCTTCATTAAATCATCACTATGCCAGTCAGGACGTAATGCTACTATCTCCTTATATAAATCTATGGCTATCCTTCTGCTCATGGCAACAACCATAGCTTTTCCGCCTTCATTTTCTTGTGCATTATCTCGTTTTTCAAAGTGCTCAACTATATCCTTGGCAATTTGTTTAACACGCTGATTTGCTCCAACAATGGCTTCTAATCTAGCCCATTTGCTTTTGAGTTTTTCTTTTTGATTATATTCTTGATATTCGGTTATTTCATCATATTCGGTATCTATATTTGGTTTAAGATTTTCTGGTAGGTCAAGTTTAGCTATTCTGCTTTCATAGAATATCTTAACAGTTGTTCCATCTTCAACTGCTCTAGTCATATCGTATACGTCAATATAGTCTCCAAAAACAGCACGTGTATTTTTATCGGTTAATTCTACAGGGGTGCCTGTAAAGCCGATGTATGATGCATTTGGCAAACTATCTCTCATATACTTAGCATATCCGTACTTAACATCTGCTTCTTCATCAGCTTTGACAATATCAGCACCAAAACCGTACTGACTTCTATGGGCTTCATCGGCAATTACAATGACATTCTTACGATCTGTTAGAACAGCACTCTTCCCATATTCAACACCACTATCTGCTACTTTATCCATATTTTGATATGATTCCTCATTACCTATTAATTCGTTAGTAAATGGAGCAAACTTATGTATGGTAGTAAATATGATCCCTCCACTTGTGCGGTTATTAAGAAGATCTCTTAAATGTATTCTATCATTGGCTTGTACAGGAATACTTCTTAAAATATCCTTACTTTTAAAGAAGGTATTAAATAGCTGATCATCTAAATCGTTTCTGTCAGTTATAACTACGATTGTTGGATTTTCTAATTCTTCACTAATAACAAGCTTTCCAGCATAAAATACCATTGATAAGCTTTTACCACTTCCTTGGGTATGCCAAACAACACCTATTCGCCTGTCACCTGATTCCATTGTTGCACGTTCAGTGCTATCAACAGCTTTGTTGACAGCATGGTATTGGTGATAGCCAGCTAGTATTTTTGTTGTATCTTTACCATCACTTTGGAATAGTATAAAGTGCTTTATGATATCTAAAAATCTATCTCTTTGAAACATACCCTTAATTAGCACTTCAAGTTGTGGGATTGATAATGATGCTACATCATTTCCATCTATAGTTCTCCAGGCCATGAATCTATCTTCATCTGATGATAGTGTTCCAGCTCTTGCATTAACTCCATCACTTGTAACCATAAAGGAATTGTATGTAAACAAGGAAGGTATGGTCATTTTGTATGTTTGTAGTTGATTATATGCATCGGTAATATCAACGTTTTCATCACTAGCACTTTTAAGTTCAATAACAACAAGTGGTATACCATTTATAAAGGCTACAACATCCGGTCTTTTCTCTACTCCGTGTTCAACGATTGTGAATTGGTTAGCTACTATAAATTCATTATTTAATGGCTTCTCAAAATCAAACACATAAATCTTCTCTGTTCTGTAGCTGGCATCTTTTTGTCTTACTTGTACATCTATTCCGTCTGTTATCATCTTGTGGAATGCTTTGTTGTTCATTATGAGACTTGGGTTTTTGGGTATGACTATCTGCCTGAAGGCATCTTCAATTGCTTCACCAATCATATTAGGGTTTATTCTAACTAAGGCTTCTTTTAGTCTTTCTTTTAGGATTACATCACTATATCCATCACGTTCTGGATATTCACCATCTGGTGAAATATCAGGACCAAATACTATTTCGTATCCTAGTTCTTCAAACCATTCTAGTGTTGCTTCTTCTAAGTGGGATTCACAGAAGTTTTTATTCATTATAAAACCCGCCCTCCTTCATATCGATCTAATAGTTGATTTATATCAAATTTATCTTTATAAAATGCTATTGAATGGTAAGCTGAATGTAAAAAGTTCTTGTAATTATGAATATTGAATTTATAATAAACTAGTATTTTTATAATCTCTTTAATATTAAACTTAATCACTTTTTTGATTCTAATTGTATAATCAATTATTAATAATAAATACCAGAACGGAACATATAGAACAGAAATTATGAATGGTATGAAAAATGATACAATCAAATTTAAATAATCATAATTAGAAATATCTGTGATGTAATTCATAATAGAATATATCAATATATAAAAACCAATAATAGAAAGTATAACACTTAGAAATTTGTGTGTTCTTATATTATCATTATATTGATTTTTGATATATTTAGGATCAGAAAATGCAACCATCATAGCAATTACTGAAGTAATTAACACTAAAATTAATTCTATAAAAATATTAAATGTATATGAATCGGTTATAAGTGTCAGCATGATAATTAGCTTTAAATTTGATTTAATTAAAGATTTTATATTATTCATGGAATTCTCACTAAATATTTTATAGCCTAGAGGTATAGCTATAAACATATAGACAAGACTTATATCCTTGATGTAGAATATATCCCAAAAATGCACTCTACTAAAAATTAATATTATTAAAACTAAATACACTAAAGAAAATAAAAATATCTTTAATAATGCTCCTTCAAGTTTAATATTCAATAAAGAATCTCTGGAATTTTTATTGAATAAAACTATTATAACTAGTACAAGTGACCATATTAATATAGCTAATTCTCTGTTAGTAAATATCTGATTCAACACTTAATTTATCTGCCTCCTCGATCTCTTTTGCTTTTTCATGGTATCTTTCAATAAAATTATCTGCTATGTCTTTGCAAATTTTATCAGGTTCAGGAAATAAAAAACTTTTCGTTATACCCAAATCAACTAAATCTTTTAATATCCTTTTCTTGTTTTTATGGGGAATAATGATTTCTATAATTGATGGATGATTCCAAGTTGCCAACTTATCAAGCATTTGGTATTTTCCACCATTTCCATATTTGATTGTATTAGGGTAAATCAAAAATAGCCCTTGCTGTCTTTTCAATCTTTCATTATCACAATCTGGTTTGAAAAATATAGGCTCTTTTAAGTACGGAAATATTGATTCTTCTGAAGATTTTATCTTTTCCCAATTATAACTTTTGTTAATATCAATTAAATATGTTAAAAATGAGTCAAGGCTTCTATAGCTATTTGTAATAAAAGACATTTCAGCACGTACATTTACATATCCTGAAAAACTATTATAAATTTTATTTTCTTCTTCGAAAACTACTAATACCTTACCCTCTTTATTTTCTTTATCTTTTTGCTTCTGTTGACATGCAAAATATAGTGCTACCAGTGAATTTTGTGTGAAATCCAATAGTCGAGTTGGTAAAGTATAATGTTGTAGCTTAACTAAAGTTTGTATAGGATATCTATCTTTTTCGAAGATATTAGGCATTCTTAACTTTGCTTCATTAATTAATTGGTTTTCAAATAGAAGAAGACTATTGTGAATATTCTTATTCACCACCCTATCTATTGTTGGTACACATTCATAATCTTTATTAGAAACTCCTCTATATAGTTTTAAGTACTTATTTAATGAATATTTAATTGTTGGTGGCTTTAGACTTGTTACTTCCTTAATATATTCATCAATTGAAGTTACAATTTTGAATTTATTCATTGATAGTCTCCAAAGGAACTCTTATTTCACCTGACAAAAGTTTCGGTAATAAAGAATCACGTAAACTTATTAATTTTTGGTTCTCTAGAATATTATTTTCCATCTTTTTTATAAGAGGCATAATTAATTCATTAAATTCTAATAGTATTGATTCAGTATTAGGATATATACAACTATATCTACAAAAGTTATCCCAATTAACAATTGGCATTTTGGTACCTGTTGAAACAGCAACAGTGTAGTCTATAAATTTCTTAGAAGTTGTTAATAAAAGTACAAATGAATAGTCTTCCTCATTTGTTGGTTTGTACGAATGTACTGTTCCAGTGACCACACCATCTATAGGGGAAAATCCAGCTTTACCAAAATAACTTCTTATCGATCCAAATAAAATATCATATTTATTTAATTTATATATATTAGTGGCAAATTTTTCACCTTTGTCAAATTGATTAATACACATTGAAAATCGAGGCATATTAGACAAGTCAATTATCAGTTCATTTTTCCAGTCGTCAAAATTGTTTATTTTCGCTTTGTTTTTCTTTATCAATTCTCCTAATTGTTTTGTATTCCATCCTTTAGGAATTCTCCCCAATTCACTTTCATCAAACTCTCCATCTTGAAAAGGTTCAAAATCAACAAACCAACTCTTATAAATAGCTTGTGCCATTTCTTCAAGATTCTTATTAATTTGATTATTAATTTCTATTTTGTTATCAAGACATATTAGTGTGTTAGCAATTGTGTTTTGAACTTTTATGTTTGGTAGTTTAAATATATAATTGAAAATATCACTTTGAGTTATACTCGCTTGATTTGCTGCACCTTGAGCAGTTCCAATTATATAGTCAAAAAAGTCCTTGTTTTTTAACACATAAAAAATAAATCTTTGATTTACATTTACTTTAACTCTTACTCTAACTGCATTTTGATTCAATAAAGCACCGGAAACTTCTTTTTGAACTTTTATTACTTTACCTACTACGGAATTAGGATTTTGAGGCCATGAACCTACAGTTGTTATAATTATGTCATCGGTTTCTAAAGTATACTTTGAAAAATCATTTGCCTTCTCATCACTAATACATATGCATTCATTATAATTTACGGAATAATTATTAAGATCTGACACTTTTACAATCTTTCTACCCTTATTTTGATAGTCTTTAGACTTAAATGCATAACCTTTTTGAAATTCACAGATATCCGACAGTTTTGTATTTTCCCAATCACTAAAACTCATACCCTATAGCCCCCAGTCTCAACCTGATTTCATCTTCCAAATCATGAGCTTTTAGGAACAACTCAGCCAACTCTCCGGTCAACATAAACATTTTATCATCAAAAGGAATACCATCATCCTCAACTTCCTCAATACCAACATACCTACCAGGAGTTAGAATATACTCATGACCCCTAACTTCCTCCAAAGAAGCAGACTTGCAAAAACCCTGAATATCCTCATAATTAGACTTCCCATCCCTCCAATTATGATAAGTACCATAAATCTGAGTTAAATCCTCATCAGACAACTCCCTATGCTTACGAGTTTCCATATAACCCAACTTGCGAGCATCAATGAATAAGATCTTATCCTTCCTGTTCTCTTTGTTCTTAGATAAGAACCACAAACAAACAGGAATAGTCACATTATAGAAAAGATTAGGAGGCATACTAATAATACAATCAACCAAACCAGCCTCAATAATATTCTTCCTAATCTCAGCCTCAGCCTTAGTAGAGGTCGACATAGAACCATTAGCCAAAACAAAACCAGCAACCCCTTGAGGAGATAGCTTACTTATAATATGTTCAATCCAAGCATAATTGGCATTATTCTGAGGTGGTATACCATACTTCCAACGCACATCCTCTGTATCTAAAGCATAATCACTAACATTAAAAGGTGGATTAGCTAAAACAAAATCTGCCCTCAAATTCTTATGTAAATCATTACCAAAAGTATCAGCATCCCTCTCACCCAAGTTACCATCAATACCACGTATAGCAAGATTCATCTTACACAATCTCCAAGTAGTAGCAGTATACTCCTGACCATATATATGAATATTATCCTTCTTACCCTGATGCTCCTCTACAAACTTTGCAGACTGAACAAACATACCACCTGAGCCACAACATGGATCATAAATTCTACCCTCAAAAGGCTCAATCATCCCAACGAGTAGCTTAACAATACTAGGAGGAGTATAGAACTCACCCTCACTAGAACCAAACTTACCCAAGAAATACTCATAAACCCTACCCAATATATCCTGAGCCTTAGATTCCTTACTTCCTAAATTAAAGGAAAACAAATCAATCAATTCACCCAATTTCACTTTATCAAGTTCTGGTCTGGCATAATTTTTAGGCAATACACCTTTTAAGTTTTTATTTTCTCGTTCAATAGCAATCATAGCTTCATCAATGATTTGACCAATTGTATTTAACTTTGCACTCTTCTTAATAAAATCCCATCTGGCACTAGGTGGAACAAAGAATATATTATCCTCAACATAAGCATCCCTATCCTCTTCAAAACCATCACCTTCAGCAACAAGTTCATTAAATTTTTCCTCAAAGCTATCTGATATATACTTTAAGAATATTAGGCCTAATATAACATCTTTATAATCTGATGACTGTAGGTTGCCTCTTAACTTATCAGCCATCTCCCATAATTTATTTTCAAACTCTAGTTGTACTCCCATATTTTCCTCCATATCATATAACATAATATCTTGATTATATCATTTTTAATATATAATAATAACAATTTCTATAAACAAATCATATTCAGGTATAATTTCTGTGAATATAAGTAATTTATTGGACAATAAAAGGAATGAGTCCTGTTTACTACAGAACCCATTCCACAATGGTTGCTTAATTAATTTATGTCGAACTTTTTATTGTCAATTCAAAACTCTGAGATGTCAACTATTTCTAATAATGGTATTTAAATTAAGATATTACTCAACAATTTTTATATCAATCAACATATCATCTTTTTATCTTGTAAATTTTATAATCGAAAATTTTAAGGCCTCTACATAAGACGAAATAATTCTATAATTTTCACTTGGCTATTTTCAAGCTTTCGCTTTATTACATCGACTTATTTTTAATTTAATTAGACTAATAAAAGTTAAGCCATATAACTTTTTCAATTCCTTAACAACATCAGTATAATTTTCAATAACTAGATCATTTATTGAAAATCTCAAATAATCTAAATCACCTATATTTAAATGTTTTAAATCTTTATAAAATTCTTTATATAATAAACTAAATGTAATCAAAGCATGGTTTCCAGTCATAGTTTCTTTATATAAACCTTCTTGATAATTCAATAAAATTCTATGCACTTTATTGCTTGTGGTTGAAATTCTCATTTTATGCAGGAACCAAATTACAGGATTGGTAAAACACGATATTTCTGTTTTGTAATCGGGATAGCATCTTACAACATATTTCTCTATAACATATTCCAACTTATTAATATCTTTATCATCTATATCAGTTTTATTTTTTTGCTTGTACCTTTTTTTGTGTAATAATATTTCTTCTTCTACATCTATAATATTGCCCGCTAATATTTGTAAAACATTCAGACATAACTCTTGTTCATTAGTTAAATTCTTATGTTTTGCAAGTTTTATATTTATACTAGCATTATATACACCAATAAAAAATGTTAAACCTATACCAATTAATGTTATCCATTCCATAAAACTCCACAACCTTTCAAATATATTTTATTAATTATATCAGTAACAAAGCATAATATAATTTATATTAATACATTTCATTATATTATATTATGAAAATTATAAACCATTTTTCGCGGTTACTTTTGGCTTAATAATATAATATCCAATCTATTACTTTACCAACAGTAAAAGTGTCTATTAAAAAATATTTCTACAGGTGTAATATCCTTTATCATACAAGAAAATTGTAAAGAATATAAGAAAAATAGTAAGTATCCGAATGAGCAATTAAAATAATTAAGTTAACTAAAAAAGATTGAATCATCAGTATTTTTAATTTCATCTAAAAATCTATTTTTTTCAATTAAATATCTAGCATTAAGTTCATATAGAATTTCGCATATTAATATAAATAGTTCTTCATTAATACTTTTAAATTTTTCTTCTGTATCAAGCATATACTCTTTTGAATTTTTTTTAAAATATTTTTGAAACTTTCCAATATCAGTTTCAAATGATGTATGTAGTTCTTCATTCATTATCATCTCTTGTTGTAGATTATAAATAATTAACTCATCATCAACATATGATTTTTGATGTATTATACTATTTCTAACCTTTCTATACTTCACCAGTAAATCCTTTAATTTATTATACTTTACTCTTATTATTTTATCATCATTAAAAACTTCATTTTTCATAATAATATATTCTTTGCAATTTTTATCAGGATTACCTAATAAATAAACTTTGTCAATTAGATATAAAATCCTATCATCAATAGCTATTAACCTTATTAAGTAGTTTTCCAAATTGTATTTAAAACCATCGAGTTTTGTTATATCATTTTCCTTTAGTTTCTTAGTGATACAAACTTCAGTTAACATTACAACAGCTTGTTCGAGTTGATTAAAAAGATACTCCAATTCTATAAGTGATAACGTAACTGATTCAACATATTTTCTATAATGACTACAACTTACTGATAATCTAATTTTCATAACAAATTCTGAAGTATCATCCAATAGATTAGGAAAATCATTAAATACTTCCTTATAAAATGTTGTTTCTAGCAGTCTTCTCTTCATAATTAATCTCCAATAATTTTTACAATTTATATTACTCAAAAAACAGTAAGTTAAAAACCAGAATAATATTTTTGGTCTTTCATACTAATACAAGATAGTAAATTATCATTATCATTAAATTAATAATAACTCCAAGACCAAATAAATATAAGCCTAAATTATAAAATATGAACTTAGTCTTGCATATTTTTGAATTAATGTAGGTCTGTTCAATTAAATCGGTTAAAATTCTGTCTTCTTCAGATTCCTTTATAGCTTTTTTATATTCCTTAAATTCCATACCAGATATTGAACCAAAAAATATCAACGATTTAATATTTTTATTTTTGCGAATACTTAATCTTCCAAGCAATCCACATAGAAACAACATTAATGATAAGACCATAACAAAGAAATACACTAAAACAATATGCCTGTACCAATGATCAGACAAATAAAAATCTTTATATATACCAGAAAAACTATTTTGATATAATATTATACTTAACAAAACAGTAGCAATGCTAATTTTAAAATCAACATTAGATATCCATGATATAACTAAATTATGGTTATGTAGAATAATATCTAATTTTTCTTTTTCTTTCATTTATCTATACTCCTAATTAATATTATTTTCAATAAGTTGCATTTGATGTATATACTATATTATTATTTATATTTCTTTTTTTAAAATATTTTTTTTGATAACCTTCATTTAAATTAATATAAAATATTTCATCAACAACAATAACATCACTTGTGCAGTTTTGTACAAAAGTTGGATTTATAGGAAAGTCAATTTTTGCTCCAATATCACTATTTTTACTTGCCCTTATTACAGCTCCACCTATCCAAACTTTATCATTAATCCCAGTTCCCTTTCTACCAGTTTTTATCACTAGTACTTCTTCACTACCTATACCTATACCAGCTTTTATAGATGGAAAATTATGTTCACAAAATATATTACTCAAATATTTCACTAATGTGTGGATATGTGCAGCCATTTCAAATATCTTATCCATGTCAACTTTATCAGGTGTTGAAAAAATTCCGTAAACACAATCACCTCTTATCCCAATTTCTTTATGCTTTTCATTATCTCTCATTATTTCGATTACTTCACTTGTAAAAGATCTGATAATTTTTGATACTTTTAATTCATCAACCTCCTTAAATAATTTTGTAGAATTTCTTAAATCAACAAAAACACTAGTAACCCAAGCTCTTATTCCATTATCATAAGTAAAATTGTCATCAGATGGTATTAATCTGACTTCTTTTATTGGTTGATTCATATTTAATATATTTCTGATTCTCTCTTTTCCAGCATCATAATCATACATGTTATCCCCTCCATTAATATACAATATATATGCAGTATAACAACATCTTATTTAAAATACAATAAAAAAAGTAGTAGTATACTACTACACCTTCAATAAATACAATTTTAATCCCGTCTTCAAATTAATACCTCAATAGTTAATCCGATACTATTACAGATATTCTCTACATCTTAATATTTAGATGCTATCACCGACTTATTCTACAATTATATCCCTAAATCACTAACAGTCTAATTTTATTATCTCATTACAATAATCTTTACCATGTTCGCTACACCAATAACTTTTCAACATATACGCATAATTAAAATCAAATATTCTTTCATTAGAAACATCTAATTCTACCCATAAATTTTCTTTTTCCACACTATTACATCCACAAGACTTAAGGACTAAATCACTTTCCAAGTTTTTAAAAAACCTATCTGACACAATTAATTCTCCATCATTTGATTTAGAAGCTAATTTCGAGGCCATATTAATTGGACGACCAGCCCAAATTTCATTTTGCCTATCAGATCTACAATTTTTTCTTTTTAAGCCAATTTTTCTGACTAAAACAGTTTTTTGGTCAATCCCAATATGACAACCTATATCTATATTAACTTTCTTTTTTATTAAAGGTACAAATTCCAAAGCAGAGAAAGTTTTGAATGTAATTGCTGCTACTATTGCATTATATACTTTATCTTTATTGAATAATGCAAAAACTCCATCACCTCTAACATCAATATATGACGCATCAAATTCATGAAACATTCTAACGCAGTTCCAGTAAATAACTTATAGATAGAAGCTGTACTTTTATCATAATTTTCTGCACTTAATAATATTAAATTTTTCATGTCTACAAACACACATATTATATCAGGGACTTTTAACCAATGATTTCTATTTTCAATTGGTATATCATTAGTATCTGGTATTGATTTCATTTGTTGTATTGTAGTTATATTTTTATAAACTGTTAATTGATCATTAATTAAATCTCTATTGTTTTACTCATTTGGTCTTCTGTAATCATTTATATTTTCCTCCATTACTCACATAAAACTTCAATTAAAATGTATAGAACTAATCCTATTTCTTAACCTCATCAAACTTTGTAGCCATAGTAGGATTACCCCTAGTCAGCTTCTTAATAGTAACTTCCTGCACCTTATCATTAGCAGACTTCGAGTCATTATCCTTCTCAAAATAAGACATAGGAAAAGCAGCAGAATGAATCTTAGAAAACTTAATCTCACAATGCTACTCAAGAGTCTCCCCAACCATCTTAGTCGACAACTTAGCCTTCATATCCATCAAGATTAAATACTTTACCATAATTGGGACACTTAATTTCATGCATATCTACTTCTCTATTTTCTTCATTATCTTATATACTAGAATCAGATAATATTGTTTTTAATCATTATATTATATTTAATATTTTATAACTATACGTAAGTAACTTTGTAATATTAATAAATGATAAATAACTTCAATAAAGTCCAATTATTTGTACAAACTCATACCAAAATATTATTCCAGTTAACATATAATACATATGTTAACTGGATTTTTTTAATTTGAAAAAATTACATGTACGATTTATAATTGCAAATTGAATGCCCTACAACTCTTAATATTCATATATCCCCCCCTATTTATAGTATAATAAGTGACATGCAACCAAATATATACAAAAAACAACCATAAGATGGTAGTTCGCAACCATTAGAAAATATACTATAATCTTGTAAAGATCAACAACACAAGGAGAAAAACGATGAATACAAAACTAGCAGAAAACCTTAAAAAAATAAGAAAAGAAAACAACCTATCACAAGAACAACTAGCAGAAGAACTAAAAGTATCAAGACAAGCAATATCAAAATGGGAATCAGGAAACACCTACCCAGAAATGGAAAAAATCCTACAAATATGCAACAAATTCAACCTAGACATAAACGACCTACTAAACAACAACATAAATGAAATAAAATCAGAACAAGAATCCAAAAAAAATCTCAACAAATACATAGACGACTTCTTAAACTTCATAACCAAAACCTACAATATGTTCATAAACTTCAACAACAAAACAAAACTAAAATGCATCATAGAACAAGGAATAATCATAACCCTCCTACTCATACTATTTACAATAACAGGCAATATACTAGGAGGCATATTCAGCAACATAATAAGCTTCATACCAGCACAAGCACACTACACACTAACCAATATAGGAGATGCCATCTTTAGCATAATAACCATAATATTTGGAATAATAATCTGGCTACATATATTTAAAACAAGATACATAGACTACTACGAAATAGCAACAGAAAAAACCGAAGAAGAAACCATAACAGAAACAAAAATAAACAATACAAACCAACCAAAATTAGAAGAAAAACAAAAAAACGAAAAAATAATCCTAAGAGACCCAAAACACAGCGAATACAAATTCATAAACGGACTATTAAAATCCTTTGTCAACCTATTTAAAATCGGAGCTATTATAACACTGTTATTTATAGCCTTTATACTAGTCGGCTTAGTAGTTGGAATAGTTTCATCATTTTTAATAACAAAAACAGGATTTTTCTTCCTCGGATTGCTAATCGCTTTATTAGGAACAATAGTTATAACAGTAATTATAGGATTTATACTACTAAACTTCATATTCAACAGACACAACCAAAAGAAAATAATGATTTGGTCCTTAATTATCAGCGTCATATTTATTGGCATTGGTTCTGGTTTAATGTTTATTGGATCATTAGATTTTGAATTAACCGACGGTAAGGAACTAATGATTACCCAATCAATAGAAACAGACATGTATGATAACTTAGTTATTAACAACTTAATAAACAATAAAGTAGAATACATAGAAAGTAACAACAAAAATATAAAAATAGAGTATTTATTAAATAAATACAGCACCGCATCATATGAAGTTTACGATAATTCAAAATACAAAGAATTATATATTCATAGTACTAACATCGAAGTATTTAAAATGATGAAAGAATCAATTAATTATTTAAACAACAAAAAATTATTAAGTCAAAATAACCAATTATCAGAAATCAGAATCTATACCACCAAAGAAAATATTGATAAATTAAAAGCTAATATTATAGCATCCAATGATAATTTAGATAATATCAGTAATTATCAAACTGAAATACAAAACCTTAATAATAAGATATTTGAGTATGAAGCAACAATTAATGAATTAAATTACGAATTAGATACCTATAGGAATCAAAGCAACTAGTTTAAATTATAAATATTTTTTATCAAATATTTAATTAAGTAACAAAAAAGGAATGAGTCCTGTTTATAACAGAGTTCATTCCTTTTTTGTTCCATCCACTTATATGTCTATATGCATATGATAATATTTTTTCAGACTTAAATATCTTTTAACACCCCAACTATTAGCTTAACCTAACTCTCCAGAATATCCCTCATAGACTTCCTAGAAAAGATCACAAAATTAACAAAAGCAGACAACAAACTAACACCAAAAACAACAACCACACCAACAATAACCGATGGCACAAGAGAACCAAAACCAATACCAGACAAAAACAACCAATAATAAACAAAAAAAGATAAAACACCCACCAAAATACCAACACAAACAACAAACACATACTTCCCTAACACATAAAAAAGAAGACCAACCCTCCTACCACCAAAAGCAACCCTAACCCCAGCCTCCTTCATATACAAAAAAAACCACAACCTAACCACCAAAACCATAGTAAACAAAAACAACAACAAAACAATACCACCAAATATACCCTGCACAGAAAGAAACCTAGAACCAGACAAACTTAAGGAAGCAATCTTACTATCACTCTCACTAAAATCAATACCACCATCCTTCAAAGAACTAGTAAAAATACTTAAATCACCCTCCACACTATATACACCACTAAAATCAACCAAATTAGAACTATCCAAATCAACCAAAACAAAACTACTAAAATCCCTAAAATCAAACCTACCAGACTCTAAAACACCCACAACATCACAAAATACAGATCCATCCTTTAAGACAAGCTCATATTGATCCTTCTTTGAGTCCATATAAGCCTTATATAAATCCTTCCCCAGAACAATACTATAAGAAGCAATACCAATACTACTATTACTACTACCCTTACTACTTTCCTTACCCCTATCCTTAAGCCAACTTATATCAGGCCCATACTCAGCCTTATCATTAAAATAATACAAGACCAAGTCATTACTACCCTTAATCCTAACAAGATCCATATCCCTCATTACATCTTTAATAACAGTTAGCTCCTTCTCACTTTTTAAAGTTATATTATAAGCCATACTTTCATCTGTCAGATAATCATTCCCATTAATAGAAAGAATTTCCAAACCCTTAGTATAGCTTAATAAATATAGGAGAGTGAAAGTAATAACAAAAGAGATTAAAATCAGAAACTTGCTCCTAGCAAAATCATATTTATTCATTAACAATTTCCCCATCTTCTATATGAACTATTTTCTTACAAATACTAGCAACCTTCTCATCATGAGTAATCAAAATAATAGTTTTACCCATCTCATTTAATTCCTTAAAAATCTCTAGTATTTCTTCAGTATGCTTTTTATCAAGAGAACCTGTTGGTTCATCAGCTAATATAATCTTTGTATCATTTATTAAAGCCCTGGCTATAGCCACCCTTTGTTTTTGACCACCACTTAAATTCTTAGCTGGTTGTTTTAGTTTTTCACCAATATTCAGATTTTTGGCAATATCTTTAATCTTTCTACCAGCTTTATGATTAGAGAATTTTTTATACCTATAATCTAAGGGAATCTTTATATTGTCATATACACTGTAATCATTTATTAATGCATAATTTTGTAGGATAAATCCAAAATTCTCATTACGAAGCCTGGCAATTTCCTTTTCTGTTAAATCCTCAATCTTTTTATCTTCAATCCAATAGTCTCCACTAGTTTTCTGATCAAGTAAGCCTAATATATTTAAGAGTGTGGTTTTACCACTTCCACTAGTTCCCACTATGGCAATAAAGTCTCCTTTTTCTACCTCAAGACTTATATCATTTAAGGCAACTACCTTTTCACTTTTAGTATCAAAAGTTTTATTAATATTTTTTAGTTTAAGTATGCTCATAATAACCTCCTAGTTGTTTTGTTCATTAAAATTAATAAATTCTATGGTCTTCTTGTTTTTTAATATCAGACTACTTGTTAGTAGTACTATTACCATCATCACTAGATTATATCCAATAAATACCAATGGACTTATCGCACCTATATATTTTAAGCTTAGAATAATCCCTATAACATCTGCTATAAGTAGTATTATTAGATTTTCTAACAGTATACTGTTCCTGATCTTATTTTTTGTAGCCCCATTAATTAAAAGAACTCCATAATCATATTTGTTCTTTCTAATTATTAGATAAATAGACAGAATAGTAATGACAAGAGAAGCAACTAGGCTAATTCCAAATATTTTATAATATGATGAATAGCTACTATCATTAAATTCCACATAATCATTAAATGCATCTTTCATATAGGATAGTTTTATAATGTTCCCCTTACCTTCATATCCCATTGTTCTAGCAAGTTCCATTATTTTTTCTTCTACTTCTAGTGGATTCTTAGTCTCCACCACTCCATTTAACGTCTCTCTAAATACTCCAAAAAATCCAGCATCGTATTTATATTCATTGGATAAACCAATTAATACTAGCTTATTTGCATTTATTATTTCTGACCCTCCTACATATGTCATTAATTCCGTATCTTTTTCTAGAAATCCTATTATTTTCCCTTTAACAAATTTTTCTTCTGTTTCCATATAGCCTTTATTTACTTTAATATTTAATGCATCTCCTATTTTAAAGCTTCCCATATAATCGCATCCCGCTATTATTGGCAAGTATTCCTTTTCCTTAAAATCTTTAGTCTTGAAATTTCTACCACGCTCTATTGGAAACTTTATATTCTCTCCAAATAGATCATTTATGAAAATTCCTAGATTTGGGTAATCTTGCTGATAAACCTGTTGAGGTTCTGTCTGAATAAATTTTTTATTACATTTTACTTCTTCAATTTCTATACTATATGATGCATAAACACCCTGTCGTGTTACACCAAAATTTTTGATTCCTTTTTTATCCGCCTGGTTAAATAATTGTGCGTCAAAAGTATAAAGTCCACCATCATCATATTCCTTATCAAGTTTATCTACATATGGACCATCAGCCAAAGTATATGTAGTCATCATCATATAAATATTGGGAATATTAAAATAACTATTGATATAATTATTTTTCTTATTTACACTACTGATATTTTTATACATAAATGAACTAAAAATAAGCACTACAGATAATATAGCTACTAAGAAAATATAAATAAATATATTCTTCTTTATATTTTTAAAAATCTTCAAATCTTCTCCTCCTTAATATAATTGTTAATACAGTTTATAGAATGAATGGTTAACTAATATACCATTCATTGAAATATTGCTTAATAACTATAAGAACCTACCGCACTCCATATATCAAGAGTTCCTGGGGTATATGAAGCAATCGGTGCAGTTTGATATGGACCAATTGATTTAACCCATTGTCTTGTACTTGTAGACACTCCTTTAAGCTGGGCTCTTACTGGTGAACCATTAGATGTAGCTCCAACCTTACAAACATAAGCCCCTGGTGCTTGACTTGGATAATGCTGATTCCACCACCAATTAGCTGAAGCTTTAACTAGATTAGGTGGCATCAATACTGCTCCCAACAATATTGTTGTTGTTAAAATCATAGAAGAATTTTTAAGAATATTTTTAATTTTCTTCACGTTAATACCTCCAAATAGCATATATATATTAACTAGTATGATTTATTTATATCATGTAAAATTGACTTGGTCTAGTATTCTGTATACATTTTAAATTATTTATGTTTATATTATGTTTTATTTAATGTTTACTTAAGATTATTTTAGATTGGTATTTGAACACAAAAATAGAGGATCCTAAGATCCCCCATTCAACAAAACTCTATTAACACAAATTTGCCATAACCACTATATCCTTCAATATAACAAACAATTAAAAACTATATAAATAACTAACCCCTATTCCTTAACCTCATCAAACATAGCCGCCATAGTAGGATTACCCCTCGTCAACTTCTTGATAGTAACATCCTGCGCCTTATCATTAGCAAGACGAAGATTACGCTCAGTACCAAGTAGTTCCTCCTTAGTCTTCTGCAAATGATCAATAGACTTATCAATCTCATCAATAGCCGTTTGAAACTTCTTAGAAGCCAGCTCATAATTCCTACCAAAAGCATCCTTAAATACATTAAGCTCATCCTCAAAATTAGCAATATCAATATTCTGCTCCTTCATTAACGCAAGCTCACTCTTATACTGTAGGGTGTTCTGAGCAGCATTACGAAGCAACGTAATCATAGGAATGAAGAACTGCGGCCTAATAACATACATCTTAGGATATCGGTAAGAAACATCAACAATACCAACATTATACAACTCATTATTAGGTTCCAATAAAGAAACTAGTATCGCATACTCACAACCCTTTTCATTCCGATCCTTATCAAGCTCCCTAAAAAAATCCTCATTCTTCTTCTTAGTAGCAGTCTCATCATTCTCATTCTTCATCTCAAACATAATAGAAATAAACTCTGTACCATTAGCATCAGACTCACGGAAAATATAGTCCCCCTTACTACCACTCTTAGAATCATTATCCTTCTCAAAATAAGCAGTAGGAAAAGCACCAGAACGAATCTTAGAAAACTCAATCTCACAATGCTGCTCAAGAGACTCACCAACCATCTTAGTCGACAACTTAGCCTTCATATCCTTCAAACGCTCAATAGCATCATCACGATCCTTTATTTGCGTTTCATACCTTTCCTTAAGTGACGATTCCAATAACTTCTTTTCACTCTCCTTAGCTTCAAGATCCCGTTTAAGATCATCCCGCTCCTTCTCAACAATACCAAGAGCCTCCTTAAGAGCCAACTGCTTAACAATATCAGCAGACTTAAGCTCCTCCCTCAATCTTTCAATCTCAACATCCTTCTTGGCTGCTTTACTCTCCATTTCACTAGCAATTTTTACAACTGCAAGTTCTATTGCAGTCCTCTTATCCTGCTCTGCAAGTACTAGTCGCTCACTTAAAGCCTTATCAAAAGCCTCATTATGAACCTGATTTAAAATATCAGCATAACCAGCCTCATCTAGACTAAATACCTTACCACAATTAGGACACTTAATTTCATGCATATTTACTACTCCTCTATATTCCTCATTCTTTATCACTACATAATCTAACTAATCTAATATTACAATTTGCTGACCTATTACTTCTCCTGTAGATTGTGCTATTACAACAGGATTTCCTTTATAGAAGTCTACTACATAGACTTTAAGATTTATTGACCTTCAAGTGCTTGTTAAAGAGCCCATAAAACTTGGATCATAGTTATCCTCTTTTTTTATGGATACTTCATCCTTCTTATCTATATTCCATTCCTTAATTAAGCCTTTTTTATCCAGGTAATCATAAGCCGTTTGCACCAATTCAACCTTTAGTTTATCATTTATTTCAACATTGGTATTTATTGTCCCACTATATTTGGGCACCAATATTTTATCAGCACTTATTCCAATAATAATCCCTATGGCAAGTGCTATCCCTAGAATTATAGAAAATAGTACTATATTCTTTTTCATTTGCTCATCCTGCTCTTTCATTTATATTTATTGTACCATTATATTAAAAGATTAGACAAAAAAATAGCATCCCAGAAACTGAGATGCTATAGTAAACAAAAATACCTACTAAAGGATTTTCCACACTTAAATATCTTCTATTCGAACATTTTCCAATAATTTTCAACAAACATACCTGCCAACATTGGATCAAAATGAGTCCCTGCGCCCTTCTTGATTTCCTCAAGAGCTTGCTCAACAGTAAACATATTCCCATAAGTCCTAGGCCTGGTCATAGCATCAAACGCATCAGCAATAGCAATGATACGAGCCTCAAGAGAAATGCTATCCCCCGCAATCCCATTAGGATATCCAGAACCATCCCATTTTTCTTGATGTTCCAATACAAATCTAGCAATATCTGATAACTCATCAGAACCACTAAGAATTCTATAACCAATTTCAGAATGCTTTTTCATTTCAATCCATTGAGCTTCTGTCAATTGATCCGGGCTATTAAGAATATTTTCATCTATGCCAATCTTTCCAATATCATGAAACAAACCAGCCACCTTAAGTTGCTCTATACTGCTCTTTTCAAGATTCATCTGGATGGCGATTTTTTCACAAATTTGACTAACCCGTTTGGAATGAAGCATTTCCCTATTATTTTTCTCATATAAGGTATTCATGATAATATCAATAGTCTTACTCCTTACACTAGCTCCAACCAGGAATTTATTTCTATACATATTATCTTCTGCACCTTTAGTAATATTCTCAATAGCTTCACCCACATTGGTTTTAGTCTGCCTTCCAAAAGATACAGACAAAGCAACACCATTAATATTCTCCCTACTAAGACTATCATGAATACGTTCCAATATTATTTCTGCAGCTTCCGCATTAGTCTTTGGCAATAGTACAACAAACTCATCCCCACCAAATCTGGCAATAATATCATCATTTCTACAATGAAGCTTAAGAAGTTCAGCTACTTTTTGCAGCAAAATATCCCCAAAATTGTGACCAAAGGAATCATTAACCAACTTCAATCCGTTAACATCACCCATAACAACAGTCAAAGGTAAGTTTCTTGGCACATCAAGTCGATGAAGTTCTTCTTCATAAAATCGTCGATTGTACAATCCTGTTAGGTAATCATGAAAAGCAACATATTGGATTTCTTCATCCTTCTGCTTTCGTTCGGTAATATCCCTGCTTACACCAATAATCCCATCCACAATACCATCAAAAGACCAATAAGGAGTCTTTAAAGTATCCAACATCCTCTTGCTTCCATCTGGGTAAGTGACTAGTTCTTCATCTTGCCTTTGAGTTTTTTCTGCCACCATCTTAATGTCCATTTGACGAAACCAATCTGCCTCAGCCTGGTTAAACAATTCATGGTCCGTTTTACCAAGTATTTCACTTTTTGGCCTTCCACAAAATTCTGCAAAGGCCTCATTACAGCCCATATACCTTCCTTCCACATCCTTATAGAAAATCAAATCTGGAATGGAATCAATTATGGAAACAATCAAGGCACCCTGACTGTTATTTTCAATCTCTATTTTTTTTAGACGATCTATATCACGGATAGTACCAATAATTCCAGTTAGCTTTCCTTGTTGATCTCTAACCCCATTGGCACTGATAGAAATCCAGATTATATTGCCAGTATTTTTTTTGTAGCGACATTCTATTATTCTTGGATCATTTATTTCAGACTCCGCATCTTTTGTTCTTGATAGTATATCATTGAAAAATACCCGAACTTTTTCTTGGTCTAGAGGGATAATCCTATCAATAATTGACTTTTTAATAAATACTTCCGGAGGTTCTTCAAAGATTTTAAGAGATGCTGGACTTACATAAGTAAAATTCAAGAACAGATCCAAGCTCCATATAAGATCTGAAGTATTTTCTGCCAAATTCCTGTATTTGTCCTCACTTTCAGCAAGCCTATTAATCAGGTTGGTTTTATCCATCTGATCCAGAAGGATTTTGCATAGTAGATAAGTACCAAAAGGATAAAGAATAATAACAGGTAAAAATATTGAAAGCAAAGTTTCCCATCTTAGTTCTTCAGGCAAAATAAACATGCAAAGAAGCATATCAATATGCACAATAACCCCAAAGAGATAAAATTTCAAGCCTCTATTTTTTAGATTATCAAGAATTTGTTGTAAATAGTATTTGTGGGCTAAAATACCCAATATGGAAGTTGTTAAGACAACAAAAATCCCAACAGTCATTCCAGGTCCGCCTAGTGAGATTCTATATAGTATCATAATTGATGCAGCAATCAAAGTAGGGATTGCTCCAAAGAACATTCCCAAAACACTAATGAGGATAGATCTGGTATCAAAAATGACCCCATTATCCAGGCGTAGGGCTGACCACATTAACAAAATACCAACCAAACCATTAAAAATCCCTAGGATTATCTTATAGTTGAGTTTCTTTGTTTGATGATTGCTCAATAACAAGGAATATATGAAAACCATTGCAAGTAAAATAGCAATATTTTGCATTAATGCAATAATGATTTCTGAATTCATAAAATTACCATCCTCTCTATTTACGGAAGTGGGGTTGGACTATCTAATATAATTATAATTTGTTTTAACCCTTTCTGCAATCGATAATTTTACTCCAAAAAAGATTGTTAAATAGTTACATCAAATTGTCTTCATTAAGTAGGAACAAGTAAAAAATCGTTAAGGTGTCTTGCTGTGCTTTCTCTTATTTCTACTGGGAACTTGCTGAATTTACTTAGCTTATTTGTACTACTCCATGAGGCGATAACTTGTAAATTAGGTCATTTAGGCATGTACTAAATATAAGATATGAATCCATTTATTAATAAAAATAAGGAGGATTAATTAATGTTTATTAAAGAATTTCTAAAAGAGAAAAAACGCAGACAAAATCGTAAAGCAGTAAAGACTGCTACAATAGCGACAACAGTTGGCATTGCTACAGGAGTAGCTGCTGGGGTAATTTCCGCTCCTAAATCAGGCAAAGAAACTCGTGAGGATATTGCTAAAGGTGCTGAAAAAGCAGCTGAAAAAGTGAAAGAAACTATATCTGCTACAATGGATGAAATGGCAAAAGTAGCAGTAGAACTCGAACAAAAAGCCAAAGCAAAGTTTGCTGATGCAGCAGAAGTTGTTGAAGAAAAAGCTGAAGAAGTGAAAAAGGATGCTAAAAAATAATAATTTCAAACAACCGATGAAAGGGATTACCAATGATTATTAATATTAATGATTTACTGATATTTTTGGCCATATTTATTAGTGTTTGCTTAGGAATTACGGTTTTAGTACTATTATGGTATTCTTGACTTTGTTATACGCTTCTAATTTCAACAATACAGAAAACTATCCATGCATAATTTCTCCGATGTACTTTTCATAAAATTTCCATTAATCAATTATCTTGGTTCTATTATCTATATAATGATCATAATCGAAGCTTTGAAGTATCCCTCGGCTATTGTCGAAAAAGTCTGTTTTATATTCATAGGTGTAAAGAACTTTTTCATCAACTATTATTTTTTCATAAGACTTCTTATCAGTTTTGAATCTGATATTCTCACCATAGTGTTTCGGGTGATACAAATAAAAATAATAGTCTCCATTAATTATGTTTTTTGAATTAATTGGGCCAAAACCACCAACTTGAGAATTACTATTTATAGTTGTATTAAATGTTTGAAAATGAGTATACATAACAAATATGACTATTAACACACTTAATATAACTCCAAAGAACCTTTTTACATCATAAATTCCATCAGTACCTTTTAATTTCTTTAATATTTGTATAATAAGTAATATTCCAGTAATAATTATTGTGATGAATATTAGTTGATTAGCAAAAAAGGTTATAGTCTCTAAAATACCATAGAAATTATTCCAAGCAATGCCAGCAAGTAACCAGTCTAACCAGAAAAGAAAAATTGTTAAAACAAACAATAATATATATTTTCTCATGCATCCTCCTTTTTAGCTATTTTACAGAATTATTATTCTTCTTATATATAATATATATCATTAATTATATATGATATCTACACATATTTTGCAACTTATATATTGTTTAGCAAATTTATGCTTATTGAAAGATTCGTTTATGGTTTATTTAAGGTTTGTCATTATGATTGATATTATTAGAGCAAAAATAGGAGAGCCAAAACTCCCCAATCATACAAAAATCTATTAACATATTTCAGATTAATCCAACCAGCAAAACTCTTTAATTTATTCCTACCATTCTGATTTTTATAATAATATTTTTCACCCATATGTATTTGACTATTAATCATAAATCCCATAAAAAATAAACATATATAATTACATATTTCTTTTTACTCTAAATAATTTTCCAATACGATTTACCGTCGTATGAGTTACACAAAAAAAGAAAGCTAAATCTTGCTATATATATGGTATATTAAGGATTATATTTATTTCTAAAACAACAAACCTTATATAGTTAAATATATAAGATTTGCCTTTATTTAATACAGGATTTTTTTAAAAAATGCTTGATTTCTTCTTTTTTCAATATTAAAATGTAATTAGAAGAAGCGATGAAATCTGACGATAATGTGGACGCTTTTATCAGACGGAGTCAATAGCGTAACCGACCTAAGGGTCGGCTTTTTTGTTATATAAGCATATTTACAAGGCAACAATAAATGATATAAGCAAATGATGACAATCGGATTTTTAATCAATCTGCTTTGTTCTCTATAAACGGTTCTTTTTTCTAAGCGGAGAATAAAGCTAGAAAGGAGGAAAAGAAAATGAAAAGAAAAATATTAATGTTTTTTACAGCGTTTCTACTCATCTTTACAATGTTTCAAATCAATGCAATTGCAGCACCTGGCGACGTGCACTATGGCACAGCTACAACAGGTAGCAAGGTTGAGTTGATTGGTGGAACTCCTAACTGGGTATTCTTTAAACAAGGTAATCCACCAAGTAATGGAATTGCGGCTATATGGACTTTAAATGAAATAGACAACGCGACAAAAGAAGCATATTTTGAAGAAATTAAAAGCATTGATACTTCTGTATCTAATCTTACATTTAGTGATGTTTACTTCTTCTTTGGCAGTCAGATTATCACTAACAGTAACACAAATACAGGAGAATACCAGGTAATAAAAGAAAATGGCAAGTGGTATGTTTACGTAATAAGTGGTGCTTTAAGCCATTTCTATTATTCTGAAGGCAGAGAACCTCTCGGAAGCTTGAAAGTAACAGCAGATGTTGCTAAAAAGCATGAAGTAGTAGATTACTACAAAGAATGGGCACAAGATTATGCAAAAGAATGGGCACAGGACTATGCTAAGGAATGGAAACAAGACTATGCTAAAGAATGGGCACAGGACTTCGCTA
Source organism: Bacillota bacterium (assembly GCA_028683955.1). GTDB lineage: Bacteria > Bacillota > TC1 > TC1 > TC1 > WTXA01. Next base: position 3,647 of record JAQUGR010000007.1, on the reverse strand, counting down.
AGCAGTGGGCTCAAGATTATGCAAAAGAATGGGCTCAAGACTTCGCAAAAGAGTGGGCTCAAGACTTCGCAAAAGAGTGGGCTCAAGACTATGCAAAAGAGTGGGCTCAAGATTATCTAAGAGTTTTTATTCCAGTATTTGAAAAAAGAATAGATTCTGAAATAGGAACTTTGGTAAGTGGCATAACTTATGGTTATGGAGACGACGGCACAGCTGGTCTGCCAGGTGGATATCTGATGAATGGTATGACTTATCTGACCATCAATAATATTGGTCAATATACAAAAGAGAATCCTTTGAAAGTTTGGATTGCAGATTCAAGTCCAAATAACGGCATGAAAGATCCAACCGAATATAACAGAAACAAAGGATACTTCTACGAACTATATGTAAAAGATAGTAAAGTATTCGTCGGATTTGATGACAGACTGATTTCAGTAAATTTCGGTATCTTGGTTAGCGATAAAGCTTTCACAGCTAATCCTACCAAATACGTAAAACATAACAATAATTTGACAGGTACTGTAGTCAAAGCCGACAAGAACGGAAATACTTATGTATTCTTCCACGGAACAGCAGTTAGCTGGTACATAACTAATGAGTATGAGTTTGTAAGATGGAATTTCTTAAGGAATGAATTATCTGGAGATCCATATCTAACAGGTAATGTGTTCGATGTTGGTGTTCCTTATCTAACTGGTAATGAGTTCAATGTTGATGTTCCTTATCTAACTGGTAATGAGTTCAATGTTGGTGTTCCTTATCTGACTGGTAATGTATTTGATGTTGGTGCTCCTTATCTGACTGGTAATGTATTTGATGTTGGTGCTCCTTATCTAACTGGTAATGAGTTTAATGTTGGAGATCCTTATCTAAGTGGTAATGAGTTTAATGTTGGAGATTCTTACCTAACTGGTAATGAGTTTAATACAGGCTCACCTTATCTAACTGGCAATATATTCTACATTGAAAGTAGCAGACGTCTGGTTGATGATGTCTATGATGTGGAGTTCAATCTGGTTGTATCTAAAGATGGTGGAGCCGAGGTCTATAATGGCAAGATTGATAATCATGGTCAGGTAGTGATTCCTGATCTTGAACCTGGTAATTATACAGCAGTTCTAAGCAGTTCTGATTTTACTGATCAAGTGAAATATGCTCTAGTTGTTACTGGTGAACAAGCAGTTATCAACTTCAATGATATTACTGTATATGGTCCAGAGAGTGATGGTGACTACATAGCTGGTAGTGATGTAACTATCGAGGGTATTTATCAACCAACAGCTGATACTTTGGTTAAAGGTTTATATCAGTCTGCATACGATACTCTAGTTACTGGAGTTTATCAACCAACATTTGATTCCTACATTGTAGGAGTTTATCAAGCAGCATTTGATAGTTTGGTTGTAGGCTTACATCAAGAAGCGTTTGACACTTATGTTACTGGTCTATATCAACCTAGTTTTGATACTACTATACCAGGAGTATATCAGGAAGCTTTCGATACTCTAATTATTGGAATATATCAACCTGGTTTTGATATTACTATACCAGGTATGATGGTCGGTAATGTTTATCTTGGAAGTACTGATCCTGAAGATCCTGAAAGTATCGCTAATGGTATTTATACACCACCGCGAACTTGATATAACTAATATAGGTTAATACTATCTAAAAAACAGCGGGGAGCAGAAATGCTCTCCGTTGCTTTGGTCGAATTAATCCACTACTGCTGTTCAGATATTTCTATACTTTTTTTAGCCATCATATATAATACTATAATCTGTCCAAAGGGTACTAGGTAAAATAACTGCCACCAAACACTTTGTCCAATATCGTTTAATCTTCTTGAACATACTGCTATAAATGGTACTATAAAAATTATCGTTACGATTTGATATAGTTTTTCGTGTAGGAGGGTTGCTATGGTCATTACTAAAATCATAAATAGAAGAAAGCACCAACATTCGTAGCGTGATGCTTTCCCAGAAAAGTTTGCAAACTCTATAAAGCAATTTTTTATTGCATCAATTGGTGTAGTTGGTTGTTGTTTTTCTAGGATTAACAACTCATTAGGCAGAACATTAAAAGCTTTTGCTAATAATTTCAGCGACTCAATGGATATATTACTGCCGTCTTCAATACGTTGTATTGTACGTAGACTTAGTCCACTTTTTTCACTTTATTGTTCCTGTGACCAGCTCTCACTAAGTCTTAGCTTTTTAACCTTGTCCTTGTCTATTTTCATTAAGCTACCTTCCTTATCCTATTTTGTTTTAAGTTCAGTATAGTTTAATTTTAATATATTGTCTATGTAATCATTACGTCAGTTAGACGTAAGTCTTTTTTTTTATTTAATGTACATTTATACAAAAAAATAGCATCTCATAAACTGAGATGCCTGCTGGTACCGAATGGGGGTCTTGAACCCCCACGGTTTCCCGTACGATTTTGAATTATTTAGAAGATGCACTAGCAGTTTGCTTACCACTCTGTTAGGGAATTCTTGACTTTGCTATACTCGGCTATATTCTTTAAGTGATATGCTCACAATATGCTTGAAAGTGAAAAAATATAAAATGATATATCTACGAGGGTTTCAAATCATTATCATTCTTTATGAATTTATCACTCTTTTCAAAAACCTATATTTCATGGCGTTTTCTTCAATGCATATAATTTTAAATTTTTTATATTGTATGTTAAAAGGGAGATGTTAACCTCCTTTTATTTTAAATATTTATTATATGGTTTTTCAACACTTGGCATTAATGCAAAAAAGAAAGTAAGTAAAGGTCCTATAACCGGTATTATATTGAATACAAAAAAAGATGCGCTTAAATTTGCATCATGATATCTTCTTACAAGCATAGAAATTGAAGGTATTATAGAAGCTATTACATATAGAAAGATTAGCAAGATAACAATAAAGAAAAATAAGCCAGGTAGAATTTTTCCTTGATCTAAGTATTGATCTGCTAAATCAATTAAAGGTTGTGTTAGAAAGTAAAGTACTAATATTATCATTGAATTGATGCTCCAAGCTATCCAATAGTCTTTTCTTGAAGTTACCCCTTTAAAATCAAAAACCCTGTACCAAAATTGTTTATAAACTCCCATATTTTATACCTCCAAACGTTTTTATATATTTTTTCATTTCTATAATATATTACAATGTCAATTAGTTAGTTAATCACAATGGTTAAGAATACATTTTTTAAAGTTCATTAATCTTTTTTGTGTATAACTTTATCATTGTGACTGTACAAAATTTGAACTTATCAATTTTTGCTTAAATCAATATTAGAGTAATAGTATCATTTTTATTATATGGATGCAATATATTGCTATAATATTTATATTATATTAAGGTTCTGTTAAAATTATATATTTAAACAGAACCTTATTGGATAATCATTACGAATTTTCATAGGATTTGCGGTCATTTGAGTAACTTTTTAAAAGAAACATAAATCTTCAAAAAAAGAAGGTAAATTTACATAAAAAATAGCACCTCAGAAAACTGAACTGCACCCCAAAAGTTAGACATGTGGTATAATTACCGCATAAATAACGAAAGGGGTGCAGTTTTTCTATGACAAAGAAAATAGAACATAAGAAATATTCGGGTGAATTTAAAATAAAAG
>JAQUGR010000006.1:21769-78717 GCA_028683955.1 Bacillota bacterium | reverse complement strand
CAACAATAAAAGGTACCAAGCTAAATACAAAGGCCTGGCTCCACTACAAGCGAGAAACCAGGCTTTGGCAGCATAATATTAAATTTTTCATTTTTCACTGTCTACTTGACAGGGAGCAGTTCACTTTCCCCACCGTTAAGGCATTCTTGACTATGCTACACTCACCTATATTAGGCTATACTATTCAACTCGGGGTGTCAAAAAGGGTGTCAAAATAATTTAACGGAAATTATAGATTTTTTCTATACAGAATATTTCCATTCAATAATTTCTTTTATATTTTCTTTTATAAAATCTGCATATAAATTTGTAATTGCAACAAAATATTCCTTTGGCATACCATGTGTAAACTTCTTGTAATATGCTTTTACATTACTAATATCTTCAATCAGTTTATTTCTTCTTGTTAAACCACCTATATTAGCATCAAGTATATCCGTTGATAAATTTAAAATGTTTTTATTTTTTAAATCTCTTAGACTAACGCTAAAATCATGTTCCCGATAATCATATCCTGGGATTATTACTAAATCATTTTTCATATATTCCAAACTTAGTACTATATTTGAATCATTATTAAAACTATATTTAAAACCTTCATCTGTTAAAAAATTAAAACTATCTTTAATTACTTCTAGATTCATCATCATAATATCTTTGGTTAATAATGTTTTAATTCCAGAAACTATATTATGTGTTACTTTAAAAAATTCATGTTTTTTCATTAATACTACCACCCTTCCTGCTCTAGATAATTCCAATAATTACTAGTTGCAGCCTTTTCCATAGAATAATATTGACTATTAGTTCCAGCAGATCCAATATCAATAATTTTAGTACTAAAAAACATTTCTTTTTGTATCCAAGCTTTATTATGAGCCATTCCTATTCTACTAGTTAATCCATCACCAAGTATTTTTTCTAATTTACTATAATTTCTAATACCTTTATAGTAATCAGCATTCAACTCTTTAGCAGCTGGTATAACCCTGTCTTTCATTTTTTCACCAATTACAACCGATTTAGTGGAAGTGGTTTTAGTAATTGTAATACCGCCTGCTATTCCTAAAGCACCACCAGTTAAGGTAGTTATTAATGCATCTTTTCCTTTATTTGCAAAGTTTTTAGCTGACTTTGACGATGTTGCGGCTGAGGTCATTGCAATTCCAAAGCCAGTTGTTACACCTATTGCTGCACCAGCTGCAATCGTTACAGCAGCTGATCCTGCGTAACAACCCGCTGAGACAGACCCGATAGCTGCTAAAGCTGGAATAGCCCCACCTGCTGTTGCAACAACAACAGCCACAGTAGCGACTACAACCAAAGCTGCTATTCCCCAATGCCACCATTTATGTCCATCAGGATCTATAGAATTTACAGGGTTATTTCCACAATAAGAAAACATATTATTCCCTGTTTCTCCACCGTTAAGTTGTCCGTCAGCATTAATAAACCTACCAACTAGTGAATCATAATACCTGCTCTGCAGATAATAATACCCAGACTCATTATCCAAATAATATGACCTATACCTGAAAGGATTCTCTTCACCTATAGTACTAGCAAGAGTACCAGAAATATCAACAACCCTACCATAAGCATCATAAACATATGATACCACAACCTGACCAGTACTACCCAGTATTTGCTCAACATCTCCCTGAATATTAGTAACATAATAGAAAATAGTACCATTCCTATTCATAGATACTAGTGAACCATCAGCACCCCTAGTAAAAGTAATAGTAACATCATCACTAGAATCACTCGTAGTTCCACTATTTGATCTTTGTGCAACTACCTCACCACCACTTGTAATATACTCTATAACCTCATCACCAATAGTCTTACTCTTCCTTATCCCATTCTCATCATAAGTATAAGTTGCAGTCTCAGATGAACTATCCTCCTTAAAGGTAGCCATCTTTCTTCCTTGTGTCCAGGTCATAGTTGCACCACCAATAGAGAGAGGATTACCAATAGAATCATAAGTAATAGTTTTACCATCAAAAGATACTAACTTATCCTTCCAGGTTGTATCATATCCATAACTATAAACTACTGGAGTTCCACCATCAGTAGTTACAGTCTTAGTCTGTATATTACCACCAGTATCATAATCATATTCTATTTTACTTGTTTCTACACCATCAACATTTATAACTTCCATAGTCAGCTGGCTCAAATTATCATAAGTATAAGTTGTTACCTTATTACCAACTGTTATAGTCTCTATATTACCCTTAAGGTCATAAGTATAATCCTTAACAAGTGATCCAAGAGTTTCTTTTTCCACTAAGGTAGTAGTAACATTATTTTCAGTTCTATTACCAGCCCAATAAGTATACCCCTTATTTACCACACTATTATCATTACCATCTTTAGTACCGATACTCTCTATTCTACCAAGAGCATCATAGACTATTGTTTGATCCAGTTTTAGATTAGAGCCTTGATGTAGTTTGAATTGAGTCACCATATTATCATCATTAAAGATGATACTTTCCTTCTCTTCTACTCCAAACTGAGTCTTATCTATACTGTTAAGGTTACTATGTTCATCATAGCCAAATACCCACTTGTTATCCTTACTATCTGTGGTCTTAACAAGTCTTCCGCTAAGGTCATTAAAGTAACTATGTTGAATTTACTTTATTTATATATCAAAATGTCCATTAAAAATTTAAACTTGGAACAATCAAGACATAATCTGAACTATAATTCCTTATCATGCAACAAAATTCTCTCGAAAATATCAACAATATCAACAGTCTATGGAACCCAAGGATTATTACTAATCAAAAACTATACTGCTAGTCTCAAAACCAAACTTCTTGATAGACGAAACTGGTTGTACACAAAGTATGTCTAGAGTCAGTCGCTGCTTGGATAACGCTCCAATGGAGGGCTTCTGGGGTATATTGAAATGTGAGATGTACTATCTCAACAAGTTCGAAACTTATATGGAATTAGAGAAAGCTATTGAGGATTACATATATTTCTATAACAACAAAAGATATCAAGCCAAATACAAAGGCCTGGCTCCTCTTCAAGTTAGAAACCAGGCTTTAGCAGCATAATATAAGATTTCCACTGTCCACTTGACAGGGAGCAGTTCAAAGTCAGGGTGTCATGTTTTAACCCTAATTTATAACTATATGCTTCTATGCATATGATACTATATTTCCATAGTGGACGTTTTTCAGCACACAACAACCTGATGCCAACTTTAAAATATAACATCATTATAGCCGCTCAGAATGCCGATTGAACCGAAATTTCCAGGGTTGCCGTAATTACCTACGTTGCCATAATTACCGTATGATCCAAAATTAACATTCCGATATGGCGAATTCTTATTGTACAATAACCTATTTCTTTGGACAATTTCTCCTAGATACTTTCCTTGCATATTAATCAGAATTTTCTCGTTTGAGAGGAAATGTCCAATGTTTTTCCCTGAAGGTGCGTAGAGATGCTCGTTAACTAAATTTGCTATATGCTTGCCTTTGCTATTAAAAAGATACTCCATATTTGGTCTCCTTTCTGATTCAAATTCAATTCGTCTTGTGCAAGTTTGCCTTTTACGAACCTATTTGCATCGGTGATTGTAGATTTCAGGAACTATATTGAAACACCGCACATTGTTATACGCAACATATCACTTCTTGTTAATAATACTTATATTCCATTTATTTACTTTTTATATGTTTTCTTTATCTTTGTTAGTATTAATCTCATTAAGGAGTGCTTCTGCATCACTTTTGTCTCTAGGAAATATTTTCCCCTTTAAAATAGATTCTAATAAGCTTTTAGCTTCACTATATCTTTTTGTTTTAACATATATTTTAGCTAAATTTAAATAGATAGTTGTTTTGAAATAGGAATCAGCAACTAACTTTTCCTTAACTTCTAATAGAATTTTTTCAGCCTCAGGATAATTTCCTTTGAGCATTTCAATGTATCCTAAAGTTCGCAAAGGTATTAAATACTCCTTTGGTGATTTTGAATATTCATTAATAAATTCCTCGCCTTTTTTGTAATATTGTAAAGCATTGTCTAAATCATTTAACAAACAGTAAAAGTATGACATATAATTGTAATATTCTCCTTTTAGAAACTTATTACATTTTTCAATATTTATGGATTTGATATAATCTAAACCTTCAATAATACTACCTTGATTAACATATCCATTTGAAATGTTAATCATAAAAGGAACTTTATTTGCAGGTTGTTTGTATTTTTTTTGAGCAACAATAGATTCGTTAATAAATTTTTCTAAATTATTGTTCTTGTAAAATCTCTTATTGATTCTCTTATTATCAAATATCCAAAATACTCTTACTACAAAATATCTCAAAAAAATAATTATAAATATCACAAAAACTATCAACAATAGCCATAATATTATTTTGATATCTTGAAATAATGCATTCATGTATTTTAAAAAATAATTTATCATTTTCATCTCCATTAACTAATATTATTTTCACTTCTTAATAGTCTTATAATTCAGTTGATTTTATATACATTATCGCCAATATATATAATATAATTCTCAGGTAACTTATCTAGAGCTATAAAATATTCTTTACCATCACTATCAGCATAAACCTTGAAACTCGAATTTACCGAATCTCTAACTTTCCATATATCACTATATTGGGAATCAATATGAATATTAATTATATCCTTACCTCTATACCTTTTATAAATTAAATCGTAATTTCTTTTTAAAATAAGTTTTCTTGGAATATTTATTTTTCCAAAGATATATTGCCAACCATATTTATCTTTATAAAAGTATTCCCATTGGCTATTCCCATCTTTTCCTATTAAAGCATAAACGCAATCATTACTCTCTAACTTTACAATAACTTCATTCCCACGTAATTCGCTATTTTCTATTGCTAAATCGATGCTCTTATAGCTTTTATTAAATACGCCAAAACTATTCATCATTATATAAATTGTGCTAAAGATTATTAATGCTAAAACAGATACTATTAACCTTTTTCTCATCAAAAACCTCCTAAACCTTCCAAAGGGCTGCCAAAATTTCCAAATTTATTAACAGCAGCACCTATAATCGGTATAGCTTCAGGAGCAAATACTACTACCAAAATTATACCCTTTATTGCATTTTCTGACATCTCAATATCAACACTGTAATTATAATTATTATTAGTTATGATATCAAGTGATTTTTTGCTCCAAAATGCATTAGATATATTTGACACTGAAACTTCAGCTATATTAGTTTTCATAGTAACACCAGGACCACTCATACTTCCATCACTAACAACTTCTATAGAATTATATTTACTTTCAATTCCGTAGTATATACTATCACCTGTGCTATTGGTTGATGAATATACATTTACAGCTTTCTTCTTACCGGAAGATATCTCACTAACTTTATTTCCCGAAACTTTTACTTTAAATATGATAATATCTATATTTGCAAATACACGTTCTTTACCTTTAATAACTGTCTTATTTTGCATGGAAATATTTTTATTTGCCCAACTAAGTACAGCTTTACCTAGTTTACTATTCTTTAGAGCTGACCAAAAATTCCATTTATGTCCGTCTTTATCATATTTCATAACTGGATTATTGCCACAATAAGCAAACATATTCCCATTGTCAACCATTCTATCATCAGCACTAATAAATCTACCCATCTCTGCTGAATAATACCTGCTCTGCAAGTAATAATAACCAGACTCATTATCCAAATAATATGACCTATACCTGAAAGGATTCTCTTCACCTATAGTACTAGCAAGAGTACCAGAAATATCAACAACCCTACCATAAGCATCATAAACATATGATACCACAACCTGACCAGTACTACCCAGTATTTGCTCAACATCTCCCTGAATATTAGTAACATAATAGAAAATAGTACCATTCCTATTCATAGATACTAGTGAACCATCAGCACCCCTAGTAAAAGTAATAGTAACATCATCACTAGAATCACTCGTAGTTCCACTATTTGATCTTTGTGCAACTACCTCACCACCACTTGTAATATACTCTATAACCTCATCACCAATAGTCTTACTCTTCCTTATCCCATTCTCATCATAAGTATAAGTTGCAGTCTCAGATGAACTATCCTCCTTAAAGGTAGCCATCTTTCTTCCTTGTGTCCAGGTCATAGTTGCACCACCAATAGAGAGAGGATTACCAATAGAATCATAAGTAATAGTTTTACCATCAAAAGATACTAACTTATCCTTCCAGGTTGTATCATATCCATAACTATAAACTACTGGAGTTCCACCATCAGTAGTTACAGTCTTAGTCTGTATATTACCACCAGTATCATAATCATATTCTATTTTACTTGTTTCTACACCATCAACATTTATAACTTCCATAGTCAGCTGGCTCAAATTATCATAAGTATAAGTTGTTACCTTATTACCAACTGTTATAGTCTCTATATTACCCTTAAGGTCATAAGTATAATCCTTAACAAGTGATCCAAGAGTTTCTTTTTCCACTAAGGTAGTAGTAACATTATTTTCAGTTCTATTACCAGCCCAATAAGTATACCCCTTATTTACCACACTATTATCATTACCATCTTTAGTACCGATACTCTCTATTCTACCAAGAGCATCATAAACTATTGTTTGATCAAGTTTTAGATTAGAGCCTTGATGTAGTTTGAAGTTAGTCACCATATTATCAGCATTAAAGGTGATACTTTCCTTCTCTTCTACTCCAAACTGAGTCTTGTCTATACTGTTAAGATTACTATGTTCATCATAACCAAATACCCACTTGTTATCCTTACTATCTGTGGTCTTAACCAGTCTTCCACTAAGATCATATAGGAAATTAGTAGATACCAGGTTAACCTTGTCATCTATTGATATTAATTCTCCCTGATTACCATACACGTATTCATAAGCTAGTGTTCCATCATATTTCTTACCTGTTAGTTGATAGTCACTATCATAAACAGGCTCGAATACCGTTCCATTACCATAGGTTGACTTAGTCAACATATGGGTATTATTGTTATATTCGTTATTTACTAAATCAACACTACCAACTTGGGTCTTGGTCATTTGACCAAAAGCATCATAAGTAAAGTTATATGAAAAACCATTATGAATGATTTGTGATAATTTATCTGAAACAAAAACACTCTCATTAACTACATTTTCTGTAGCATTCATTTTACTAGTTGTCTTATTAAGCCTTCCAGATGAATCATATTCATAATCAACACGACCACCTGCATTATCAGTTACAGAATTGACTCTACCTTGTGTATCATCCCAATTATTGGTTGTTGTATAACCTTTACTGTCGGTCTTAGTTTCTGTAAAGTTACTATTTGAACTGTAGCTAGTGCTATTTAATATATTTAATGGATCATAAGTACTTTGGGTTATGTAGGCGCCTATAGTACTTCCAGGAGCAGCAGCTCCTTTAGCCACTACTACCACCCTTATTTCTTCTATTCTATACCCATAACCATTACTTCCAGCATTCTCTCCATTTTTAGCCCAACCTAGCCAACCTAAATTACTAACATTTACACTATAGTAAATATCATAATCATCAGCTGCATTTCCATCAATCTCTATGTTAAAGGCTTCTATAGTTTTTCCGCCTGCACCTACATATGAAGTATCATCCTTCCAGCCTTCCCAGCCAGTTCCACTAATATAACCTCTATACTTTACATTTCCGTCCGTTATATTAGTTCCCAGTTTTAACTGGAATGCTGACATTTTCACACCTGGTTGTCCTGCTATAGCACCATCAAAAGTATACGGCAGCCACATGTAATCCTTATAACTTCTATAAGTTATATTTTGAGTGCTTTGTGCTAAATAAGCTCCTGTTGTACTTCCAGGTGCAAAATCACCTTTTGGTACAACCACTACTTTAACACCTTCTATTCTATATCCATAGCCATTAGTACCAGCATTCTCGCCATTTTTGGCCCAACCTAACCAGCCAAGAGTATTTACATATACACTGTAGTAAATATCATAATTATTTACAGCATTCCCGTCAAGCTCAATATTTAATGCTTCTATAGTCTTTCCTGCTGCTCCTACATAAGTAGTTTCATCCTTCCAGGATTCCCAGCCAGTCCCAGTTATATATCCTCTATACTTAATACTTCCATCCGTTATATTAGCGCCTAATTGCATTTTAAAGGCTGACATCTTTGAGCCAAGCACTCCAGTTAAATTACCATCATTGGTCCATGCTAACCAACTATAGTCAATATATCCTCTATATGATATATTTCCAGTACTTAATTCTTTAAAAGCACCAGTTGTAACTCCTGGTGCTGCTGCACCCTTTGCAACTACTACTACTTTTATGCCATCAATAGAATATCCATAACCAGATGATCCTGCATCCTCTCCATTTTTGGCCCATCCTAGCCAGCCAAAATTTCTCACATTTACACTATAGTAAATATCATAATCATCAGCTGCATCACCATCCAGCTCTATATCTAATGCCTCTATAGTTTTCCCGCCTGCACCTACATATGTACTTTCATCCTTCCAGGATTCCCAGCCAGTTCCACTTATATACCCCCGATATTTAATACTTCCATTTTTAATATTAGGTCCTAGTTTCATCTGGAATGCCGACATCTTTATACCTAAAACACCAGCTACATTTCCATCATTTGTAAAAGGTAGCCATTTATAGTCATTATATCCTCTATATGATATATTTTGAGTAGTTATTTTATTAGTCTCAACCCTACCTACATTATTATATGTATACTCATAACCAATACCCGTGGCTGTGGTAGCATTTAAAAGATTATTCTTTCCATCAGTTGAATAATCGTAAGTATAAGAACCACCATTAGGATTTGTTACTCCTGTTAGGTTATTACCTGTATAACTAAATGTTGACTCTTGCTCAGCATTATCTTTTACACTAACAACATTACCATTAGAGTCATAAGTATAACTTGAACCAAAATCATCCTTATATAAATGCCAATCAGTAAAACTAGCTTTATTAATATTTCCATCATATGTTGCAAAAACAACTAAAGAATCATAATCTCTTGAGGCAACAAGAGGAATTGAAAGATACTGCCAATCTGTATAGGCATCATTAAATTCCTTAAATCCGAAATATTCAGATTTGCTCACACCATTTTCTGTATAATATATTTTCGCCTTTAAGGCAAAGGTCTTTGGTGTGGAATCTATTGATTTATCAGATGGAGCAGAATCTGCTTTAGCCCATACTCCATATGTAAAACTATCACCTTGTTTACCATCATGATAAACAACTTGAGCTACTGCATAATCTGTATAGGCAGGGCTTCCATTTATATATGCTGCATTTCTACCTTCTCTACCAGCTCCAATGCCAGGAGTTGATGGTCCATGATATGCATAATAGTTAAATCCATCAAGAAAACTACCATTATTTATTATGTTATATCTATTTGCTGTTTTACCTTCCTCTAGCTGGATTGCATCAAAGTATACTGTTCCAATTCCACCTTCAACAACTAGCTCTACCTTTACAGTATAATTTGCAGGAACAGTGAAGGTAGTTGAATATCTATCCCAATCTTTAACACTAGATATTTCTTCACTAACAGCTACATTTTCGCCCCCACTTCCATAGGTAACCTTCAAATATGCCTTTGCACCTGTATTCATAACCGTTGTCTTTATATATCCCGATAATGTATAAGTCTTTCCTGCAACTAAATCAGAATTTTGATATACAATACTTTTATCTGCAGCATTTGTTTTATCTATTTTATATGATTTCGTATCACTATATTTTTCTGTTGTGGAATATGAACCAGTTCCAGCACTACCACCTGAACCATTAGAATAGGTCCATTTAGTATCTGTATTTTGAAAACTTGTATTATATAAATAGTTGATAATAGTTTGTTCAACCTTAGATTGAGATTTCAGGTTGTTTTGATTACCTGTACTTCCATAACTATTGAAAATTGCATTACCATCATTATCAATAATTCCCGTACACTGTCCCAAATCATTATATTGATAAATATTAACTTTCCCATCAAAATCAGTAAATTTTGTGAAATTGTGTTCATAAGATATTGACATATGAGGATCACTTGTTAAATTTACAGTTCCATAATTTGGTCTCTCATAAATACCCTTTACCCTATATGGTGAGCTAGTATAGTCATAACGGTAATAACCCCCTGTGCTTCCATATACCCAGTTTATAACTTTTGCTGCAGTATATTCATACTTACCATATTCTCCATCAGAATCAGTTATTTTATCTATACAACCAGCAGCCGTATAGGTGAAAGTATATACTTTACCTCTTGAATCAGTAATTGTTGAAAGTTTACTATTACCATTATATGCAAGGGTTGTTGTTGTTAATACTTCACCATTTGCATTTTTGGAAACTGCAGATATTGGCAAATTATTAGCATCAAAATTAATATCAATTAAATTGCCATTCTTATCAGCAATTCTTGTTAATCTTCCAGCTGAACTAAAATACAAATGATTTCCATTTTTATCCTTCATATCATAGTAGTGAGTGCTATCACTACTATTTGGAGTCATGTAAGTATCTGTACTACTTTCAGGATCCCTATATTCCCCAGTTGCGGAATCATATATATAATAGTGAACTGTTCCGTCGGCATCAGTATAAGTATATCTTCCAACACCATCCATAAAATATGTTCCAGCCATATAGCCTAAACCTTGAAAAATATTTAAACTCCAGCCATATCCCATTTTACCATTAGAATTCCTGTTACTACCGTTATAGTAGGCAGTTATTGATAATGGATTAATCTCTCCCTTTTCTACCATTATCGGTCTTTCAATAGTCATATCTCCTGTATAGTCATTAACATAAACAGTTCCACCCCTACCAGCATCTTGCGTATGATAGGTTTGATAACTTTCAAGACCTATGCTATTAATATATTGAACTATCATAGATGGCCTAATAGTTGAATTAGTTGTATCTGATGATAAAAATACAGCATTATTTCCAGTAGTGGATCCATCAGCCCTAAAAGCAACACCATAATTCCCACCATTAGTATACCAATCCTGTGCAATGTCAGTTATATCAAAGTAGTTCCATCCACTCGTTCCTGCACTAACTACCTTATAATCATCTGGAGCTGCATTACAAGTTTGTTGATTACTCCAATAGGTACCTTGATATGTTACATTTGGAACTGCAGAAGTATTTTTATGAACATAAACAGTATTTGATCCTGTAGTTACCGCCCCATCAGCATAAAGATTCATAGTTGATTTTATAACTACATCACCACTTCCAATTGCAGGAAGTGGTACCTGTACAAAACCTCTTCTAGTGCCTCCATTACTATTTTTACCAGCTCTAATATATGTATTCAACCACTTATCAGTAGCATCAGTACTATCAACAAAAGTATCATGAATATCAACTATACTATTTGTACTTATTACTGGTGGATCTATAACAACAGGATAAGCTCTTTCCTTGGCATTTAACCAGTTGCTATCTGGAATATATTTAATAGTCGCCTTACTTTCAGAAATATTATCCAATTTAAACTCTACCGCATCAGAACTCTCTTGGTTATCATCATACATAAAAGGTTTTGGTATTTCATAAACAGCTTTACCTGTTTTCTTATCTTTTAATTCAATATTACCAAGATCATTTACTCCAATAGTAAGTCCACTAACATTTATTTCAAATGTTAGTGTTGGGTCTACTATCTTTTCTTTGATATATATATTTTCTTTCACACCTGATCCTTGAAGAATATATTCTAAATCAATACCAGGTTTAACATCCCTATATATTACGCCACTACCAATGTTTTCAGCATTAGTTTTCTTTACATTTTCTTTTTCCACTGCTGTTAATTCAAGATCACTTATCAGGTCAGCTTTCATGTCTTTTTTTTCTACTTTAGCAGCACTCTTTAATTCCTCTTTCAGACTAAAGTCAATTCCATAACTTCCTTCTTTGATCTTTAACAAATTCTCTTTTAAAATATCATCAGCAAAGTTAACCTTGAAACTATTGGCTTTGTTTACCAGATCACTACCATCTGTTATTAGGCTATTATCTATTTCCTTTAGCTCTCAACCATCTTTATAGAATACATTGGTTGGATATGTAGCAACAGTTATTGTAAAATCTTCATGTAAAAATGATTTGGTATTGAACGTTCTTTCATCCTTAATTTCTTGGATTATTGGCGATTCTTCTACCACTTGATCTTCATTTACCACTTCATTGATTTGTGTAGGTTGGAGACTTGTGCTCATTTCGCCTACAAATGCTTTAACACCTTGCAAATTGCTTGATGTAAATATTATTGTTGAAATTAAAAAAATGGATAAACCTCTATTTATTAACCCATTCTTTTTTCTCTCCTTAATATTGTTATTCAGCTTTGCTTTTAAGTCACTAATTAGTGTCTTTAAATTACACATAGGGATACCTCGCTTTTTCATTCTTAATCGCAAAATATCATTTATTACGTATTATTTCAATAGAAAATAGTATGTTATTATATATTTAAGTTTCTGTTAATGTTTATTTAAGTTTCTGTTAATGTTAAGTGAGATGAGAGATATTAATTGGACACAAAAATAGGGAGCCAAAGCTCCCTATCAACTCTAAAAATCTATTAACATATTTTAAATTTATCCTGCCATCACAGCTTTTTAATTTAGAACTAAGCTCCATTGCTTCAGATATCCTATTTATAAAAACAAGAGGCTCTGAGATAACACTCAAAGCCTCTAATTATTATGGTTGCGGAGGTAGGATTCGAACCTACGACCTTCGGGTTATGAGCCCGACGAGCTACCACTGCTCCACCCCGCGATGCATTATTTATTCTAACATAATAATACCACGCTGTCAATCTAAAAATAGTAACTACCTATATTTAGAATCAATATTTAAAAACTCCTCTAAACACAATCCACTATTAAAAACTTTAGTAGCACTCTCCACACCCAAAAACCTCATATGCCAAGGTTCATACATATAACCAGTCACACTCTCCTTACCCTTAGGATATCTAACAATAAATCCATACTTATAGGAATTATTAGCCAACCAGATAGCCTCCTTAGTTCCTGCAAAAGAAGAATCAGCAGAATTCAAATCTATAGCTAAACCAGTTTGATGCTCAGAATGACCAGGTCTTGCAGAATATCTATCAGCCTCAGCCTGCCCAGATCTCTCAACATACCTATTATATAAACCAGCCTGATAACTATAAGACCTATAACCAGATACAATAAATAAATTAATCCCATCTTTAGCCGCTGCGGTCTTCATAGTATTAAAAGCAGAAGTAGTAGTAGCACTCAAACCAGGATTATAAGTAGAAGGTAAAGCATAAGTCTTATTTACCACCAAAATACCCTGGATATAAGTTATCTTATCAACCCCATTATTAGAATCAGTATTATTTGTAGCCACAACTTTCGCCTTAACCACAATATTAACCTCCTTAGATATACCGTCTCCCCCAAAGGAATATACAGTAACCTTACATGAACCAGCCTTAAGCCCTGTCACCTTTCCATCCCGATCAACACTAGCAATACTTGGATTATTACTTAAAAATGAAATTTCCTTATTAGTAGCATCTAAAGGCTTAACTTCAGTCTTCAAGTTAAAAGACCCACCCACTTCAAGCTCCAAACTGGTCTTATCAACAACTAATTCAGTTACCAAAATATCATTAACAACAACCTTATCAACATCTTTATTTACAAAATCCTTATTTGAATTATTAAATTGCTTATAAATGATAAAGATAATTGCTAATAAAATCACTATAATTAAAAATACAAATGAAATTAATTTAACCCAATCTACCTTCTTACTTTTATTAACTGTTCTACTATTCTTCAAAACAAATCTCCTTTAACATGATATACTAAAATAAATAATATCAAATAATATCAAATAATATATTATAAACTATATAATTAAGAAAGGAATTAATATGAACATACAAAATATAATCCCATCTATCCAAATTTTAACCCCAATACTCGCTATAACAATCTCCACTATCTCCTTAGTAGTTACATCCAGAATAGGAGCTAAGGCAGCACGCTTAACTAAAGATATAGCAGAAGAAAGAGAAAGACCCTACGTGGCAATATACTATCATTCAATACCAAATAACGATTTTAAAACACTAATAATAAAAAACTTTGGAAGAACAGGTGCTCATATACAAGATATTACTTTCAATCCTATTCTTAATGATTATATGGGAAATCCTTTATTTGCTAAATTAAAAGGTACTTTTCTTGCACCATCACAATCAATTAGTTACTCCTTTCAAAGCGACTATATAAAAGATATTCAACCAAAAGAATATCAAGTTGTAGCCAACTACTACAACGGAAAACATAAAGATTTTACAGAATCCTTTAACATAAATTTTGGTAGTGAAGTAGAATTACGCAGTACCTATAGAACCTCAGATGATGTAAATAAAGATATTAGTTATACACTACAAGACATGTATAATAAAATGATCTAATTTTTATGGAAAAAAGATAACTTATTAACAATATACTGATAACTTTCCTGTTTATGAGGTAAAAGACAATTAGAACAATCCTTCATTCCATTTGGCAATAAAGAAAAGTTACCACCACAATCAGCTATAAGGTATAAGGGACAATAACAAAATAAACAACTAAACTTATTTTCATCCTTAATTTTATGACAAGGGAAATATTCACACCCCTTATTTTGAGTAAATGAGTAAGAATACTCCCACTCATCAAAAAATATCTTTTCAGACATTAACCTTGAAATATCAATTAGAATTTTACCATCTAACTCTGTATTAACAATCCAATAGCCAAGAGGACTACTGTCCCTCTTGGTTATTTCTATTTTAATACTATTTTCTAACAATTCTTTACCAATAGATGCTACTAAGAATTCTTTTCCACCTCTAAAAAAATAGAAGGCGGAATATTTTACCAAATCAGTATTAAATAAATAACTATTTATATTATTTATAATCTCAAGATAATGAACTTTACTCTCAACTATTCTTTTTAATTCAATCGATATATCCATAACTTTACTCCAAAGGTGCAAGCTTATCTATATCTAGCTTCCCTGATTTAAGATTATTTAGAACACTATCAACTTTAGTTAATCCTGATGTTGGTATTCTTGCTTTCAGACCGTCATTGTATTCAATATCAAAATCAAGAGCTATACTTTCACCATTAAACCCGTTTTCATAAACCATTTTAATAATATCTCCTATACCACCTGAGATATCAAAACTAGTAACTGCCATTACAATATCAGGATAACTTTCAATATAACTGATACTACTACCAAAGGCATACAAGTTCTTTGATTCTGCTTTGTCTAAAACTTCAATATCTTTATTACCAGCAACCGCTATCACAGTATCTGCTCCATAGGTAGTAAATTCCTCTAATAAAGATCCAGCTGTAGTATCTCCACCACGTTTGGTCACATATTCATTATAAACCTGAATATCAGCATCCACATAATGAACCCCTGTTTCAAATCCATATAATTCGTACATAGTTGCATTATCTTCACTATAACCAATACCCGCTATAACATTGTTTTTTGTAACATATCCGGCAATCATTCCTTTTATAAAGCCAGAACTACGATAATCCATATAAAGAGAACCTAAATTAGTTCCATTCTCTAATCTGGAATTTAAAACAATAAATTTAGTATTAGGAAATTCTCCTGCCAATTTCTCTGCGATAGGATCATAATCAACACCGCACAGTATAACTATATTAAACCCATCATCCGCATATGTCTGTGCAGTTGATTCTAACTTATCTGCACTTATATTTTCTCTCATAGAGAAATATGACTCAGTTTCATCTTTAACATTCAGTATTCCATTATAAGCTGATATATATAAATTATTATCATCCTTATTACCATCTATAATATAACCTATCTTTAATTTACTATCAGTTAGACCTTGTTCACTTTTATGTAAACGTTGACTATTCATCAAAAGACCTATAACCATAACCCCTATAACTACTATAATTAAAGTTAATACACTAAATATCTTCTTCTTCTTTTTCATCACGACCTCCTGATTTTCATATACTTAAATAATACCATAATACAAAGAAATAGACTATAATATAACAAAGGAGCTGAAAAATATGAACATAATTTTAACTGGCGGTACTAGGGGCATTGGTTATGATACCACTATGTACCTATTAGAATCCGGTCATAATCTAGCAATAAATTACATTAATAATGATGCAATTGCAGAAGATATTAAAAATAAGTTTCCTAATAACTTTATATATATAAAAGGATCAATAACTGATGATTTTGCAAATAAAAAACTTGTTGATACAGCCCTTTACACCTTTGGTTCTATTGATTGCTTAATAAATAATGCCGGGATAAGTCTATTTGGACTAATGACAAACAATTCCAAGGAAGATATCAATAAAAGTATTAATACTAATATAATCGGAACAATTAATATAACTCAACTAGCAATACCACACTTACTAAATAGCCAAGGGCAAATCATCAATATTAGTTCTATTTGGGGACATAAAGGAGCAAGTTGTGAAACTATCTATGCTATGACCAAAGGAGCAATAAATCAAATGACAACCTCACTCGCAAGAGAACTTGGTCCTAGTGGTGTTAGAGTAAACACTATTTCACCAGGCTTAATAAACACTCATATGAACGATGACTTAGAACTAAAAGACTTTATAGAAGAAATACCACTTAAAAGAATGGGTGAAGGAATAGAAATAGCTAGACTAATCCAATTCTTACTTAATTCAACCTATATAAATGGAACTAACATTATAATAGATGGTGGTTATGCAATATAAAAGATCTACTGAAATCAGTAGATCTTAGTTTTTAATTCATCTATTAATTTTCCAACTGCATCATGCATTTCTAAATTAAATGCTGCAATATTTTCCCTGGTATTTTCTGGTGGTATCATGGGTTTTCCAAAAAGTGCATATATTTTACTCTTTTTTATATTTATTCCTAAAATAGCCACTGGAACCACTGGAACTTTAGCTCTTATTGCAACTAGTGCCGCGCCTTTTTTAAAGTCACATAAAGAATCATCTTCTCTATTTCTAGTCCCTTCTGGAAACATAGCTGTAGGACGACCCTGCATTAAAATATCAACAGACTGATTCAACACAATTCTTGGATCACCTTCTCTATTTACAGGAAAAGCCTTCAATCCATTACCAAGAACTAACTTAGCAACAGGATGCTTAAATAAACTAGCCTTACCCATAAAAGAAATAACCCTATTGGTAGCAGCCGCCAAAACAAATGGGTCATTATTGCTCTTATGATTACTTATAAGAAGAAATGCACCCTTACGAGGAATATTCTCCCTACCATAAATTTTTAAACCTCTAGTCAACATCAACAATAACTTCATAAAACGGGAAACAATAAAGTAAACCATAAATAAACTCCAATCTAATTAACCAATAGTTTTAAAATCTCTTCTCGTAAAGTCTCAGTCAGAGCTTCTCTACTATTCTTATCATTTTCAGCAGGTGGCATAATAGGTTTACCATAAATAACTGTTTTCCTACCGAATGTCTTATTGGAATTTAATATTCCAACTGGAATTATAGGCACTCCTGCATCAATTGCAAGTAAAGCAGCACCTTTTTTAAAACTCATTAAAGGCTCTTCCCCTTTATTTCTTGTTCCCTCTGGAAATATAGCTATCGGCTTACCTTTATGTAAAAGTTCAACGGTTTTTTCTATAACTACTTTAGGGCTTCCGTTTCTATCTATCGGATTAGCATTAACCCATATTAACAAATGCTTAATTATAGGTATTCTAAAAAGAGAATCTTTAGCTATAAAGGCCATTTGTCTTTTCATTCCCAAGGCAATTAGAAATGGATCAATACTGCTTCTATGATTTCCTGCAGCTATAAATGATACATCCTTTGGTATATTCTCAGTATTTCTAAAAGTTATTCCACCTAATAGGAAAGCAATTATATTACATAACCACCATATAAATCTATAAAACATCATTATCACCTCAAAGTAAATTATAACAAAAAATTTCTAAATAACCTATTTATTTGCTATAATTTATAAGTAAGAATATATTTAAAAGGAACATTAGAAAGGAAATAAAATGTACGATTTTAACCATGTTGTAAATAGACAAAATACAAAATCAGAAAAATGGGATACACTAGATAATTTAAACTCTATCCCCTTTACTGTTGCTGATACAGACTTTGCCGTTGCTCCCCCAATTTTGGAGGCTATAATTAATAGAATCACCCATCCTATACTAGGATATACAGTTCTTGAAAAGTCCTTCTATACTGCAATTATAGATTTCTGTGATAGAAGACATAATCTTAAATTAAATAAAAATATGCTCTTTGTAACACCAGGTGTTATGGTAGGTGTTGGTGTTGCCATTGATGCCTGGACAAAAGAAGGTGATGGCATAATAATCCAGACTCCAGTTTACACACCATTTTTTAGAGTCATAGAAAATAACAAAAGAAAATTAATTAGAAATCCTTTAAAATTAGTAAATGGAAAATTTATGATAGATTTCGAAGATTTAGAAGAAGGCATGAAAAAGGCCAAAGCTTTTTTATTATGCAATCCCCATAATCCAACTGGTAGAGTTTATACTTTAGAAGAGTTGGTGAAAATTGTTGAACTGGCAGAGAAGTATTCTGTACTCCTTATATCTGATGAAATTCATAGCGATATTATATATCCTGGAAATAAACATTTAACAATCAGTAGTATTAGCGAATATGCTAAATTAAACTCAATTACTATGATTGCTCCTAGTAAAACATTCAATATCCCTGGTTTAAGTACTTCAGTTGCAATAATACCAGATGAAAAGCTTAGAGCTCTCTTCTTTAATAAACTAAGAGCTTTAGGCCTTCATGAAGGTAATGCTTTTGGTGTTATCGCTTTAGAGGCTGCTTATACAAAATGTGATACTTGGTTGGAGGAATTAAAAGTATATTTAGAAACAAGTAGAAATTATGTAATCGAATATATTAAAACTAATATTCCAAAAATAAATATTAGCACTCCTGAAGGAACCTTCTTGATGTGGTTAGATTTTAGTGCTTATGGTGATCATAAAAAGATCCAAGAATCTTTAATTAAAAATAATGTGATTTTAACTGACGGCCTTATTTATGGTGAAGAAGGACTAGGATTTTTAAGACTTAATATTGGATGTCCTAGAAGTACCTTAACCGAAGGTTTATCTAGAATTAGTTTAGCAGTAAAGGAGCTTAAAAATGATTAAAATACAACAAAATTATGAAAGTAAGATAAATATTTATCCGCTTTTTAAAAACAATCTTATATTAGAAAAAACACAAGGTATATTAAATAACCTGATTAATAAAGATCTCTTTACAGGAGAGAAAAATACTCTTTTTCATACTTCAACTCACCTTGGTAATGAGTTAGTTCATCATATTTTTATTGGACTTGGTGATAGTAGTGATAACTATATGGAAATACTTAGAAGTGGAATTGCCAATGCTTGTAAAAAAGCTAATACATTAAAAGAAAAAGATGTTGTGATTCAAGTACCCAACTCCATCATAAATGGTGAAGCACTTGAAAATATATCTACGGCAATAACTTTAAGTACTTATAGTTTTAATAAATATCAAAGTAAAAAAAAGGATTCTACAATTGAAGAATATATATTAGTCGGTAATGGCTTGGATAATTTTAAGAAGAATATAGATGAAGGTGTACTCCTTGGTGAAATGACCATACTTTCAAGAGAGTTAGCTAATGAGCCAGGTGATGTTATCAATCCTGAAACACTTGCTGTTAGTGCTATTTCTCTTGGTGATAGTTCTGGTTTTAAAGTTGATGTTTATGACAGGAAAAAAATAGAGAAGTTAAGAATGAATGCTTTTTTAGCTGTAAGTAACGGTTCTTCATATGAGCCACAATTAATTGTTATGGAATACATGGGAAATCAAGGTGGAGAAGTTCTTGGTTTAGTGGGCAAAGGAATTACTTTTGATTCTGGAGGCCTTTCTCTCAAGCCTGCTAATAGTATGTTAACTATGCAAGGGGATATGAGTGGTGCTAGTAGTGTTATTGCTGCTATGGGGGCTATTGCTTCTATGAAGTTACCTGTTAATGTTATTGCTGTTGTTGCTGCTTGTGATAATTCTGTTTCTTCAAGAAGTTATAGACCAAATGATATTTTAACTTCTAGAAGTGGAAAGACAATATTTATAACTAATACTGATGCAGAGGGTAGATTAACTCTGATTGATGCTTTAGACTATATTTTAACTGAAAAAAATGTTGATAAAGTTGTTGATATTGCTACTTTAACAGGTGCTGCAGAGGTGGCTCTTGGTCAGAAGATTGCTGCTGTTATAACAAATAATGATGAGTTTATGAACGAATTAAACAATGCTGCAAATGATACTGGTGAGCGTGTTTGGGAATTGCCTCATGATGATGATTTTATGAAACTTATAGAAACTCCTTATGCTGATTTAAATAATTCTGGTGGTCGTTTTGCCGGTACTATAACTGCTGGTTTGTTTTTAGGTTCAGTGGTGGGTAATACTCCTTGGTTGCACATAGATATAGCAGGACCATCATGGAGTGAGGATAGTGACGGTTATTTTAGTAAAGGTGCTACTGGGTTTGGTACCAGGTTACTTTATAAGTTAGTTAAAAATACAATACTAATATAGTATAGGAGTTGATAATGAATATAAACTGTCAATTTTTTAATGAAGTAACGAGTGATATTAGGTATATAAGAGAGGTTGTTTTTATTGAAGAACAAGGTTTTAAAGAAGAATTTGATGATATTGATAAAAGAGCTATACATGCTCTAATATATTTTGAAAGTAAGCCTATTGCAACAGGTCGAATTTTCAAAAAGGAAAAGTCTAATGATATCTATATTATAGGACGTGTTGCGGTTCTTAAAGAATATCGCAAATTAAATGTAGGTATTAGGCTAATTAATGAACTTGAGGGCATGGCTCGTACAATTGGAGCAATAAAGATCCAATTATCATCACAATACCATGCAAAAGCATTTTATTTAAAGAATAATTATATAACGGTTGGTAATGTTTATATGGATGAAGATTGCCAGCATATTCTTATGGAAAAAACATTATAAATTAATAAACCTATGGCCTCATGTATACTTTTGTCGGAGGACAATACATGAGGCCATAAAGAGATGACAAACTTTAAGATATATCTTTTCCTACTACCTTTTCTACAGCATTAATAATATTTTCATATCCAGTACAACGACATAAATGACCAGATATTTCTTCTCTAATTTCATGTCTATCACATTTTTTACCTGAATTCATCAATTCTGTGGTTGTTAATATAAGACCTGGAGTGCAAAAACCACACTGTACCGCTGCCTCTTCTACAAAAGCCTTTTGTACAGGATGTAAGAAATCATTATCTTCAGTAGCTAAACCTTCAACAGTAGTAATTTCTTTGCCTTCTGCCCAGGATGTAAGGTAAAGACAGCTATTAATAGCTTTACCATCTAATAAAACAGTACATGCCCCACATTCACCAGCTTCGCATCCTTTCTTGACACTTGTTAATCCTATATTCCTAAGAGTGTCTGTTAAAGATTCCCTATCATCATATGAAATTTCATTGATTTTACCATTAACATTTAATTTAATTATTTTTAACATAGCTTACCTCCATTAGCTTCAATAGCATTTATGGTTGTTCTTCTTCCAATTTCTTTTATTAGTTGTAATCTAAAATCTTTCGAAGCTCTCCAACTATCTCTTGGTAACAATTCAGAGATATTTTCTATTTTTATTAAGTTAACTGTATCTTGAGTAACCCCTTCACCCACTATCAATTGCTCTATACTCTTACAACGCCTAGGAGTTGGTGCAGCTACTGAGTAGGCTATTTTAAAATCATCAACAATATTTTTATCATTACTTAATTTAATACCTACCGCACAACCTAAAGTAGCAATTTCCATGGCATTTCTTTTACCATATTTATAATAGTCAAAACTATAATTTTCATAATTTTCTTTTTTAATATGAATTTTAGTCAATATTTCCTTACCAGAGACTAGGTTTGTTTTTCCTGGTCCTGTATGGAAATCATTAACATTTATAGTTCTTTTATTACCATCACAATCAATTAAATGAAGTTCTGCCTCCAACACAAGAAGTGTTGGTACAGCATCAGCACTTACTGCTCCATTACATAAGTTACCACCAATAGTAGCAATATTTCTTATTTGAGGACTGCCAATTTGATTACAAGCTTTTGCTAAAGTTGGAATATATTTCAAAATATATTCATTTTTTATTATCTCAATAAATCTTGTAGCTGCTTTTATAACTATTGTTCCAGCCTCGTCTATTTCTATACCTCTTAAATCTTCAATATCTCCGATACTTAAAATTTCAACATCTTTAATTTTTCTTTCTTTCATTTTTATTAACATATCAGTACCACCAGCAATTATTTTAACATCAGAATTCTCTTTCATAATATTTAAAACATCGCTAATAGTTCTTCCCTGATAATTTTTCTTAATATCATACATTACCTTTTCTCCTATTCTTCATCTATTAAATTTGCTTCTTTAAATGCAGAAACTAATTTTTGTGGATTTAACGGTAATGAATTAATAGAAACACCAGTTGCAAAAAGAACTGCATTTCTAATAGCAGGTGCAGGTGCAATAATTGGTGGTTCACCTAAAGCTTTATTACCAAAAGGACCTGAAGGTTCATAGGTTTCAACAAATGCAACTTCAATTTCAGGAATATCCATTGAAGTTGGTATTTTATAGTCAAGGAAATTATTATTTAATGGTTTCCCCGAAATTTTATCAAATAACATTTCTTCACCAATTGCATAGCCTACACCCATTGCAACAGCCCCATGAACTTGAGCTTCTGCTAACTGAGGATTAATAATTTTACCACTATCATGAATGCTGTACATTTTGTAAATTTCTATTTTACCTAAAGGTATATCCACGCAAATATCAGCAAAGCAAGCACCATATGCAAAAGCATTATTTAAACCAGTATAAGTTGCTTCAGCTGTTAAGTGTTCAGTATTATTTAAACTATACATAGAATATAAGATCACATTCTCAAGTTTTTCTAGTTTTTCCCCATCTGATTTTCTTATAATATATTCATCGATTAGATCTAGTTCCTTAAAACTAATACCTAACTTATTAACTGCTTTTTCTAAAATCTTTTTTTTCAAAAGTACTGCAGCTTTTTTTACAGCTCCCCCACCAATATATGTTTGACGAGATGCATATGCACCTGGATCAAATGGAGAAATATCTGTATCCTGACAGGATACAATATTTATCTTATCCTCAGGTATGGAAAGAATTTCTGAAGCAATTTGACAAAATGCTGTATCTGAACCTTGCCCAATTTCAATAGCCCCTACTTGTACTTGTAAACTACCATCTTGATTTAAAATAATCCTGCAAGAACTAGTTTCAACAGTTATAGGATAAACTCCTGTTTTATAGGCAAAAAGTGCAATTCCTATACCCTTTTTAAAGTCTTTTGAATTTATATTAAATTCTTCATATTTTTTTTTCTTATCATCCCAAGATATTAATTCTTTTCCTTTATTAATACATTCTACTAAACCATTACTATTTATATGTATATCATTAAAAGGCTCTACATCACCAATTTTAGCTAAATTCACTATTCTAAATTCTATTGGATCAAAGCCTGCTTCTCTAGCATAATCATCCATTTGTGATTCAGTTGCAAAACAAATTTGAGGTATTCCATAAGCTCGCATTGCAGCTGCTGATGGCAGGTTACTATATTTTGATACTGATGAACCAAATTGCATACCTGAACCAGAATACATTTGGAAGTAATTGGTAATTGCATTTGCTGCAATTGCATGACCATGAGTTGAGTAGGCTCCTTGATTAGAAATTATACTAGCCGCTCTATTTTGCATACGCAAACTATTATCTTCAGTATTCAACATAGTTGTAATTTTCATTCCATGTCGAGTTCTACTATTAATAAAAGTTTCTTCTCTACTTAAAATTAGAGAAATACATACTCCACCCATCAATTTTGATAAATACATTGCTAATGGTTCATAAATTATATCCTGCTTATTACCAAAGCCCCCGCCAATATATGGTTTAATAACTTGAACATCACCAATTGCTATCTTTAATGCTTCAGAAACTATACGTCTAACTACATGAGGCACTTGGGTAGCACTTACGACAATATGACGTTTACCCTCCATATAGGCAAAACAAACTATGTTTTCAATATGAGCATGTTGTACTATAGGCAAAGTGTATTCATTTTTTTTCATTGATTTGTTACTATCAGGTAGATTACCTTCTATACTGTGGTTTTTAACTAATTCATCTAAGACTTTATGATTTTTAAAAATCGCTTTATTATCACTTTCTAAATAAAAATCCATTCTAGACATAACATCATCTGGATAAAATTCATGTAATGGATTTTCAATTTTTTTATTATCATAAACATTTAATCTTGGTTCGAATTGTTCATAATTTACTTTAATTGCCTCCAAGGCTTTTTGTGCTGCTATTTGATCAATTGCAACTACAACTGCTACATCATCACCATAATATCTAATTCTCTTATTTAATAATTTCCTATCTTTTATATCAGCGTGTGTGGGATCTAAAGAATAGGGATGTCCTGCTGTTGAAAAATCAGTATCAGGCACATCAAAACAAGTAACTATTTTCATAACTCCTTCTATTTTTAGCGCTTCACTTATATCAATATCCTTAACAATTCCATTTGCTATTTTACTGTGAAGAATCTTAGCAGTAAGTGCATTATGAGGAATCAGATCCTCAGTATATTTTGTTGTTCCTCTCACTTTTGAAAGGGCATCAACTCTATTTATATTTTTGCCTATTCCCATTTTCCTCTCCTCTTTTACTTATTAAAATCAAAATAACTATCTAATGAATATGATAAATTCTCAAATTTTTCAAGATAACTTCCATCAATGAATTCTTCGAAAGCTACAATATAATAGTTACTATTTTCATATATAAGTTTAACATTGTAAATCATACCTGGAAGTCTTGCAGCTTGCGAATAAATAGCTGTTCCTTCTGTCAACTTTCCAGTTAATTCCACCTTATCAAGATTTATAAATAATGGACATAAATATGGATAAGATCTTTCCTTATTAAATGCTTTTACAAATTCATCAGATGTTATTTTCCCCTTATATTCTGCTGTCATAAAAGCATAAATCTTCGATGGATCTTTATAATCATAATTAACTGCTTCGGCAAAAGCATTTGCTCTTATTTCAGCATTTTCAACAGACAAATTATTTTTGCCATAGACTTTCAATAAGCCAAAACTTACTATTAAAGTTAGTATTAATAATACTGCAATAATTAATTTGATTATAGGTACTTTTTTCATCATCTTTCCTTTCTTGAATAAGGAATAGCATAGGCACTTGGAAAATCTGCTTTTTTAGATGCCAATACTAGTGCAATAATGGTTAAAGCATAAGGTAACATAAGCATAAGTTGATTAGCTACATCAATTCCTAACGCTTGAAGTCGCAATTGTAAAGCACTTGCTACACCAAATAACAAAGCTCCCCACATTGCTCTTATAGGTAGGAACCTTGCAAATATTACTACAGCTACAGCAATAAATCCTCTTCCTCCAATGATTGATTCAGTAAAAATATTTAAGTAGGCAATTGACATAAAAGCACCTGCTGCACCTGCATATATACCACCAATCAATACGGCAAAATATCTGTATTTACTAACATTTACCCCTTTAGAATCTGCTGCTTTAGGATTTTCTCCTACTGCTTTTATTTTAAGACCAAATGTTGTTTTTTCTAATATAAACCAAGTTATCACAACCATGACAAATGATAGATACACTATAATATTATGTTGAAATAATATAACTCCTATTACAGGAATCTCTGATAGAAATGGTATTTTTAACATTTGAAAAGGTTCAACTTGTGGTGGCAAACTCTGAATTCCAAAAATTACTCTGTAAAAGAATACTGCCAATCCAATACCAAGAATATTTAAAGCTGTTCCTGCTATAACTTGGTTAGCTCTTAAAGTAACACTTAGTACTGCCATCAATAAACTATATAACATTCCAAAAGCCATTCCCATCAATATACCAAGCCATAAGCTTCCTGAGTAATAAGTAGCTGCAAAACCTGCTACAGCTCCAATTGTCATTGTTCCTTCTACACTTAGATTAAGGATTCCGGCACGTTGCGTATAAATCTGTCCTAATGCAGGCAATAAAATTGGTGTTGCTAGTCTTATCGTACTTGCCAATAGACTGACGAAAAAGCTAACTGTAAATATATTACTTAACATGTCCCATCCTCCTTACAATCTTGTTTTTGATTTCTTTAAAGTTTACTGCAGTTCTTGCAATAATAAAGATAATAATTAAACCCTGTACAATATCAACAATTGAAAATGGTATTGCTGTCATTCTTTGCATAGTTGCTCCACCAACGAGTAATGCTGAAAAGAAAAATCCTGATATTAGTATTCCAATTGGGTTTAAACCACCCATTAAGGCGATTACTATAGCCATTGAGCCATAACCACTTGTTATACCTTCTAGTAGTCTATACTGCACTCCATATATTTCTGTCCATCCAGAAATACCTGCAAGTAAACCTGAAATTATCATAGTAAATACAATCATTTTTTTTACACTAACTCCAGCATATGTTGTAACTTTTTCTCCTTGTCCCAATAGACCTATCTTAAAACCTACTGTTGATTTCCAGAAGAAAATCATTATAATAACAATAATTAAAGCTAGAAATATTCCCATATGCAATCTATTTCCACTTTCAAAAAGTGGTAATCTAAAGGCTTGTGGTATTATTTCTGTTTGTGGCATTTTAGACCCTTTAGGATCCATCATCGGACCATAGACTAAAAAGGATAAGAAGTATACCGCAATATAGTTTAGCATTAAAGTTGTAATAACTTCATTGGCATTAAACTTAACTTTAAGCCAACCTGCTAAACCTGCCCATAATCCTCCACCTAACATTGCAGCTAAAATTGATACAGGAATGCCAATTACAGGTGGTAATCCACTATAAATAGTAACAAATACAGCAAATATTGAACCCATAATAAATTGTCCATCACCACCAATGTTCCAAAGATTAGCTTTAAAAGCAACAGATGTACCTAAGGCCATTATCACGAGCGGAATCATCCTAACTAATACTTCCATAAATCTTTGTTTTGAACCAAAGGCTCCATTAAACATAGAAAAATATGCATCTAAAGGGCTATTTCCAGAAAAGCTAATTATTACCCCACCAACTATAAGAGCTAAAATGATAGTGCCTACTGCAAGTAGAATTTGATTTAAATTTTTGGTTAATTTATTTAGCATTTTGTTCTACCTCCAGTTTCTTACCCATCATTAGTTCTCCAATTTTTTTAACATCACTACCACCAGGCAGTATTCCCATCAATTTCCCATCATAGATAACGGCTATTCGATCAGAAAGTTGCAATATTTCTTCTAAATCAGCTGAGACTAATAGTACTCCAGCACCATCACCTTTAGCGTCAAGAAGTTTTTGTCTCACATATTCTGTAGCTCCAATGTCCAATCCTCTAGTAGGTTGATTTGCTATAAGTATAACCGGATTGTTTTCCAGTTCTCTGGCAAGAATAACTTTTTGTTGATTTCCACCAGATAAGTCTCTTGCTGAGTCATCACCAGAATTAGCCTTTATTTGATATGCAACTCTAGCTTTTTCCCATCTATCTTCAATTTTCTTCTCATCTATTAAGCCAAATTTTGAATTATCCTTAAATGTTTTTAAAATAAGATTCTTCTTCAAGCTCCAACCCAAGGCAAGACCAGTAATATGTCTATCTTCTGGTATATGTGCAATCCCTTTTTTAATTGAAAAAAGGGGTGGTTTATTTTCAATATTAATTGTATCTAGCTTTACCTCTCCTGATTCAACTGTTCTAATGCCAGTTAATGCTTCACACAATTCTTTTTGACCATTGCCATCAACACCAGCTAATCCTATAATTTCCCCAGCATGTACATCTAAAGAAAACCCATCTAAAGCTAGAAAGTTTTTGTCATTTAAAACTTTTAAATCTTTAATCGTTAATTTTTTTTCACCTGCTGCACTATTTGATTTTTCAAAATTAAATAGTACATCTCTACCTACCATCATTTTAGTGAGTTCGGCTTTCGTTGTATTACAATCTACCTCAACATTACCAATCATTGCTCCATCACGTAATACTGTAACTTCATCAACTATACATACTATTTCTTCTAATTTATGAGTAATCAATATTATTGATTTCCCATCATTTTTCATTTCTCGTAAAGTTACAAATAATCCATCAACTTCTTGAGGTGTTAAAACAGCAGTTGGTTCATCTAAAATTAATACTTCAGCTCCTTGGTATAGGGCTGTTAAAATTTCTACTCTTTGTTGCTCACCTACTGATAATTGCCATATTTTTGCATATGGATCAATTTTCATTTTATATTTTTCTGCTAAGGCAACTAAGTCCTTTGCAGTTTCTTTAGTGTCTAAAAGAATTCCTTTTCTAGACTTTCTCCCTAGCATAACATTTTCTACAATAGTAAAAGGTCTGGCTAACATGAAATGTTGGTGCACCATTCCGATACCAAGTGAAATTGCCTTAGTTGGAGAATGTATATCTTGTTTTATTCCATTTATAAATATCTCGCCCTCTTCAGGGTGATAAAGTCCATAAAGAACATTCATTAATGTAGTTTTTCCAGCTCCATTTTCTCCTAAAAGACCATGAATAGATCCATTTTTTACTAAAAAGTTCACATTGTCATTTGCTCTAACATCATAAAATTCTTTTACTATATTTTTCATTACAACAGCATAATCATTTACTTTAATTTCTTCCACAATAATACCTCCTTTCAAAATGATTGTAAGGTTTACGCCAGTATAATTAAAATACTGGCGTAAACATAATTATTCTTAATTTGTAGGTTCTTTAATTACTGAAAAATCAATTTTCCCTGATTTTAGATCAGACCAACTTGATTCGACTTTTGTTAAATCATCACTAGTTAACCAACCTTTTGGATCATTGATTTTTGAGTATACTTCCCCACCATTTTCAGCAGTAATCCAATAGAATCTTTCATTATCAGTAAGATCATTAATTTTACCACTTTCAATGTCAGCAAAAATACCCTCTAAAACAGCTTGCCACTGATATACAACACCTGACAATACATTATTTGGCGCTAAATCATGTTGATCAGCTACATTACCAAGTACATATTTATCTTTTTCTTTAGCTGCTTGAATTACACCTAAACCAATACCATCACCTGAGTGCCAGATAACATCTACTCCAGAATCATACATTCCAATAGCTGCTTCTTTAGCTCCAGCTGTATCATTCCAGTCTCCAGTATAAACTTCTTGGACTTGAATATTAGGATTTATAGATTTAGCTCCAAGCTTAAAGCCTTCATGACCTCTATAAATTTCTGAAACGTCAGCTCCACCAATAACTCCAATTTTATCTGTTTGTGTTGCTAAAGCGGCTATAACACCCATTTGATACCCACCACGATCTAGTGACACATCATAAATTACTGAATTACTTTCAAATTTATATCCAGTACCTAAAACAAAGGCTGTATCTGGATATTGTGCAGCAACCTTAATTAATGGTTCCATAAATTGGAAACCATGTCCAATAATAACATCATAACCTTGATCAGCAAAGTCTAATAAAGCTGGTTCAATATCTGAAACTTCATAGACATTTTCTGTTACTTTTAAATCAATTTTATCAGGATTAGCTTTAACATAAGCCATCATACCTTCATACATTGATTGGTTAAAGGATAAATCATCCTTTTTACCTGGTAAAATCAAAGCAACTTTCAACTTGTTAGATGTGTCGCTACTGTCGCTATTTGAACATGCTACGGTAAAACTTAAAGCCGTAATCATGATCAAAAACATTAATAATAATTTTTTTTTCATTCCTCTTCCTCCTTTATATTTTAAAAATAGTTGTTATTATTTTGTATTATTTTTTATTTTTACACCTCCACTTCTGTTATTAAATCTATAATCTTATGTTTTAATACATCAATTAAACCAAAGTCTGTTAAACCTAATTCTGGAACTGTTGGCAGGGATATAAACGATAAAGACATAAATGGTGCACTCATAGAACAACCGAGAGATTTAACATTATTATTTAATTTTTCCATGCATTCCATTACTTCTAAAGCTGGAAGTGTTGTCATTAAGCCACATAAAGGTAATGCTAAAGAATCTAATACTTTTCCATCAGATGCTGCAACAAAACCACCTTGCATTTTACCAATTTCTTTTACTACTAACTCCATATCTTTATCGTTTGTCCCAACTACTACTATATTGTGATGATCATGAGAAACTGATGCAGCTAAGGCACCTTTCTTTAACCCAAAACCATGTACAAGTCCGTTTGCAACTCTTCCATTTTTACCATATCTTTCAACTACTGAAATTTTAATAATATCTCTATCAATATCAGTTACTACATTACCATTTTCTACATTCATCCATTCTTGGATTTCCTTATTGATAATTTGATCTTTGATCAAATCTATAATTCTACATTTAACTTTTTTACCATCTGTTTTAATAGCGAAATCCTTATGAGAGAAAGTTGGTGATATTTTTACTGTATTAAATAACTCTTTAGGATATTCTTTTTTATCACATCCTCTATAACCATTTTCATCAACTACGATTTCCCCATCTTTAAAAACTAAAATTGGTTTGATTACTTTCAAGTCTTTTATAATTAAAATATCTGCATATCTTCCAGGTGCTATACTACCTATCTTATCTTCTAGTTTAAAGTGTTTTGCTGTATTAATAGTAGCAATTTTAATTGCTTCTATTGGATCTAAACCTAAATCAATAGATTTTTGAATGTTATAACTTATATGGCCTTCATTAAAAATATCATTTACATGCTTATCATCAGTGCAAAATAATAAATTTTCAGTTGACATCTTATTTTCTATTACACCTTTCATTAGAGCTTCAACATTTCTCTCGCTGCTACCTTCACGCACTAAAGCTTTAATTCCAAGTCTTAATCTATCTAATAATTCTTCATAAGTTACTGATTCATGATCATCAGCCAAATGAGCAGTTGCGTAAATATTTAGCTCTTTTTTTCCTAAACCAATAGCATGACCGTTACAAATTTTCTTGTTATTTAAACTACTAGCAATTTTGCCTAAATACTCATCTTTTATTCCTAGAATCTTTGAAGGATCAAGTTCACCCAAACTTACTGACATATCCATACTTAGTAAATCACTAACTTCTTTTAAACCAAGAACCCCGCCTGTTGTTTCTAATCCTGGTGCTGTAGGAACTCTTGAAGGAACTTCTAGAAATAATCTAAAAGGTAGTTTTTCAGAATCATTTACTAAAGCTACAAGCCCATCAATTCCAGATACATTGGCTATCTCCATTGGGTCTACACACATTGAGGTAGTTCCCCAAGGTACAATAACTTCACCTAAGGCTTCTGGTGTAAGTAATGTAGTTTCAATATGAACATGACTATCAATAAAGCCAGGTACAGCATAGCCCCCTTTACAATCTATAATTTCCTTACACCTCACATTTTCATCTGAGTTAATTGTAACTATCCTTTTATTGTAAATACCGATATTCGCTGGATATATTTCATTCGTATAAACATTTACAAGTTTAACGTCTTTCAAAATAAGGTCTAATTCTATAATACCCATTGATGCTTTTATATCATTTTTTATTGATTCTGTTGTATATTCCATTTCTTCCTCCAATTATATTTTTTTACGTAAAACAGTTTGTTTAAATATTCCATCTGCATAATATTCTTTAGAATGTAGTATAGGTTTCCCTTTAAAGGAGTACCCAATCTCATCCATGAATATTATTGGTATTCCAACATCAATATTTAGTATGCTTGATAAATATTGATCTGTATTTATAGCTTTTACTTCAGTTAAATCCATATATACTTCTACACCACAAAATTTATTTAAAAAATCAAATATCGGTTTTTTCAGTAATTCATAATCTGGTGATTTATGAGTTATAATTTTTTTCGGGAAATAATCTATACAGAAAATTGCAGGTTTTCCATCCGCTGTTATAACTTTTTCTACACTAACTAATAAATCATTCTTATTCAATTTTAGTTTTTGAGCCACTTCTTCATTAATTATCGTTTCGTTTATTTTTACATAAGAAATACCTGGTTTATAACCTGCTTGTTCAACCATTTCCATAAATTCCAATTCTAAATCCATTCTGGTAACCACATCTAAAACATGTTTATTAATAACTGTCCCAACTCCAAGTTTTCTAGTAACAATACCCTCTTGTTCAATCGACATCAGACAATCTCTTATTAATGTACGACTAACTCCAAAATCTTGAGCTATTTCTATTTCTGGTGGTAATTTCTGTAAATTTGAATATTTACCAGTTTTAATTTCTTTTAGAAGTTGTTCTATTGTAGTTTTGTATAATTGTTGTTTTTCACTCATTTTTGCCTCACTAATATCTTAT
This sequence comes from Bacillota bacterium, assembly GCA_028683955.1. GTDB lineage: Bacteria > Bacillota > TC1 > TC1 > TC1 > WTXA01. The sequence goes on along the minus strand of JAQUGR010000006.1, from coordinate 45,915 downwards.
TTAATAAGTATTACATTAAAGGTAGTACCTATTAGGTAATACCTATTTTATACTTATTTTTATATATGTCAATAGAAATTTTTATATTTTTTTATATAATATAAAAAAGAAGCATGATAATTCATACTTCTTTTCTATGTTCACCTTATATTTTATAAAGTCTTTTTAATTTATTTGTTTATCATCACTCAATTTTAATTCAAACCAGAATATACTACCCTCACTAACTACTGAGTCAACCCCACAGGTCCCTTCATGAGAATCAATAATTTTTTTAACGATAGATAAACCAAGACCAGTACCAGTTACAGGACGCTTATGATTCTTATCAACCTTATAATATCGCTCCCAGATATATGGTAAGTATTCCTCTTCAATACCTTCACCAGTATCAATTATCTCAACTCTAACTCTATCTCCAATGACTCTTTGCTTGATTACGACAACCTTATCATCACCAGTATAATTTATAGCATTAATCAATAAATTATAGAAAGCCTGAGTAATCTTAAGTTCATCTGCACTTAACCAGATTTCTTCTTCCTTAATAAATTCAATACTATAACCATCACGACTTACTAATTCTCTAACCCTATCAGTAGCACTTTGTAAACACAAAGTTAAATTGAATTCACTAATATTTAATATAGGCGCTCCCGATTCAAACCTCGATATATCAAGCACATCATTAACCAAAGAAGAAAGACGACTTGTTTCATCCATAATAACCTGTGTCTGATCTTTATTTATTTCATCAGGAAAATCATGCATCATTTCGGCATAACTATATATTAAGCTAAGAGGCGTTCTTAAATCATGAGAAATATGAGCAATTAACTCACGCCTTAGTTTTTCAACCTTAGACAATTCATTAGCAGTATAATTCAAAGTATCTGATAACTCACTAATTTCTAAAAACCCTTCTACAGTAAAATCAGTTTCATAATCACCCTTAGCCAAGTTCTTAGCACTGCTATTAATTTTTTCAATAGGTGTTGAAATCTTTTTAGCCAAGACAACTGCAAGACCAACAGACAAGCCCACCATTAAAAAAGTAATAATTAAAAGTTCAAATTGCAGAGTGGAAACAGTAGCATTAACAGGAGTAATTATAGCATAAAAGGTTAATGATAAAGTTGTCCCATCCTCTAATTCAAATGAATACTCTTTAGTCAAAGTTTCAGCACGATGACTATTAGGATTGGCAAACATCATCTTTTGAGGAGCTGTAAATTCATCAGTTCTCATTATATAGATTTCTTTTTCTTGATTTAATTCTAAAAGCAAATCATCTAACTCAGGCTTATCAATATTCTGCCTAACTTCAGAAACTGCTTTTTCTATTTCCCACATTCTGGTAATTCGATAAATATCATTAAGGAATATTGTCTGAAATAGCCATAAAACAACTAACAATAAAGCAGAAAAACCCAGAAGATAACCAAAAACCTTCCATTTTAACTTAATTTTATTGCCAAACTTTTTCATTATTATCCCTCAAATCTATAACCTAGACCACGCAAGGTTTTAATATACTCAGCATAAACACCAAGTGATTTTCTTAAAAGTTTTATATGAGTATCAAGTGTTCTATCATCACCAAAATAGTCATAACCCCAAACTTCAGTTAACAATTTCTCCCTTGGAATCGCAATATTTTTATTCCTAATCATATAAAATAAAATTTCATATTCTTTAGGTGATAAACTAGTTTCAACATCATCTACAAAAACCTTATAGGCAGTCAAATCAACATATAGTCCCTCTTTATGAAAAACGAAATGTCCATCTTCACCATTTAAAGCATCTGCTCTATTCTTAGTCCTTCTTAGAATAGCTTGTATACGAAGCATTATCTCCTTAGATGAAAATGGCTTTACTACATAATCATCAATACCTAATTCAAAACCAAGAACCTTGTCATACTCCTCACCTCTAGCAGATAGCATGATAATTGGAGTATTCGTAGTCTTTCTTATCTCCTTGACAGCCGAAAAGCCATCTAACTCCGGCATCATAATATCCATTATGATAATGTCAAATTTTTCCTTACGACAACATTCAATAGCTTCCATGCCATTACTTGCTTCAATAACCTCATGCCCTTCAAAAAGTGCATATCTTTTAATAACCGCTCTTAGACCTGCTTCATCATCACATATTAGTATTTTAGACATATTCATCACCTCAGATTACAAAATCATAACATTAACAATTTAATATTACAACTTAACCAGTTACTCTGCAAGACCATCTTTTAGAGTAATCACTTTATCAGCAAAACTAGCAACCTTATCAGAGTGAGTAACTATGATAACACACTTATTTTGTTCACTGGCCAATTTAGAGAATATCTTCATTATACCATCACCTGTATCATTATCTAAATTACCAGTAGGTTCATCAGCAAATATAATATCAGGTTCATAACATAAAGTTCTAGCAATAGCCACTCTTTGTTGTTCTCCACCAGATAACTTCAATATTCTACGCCTAACCTTATCACCACCAAGTTCTACAGACAAAAGTGCATTTTTAGCAACTTCTTTTTTATGTTTGATCTTCTTACCAGCTAAATCTAACGCCAATATAACATTCTCTTCAGCAGTTAACTGTGGTAATAAATTATACCCCTGGAATATTACACCAACCATCTTACTACGATATTTATACTTATCAATTTTATTCAAGTCTTTATCATCATAATATATATGTCCTTTGGTAGGACTGGTTAAACCTGACAGCAGGGAAAGTGTTGTTGTTTTCCCTTCACCTGACTTTCCAATTATCGCGTAGATTTTACCCTTTTCGAACTCTAGATTTATACCATTAAGAATATTCTTTTTACCCCCATCATAGGAATAGGTTAAATTATCAAGTTTTAAAATACTCATTATTTCCTCCTAATATTATTCTTATTTCTATTACTTAATTTCTATTACTTAATTTCTATTACTTAAAATCTTTAGTGGTTCAAATCTCACAATGAAAATCATCGCACCCAAGCTACTTACAATTGTTAATAGAACTCCTATACCCATTAATTGTGCAGTAACACTAAGATCAATAGAAGCATTAATATTATCAAGATAATTTACTGATTCAGTACTTACAGGAGCAATACCAAGCCCACCACCTGAACCAACTTGACCTAAATTTTGAGCTTGTTGTGTCTCAGTACTTTGAGCAGCACTTATTTGATTTTCCAACAAATAATTTGCAGTAGGCACAGATATAAATGCTCCTGCCATTGTACCAATAATTATGGAAACAAAGGTTACCATAAATAGTTCAGTCATAAATTGAGTAGCCACTTTGTATTTTTTCATTCCTATAGCTGTTAAAACACCAACTTCATATTTTCTTTCTCTAATATTAAAAATATTTAGTACAACTAGAATTACTCCACCAATTGATAATACCAGTATTAAAAATATGTTAGCAAAATTACTCAAATTATTTATAGGTGCAAGACTAGCTTCATATTGTGTAACATCAGTTGATGTTAAAGTATAATTATCACTTAACCCCATATTAGTAAGATTATCTTTATAGTCATTATAATCTTCAATATTAGCAAAAGAATATACACCACTTATAGTAGAACGTAAAGCTGTAGTTAATTCTACACCATCAGTATTTGTACTTACGGTTGCATCAGTTGATGAAGCGGTAGTTATAGCTGATAAAGTTGAATAACTTGTATATATTTGATTTGCAGGATCTTGAGCTGTTGAAAATTTCATTTCAATAGAAGAATCTGAAGTACTTGTTGAAGTATATATTCCACTAATAGTCAAAATATAGTTTTCAGTGTCAAGATTTGGATTTGTAACAGTAATAGTATCACCTACGGCTAAATCATTATATGCAGCCAAGGTATCACTTATCACACAAGTATTATCATTAGTAAAATTGAACAAAGTTCCATCGGAAATTTTATTTTCACCACTAATAAAATTACTCATTCCACCAGTATTATTATAACCAATAACAGTAAAGTCACCCTGTTGACCTATTCCTGAAAAACCTCCAAGGTTTTCTTTCACAGGAGCATTAATATCTTTAGTATCATCAGTTGCAGCTACAACAGTATCTGTTTCAGTGTATGCTTCAAATGAATCACTACCTGATAATGAACTTTCTAGTGAATAATTGAAGGCTTTAACTTCAGTAGAAGCAGAATACTTTTGCATATCTTCTAAACTTAAAGTTTCTACACTACTTAGTAACTCTCTAAATACTGTTCTATCTGTTCCAGCTTCACTTTGAAGTTTTGTTCTATCAATTCCTATACTTGCTGTTATCGTCAAATTTTTTAGTGCTTCAGCCTCTGCTGTTTGTGCTGACTGCTTAATTGAAATAGCTACAGTAGATGATACCGCTATTACAAAAGCGATAATTCCAATTAAAATATTTCTTCCTAAGCTTCTTGAAATGTTTCTCATTGCATTTTTTATTATGTACATTAATTATTCTCCTTCTGCTTTGTCAATATTTTACCCGTTAATACAAAAATCAGCTACATTATTACACCCCCATTTATAACTTTTACCTCTATAGTATATAAATTATTTATGAACATGATTTGTCATTATACTGAACTTTAGCTGAATATTTTACACATCAAAAAAACCAGGCTTAAAACCTGGTTTTTTATTTAATATATACATATATAAAATTTTCATAATAACTATTTAATAAATTTAATTTTTCCTATAATAGGGAACTCTTTCATTTCACCCTCAGCAGCACTTTTAACTCCAATAAAAAAGAAATAAAGAATTAAAATCATAAATATACCTATACTAAACTGATATATAAAAGGAAAATAGCTTAAAGCAATATTGACAACGTTTGCTAAGACAATCAACATTAATAGTAATAAACCTTGATTAGCATGAAATCTATTAAAGGTCTTTTTATTTCCATTCATAAATGAAAGAAAAAATATAATATATGAAAGACCGGCAATTATTTTTTCACCTAGTGTTAAAGTTTCTTCTTCCAAATTATACCTCCATTATTTATATTAGACTATACCCTGCCATCGAAACCAGCAACTAAAAATATGCCCAAAGGTTAGCTCCCCTTAAGTATTTCCCGACAGACCATAGACACCACTTACTGCTGCTACCTTCCGGTCCTGACAGGGTTCATGGGCTACAACTTCAGAAAGCTCAAGCATCAACACCACTTCTTTAAACAAAATCTCTATTCACTAATCCCTCAAAGCAGGTATTCAATCTCCCTATAGCGGATTTGGAGTTACAAGGAACCGCTAGCTCCCCATCTAGTACAGCCTTGGCGGAGAAGGAGGGATTCGAACCCTCGATAGAGTTTTAAAGCCCTATATCCGCTTTCCAGGCGAACGCCATCAGCCACTCAGCCACTTCTCCGTGCTTTTCTATTTTATATCAACTATTCGATAATATCAACACCCAAATATGGCACTAAAGCCTCTGGTACTTTTACAGTTCCATTCTCTTGTTGGTAATTTTCTATAATAGCAGCTATGGTCCTACCTATAGCCAAACCAGATCCATTCAAAGTATAGACTAACTGATTTTTCCCAGATTCATTTCTATATCTAATTCTAGAACGCCTACTTTGGAAATCAGTATATAAGCTACAAGAACTTATCTCCTTATACCCATTATAGCTTGGCAGATATACTTCTAAATCATATGTCTTAGCAGAACCAAACCCAACATCACCAGTTGATAATACCACCACTCTATATGGAAGACCCAATGCAGTTAATATACCTCCTGCACTTTCAACTAATTCTTCCAAGGCAATCTCACCATTTTCTGGCTTAACAAATTCTACCATCTCAACTTTACTGAACTGATGCATTCTAATTAAACCTTTTGTATCTCTACCTGCTGCGCCTGCCTCAGATCTAAAACAAGGTGTAAAACCACAAAGCTTTATAGGTAATTCTTGTTCCTTAATAATTTCATCTCTATATAAATTTGTTAAAGGCACTTCAGCTGTTGGTATAAGGTAATATCCATAACCATCTAATTTATACATTTCTTCACCAAATTTTGGTAATTGACCTGTTCCATAAAAACTATCTTCGTTTGCTAAAAATGGACTTAATATTTCCTTAAACCCATTTTTACCATGATAATCTAACATGAAATTCATTAAAGCTCTTTCAAGTCTAGCTCCAAGACCTTTCATAAACACAAACTTAGGTCCGGTTACTTTATTACCTCGTTCAAAATCCATTATATCTAATCCAACCCCAAGATCTTGATGATCTTTTGGATCAAAATTGAAAACAGGAAGTTCACCTACCCTTTTAACCTCAACATTTGCTGATTCATCAGCCCCAACAGGAATAGAATCATGAACTAGATTAGGAAGCTTAAACAACTCTTCTTTAAGCCTTCCTTCAATATCCTTAACTTTTGTATCAAGTTCTGATATTTCATCCCCCAGTAATCGCATTTCTTCCATTATTGCCTCAGGATTTTCACCTTTTGCTTTACGTTTGCCTATATCCTTGGAAACTTGATTCCTGATACTTTTCTTTTCTTCAGTTTGTTGTAGATATAATTTTCGTTCCTCTTCTAGAGCAACAATATTTTTCAAATCAACTAACAAACCTCTTTTTGCCAGGTTTTCTTCAACCTTTATTCTATCTTCTAATATTAAACGAATATCAAGCATTAAAACTACCTTTCCTCACTAGAATCTTCTTCATCAATTTTTATACCATCAACTTCTTTAAGCACTGTGCCGATAGCAACAATTTTATCAGTATCTGGTAAATCCATTACTTTAACACCTTGAGTTACTCTACCGATTACAGAAATTCCTGAAACCTTCATACGAATACCTTGTCCCTCTAGAGAAATTGCCATAATATCATCATCGTCTTTAACATTCATGATACTTACCAAATTACCATTTCTTGAAGATTTAGCTATAGCTCTAGAACCTTTTCCACCTCTAGTTTGAGTTCTATATTTACTTACTTTCGTTCTTTTACCGTAACCATTTTCTGTAATTACTAATAAGGTTGTTTCTGGTTTAGCAACCACTAATCCTATTACTTCATCATTTTTCTCTAAAGTAATACCCTTAACTCCTCTAGCTGTTCTACCCATAGGACGAACATCTTTTTCTGCAAAGCAGATACTAGCACCATTTTTAGTACCTAGAATAATATCCTCTTCGCCATTAGTTAAACTTACTCCAATAAGCTCATCACCATCATCAAGATTAACAGCGATTAAACCGTCTTTTCTAGGACTATCATATACTTCTAAAGAACTTTTTTTAACAATACCGTTTTTAGTGGCAACAAATAGATATTTATCTGGGTCATAATCCTTAATAGGAATAACTGCTGATACTTTTTCATCGCCTGTTATATTAAGCAAGTTAATAATTGCAGTTCCTCTGTTGTTTCTATTTGCTTCAGGTATTTGGTAAACTTTAAGTCTTAGTACTCTACCTTTATTAGTAAAGAACATTATATAATTATGAGTTGTTGTAGAAACTAAATGTTCTACAAAATCTCCTTCTTTAGATTTAAAGCTCTTACCTTTACCACCTCTTATTTGTGCCTTATATTCATTAATATGCATTCTTTTAACATATCCAGTATCACTAATGGTGATAATCATATTCTCTTCCGCAATTAAATCTTCTTCAACAAAATCTCCTTCTGCAGGCAGAATAGTTGTTCTTCTTTTATCAGCATATTTTCTTTTAACTTCTGATAAATCTTCCTTGATTATACCCATTAAAACTGTTTCATCTCCAAGTATCTCTTTATAGAAAGCTATTTTAATCAACAGTTCTTTATATTCTTCTTCTAGTTTTTCTCTTTCAAGACCAGTTAATTTACTAAGTCTCATTTCCAAAATAGCATTAGCTTGTAATTCACTAAGACCTATTTTTTCCATTAGGGAACTTCTAGCAGTTTTAACATCAGCTGACTTTTTAATTATTTCTATAACTTCATCAATATTATTAATTGCTTTTCTTAAGCCTTCAACAATATGAGCTCTTTCTTCAGCTTTTCTAAGATCGAATTCAGTTCTTCTTATATATACTTCCTTTTGATGCTCTAAATAGTAGAAAAGCATTTCTTTTAAGTTTAAAACTACAGGTTTACCTTTAACAATCGCTAAGTTAATAACCCCAAAAGTATCTTGTAATTGTGTATGTTTATATAGTTTATTTAAAATAACACTAGGATTAGCATCTTTTTTAAGTTCAATAACTACTCTAATACCTATTCTGTTTGATTCATCTCTTAGATCAGTTATACCTTCAATACTTTTATCTCTTACAAGGTCAGCTATTTTTTCAATCATTTTAGACTTATTAACCTGATAAGGTATTTCTGTGACAATAATTCTATTTTTACCATTTTTGTTTTGTTCAATATGGGACTTTCCTCTCATACGAACTGAACCTCTGCCTGTTCTATATGCAGATGCTATACCATCAGAACCAATAATATTTGCCCCTGTAGGGAAATCTGGTCCTTTAATATGAGTCATTAAAGTGTCAATTGTAACATCAGAATCATCAATCAAGGCCATTAATCCATCTATTACCTCACCTAGATTATGAGGTGGTATATTGGTCGCCATACCTACAGCAATACCTGAAGATCCATTAACTAAAAGTGCAGGGAACTTGGCTGGAAATACTGTTGGTTCCTTTAATGATTCATCATAGTTAGGTATGAAATCTACAGTTTCTTTATTTATATCTGATAACATTTCACTTGCGAGTTTTGACATTCTTGCTTCAGTATAACGCATCGCTGCTGCTGAGTCTCCGTCAATACTACCAAAGTTACCATGTCCATCAACTAGTAAATATCTAGTTGCAAATTCCTGTGCCAGTCTAACCATAGCATCATAAACTGCTGTATCACCATGTGGGTGGTACTTACCTAAAACGTCACCGACAAGTCTGGCAGACTTTTTATAAGGCTTATCCGAACCCATACCAAGTTCATGCATGGCATAAAGTATTCTTCTATGTACTGGTTTCATTCCATCTCTTACATCAGGTAAAGCACGGCCAACTATAACGCTCATCGCATAGTCAATATATGATTTTTCCATTTCGGTCTCAATGTTTATTGGTATGATTTTACCACCGGTGTTATTTTCCAAAGTCTCCACTCCTATCTTTCTTTGAGTTTATCTATAATAGACCAAAGCTCATCACTTTTAGGTTCAGCTATGTTAATAACTTTCCCATTGGTCTTGTGTAACAATCTTGATTTATCTTTTTTGAATCTACCTATTGAAAAGCTGTCAATTCCTGCTTTTTCCAACTCGGTTCTTATTTTATTATCCTTTTTTCCTACTATCAAAAGTGAACCACTTGATATTAGTCGCAATAACTCTAAATCAGGGAAAACCTTCAATAAGGCTAATGTGGATGGGTGAAAATATATTTCTTTTTCAAAAATATCAATTCCCAGGTCAGTATTGTCAGTTATTTCATAAACACCACCAAGAACTCCACCTTCAGTTACATCATGCATAACTTTGGCTCCATTTTCTAAGGCTATTACCCCTTCTTTGAAAATAGAAAGCCACCTTAGCATCTTTTGTCCCTCTTTTATTAATTTTTCATCGACAATATTTTCAAATACTTCAGCATAATCATTGTATAAAATAGAAGTTCCTTCGATGGCCCCTCCTTTTGTTAGGATTATTTCATCACCTTCTTCAATGGCAACTTGATTTTCTAGATATTTTTTATCCTTTGTACCAAGTGCAGTTAATGAAAGAATACTCTCCTTAACACTGGAGGTTATTTCTGTATGTCCTCCAATTATCTCTATACCAAGTTCTACGCAGGCTGTATTTGTTCCTTCGATAATTCTTTTTATATCCTCTTCAGTAGTTTCTTCTTTTAAAAGTAGCGTTACTAGTATTCCAAGAGGTTTTCCTCCACTGGCTATAACATCGTTACAAGCCACATGAACGCCAAGATAGCCGTTATCCTTGCTTGCTCCTGTTATAGGATCAGTAGAAATAACACACAGTTGATCGTTTAGATCAACTACTGCACAATCTTCTCCTATGGCAGCATGTACAAGAACTTCCGGCCTTCTTATACCTGTATATGGAAATACTATTTTTTTTAGTTGTTCTATAGTTAATTTTCCAGGTTTCATTCTATCTCCATTAAATATCTAAATTACTTACTTTATGTGCATTGTTTTGAATGAATTCTTTTCTTGGCTCTACTAAGTCACCCATAAGAACTGTAAATATACTATCAGCTTCAGTAGCATCATCAATAGCTACTTGCAAGAATGTTCTTTTTTCAGGATCCATAGTTGTATCCCATAGTTGTTCAGGATTCATCTCTCCAAGACCTTTGTATCTTTGAAGATTATATGAACCATCTTCAATTGTCTTCAACTTCTCTTCAAGTTCTCTATCGGTGTACACATAACTTTCTTCTTTGCCGATTTTAACCTTAAATAGTGGAGGTTGGGCAATATATACACAACCAAGTTCTATTAATGGTTTCATATATCTGAAAAAGAAAGTTAAAAGCAGAGTTCTGATATGAGATCCATCAACATCAGCATCTGTCATTATAACAACTTTGTTATATCTTAATTTTTCAACATTAAAATCTTCACCAATTCCAGTACCAAGAGCAGTAATCATAGCTTTAATTTCATTATTTCCTAAAATCTTGTCAATTCTTGATTTCTCCACATTAAGAATTTTACCCCTCAGTGGTAAAATAGCTTGAAATTCTCTGTTTCTTCCTGTCTTCGCAGAACCACCCGCAGAATCTCCCTCTACTATATATATTTCACATTCCTCAGCTTTACTACTAGAACAATCTGCAAGTTTACCTGGTAATCCAGAAAACTCTAACGCATTTTTCCTTCTTGTTAAATCTCTAGCTTTTCTAGCAGCTTCTCTGGCTCTGTTAGCCATCATACCTTTTTCTATAATTTTCTTACCTACTGCTGGGGTTTCTTCTAAGAAGGTACTAAGTTTTTCACCTACAATCGATTCAACAATACCTCTAACTTCACTATTACCTAGCTTGGTTTTGGTTTGTCCCTCAAATTGTGGATTAAGCACCTTAACACTGACAACAGCAGTAAGACCCTCTCTAATATCTTCTCCAGACAAGTTATCTTCTTTTTCTTTTATAAGATTTTTTCTTCTACCATAATCATTCATAATTCTTGTTAAGGCAGTTTTAAAACCTACTTCGTGAGTTCCACCTTCTGTTGTATGAATATTATTAGTATATGATAATAAGTTTTCTACATAACCCTCATGATATTGAATGGCTACTTCTACTTCCACATCATCTTTATTCCCATAAATATATAATGGTTTTTCAAATAGTGGATCTTTGTTTTTATTAAGATGGGTAACGAAGTCTACTATTCCACCCTCATGATGGAAGATTTCTTCAACACCACTTCTCTCGTCTGTTAGAGTAATAGTTATTCCTTTGTTCAAGAAAGATAACTCTCTCATTCTATGACTTAAAGTTAGAAAATCATAGACTGTATCTTCAAATATTTCTGAATCGGCTTGGAATGTTATTTGTGTTCCTGTACCAGTTATTCCTTCTTCAACAATTGTTAAAGGTGTAGTAACTTTACCTCTAGAAAAGCTCTGTTCATAAACATTGCCATTTCTTCTTACTTGAACGACAAGTGAATCAGATAGTGCGTTAACTACACTCATACCAACTCCATGAAGCCCTCCAGAAACCTTATATCCTCCATCTCCGAACTTTCCTCCAGCATGTAGTATTGTCAAGGCAATTTCCACTGCTGGTTTTTTTAGTTTCGGATGAAGATCGACTGGTATTCCTCTACCATTGTCTTTAACTGTTATTTCATTGTCTTTTCCTATGGTTACATCAATTTTGTCACAATACCCTGCCAAGGCCTCATCAATGCTGTTATCAACTATTTCATAAACTAAGTGATGCAAACCTCTTAGACTAGTGCTACCTATATACATGCTTGGTCTTTTTCTTACTGCTTCTAGTCCTTCAAGTACCTGTATTTGACTGGCATTATAGCTTGACGCTTGAGCTTTTTTTTGATCATCCATCTATAGTTTTTCTCCTTTTTTCTTTAAGATACATACTGTTGTTATTATAACACAAAATCCCTTTAAAATAAAGGTTAAAGATAGGCTGAAAGTATAGTTAGTTGGTGGTTTTTTAACATTTATTTTTAATAAACTATCCAGTTTATTGGATAGTTTGTTATGTTAAAATTAGTGTAATAAGTAAAGAATATTTTTAATTTACTATATTTTTGTAGGAAATGCTATTATATGTGTCGAATAACTAAAAGAGAATAATCATTATGATTGTCTAGGTTTATTAATTTTTTATTAATCAGGAGGGTATTATGCCAAAATCAGTTAATCAAAAATTGAAACTTTTATATCTCCAGAGACTATTATTAGAAAAAACTGATGAAGATCATTTATTAACTGTAAAAGATATTATCAGTGAGCTTAAAAGATGGGATATCGAAGTAGAAAGAAAGACTGTTTACTCAGATATTAAAGCATTGGAAAAATTCGGTCATGATATTGTTTGTAAAAAAAATAAATGTACCGGATATTATATTTGTGAACGTGATTTTCAGCTACCTGAGTTGAAATTGCTTGCTGATGCAGTTGCTAGCGCAAAATTCATAAGTGAAAAAAAATCTCAAATTTTATTACAGAAATTAGGATTGTTGGCAAGTCATCATGAAAGTCGTCAGATTAGAAGAAATATTATGGTTCGCAACAGGGTCAAAACTATGAATGAGCAAGTTTACTATAATGTTGATGCTGTTAATCAAGCTATTGCTGAAAAAAAACAAATCACCTTTAAATATTTCGATTATAATTTAAATAAGGAGAGGGTTTATCGTCAAAATGGGGGGTCTTATTCAATATCTCCATATGCTCTTTTTTGGGATGATGAAAACTACTATGTTATTGCTTATCACAAGAAATATGATGATATATCAAACTTTAGAATTGACAGAATGGATAGTGTAGAATTACTAAATGAGAATTGTACACCATTGCCTGAGAACTTTAGTGTAGGCGATTATGCCAGAAAAACTTTTTCTATGTTTAGAGGTCCTGAAGAAAGAGTACATCTTAAACTTAAGAATCATCTTATCAATGTGATATTAGATAAGTTTGGCAAGGATGTTTACATCAACAAGATAGATGATAATCATTTTAAGGTTTCCATAAATGTTTGTGTTTCTACTTCATTTTTTGGTTGGCTATTCCAATTTGGTGATGAGGCAAGTATACTTTCACCTGAACATGTACTTGAAGCTTATCAAAATAGGGCTAGAAACTTACTTGAAGAGTAAATGCTACTTATATCAGTAAACTTAATAAAAATAAATTGAAAGGAATGAATTTCACTTCATTCCTTTCAATTTTAGCACAGTTCCATTTCTGATAGTGAGGATTAATTTGGAGTAGCCACATTAAATACAAAAACCACAATTCATATTTATATTTCTTTCTATATAGATTTATTCTCTCAGCAAATATATATTTTTATATTGTAATATAGCAAAAATATATATTAAATGGAATGAGTTCTAATAATTAACAGAACTCATTCCATAATATTCATATATTTATTTAATTTTAAAAATCTACTCTTCTTGCTTATTTACTAATGAAGCAACTTTCTTAAATGGAATATACAACAATGAACCAATTATTGAACCAGCAATAATTTGAATTGTGTTAAATGGTATACTCGCTGAGGCAGCTAAAATAGTCCCTGCAATAAAGTATTCAGCTAAAGCATAACCTATTACAACAGTAATAAAACTAATAATCACACTATAAACAAAGAATTTTATTGTGTTTATATTTTTAATTTTAATCAATACAAAAGCCATCAATAATCCTTGCAATCCATGAATAAAGAAACTCCATGGTGCATAAATACCAGCACCAACTATAAAATCAGCTAATAAAGTACTAATACCACCAATCAAAAAACCATAAAGTGGTCCAAATAATGCGCCAAGTAAAATAAAACTATCACCAATATGCATATACTGTTGACCAGGAAGCGGCATAGGTAACTTTATGACTAATATGGATACAATCACTAAAGCAGCTAAAATAGCAGAAAAAACCAAACTTCTTACATTAACCTTTTCCATAATAATACTCCTTAACTCTTTTTATTAAGCTTTAAAGCTCTCATTTTAAGTGGAAGACCGAAACAGTTAATAAATCCTTCTGCATCCTTATGATTATACAACTCCTCATCCATAGTAAATGAAGCTATATCATTATCATAAATAGAATATGGAGACTTTGTGCCAGCAATAGTACAATTACCTTTATAAAGTTTCAAACGAACAGTACCAGTAACAGTTTTTTGAGTCTCATTAACAAAACCATCCAAAGCTTCTCTTAAAGGAGAAAACCATTGACCAAAATAAACCAACTCAGCATAACGCTTTGCAACTAATTCCTTGTAATGGAATGTATCCCTATCAAGACACAAATATTCTAAATCATTATGAGCTGTATATAAAATACGTCCGCCTGGATTCTCATAAACACCACGAGATTTAATTCCAACTAATCTATTTTCAACTAAATCATCAATTCCAACACCATTTCTAGCACCTTTTTCATTAAGAAGAGTTATAAGTTCAACTCCACCCATTTTAACACCATCAACAGCAACAGGAATACCCTGTTCAAAATCAACAGTTACATATTCAGCAACATCAGGAGCCTTTTCAGGAGGAGTAACAATATGATACAACTCATCTTGTGGCTCATTCCATGGATCCTCTAAATCACAACCCTCATGACTCAAGTGCCATAAGTTTCTATCCATACTATATGGGCTCTTCTTCTTAACAGGAACTTCTATACCACGAGCTGTAGCATAATCAATAGCCTCTTCACGTGATTTAATATCCCATATTCTCCAAGGAGCAATAATCTTCATATTTGGAGCAAGAGCCATAATAGTCAATTCAAATCTAACTTGATCATTACCCTTACCTGTACAACCATGACAAATAGCTTCTGCTCCCTCGGCAATTGCTATTTCAACTAATCTTTTAGCAATTGAAGGACGCGCAGTCGCAGTACCTAGAAGATACTTAGTTTCATAAATTGCTCCTGCTTTTAAAGTAGGGAACACATAATTATTAACAAAATCGTCTTTTAAATCCTCAATATATATTTTAGAAGCTCCAGTTCTAATGGCCTTCTCTTTTAATGGTTCAAGCTCTTCACCCTGACCAACATCACCAGCCACAGCAATAACCTCATAACCATAATTTTCAATTAACCAAGGGATAATTATTGATGTATCCAATCCCCCAGAATATGCTAAAACAACCTTCTTTTTCATTTATATATTCCTCCTTTTATATTAAACTAGCTAATACAGCTTTTTGAGCATGTAGTCTGTTCTCAGCTTCATCAAAAACTACAGAATGTTCGCCTTCTAATACCTCTTCAGTAATCTCCTCGCCTCTATGCGCTGGAAGACAATGCATAACTATTACATCTTTTGCAGCCTTTTTCAATAGATCACTATTAATTTGATATTTTTCCAAAGCTGTTCTTCGTTCTATAGCTTCTTTTTCCTGACCCATACTTGCCCAAACATCTGCATAAAGAACATCAGCCTTTTTACTCGCTTCATGAATATCATTAGTTATAACTATTTTGCCACCAGTCTCCTCGGCAATCTCTTTAGCAATATCAACCCATTGATCATTTGGAGTATATTCACTAGGTGATGCTATATAAATTTCCATTCCAAGCTTAGCTCCACCTATCATCAATGAATGAGCCATATTATTTCCATCACCAATATAGGCTAACTTCATACCCTGAAGATTATGACCTTTATGTTCTCTTATAGTCTGTAAGTCAGCTAAGACTTGACAAGGATGTAATGCATCAGTCAAACCATTAATGATTGGAATATTAGCATATGCAGCTAATTCCTCAACATCACTATGATTATATGTTCTAATCATAATACCATCTAAGTATCTGCTTAAGACTCTAGCAGTATCTTTTATTGGCTCTCCTCTACCCATTTGCAAATCATTTGCTGACAAGAATAGGGGATAACCTCCAAGTTGAACCATACCGACTTCAAAAGAAACTCTAGTTCTAGTAGAACTCTTTTCAAATATAAGGCCCAAAGTTTTACCTTTTAAAACCTCATAAGGTTGACTGTTTTTTGTTTTAGTCTTAAGAAAATCAGCTAAATCGAGTAAATATACTATCTCTTCCTGCGTAAAATCTTTTAGACTAAGAAAATCTCTGCCTTTTAAATTTGTTTCCATATTCAATAAACTCATTAAGCCACACTCCTTTTCTTTAATTCACCATCGAGAAATTCAATCAAAATATCAATTTCTTCTTTTTTAATAGTTAACGGTGGCAAGAATCTTAAAACTCTCACATTCGTACAATTTATAATAAGGCCTTTTTCAAAAGCCGCCTTAACAAAATCAGCTCCATCTATATTTAACTCCAGGCCACACATTAAGCCTTTTCCTCTAAACTCTTTTATAACTGAATATTTTTCAACCAGCTTTAAAAGTTCCCCTTTAAAATATCCAGCCACTTTATTCATACTATCCAAAAACCCTGGTTCTAGAATTGTTTCCAGAACTGCACAACCACTTGCACAAGCAACAGGATTACCTCCAAAAGTAGATCCATGATCACCTGGCACAAGAGCATTCGCCACTTTTTCTTTAGCCATAAAAGCACCTAAGGGAAGACCTCCCCCTAAAGCTTTTGCACTAGTTAAAATATCTGGTTCGATACCAATACCTTGATAGGCAAATAAGTTACCTGTTCTACCAATACCAGTTTGAACCTCATCAAATATCAATAAAATATCCTTCTTTTCTGCAAGTTTTTTCATCTCAAATAAGAAATCTTTTTCGGCAATATTAATACCACCTTCACCTTGTATTGGTTCAATAATTATAGCACAAATATTATCATCAAGCATAGACTCTAAGGCCTTAATATCACCAAAAGGACAATATTTAAAACCATCAGGCAAAGGAAAAAAATGTTGATGAAAACTATCTTGTCCAGTTGCAGTTAAAGTAGCCAAAGTTCTACCATGAAAAGAATTAGTAAAAGAAATTATAACATTTCTATCAATACTGTACTTTAACTCACTATATTTACGAGCTAATTTAATTGCTCCTTCATTAGCTTCAGCACCAGAATTAGCAAAAAACACCTTATCAAAACATGTATTATCAACTAATAGCTTAGCTAACGCAAGTGGAGTCTTAGTATAAAAATAATTTGAGGCATGAATTAAATTCTTAGCCTGCTCTATAATTGCATTTTCTATTTTCTTATTACCATAGCCTAAAGGATTAACAGCAATTCCACTCAAAAAATCAAGGTATCTTTTGCCATTTTCATCTATTAGATAATTGCCTTCTCCCTTTATCATTTTATAGGGATACTGTTTATACGTATTCATTAAATCCATTTTTCCACCTACTTAATTATCATTGTACCAATACCTTCATTGGTAAATATTTCTAAAAGAATTGAATGTGGTACTCGTCCATCAATAATATGTACTCGTTCAACTCCATTTTCTAAAGCATCAACACAACAGTTTATCTTTGGAATCATTCCACCAGATATTATTCCACCCTTTATTAACTGATCCGTGTCATCAATATGGAGACTTTTAAATATTTTCTTATCTCCATTAATACCACTTTCATAAATACCTTCAGTATCAGTTAACAATACGAATTTATCAGCCTTTAATGAACTAGCAATTTCACCAGCCATAAAGTCTGCATTAATATTATAAGTTTGTTGATCATCACCTACACCTATTGGTGCAATAACCGGAATATACCCCTGACTAATTACATCCAAAAGTACTTGATTATCTACTTTTGTAACTTTACCCACATAGCCTATGTCTAATAAAGATTCATTACCCTCTTTATCATAAACAACAGGCATATATTTCTCAGCCATTACCATGCCACCATCTTTACCACACATGCCTAAGGCACTTGCTCCATAATAGTTCATACCGGCAACAATTTCTTTATTAATTTTTCCCACTAAAACCATTTCAGCTATTTCCATAACTTCTTGATCAGTATATCTTAAACCATTAACAAATCTTGTTTCTTTACCCAATCTTTTAAGCATATCAGATATTTCAGGACCACCACCATGAACCAAAACTGGATTCATACCAACCAACTTCATAAGAACAACATCTTGGAAAACTGCCTGTTTTAGCTCTTCATTAATCATAGCGTTGCCACCATATTTTATAACAACAATCTTCCCTTGAAATCTTTGAATATATGGTAAGGCCTCAACTAAAATAGCAGCCTTTTTTTTAGCTTCTTCATACATTACATTTCTACCCTAGGATCTGTAACTGCCGTTGATTTTAACATAGTCATATGATAAATCGCAGGTGAATATTACAGCATCACCCTTTCCTTCTTCCATTTCTACTAAATAATATATCTCTTTTTCTGATAATATTTTTTTAGCCATATCTTCATCAAATTCAAGTCCCATACCCATTTCGCATACAAGTAATTCTCCCTTACTACTACCAATATATATATTGGTTTCATAAGGATTAAACTCGATTCCAGAATAACCTACAGCAGCCAGTATTCTACCCCAGTTAGCATCTTCTCCAAAAGCAGCAGTTTTGACTAAACTTGATGTGGCAACTGATTTTCCTGCTTTTATAGCATCTTCATCATTTTTAGCACCCTTTATCCTAACCTCAATAAATTTAGTGGCACCTTCACCATCCACGACTATGCTTTTAGCCATCTTTTTAAGGATTTCTATTAATTTTTCCTTAAAAATATGATATATTTCTTGATCTTTGTCTTTAATTCTATTAACACCGCTAGCTCCATTAGCTAAAACGATAACCATATCGTTTGTACTAGTATCTCCATCAACTGTTATAGAATTAAATGACTTATTTACACCTTCAATTACTATTTCATCTAATAATTCTTTATCTATTGCCGCATCAGTAGTAACAAAACCTAAAAGAGTAGCCATATTAGGGTGAATCATTCCGCTCCCTTTACAAATAGCACCAATCCTTATTTCCTTACCCTCAAAAACAAACTCTGATGTAAATTGTTTTTTAAAAGTATCAGTAGTCATAATTGCTTCTGCTGCATCAACACCATTATCTTTCTCTGAGCCTAATTCTTCAACTATATCAACAATACCACCTAAGATATTATCAATAGGCAATTGTTGACCAATAACTCCAGTAGAGGCTACTAAAACTTCACTCTTATCAATATCTAGTGCCTTAGCAGTCTCTTCTACCATCATCCAAGCATTAGTCATTCCTATTTCCCCTGTGCAGGCATTTGCATTTCCACTATTAATGATTATAGCTCTTATCTTATTATTTATATTTTCTTCGCTTACTATTACTGGAGCTGCTTTTACTAAGTTTTTAGTAAAAGTACCACTTGCAGTGCATAAAGCCTCACTATAAATTAAGGCTAAGTCTTTTTTCTTTTTCTTTATTTTACTGTGTATTCCCGCTGCTTTAAAACCTTTTGGATATACCACGCTGTATTGATCATTATTTTGCATTTATTAGTTCCTTTCTTATGGAATCAAGGGTATGTTTTCAATGCCCTTTTTCTCATCAATTCCAAATAGTAAATTCATATTTTGTATAGCTTGTCCTGATGCTCCTTTTACCAGATTATCAATAACTGATAAAATTACTAAATTACCTGTATCTTTATCAAGAACAACATTTATATGACAAAAGTTTGATCCATATACCCATTTAGTATGTGGCATAATACCTTTGTCCAATACCTTAACAAAATATTCACCTTGATATTTATCTTTTAAAACTTGTCTAATTTCATCTTCACTTATATCTTTTTTTAAAGTTGTATACATTGTGCTATGTATCCCTCTAGTCATCGGCATTAGATGAGGAGTAAACATTATTTTAACTTTTTCATCTGTATACTGCTGCAAGTGTTTTTCCATTTCAGGTTTATGTCTATGTAAACCTACTCCATAAGCGTTAACATTTTCATTTTGCTCACTGTATAAAGTAACTAACTTCAAGCCTCTTCCTGCACCACTAGTGCCTGATTTAGCATCTACAATTATATTTCCAGTTTTAATTATTCCAGCTTCAATAAGTGGAGCAAGTCCTAATTGTACACTAGTTGGATAACAACCTGGATTAGCCACCAGCCATGTTCCATCATCAATCCTATTTCTATGTAATTCAGGTATACAATAAACCGCTTCATCTATTAAAGCACTTTCACGATGTTCTAAACCATACCATTTACTATATCCTTCTTTTTCTAGTCTATAGTCAGCTCCAATATCAATTAATTTTTTACCATAGGTCTTACAAGCTTTGGCAATATCAAATGTCTCCCCATGAGGAAGAGCTGTAAATACCACATCGGATTTCTTTACTGTTTCTTCTGGATTCCATTCTATTAAAATTTCATCGCTTATACTTATTGTACTCCCAACAATCTCACTGTATTTTTTCCCTGGTGAGCTTTTTGATGGTAGATCAACTATTTCTATATCATCTCTGACTTTAAGTCTTCTATATAGTTCGATTCCAGTATAGCCTGTTGCGCCAAATATGCTTACTTTTATCTTTTTATCCATAAATATATTTCTCCTTTATACATTATGAGTTAATTATACATTCAACTGTATAAAAAAACAAGAATAATTTTATATTTATTCATAATTATCTAATATTATACATATAAATCAGATTTTATTCATTATTTTTGCATAAAATTCAAATAAAATAGAGGAAAGCCTTGGCTTTCCTCTATCAATATATATATATTATACTTCAAGTCCTAATAATTGTCTGGCAACAGCTACTCCATTACAAGAAGCTTGCATTAAGCCTCTGGTTATTCCTGCTCCATCTCCAATTGTTATTAGATTTTTTAAATTACTTTGGAATTTGTTATTTACTCTGATTTTATTAGAATAAAATTTAACTTCAACACCATAAAGTAAAGTTTCATCACTTGCTAATCCTTTAGCAATACTATCTAGTGCTTCAATCATCTCTTTTATATCAAGCATTATCCTATAAGGCAATACCAAAGATAAATCTCCAGGAATAGCATCCTTCAAGGTAGGGATTACATTATTTCTTATCAATCTATCATCAGTAGTTCTTCTACCTCTTTTAAAATCTCCAAAACGCTGTACTAGAATCTTATTTCCGGCTAACATGTTGCCAAGTCTAGCTATGTGTTTACCATATTCAATAGGTTCACTAAATGGTTCTGTAAATTGCATTGATACTAAAAGAGCAAAGTTTGTATTGTTAGTTTTATATTCATCACCCTTGTAACTATGTCCATTAACTACTGCCAATTCTCCATCATATATTTCTGTAGCTACCTCACCAGATGGATTTGAACAAAAAACTCTAACTTTATCGTCAAATGTTTTTGTGTAATAAATTAATTTTGATTCATACATACTTTCATTTAGAACTTTCATAACATCATCTCGGCATTCTACTCTTACGCCAACATCAACTATGCCAACTTCTCTGTCTATTCCATAACGGTCGCATACTTTGTCCAACCAATCCGCACCTTCACGTCCTACGGCTGTTACAACATTGTCTGCAAAATATTCTTTATCTGCAATAACACCAATTACTCCACTGTTATCATCAAGTATATAGTCTGTAACAGGATTTTTAAATTTTAAATCTACTCCTAGTTCAATTAAATGTGCTTGAATTTTAGAATAGATGCTATAACCCATTTCAGTTCCTAAATGTCTGATTGGACATTCGATTAATTTAAGATTATGTCTAATTGCCTTCGCTCTAATCTCAGCAATTTTTTCAGGAAAGTCAAGTCCATATATAGTGCTGTCAGCACCATATGAAAGATATGTTTCATCTACATAATTAATTAATTCCTGGGTTTTTGCATAACCAATATATTCTGGTAGAGTACCTCCAACATCTGGTGACAGTGACAATTTACCATCACTATATGCACCTGCACCTGCAAAACCAGTAGTTATGTTACAAGGTTTGCAATGTACACATATACCGGTTTTTCTTTTAGGGCATATTCTTTTTTCAATAGATCTACCTTTTTCTAAAACTAAAACTGTTTTCTCAGGAGCTAGTTTCTTGTATTCTAGTGCAGTAAAAATACCTGCTGGTCCTGCTCCAACAATAATTAAATCATATTTCTCATTCATGATCTTAATACTCCTTAAATTTTATATTGTTATCATCAATTGATTCTATACATGCAAGGCTATACACATCTATCCCCATATCATTAGCTCTTTGTCTGCCTGGTTGGAAACTTTTTTCAATTGCTATTCCAGCACCAACCAAATGGGCGCCACCTTGTTTCACAATATCTGCTAATCCAAGTAATGCACTACCGTTAGCTAGAAAGTCGTCAATTAAAAGAACATTATCACCTTCAGTTATGAATTTCTTTGATACATTAATTAAATAGATTAATCCTTTAGTATAAGATTGTACTGAAGAAGTTAAAATTTCCCCTTCAAGGTTTTTTGAAACAACTTTTTTAGCAAAAACTAATGGCACATTAAATGCTTTAGCCACAAATGCCGCTATAGCAATACCAGATGCTTCAATAGTTAAAATCTTAGTAACTTTTTTCCCTTTAAAATGTTCATAGAATTCTTGACCCAATTTTTCCATTAAGTCAATGTCAATTTGATGGTTTAAGAATGAGTCTACTTTTAAGATACTAGTTCCTATTCCTTTTCCATCTTTTAATATTCTTTGTTTTAAAATTTCCATATCAATCTCCTAATTTTAATTACTTTTTCAGTATACCTTTTTTTAGCATTTTTTTCTACAATCTTAAAAGAAAAACCTCCAGATGTACTGGAGGTTTAATTGTTATTTATAGGAATTACTTGATAATATATTAAATCAACTTCCTATAAGCTGCTACTGAACCCTTAGTTAAAGAGTAAAGTATCCAGCCATGAAATATAAGCTCTAACATTTTAACAACATTGAAATCTGTGAAAAAAAATAAATAAAAAAACAATGCTACTGTATCTAAAATATAAAATGCTGTTGCTCCTATGTACCAAATAGGATTAGTTCGTGCAATTAAGCCTACACCTACATAAAACCCAATAATTATTAAAATTAGGAATAAAAGTATATATAAATTATATTCTATTGCGAATTGAGCAATTGCTGATGGTAAAAAGGCTGAATAAGGTAAATAAAAACCAGTTCCAAATAAAATTCCAACAGCATTTGCAGTGGTTAATAATATCATAATCAACAAACTAGTTTGAGCACTTTTCAAGCTTTGATCAATATCTATATTTTCAAACATCTCTTCCTCCATTAATAATTTTTTAAAAATTAATTTAATAAATTTATTTAAGTATATATGCTCCAGTTGTTGAACCTGGTGCTGCGCCATCTTTAACTACCATAACTACTTTTATTTGTTCAATTTGATATCCATAGCCACTAGTTCCAGCATTTTCTCCATTTTTAGCCCAGCCAAGCCAACCTAGATTAGCTACTTTTACACTATAGTAAATATCAAAATTATTTGCTATTGTTCCTTCTAAAGCTATATTGAAAGCTTCTATCTTCTTACTTCCAGCTCCAACATAGTTTGTTTCATCCTTCCATGCTTCCCAGCCGCTTCCAGTAATAAATCCTCTATATTTTATATTATCATCAGTTCCATTAGAAATTAAATCCATTTGGAAGGCTGACATCATTCGTCCTTCTTCTCCAGCAATCGATCCATCACCAGTCCAAGGTAACCACTTATAGTTTATATAACTTCTATAATTTATACTTTCTGTACTTACCGGCTTAACAACGTATGTATTAGTTGTTGAACCTGGTGCTGCTCCACCCTTAGCTACCATAACTACTTTTATTTGTTCAATTTGATATCCATAGCCACTAGTTCCAGCATTTTCTCCATTTTTAGCCCAGCCAAGCCAACCTAGATTAGCTACTTTTACACTATAGTAAATATCAAAATT
>JAQUGR010000006.1:0-21669 GCA_028683955.1 Bacillota bacterium | reverse complement strand
TTATATTATCATCAGTTCCATTAGAAATTAAATCCATTTGGAAGGCTGACATCATTCGTCCTTCTTCTCCAGCAATCGATCCATCACCAGTCCAAGGTAACCACTTATAGTTTATATAACTTCTATATGTTATATTTTCTGGAGGCGCTTGAACTATTCCATATCCATATAAATCATCTTTACCAATTACTCCTAAATCGATTGTATTGTCTATTAACATTTGTCGTATTTCAACATTTGTTGCCGTAGGATGTTTTTCTTTATATAGAGCTAGTACCCCTGCTGTATATGGAGTAGCAAAAGAAGTTCCACTCCCTATACTATAACTGTTGGCAATATTTGTGCTAACAACTTCAACTCCTGGGCCACTAACTTCAACTCCTGAACCTGATGATGAAAAACTAGCGATTTCATTGCTTTCATCTGTTGCCCCAACTCCAATTACTTCATCATATTTGGCAGGATAATTAACTGTATCAGTGTTATGTAATCCATTATCATCATTACCTGTCGCAGCTACTAATATCAATCCATTTGCATAAGCAGATTGAATCATTGCTTTATACGTAGGTGAATCATTAGGAGAACCAAAACTCATGTTAACAATATCCATATTATTATCGATACACCAATCTATACCGCTAAGGATAAGATCTAAATCAGTTATACCATTATAAAATACTTTTACTGCATAAAGATCAGCATCAGGGGCTACCCCAACAAATCCTATAGTATTGTTTAAACCAGATATAATTCCAGCAACGAAGGTACCATGTCCAAATGTATCACTATAACTAGTAACACCATCAATAGTATTAGGAACTAAATCCACTCCACCTTTAATAATTAAATCAGAGTGTGTTTTTATACCACTATCTAAAACTGCCACTTTTACGCCATCACCAGTATAGCCTGAAGACCAAGCTTTTTGAGCTTTGACTGTTCCTATACCCCAATCTAATGATTGAGTACTAAGCTTTACTTGAACATTTTCTTCAACAGCAGCAACTTCTTTTTGTGCTTTCAGTTCTTGCATTTCACTTTCAGACATTAGAACAGTCATAGCAGGAATATTATCCAAATCCCTTACTACTTTTCCATTCAAGCTTTCAACAATACTGCTATTAACTCTATTTTGACTTGAAACACTAGCATTTGCCACATCTTTAAATAAAACGATATATTCTAAATCATCATTTGCATATGCAACGCTGGATGAGAACATGCCTATAAAAAGAATAGTCAAAATACTCAGTAAATAAATAATTTTTTTCATTTCTACCCCCCTACCTAGAACAAACCTAATATCTTTTTTACTTAAACTAAACCTTAAAGATTTTTTTTATCATAATTTTAGTTTCCTTATTTAAGATAATTGATAAAAATCTTTTTAAAAATGATCTTCTTTTAAAATATTTTTTTTCAAGTTTTTTGAAATTATAGCCGCTTTTAACATCTACCATAAATTCTGGTCTTTTTGGATTAGGATCTGTAGCTTTTGCTAATTGCGGATTATATTTTATAGCATCTGCTAGAATAGCATTGCCCAAAACTAAGTTTTTACATAGTTTATCATATAACATTTGTGCTTTTTTTGTGTTCATAAGCATCAATGATGTTCCCCTATTATTTTTAAATTCAGGATTAGTGTTCTCTACTCCCCAATAATCTGCCAACGTTATATCCGAAACCCTCGGCACTTTACTAAAAGGACAGGAATGACAAACTGGTCTTTGAAATAACTTTTTATAAAAGCCCATGCTATAAGGATCATCGTAGCCTATGCTTTTCAATTTATTACCATTTTCAAACTCTATAGTCATATATGGAGTATCCCAACCTTTAATACTTTTATCTCTGAAATTAATATTTGCTAACTTGCTCTTATACTTATCTTGCAAATATTCTTTATACATACTAAATATTTTAGGACTTGGAACCCCATGACAAACTATATCTACACATAGTAAGTTATCATATTCTTTACCTAAAAAAGCTTTTAATCCAGCAACTTGACAAGGTGTACCAGAAAATAGAACTTTACTACCTTTTCTTAATGACTTCCTAATTTCACTATATGAATTATTTAAGTCACTTTGTACATATTTTGACCCACGAAACTTTGAAAATAAATTTATATCATCTGTAAGCAGATGTTTAACAAAAAAATCATCGTCAAATATAGCCCCACAAACCAAAATATGATCTTCAAAAAAAGAATCGATTATTCCGGTAAATGCTCCGCCTGAGGTACTTTCCTCTAAAACTGTTTTTTCCTTATTATATGCACCATATATTACAGGTTCACTTGATACTAAATCATTAGTATATCCACCATCTTTTATCGGACATACTTTTACACACATACCACAATGTATACATTTGTCTTCATCTACAAAAGGGTACATAAATCCTTCATTATCTTCTATCATTGATATGGCACTTGTTGGACATATTAACTCACAACCTCTACAGCCACAGCATAAAGTCTTATCATTATTTTCAAAATAATTTCCCATATCATATCACCTTATTTTTCATTTAAAGTGGAATTTTTTAAAAAGGCTCTTCCAGCTTCTGCATTATTCTTTAATAATTCATTTACGTTATTATAATCTATTGATTTTAATAATTCATCTATAGAGTAATTTGTTTTTTCAGTTACTAATCTTTCCTTAACGCCTAATAAATTAGCAATATTCTCTAATCTTGTTCTTCTAACAGATGGAGCAACAGCTATAAACTGTTTGTTAAACAATATTGAAAATGCAGTTCCGTGAAATGATGAGGTTACTATAAAGTCAGCGTGATAAATCAATGAAACAAAGTCCTCAACACCAGCATTATTTATAAACTTAAAAGAGGAATATTTAGACATATATGTACCTAATTCAATTATTTTCAATCCTAGTCTTTTAGAAACATCTTTTGCAATTTTCTCTATTAAGCTATTTTTTTCGAATGTATATATTAATAAATATTTCTTTATAGAAACCGGCTTGATAAATTTTTCATAATCTTTTTGTTCAAGTAAGAATACAGGATCAAGAACGGTTTTAACCTCTCTTAAACCAGCTTCTTCTAACAAAACTTTTGCACTTTCTTCCCTGACTGATACATTATTAAACTTATTAAGATAATGTTTCATTTCTTTTAACTCATCAGCATTAACATCATCTCTTCCTATACTAGATGCAAAGGATATCTTCTTTTTATCATCTACAAAATCTAAAAAAAAGGCCGGATCAAGTTTACCTCCATATATTTGACTATTCCAAACCTGATCACTTCCAACTATATATATATCAGCTTCTGGAGTTTTGTCTTCTATTTGTTTAAAACTTTTATATCTTATCTTTGTAAATTCCATATTTTTTCTATAAAAACTTTTAATTTTAAATCTTCTTTGTATAGTTAAAAAATCAATTATAAGCCCCTTTATATTTTTTAAACGTTTAGGGAAATAATTAACAACTTCTACACTATGATTTAAATTTTTAAGATATTGATAAGTTGCATAAGACTGAAGAGCAGCACCATAATTATATTGAGATTTAATACTTATTAGAGAGATTTTCATTTACACTAGCTCCTTTTTACATTTTATTTTATCAATATCCCTTAGAATACATATATTAAGTTTAAAGCTTATAATTACATTATAAGCTTTAAACCTTTCCTCAAGATAAAATTAACCTTAGATTAATCTTAATTATTATGCTTTTTTCAGCAGACAATCCACTAATTCATTAGCTTTTCTGCTAATTTCTTCTTCATCAACATTAACAAGATTACCTTTACGCACTACTACTTTACCATTAACAATGGTATAATCTACTGGTTTATTATAACCAACAACAGCAAATATAGACTTAGGATCACTTTGTGTTCCAATTAAAGACAAGTCTCTGGAATCTATCATAAATAAATCACCAGCTTTACCTTCTTCAAGAGAACCAATATCAGTTCTACCTAATAACTTGGCACTACCTCTTGTAGCAATCTTTAACATATCATAACCAGTTGGGGCTAAATTACTAGAATTCAATCTATGTAATAAGAATCCAACTCTTAATTCTTCAATTAAATTTGAACCATCATTACTTGCACTACCATCAACTGCCAAACCTACAGGTACTCCTAATTTCAACATATCAGGTATTCTTGCGATTCCTGAAGATAATTTCATATTTGATACAGGACAATGAGCTATACCTGTTTGTGTTTGTGCTAATAATTTCAATTCATCATCATTAAAATGAATTCCATGAGCATACCAAACATCGCTACCAACCCAACCAAGACTTTCCATATAGGCTAAAGGTCTTAGATTATACCTACTTAATGTATAGTTTTCTTCATCTAATGTTTCACATAAATGTGTATGAATTCTTACACCCTTTGATCTAGCCAACTTGGCTGTTTCGATCATCAAATCATCAGTTACACTAAATGGTGAACATGGAGCAAGAACTATTTGTCTCATAGAAAATGGTGATGGATCATGATATTTATCTATCAATCTGATACTATCTGCCAATATCTCATCAGTTGTTTGAACAACTGAATCAGGAGGCAATCCTCCATCTTTAACACTTCTTGACATACTTCCTCTTGAAGCATGCAACCTTATACCAATCTTACTTGCCACATCAAATTGAGTATCTATCAATTCACCTGGAGCAGATGAAGGAAATACATAGTGGTGATCAAAAACAGTTGTACAACCATTCTTCATTAAATCTCCAATTCCAGTCATTGAGCTATAGTAAATCATATCCTGATCCAAGCCCTTCCATATTTCATATAGAGCTTTTAACCAAGGAAATAATTCAAGGTTTTGCACCTGAGGTAAATTCCTACTAAAAGTCTGATATAAATGATGATGGGTATTAATCAAACCTGGATAAGCGTAATAGTTACTTCCATCAATAACTTCATCAGCTTCAAATACTTCTTTACCAATATGTTTAATAACTCCATCTACTATATAGATATTTGAATTATTAAGGACTCGGTCCTCATCGTCAACTGTTACAATACTCTTGATATTTTTAATTAATAATTTTGACATTTTACACCTCTTGTTTTTATTACAGAAATTCAGGATGTCACAGTAGTATCCCTTTTAAAAGACCTAATCATAATAACTGCTATTAAAATGCTTCCACCTATACCCAAAAGTATAATATCTTGCATGATCAAATTATTATGTAGCCATTGGTCTAGAAACAAGGAAGTTGTATTATATGAAAAGTGTAATAAAATTACAGCCCATATAGACTTATATTTATAGTAGATAAAACCTAAGATAATACCTAATATTGTTGCATATACCCCTTGGATTAAATTACCATGGAATACTCCGAAAAGAATAGCTTGTACCAAAATAGCTGCCCAGACAGGAAAAACTTTTTTAAAATCGTTTAGGATTATTCCTCTAAATATTATTTCCTCAAATATTGGTGCAGAAATGGAAACGGCTATTAAAATCATTATTAATCCTGAATTCATTATAGGTTCCATCAAACTTTCAAATTCTTTCATTTGTTGACCAATAGGAAAGTATTTTATAGCTAAATCTAAAAGGCCCGTTATTAGTATATTGAAAAAGCCTCCAAAAGCTAAAATCAAAAATCCATCTGAAACTCTTATTTTTCTAAAGCCAACATAATTAATAAACTTATCTTTTCTACCTAAAAAGATTAACATTACTACAGTTAAAGTAATGATATTTGTAGCAATCATGACTGGTACAACAAATTGATTTAGATTAGAAGTTATCTTTTCTACAATCAATATATAATCAACTATTGGGTAATTAATAATTAAAAATATTATACCTAAGGCAAATATTAAGCCAAAAGAAACTGCAAAATATACAATTAACATTAGTATAGTAAATCCAATAGCTTTAAACAGATTGTTTATATTCATTATATAGCTCCATTTTAAATGTCTTTTTCACTTATTTTACTACTAAAAACTCTTTATAACAAGGTTTACTATAATTAGTAACTGATTCATAGACAAAATAATAATATTATGGTAGAATGGTTAGGCATTAAAAATGCATCCCGCTTACGTAGGTAGGCTAAAATCCAAGGGAGGTGAAACAATGAAAAAATACGAGTTAATATTTGTTACTGATGCCAGTTTAGAAAATGAAGTTATTGATGAAGCTGTAGCCAAGTTCACTGATTTGATCAAGACTAACGCTACTATCGTTGAAGCTACTAACTGGGGCAAAAGAAAATTAGCTTATGAGGTTAACAAGAAATGGGACGGTTTTTATACACTGATTCAATTTGAAGGACCTGCTGATTTTATCAAAGAGTTAGAACGTGTTTTAAGAATTGATGAAAGGGTTATGAAGTTTCTCGTAATTAAGGTTGACGAAAAGAAAATCGCTCAAGCTGAATTTTACGCTCAAAAGAGAAGAGAAAGAGAAGCTGCTAGAAGTGCTAGATTTGCTGCTGAAAGAGCTGCCGCTAATCAAGAAGCTACTGAAAGAGCTGCTGCTGCTGAAAAAGCTGCTGCCGAAAAGGCTGCTGCTGCTGAAGCTGAAGCTAAGACTGAAACCCCTTCTGAACCAGTTCAAGAAACTGTTCAAGACTAAGAGAAAGAAAGGAGGCATCCTTTTATGAAACGTGAAGTTAGAAGACCTAAAAAGAAAGTTTGTTCTTTTTGTGTTGATAAAACACTAATAGATTATAAAGATGCTAATCGTTTAAAACGCTTTGTAACAGAAAGAGGTAAAATTTTACCTCGTCGTATTACAGGCTGTTGCGCAGCTCATCAAAGAGAATTAACTGTAGCAATAAAAAGAGCACGTCACATTGCTCTATTGCCTTATACAACTAACGAATAGGAGCTTTATGCTCCTTTTTTGTTTTAAGGAGGTTTGTTAAGTGAGAGTAATATTAAATGAAGATATTAAAGGAATTGGTAAAAAAGGCCAAGTAATTGAAGTTGCTGATGGATATGGACGTAACTTCCTGCTAAAACAGAAAAAGGCTATTCTAGCAACTGCTGGTGGCATTAAAGAAGTTAAAGCTATAAAAGAAAAAATAGATGAAAAAAAAGCTGCAGAATTACAAGAAGCTAAAGACCTTGCAGCTAGCCTTGAAGGGCAAGAAATTGTTCTCTACGAAAAAGTAGGTACTGAAGGTCGTCTATTTGGTGCTGTTACCAATAAAGAAATTTGCGAACAAGTAAATAAACAATTTAATCTAAATCTTGATAAAAAGAAATTTGATTTAAAAGATTCTATTAAACATTTAGGGCTAGAAACCTGTAAAATAAAAATATACCCTGGAGTTTCTGCTGAAATCAAAATAAGAGTTGAAGCACAAGAATAGGAGTGGCTTAATTGGATAGAATACCACCTCATGATTTAAACGCTGAACAAGCCTTGTTAAGCTGTCTCTTACAAGATAAGGGTACACTTGATAAAGTATACGAAATTATTAATACTGATGATTTCTATAGTGACAAGCATAAAAAAGTATATGATGCGATTCTTGGATTGAATCGGAAAAACGAACCATTCGATGCCATTACTGTCGGATCATATTTAGATAATATAGACCAGCTTACAATTGTGGGTGGTCTTTCTTACTTGCTGTCCTTGACAAATGAGGTTCCAGTTACTACCCATGCTGAATATTATGCTAAAATTGTAGTTGAGAAATCAACACTCAGACAATTAATTGCCACAGCAAAGGACATTACCGAAGAAGTTTATAAAGGTGAACATGAAGTAGAAAATATTCTTGATAAATCAGAACAATTTATTTTAGACATAGCCAACAAGAAAAAACGAAGTGGTTTTAGCAGAGTTGGAGATATTTTGCACACCGCTTTTGATAAGCTTGAAACACTTAAAAATAAGGATAACCAAATTATTGGTATTCCAACATTTAACGATCTTGATAAATTGCTTAATGGATTCCAACCTAGTGATATGATTATTGTTGCTGCAAGACCAGGTGTTGGTAAAACATCATTTTGTTTAAATATTGCTGAAAATGCAGCTGTCAATCATAACAAAACTGTTGGTGTTTTCTCATTAGAGATGAGTAAAGAGCAATTAGTTCTTAGACTCTTATCTTCTCAAGCTTTAGTTGATCAAACAAAGATTAGAAAAGGCACAGTTAATCAAAATGAATTTGATGATTTGACTGCTGCAGCTAATGTGCTCTTAAAAGCACCTATCTTTATTGATGATACAGCTGGTATCAACATCATGGAAATCAGAGGCAAAGCTAGAAGACTTCAACAAGAACACGGTCTGGATTTAATCATAATCGACTATCTCCAACTTATGCAATCTGGAGGCAGTGGACGTAAATCCGAAAATAGACAACAAGAAATTTCTGATATTTCAAGAAATATAAAATTATTGGCCAGAGAACTTAACGTTCCTATCGTTGCCCTTTCTCAATTAAGCCGGGCAGTGGAACAAAGTGCTGATAAGCGGCCAAATCTTAGCCATTTAAGAGAGTCTGGCTCCTTAGAGCAAGACAGTGACGTCGTTCTGTTCATCTATCGTCAGGCAATGAATACGAGCGATGAAGATAATGATTTCGATGATAAAACTGCTGAAATAATTATCGGGAAACACAGACATGGCGCTACTGGTAAAGTAAAGATGGTTTTCTTAAATGAATATACTAAATTTGTCAATATTGAAGGAAGTTTAGAGGAGGATTAACATATGTCATCAGTTGTATTAATAGGCTCTCAATGGGGAGATGAAGGTAAAGGTAAAATAACAGACTATTTAGCTGAGCATGCTGATGTTGTTGCAAGATTTCAAGGTGGTAACAATGCTGGTCATACTGTAATAGTTGGAGATATAGAATATAAACTGCATCTAATTCCATCTGGAATTATCTACCCTGGTACTAAATGTATCATCGGTAATGGTGTTGTTGTAGATCCCCAAGTATTACTAGATGAAATGAACTACTTAAAAGAAAAAGGAATAGAAGTGAGTCCTGATAATCTTAAAATAAGCAGCCATACTCATATAATCATGCCATATCATAAAATACTTGATGGTCTCGAAGAAGAAGCACGTGGAGATGCAAAGATTGGTACAACTAAAAGAGGAATAGGACCATGTTACGTTGATAAAATTGCTCGTGTAGGCATTCGTTTTTGCGATCTTTTAGATGAAGACACTTTTAAAAGCAAATTAATGGAAAATATAACTTTGAAAAATAGAACCTTAAGCAAACTATATGATCAAGTAGATCTTTTAGACTATAATGAAATATATTCTTTGTTTATGACATATAAAGAACTAATAGCACCCTATGTTGATGATGTTTCTGTTATTTTGAACAATAAACTTAAAAATGGAGAAAAAGTTCTATTTGAAGGTGCTCAAGGAACATTACTGGATATTGATCATGGTACTTATCCTTTTGTAACTAGTTCTAACCCTACAGCAGGTTTTGCCTCAGTAGGTACAGGTGTAGGACCAACAAAAATTGACAAAGTTCTCGGAATTACAAAAGCATATTTAACAAGAGTTGGTGAAGGTCCTTTCCCTACTGAACTTTTTGATGAAGTGGGAGATATTTTAGGTACTGTTGGACATGAATTTGGAACTACAACTGGAAGAAAACGTAGATGTGGATGGTTTGATGCTGTTTTGATGAATTATACAGCAAATATCAACGGTCTAACACATATGGCTGTTACCAAACTAGATGTTCTTGATTCTCTTCCAATTATTAAAATATGTACAGCCTATGAAATCGATGGTGTTTTAACTAAAAACTTCCCTCCTACTTTAGCTGAGTTATCAAAAGCTATTCCTGTTTTCGAGGAAGTACCAGGTTGGAATTGTTCAACTGTTGGAATTAAAACCTATGCTGAGCTACCAGAAAATGCTAAAGCTTACTTGAAAAAATTAGAAGAATTGATTGATGTTCCTATTGCAATCATAGCAGTTGGACCAAAAAGGGACGAAACTATCACAATTATTGACTTATTTTAGCTAATCTATTGACACCGACTGAGATTTTTTGTATACTTATTCTTGCGTAATTGTTAAATGATCTATTAGCTCAGTCGGTAGAGCACCTGACTTTTAATCAGGGTGTCCCGCGTTCGAGTCGCGGATGGA
Organism: Bacillota bacterium; assembly: GCA_028683955.1. Classification (GTDB taxonomy): domain Bacteria; phylum Bacillota; class TC1; order TC1; family TC1; genus WTXA01. Next base: position 11,528 of record JAQUGR010000006.1, on the reverse strand, counting down.
TCACCAAGATTGCCCCTGTAGCTCAGTCGGTAGAGCAGAGGACTGAAAATCCTCGTGTCGGTGGTTCGATTCCGCCCGGGGGCACCAAGTTAGCCTTTAACTTAAGTTAAAGGCTTTTTTTGTGAAAAGGTAAATTTAAGGAGAATAAATGAAAAAAATTATCAATATTGCTATCGTTGCACACGTAGACCATGGCAAGACCACTTTGGTGGACGAACTATTAAAACAATCCGGTACTTTTACAGAAAGACAAGTTGTAGATGAAAGAGTTATGGATTCCAATGATTTAGAAAAAGAGAGAGGTATTACAATTCTTTCTAAAAATACTTCTATTAATTATGGTGATATAAAAATCAATATTGTTGATACACCTGGTCACGCCGACTTTGGTGGAGAAGTTGAAAGAGTACTATCAATGGTTGACGGTATCCTTTTATTAGTTGATGCTTTTGAAGGCCCTATGCCTCAAACAAGATTCGTGCTATCTAAAGCCCTACAAGCTCACTTAAAACCAATAGTTGTAATAAATAAAATTGATAGACCAGGCTCTACTCCTTTAGAGAGTATAGACAAAGTTATCGATTTATTTATTGAACTAGAAGCAAATGATGATCAACTAGAATTCCCTGTAGTATTTACCTCTGCTAAAAAAGGTATTGCTACTATGGATATAGAGCAAGCAGGGGTAGATATGAAACCTTTATTTGAATCTATCATAAATACTATAGAACCTGCCTCTTCTCACGAAGATGAGCCATTACAAATACTTATCTCCAACATTGAAGGAAATGAATATTTAGGACGTATGGCACTTGGAAGAATTAGCCAAGGTAGACCTAAAAAAGGCATGTCAGTTACTGTTGGTACAGCAGATAATAATAGAACAGCAAAAATCGGAAAGATTTTCACCTTCAACGGCTTGGATAAAGCAGAGGTTGAAAGTGGAGATCCAGGTGATATTATCGCTATATCAGGTCTTGGTGAAATTAATATTGGAGAAACTATCGGTGATTCAAGCAACTTTATGCCAGTAGATTTTACTGATATTGATGCTCCTACTGTTTCTATGACTTTTTCAGTTAATAACGGACCTTTTGCTGGAATTGAAGGAGATTTTGTTACTTCAAGGCATCTAAAAGATCGTCTTGAAAAAGAAGTAGAAACTAACTTAAGCCTAAGAATAGAAGAAACTGACTCTAAGGAAAGTTTTAAAGTATCCGGACGTGGTGAATTACATCTTTCAATTCTTATTGAAACAATGAGACGTGAAGGCTATGAATTCATGGTTTCTAAACCAGCTATTATCTTCAAGGATATCCATGGAGTTAAACATGAGCCTATGGAAGAATTAATTGTTGATATTCCTGAAGAATTCATGGGTGTAGTTATGGAAAAACTTGGTTTAAGAAAAGCTGAACTTAAAAATATGAGTATTGGTAATAAAGGATATACAAGATTAGAATTTATTATTCCTTCAAGAAGTTTGATAGGTTATGGTGGTGAATTTTTAACTGATACAAAAGGTAACGGTATTTTAAATCATATCTTTGTTGGTTATGAACCAGCTAAAGGTGAAATTCAAACAAGAAAAAAAGGTGTTCTAGTAGCTTTTGAATCAGGTACCTCAACTGACTATGGTTTATTTAATGCTCAAGACCGCGGAACTCTGTTTATCGGCTCAGGTGTTAATATTTATGAAGGAATGGTTGTTGGTGAAAATTCACGTGGTGAAGATATTGCTATTAATGTTTGTAAACAAAAACACTTATCTAATATGCGTTCTTCTGGTGCAGATGAAGCTTTAAAATTAAGCCCTCCAAGATCACTTTCATTAGAGCAATCTATTGAATTAATCGAAGATGATGAATTAGTAGAAATAACTCCTAAGAATATTAGAATAAGAAAGAAAATTCTTGATAACAACTTAAGGGCTAAAAGCGTAAATAGAAAAAACAAATAAATATTAAAACAAATTTAGTTTTAAATATTAAAATAGAGCAGAAAATTATTTTCTGCTCTATTTATTTATATTAGCCTATAAAACTATATTCCATATTAATAACTAAATTATATCTAGAGTCCCTCTTTTTCACTTCTTCTGTCAGTTTATTTTCAATATTTATTTTTTCTCCTTCATCAAAACCAAATGGTAGTTCCAAATCAAAAATAAAGTTGATTTGATCAATACCATCTACTAATCTAAAATCATGAGCAGAAAGTTCACCTTCAAAATTTGATAATACATCATTAACTACTAATTTTAATTTATCAAGACGTTTATCATTCATCGTTACTGGATCCATATGTATAACTAGAAACAACCCTAACTCCTGCCCCACTTCTCTTTCTATTTTATCAATCAATTCATGGGATATTTCTATAGATACGTTTTCCGAAACTTCAGCATGAAGTGAAACCATACTGTAAGTTGGTCCATATGTATGACTGATTAAATCATGAACCCCCAAAATGCCATCATATTTAAGAACTGCTGCCTTTATTCTGTCAGCATCTTCTTTCTTGATAGACTGTCCTAATAATACCGAAACTACATCCTTACCAATATTAAAACCACTATATAGTATGAAAAGTCCAATAATCAAACTAATATATCCGTCAACATTTATATTAAACATAAATGAAAAAATGATAGCTATAATCATTCCACTCGTTACTAAAACATCATTTCTACTATCTGTAGATGTTGCTATTAGTGTATCAGAATTTATTCTTTTTCCTATCCTTTTGTTAACTAACATCTGCCAAACCTTGATAAAGACTGATAAAATTAGAAAACCAATTAATAATGGGTTAAAATCCAAAGTTTGTGGATTCATAATATTCCCAACAGATTGTTTTAAGATTTCATACCCTACTAATAAAATAAGGAAAGAAACTATTAATGCTGAAATATACTCAATCCTGCCATGACCAAAAGGATGACCTTTGTCAGGTGGTTTATTGGAAATTTTAAAACTTATTAAGGATACAATTGATGAAACCATATCAGATAAATTATTAAGTCCATCAGCTACTACACCTAGACTATTTATTAGAATTCCGATAGCAACCTTCACACCAACTAGAAATAAATTACTAACTATACCAACCATAGCTGCAAGCATACCGTAATTTTCTCTAACTTTCTTGTCCATCATATTATCCTTATCTTTAATAAAGATATTAATTAAAAAATTTAACATATATTACCCTTCTAAAGAGAAAGTTTTTTAAATCTCTCCATTGCTTCAATTGTATTTTCTCTACTTCCAAATGCTGTCAACCTAAAGTAGCCTTCACCGTTTTGTCCAAAACCAACCCCAGGAGTACCAACAATATTTAACTGATTCAGAAGAATATCGAAAAATTCCCATGATGGAAGATTGTTTGGAGTTTTTAACCAAATATATGGTGCATTTACACCACCAAAAGTTTCAATCCCAACTTCACCAAGTCCCTCTTTGATTATTTTAGCATTTTCCATATAATACTTAATAATTTCGGCTACTTCTCTCTTCCCACTTTCAGAATAAACACTTTCTGCTGCCTTTTGCACTATATATGGAACACCATTAAATTTAGTTGAGTGTCTTCTATTCCATAATTGATTTATTGAAACTGCTTCACCTGTTGTAGTATAGCCTTTTAATTCTTTAGGGATTACAGTATAAGCGCATCTAGTTCCAGTAAAACCTGCTTTTTTAGAAAAGCTTCTAAATTCTATAGCTACTTCTTTAGCTCCTTCTATTTCATAAATACTATGAGGAATATTATCTTCTGTAATAAAGGCTTCGTAAGCTGCATCAAATAGTATTAGCGACTTATTCTCTTTCGCATAATCTACCCAAACTTTTAGTTGTTCCTTGGTTAAAACAGTACCAGTTGGGTTATTAGGAAGGCATAAATATATCATGTCCACCTTTTCCTCTGGAAGATCAGGAACAAAATTATTTTCTTTATTACAAGGTAGGTAAGTGATGTTTTCTCTTCCTGCCATTATATTAGTATCTAAATAAACTGGATAAACTGGATCTGTTATTGCTACCTTGTTATCAACACCTAATATATCTCCAATATTCCCAGTATCTGATTTAGAACCATCACTAACAAATATTTCATCTTTATAAAAATCAATACCTCTTGGTCTAAACTCATTTTCTATAATTTTTTCAATTAAAAAATCATATCCTAATTCAGGTCCATAGCCTTTAAATGTATCAATATTCCCCATTTCATCTACAGCACTATGTAGTGATGTAATTATAGTTGGACTTAATGGTCTTGTTACATCCCCAATGCCTAGACGTATAATTTTTTTATCTTGATTGTTTGATGTAAAAGCATTCACTTTTTTACCAATATCGGAAAATAAATAGTTGTTTTTAATTTTTAAAAAATTCTCATTAACTTTAATCATTTCTTCACTCCTTAAATTTCTATCTCACCCTGAAAAACTGTTGTTGCTGGTCCAGTCATGTAAACATTATTATCAGCTTCGTTCCATTCTATTTCCAAATCCCCACCTAATAGAATCAATTTAGCTTTTCGCTCTGTTAGATCATTTAATACTGAAGCAACTAATGTTGCACTTGCACCAGTGCCACAGGCTAAAGTTTCACCTGAACCTCTTTCCCAAACTCTCATTTTTATTGTATTCCTATCAACTATTTGGGCAAATTCAGTATTTATTCTTCTAGGAAACATTTTATGGTTTTCTATTTTTAAACCAATACCATGAACATCAAAATTTTCAACATCATCAATAAAAGTTATTGCATGAGGATTACCCATTGATACACAGGTTATTCTATATTCCTCACCCTCTACTTCAATCGCCTCATCAACAACCCTGTCCTTAGGAAATACTGCCGGTATATCTTTTGTATTAAGTATTGGTTGTCCCATATTTACTGTTACTCTATCTACTTTCCCCTCTACAACTTGCATTTTAAGCACTTTTACTCCTGCTAATGTTTCCAGGGTTATCTCTTCCTTCTTAGTTAAGCCAAAGTCGTAGACGTATTTAGCAACACACCTACTGGCATTACCACACATTTCTGCTTCAGATCCATCGTTATTAAACATCCTCATCCTAAAGTCACATGTTTGTGATGGTAATATTAAAACAATCCCATCTGAACCTATTCCAAAATGTCTGTCGCTTATCTTGATAGATAAATCTCCAGGATTATCTATTTGTTCTTCAAAGCCATTAATATAAATATAATCATTACCTAGACCATGCATTTTTGTGAATTTCAACATAATTACTCTTTTCCTTCTTTCTATATATATACATTATAAAATTATAACAAAATTTGACTTCTTAGTAAAGAATATCTAGCCTTTGAGCTTTGAATTGGTATAATTAAATCAGGTATATTAAGGAGTTGATAATAAATGAAGGAACAAAGAAAAATAATCCTAACAAAAGATAAAAAAGAAATGAATCTAAATATATACAACCCAGATAATCTAACACCAAAAGTTATTATTTTAGGGGTACATGGATTTGGTGAATTCGGTGAACGTTATAAAAAGGTAGCAGAATATTTTACCACCCAGGGCGCAGCCTTTTATATTCATGATCAAAGAGGTCATGGACTTACACCAGGGAAAAGAGGTGTTATCGATTCATATGATTCCTTTTTAGATGATATTGATCTTGTATTAGATACTATCAAGGAAGATCATCAAAACAAACCTGTAGTCATCTATGGTCACAGTATGGGAGGCAACATAGCCTTAAAATATTTAATGACAAGAGAGAACAGAAATATAACTTCTAGTATTATCTCAAGTCCTTGGTTAAAACTATATAAGGATACACCACTTTTTCTAGTTAAACTTTTACAAAATGTATTAGGAAGAGATTTTACAATAAAAGCCAAAATAGGTGCTCTTTCCCATGATAGAGAACATCTCAAGGAAGTTAATCAATCAGGGTTATACCATAATTTCATATCAACTACTATGGCTAGAGGAATAATGGAATCAGGCTTATTTATTTTAAATAATCCGACTCTATTAACAACCCCAACGCTATTGATGTCAGCTGAACTTGATAATGTTGTAGATCTTAATTCTATAGAAAAATTAGCAAAATTAAATATTGATAAAATTGAATATATTAATTGGCCTGATATGTTTCATGAACTTCATAATGAATTAGAAAGACAAAAAGTTCTGACTACTGCCTGGGATTTTATAATCAGTACTTCATTTTAGGCAAAAAAAAATAACCACTTATGGCCGAGTGGTTATTTTCCTTTGCAATTTGGACTGTGACATACCTTAAAAATATTTCAAAAAGAAATATCCTGCTACAAAAATTACTCCAAATATAAGAGTAATTCTTGTAGTAGGATATTTACGGATCCTGTAGAAACGTCGAACCATATCTTCGACTTATACAACAAGTATGATTTAATTGTGTTACTAATTGAATGATACAACATCTTTTTACTTATGTCAACATTTTTTTTAAAAATTTAAAATCTAATTCTCATTATTATTTCAAAAGTTATATAGGTAATGAGCATACTTCCTAAAACATCACTTGGATAATGATATCCAAGATATATTCTTGATAATCCAACTAATATTGCTGCTGGGAAAAGTATAAATCCAAATCCTGGGAATATTGCATTAAAGGTTAATGCCGCCATTAGAGATGAAGCTGTATGTGCTGAAGGAAATGAATTGATATCTTTAGATGCTTTTCTTATAATTACCTCATCATAGGTCACATATGGTCTAGGTCTACTAATTATGAATTTAATACTATGGACTATAAATTGTGAAATAAAAATATTAACCAATAACTCAATACCAAGGGGCTTATATGCTAGTAACAGATAAAAGGTCAGCATTGAATAAAAGGCTACTCCCCCAAACTCTGTATAGGCAACAAAAAATCTCTGCATATATTTATTGTGCAGTCTTTTATTAAAAAATATTAAAAATTTAACATCTTGCTTTCTGAAGAAACCCATCTTTTTCTCCTTCATATTTATTTCTATAGTAATTCTAACCTATTTTAAATTATTTATCAGTAAATTATCAGAATTTAACATTGACTTAAACAACTATTTACAATACAATAGTTAAGTAACTTAATTATTAAGTTACTTAAAGAAAAGAGGTGTTGATAATTGTCAGATAAAAATGAAGATTTAGCTATAAAGTTAATGGACACTATCAGGAAGTTCAAAAAAGGTAGCTTTCATAAAAATATCAATAATGATTTAGCACCAGGCCAAATTGGTATGCTTCATTTGATATACCATCAGGGACATAATGAATCAAAAGGTATTTCTGTTAGTCAAATTAGTGAGCTAAGCAAACATACTGCCTCAGGCGTTACCCAAGCAATAAATTTTTTAGAAAAGAAAAAATTAGTTACTAGAAGTATAGATAATGATGATAGAAGAATAATCAGAGTCAAAATAACCCCACTTGGACTAAAACTAGTTGAAGAACACCATCAATGTCTAATTAAAAATAGTAATGAATTTATAGAACAACTTGGGCAAGAAAAGATTTCCACTTTCATTGATACTTTGGAAGAAATGATTGCACTTGTAGAAAGGATGAACAAAAAAGATGATTAAATTATTAGGATTCTTAAAAAAACACACGCTGTCAATAATAATAGCAATTGCCCTAATATTTGTCCAAGTTATGGCTAATCTTAATTTACCAAGATTAATGTCTGATATTATTAATAATGGTGTAATGGTTAATGATATCACCTATATCTGGCACACTGGAATAATTATGTTAATTATAACTTTTGTAAGCGGAATAGCAATTGTTGGTGCAAGTTTCCTTCTAGCTAGAATATCGGCTAGTTTGGGTGTTGATTTAAGAAAAGCAATTTTCACAAAACTAACCTATGCTTCAGTTGAACAAATGGGAAATTTTGGAACATCAACATTAGTTACAAGGTCAACAAATGATATTACTCAATTACAACAGTTTATTGTAATATCAAGAATGTTGGTTATGGCACCTTTAATGGGAATTGGAGGAATCATAATGGCAATTTATGAAGCCCCTTCTCTTTCCTTCATAATATTCCTTGTCTTATTTTTACTAATAGTTATTATTGGCTCAGCTTTATATTTAGTAATTCCAAAGTTTAAGGTCTTACAAAAGAAACTTGATACCTTAACACTAGTATTAAGAGAATATTTAACAGGTCTAAGAGTAATTAAGGCTTTTAATAAAAGCAAAATAGAATTGGATAGATTTGAAGTAGCCAATGAAGATCTTTCTAAAACAACATTGCAAATTGCTAGAATTATGGTTTTTCTAATACCTAGCATGATGTTTATAATGAATGCGAGTGCAATACTTATTATTTGGATTGGGGGACATCAAATACAATCTTCTGGTGTCCAAATTGGATCAATTATGGCCTTTATGCAATATGTAATGCAAATTCTTATGGGCTTTTTAATGATGGCTATGGTATTTACTTTTGTTCCTAGAGCACAAGTATCAGCTAATAGAATTGCTGAAGTGCTTGCTAGTAAAAATACTGTTACTAATCCAAAAGATATGAAACCAACTCCAATAGTTAAAGAAACTACTTTAGAGTTTAAAAATGCAACCTTCAGATATGCTGGAGCTCAAGAACCTGTGTTAAAGGATATAACTTTTAATGCTAAAAGTGGTGATGTTATTGCAATTATAGGGGGAACTGGTTCTGGTAAATCAACATTGATAGACCTTATTCCTAGATTTTATGATATTGAAACAGGTCATATTTTAGTTGATGGACTTGATGTAAAATCATATAATCTTAAATCATTAAGAGAAAAAATCGCTCTTGTTCCACAAAAGCCAGTTATATTTAGTGGAACTATTAATGAAAATATTCGCTATGGCAAAACTACTGCAACTGATGAAGAGGTAAAAAAAGCAGCAAGAATCGCCCAAGCGGAGGAGTTTATTAATAACCTAGACTTTGGATATGACACTCAAATTGCTCAAGGTGGATCAGATATTTCTGGTGGACAAAAGCAAAGATTGTCTATTGCTAGAGCTATTGCAAGAGACCCTGAAATATTTATTTTTGATGATAGTTTTTCTGCTTTGGATTATAAAACTGATGCAATGCTAAGAAAAGCACTAAGAAGTGAATTAACAAATAAATTGATTATTATAGTTGCACAGAGGGTTAGTACTATAGTAGATGCCGATCAAATTATTGTATTAGACAATGGTGAAATTGTTGGCATTGGTAAACACAAAGAACTTTATCAAGATAATCCTACCTATCGAGAAATTGTTCTATCTCAAATGGAAGAAGGTGAGGTTGCATGAGTGAAAATAAAGAAAGAATAGAACAAAAACAAAAAGCTCAAGGACCAAGACCTGGAGGTGGACCTGGAGGTGGACATAGTTTTGCAAAAGTAGCCGAAAAGCCAAAAGACTTTAAAGGTACTATTGCTCGACTGGGAAAATATTTAAAACCTTTTAAAATATCTTTAATATTTATATTGACCTTGGCAATAGGAAGTACTGTATTTTCTATTCTAGGTCCAAAGATACTTGGTCAAGCTACTGATAAACTAGCTCAAGGTATACTAAGTTTACAAGTATATGACAAGGTGCAAGAAAGTCTGCCTGATGGTGTAACGTTACCAGAGGGTACTACAGGTAAGTCTTTACTAGATCAAATGGATGATAGTATAAAATCTAAGATTCCAAAAACCTATATTAGTTATATAGAAAAAATGGATGTTTCTAAAAAACCTTCCATAGATTTTAGTGGCATTTCATCTATACTATTATTTGTACTAGGATTATATATCCTAAGTGGACTATTCTACTACATTCAAGGCTTCATAATGGCTGGAGTAACTCAAAAGACTATCTTTAAGTTACGTAAGGATGTTAGTACAAAATTGGATAGACTTCCTATGAAGTATTTTGACCAAAATACACATGGTGAAATATTAAGTAAAGTAACCAATGATATTGATACAATCAGTAATACTTTGCAACAAAGTTTGACTCAGATTGTTATGAGTATTGTGACTGTAGTTGGTATTGTAGTTATGATGTTAACAATAAGTTTCTGGTTAAGCCTGATTACTTTCTTGACTTTACCTTTATCTGCTCTAATAACTGCTGTAATAGTTAAATTCTCACAAAAAGAATTTAAAATTAATCAGAAAGAATTAGGTAATTTAAATAGTCATGTTGAGGAAATGTATAGTGGTCATAAAGTAATTAAAGCTTTAAATCAGGAAGAAACTTCTATAGCAAAATTTGAAGTTATTAATGAAAAACTTTATAGTGCTAGTTGGAGATCACAATTTATTTCAGGTATTATTATGCCTCTCTTATTCTTTGTAAGTAATCTAGGTTATGTAGCTGTGGCTGTTGTTGGTGGTATTTTAACAAGTAATGGTGTTATCTCAATTGGTAACATCCAGGCTTTTATGCAGTACTCTAGACAGTTTAATCAACCAATAACTGATATTGCTGGAATTTTCAACACTCTTCAATCCACTGCAGCTGCAGCAGAAAGAGTTTTCAAACTCTTAGATGAGAAAGAAGAAATCAAAGAAATTAAAGAAGCGAAAGAGTTAAGTAATGTTAGAGGGGCCGTTAAATTTGAAAATGTCTACTTTAGTTATAGAGAAGATAAACCTTTAATTGAAAACTTAAATATTGATGTTTCTGCTGGAGAAACGATTGCTATTGTTGGTCCAACAGGTGCAGGCAAAACAACTCTTGTAAATTTACTTATGAGATTTTATGAACTGGGTTCAGGTTCTATCTCAGTTGATGGTGTTAATATAACTGATTTAAAAAGAGGGGAATTACGAAAACAATTTGGAATGGTTCTTCAAGATACTTGGTTATTTAATGGTACTATCAAGGATAATATTGCTTATGGTAGAAAAGGTGCTGATTTTGATGATGTAATTGCTGCTAGTAATATTGCTAATGTTGATCATTTTGTTAGAACTCTTCCTCTTGGATATGATACTATAATCAATGAGGAAGCGAGTAATATTTCTGCTGGTCAAAAGCAATTATTGACTATAGCACGTGCTGTTCTTGCTGATCCACCAATTCTGATATTGGATGAGGCCACAAGTAGTGTTGATACTAGAACAGAAGTTCTTATACAAAAGGCTATGCTTAACATTATGAAGGGTAGAACTAGTTTTGTTATTGCTCATAGATTATCTACTATTAAGAATGCTGATATGATCTTAGTTATGGATAATGGTTCAATTGTAGAACAGGGCAATCATAAAGACTTGCTAGAGAAAAAAGGTTTCTACTATAATCTATATATAAGCCAATTTGAGAATAACGATTTAGCAGCTTAATATAAAGACAATAATCCTTATATTGAAAAAGCACATGGATAATGAATTGACCCCAAAAAGTTGGACATAAATTAATTAAGCAACAATTGTGGAATGGGTTCTGTAATAAACAGGACTCATTCCTTTTAATTTCCGCTTTGTTCTTCGGTTATTGTAGTAGTAAATATA
>JAQUGR010000012.1:1554-26568 GCA_028683955.1 Bacillota bacterium | reverse complement strand
GAACACAGAAGTTAAGCTCTTCAGCGCCGATGGTACTTGGATGTAGGTCCTGGGAGAGTAGGACGTTGCCAGCTTTTTGTATTTTAATTTTCAGGTGATTTGATGATTGAATTTATGCAAGAAGCTTGAAATTGAAAATTATGCAATTATAAATTAAATATAGATAGGTTAAATTAGACAATTTAGCTGGTGACGATAGCAAAGAGGCCACACCTGTTCCCATACCGAACACAGAAGTTAAGCTCTTTAGCGCCGATGGTACTTGGATGTAGGTCCTGGGAGAGTAGGACGTTGCCAGCTTTTTTTATTTTCCCATCAATCAATTCTATATAGATCGAAAGATTATAAATTTTAAACTATTAAGATAGGATATTACTTTTTAAAGTGTATTTTGTCTTTTTTTTTGTTATAATTAATCTAGTTTGTTAATTAAAAGGAGGTACCTTATGAAACAAAGTTCACAAACAGATATGATTAGACTTTTATTAAATGATAGAAAGATAAGAACATATAAAAAAGAAAACTTACCAAAGATGTTTTCAAAAAAAGAGGCAAATAAGGCCAGACATTTTCATATGTCATTTGACAACTATCAAGCTACACCACTATATAGTTTAGATAATTTGGCAAAAGCACTAGGAGTTAAAAAAATATTTGTAAAAGATGAATCAAATAGATTTGATTTAAACGCATTTAAAGTACTTGGTGGAACTTATGCAATAACAAGGTTGATCTGTGAAAAAATGGGAAAAGATATAGAAGAAGTAGATTTTAACTATATTAGAAAACACGCTGCCGAAGAAATAGGGAATATACCATTTATTACTGCTACTGATGGAAACCACGGTAGGGGTATATCATGGGCTGCAAAACAATTAGGCCAAAAAGCAATAGTTTACTTACCTATGAATTCAGCTAAAAGAAGAGTTGATGTTATTAGAGAAGCTGGAGCGGAAGCTATTGTTACAGATGTTAATTATGATGAAACCGTTCAAATAGCAATAAAAAGAGCTAAAGAGTTCGGTGGATATATGGTTCAAGATACGTCATGGGAAGGTTATACTGATGTGCCGACATGGATTATGCAAGGTTATACCACTATGGGGATGGAAGCGATAGACCAACTAGCACTACAAGGTGTTGAATCTCCTACTCATATGTTTTTGCAAGCAGGGGTAGGAGGTATGGCAGCTGCTATTCTTGGCTTATTTGCTAATGTTTATAAGTCCAAACTACCTAAAGCTATTATTGTTGAACCTAATGCTGCAAACTGTATTTTTACATCAGCTGAAATAAATGATGGAGAACCTCATAATGTAGAAGGTGATTTAAAAACAATCATGGTCGGTTTGGCTTGTGGTGTACCTAGTCCTTTAGCTTGGCCAATTATTAGAGATTTTTCAGAAATGTATCTAACTTGTGATGATGCTGTGGCTGCAAGAGGTGTTAGGATATTTGCTAATCCTCTTAAAAGAGATCCTAAAATAGTATCTGGTGAGTCTGGAGCAGCAGGAATTGGTGCCTTTTCAATTTTAATGGGACTTGATGATTTACAAGAAGTGAGAGAAGTACTAGGTTTAGATGAAAATTCAGTAGTTCTATTTTTTAATACTGAAGGGGATACAGACCCAGTTAACTATGGAGAAATCATTTGGAATGGAAAATACAGAATGCCGACAAAAGATTAATGTGTCAGAGAACTGCATATATGCAGTTCTCTTTTTATTTAAACCAGTTTAATGGAAAAAAAGGCGATTATAGGGTATAATTATCAGTGGACAAGATTCTTTGAACTTGTACTATTAAAAAACAGAAGAAAAGGAGAAAATCATGAAGATTTCTACCAAACAAATCACTCTAGTTGGCATATTGTCAGCAATAACAGGAGTCATGGCCGCAACAGGCTTAGGCTTTTTTTCAGTTCCTAATATATCAGGGGCAATGACAATTATGCATTTACCAACTATAATAGCTGGTGCATTAGGTGGACCAATTGTAGGGGGCTTTACAGGATTAATTTTTGGAGCTTCAAGTTTCTACTACTTTGGAGGAACTGTAGGTTATAATATTATTATAATATTTTTGCCAAGAATTTTAGTTGGTATTTTAAGCGCTTTAACCTTTAAACTATTAGCCAAGAAAAATATCTATTTTGCTGCCGGTTTTGCAGGTTTTATTGGAACAATTACGAATACTGTTGGTGTTATAGGTTTAATATTAGTATTTAAACTTTACCCTCTTAGTGCATTGTTACCAATATTAGCAATTAATTTCCCTATTGAATTAATAGTTGGAACATTAATTTCTGTTGCTATACTACCAGTTTTATATAGAGTAATAAAAAAAGAGGCATAAAGATGATACTATTAATCGATGTTGGTAACAGCATAATAACTATAGGTTTACATAATGGTCAAATCATTGAAAAAACATTTATGATCGAAACTAAAAAGATTAAAACTAAGGATGAGTTTGCATTATTCCTTATAAGTATACTTAACCTTAACAATATAGATAAAGAAACTATTATTGGAGCTTCCATAGCATCTGTAGTGCCAAGTATAAATAATGCACTAATAGAAAGCCTGAAAGTATATTTTAATATTAAACCAATAATTATTGAGCCAGGTATAAAAATGGGCATAAAACTAAAAGTAGATAATCCAAAAGAAGTTGGCGCAGATTTGATAGCTGATGCATTAGCAGGACATATTAAATATAAGAAAAATCTTTTAATAATTAACTGTGGAACAGCTACTAAATATTCAGTCATTACTGAAGCAGGAGAATTTATTGGAGTTGCCATAGCACCAGGATTTCAAATAGGAAGCGAAGGTCTATTTAAAAAAACAGCACAATTACCTGACGTAGGCTTAAAAATGCCAAAAGAACCAATTGGTAAAAACTCAGTAGAAGCTATAGCCAGTGGTCTTTTTTATTCTTATGCATGTTCAATTAAAAGCTATATTGCTCTAATAAAGGAAACCTATGGTAATGACTTAATTGTTATTTTAACTGGAGGAATATCAAGATATTTTAGTGAATATCTTAAAAAGGAAATTCATTATGCTGATATAAATTTAACATTAGAAGGACTAAAAATAATATATGATAAAAATAAAAATGAAACCACTTAAAATAGGAGATTTAGTAATTGAAAATCCTATAATAGCTGCACCTTTAGCTGGTGTTAGCGATAAGGCTTATAGAAAAGTACTGAAAGAAAATGGAGTTCCTTTTGTATTTACTGAAATGGTTAGTGCCAAAGCACTTATTTATGAAAATATGAAAAGCAGGAAAATAGTAGATATAAGTGGTGAACAGAATCCTATTGGGATGCAACTATTTGGCAGTAATATAAATGAAATAAACCACAGTGCTAAATATCTGGAAAGTTTAGGTGCAGATTTAATTGATTTCAATATTGGTTGTCCTGCACCAAAGATTGTTAAGAATAATGAAGGATCAGCTTTGTTAAAAGATCCAACTACTGCAATAAATATTCTGAAAAATCTGGTAAAGAGTGTTAGTGTACCTATAACCTTAAAAATTAGAAAAGGTTTTGATGAAGGTATATATGATGCAATGCCTATAATTAAAGAAGCAGAAAATGTTGGTGTAAAGGCCATATTTATTCATGGTAGATATAGAGAACAATATTATAGTGGCAAAGCTGATTGGGATTATATTAAAATGGTTAAAGCTAGTGTTAATATACCTGTTATTGGAAATGGGGATGTAAATGACCCCTTTAGTGCTGAAAAAATGTTGAAAGACACTGGTTGTGATGGGATTCTTGTTGGAAGAGGTTTTTTAGGTAATCCATTTTTGTTTAAAGAGATAATTGAATATTTTAATACTGGGGAAATTATAACCTTTAGTAATGAAGAAAGGCTAGCAACTGCTTTAAACCACCTTGATTATGCTGTAGAAGATAAAGGTGAATATTTAGCTATAAGAGAGATGCGTAAACATTTAGGATGGTATTTAAAAGGAATAAGAAATGGATCATATTATAGGAATTTAATTAATACATGTTCTGATTTAGTAGAATTGAAGAAGTTGATAAAAGATATATTGATGAGGTAATAATGAAAACAAAGACACATTTTGTCTGTAATGAATGTGGCAATCAGTCACAAAAATGGTTAGGTAAATGTCCAGTATGTAACGGCTGGAATACTTATGTTGAAGAGCTTATTCATGACGAAGTAGCTGAGAAAAAGAAACACAGTATTAAAGCTGTTGAATATCCTAAAGCAACTTTACTAAAAGATGTTTTAATCGAAGATTTTAGAAGAGTAGAGACAAAAAACAATGAAGTTGATAGAGTTTTAGGTGGAGGTTTAGTCATAGGATCACTAACTTTAATTGCAGGTGATCCAGGTATTGGCAAATCAACACTATTGATGCAATTGGCGTCATCTTTAGGTTCAAAAGACAGAGTACTGTATGTTTCTGGAGAAGAATCTGCCAGACAGATCAAGATGAGAGTTGAAAGATTAGGACTACCAAAAGAAAATATATATATTTTAGCTGAAAACAATATGGAAGATATCACTGCTTCAATAAATGAAGTGGATCCACTATATATAATAATAGATTCAATTCAAACCGTTTATCTAAATGATATGACAGGAGCCCCAGGTAGTGTTGGACAAGTTAGAGAAGCTACATTATCTTTAATGAAAATTGCCAAAGGCCAGGGGCGGTCTGTTTTAATTGTAGGGCATGTAACTAAATCGGGTAGTATAGCGGGACCAAAAGTTCTTGAGCATATGGTAGATACTGTATTATATTTAGAAGGTGAAAAAGATCATAGTTACAGAATACTTAGAAGTGCTAAAAATAGATTTGGTAGCACACAGGAAATTGGTGTTTTTGAAATGGGAGAAGAGGGTTTAGTTGAAGTAATAAATCCAAGTAAATATTTCTTGACTCATATGTCCGAAGTTGTTCCCGGTTCAATTATTGTTCCAGTAATAGAAGGAACAAGGACTTTACTACTGGAGATTCAAGCCTTGACAGTGGATAGTAGTTTTCCTGTACCAAGGAGATTATCAACTGGTATCGAATTAAACAGGATTATACTTCTTATAGCTGTTTTAGAGAAAAAAATGAATCTTTCAATGGGGAAGAAGGATATTTATTTTAATATAGTTGGTGGAATAAAAATTGAAGACAGAGGATTAGATTTAGGAGTTGTAATTGCTCTTATATCAAGTATTTATAATATACCAATCAATAAAAATGTATTAGTCGTAGGTGAAATTGGACTAACTGGTGAAATTAGAGCAGTCTCAGGACTAGAACAAAGAATCAGGGAAAGTGAAAAACTTGGTTTTGAAAAGATTATTATACCAAGAACAAAAGGTTTGAAAAAATCAATCACCAATATAGAAGTTATCGAAGTAAGCAATATTATGGAAGCTGTAAACATCTTTTTAAGTAACAATAAGGGAGGTAATAATGAAAAACAATAATTTAATACTTAAAGTTATGATAGCATTGGCCACTATGGTCTTGGCAGTATCCTTATGGTTATTAACTGTATTTATCTACAATGAATATTTAAGCAATATTTTCACAATGCAATTTTCTATTATAAATATTATTATAATAATTGCTATTAATATCATTGTTGCTATTGTATTAATCTATCTAATTATTAGATTAATCAAAGGTTTGATGAAATTTATGTCTAGTTATACTCTAGCTGAGGGCATTATAGGTATAATCGGAGTTATTATTGGATTGAGAATTGCCTGGGTAATGGAATTTATTTTTATAAAGATTCCTATAGTAGGTAATTATCTATTAGTTCTAATAAGTATTATATTAGGTGTAGTAGGTTGGATTGAATCTATTAAAAGAAAAGATGAAATATTAGCGTTTATTGGTAAAGGCAAAAAGGAAGATAATAAAAATAGCAAATTTGTGGATACAAGTGTAATTATTGATGGCAGAATTGCTGATTTAGTTAAAACAGGATTTATAGATGGAACTTTGGTAATACCAGATTTTGTTATTGATGAATTACAAAGATTATCTGATTCAGCAGATGATCTTAAAAGATTAAAAGGCAGACAGGGACTAGATACTATTAAAAAAATGCAGGGTGAAGGCTTTGTTAAAATATTAATACCAAAGACTGAGGATGCAACAATTAGCGATATAGCAGAGGTTGATGCTAAATTGATTAGACTTGTAACTTTAAAAGGTGGTAAATTGTTAACTAATGACTTTAATCTTAATAAAGTTGCCGGAGTACAGGGCATCAAAGTTCTTAATATTAATGAACTTGCTAATTCCTTAAAACCAATTCTTATCCCTGGTGAAGAATTCTATTTAAATATTTTGAAAAAAGGCAAGGAGAATAAACAAGGTGTTGGTTATTTAGATGATGGCACAATGGTTATTATAGAAAATGGAGAAGATAGTGTTGGACAAGATGTACTGCTTATGGTTACGAGTGTAATGCAAACTTCTGCAGGAAGGTTGATTTTCGCTAAAATTAAAGGAGAAAATTAATGGATATACCATACATTATTGTTGCAGGCGGTAAGGGGATAAGAATGGGAGCCAATTTACCAAAGCAATATATCGAAATTAATGGGAAACCGATTATTTATCATACAATATCTAACTTGGTAAAAGCAGGGATTAAAAGATTTATCGTTGTTATAGACATTTCTTATATCAAGTATTTAAAGAAAGTCTTAAATACATTGAGTGCTGATATAAAATATGTGGCAGGTGGACAAGAACGTATAGATTCAGTTATGAATGGGTTAAAAGCCCTTGATGAAAAAGATGAGTTTGTAGCTATACATGATAGTGTCAGACCCTTAATAAGTAAGAAACTGATAAACAGTTTGCATGCTAAAATGTTAGAGGGTACTTTCAGTGGCGTAATACCTGCTTTAAGGATGAAGGATACAATTAAGGTAACTACAGGTGGTGTGATTGATAAAACACTGGTGAGAACTAATTTAAGACGTATTGGGACACCTCAAGTTGTTAAAGTAAAAGATTTTCTTTTGGCAATTAACAAAATTGGAGAAGATACTGTTTCATTAACTGATGATGCTAGTATTTTAGAACTTAATGATTATTTAGTAGGTATCGTTGAGGGTGAAGAAGAAGCTTTTAAAATTACTGATGCTTATGATTTGAAAATATTTAAAATATTATTAGGGGTGGAAAAATGAGAATAGGTATAGGTTATGATGTCCATAAACTGGTTAAAGATAGACCTTTAATTATAGGTGGAGTAAATATACCATTTGAATTTGGTTTGTTGGGTCATTCTGATGCAGATGTTTTAGTGCATGCCTTGATGGATGCTATGCTAGGTGCATTGGCACTTGGTGATATTGGACAACATTTCCCTGATGATAAAATAATTTATAAAGATGCAGATAGTTTGAAATTATTAAGTGAAGTTAGTAAACTTATTAAAGAGAAAAATTATGAGATAATAAACATTGATTCAATAATTATTGCGCAAAAACCAAAGTTGAAAAGTTATATTCCTGAAATGATATTAAATATTAGTAATATTTTAGGGTTAAATATAGATCAAGTTAGTATTAAAGCAACAACTGAAGAATACTTAGGGTTTACAGGTAATTTAGAAGGTATTAAAAGTCAAGTCGTTGTTTTACTTGAAGAAAGGAACTGTAATGAAAATATATAATACAGCAATTAGAAAAAAAGAAGAGTTTAATTCAATAAATAAGAATATTGTCAATATGTATGTTTGTGGACCAACAACATACAATTTAATACATATTGGTAATGCAAGGCCCATGGTTGTTTTCGATGCTTTTAGAAAGTATCTTACTTCTCTAGGCTACCAAGTAAATTACATTCAAAATTTTACGGATGTTGATGATAAAATAATTAATAAAAGTAAAGAAGAAGGTATTGGTCCTTTAGAATTAGCTGCTAAATATATTGGAGAATATAGTAAGGATGCAGATAGTCTAAGAGTAGATGAAGCAACACTTCACCCTAAAGTTAGTGAAAATATAGATGAAATTATTGAATTTGTTTCAACTTTAATTAGAAAAGGTTTTGCTTATGAAGTTGAAGGGGATGTGTATTTCGATGTTAAAAATTATAAACCTTATGGAAAATTATCAGGTAAAAACATTGATGATTTAAAATCTGGTGCAAGAGTAGATATTGATGATAAAAAGAAAAGTCCTTTAGATTTCGCATTATGGAAAACAGCTAAAGAGGGTGAAATAAATTGGGCTAGTCCTTGGGGAAATGGTAGACCGGGATGGCATATTGAGTGTTCTACAATGAGCATGAAATATACCAATAGTCCAACTTTGGATATCCATGGTGGAGGCCAAGATCTTATTTTCCCTCACCATGAAAATGAAGTTGCTCAATCTGAAGCTTATACAGGTAAGCCTTTTGTTAATTATTGGATGCATAATGGTTTTATTACCGTAAATAAGGAGAAAATGAGCAAGTCATTGGGGAATTTCTTTTTAGTAAGAGATATATTAGAAAAATTCAGTGGTGAGGTTATTAGATATTTTATCTTATCTACACATTATAGAAATCCCATTGATTTCAATGATGGGGCATTAATTGAAAGTGAGAAATCACTAACTAAATTAATGAACGCATATACTCATTTAGAAGAAATACTTGATAAAAGCACGGAAAATAAGGCTGATATACTTTTTGAAGAATTTAGTTTAATTGAGGGGAAAATTGAAAAAGCTTTACAAGATGACTTTAATACAGCTTTGGCTTTTAGTTATTTCTTTGATGGTAGTAAAGTTATTACTAGAGCCATAAATGAAAATAGTTATTCAAAAGAGGGTGTTGAAAAGGCATATAGTGTATTAAAAAAATACTTAGTGGATATTTTAGCAGTTTTACCATTTGAAAAAATTGAGGAATTACCAGTTAATGCTGATGATTCTGATATATTTAATAAGGTTATGGATATACTTCTAGATGTAAGGAATATGGCTAGAAAAGATAAAAACTTTGCCTATGGAGATTTAATCAGAAATGAATTAGCTAAATTAGATATTGAAATTGAAGATACAAAAGAAGGTAGTACATGGAAACAGAAGTAAGTTCACTTGCATTAGCTTATTTAGGTGATGCTGTTCTTGAAATATATATTAGAGAATACGTTATTAGCATAGGTAAAACAAAAATCGATCAACTTCATAAGTATGCAGTTAAGTTTGTTAGTGCTAAAGCTCAAAGCAAGATTTTTGATAGTATACAAAGTATATTAAGTGTAGAAGAGCAGGTTGTACTGAGAAAAGGCCGAAATGCCAAGAAGAACATACCTAAGAATGTTGAAATGGTAGATTACAGAAAAAGTACAGGTGTTGAAGCATTGCTCGGTTATCTTTTTCTAAGAAAGCGAAATGATAGAATTAAAGATCTAGTAGAGTATATGATTAAAACCATTGAAGGGAGCGAGTCAATTGAAAATAGAAAAAGCTAAAGTCATGATTCCAAGATTTGACAGTGATTTATTACTTAAAAAATTGGAAAGGTATGGTCGTGTTTGCTATAAATCTGAAGATGTATTTAATAAGACTAGTGCTAGTGGTATGTTAAAAACTATAATAGCTAAAAATCATGAATCAGTACTAGAACATGAAAAGCTTACTATGTTGTTTGTAATAGATCGTGGAGTCAGTCATGAATTGGTAAGACATAGAATGGCTAGTTATAGTCAAGAATCTACAAGATATTGTAATTATAGTAAGGATAAGTTCGGCAATGAAATTTCAGTTATTGAACCAATATTCTTTAATGATGAAAAGAAAAAGATTTGGGAATATACAATAGAAATGATAGAAAAGAATTATTTTCATTTGTTAGAGCTTGGGGCAACTCCTCAAGAAGCTAGAAGTATTTTACCAAATAGTTTAAAAACTGAAATTGCTGTAACAATGAATATGAGGTCGCTAAGAAATTTTCTGAGTTTGAGATGTAGTAAATCTGCTCATCCACAGATAAAAGAAGTAGCGATTCCTTTGTTAATTTATTTTAAAAAGACACTTGAGCCGCTTTTTGCAGATATAGAATATGATATGGACTTCCCGGTAGATAATTATGGAAAAATAATAGAAACTAATGATTTTTTTGAGGAGATATAATGGAACTTATAGGTGGAAAACAGACAATAATAGAAGCTTTAAAAAGCAAATACAAAATTTATAATATATACACTGAAAATATTAATAATGTTGATAAAGAAATTTTAGAACTTGCTAAAGCTAGTCATGTTGAAATTTCAGAAATTCCTGAAGATTTAAGAGATGCCAGAGAAATAAGTCAGGGTTATTTAGCTAGTGTGACTGATTTTAATTATAGAAATTTAGATGAAGTCAAAAGTAAAATTAAAGGTGATGGCTTGATTCTAGTTTTAGATCATTTAGAAGATACTCATAATCTAGGTGCAATAATTAGGACTGCTTTATGTGCTGGAGTAAATGCTATTATCATTCCTGATGATAGAAGTGTTAGAGTGACTAGTACAGTATTTAAGGTTTCGGCAGGAGCAATCTTCTATATGCCAATAATCAAGGTTACAAATATAAACAAAACAATTGATACTTTGAAAAAAGATGGATATTGGGTTTATGGGGCCGATATGGAAGGTGGTACTGATGTTTTCAAAACTAAGCTAGATGGAAATATTTGTCTGGTTGTTGGTAATGAAGGTAGTGGTATTAGCCAACTAGTAAAGAAAAACTGTGATGCCATGGTTATGATACCTCAAGTTGGACCTCTTGGTTCATTAAACGTAAGTGTTGCCACAGGTATTATTATTTATGAAATTTTTAAACAAAAGGTGCGTTAATGGTGTTTAATTCTCTTGATAAAAGATATATGAATTTAGATGATGACAAGTTAGTTCAAATGGCTCAGAACATGGATAGAGATGCTGAACAATTTATTTTGATGAAGTATCATAGATTTGTCATCTCAAAAGTCAATGGATTTTTTCTCCAAGGTGGAGACTTGGATGACTTAATACAAGAAGGTATGATTGGTTTGTATAAAGGTATTCATAGCTATAATAAAAATGAAAATACTACTTTTAGAGGTTTTGCTGATATTTGTATTAAAAGGCAAGTTATTAGTGCAATAAGAACTGCAAATCGTTTTAAAAATCAACCATTAAATAATTCTATATCATTAAATGATTCACCTAAAGATGAAGAATCTAGATTTATGGATGATTTAATAGGTACAAAGGTTGCCTTTAGTCCAGAAGATATTGTTTTGGGTAAAGAGCGGGTTAATCAAATGGAAAAAGAAATAAAGGATAAACTTAGCTCTTTAGAGTGGACTGTATTTTTCGAATATTTAAGTGGTACTAGTTTTGAAGAAATAAGTGATGAATTGAAAATGCCAATTAAATCAATCTATAATGCTTTAGATAGAAGTCGAAAGAAAATAACGCAATTTCTTAAAGAAGATGAGTTACTTTAATGTGTTTAATAATTCTTTTAGAAAAATAAAAACTCTTCTAACTGAATCTAAGTCAACTGATTCGTCAATTGTATGAATGTTTTTTATAGTAGGTCCAAAGCTGATTATATCTAAATCAGCTTTTTTATTTGCAAAAAATCCGCATTCTAAACCTGCGTGTATAGCTATCTCTTCAAGGCTTTGATTATAGAGATTTTTGTATACATCTTTTGCGATTTCTTTTAGTTCAGAATTTTTATTATAATTCCATCCTGGATATGAATGTTCAGTTTTTAATTGTAAATTAAAGGCTATCTTCAACTGATTAAACATACCAACTATAGAATTAATGCTCTCGTTCTTGGAACTCCTGATTGAAGTGATAATAGTTATATGATTTGGTTTGCTATATATTTCCCCTATATTTGTGGAGGTTTCTACCAAGTCTTTAATATCTTCGCTCGTTTTTATTACTCCATCTGGCAATAAATTTAATAATCCAATTAAGGAAATTGTGGTGCTTTTACTAAAAACTTTAACTTTACTAATTTCATTTTCTATTAGTGTAACTTTAACATTAGGCTCTCGTTGATCATATTCTTTTCTGAATATATTTTGGCTATTATTTATAATTGCTGAAAGTCCAGCTTCTTGTTCTTTACTTTTTAGCATTATATTTATTTGTGCTTGTTCTGGTATGGCATTATGCTTTTGGCCTCCATTTATATTGATTAGTCTGAAGTTTATGGATTCTTCTTGAAGATAATTTAAGATTCTGGCTGCAAATTTGATTGCATTTCCTCTATTTTTATCTATTTCTAATCCAGAATGGCCACCTTTTAAGCCATCTATTTTTATAGTGTAGGTAAAGCCTTCTTTTAGTTTATATGTTATTGGAACTGTAAGTTTACAAATAATACCACCAGCACAGGAGACATATAGTTTTCCTTCATCTTCGCTATCAAGGTTTATTAGTCTGTTTGCTTTTATATTTATCATGTCAAAATTCTCTGCGCCGGTCATTCCATCTTCTTCGTTGGTGGTAAATATACATTCGAGGTTTGGTCCATGAAAGTTTGGAGCATCAAGTAAGGCTAGCATATATGCTGCTCCTATTCCATTGTCTGCTCCAAGTGTGGTTTCTTTTGCTTTGAGTATATTATTATTAATTGATAATAATATTGGATCTATATTGAAATTATGATTTGAATGTTCTGCTTTTATGCAGACCATATCTATGTGTGCTTGTAAGGCTATGGTTTGATTACTTGTTTTGTTGGTCCTTTTAATTAGTAAATTATTATATTTATCTCTTATGTATTCTAATTTATGTTCTTTTGCAAAGTTTGCTAGGTATTCAGCTATTTTTGCTTCATGGTGTGAACATCTTGGAATATTTGATATTTGTATAAAGTATTTGAATATATCTTCATTTTTTATATTAGTTAGAGTCATTTAATTTATCCTCTTGTCTTTCTTAATCTACTATAAGTTTATTATATACTATGGTAAAATGTATATAGATATTTTATATAAATATAGTATAGAAGGGATCGAACTAATGAAATGTTTAGATATTGTACTATCAGCAATTGATGGTAAAGATTATAAGTTGAAAGACTTTTCTGGTAAAAAAGTTGTTTTATTCTTCTATCCAAAGGACAATACACCAGGTTGAACAAAGGAAGCTAAAGAGTTTAGTATAGCCAGGTTGGCTTTTTTGAAGTTAAATACCAGATTGATAGGAGTAAGTAGAGATAGTATAAAATCTCATTTAAAATTTATAGAAAAACAAGAACTTGAAGTTTTATTGCTAAGCGACAAGGAAAGTCAATTATGTGATTGTTTTGAGGTCATTAAATTAAAAAAACTTTACGGAAAAGAATATATGGGACTAGAAAGAAGTACCTTTGTACTTGATGAAGCAGGAGAAATTTTAAAAGAGTGGCGTAAGGTTAAAGTTGAAGGTCATGTAGAAGAAGTTTATGAGTTTATTACATCTTTAAAATAATGATTGACAAATGAAGCATATTTTTAGATAATGAATATAAGTATTAATAAAATCGATGACTAGGACGAGTATCTTGTAATATTTTTTACAGAGAGGGGATGTAGCTGAGAATTCCTAAAATTATCAAGTGAAAACCACCTGGGAGAGGGACCTGAATAAAGTAGGGAACACGTAGTCTTGCGTTAAAGGACAAAAGTAAAAACATTAGTTTTTAGAAATAGAGTGGAACCACGGTACTATCGTCTCTTGTGAGGGTAGTACCTTTTTTATTTAAGGAGGAAGAAATGAATATTGAATTAAAAGATGGAAAGATATTGGAGATTGAAGCTGATAGCAACTTGTTTGATATAGCTGGTAAAATTAGTCATAAATTAAAAAAAGAAGCCATAGTAGGTAAAGTTAATGGTAAATTAGTGGATTTAAGCTCCATGGTAAAAGAAGGTGATGTAGTTGAAATTTTCACTTTAGATAGTCCAGAAGGTTTAGAAACATACAGACACAGTAGTGCTCATATAATGGCTGAAGCAGTTGGGGAACTTTTCCCAGATGCTAAATTTGGAATAGGCCCAGTAATCAAAGATGGATTTTATTATGATTTCGATACAGAACATGTTTTTACACCTGAAGATTTAGAAAAAATTGAAGATAAGATTGCTGTTATAGTAAAAAGAAATACCCCTTTTGTAAGAAAGGTTTTAAAAAGAGAAGAGGCCTTAGAGTATTTTGGAGCTAAAGGGGAAAAATACAAGGTTGAATTAATTCAAGACCTTCCAGCTGGTGAAGAGATTAGCATATATGAACAAGGTGGCTTCTTAGACTTATGTCGTGGACCGCATGTACCATCAACAGGTTATCTTAAAGCTTATAAATTAATGACTTTAGCAGGAGCCTACTGGAGAGGTAGCGAAAAAAATAAGATGCTTCAAAGAATTTATGCTACAGCATTTCCAAATAAAAAAGAATTAGAAGCATATTTAAATAGACTTGAGGAGGCTAAAAAGAGAGATCATAGAAAATTAGGGGCTGAACTCGAGTTGTTTACTATTGAAGAAGAGGGACCAGGATTCCCAATATTTTTACCTAATGGTATGGTTCTTAGAAACCAACTTGAAGACTTTATGCGTGGTTTATATACAAAATGGGAATATGAAGAAATTAAAACACCAATTATCTTAAATAGAAAACTATGGGAACAATCAGGACACTGGGATCACTATAAAGAAAATATGTACTTTACAAAAATAGATGAGCTTGATTATGCTATTAAACCAATGAACTGCCCAGGTTGTATGTTAGTTTACAAACACAATCAACATAGTTATAGAGAATTACCTATAAGATATGCAGAAATGGGATTAGTTCATCGTCATGAAAAATCAGGAGTTTTACATGGACTTATGAGAGTACGAGCATTTACCCAAGATGATGCACATATATTTATGTTATATGACCAAATAAGAGATGAAATTAAAAAAGTGATTGAAATGGTTGATGAAGTCTATAATACTTTTGATTTTAAATATAAGGTAGAACTTTCTACAAGACCTGAGGATGCAATGGGTTCTGTTGAAATGTGGAATCAAGCAACACAAGCATTGAAAGATGCTTTGGAAGATTTGGAATTAGATTATGAATTAAATGAAGGTGATGGTGCATTTTATGGACCTAAAATTGATTTCCATCTTGAAGATTCAATTGGTAGAACTTGGCAATGTGGTACTATTCAGTTAGATTTCCAAATGCCTGAAAAATTCGATCTTAGTTATATTGGTGAAGATGGTGGAAAACATAGACCAGCGATGATCCATAGAGCAATATTTGGTTCTGTTGAGAGATTTATAGGTATATTAATAGAACATTATGCAGGTGCTTTCCCAATGTGGTTAGCTCCATTACAAGTTAATATTATTCCTGTTGCAGATGTTCATCATGATTATGCTTATGAAGTTGCGTCTGAATTAAAAAGAGCAGGTATTAGAGTTAATGTGGATAGTAGAAATGAAAAACTTGGTTATAGGATAAGAGAAAGTCAAATGAAAAAGATACCATATACTTTTGTTGTTGGGGATAATGAGACAGCCAACAGTCATGTAGCGGTAAGAAAAAGATCTGTTGGAGATTTAGGATCTAAGCCATTATCAGAGGTTATTGAGATGTTAGTAACAGAGACAAAAGAGAAAAAATAATTGGTTTGAATTAATCGATTATTTATGCTATTCTTAAGTTGTATTTTAGAGAAGTATTGGAGGTTATCATATGTGGTATAAGCTAGATGAATTAGAAGAAAAATATGGTCTAAGTAAATTATCTGTATATAAATTGATTACCCAAGAGCCTGAATTGAGGCAGTATTTTAAATCCCTAGAGGGCGTTTTGCAGATAAATGAGCAAGGTATAGGTATATTGTTGAAACATACTTCAAGAGAACCTGAAGACAAGACTCCACCTACCTATGCTGATAATAATACGATAATATTAAAAAATGATAACATGGAAGCAATGGAAGCGATGGAAGCTGTTAAACCTATAGAAGTCAAAGTGGAAGCTAATGTATCAAAAAAAGACTATGATGATGATATTGACTTATTTGCAGATGCATTCAATACTAAGGGTTCATTTTTTGATGAAGAAGATGATAAAAGTGATCTTTTAAATTTAGAACCTGAGGAAAACTTTTTTTCAAATGTTGATATGGAATATAAAGAGGAAATTGAAGAGAATCATTCAGATGATGAACCTGAGATAGAAGTGGAAACAGATTTTTCAGAAGGTTTAATTTTTCAAGATGAAATAAAGGTTGTTGATGACTTAAGTGAGTCTGATGAAGTAAATGCCAATATATATGATGACACATCTCATGATGACTTTTTTAGCGATAAGCCAATTGATGACAGTAAGTTTTTAAATTCACAAGATTCTGTTGTTCAAGAAATTACATCAGCTAAAGCTGATGACTATACCATGGAAGGTTATGTCAAGGCTTTAAAAGAAAAATTGATAATACAGAATGAACAAGTAAGAGCTATTTCAAATTATTTGGATATCAGTAAAAAACTTTTGATACAAGACGAGAAAATCGTGAATATTATTGAAGGTATGAATAAAAAGAAATAATAGTTGGATACTAAGAAGCCTTGTTTAGTGTAATCTAAACAAGGCTTTATTTTGATTGGAGGGATATAATGAAATTTCATAGTGCAAAAGATTTTTTAACAAACAAAAAGGTATTATTCTTTTTGTTTGGAACTATTTTCTTTATGATTAATATCTCAGTTTCATATTCTGTTGTCCCAGTATTTTTAATAAATCAAAATTTCACCATAGCCCAAGTAGGTATTTCAACTTCGGTCTATAGTTTTTCTGCTATAATATTAAGAATTTTTCTTGGTCCTTTATCAGATAATCATGGAAGAAAGTTAACTTTGATGGTTAGTGCTTCATCATTTGTTATTTCATGGATTTTAATATGGATAGCTCCTTCTTATGAATTACATTTAATAGCTAGAGTTATACAAGCTATTGGTTTGGCTTTATATATGTCCACAGGAAGTTCAGTTGTAAGTGATATTGCTGATAAAAAAATTCTTGGAACATGTTTAGGGATATATAGAGGTTTTCTAGGCTTTGGATTTTTATTAGGTCCAGTAATTGGGCTTAAGTTAATAAAAATAAGTAATTCGTTTTTATTTATAGGTATAATCTCTATTGCAATAATATCATTAATTTTGTTGTCATTTGTTTTTGAAACAGGAATTATAACAAAAGAAAAACAAAAAACTAATCTATTTAATAATTACAAGGAATTACTTGGTAATCATAATTTATTGAGATATTACCTATTAGTTCTTACTTTGACATGTGGGTTTGGCATTATAAATACAAATGCAGCAATTTTTTTAAATAGCCAAGTTGATGTTATTTCCCCTAGTATTTATTTGCTGTCTATTGCTGGTATGGGTATGATAGCATCACTAATTGGAGGAAGATTAATTGATAAGTTTGGTATTAAAAAGGTAATTATTCCAGGAGTTATTCTTGCTCTAACAGGATTTATTGCAATGTCTTTTGTTGAATATTTTGGTAATTATGCACTCTTTATTTCAATATTTACTTTAGGCTTAGGGACTAATAGCACAGTAATAAGCTCTATAACAGGAATACAAAGAGCAACTAGAATAGATTTAAAGGCAACCTCATTTGCAATTCAAGAAAGTGCATATGATGGTGGTTTTGTTATAGGTAATTTAATATTTGGATTTTTGGTAATAGGCGTTGGTTTTAGCTATAGTTTCTTAATTATTGGTTTGATTATGGGTGTTAGTTATTTAACTATTTTAATATCTGATCATCAAATCAATAAAAATCATTGACAATATAATAATTATATACTATTATATTCTGATGATTAGATTGGACTGAAAGGTAGCTAGAAGAATGAAAATTATCAGTGTAAAAGATTTTTTTAAAAATAGAACTGTCTTGTTTTTTTTAACAGGTACATTTTTTATGATGTTGAATATGTCAATGGCATATATTGTTATTCCTGTATATTTAGTTTCTACGGGGGCTTCAGTTGCTCAGGTAGGTATGTCAACTGCCTTCTATAGTATAGTTGCTATAATTTTAAGAGTATTTTTAGGACCTGTTGCTGATAATAGAGGAAGAAAATTTTCTATGTTAGCTAGTACAATAACATTTTTAATAAGTACAGTTTTTATATGGGTTGCTCCTAATTTTATTTGGCATTTGTTTGCTCGTGCGATACAGGCAATTAGTTTGGCTTTGTTTATGTCAACTGGAAGTTCAGTAATTAGTGATTTATCAGAAGAAAATAACTTAGCAACTTTTATGGGTATTTATAGAGCACTTCTAGGGTTGGGCTTTTTAGTGGGACCAATATTTTCATTAGCTATGATTAAAATTAGCTATGATGCAATGTTTATTGCAAATATTATTATTTCTATTATTGCTTTTATATTTTTAATGCAAGTAACAGAAACTTGTAATTATCATGAACATAAAACTGAAAGCAGCCTATTGCTAGATTATAAAGGTCTACTTGGCATTAGAAAGCTAAGAAAATATTATTATTTAACTATTATGTTAGCAGTAGGATATGGTACTGTAATGGCCACTTCTGCAAATTATTTATATAGTTTATCTGATACTTGGTCTCCAAGTATATTTATATTTTTACTATCAGGCTCGGGAATGCTAGCGTCGATGACAGCAGGATGGCTTATTGATAAATTTAGTATTAAAAAAATTATAGTACCGGCAGTAAGTATTGCAGTGATAGGGATGCTAGGTATGGCCACAATAAGTTGGTTTGGTAATATTGCTCTTGTGGGTGTTGGTATAATATTCGGCTTAGGAAATAATAGCGCTGTAATATGTGCAGTAACAGGAGTGGACAGTTTTACAAGTACCAAATTGAAAGCTACATCCTTTTCAATCCAAGAAAGTTCGATTGATGGTGGTAATGCAATAGGTAATTTTATTTTTGGTTGGGTTGCTCTTGTTGTAGGATATGCCAATGCCTTTATTGTATTAGGTTCTATTATGGCCATAGGTTGTTTCCTCTTATTAGCAGATCGTGAAAAAGCAATTAAGTGAATTTGATAAAATTAAGTTGTCAGAATTATTAATAATTTTGACAACTTTTTTGTTTAATATTATAATGAATGTATATAATGGATTTTATGACGAATATTTTATATATTTTATGGGGGAAATTTTATGAAAGCAAAAAGGACTTTTAAAAGAATATTATTTATATTGGGAGTTATTTTATTACCGATTATATTTAATAGTAATATAAGTGCCTACGAAGAATTAACTACGGGAAATATTATATATAGAAGTTACATTAACTACAGGTGGTTACCTTGGGTTAATGATGGTGATTATGCGGGCATATTAGGGAAAAAAATGGCGGCATTCCAAATGAAACTTGGTTCTAATATAACTGATGGAAGTATAAAATACAGAGGATATATTACAGGAAGTGGTTGGGAAGCATGGAAGAATGACACTAATTACGTTGGGGCTTCAAACAAAACTATAGAAGCTTTTAATATAATTTTAGAAGGAACAGCTGCAACCAAATATGATATTTACTATAGTGTATACGTAGACAAGCTTGGCTGGATGGGCTGGGCTAAAAACGGGGAAAATGCAGGAACTAATGGTTATGGGTATTTAATAGAGGGCATCAAAGTAAAAGTTGTAGCAAAAGGTGCAGCAGCACCGGGAAGTACGACTGGAGCTTATGTATCAAAAACACCTGTGGTGAGTCAAAATGTAACCTATAGGAGTTATATAAACTATAAGTGGTTGCCATGGACCAGTGATGGAGCAGTGTCTGGAGAAGATGGCAGAATTATGTCAGCCTTCCAGATGGACCTAGGCTCAAATATAACTGATGGAAGTATAAAATACAGAGGATATATTACAGGAAGTGGTTGGGAAGCTTGGAAAGATGAAAGTAATTATGTTGGAGCTGGAAGTAAGAAGATAGAAGCCTTCAATATAGTTTTAGAAGGAACAGCTGCAGATAATTATGATATATACTACAGTGTAAATGTAGATAATTTAGGCTGGCTTGGCTGGGCTAAAAATGGAGAAAATGCAGGAACAAGTGGTTATGAATATCAAATTGAACAAATAAAAGTAGTGGTTGTAGCAAAAGGTGCAGCAGCACCGGGAAGTACGACTGGAGCTTATGTATCAAAAACACCTGTGGTGAGTCAAAATGTAACCTATAGAAGTTATATAAACTATAAGTGGTTGCCATGGACCAGTGATGGAGCAGTGTCTGGAGAAGATGGCAGAATGATGTCAGCCTTCCAGATGGACCTAGGCTCAAATATAACTGATGGAAGTATAAAATACAGAGGATATATTACAGGAAGTGGTTGGGAAGCTTGGAAAGATGAAAGTAATTATGTTGGAGCTGGAAGTAAGAAGATAGAAGCCTTCAATATAGTTTTAGAAGGAACAGCTGCAGATAATTATGATATATACTACAGTGTAAATGTAGATAATTTAGGCTGGCTTGGCTGGGCTAAAAATGGAGAAAATGCAGGAACAAGTGGTTATGAATATCAAATTGAACAAATAAAAGTAGTGGTTGTAGCAAAAGGTGCAGCAGCACCGGGAAGTACGACTGGAGCTTATGTATCAAAAACACCTGTGGTGAGTCAAAATGTAACCTATAGAAGTTATATAAACTATAAGTGGTTGCCATGGACCAGTGATGGAGCAGTGTCTGGAGAAGATGGCAGAATGATGTCAGCCTTCCAGATGGACCTAGGCTCAAATATAACTGATGGAAGTATAAAATACAGAGGATATATTACAGGAAGTGGTTGGGAAGCTTGGAAAGATGAAAGTAATTATGTTGGAGCTGGAAACAAGAAAATTGAAGCCTTCAATATAGTTTTAGAAGGAACAGCTGCAGATAATTATGATATATACTATAGTGTGAATGTAGATAATTTAGGCTGGCTTGGCTGGGCTAAAAATGGAGAAAATGCAGGAACGAGTGGTTATGAATATCAAATTGAACAAATAAAAGTAGTGGTTGTAACAAAAGGTGCAGTAGCACCGGGAAGTACGACTGGAGCTTATGTAATAAAACCAGTTAGCACAGAGAGTATTAGTTATAGAAGTTATATAAACTATAAGTGGTTGCCATGGACCAGTGATGGAGCAGTATCTGGAGAAGATGGCAGAATGATGTCAGCATTCCAGATGGATTTAGGTTCAAAAATAGCTGATGGTAGTATAAAATACAGAGGATATATTACAGGAAGTGGTTGGGAAGCTTGGAAAGATGAAAGTAATTATGTTGGAGCTGGAAACAAGAAAATTGAAGCTTTCAATATAGTTTTAGAAGGAACAGCAGCAGATAATTATGATATATACTATAGTGTTAATGTAGATAATTTAGGCTGGCTTGGCTGGGCTAAAAATGGAGAAAATGCAGGAACGAGTGGTTATGGATATCAGATTGAACAAATTAAAGTACTTATAGTAGCTAAAGGTGCAGCTGCACCAGGTAGCACTACTGGAGCATACAGACAACCTTTATTGGAATCAATGGCAGGTGAGACTATATATATGCAGGTTCAAAATGGAGGAGGTTTTTTATATTCAGCCAATGGAGTTTTAACGTTAGGCAGATATAATGCTATTAGCGACAAGACATATTATGAATGGAGAAAAATAGAATATCCTAGTGGTTCAGGTAATTATGTTCTTCAAAATCTTGGAGATGAAAAAGTTCTAGGATCAGATTTAACTTTAAAAGATTTTGTGCCTATTGATGGTCAATTTTGGTCAATAACCCAATATCCAGTAAATAATTTATACAATTCATATAATGTGAAAAATATTGAAAAAAATCAGAACATTGATGGTATTTTAAGCTCTACTAATGTTGCGACCTTAAAGTTGGCTACAGCAGATGCTAGTTATGACCAAAAAATTAATTTTATAAATACAAATGAGTCATCAGTATTTAACATTATGGGTACCTCAACAGTTAGTAAAGAAAGCGTTAAAGAATACTTAATATCTAAAATCGGTGCAACATATTATAATAGTACAAGTCCTATTTATACTGGATCAACTATAACTATTAATCAATATTATAATCAAGTTTTAGATGCATATTACAATATAGCACCTTTATATGGTGTTAAACCAGAAGTTGCTATAGCACAAGCATTTTTAGAAACTGGTTACATGAAATTTGGTGGATTAGTTGAAATCGGTGATTTTAACTTTGCTGGTATTTATGCAACAGGTTCAGCAATCACTGAAGCACAGTCATTAGATTTAAAAGGAGCAGATCCAAATAAAGTCGAATTAATTCCTGGAGATATGGCTGCACGTTTTAAAAGTATCGAATATGGTGTAGAGGGTCATATTCATCACTTGTTGGCTTATGCAACAAGCATAGATCCAATTGATACTAATGGAGATGGTGTGGAAGAAATTAGTGGTCATACATTGGCAAGTCCTAGGTTTAATCTGGTTTCAACGGCTAAAAGGAATACTGGAACAATACTTCCAGGTTTAAATTCACAATGGGCAGTACCAGGTTATACATATGGACAATCCATAATGAATATTATTAAGGATATGAAAAAATTTATTGCTAAACTTGAGGTTGCTGATGGTATTTATAGTATAGACTCTTTATATAGTGGCTTGCGTCTTGATGTTAATAGTGCATCAATAATTAATGATGTAGGATTGAAACAACAAACTGCTGATAATGGAAATAATCAATATTGGAATATAGAAATGGTGTCAGATGACATTTATAGAATTGTTTCTTTAAGAAGTGGAAAAGCATTGACTTATAATGGTAGTAAAGTTGTTCAAGACACCTGGTCTGGAACTGATGAACAATTATGGTATTTTGTTGATAATGGCAATGAAGGAGTTAAAATATGTTCCATTACCAATGATTATACTTTAGCCTTAGCTTCAAGTTCTAAAGCTGTTGGTATTGATATAGTTTTAAGTACCAATGTAAGCGATGAAATTTCAGGATTCAAGCTAGTTTCATCAAGTTATAACAAAAGTGACTTAATCTCTGAAACAAAAGCGATTAAAGGAATAATGGATGGTGTTTATAATATTAAAAACACCACAAATAGTAGGTTGATAAATGTACCAACACAAGGTTCTTTTACATATGTGAGTCCTAATCCAAGAAATAGTATACAGTTAACTTCATATACTAGTAATAGTACTATAGCTCAAAAGTTTAAATTTGTTAGACTAGCATCAGGAGACTATAAGATAATAGGCGTAAACAGTGGAAAATTGCTTTCAGTTATAACAACTACAGAAAGTAGCTCTGTTGTACAACTATATGATAAAAAAACTGATGCAAAGCAATTTTGGAAAATTGTAAGTAATGGAACTGGTTATTTATTAAAAAATGTTGGGACTGATAAGAATATGACTGTAAGTAGTGTCAGTACCCTAGGAAGTGGATTAGTTCAAAGTTCCAATACCTTAAATTGGACCTTTACTAAATTAAGTAATATTCCTAATTTTGATGAAAAAACAGCTGGATTGGCTGGGAAAGTAATTTGGATAGATCCTGGTCATGGAAGTGCATATAGTGGTTATTATGATCCAGGTGCAATTGGTAATGGATTAAGAGAAGTTGATACTAATACTTTGTTCGCTAATGAATTAGCAAATAAATTAAGAGCTGCTGGAGCAACAGTTCTTTTAACAAGGACTATTGCTGATCCTGGTCTCACTATTGATAATAGGCAAAGATCATATATGGCGGATGAAGCTAATACTGATATATTTATAAGTATACATAGTAATTCATCTGCATTAACAACTGCTTATGGGGCTGAAACATATTATTATGCACCTGATACTACTGCTGAAGATCCTGGATATAACAAAGTATCAGATCAACGTATAGTTAATTCTATTGCACTAGCTAATTATATTCAACCAAAAATGGCAGCAGGTGGGGGATTTTATGACAGAGGTGTTAAATATCAAGATTTCGCAGTGATAAGAGAATCAGCTATGCCGGCAGTATTGGTAGAGATAGGATTTTTATCAAATGCTAGTGATGCTACTAAAATTAAAAATGCTACAACTAGAACAAATACAGTAAATGGAATATATCTAGGAATAGTTGAATATTTTAACAATCTATATTAAAAATATTAAAATAATAATAAAATAAGATTAACTGGAAATAGTTAATCTTATTTTAATTATATCTTGAAACAACAGGATGCATCATATATAATATGTTAATCAAACCGGTTAGGAGTATTGCATGAAAAAATATCTGAATTTTAAAATAATATTAGTGCTTTTAGGAGTACTATTCTTACCAAGTATATTTATTAGCAAAGTTAGTGCATATGATGAGGTAAGTACAGAAAATGTAACTTATAGAAGTTACATAAACTACAAGTGGTTACCTTGGACTAGTGACGGAGCAGTTGCAGGTGTAAACGGAACGATGATGTCAGCCTTTCAAATGAAACTAGGTTCTAATATAACTGATGGAAGTATAAAATACAGAGGATTTATTACTGGAAGTGGCTGGGAAGATTGGAAAGATGATACAAACTATATTGGAGCTGGCAACAAGAAAATAGAAGCAATTAACATAGATTTAGAAGGAATAGCTGCTGATAATTATGATATTTACTATAGTGTAAATGTAGATAATATTGGTTGGTTGGGCTGGGCTAAAAATGGAGAAAATGCCGGAACAAATGGTTATGCTTATCAAATTGAACAAATAAAAGTTGTTGTTGTAGCAAAAGGTGCGGATGCACCTAGTTCTACAACTGTTGCATATAAAGAATTAGTTGAAAACATAACATATCGGAGTTACATAAACTACAAGTGGTTACCTTGGACTAGTGACGGAGCAGTTGCAGGTGTAAACGGAACGATGATGTCAGCCTTTCAAATGAAACTAGGTTCTAATATAACTGATGGAAGTATAAAATACA
>JAQUGR010000012.1:0-1454 GCA_028683955.1 Bacillota bacterium | reverse complement strand
GAGGATTTATTACTGGAAGTGGCTGGGAAGATTGGAAAGATGATACAAACTATATTGGAGCTGGCAACAAGAAAATAGAAGCTTTTAATATAGCATTAGAAGGAGCTGCAGCTGAAAATTATGATATTTACTATAGTGTAAATGTAGATAATATTGGCTGGCTTGGTTGGGCTAAAAATGGAGAAGATGCTGGAACCAAAGGCTGTGGATATGCAATAGAGAGCATTAAAGTAGTTGTAGTTCCAAAAAACTCAGGTGCATTTAATACGGTAAATGCATTTTATGAGTATACAGCAGGTAATAAAATATATTATGAGACCTACAATGCAGACAATGGTTGGTCAGAAATAGTTAATGATGGAACTATTTCTGGACAAATAGGCAGTTTAAAGGGTATTAATAGTATAAAAATTAATTTAGAGGACATTTTACATAATCTTGGGACAATAAATTATAAAGTGGATAGTATCGGTATAGGCTGGGATGATTGGAGAACTGAAGGGGAGTTATCAGGGCTTGAGAGCTCTATAGGACAAATTCAAGGCTTAGCAATTAAGCTAAACGGGGAAATTGAAAAATTTTATAATATTTATTATAAGGTTTATGTAGATAATATTGGTTGGCTAGATTGGGCAAGTAATGGTAGTCTCGCAGGTACAAAGGGTAAAGATTACCATATAGAAGCAATACAAATTGTTGTAGTTCCAAAAGGTTCAGTAGATTATATAACTTCAAACAGAAGTTACTTGGTTTTAACAAACCCTTTAAACGTACCAATAATAAGTCAAAAACCAGAAATGCCTACAGGATGTGAAATTACATCTATAACTATGGTATTTAATTATGTTGGAGTAAATGTGAGCAAGTTACAAATAGCCAAGGAAATACCATATCACCCATCTAATCCATATTTAGGATTTGTTGGCTCACCATATAATTCTAGTGGGTACACTATATATCCATCTGCATTAATGAGTATTTTTAAAAAATATACAGGTTCAGCAGTAGATTTAACAGGTAAAGGAACATTAGCCATAAAAAGTAGTATTGACCAAGGTAAACCAGTTGTAGTTTGGGCTCGTTTAGATGGCTTTTTTCTTCATGCAGTAGTAGTTACAGGATATACTAACTATGGATTTTATTTCAATGATCCATGGACAGGGAAAAAAAATACATATATATCAAATGCTTCCTTTATTACAGCTTGGAATATATTGGGACAAAGAGCAATATCCTATTAATAGTAAAATCTTAGTTATAATAGTTTTTGATATTTGCTAATAAAATATTGAAATTTAATAGATTTTAAAATAAAATACCCCTCAAATTTGATATGCTCCCCTTATGGTAGACAGTTAAAAAATAAAACTGTTTAACATAAGGGGAGCATTTAATATGGGAAGAAAAAGTAAATTCACACAATTAGACAAGTTGAATATGGTACATGAATACCT
>JAQUGR010000011.1 GCA_028683955.1 Bacillota bacterium | reverse complement strand
TTAAAATAGCTGGTGACGATAGCGAAGAGGCCACACCTGTTCCCATACCGAACACAGAAGTTAAGCTCTTCAGCGCCGATGGTACTTGGATGTAGGTCCTGGGAGAGTAGGACGTTGCCAGCTTTTTTTTATTACAAAATTTACCTTTATTAAGGTAAATTTTAGTGTATATTATGAGGTGGATGATGTTAGATTTGAATTCAATTGAAGAAAAAATCATTAAGTTTATTAAAGACTATATAGTTGAGTCACGTTCAAAGGGAGCAGTAATTGGCATATCCGGAGGAATTGATTCTGCAGTAGTAGCTGCTCTAACAGTAAAAGCCATTGGTGGCGAAAATATTTTAGGACTTATTTTACCATGTGAAAGTAAAAATGAGGATATGAATGATGCTATTGAATTAGCAAAGAAATTAGGAATTAAATACAAAATTATAGATCTGACAAATACTTATTTAGAATTTTTAAAGGATAATAAAATGGAAAACCAATGCAACCTATCCTTTTGTAATATAAAACCAAGACTTAGAATGACAACTTTATATTTTCATGGAAGTTTAAATAATTATTTGGTTGTTGGTACAAGTAATAAGAGTGAATTGATTACTGGTTATTTAACAAAGTATGGTGATGGTGGTGTTGATATAGAACCAATTGCTGATATACTTAAGGAAGAGGTTTATAAAATAGCTGAAAAGTTAGATATACCAAAAAATATAATTAATAAAGCACCCACAGCCGATTTAATGCCTAATCAAACAGATGAAGGTGAAATGGGATTCACCTATGAAGAACTTGATGAGTTTATAAGAACAGGTGAAGGCAAAGAACAAACAAAATCTAAAATCATGAAACTATATAATCAAAGCAGGCACAAGATAATTGGGCCAGTTATGCTTAAATTAGATAGAAAAAATTATTTAGAATAAATTTGAGGTGAGATAATGTCAGGACATTCCAAATGGTCAACTATTAAACATAAGAAAGAAAAATTAGACAATAAAAGAGCAAAAGTATTTACTAAAATAGGTAAAGAAATTATGGTAGCAGTAAAACTAAGTGGTCCAGATGCCGATAATAATTCAAGATTGAAATTAGCATTACAAAAAGCAAAAGTTTCTAATATGCCAGGTGATAATGTTAAAAAATTAATACAAAAAGCTGCTGGAGATGATAATAATACCAATTATGAAGAACTTGTTTATGAAGGTTATGGAGTTGGTGGAGCAGCTGTTATTGTAGATGTTATGACAGACAATAGAAATAGAACTGCTGGTGAAATTAGACATATTTTTGACAAATGTGGTGGCAATATGGGTGAATCAGGTTGTGTTTCCTGGATGTTTGATACCAGAGGAGTAATTTCATATAGTTTAGATAATATAGATGAAGATGAAATTACAATGGTTGCTATTGATAATGGTGCAGTTGATGTTGAGGCTGAAGATGGCATGTTAAATATATACACAGAAATCAAGGATTTTGACAATGTTAAAAATGCTCTTGAAGAAATTGCACAAGAAGCTGATACTGCAGAATTAACAAAGATACCTAGAGATAATATAGAAATTTTAGATCTCGAACAGGCTAAATTACTTGTCAAAATGATGGATTTATTAGAAGACGATGATGATGTGCAAAATACTTATAGTAATTTTGACTTTTCAGATGAGATAGCTGGTAAGTTATAATGAGAATTTTAGGTATAGATCCTGGAACTGCCATTTGTGGTTTTTCCATTTTGGACTATACAGGAAATAAATTTTCATTAGTATCTTATGGTGTTGTTAGAACACCTGCTCATACTGAACTTAAAGATAGATTATTAACAATTTATGATGAAATACAAACTTTAATAGATAAATATAGTCCTGATGCAATGGCAGTTGAGGACTTATTTTTTAATACAAATGCAAAAACAGCGCTATCAGTTGGACATGCTAGAGGTGTTATACTGCTATTAGGAGCAAAACAAGGGATGACTGTATCATCTTATACTCCTTTACAAGTTAAGCAGAGCGTCGTAGGTTATGGAAGAGCAGATAAAAAACAAGTTCAAGAAATGGTGAAAATTATATTGAAATTGGAGAAAATACCTACACCAGACGATGCAGCAGATGCTATTGCAGTAGCTATATGTCATGGACACTCATATAAACTAAATGATAGTTTAAAAGAAAAGAGGTAGTATCTTGATAGGCTTTTTAAGAGGAGAGATATTTAAAATTGGAGACCAATCCTTGCTATTAGATGTAGGAGGAGTGGGCTATGAAGTTTTTATGACAAGTCTGGAATTATCTAATTTAAAAGAAAAAGAAAAATTAATAGTTTTTACCTACCATCATCAAAAGGAAGATATGGTAGCTCTTTTTGGTTTTAGAAAAGAAACCACTAAAAAACTATTTGAATTATTGACAAGTGTTAGTGGTTTAGGACCTAAAACTACTTTAGGTATATTATCACACATTAGTGAAGAAGATCTTATCTCAGCAATTGTTTCTGGTGATATAACTTCGTTAGTAAAATTACCTGGTATAGGTAATAAAACTGCTGGTAGAGTTGTTTTGGAATTACAAGATAAACTTCAAAATATATATGGTAATGTTGGTATTGCAAATTACGGTAGTAATGATCAAGGTGATATTAGTATTATTAGTGATGCTGAATCTGCTTTAACATTTTTAGGTTACAGTAAAAAAGAAATCAGTGAGGCTATAAGGAAATTAGTTAAAAAGAACAAAGAGTATACTCTTGATAATTTAATAAGAGATGCTTTAAAGGAATTAGGTAAATAATGATGGAAGAACGTTTGATTGATGGAGAATTTATAAATGAAGACATTGAAATTGAAGTTAGTTTAAGACCTAAAACTTTATCGGCCTATATAGGTCAAGAAAAAGTTAAGGAGAATCTTAATGTTTTTATTAAAGCTGCTAAAGGTAGAAAAGAAAGTCTAGATCACATTTTGCTTTATGGACCTCCAGGTTTAGGTAAAACTACTTTAGCAAATATTGTAGCGGAAGAATTAGGAGTACAAATTAAAGTAACTTCAGGACCAGCAATAGAAAAGGCTGGCGATTTAGCTGCGATTTTAACAAATCTTTCTGATGGTGATGTTCTATTTATTGATGAAATACATAGAATGAATCGTACTGTTGAGGAGGTTCTTTATCCAGCGTTAGAAGATTTTGCATTGGATATAATAATTGGTAAAGGACCTA
Source organism: Bacillota bacterium (assembly GCA_028683955.1). GTDB lineage: Bacteria > Bacillota > TC1 > TC1 > TC1 > WTXA01. The sequence goes on along the minus strand of JAQUGR010000011.1, from coordinate 33,509 downwards.
GTGCAAGATCATTAAGAATAGATTTACCAAAATTTACTTTAATTGGAGCTACTACTAGAATAAGTCTCCTTAGTAATCCTTTAAGAGATAGATTTGGCGTTATTAGTAGATTAGATTATTATAGTCCGGAAGAATTATCAACTATCGTTAAAATTAATGGAAGTAAATTAGGAGTACCGGTGAATGATGAAGGTGCTTTGGAAATCGCAAGACGTTCTAGAGGAACACCTAGAATAGCTAATAGACTTTTAAAAAGAGTTAGGGATATTGCCCAAGTAAAGGGCGAAGGCAACATAGATACAGAAGTTTCAAAAATGGCATTAAATATGTTGGAAGTTGATGAATTTGGATTAGATGATATAGATAGGAAAATACTTGATAATTTAATATCTAAGTTTGCTGGTGGACCAGTTGGATTAGATACTATTGCTGCGATGGTAGGTGAAGAATCTGCAACAGTAGTAGATGTTTATGAACCTTTTCTGTTACAACTTGGTTTTATTAATAGAACACCAAGAGGAAGGGTAGCGACAAGTTTAGCTTATAAACATTTAGGTTATCCATTTATTGAATAGGTGATAAAATGAATACTGAAATTACAGCTATTATCCTTGCTGGAGGTAAAAGTAGTCGAATGGGTAGGGATAAAAGTTTACTAAGACTAGGGAATATTACTTTAATTGAACATGTTATCATGTCCATAAGACCATATGTTAAATCAATACTAATAGTTACAAATGAACAGGAAAAATATAGTTTTTTAAATAATGTAAGATTTGTTCCTGACATAGAAAAAGACCAAGGGCCTTTAATTGGTTTGATTTCTGGTATTAGTGCAGTTGATACAACATGGTCTTTTATTACATCTTGTGATATGCCATTAATTAATGGTGGTATTATTAATGTATTAGTTAAAAACATTGATGGATATGTTGTGGCTCCTTTATCAAGTATGGGTTTTGAACCAATGTTAAGCTTGTATTCAACGCAAGTTTTACCATATGCATTTGAATTTATCAAAGATAATAAGAAAAGTGTTAATGGTTTTATTTCATTTATGGATAAATTGAATTTAGTTAAAACAATCGATAGAGAATTAATAATTAAAGAATTTGGAAAAGAAATGTTATTTAATATTAATGATGAAGTTGATTATAATAGTTTATTAGAGGTGTTTAATGGTTGATAAAAGAGTGTTTGCTGGACTTGGCTTAGTGTTTGGATTATTATTTGTGCTAGCAATTATCTTAGTATTTGGTGGGTCTGATGTGAAAAAGACAGACTTAACTTTATATTATATAAACCCAACAGATTATGTCTTAGAAAAAAAAATAGTTACAGTTGATGGTAATGCTGATTTGGAAATTCTATTAACTAACTTGTTTAAAGGTACAGATGACCAAAGTTTAGATAATTTATTCCCAGTAGATGTTAAATATAATTCAAGTAAAGTTGATAAGGAAAATAATATATTAATAGTTGATTTATCTAAAAACGTATTAGCAGTTAATTATGGTTTGGAAGTTAATTATCTATATATAATGTCTATAGTAAATACTATTGGTGATTTTACTGATTATGATAGTATTAAATTTACTTTTGATGGCAAGGTTGTTGAATTTTTCAATAATGGTTTGTATTTGGGAGATGCTTTGAAAAGGGACTATAGTGTGGTAAAATAATAAATGATTGGAATTACAAGATAATCGCGGGGATTAATAATCCTTGAGGAAAGTCCTGGCTGGCACAAGCTGTGATGTGATTTACACAAGGCGTGGAGCCTGCTTGTAGAAAAGGTGCAAAGGGCAACCTTTGGGAGGGTAACCTAACGGCTACCGAAAGTTTCCTAAATGGAACTAGTAGGTTGTAAAAGTGCTATAGTGACGATGCCTTTTAGTAATAAAAGGAGTGAGACGACGTAAACCCCATCTTGCTAGAAACCCTCTGAGAGGGGAACCTGCTTAAGGGAATTAAGAACTGGCGGCGGGAATCCAGAAATGGATTAGATAGATGATTATCCTAAGACAGAATCAGGCTTAATGTAATTCCAGTCAATTAAATAGGTGGTAAAAATATGGGTGACAAGGATAAAGGGAAAAAGAAGAAGAGTGATAAACATAAATCAAGTGATAAACATGAAAAGCACGAACTTCAAGATTTATCTAATGGATATGGTGAAAACGCATTAGTATTATTTGGTAGTCCTAAAAAAAACGGTCACACTGGTAAATTGGTCGAAGCCTTTTTAAAAGTTAAAAATATTGAAGCTGAATATATATATGTTAATAATCTAGAAATAAAGGGTTGTCAAGGTTGTTTATATTGTCAATCAAATGATGGGGATTGTAAGCCAAAAGATGACATGACTGCTCTTTATGATAAAATTAAAAATGCCAAAAAAATCATAATTGCTTTTCCAATTTATTATGGGAGTATTCCAGGTGAATTTAAGTGTATGATTGATAGGGTTTTTGCTGTTTCCTCACTTGAAAAAATTGATGGAAACAATATTTATAAGAGCCGTTGGGAAAATACTAGAGATATTTTTTTAATAGTGAGTCATGGGAATTCAATCAATCCAGTCCTTGAATCAGTGCAAAGAATTATAAAGTACTTTTGTGTTGATACTAACTCAGTTCTTAAAGGTAGTTATTTCTCCAAACCAATGGATATGTATGATTTAAAGGATGATAATTCATTCATTGAAGATCTTTTGAATGCAAGTAAAGAATTTTAAATTTTAATTAAATAATTCTATTGACAATATTTATATAGTTTTATATAATAATTAAGCGTGATATGAAAGCAAGGGCGTTTAGCTCAGCTGGGAGAGCGCTTGCCTTACAAGCAAGATGTCGGCGGTTCGATCCCGTCAACGCCCACCAACTTTTTTATTTGGGGTCACATAGGCGGAAGTGGCTCAGTGGTAGAGTATCTCCTTGCCAAGGAGAGGGTCGCGGGTCCGAATCCCGTCTTCCGCTCCATATAAGGCGACGTCGCCAAGTGGCTAAGGCAGAGGTCTGCAAAACCTCCATCCCCGGTTCAAATCCGGGCGTCGCCTCCATTAAAAACTTAATATTTTTGGTGTCAATTGCCTGAGTGGTGGAATTGGCAGACACACAGGACTTAAAATCCTGCGGATGTTAAAGTCCGTGCCGGTTCAAGTCCGGCCTCAGGCACCAATAAACCTCCAGTAATTTACTGGAGGTTTTTTTATACATAAACAAAAAAATAATGTATAATAAGAGTATAAAAATAAAGGGGTGATTATATGTTCAATCTAGATATACCAGGTTATGGTAAATTAGAAATTAAGAATCTTATTTTAGATTATAACGGAACTATTGCAAAAGATGGAAAGTTAATTGAGGGGCTTAAGGAATTAATTGATAATTTAGCTCAAATAGTGGACATTTATGTTTTAACAGCAGACACTTATGGTTCAGTTGAAAAGGAAATGAGCGAACTGCCAGTGAAGGTTCAAGTTATTAAGGGTGAAAATGAATTGGTTGAAAAAAGAGATTTCATTAGAGAATTAGGCTCACAAGTAACTATGGGTATAGGTAATGGTTATAATGATCAATTAATGTTTAAAGAGGTTAAGGTCAGTATAGCTGTTATGGGTAACGAGGGATGTGCCACAATTTTATTCAATATTGCTGATTTAGTAGTAAAGGATATTTATGATGCATTAGGTTTGTTATTAAATCCTACTAGATTAAGAGCTTCTTTAAGAGGATAAGTATTACATAATATGTAGAAATAAATTTTTTAAATAAGTATTTTTGTAAGACAAATTAGAATGATTTTGATATAATCAACATCATAGAAATATTATAGAGAAAAAGAGGTAAAATAATGAAAAAATATACATGTAAAAGTTGTTGGTATACTTATGATCCTGCTGTTGGTGATCCTAAGGCAGGTATTGATCCAGGAACAGCATTTGAAGATTTGCCAGAAGATTGGTTTTGTCCTATTTGTATGAGGGATAAAAGTGCTTTTGAACCTGAGGAAGAAGTTAAGGTTGAAGGATTTACTCCTGAAGATAAAGAGTTAGATAGATATAAATGTAAGTCTTGTTGGTATATTTATGATCCTAGAATCGGTGATCCTGTTGCAGGTATTGCACCAGGAACAGCATTTGAAGATTTACCAGAAGATTGGTTCTGCCCTATTTGTATGTTAACCAAGGATTCATTTGTTAAAGTTTCTTTAACTGAGCAAATTGCTAAAAGTATAAAAAACAATGAGCCTTTAAATAAGCACACTGATTTAGCTAGATATAAATGTAAGGCATGTTTTTATACCTATGATCCAAGAGTTGGTGATCCTAAAGCAGGAGTTGCACCAGGAACAGCATTTGAAGACTTGCCGGAAGATTGGTTTTGTCCAATTTGTATGATGATGAAGGATTATTTCGTTAAAGAAGAAAATTAATTTAAATAAAAAAAGAGCTTGAATTATTTGAACTATTCAAGCTCTTTTTGTTTATTAAAATATTTTTGATTGATATAAGTATGACTATAAATTTAAATATATTTTGTAATAATAAAAGCCTTGGTTAATCTAAAGCCTTTAAGAATAGATATTGATTTTATTCTTCAACAACATCAATTTCAACAATATCTACATCAATTTCGTCATTATCTGATTTGTTATGAAGTAAGTTGTAAACTAATCCTGCTAGTAATCCACCAATCACAGGGAATACTATGAATATCCATAATTCTTGCCAAGCATATCTTTCAACAAAACCAACGATGAAAGCTGGTCCAAAACTACGAGCTGGATTTAATGAAGCACCACTAACTTGAAGACCCATTAAATAAGCTGATGCAAAGAATACACCAATTCCAAGTCCTGCATTGTGACGTGTTTTTTTACCTTCAGCTCCATTAAGGAAACTGCTTGTAGCTGATAGGAAGATATAAACAAATAGGAATGTAGCAATAAGTTCAAAAATAATTGCAGAGGTTATGGTATAACTACCTAAAGTATGTGATCCTATTCCATTTTGTCCTAAGCCGTAACTTAGTTTGTAATCAGCATTACCAATAGCAATCAACCAAACAGCTATAGCACCTAAAGTTGCTCCAACGAATTGGGCTACTATGTAAAATATGCTATCAATAGGAGTGATTCTTTTAGTTACTAATGCTCCAAGAGTAACAGCCGGGTTAATGTGGCCTCCTGAAACTCTTCCGATAGCACTATAGATACCAATGATAGCAAGACCATAGGCTATTGCTACTCCAAGTTGACCAACCATGTTACCAGCTAAAATGTAAGTACCTGAGCCGATAAATACTAGAGCGAATGTTCCGATTAATTCTGAAATATACTTTTTCATTTTCTCAACACCTTTCTTATGTTTTATAGGCTCAATTATAACATAATAAATTTATAAAAAATTATAATATCACATAAAATTCAGTAACTTTATGGTAGAATTAAGAGGTAAATAATTTATTTGGAGGATATACATGGATCTTAATTTTAAGTCTAATAGCAAATATCTAGCTGAGGTAGCAATTATAGCATCGATATATGTAATTTTAACAATTTCTTTAGGTGCATTAAGTTTTGGAATAAATGTTCCGTTTTTACCAATTCCAATTCAATTAAGAATTTCAGAGGCATTATTAGTTTTGGTATTGTTTAGAAAAAGTGCGCCAGCTGGACTTGTTTTAGGTTGTTTTATTGCTAATTTCTGGAGTCCTTTTATGATGCCTGATATGATATTTGGAACTTTAGGTAGTGCGCTGGCGGTATATGGAATTTATCGATTGAAAAATATTAATATTTTTATAACGTTAACACCTGGGGTATTTTTCAATGCATTATTAGTGGCTCTTGAATTGAAAATATTTTTTAAGATTCCATTTTTCTGGAGTGGCGTAGCGGTAGCAATAGGTCAAACACTAGTTATTTATGTTTTAGGTATACCTTTATACTATGCTTTGAAAAGAATTGGGTTTAAAAACGATTATGAAAACGTTTAGATAAATTAAATCATTGCATTTTATATTAGTTTGGTATATTCTTAAAAATGGGTTGTTTTAGTATGTAGGAGGACTGAACATCCCGGATAATTATGCAATTTATTTTTAATATTGGAGGTGCCATATGTCTGAAAATTTAAAAAAAACTCCTCTAAATCAAGATCACTATGATTTAGGAGCTACAATGGTGGATTTCGGTGGCTGGGATATGCCAGTACAATACACAGGAATCCTTGATGAACATAAAGCTGTAAGGGAAAAGTGTGGATTATTTGATGTAAGCCACATGGGTGAAATTTGGATTACTGGAAAGGATTCCACTGCATTTATCAATTATTTAGTTTCAAGCGACATCTCACCGATGGTTGGCGGACAAATTAAATATGGTGTTTTAATGATGCCTACAGGTAAAGCGGTTGATGATCTTTTAGTTTATAAGTACACTGATACTAAATATTTATTAGTTGTTAATGCATCTAATACAGATAAAGATCATAGCTGGATTTTAGAACAAAAAGGATCTTTTGACGTTGAAATTGATAACCAATCAGCTAATATGGGTGAAATAGCCATTCAAGGCCCTCTAGCAGTTTCAATCCTACAAAAACTGACAGAGACTAATCTAGAAAGTATTAAATACTATTATTACACTGAAGGAAAAGTGGACGGTATTGATGCAATTATATCTAGAACTGGTTATACAGGTGAAGACGGATTTGAAGTATATGTAGCTGCAGACAAAACAAGCCAAGTATGGAATGCGATTTTAAAAGCAGGAGCAGAAGATATTATTCCTTGTGGATTAGGCGCAAGAGATACATTAAGGTTTGAAGCGAAAATGCCTTTATATGGTCACGAACTATCTGATAAAATTTCACCATTAGAAACTGGTCTAGGTAAATTCGTTGAACTAGATACTAAAGGTGACTTTATTGGTAAAGAAGCTTTAGCTAAAGAAAAAGCTGAAGGTAGAAAAAGAAAAATTGTGGGTATAGAAATGGTTGGCAGAGGAGTAGCAAGAGATCACTTCCCTGTTAAAAAAGATGGAGTATTAGTAGGTGAAATTACATCTGGTAGCTATGCACCAACTTTAGGTAAAAACCTAGGATTAGCAATAGTTCCTGTAGAATTAAAAATTGATGATGTAGTTACAGTGGAGATTAGAGGCAAAGATATTGAAGCTAAAATTGTTAAGACTCCATTCTATAAAAGAGGTTAAAATTAAATATTTAGAAAGGTGGAGATTTTATGAATTATATACCTGTTACAGATCTTGAAAAAGAAGCTATGCTTAAAGAAATAGGCATTAGTTCTATTGATGAATTATTCAGAGATATTCCTGAAGATTTACGCTTTAAAGGTGATTTAAAATTACCCAAAGGTTTATCTGAATATGAAACAAGAAAAGCATTAATTAAACTAGCCAAGAAAAATACTGATATGAATGAATTAGCAAACTTTATGGGAGCTGGAGCTTATAATCATTATGTGCCGACTTTAGTTGATCATTTGCTAAGCAGATCAGAATTTTATACTGCTTATACACCATATCAACCAGAAATTAGCCAAGGTACTTTACAAAATATATATGAATTTCAAACTATAGTTTGTGAATTATTTGGAATGGATGTTTCAAATGCATCTGTTTATGATGGAGCAACTGCTGTAGCAGAGGCTATGGTTATGGCTTGTGATAAGAAAAAAACTGAAATAGTAGTTTCAATGGGGCTACACAAAGAATATAGAGAAACTGTTGAAACTTATGCACATGGTATGGGATTTACAATTAAATATGCAGAATTAAAAGATGGTATTACACCTGTAGAGGCTTTTGAAGCACAAGCTACTGATGCAACTGCTGCTTTTGTAGTAATGTATCCTAACTTTTATGGATGTATTGAAGACGTACAAAAAATTGCTGAATCAGCACATGCGAAAAACGCATTGTTGATTGTATCTGTTAGTGATTTATCAGCAATGGGTATTTTAGAAGCACCAGGTAATCTAGGCGCTGATATAGTTGTTGGTGATGGTATGCCTTTTGCTGGACCTTTAAGTTTTAGTGGTCCAAGTATTGGTTTAATAGCTACAACAACTAAATTATCTAGAAAACTACCAGGTAGAATTTGTGGTATTACTGAAGATACTGAAGGTAAAAGAGCTTTTGTACTTACTATGCAAGCAAGAGAACAACACATTAGAAGAGAAAAAGCTTCTTCAAATATTTGTTCTAACCAAGCTTTATATGCTTTGGCTAACAATATTACACTTTCAACTCTTGGTAAATATGGATTGCAAGAAATGGCTGAGAACACATTGACTAATGCACATTACTGTAAAGATAAACTTTTAGAGATTGATGGTGTAGAAATGTTATATGACCAACCATTTTATAGTGAATTTGCAGTTAAACTGCCAATTCCTGCTAGAGTTTTACAAAAACATTTATTGAAACATGATATATTAGGCCCAGTAGATATGGGTATTTTTGAAGATGAGTTAGCTAATGTAGGCTTATTCTTCGTAAGCGAGATTCGTTCAAAAGACGATATGGATCGTTTAGCAACAGCTGTGGAGGTGATTATCAATGAGCAAAGATTTATTTAGTCAAACAGAGGCTTTGATTTTTGATAAGAGTAGACCAGGTCATAAAGCATATTTCTTGCCTGAAATGAATATTAAGAAGTTAGACAAGAATAAAGTGTTACCTAGTCATTTAATCAGAAAAATATGTGCTGACTTACCAGAAGTTAGTGAAATTGACGTAGTGCGTCACTTTACACATTTATCTACAAAGAATTTTGGTGTTGATACTGGATTTTATCCATTAGGATCTTGTACTATGAAATACAATCCTAAATTAAATGAAAATACAGCTAGACTACCAGGATTTTCATGGTTACATCCTTACCAACCTGTAGAAACAGTTCAAGGCGCTTTACAATTAATGTACTTATTGCAAGTTTCATTAGCTGAGATTACAGGAATGGACAAGGTAACTTTACAACCAGCGGCTGGTGCACATGGCGAATTAACTGGAATTAAAATTATAAAAGCTTATCATGACAGCAGAGGAGATACTAAAAGAACTAAAATTATAGTTCCTGACTCAGCACATGGTACTAATCCAGCTACAGCAACAATGGCCGGATTCCAAGTTGTAGAAATTAAATCATCACCTCAAGGTGATATTGACTTGGATGCTTTAAAAGCTGTTGTGGGAGACGATACTGCAGGGTTTATGCTTACAAATCCTAGTACTTTGGGTCTTTTTGAAAGAAATATTAAGGCCATTGCAGAAATTATTCATGGCGCTGGAGGACTATTATATTATGATGGTGCTAATACTAATGCTATCATGGGAATAACTAGACCTGGTGACATGGGATTTGACGTAGTACACGTAAATTTACATAAAACATTTGCAACACCTCACGGTGGTGGTGGACCTGGTTCAGGACCAGTTGGAGTTAAAGAATTTTTAGCTAAATTCTTGCCAATTCCTACAGTAGAATATATTGATTATAAAGATAAATATGTATTTAATTATGATGTGCCTGAAACAATTGGTAGAATGAAAAGTTTTTATGGTAACTTCCCAGTTATTGTTAGAGCATATACTTACATTAGAGCCCTTGGCTACGATGGTTTAAAGAAAAGTTCTGAATACGCAGTGTTAAATGCTAACTATTTGAAAAAATTAGTTGGAAAACATTTATCTGTTGAAGCTCCAGATAGATTCTGTATGCATGAATTTATTTGTACTCCAAAGAATATTCATGATACTGGTGTTCATACATTAGATATAGCTAAACGTATGATAGACTATGGTTATCATCCACCAACAATCTATTTCCCATTGATTGTTGAAGAAGCAATGATGATAGAACCAACAGAAACTGAAGGTATAGAAACTTTAAAAGAGTTTGCTGAAGTTGTTGGAGCTATAGTTAATGAGTGCAAAACAAATGCGGAAATGGTTAAAACAGCACCACATACTACTTATGTTAAAAGACTAGACGAAGTAAAAGCGGCTAGAGAACCTAACTTAAGATACAGAAGACCTGTAGTTGAATAGTAGTATAAGACAAATTAACATAAAGGAATGAACTTTCTAGTTCATTCCTTTTATTTTGAAATATGCTATAATATAATTTAAAATTAAATGATAAAATTGAATAGGAGCAAATAATGGGATCTATTAATAATTTAATTGATATATTTTTACACTTAGATAAACATTTAAATACATATGCAAATCAATATGGTATATATATATATGTAATAATATTTTTAATAATATTTTGTGAAACAGGATTAGTTGTTACACCCTTTCTTCCTGGTGACTCGTTAATTTTTGCAGCGGGTGCTATCGCAGCTATTGGCTCAATAAATATATTTTCAATGTTTATAATATTGAGCTTAGCAGCAGTTTTGGGTGATACCTCAAATTATCAGATTGGTCATTTATTAAGAAGTAAAGTATTAAAACATAAAAAAATTAAGTTAATAAAAATAGAATATATTGATAAGACTCAAGAATTTTTCAATAAATATGGTAAAAAAACAATCATTATTGCGAGATTCATACCAATTATAAGGACATTTGCTCCATTTGTTGCAGGAGTAGGTGAAATGCCATATAAAACATTTATAAGCTTTAATATTATAGGTGGAATTATGTGGGTAACAACTTTTTTGTTTTCTGGATACTTTTTTGGAAATTTACCTTTAGTTAAAGATAATTTTAGTTTTGTCATATTAGGTATAATATTTATAAGTTTTATTCCTGGAGTAGTTACATTTTTTAAAAATAAATTTGAAAATAAAAAGTAATAAACTAATAAATTATCATACTCGAAATTTTATATAATAAATAGCAAGTGTGAAGCTTGCTATTTATTTTTTATAAACTGTTGACAAATCGGGTAAGATATGGTCAAATATAGTCAGATATAGTCAGAGATAGTCAGAGATAGTCAGGAGTGAATTAGATGCCAACTATAAGTGATTTAGTTGAAAAATACATACTAAATATAGTGAAAAATAGTGAAGATGGTATAATACATATTCAAAGAACAGATTTATCTGCCAGATTTTCATGTGTACCATCTCAAATAAACTATGTTATAAAGACTAGGTTCACCATAGAAAGAGGCTTTCTAGTAGAAAGTAAACGTGGAGAAGGTGGATTTCTAAAAATAATGAAAATTCCTGTTATTCAAACTAAAATATATTTAGATAGAATAAATCAAGGAACAAAGAACTATATTGGATCTGAACAGACTAAAAATTTCTTAAATAGATTAGTAGAAGAAGAGATTTTAAATGAAAGAGAAAAGAATTTGATATGGCAATTATTGAAAGATGAAAGCCTACCATGTAATAAAGAGGAAAAAGGATATCAAAGAGGGAAAATGATTAAAAATCTTATAGCATTTATAGCTAATGAGGAGGAAATTAAATGATTTGTCAAATATGCAAAAAAAATGAAGCAACTATTTGTATGGTAAAAATGACTAATAATAAGAAGGACACAGTTTATATTTGTCCTACATGTGCCAGCCAAATGGAAGATAAACTAATAGGAAGTATTAATCAATTACTAAGTCCCATGTTTGAAACATTCTTTAAAGCTGGGAATACATTAGAAGTTGATAATAATCAAATATGCCCAACTTGCGGTCAAACGAAAAGGGAATGGCAAGAGAGCAATACTTTGAATTGTAAAGATTGTGCACAATTTATTGATTCTGATATAATACATAATGGTAAAATACCAAGAAATAATAAAGAAGAACTATATGTTATCAATCTAATAAAAGAAAAAGAAAGCCACTTGAAAAAGTTAATATCTGAAGAAAAGTATGAAGAAGCTGCAGTTATAAGGGATGAAATAAAAGGATTGAAGGGAGATTGTTCTAATGATAAACAAACTTCCTAATTGGTTAGATGCTAAAGGTCATGCAAGTGATATAGTTATTTCAAGTAGAGTTAGGCTAGCCAGAAATATTGATAATCTGCTATTTCCTCATTGCATGAATGTAGATGAAAAAGATAAACTTATAGATTCAATTGGTGAAACTATAGCATCATCAAGTTTTAAAAAAGAAGTGGGAGACATGAAATTATTAAAGCTTGATGAATTATCAGGACTTGATAGAGAGTTTTTATTAGAGAAGCATTTAATTAGCCCTAACATGCTGGATAATTATCATAATAGAGCTATTGTTTTAGGGCTTGATGAAAGTATTAGTATTTTGATAAATGAAGAAGACCATTTTAGAATACAAAGTTTTTTTAGTGGTTTGAATTTGGAAGACGCCTTTGTTATTGCTGATAAAGTAGATGATGCTCTGGAAAAATTCTATAGTTATGCCTACCATGAAAAGTATGGATATTTAACTTCTTGTCCAACTAATATTGGTACTGGTGTAAGATTTTCTGTAATGATGCATTTGCCAGCTCTTTCTATGACTGGTGGTCTAAAAGATATCCAAAGAAGTCTTAAATCGGAAGGGTTTGTTATCAGAGGTTTTTTTGGAGAAGGTAGTGAAGGTTATGGTAGTTTATATCAAATATCTAATCAATTTACAATCGGTGTTAAAGAACAGGAAATTATGTTAGGATTAGAAAAAAGGATAAATGATATAATAGTCAAAGAAAAAGAAAGTAGAGAGAGATTGTTTAAACAAAAACCTTTCGAAATGCAGGACATGATATATAGAGCATTCGGTAATTTAAAATATTCTGTATTACTAACAACTAAAGAAGGCATGAATAATGTTAGTCTTATAAGATTGGGTGTTGAAAGAGGGCTGTCTTTTGATGAAGTAATTAATTATAAACAGCTTAATAGTTTGATTGTTCTATCACATCCTGCCGGGTTACAAAGTTATTTCGGTAAATCAATGTCTCCAGAAGAGAGAGAAAGAAAAAGAACTAGATTATTTAAAGAAATATTGAAAATCGGAGGATAAATTAATGATTTGGGATAAATTAGCAGATGAAAGTAGAATAATACTGCAAATAGCTGGGAAAGAAGCAGGACTCTTAGGACATCAAGTAATTGGGACTGAACATTTATTGTTAGCCTTTTTAATTGAAGACAAGAATATAACTGGAGGTTATTTTGATCAAGCTCTAGGACTTAGTTATGGGGCTGTTTATGAAGATATAGTAAATATAGTAGGTAAAGGTGAGCCTCATGAAAAAGTCTTAAAAACATCACCTAGAATAAATAGTATTTTAATAATTTCTGAAAAAATAGCAAAACAAGTTAATTCAGAAAGGATAGAACCTATTTATATTCTCTATGCTCTACTAGAAGAAGGGCAAGGAATGGCAGCTGAAATTCTTAGAAGATATGAAGGATCCCCAGGGCAAACACTCCAATTAGTAGAAAACTTAATAAATAGTAGCTCTGAACAAGAAGAGAATAGTGAAGAAATTTTGGAGCAAGAGTTAGATTTAGATTATCAATCTCCAAAAGGTAAGGGAGAAACTCCATATGTTGATAAGTTCGGATTAGATTTAATAGAAAAAGCTAAAAAAGAAGCTATAGATCCAGTGATTGGTAGAGAAAAAGAAGTTGACAGAATGATACAGATATTAGGTAGAAAGAGCAAAAATAATCCTATTCTTATCGGTGAGCCTGGTGTAGGTAAAACAGCGATAGTTGAGGGTTTGGCTAGAAAAATCTATGCTAAGGATGTACCAGATTTCTTATTAGATAAAAAACTTATAACCTTAGACCTATCAGGTATGGTAGCTGGTTCTAAATACAGAGGAGAATTTGAAGAAAGACTGAAAAATGTTATAGGTGAAATTGAAAGAGAAGGTAATATAATACTGTTTATTGATGAAATACACACCTTGATTGGAGCTGGTGGTGGAGAAGGTACGATAGACGGTGCCAATATTCTTAAACCTGCTTTAGCAAGAGGGTCATTTCAGTGTATTGGAGCAACAACACTAGAAGAATTTAGAAAATATTTTGAAAAAGATGCTGCTCTAGAGAGAAGATTTCAAAGTATCCTTATAAAGGAGCCGACAAATGATGAAGCGGTAGCTATTCTTAAAGGTCTTAGAGAAACTTATGAAAAACACCATGGTATAACTATAACTGATGAAGCAATCTTAGAAGCAGTAAAATTATCAACAAGGTATATTGGAGATAGATTTTTACCTGATAAAGCAATTGATTTAATTGATGAAGGTGCCTCAAGATTAAAGTTGGTCAACAGGAAAATGCCTGAAGATTTTATTAATCTTGAAGAAGAAATAGCCAAAACAGAATTGCAAAAAAATGAAGCTGTAGGTGCTGAAGATTTCGAAAAAGCTGCAGTTCTTAGAGATGAAATTGAAGCAATGAAGAAAAAAGTAGCTGATATGAAAACACAATGGAAAGAAAAAAATAATGCTAGAGAGATAAAATTAGTACCTGAAGATATATCGAAAATAGTTTCAGAGTGGACGGGAATACCTTTAGCAAATATATCTATAGAAGATAAAGAAAAATTGATGCATCTAGAAGAAATTCTTCATGAGAGAGTTATTGGACAAGATGAAGCAATAAGTGCTTTATCCAAAGCTGTTAGAAGAGCAAGAGCTGGTCTTAAAAATCCTAAAAAACCGGCAGGTAGCTTTCTATTTCTAGGTCCTACCGGAGTTGGTAAAACTGAAACAGCTAAAACCTTAGCTTCATATTTATTTGGTAAAGAAGAAGATATGATTCGTTTTGATATGTCAGAATTTATGGAAAAACACACTGTTTCAAAATTAATAGGTGCTCCTCCAGGATATGTTGGTTATGAGGAAGCAGGACAGTTAACTGAGGCTATAAAGAGAAAACCTTATAGTGTTATATTATTTGATGAAATAGAGAAAGCTCACTCCGATATTTTTAGTTTATTGCTACAAGTTATGGATGATGGTAGGTTAACTGATAGTCAAGGAAAAACTGTCAATTTTAAAAATACTGTAATTGTAATGACTTCTAATATTGGGGTTGATAGTATTAAGGGTGCTAATAAACTTGGATTTAAAGCTTCTGAAAGTAATGTTGGGCAAGATAATGAAGAAAAAATTCTAGGAGAAGCTCGTAAAGCCTTTAGACCAGAATTTATTAATAGATTAGACGATATTATTGTCTTTCATAGTCTAACAAAAGGGGAAACTAGTGAAATTCTAGATTTAATCTTATCTGAAGTTAAAGTCAGAGCTAAAGAAATTGGAATTATTGAATTAATTGTTAAAGATAATTTAAGGAAAAAGTTGCTAGAGGATGGTTTTAATCCTGAATTTGGTGCACGTCCATTAAAAAGATCTGTTCAAAAGTATGTAGAAGATCCTTTAGCAGATGGAATTTTAAGTAGAGCTATTGATGAAAATAAAGGTGTGGCTTTAGATTATAAGAATGGTAAAGTGGTATTGGAAAACATTTAGTTATATGTTATTATTAAATAGTTATAAGGGGAGCTGAAAAATCGGCTGAGAGGTGAGTGTAACTCACGACCCATAACCTGATCTAGGTAATACTAGCGTAGGGAAATATATTTAGAAATAAATCTATTACTTGCGTGGTAATAGATTTTTTTTGTGAAAGGAAGGAAAAAGAAATGAAAAATGAAAAGGTTAAAATTTTAGTCGAGGGTGGAATATGCTTGGGTCTTGCTATAGTATTAGGATTATTTAGTTTATTTACCATGCCACAAGGTGGAAGTATTTCTTTAGCTACATTACCAATAGTAATATTTTCTATGCGAAATGGATGGAAATCAGGTGTATTAGTCGGGTTAGTTTATGGAATATTACAAATGATAATGGGGCCTATTTATTCTGTGCATCCAATATCAATCATATGTGATTATCTTTTAGTTGGAGCTATATTGGGCTTGATTATATATCAAAGTTCAAATTTCAAGTTTATTATTAGATTTTTTTTAGTTTTTATTTTAAGATATTTAAGTTATGTACTATCTGGTGTAGTGGTATTTAGTAGTTATGCCGGAGATCAAAATCCAATTATTTATTCATTAGTTTATAATTCATTTGCATTAGTTGAAGCAGGAGTTGTATTGATAGTTATTTTAATCCTTAAAAATTTCTCTCCTATTTTTAAAAAGTAGAAAACATGATATAATATATGGTGTTTACGAAAGTAATAAGGAGGAATAAAAAATGATATCAAAACATTTAAATGAGGAACTTAATCAACAAATTACTTATGAATTCTATTCAAGTCATCTCTATTTAGCTATGTCTGCTAAGTTAGCAAGTATAGATTTTATTGGAGCAGCTACTTGGATGAGAACTCAAGCAGAAGAAGAAAGAGTTCATGCTTTAAAAATAGTTGACTATATTCTTGAAACTGGTGGAGAAGTTAATATAACTGGTTTTGAAGACCCAGATATTAAAGCTGATAATATTCTAGGTATCTTTGAACAAGGTCTAGAACACGAAAAATTTGTTACTGATAGAATTAATTTTTTAATGGGACTTGCTACAGAAGAAAAGAATTATGCTGCTATTAATTTCTTAAATTGGTTTGTTAATGAACAAGTAGAAGAAGAATCAAATGCAGAAACAATTATTAGAAGTTTGAAGTTAATCGGTAATGATGGTAATGGTTTATATCAAATTGATAAAGAACTTGGTGCTAGAACTACTGTAGGAATAACATCACAAACTTAAAAAATAAGCATAAAAAGGAGATTAACAATGCTTTAAAGCATTGTTATTTCCTTTATTTGTAATAGGAGATAAAATGAAGGGCTATTTAATTTTTACTGGTACTGAACTATTATTAGGTAAAACTCTAAATACCAACAGCCAGTTACTAACTAGTATATTTGCAGAACTAGGAATAGACTTGCATAAGATTGTTACTGTTGGAGATAATATAAATAGGATAATTGAAGCTTTAAACGAAGTACCAAAAGATGTGGGAATAGTCTTTTTAAATGGAGGACTAGGTCCAACTGAAGATGATGTAACAAAAGAAGCTTTATTAGAATATTTAAGCCTAAAAACTGTTTATGATCAACCTACATTAGATAAGATTTTAAAAAGAGTTGGTAAAAAAGGATTACCTGGTGATTTGAAAGTAGCTGAAATACCAGAAGGCGGATTAGCTTTTTATAATGACGCAGGTGTAGCACCAGGATCTGTAGTAGAAGAAAATGGTAAGCACTATTTTCTAACACCAGGACCACCGGAAGAATTATCTATATTAATGAAAAACAAAATAATACCATATTTAAAAGAAAATATGCTGGGCGTAGAAAAAATTCACTCAAGGACTTTAAAATTTGCAGGTATAGGCGAGTCTAAAGCAGAAGATAAGATAAGAGATTTAATAAGAGCCAGTAATCCTACAGTAGCACCTACCATTAAAGATGGAGAAATACATTTTAGGGTAACAGCAAAAGGAGAAAATCGAGAAGAACTGGAAAACATTGTTTCTGGAGTGTCAATGAAAATCATTGAAAGATTAGAAGACTATTACTTTGGTAATGATGATGAAACACTTGAAAGTCTCGTTGCAGGTAAACTTACTGAAAAAAAATTAAAGATTGCTGTAGCAGAATCTTGTACAGGTGGACTATTAAGCAATACTTTTACTAATATATCTGGTAGTTCAGATTTTTTTGACAGAGCATATATAACATATAATAATCAAGCGAAAATAGAAGAATTAAATGTGAAAAAAAGTACACTGGAACAGTATGGCGCTGTAAGTGAAAACACAGCTATAGAAATGGCTGAAGGTGTATTTTCTAAAACTAATGTTGATTTGGCCATTAGCATAACAGGTATTGCTGGACCTACTGGTGGAACAATTGATAAACCAGTTGGTTTGGTATATATAGCATTTAAGTATAAAGAGCAAATATCGGTTGTGACAAGAATATTCAGCGGTAATAGGCTGGAGATTAAAAACAAAGTAGTTAAATTTATCCTGTTTGAAATTTTTAGAAAACTTAAGGAGGATTAATTATGGTTATTAAAGGCGATATTTTATTCACAAAAAATAAAGATGATTTTGAGATTTATGAAAATGGGTTTCTTGTTATCAAAAATGGCAAGGTTAAAGCTGTTCAAAAACTATATACAGGCGATGAAGAAGTAATTGATAGAGCAGGGAAGTTAATAATTCCAGCCTTTGTTGATTTACATCTACATGCCAATCAATATGCAAATTGTGGTCTTGGATATGATGAAGAATTGTTGACATGGCTTGAAAAATATACTTATCCAGAGGAAGTTAAATTTAAAGATTTAGCTTATGCTGAGGAAATATTTAAAGAAGTTTTAATTAAATTATGGGAAGCCGGGTCTTTGAGATCAGTTATCTTTGCTAGTTTGTATAAAGATGCATCAGAACTAATGTTCAAATTGGTTGCTGAAGCAGGTTTGAGCGCGTATGTAGGAAAAGTTAATATGGATAGAAATGTTCCAGACTTCTATATAGAGTCCACGGAAGATAGTATTAAATTCAGCGAAGATTTAATTAAGGAATTTAGTAACAATAATTTGGTAAAACCAATTATTACTCCTAGATTTGTACCTCATTGTACAGTCGAATCGATGCAGGGACAAGGATCTTTGGCTAAAAAATATAACGTTCCAGTACAAAGTCATATGAATGAGAGTCTAGCCGAAAATGCCTGGGTGACAGAGTTACACCCAGATGATAAAACATCAACTGATGTATTTGAAAAATATGGACTCTTTGGAAGTAATAGTAAGACAATTATGGCTCATTGTATTCATAATACAAAACATGAACTTGAATTGATGAAAAAAAGAAATTTCTATCCTGTACATTGTCCTGAATCGAATACAAATTTAACTAGTGGTATTATGGATGTGAAAGGGATGTTAGCTGCTGGACTTCCAGTATCTTTAGGATCAGATATAAGTGGTGGTCACAATATATATATGCCAAAACAGATTATACTTGCTATACAATTATCAAAGATGAAAGCTAGAATGGAAGATGACTTATCTAAAGTGTTGAACTTATCAGAAGTTTTCTATATGGCTACAAAGTCAGGAGGTTCATTCTTTGGTGATACTGGCAGTTTTGAAGAGGGTTATAGTGGAGACTTTCTAGTTATTGACACAACAAGTATTATGGCACCACGTGAAAAAAGGAGCCCAATCGAAAGATTAGAAAAGTACTTATATATAGGTAGCCAAAATAATATTACAGAAAGATATCTTCAAGGTAAAAAATTAGACAAACCTTTTAAGGAATAAATAATGAATAAATACATTAATAGAGAATTAAGTTGGATAGAATTTAATAGAAGAGTATTAGAAATATATGATAGAAAAAACCTTTTATTAGGTGAAAAACTAAAATTTATAAGTATTTTCTATAATAATTTAGATGAATTTTTCATGGTAAGGGTTGGATCACTTTGGGACCAAAGTAAAAGTTTTCCAGATAGTTCGGAATTATCTGGATTATCTGTAAATGAAGAAATTGACTTGATCAATATTAATGTAAAAGAGATGTATAAAGCCTGTTATGAAAGATATGATAATTTAAAAACAAATCTTTACATAGAAGGTATTCAAATTATTGATTATCAAGATTTGAAAGAATCAGAAAAAACGGAATTAGACATTTATTTTAAAAATTCTATATATCCATTTTTAACATTTAGAGCATTTAAGCTGGATATTAAATTTCCTTTAATTAAAAATAAAACTATAAATATTTTCTTAAGATTGTTTAAAGATGGTGATAATTATCTTGGTAATATACAAATACCTGAAAACATAAATAGGTTAGTATCTATAGGGCAGAAGAAAGAAAGAAAATTTATTTTACTAGAGCAATTGATCTCTAGTAATTTAAATTTTCTTTTTGATAGTTATGAAATATTAGAAAGTGGTATTTTTCGTATTATTAGAAACGCTGGTTTGAATTATGATGATGAAGATGCAGAAGATTTGCTATTGAAAGTTGAAAGATCAATTAAAAAAAGAAGTTGGGGACAAGTTGTAAGATTAGAAATTATGAGTAAGCCCTCAAAAAAGCTTATGCATATATTTAAAGAAAAGTTTCAAATTAGTGATAGGGAAATATATATTCTTAATAACGACTTAGATTTAACTTATCTAGACAATATTTACAAGAAGAAGTGGTTTAGTAAATTAAAGTCAGAAGAAATTACCCATAATTATATTAAACATAAAGAGAGTATAATTAAACAACTTAAAATAAAGGACTACATGTGTCATTTACCTTATGATGATTTTAGGTGTATACTTGATTTTTTAGAAGAAGCCGCCAATGATCCAAAAGTTATTGCAATAAAACAAACTCTTTATAGAGTAAGTAACAAAAGTCCTATTGTTGAAACATTAATCAAAGCATCAAATAAAGGTAAAAATGTTACAGTTCTCTTAGAAGTTAAAGCTAGATTTGATGAAGAAAATAATATAGCATGGGCCAAAAGGCTCGAAAAAGCTGGGGTACAAGTTATCCTTAGCCCACTGAAATTAAAAACTCATGCTAAATTAATTTTAGTGGTAAGAAAAGAACATGATAAAGAAATTAATACATATTGCCATATTGGCACAGGTAACTATAATGAAAAAACAGCTGTGACCTATGAAGATATTGGAGTTTTTACTGCAGATAAGAATATTGGCGAAGATTTAATTAAAATTTTCAATTTCTTGGCTAGTGGAAAAGCTATTGATCAATCAAAAGAACTAATAATAAGTCCTTTCAATTCTAGAAAGATATTTCATGAATTGATAGACTTTGAAATTAATGAAGTTAAAAATGAGAGAAAAGGATTAATAAGGGCAAAGATGAATTCCTTTATTGATTTAGAAATGATAAATAAATTTTATGAAGCAGCTGATGGTGGAGTTGACATTAATTTAATAGTTAGAGGTATATGTGGGTTAGTGCCAAATGAAAATTTAAAAATTAAGAGTATAGTAGGTAAGTTTTTAGAACATAGTAGGTTATATTATTTTTATCATGGAGGTTCGGAAATTATGTTGATAGGAAGTATGGATCTTATGGATAGAAATTTTGACCGAAGAGTTGAGGTTTTATGTCCAATCAAGGATGATGATATAAAAAAAAGATTATTGAATATTTTAGATATATTAGATGAAGATAGAGCTAATAGTTATTATCTAAAAGAAAATGGTAAATATGAACATGATATTGATAATAATAAATTTGATGCTCATAAATTTCTTATGAATGGAGAAGTAAAATGAATAAAAAGGTATTAGTTGCCATGAGTGGTGGCGTTGATAGTGCAGTAACAGCTCTTCTCCTGCAAAAACAAGGGTTTGAGGTTGTTGGAGTTACTTGTCAAATCTGGTTAAATGACATTTGTAATATTGAGTCTACAAAGTCTTGCTGTGGAAATGATGCGATTGATGATGCTCGTACAACTGCAAGTATGTTAGATATTAAACATTATGTTTTTAATTATAGAGATTTATTTAAAGATAAGGTGATTGATAACTTTTGTGACGAATATCTTTCTGGCAATACTCCAAATCCCTGTATGGATTGCAATTTATATATAAGATCTATTGACTTACTAGATAAGGCTTTAGGCATGGGATTTGATTATTTAGCAACAGGACATTATGTAATTAATGAATTTAATGAAAAGACTAAAGAATTTGAGCTGAAAAAAGGTTTGGATCAAACAAAAGATCAAAGTTATTTTTTATATCAGTTAAATCAGGAAAAACTTAAACATTTACTTTTCCCTCTTGGTAAGTTAACAAAAAAACAAGTGAGAAAAATTGCCGAAGAAAATAATATACCTGTTGCTAGTAAGAAAGAAAGTCAGGATATTTGTTTTGTTCCTGATGGTAATTATGGTAAATTCATCGATGAATATAAAGATCTTGAAAGCGAACCAGCCTTAATATTTCACAAAAATGGTAAATTTTTAGGAAAAGGTAAACCAATATACTATTATACAATTGGTCAAAGAAGAGGTTTAGTTGTTGCTTATGGTACTCCAGTATATGTTATAAAAATAAATAGAGAAGAAAATAAAATAATTGTGGGAGATGCTAAAGATATATACAATTATGGCTTGACTGCAAGTTCTGCTTATTATATTTCTAATCAAAATATTGAAGACGGTAGTGAAGTATATGTAAAAGTTCGATACAGGAGCAAGCCTACAAAGGCTAAATATTATAATTTAGAATATGGCTTCAAATTGATTTTTATAGAACCTACTTCTTCTGTTACTACAGGTCAATCTGCTGTTTTATATAGTAAAATAGAACCTGATAGGTTAATTGGCGGTGGTAGAATCATTAAGGTGCTAGAAGATGAATAAGCAATTTATACTTGATCAGTTTAAAGGTGGGCATATATATTCTTTTATTGGTGCAGGTGGTAAAACATCAGCCATAAAAGAAGTTGCTAATATATTGTCTTTTGAAGGCTATAAAGTAGTTATTACTACTACAACTAAAATATCTATAGAGGAATTTAGTGATTATAAGGTCGAAATAAAGAAGTATTTTAATATTATTGATTTGAATAATGATATAAATGTTTTGGTTTCAGGTACTAGTGGGATTAAATATCTAGGGTTTAAAAAGATTGATTTTGAAAATTTAGCAAATATACCTATAGATACAATTATATTAATAGAGGGGGATGGTTCTAAAAGATTACCCTTTAAAGTTCCTTATGAATATGAACCGGTAGTACCAGATAATAGTGTTAAGACTTTTCTATTTTTTTCTGCTAAAGTCATTGGTGAAAAAATTTCTACTGAGAACACTTATAACTTAGAAAAAGTCAAAGAGATTTTGGCGGATTGTGAGATGGTATATACAAAGAAAAACATATTAAAAATTATTAGTGAGGGTTGGCTAACTGATATAAATTACAGGAATTTAAAAGTGATAATAAATCAAGGTGATCTTGGATTAAATAATTACTTAATTAAGGAAATACTATATAGTATTTATAAAGATTTTAATATTGGAGCTTATTTAGTTTCAATAAAAGAAAAACAGGTTTATCAATCATTTGATGATAAAATTGGGGTTTTAATTCTAGCAGCTGGTGAAGGAAAACGCATGGGTGGTATTAAACAGTTGATGGATTTTAAAGGTTCTACATTTCTTGAAGAAACTATTAAAAAATATAGTTCTTTTGCACAAGAGGTAGTTGTTACTTTAGGTTACTATAAGGATGAAATCAAAGAGAATATTAAGGAAATAGGTTTTACATATCAAGAAATTAAAAATTATAAAGTAGGAATGAGTGCTTCTTTTAAAGAGGCAATAGATTTTAACACAGATTATTTTTTAGTAACACCTTGTGATTTACCTTTGATTGAAGAGAATACAATAGATTTGTTAATTAAGACTTATAGACAAAACCGGGGAAGTATTTTAGTGCCAAGATTTATGGGGATAAAGGGCCATCCAGTTATATTTCCTATTGAAATGCAGGCAAGTTTTCAATTGATTGATGGTGATAAGGGCGCTAGAGATATTATTAAAGATAAGGGTTGTCTTTTTATAGATGTTGATGATCCTGGTATTATTGCTGATATTGATACATTTAGTGATTATATAAAAATAAAGGAGGTTTACAATGATTAAGGTTTTAATTAAAGGAGCAGGTGATTTGGCTAGTGGTGTAGCTATGGCTTTTCACAAAAGTGGCTTTCAAGTTTTAATGACTGAGGTGGAACAACCTACAGTTATTAGAAGTACTGTAGCTTTTGCTACAAGTGTATTTAAAGGTGAGATTAAAATTGAAGGTGTAAAAGGGAAACACGTTACAGCTGATAATTTCAAAGAATGTTTAGATGCTGGTAATATAGGAATAATAATTGACCCACAAGGGGCAATAAAGGATAAATATAAGCCAGATGTTTTAGTGGATGCTATTTTGGCTAAAAAAAATATAGGAACAACTATAAACGATGCACCAATTGTAATAGGTTGCGGACCAGGATTTTCTGCTGGTGAAGATTGTCATTTAGTAATTGAAACTAAAAGAGGACATTATTTAGGTAGAGTTATTGAAAAGGGTGCTGCTATTGAGAATAGTGGTATTCCTGGAATCGTAGAAGGAAGAGGCTTGGAAAGAGTTCTATATTCTCCTGTGGAAGGAATGGTTAAACATTATAAAAAAATTGGCGATATAGTTGATGAAGGTGATATAATATTAAAGGTTGAAGAAATTCCGGTAACAAGTCCTTTTAAAGGAGTTATACGTGGTATGATAACTGAAGGTATGATTGTTCCAAAAGCTATGAAAATTGGGGATGTGGATCCTAGAATAGAACCTCAATTTTGTTTCACGATTTCTGAAAAAGCAATGGCCATTGGTCGTGCTTCTGTAGAAGGATCTTTATTAATGGGTCGACGTAAAGGATTATTTGGAGTAGGTAAATATGAATAAGAAAATATTGGAAGCTATTAGAGATATAAAAGAGCCTTTGGTCTTGGTAACTATAATTGAGACAAAAGGGTCTGCACCAAGACATAATGGTAGTAAGATGATAATTTCTAAAGATGGAATAATTGAAGGTACTGTTGGTGGAGGTATTGGTGAATATAATAGTTTGATTGAAGCACAAGCAGTGTTATCAAATAAAAAATTTACAATAATGGATGTTGCTAGACTTGGTGATGATCCTAATGAATCATTGATGATATGTGGTGGTGTTAATAAATTGATGCTACAATATTTAGATAATCGAACAAAGGAAACTTATTTAAAAGCGTTAGAAATAAATATTAATGGTCACGGAGCTAAAGTAAGAACTGATTTATTAACTGGTATTTCTATTTTAGTGGATATAGGTGAAGCCAAGAAAGATAATTGTTTTGATGATTTTATTGCACCAGCTGATAATCTTTTGATATTAGGTGGAGGTTATGTTGGTTATGCAATTTATGAATTAGCAGTTATATTGGGATTTGAAGTTACTGTTTTTGATGATAGAGCAGAATTTGTTGATAAATCAAGATTTCCTGATGCAAAAAGATTAGATTCAGGTGATTATCTTGAATTAATTAATTCATATGATTTTAACGATTTTACGTATGTTACGGTTGTAACTAGAGGACATCTTCAAGATGCTAATTGTGTAAAAGGTATTATAAGAAAAAATAAAAGATATTTAGGTTTAATCGGTAGTAAAAGAAAAGTACGTTTGATTTTAGAAGACTTATTTGTATCAGGTTATACTAAAGATGAAATTAACAAGCTTCATGCTCCTATTGGTATAGATATTGGAGCTGAGACACCAGAAGAAATCGCTGTAGCTATTATGGCTGAAATAATTGGAGAAAAATATGGGAAGAAGATCACGAAATGTTAGTAAAAGAGCTAAAAAGTCTAAAACTAGGAAGAAAACTAGTTTAAAAGCTTTTTTATTTTTGATTATTGTAATCTTATTAGGTATTTGGTTCTTAATCAACTTAGTTGATAAAGAGGTTGCAACAACTGCTAAAGTTGATAATGAGGAAGTGGATCAAATAATCAGTGCAGAATCAAAAGACCTAGATATAATTGAAAGTAATGGTTATATTGTTAAACCTAATTTTAAAGAACCTACAAAGGGAATAATAATTTATGGAGCAGGTGGGATTTCCCCTAAAGCCTATATTCCGCTTAGTATTATTTTTGCTAAGAAAGGTTATTTAGTTGTAATACCTGAGTTTTTATTCAATAGTCCTAGTATTAGTAGTAATACTATAAATACTATTATTAATAATAATAAAACTGTGGAGAACTGGGTTGTAGTTGGTCATGGTAGTGGTGGTGAAGCAATGTCTGAAAATATTAAAGCTAATGATAAAATTAAAGGGGCTGTATTTTTAGCTTCTTACCCTAAAGAGAGTGTTGACTTAAGTAAAAGTGGTTTGAAAGTTGTATCTATTAAAGGTACCGAAGATAAAAATATAAATCTAAATTTATATGAAGAGCGTAAAAAATTATTACCTATTGATACAATGTTTGTCCAAATAGAAAATGGCAATTTTTCATATTTTGCCAATTATGAAAATATTAGTAATGCCACAATAACTAAAGTTGAGCAACAGATTCAAACATCTGTTCAGATATTAAATTTAATGGATCAAATTAGTTAATTATGTAGTTTATGGAGGAAATAGTGGATAGCATAATATTGGGAATTGAAACAAGTTGTGATGAAACATCAGCTGCTATAGTTAAAAATGGTAAAGATGTACTTTCAAATGTTATTTCATCTCAAATAGATATACATAAAAAATATGGGGGAGTTGTTCCTGAGGTTGCTTCTAGAAAACATCTTGAGATGATTATAGGTGTAATTGATTTGGCTATAAAAGAAGCAGGCATTACAAAAGAAGATTTGACAGCAATTGGTGTAACAAATCAGCCAGGTCTTATTGGTGCTCTATTAGTGGGAATAACTGCTGCTAAAGGTTTGAGTATTAGTTTAAATATACCTCTTATTCCTGTGCATCATTTAAGGGGGCATATATATGCTAATCTTGTTGAGCATGAATTAAATGAATTCCCTATATTAGCCTTAATAGTTTCTGGCGGGCATACATCATTGGCAATCTGGCATAATCACCTTAGTATTGAGGTAATAGGTCAAACCCTTGATGATGCAGCTGGAGAAGCCTTTGATAAAATAGCACGAAAATTAGGCTTGGATTATCCAGGAGGGCCTTTGATAGAAAAGTATGCAACTCATGGCTCTAAGACTGAGCTTGTCTTTCCTGTAGCAAAATTAGGTAAGGATAGCTATAATTTTAGTTTTAGTGGTTTAAAGTCCAATGTTATTAATTATATTAATAAAATGGATCAGCAAAGTAAAAATATTATTATTGAGGATGTGGCCTTCGCTGTTCAAGATGCAATTGTTTCAGCTGTTGTAGAAAAGGTTTTGTTAGCAAGTGAAAATTATGGGATTAAAAATGTTGTTCTTGGTGGTGGTGTAACATCAAATAAGTATCTTCTCAAGAGATTAGAAGAAGAAGGTTTGAAAATTGGGTTAAAAGTCTATGCACCAAAGGGAATATATTGTACTGATAATGGTGTTATGATAGGCAGCGCTGCATATTATCTGAATCAGTTTGGTATAAAAGGAGATTTATTTCTTAATGCTTATTCTAGTGGTGACATTAAGTAGTTATCCACAATATCCACAGATTAATATCATGATGTATGTGGAAAATGTGGATAAGTAGGTAGAAAAGGAGTAGTTTTGGAAGAAAATAGAAAACGTATTAAAAAGAAAAATGATAGTAAAATAGAGGGAAAAGGTGAATATAAGCCAAAGAAATCTAAAGTGAGTTTTTTCTTTAGATTATTTGGTTTTATTTTAGTTGCTTTATTTATTTATTTTGCAGTAAAAAGTACAAGTGGTGATAGTTCTTATAGTGTTTTTGAAAGATTAGATAATTTAAAACAAGATAAGTTGCCATATTTAGTTGTAATTAGGGATGATTTTTCACAAGTGACAAATGATAATAAAAATGATTTGAATAATATAGTTAAAGATGCAAATGATAGTATGATGGTTTTTAATATTACTTATAGACAAGATGCGAATAGTAAGGAATCTGAATACTTTATAGATAAATATAATATTGAAAGTTTACCTGTGGTCATTTTATGTGATGGTAATGGTGATTTAATTAAATGTTTTTATGTACCATATGATACTGTAGGAATAAATAGTTACGTTAAAAGTGCGGCAGAAAGTAGTGTGGAATAATGAGGAAAATTGATTATATAAGAATATCGATTACAGATAGATGTAATTTGAGATGTGTTTATTGTATGCCTGAAGAGGGGGTAGAATTACTTAAACATCAGGATATGATGAGTTTTGAGGAAATTTACAACTTAATTAAGGCTTTAGTACCATTGGGTATTAAAAAGATTCGTTTAACTGGAGGGGAGCCCTTAGTTAGACAAAATATAGAAGAATTAATAAAGATGATTAGAAGTATACCTGAAATCGAGGATATTACTTTAACAACAAATGGTATTTTACTAGAAGAGATGGCAGATGGGTTGAAACAAGCAGGATTGTCTAGAGTAAATGTTAGTTTAGATTCACTTGATGAAAATAAATTTAAAAAAATAACTAGATGGGGTAATTTAGAGAAAGTCCTTAAGGGAATTGATAAGGCTATAGAAGTAGGGCTAAATCCTGTAAAAATAAATGTGGTAGCTATTAAAGGTTTTAATGATGATGAATTTATTAAATTTATCGATTTTGCTTATTATAAGGAGGTTCAGGTAAGGTTCATAGA
Source organism: Bacillota bacterium (assembly GCA_028683955.1). Taxonomy (GTDB): domain Bacteria; phylum Bacillota; class TC1; order TC1; family TC1; genus WTXA01. The sequence continues at coordinate 5,193 of JAQUGR010000011.1, read as the reverse complement.
ATTAATGCCGATTGGTGAAAGTGATGAAGAGGCTATATTAAAGCATTATCCGATAGATGATATTAAAACATTGATTGAGACTAAATATAAGTTAGAAGAAAACACTCATATACGTACTAATGGTCCGGCTGAGAATTATAATATTGTTGGGGCTGTAGGATCTGTAGGATTTATTGGAGCATTGTCTCATAAGTTTTGTAGCACTTGTAATAGGCTTAGATTGACCGCTGATGGACGATTTAGACCATGCCTATATATTGATAAGGAATATGATGTTTTATCCCTGATACGTAAGGGTGCAAGTGATGAAGAGCTAAGAGAATTTGTTCAAAAAATTATATTAGGCAAACCAGAGGGACATAATATGGAAGATGGATGGGGAAATCAACGTAGGAAAATGTCTCAAATAGGAGGTTAAGATGGAGTTTACTCATTTAGATAAACAAGGAAAAGCGAAAATGGTAGATGTTGGTGATAAGAATATTACAACTAGGACTGCTTATGCTGTTGGTAAAATTATTTTACCAGAGAATATTATGAAGGCGATTATGGATGATTCTGTTCCTAAGGGTGACGTTTTAAGCGTTGCTAGGGTAGCGGGTATTATGGGAGCGAAGAATACTTCTAGTATGATTCCTATGTGTCATCCACTTTTGATAAATAGTTGTTCGATTGATTTTAATGTTGATGAGAATAATTCACTTATTGAAGTTATGTGTACAGTTAAAGTTGATGGGAAAACAGGTATTGAAATGGAAGCGTTGACTGGTGTTTCTGTTGCATTATTGACTATATATGATATGTGCAAGGGAATAGATAAAGGAATGGTTATTACAGATATTTTATTAGAGAAAAAGACCGGAGGGAAGTCTGGTATATATGAAAGGAGTAAATAGTTATGGCAAAAGTTTTGGCTGTTTGCATTAGTCTTAAAAAAGGAGAGCAAAAAAAAGAGATAGATTTTGCTGAATGCATTGTAGATTTTGGTTTTAAGGGGGATGCCCATGGTGGTAATTGGCACAGACAAATTAGCTTATTAGCTAAAGAGAGTGTTGATGAAATGAGAGCTAAGGGTATAACTTTAGAAAATGGGGATTTTGCAGAAAATATTGTTACTGAGGGTATTAATCTTAAAGTTTTACCAATTGGTTCTAAATTATTAATAGGTGATGATGTGGTTTTGGAAGTTACTCAAATCGGCAAGGAGTGTCATTCTGGTTGTGTTATTATGCAAAAGGCTGGGAAGTGTGTTATGCCTACTGATGGTATTTTTGCTAAGGTTATTAAGCATGGAATTATTAAGGCAGAAGATAATATAGAGGTTGAGTATGTTTAAGGTTGGTGTTTTGACTGCTAGTGATACTGGTTCAAAAGGAGAACGTGAGGATGTGAGTAGTCAAGTTATTATTGAGATGATTAAACCTATTGGTGAAGTTGTTGAGTATATAATGGTTGCTGATAATCGTGCTGATATTTCTGAGGTTTTAAGGAAATGGTCAGATGAGTTGAAGTTGGATTTGATTATGACAACTGGTGGTACTGGATTTTCTCCTAGGGATATTACTCCTGAGGCTACACTTGATGTTGTGGATAGAGTTGTTCCTGGTATACCTGAAGCTTTGAGGTCTATGAGTTATCAAAAGACAAATCGAGCAATGTTATCCAGGAGTGCTGCTGGAATAAGGGGTGGCACTTTAATTATTAATATGCCTGGTAGTCCTATAGCTTGTAGGGAGTATTTAGAGTTTTTATTGCCAGTTCTTGGTCATGGATTAGAGATACTGACTGGTAGTGTAAATAATTGTGCAAGAGAAGATCTTAAATAGTAAATTTATTGTTGATTTTTTGTATAGATTTTGTTATTATTCATATTGTTAGCACTCGATTTAGTTGATTGCTAAAAAGACATAAGGAGGAATATTCATGGATTTTAAAGTTGTTGGTAATAGGGTTGTTGTAAAGCAACTAGATTCTGTCGAGAAGACAGCAAGTGGAATTTTACTACCTGATACTGCTAAAGAAAAGCCTTTTGAGGGTGAAGTTATTGCAGTTGGCCCTGGTAGAGTTTTAGAAGATGGTTCTAGGGAGACTATGGAAGTAAAGGCTGGAGATAAAGTTATATTTTCTAAATATGGTGGAGTTGAAGTGAAAATTAAAGACGTTGAATATTTGGTTCTTCGTCAAGATGATATATTGGTAATCTTAAATTAGGAGGAATAAAATGGCTAAGGAATTAAAGTTTGGTATAGAAGCTCGTAAGGCATTGGAGGCTGGTGTTGATGCACTTGCTGATGCTGTTAGGGTAACAATGGGCCCAAAGGGTAAGAATGTTGTATTGGAGAAGAAGTATGGTTCACCTTTGATTACTAATGATGGTGTGACTATTGCTAGAGAAATTGATCTTCCTGATCCTTTTGAAAATATGGGAGCTAAGTTGGTTAAAGAGGTAGCAACTAAGACTAATGATGTTGCTGGTGATGGTACGACTTCTGCTACTGTTTTAGCTCAGGCTATTATTAGAGAGGGTCTTAAGAATGTGACTGCTGGGGCTAATCCTATTATCCTTAAGAAGGGTATTGAGAGAGCTGTTGAGATTGCAGTTGGTGAGATTAAGTCTATGAGTAAGAGTGTTGAAAGTAAGGAGTCTATTGCTCAGGTTGCTTCTATTTCTGCTAATGACCCAGAGATTGGTGATCTTATAGCTGAGGCTATGGAGAGAGTTGGTAATGATGGTGTTATCACAGTTGAGGAGTATCAGGGTTTTGGTACTAATTTAAAGGTTGTTGAGGGTATGCAGTTTGATAGGGGTTATTTGTCATCATATATGGTGACTGATACTGAGAAGATGGTTGCAGAGCTTGATGATCCATATATTATGATTACTGATAAGAAGATAAATAATATTCAGGAGATTCTTCCTGTTTTGGAAAAGATAGTTAAGACTAGTAAGTCTTTGTTATTGATAGCTGAGGATGTTGAGGCTGAGGCTTTGGCTACATTGATTGTTAATAAGGTTAGAGGGACTTTTAATTGTGTTGCTGTTAAGGCACCTGGTTTTGGTGATAGACGTAAGGCTATGCTTCAAGATATTGCTATATTAACAGGTGGTCAGGTTATTTCTGATGAACTTGGTTTAAAGCTTGATCAGGTTGAATTGGATCAGCTTGGTTCTGCAAGACAGGTTGTTGTTGGTAAGGAGTTTACTACTCTTGTTGAGGGTCGTGGTGATAAGGTTGAGTTAGTGAACCGTGTTTCTCAAATTAAGAGGGAACTTGAGGAGTCTACTTCTGATTTTGATAAAGAGAAGCTTCAGGAGAGAGCTGCTAAGCTGGCTGGTGGTGTTGCTGTTATTCAGGTTGGTGCTGCTACTGAGACTGAGATGAAGGAGAAAAAGTTAAGGATTGAGGATGCTTTGGCTGCGACTAAGGCTGCTGTTGAGGAGGGTATTGTTCCTGGTGGTGGTGTTTGTCTTGCTGATATTATTTCTAAGATTGTTGACGATTCTTTATTAGGTGATGCTCAAACTGGTTTAAGGATTGTTAAGAAGGCCTTGGAGGCACCTGTAAGGCAGATTGCTGAAAATGCTGGTGCTGAAGGTTCTGTGGTAATTGAAAAGGTTCTTTCTTTACCAATTGGTTTTGGTTTTAATGCTTTAACTGGTGAGTATGTTGATATGGTTGAAAGTGGTATTGTGGATCCTGCTAAGGTGGTTCGTTCTTCCTTGCAGAATGCTGGTAGTATTGCAGCTCTATTATTAACTACTGAAACACTGGTTGCAGATATTCCTGAGCCTAATAAGCCTGATATGTCAGGTATGGGCGGAATGCCAATGATGTAGTTTAAATTTGATATAAAAAGCCCCCTATTATAGGGGGCTTTTTTGTTGTTCAATGATATCTTAGACCTTTTATGATAGTAAATAAATTTGCTAATTCCTAGATAAGGAGTATACTTAATATGTAAAGTATAATTGAATATTGGTAAAGTAAAAAGGAGGTAAGTACTATGAAAAGAACGAAGCATTTAGGCATGATCCTATTAGGTATTTGGCTTCTATTAAAAGGATTACTAGAATTAATTAGTATTCCAATTCCATTTCTAAATATAATAATGGCATTTTTAGCAATTGGAGCAGGAACTCTAATATTACTCGACCGTTAGCTAAGGATAAAGGAGAGAAATCATGGTAGAATTTAAAGACGATATGAAAAAAATAGCAGAAGATACAAAAAATATCAAAAAGAATACAGGTGAGAAAATAAAAGAAATAAACGAAAATGTTAACAAAAAAAGTAAAGATATAAAAACAAATGTTGATAAAAAAATTGATGATGTCAAGAATAATATTGAAGAAACAAAAGAAAAAGCAAAAGATAAACTAGATAAAAACCTAGAAAAAGTTCAAGAAAAACTGCGTAAAAAAGATTAATAAAAGCAGTGAAGAAATTGAGGTATAATATGGAAGAGAAAATTAAAAAGACTAAAAGAACTTATTCAAAAAAAGATAATCATAAAGTCCAAAGGATAACAGGAATAATATTTATAATAATTGAAGTTATTCTAGGATTTAGATTTATTCTAAAACTAGCAGGTGCAAATTTTGGAAACGTTTTTGTTAAAGGCATCTATTATGTGAGTCAATTATTTGTAGGAGCGTTTGAAGGAATATTTTCAGATGCGACAACAAAAGGTCTAGAAACAACAGCAGTATTTGAACCAGCCACATTAATTGCAATGGTGGTTATAGGTGTTATTGCTTGGATTGTACTTATGATAATCAAATCAAATAATAATAGTAAGTCTGAAAAACAAGAAATTATTGAGGAAGTAGATGACAATAAAAATTTATAAAAAGAGAGGATGATGACAGATGTTATGGACAATAGTATTAATTTTGATAGTATTATGGCTTTTAGGATTTCTTACTTCAATTGGTGGAGGATTAATTCATATTCTATTAGTTATAGCATTAATAGTGCTTGTGGTACAATTGCTTAGTGGAAGAAAAGGTTAAGATTAGTAATTTAAAAAACAGATAAATTATTTAATTAAAAAGCCCCCTATTATGAACTGCTCCCTGTCAAGTAGACAGTGAAAAATGAAAAATTTAATATTATGCTGCCAAAGCCTGGTTTCTCGCTTGTAGTGGAGCCAGGCCTTTGTATTTAGCTTGGTACCTTTTATTGTTGTAAA
>JAQUGR010000014.1 GCA_028683955.1 Bacillota bacterium | reverse complement strand
CAACTTTTATTTTAAATTCACCCGAATATTTCTTATGTTCTATTTTCTTTGTCATAGAAAAACTGCACCCCTTTCGTTATTTATGCGGTAATTATACCACATGTCTAACTTTTGGGGTGCAGTTCATAATCCCATGTGCTTTTATTTTGCGCTTGCCATAAGTAACACCTACTCTTCTTATTTTTTTCTTAAGTTAGTTCTAAAAAAATCAATATAAAGTTTTTATTTTTATCTCCTAACTAATAACTATCTAATAACTATTTTATTATATAACGATATCTTTATATTCATCTCTCAGATTTATTTAATAATAACTCTATTCTTTTAACTAATTTTCTGATAAATTATTATTTGAAATTAGGTACACATATAAAACATGTTCAATATTAAGCTATACCTTTCTATTTAGTCTATGAAATTGTTATAAACATAAATGTGAAGTTCTATATAGGTTTATCTATATAAGTTACCTATCCACTTAAAATTCACCTGATAAAAATAAGAAGCACATGGAATTATTCCATGTGCTTCTTTCATTAAATGAAATTATATAATGTTTAGTTTACTTTGCTTCGTATAAAGCAGCAACATCAATTTTTCCACTTTCAATATCAGCAACAATAGCTTCTACTTTAGCTTTAACTTTTAATGCTAAAGGTTCAGTTGTGCTGAAATTAATACTAACAACGCCTTCTTTAACTCCATAAATGTAGTTAATAGCTTCGAATTTATCGTTAACTATATCGCCAGCAACTATTAATAGAGCTTTTGACATATCATTATCAGCTGAAGCTGAAAGATTTGTTGGGTAAGTTGCAAATTGTGAAGATGAGTTAGCACCAATTGAAACTCCACCTTTGTCTAAAGTAGCTTCAAAGCCACCTTTTGTAGCAGCATTAGCAGTTGACATAACAACTGTAGCACCTTGTTGGATAAATGTAATAGCTTGTTCTTTTAACTTATTAACATCATCTGTGCTACCAGTGTAAGCTTCTAATACTTGCATTGAAGGATTAACGTATTTAGCACCTAAGGCAAATCCATCTACAGTAGTTTTAAATGCAGGAATTTGAAGTCCAGCAATTGCGCCTACTTTAGTACTGCCTTGCTCTTGAGCGATATAAGCAGCTGTAACACCTTGTAAGAATCCTTGTTCAACACCATCAGCTAAAACACCAGCAATATTAACTCCATCACCGATTTGTGCGCTTCTGTCTGAGCTAGAAACCAAGAATTTAACATCTGGATATTCAGCTGCAACAGCTATAACAGCATCAGAGAATTGTGTTCCGTGTGCAATAATCACATCATAGCCATCTTTAGCATATGTTCTGATAATTTGGTTGTATTGTCCTGGTTGAGTGTTTTCGTTGTAAGCTGTTTCTGCTTTGTATTCTGCAGCTATTGCAACTAAGCCCTCATAACCTTTTTGGTTCCAACCTTTGTCATTAATTGCTCCTGTTAATACTAAAGCAACTTTTAAATCACTGTCTGTTTTTGTGTCTGTTGTTGATGATCCACAGCCGACTACTGCCAAGCCTAAGAAAAGAACCATAACCATTAGAAATAATTTTTTCATCCTTTGTCCTCCTTTATTTGATTTCATGACTTTTTATTTGTTTTCTACTATATATATGCAATTGTATTTTCCAACTAAATAAAAGCCATTTATCTTCATGTGCACATAATAGCAAATAAAACACATTATGTCAATATTATTCATATTAATAACATAATTAATTATTTTGCTACAGATTAAATTCAGATTGAGTTTAACATTTCTTTATTTAACATATAGTAAAATGATTTTATTTCTGTTATAATGTTTTTAATTGTTAGGTATTAGAGTCTAACTTTGTACATACTATTATTTTGTTTTCTTTTTTTAAATAATGTAAAAGAGGTGATGTAGGTTGAAGAAAAAACTTTCAACAGGAGATGTTCTGATTAAAGTATTAACACCTATCGTCGCAGTGGGCGTGGCATTAATATTAGGTATGATTCTAATAGCTTTGCTTGGTAAAGATGTTGGAGTGGCAATGGGAGACTTTTTCGAAGGTGCTCTTGGCAATCCAATAAGAATTGGTGATACACTATCAAAAGTTGCACCATTGACCTTTACCGCTTTAGCATTTGCTATCGCTTCTCGTTGTGGCTTGGTTAATATTGGAGCAGAAGGACAATTTTATTTGGGTGGTATTGCTGCTGGTTTAGTAGCGATATATGCACCTGGTCTTGGTATTCCGGGTATTGGTGGTGCAGTAGTTCTATTACTAGCTATCATTGCTGGATTTATTGCCGGAGGATTCTGGGGCTTAATTGCAGGTTGGCTAAAAGTATCCTTTGGTGCGAATGAAGTTATTACGACAGTTATGTTAAACTATGTAGCTACATTCTTGAATAAGTATCTGATAGGATACAATGGACCATTTTATGATGGTTCTGGTAACCCACAAAGTGAAGCTTTCAAAGTTAGTTTTGAAAGAGGATTTTTGGTTGATGGTTCTGATATGACAATAGCCATTATTTTAGGCTTATTAGCATTAGTTTTCTATTATATCTTCTTCTTTAAAATGAAGAAAGGTTATGAAATGAGAGTAGTTGGTTTAAATTCAACAGCTGCTGAATATGCTGGTATTAAAGTTAAAAGCAATGCACTACTTGCAATGTTCTTGGCTGGTGGTTTCGGTGGTCTTGCTGGAGTAAGCGAACTTTTAAGCGCTCAATCAAGAATTCTACCAGATTTTTCTTCCAACTATGGTTTCGATGGAATAGCCGTAGCATTGTTAGGACAACTTAATCCATTAGGTATGGGCTTGTCCGCAGTTTTATTTGCTGTTCTTAAAAGTGGTGGTTTGGCTATGGGTAATAAGGGAACTATATCTCCTTACATAGTTAATGCTATTCAGGCATTTGTAATTATATTAGTAGTAGCTAGCGTATTTATTCAAGATGAGTACACTAGAAGAAAACTAATTAGACAAGCAAAAGCAACGAAGGGGGAGTAGAATTATGAAACAAAAAAAAGGATTAATTATAGGCGTTATCGTCGTTCTAGCTCTCTTACTTATAGGACTATTTGCTCCTGAAAACTTTAAAAACACTTTAGCTAGTTTTATAGCTCAAGATTTGCGTATTGCCTTACCATTAGCAATTGCTGCTGCTGGTTTGGTATTTGGTGAAAGATCTGGAGTATTAAATCTTGGTGCTGAAGGTATGATGTTAACAGGTGCTTTATTTACTTGGATTGGTACAGCAATGTTTGCTGGAAATCCTTGGTTAGGTATATTGGTAGGAATGTTTTCATCACTATTAATTGCCTTACTATTTGGTTTCTTAGTTATTACATTAAGATCAAACCAAACTGTTATTGGGGTTTCTATGAATATTTTGGCTCTAGGTTTGACTTCTACTATTTATAGAGTAGTTCAAAGTATGGAAATGAAAATTACTGGTTTCCCTAGTCTTTCAGATTTGTTAGCTAAAATACCTGGTCTTGGTGATGTTTTAACAAACAAAACAGCTATTGGCACTCAACTTGCTTTAGTTGATATTCCAAGAATAGGTTCTTTCCTTGATACCATATTTTCTCAAAATATTATGATATACATAGGAATAATTTTAATAATATTCTTGAATTTCGTTTTATTTAAAACAGATTTAGGATTAAAAGTAAGAGCTGTTGGTGAATATCCAAAAGCTTGTGATACTATGGGTATTAACGTTTACAAGATTCGTTATGGATCAGTTTTATTCAGTGGTCTATTAACAGGACTTGCTGGAGGACTTCTAGTATTAGATATTAAAACTTTCGTAGAAAATGTTACTGCTGGTAAAGGTTTTATCGCTATAGCAGCTGTAATCTTTGGTAAATATACACCTATTGGAGCATTAGGAGCTTCATTAGTATTTGGTGGAGCACAAGCTGTTCAATACTTAATACAAGCTATTGGCTTGAAAGCACCAAGTGATTTAATGAATATGATACCTTATATTGTAACAATAGTTGCTCTAGCTGGATTTATTGGTAAGACTCATGTACCTGCAGCTAGTACAAAACCATATACTAAAGAATAATTGGGAGGAGGAATAATAATGGCACCAATTTTAGAAATGAAGAACATTGTTAAACAGTTCCCAGGAGTTCTTGCAAACGACAATGTTAATTTAACAGTAGAAAAAGGTTCTATTCACGCATTAATGGGTGAAAACGGAGCAGGTAAATCTACGTTGATGAATATCCTCTATGGTCTTTATGCACCATCTAGTGGACAAATTCTTTTCAATGGTAAAGAAATACATATAACATCTCCAAAACATGCTATCGAGCATGGTATTGGAATGGTGCATCAACATTTTATGTTGATTCCTGCACTATCAGTTATTGAAAATGTAGTTTTAGGTAAACCTGAAAACAAAAAAGTATTAGAACTAAAAAGCGATGCTGAAGCATTTGTTGCTTTAGGAGCTAGATACAATATGAAAATTGATCCATATGCTTTAGTTTCTGACTTAGCAGTTGGACAACAACAAAGAGTAGAAATTCTTAAGTCAATTTACAGAGGAGCAGAACTTCTTATTTTAGATGAGCCTACAGCAGTGTTGACTCCTCAAGAAGTTACTGAGCTATTTAAAATTATGAATCAACTTAAAGAAGAAGGTAAAACTATTATCTTCATCAGCCATAAGTTGAAAGAGGTTTTAACAATTTGTGATACTATTACAGTTTTAAGACTTGGTAAATCTCAACCATCCGTTCCTTCAGCTGGAACTACAAAAGAAGAATTGGCTGAAATGATGGTAGGAAGAAAAGTCTTCTTGAACGTTGACAAAGGTCCATATAATCCTGGTGAAAATGTTCTTAGAATGGATCATGTATTTACCAAAGGAACTCATGGAGCTTTAAATGATGTATCATTTGAAATTAAAAAAGGAGAAATCCTTGGTATCGCTGGTGTTGATGGTAATGGTCAAGATGCCTTGATTGATGCAATTACTGGTTTATGCAAAGTTTCTGAGGGCAAAATCTTTATTAAAGGAAACGATATGACTAATTCTTCTCCTAGAGATATATTAGAGCAAAAAGTTTCTCATATTCCAGCTGACAGACATAAAAGAGGCATGGTTTCTGCTATGACTGTTAAAGAAAACATGATTTTGATTAGTTACTATAAAAAACCATTTTCATCTGGCGGTTTCTTAAACTGGAAATTTATTGAAAAAAATGCTGAGGAGATTGTAGAAACATTTAGAGTAAAAACTCCTAGTATTGAAGAAATGAGTGGTAAGTTATCTGGTGGTAATCAACAGAAAGTGGTTCTAGGTAGAGAATTATCTAGAGACCCTGACTTCGTTATTGCTGCTCATCCAGTACGTGGATTGGACATCGGTGCTACTGAATATGTACATGAGTGCTTAGTAGCAGAAAGAGATAAAGGAGGAGCAGTTCTTCTTGTTTCTACTGAGTTAGATGAAGTATTAACTCTTGCTGACCGTATTGCTGTTATGTACGAAGGTAGAATTATGGGAATTCTTGATAAAGAAGATTTCGATATTACTAGAATCGGTATGATGATGGCAGGACAAAATCAATAATTTATAATTTTGAAAGTAGGAGGTAGCAATATCTCCTACTTTTTATTTGGAGGTGGTTCTTATGGAAAAAGATGTTGCTAGTTTAACCTTAGGTATTGTAGCTATTTTTTTCATCTTTCTTTTTGGGCAAAGTGCTGTTCTTAGTCTTGCTTGTGCTGGTATTAGTATTGCTTTTGGTATACTAAGCATGAAATCAGGTGGCAGGCGGAAATATTATCTTTCAGGTATTGGAGCAAGTATGATGGCTATCTTCCTTTATGCATTTCCAAAATTCTTTTAATAGAATAATCCAAAAGAAAAAGTGCAGTTTTTACTGCACTTTTTTATTATATGAAATATAATAAAAATATATTTTAGTATGAGAATATTACATATTTTAGGAGGTTTAAATGAAGAATTTAAAATTAGTTTTTATTTTATCATTTAGGATTATATTATTTATTAGTGTAGGTCTTCTCCTATCACTAGTTTCTAATAGGAGTCTCTCTAATTTAAATCAATGGTGGTCTATTATAATTAGTATTGTTAATTTTTTTACTTTAATCATGCTATATAGATTAATAAAAAAGGAAAATATGTCTTATAGAAAAATGATAAATTGGGGAAAATCTAATCTTAAAATGTCAGTAATTGTTTTCTATATTTTTTTGATTATTCTAATTGGAATGATTGGGATGTTTTTGGCTGGATTTTTAGTCTATGGTGATTTTCCTTATTTAGCAATATTTATGATAAAACCCATACCTTTTCAATTAGCTCTAATAAATATTTTTATATTGCCATTAACAACTACTTTGGCAGAGGATGGTTTATATCTAGGATACTCTGTTAATAGGATTAACAATAAGTGGTTAGCAATATTATTACCTGCTTTCTTCTATGCTTTACAGCATAGTTTTATACCACTTCTGTTTGATTTTAGTTACATGAGCTATAGGTTTTTATCCTTCCTTCCTTTAACTATTATTTTTACTTTTTGGTATTATAAAAAAAGAGATCCAGTTCCTATAATGATTAGTCATTTTATCATCAACATCGGAACGGTTATACAAATTGCTATTGCATCAGCTAATTAGATATAATAAAAAAAGAAGAAGTTAAACTTCTTCTTTTTTATAAAATCCTATAACAGATTAATATTTTAATCTGTTATTTTATCATTTTTCTTATTAATTAGGATAAATATACCTCCAATAATGAAAAGGAATATTATTGCTAATATAGAAAGTGACGATCTGCCTGTAGTTACTCTAACTAATCCATAAAGTCCAGGTCCTAGTATTGCTGCAAACTTACCAAATATATCATAGAATCCAAAATATTCAGTTGATCTTGATGGTGGAATAAGTTTTCCAAAGTAAGATCTTGATAAAGCTTGTATTCCCCCTTGTGAGGTCCCTACAAGTATAGCTAGTATCCAAAATAGAATAAGGGCCTGATCTATGCTTAGAAAGGATTCTTCGATGCCTAAGCCCATAATAAAACCTAGGATACATATAAAGGCATACATAAATATCGCAGTTAGAATTAAATTTAAAGATCCAAACTTATTAGCTAATCTACCAAAAAGAATTGCAAAAGGTACAGCTACAAGTTGGGTTACCAATAGGGCTAAAATCATCCCTGTTGTATCAAGTCCGAGACTTGCACCATATGCTGTAGCCATGCTTATTACAGTATTTACACCATCAATATAGAAGAAATAGGCTAATAGAAAATATAGGATACGTTTCTCTTTAAAAATATCTATCATTGTCTTCTTTATATTTTTAAAGGTATTAATAATTAAATTACCAGGTGATTTTTCTGTATAGTATTTTTGTTTAACATTAAGTAACATTGGAATACTAAATATTGCCCACCAGGTTACTGCTATTACTAATGATATTTTAACTGCTACTGTTTTAGAATCAAGCGTCATTATTAAAGCAATAGCTGCAAGAAATGGTATGGTACTACCTCCAAAGTAGCCCATGGCATATCCCCAGGCTGATACTTTGTCCATTCTATCTTTTGTTGTTATATCAGTTATGAAGGAATCATAAATAAGGCTTGAGCCTAAAAACCCAATAAAGGAAAAAATATATCCTACCAACATAAATTTCCAATTATCTGTTATCGCATTAAATAATGTAAAGCCAAGGCCTAATAGTAGGAAAAATATTAGGAGTTTTTTCTTCATTCCCTTATAGTCTGCAATTGCTCCAAGTATTGGTGCTAAAATAGCCATTGTAAAGGTTGCTATAAAGGTACCAACTGCCCACCACATATCACCTTTGCCATTAATATCATTTACAATAGCTGTAAAGTAAACAGGAAATATGGCAGCCATCATTATGGTTGCATAAACAGAATTAGCCCAGTCGAAACTTATCCAACTTTTTTCAAGTTTTGTAAATTTAGCACTTTTCATCTATTTTATTTCTCCTATAATAATATCTTTTCTTAATTCTCCATCCATTTTCCATGGTTTGAGTTTTAGCTGTCTGCAGGCAAGTGGTGTTATCTCTAATAAATTACCACCAACTAATTTTTTATTCTTTCTTATTCCTTCTCCTTTGATAAAGTAAAACACCTTATAGTTTTCGTTTTCGTTGGTATATCCATGATTAGCCATGAATTTTGATCCATCATTATGATATTCTACACCAACTGGCGCTTCTATTCCAAAGGCTGCTTTTTCTAGGTATCCACTTTCGAACATTTCATCTTTGGTTAAATATCTTCTAAAAAATTCTGGTTTGTCTATCAATAATTGATTGAATTTTTCTCTTATTATTTCTTTTTCTGCCCAGTTTTTTTTGTCATTCAGATAAAGAAAGGCTGTACCTCCACAGGTTTTAAACCAAGCTTCCCAGTCTTTATCTCCTTTTTTAGTTGGTGTTTTTATTTTCATTTCTTTAAGGAAATCATTAGGGTCGATTGTTTTTTGTACTGGAAGAGAGCTATGATCACTAAATATTATTACACTATAGTCTCTGTCTATTTTATTTAGGGTATTCATTATTGTGCCTATGTGTTTATCCATTCTTTTTATTGATTCTTTGGTTCTTTTGGCTTTAAGTCCGTGTTTGTGTTTACTTGAATCTGTTTCTATTAAATGTATTAATGCTAGGCTTGGTTTCTTTTTTTCTAGTGTTGTTGTTAGCATTTTTACTGAGAATTCATCTAGTGCTGGTTGTCTTTTCCCATTTAGTTTTCTCCCATATTTTAACAAACCACTTAATTGCATAACAAAACTACCGTTTCTCAAGGAAAGGTATTTTTGACTTTGGTTTGGTTTGGTAGGAAATATTTCTGGCATATTGTAACTGATGTTTGCTCTTGCTGTTACCGGCCAGAGTATAGATGCTGTTTTTAGTCCATGGTTGTTTGCATGGTCATATAGTGTGGTTGTTTTTATGTATTTTCTGTACCAGTTCCATTCTGGACTTTTATTTCCTGGATCATGAACTAGGTTATCTATGACTCCGTGTTTTTGTGGATAGCATCCTGTTATTATTGATGTGTGTATTGGATATGTGTTTGTGACGAAGGGTGATCTTACTGATGTAACAAGTGTTCCTTGTGGTATTAGTGCTTTAAAGTTATCCATTAACATTAAATTTCCTAAATCTTCTTCCGATAATGAATCTAGTGATATTATTATTAGCTTTTTATGGTTCATTATGTCACCTCTTTATTCAACTTCTATATATATTACTTTATATTTATTATTTATATTATTATACCTAATTAGAAGGTATTATTCCATTTATTATAGTAAATTAAAAAGACTGGATTTAATCCAGTCTTACTTAAAGGAAAACTCCAATCTCATCAATTCTTTGTTATATACAAGATAACCATCAAACTTCTTACCCTCATGATTGACAAAACCCTTGATAAAACCAG
>JAQUGR010000002.1 GCA_028683955.1 Bacillota bacterium | reverse complement strand
ACCTTACCACAGGATTAAAATTTAGTGTCCAATATATTGCCTCAAAAAAGGAGTATAATTTCTCTACTACCAAAAAACAAAAAACGACATATTACTTAAGGAGCGCATAATTAATGAGAGAGATTATTGACAGACTTGAGGATGGCCTTAGCCAGGAGGAATACTTTTCCTTACTGGCCAACCTAAACTGCTCGGTTATTGAAACTGAGCTTCCATTAAAGGTTAAAGGCTTGACTCTAAAGGATGATAATGGATATATGGTATATGTAAATACTCTTCTTACCCCACTTAATATGAGGAAGGCCTTAAGGCATGAGTTTCTTCATATCTTGGATGAGGACTTTAGTAAGGAAGGTAATATTCTAATTAGAGAAATGAAGGTGGCAATATGAAGTTTGGCTTACGTACCCCAAGTCTTAAGAAGATGGTTAAGAGTAGAACAACTGGCAGGGTTAAGCGGGCTATGAAGAAATCCATAAACCCAATTTACTCTAAGAAGGGTATTGGTCTTGTAACAGAGCCTAAGAAGGCTGTTTACAATAAGATCTACAAGAAGACTAGCTTTAGTATATTCGACTTCTTTAAATTATTTAAATAAAAATGAAGAACCTCATAGCGTGGCGGCCAAAGGTTCTTCAAATCGCAGACACAATCCGTAAAGGAGTGTATCCTTTTACATTGTATCAAAATTGATAGGTGGTGTAAATTCTAATGGCAACAAAAAGAAAAGATGGCCGTTATATGGCCAGAATAACAATAGGTAAAGATGAACAAGGGAACTACCTTAAAAAGTTCTTTCTAGCAGATACTAATGAAGAAGCAGATAAGCAAGCCGAAGAATACTATAAGAACTATGTGGTAGGTACTCATAAACATATATCATTTCGTGACTATTCAAATCAATATTTGGAATACAGAAAGAGTGAGATATCAGCTAGGACTAAGAAGTTCTACAAAGATAATCTCAGGCTTCACGTCTTCCCTTACCTTGGTCATTTAGAGCTTGACCAAGTTAGTATTCAAGATATTAAAAAGGTCCTCTTAGAGGCGGAGAATAAGGGCCTCAGTGAAAGGTCCAAGCAGATCATCTACTCTATCATGAGCCTAATAATGAAGGAGGCTTTTTTTGACCAGCTAGTTGATAAGAATCCAGTGGCTAATGTCAAAAGACCAAAGCTACAAAAGACAGAAAAGACAATAATTTCTAAAACTGATTTTATGAGAATTCTTCATGAAGCAGATGAACAGATGAAGGTTATTCTAATGGTGGCCTGGTACACAGGACTAAGAGTTGGCGAGATAGCTGTCCTAAAGTGGAAGAATGTAGATATGGTTAATAACGTGATTAGTGTTGATTCCACCTATAGCAAGGAGGAACCCGGAGAGATTAAGGCACCTAAAACACAAGCTGGAATCAGAAAGGTTCCGGTATCGACTGATCTTATAGATAGGATTAGGAAAATGAAACAGACAACAGAATTTCTGTTCCCTACCAAACAACTATCTTACATCAGGCCAAGTGAGATTACCCATAAGTTTACTAAGATTGTCAGGAAGCTAAATATACCAAATATAACCTTTCATTCACTAAGGCATACTCATGCTACTATGCTAGTCGAGTCTAATATTAATCCTAAAGCTGTTCAGATAAGACTTGGTCATAGTGATCCTGGGTTCACCTTGAGGACATACACTCATAATACTGATAAGCTACAGAATGGTATTGCAGAGTTGGATTTGTTGGCGATGAGTTAAATAATTACTGAAAAAAGGATGTACTTCTGCGCATAACAACTTATAAAATTTGATCAGTTATTTTTTAATACTTTTAGGTTTACTAATAATTTCTCCTTTATAGTTATAATTTTCACCTAAATATTTATATTTACCTTCTTCAAGCCACTCAAATAATTTTAAATTATCATTCTTATAAATCCCTATACCTTTATTAGTCCTATTGTAACAATAATCACTTGGGATAATACTACTTCGGTTTACCATATACATATTACTAACCATATCGATTATTTCATTCCTTGAGAATATTTCACCTACCTCACATTCAAAAAATACATCTCTTAATTTGTCATGTATACTCATATTATTGGTTATATAGGAACTAGAAATCTTTTTATATATTTCTTCCCCGTAATCAAGTTTAATTTTACTTAAGAAATATTTTGCTGACTTATAATCAATAACACCATTATATTCTAAACCATTGATCATTTCAGCAAAACCATCTATATACATATTTGCATAATCCTCATTAATATTACACGAATCTATAATTAGTTCTATTCCATGTGCTTTATCCAATGATTTTTCATATACTTGTTTTGCTATTTTATAGGCTATTCTAATTTGTTCATCATCAGTTTTTTTAATTTTTTCTTTTTTAACTCTTATTGGTTTATCTATCTTATGTTTTTTTACATCTTCAAAAAATTCTATTTCATCAACTTCATCACGTTGATCAAAAATAAAATCTATATGCAACAGATTGGATTTTTGTCCTTCTTCATAGAATTTAAAGCCCCATCTCTCTTCCATAAAACTTAAAAGTCTAATTCCCCTAGCATAGATGTTTTCAACATTCCAAGCTAATTCCTTAGATACTTCAATTTCACTATGAGATCCATTTTCATATCCTCTTCTACCTGTTGATGAACTAGTCTTTTTATCACCAAAACTATCATTCTGCAAACTAGAATTAATACTCTGTGCAAGAGGTAAAAGATTGCCAAGTGAATTTGACAATATAATTACTTCTTCATCAGTATATTTTCTAAACTGATTTTTCCAGTACCATTTTGTAGCAGTTTTAGGTAATATATGTTCAATACTCAATTTATCATTTTCTGCTTTTGAGAACATTTCCCAGTTTATTTTCGTCAACTTATTTTTAATAGAAAGTGAATATTCATATTCATATAAAAAATACTTTAAATCTTTCCAGCTGTAAAATCCTTCACCATTATTGAATTTCTTATCAATTTTTGTCATAAAATATCCGACAACTGTATTTTGGTCATTATAAATAGTCATTCTTAAATCATCAATAATATCTTCTATTGTGATTGTCCCATTATAAAGTTCTCTAGTTTTCCTATAATAGTCGCTACTTTTAAAACTTGATTGAAAAGTACCCATTCTAAAGAACATAAAGATGAATCTTTCAATTTGCTTGAATAATTCTGTTCTTTGATATTCTGTTGTTTTAGGTGACTGAGTTAAAGCAACAGTAACAAGTGGTCTAAAATATCCTATACCTATACGATTTAATTTATCCAACCATTGTTTTTCTTCTTCAGAAAAATCGCTTTCACTTGGAAAAAATGAATAATACCAGTATTTTGCTACTTCATTCAAGCTAAGTACATACTTGTCTATATCTGTAGGTTCAAGCTTATTAATTTGGTTATTATCATTAATAGTTATTGTTTCATCCTCAGATTCAATTTCCTCATGTTCTTCAAAAGTTTCTTCCAAAATAGGAATAGTTTGTTTTTCATATACATTCTTAGTAGAGAAAATATTCAGCAAAAATTTAATATAATCATCGCCTTTTTTTCTTGAATAATTATAGAACATTATCCAATGTGCTCTTAGAAATTCATCATCGGATAATGATGTTGTTTTATGTTTACCTAATTGATAATATATTTCTTTCCAGGCACCATTTATTTTTCCTCTTAGTGCATCCTTATTGTTTTCATCAAGTTTATTATCGTCAAATATAGTTGTAAGATAGATAAGTCTATTCTTAAGCAATTCAAGATTAGTTAATTGTTTTCCTCGATTGTTCATTGTTTCAAAAGCAACAAATACGTCATAGTCATCTTTTATTTCATGTATATTAAACATTAGATTTCTAGTGAGCTTTTTGTAAATATCCTCAATACCAGATGTGCCTTCTATCTCATATAGGTCATTCAGACATTTATTTATGAACTCTTTTGCGTATTTTAGATTTTTTGTATAATAGGTTTCTTCGATTGATTTAGAAAATTCTTGTCCAAATATTTTGTACCTTAAGTACTCAAAGCTAGGATTGTCTGTTTCATAACCGAAGAAGTATGTCGTTATAATATTGTGAGGTGGCTGTTTCTTATAAATATATTTAGCTTTCATTTCCTTGAGTGTTTCGTATGCTATAACTATTTCTTCATCGTTTTTCTCAACATTTTCATCCAATCTATTAATAAAGCAAATAATTTCATTAAGCAGTATTGATATTGTGGTTAATCTTTGTTGTCCATCTACAATATGATAGCCTTTGTATCCACTATCTATAAGCCATTTATCTTCATTCCATTTTTTTGTTTCTTCTGTATTGAGTTCTTTTAATGATAATAGTCCTGTATAGTGGTATCTGTCTATTTGAAGATTCATTAAGTCATCCCAAAAGTCTATTAATTGTTCTTTACGCCATGCATAGCCTCTTTGGTAATCTGGGATTCTAAATATTTTGTTTTGGAATATTTGGGAGACTGATTGTAGTTCGTTCATTGCACTTTACCTCTTACAAACTGTTATAATTTAATTTTAATGTTTCTATACTCTATTAACATTTCTCTAAGTATTTGAACATTCTGATACTGTTCTTCCAAAACTTCCATTTTATAACCTTTAATTTTTTGAAAATATGGAAGTATAATAGTCTTTGTATATTGTTCTTTATTATCCCATTTTTGTAATACATATTTCTTAAATGATTCTTTTTCATCCTCAGAATCAAAAAAAAGTATGCACTCTTCAAATCTATCATGTGCTATTGTTTCATCATCACCATCAGCTTCATAATAGAACTGATGTATAATATATCTCAATGAATCCTTAACAAAATATTTGAATACTATATCCCAATTATGTATTTCCGCTAATGATATACCATCAGTTTCTGGAGTTGGTGTAAAATACCTAGCACCATCAAGCGAAACTCCTTCTAATTCAGTTAAAAGAGTTTGATGATAAAATATTCTAACTTTTCTCCAATGAGGCGTAATATCATCCTGATTAAATAAATAATACTCATATGCATTACCATCATCATTTAAAGTGTATTCAATCGAAAATTCAGGAAAAATATTATGATATTTTTTATCTGACTCAAATCCTACAGGTGAATTTGACCATTCATCAGGTCTTTCCAAATAATATTTTACACGCTCAAGAGGTGTGGATATTAAACGAAACCTTTTTTTCCACAAGTATTCTATGATGTGAATATCTGCAGATCTATCTTTTGGTGTATTAGTATCCATCATACGAGTGTATATATTATTCGACTTAATACTGTGATATTTATCAGTTAGATAAAAAGGAGTATTATAGCTATTTTTTATCACAATTACATCAATACATTTAAAATCAATAAGGAATGATTTCACATAAACCGTTGGACGAATCCCTCCAACAAATTTCTTGTCCTTCAAAAAATCAACTATCTTTTGTGTGTTCTTACGATTTATATCATCCTTAATATTTATAATCTCATAGTCGTTTTCTTCATCTACACCAATAATAATATATGCATCTCTATTTTCAATATTATTAGCCATACATATAATATCATGCAACAAATCTGCCTTATTTTCTTGTGTATACCACACTCTTTTAAAATCCCAATAAGAACCTTCTTGTTTTATATCAATTAAGTCTGTAATTATATTTAATAACATATTCATTCCCCTTTTTTATCATTTGGTTAAATTAGAACTTTATAATTCAAATGATAGAATTACTTATCCATGACTATTTCTTGATACATTTTCATTAGTTCAGAAACACAATTAGATTCAGTCATTTCTTTTATAGGAAAGCCATATGCCTGCATTACAGCTCTGTCATTGTTCTGATGTGCTTGCAATAGTTCTGGATACAAGTACATTTCATCTCCATACATATCCGCCAAACTATTATTAGGATAAAGATTTCTTGCATCAATAATTTTTTGAGCAGTATTAATTATTTTCAACCTTTGATCTTCCTTAATATTCGGTAAAGGGAAATTATAGAAAACTGAAGGTGCATATCGGTAGTCGTTTTTTAAACGTCCCGCTATTGTCCGCATCCAAGCATTATGAACATTAGAAGAAATTATACCAAATTCATACAGTCCAGCATCATATACCAAAACTGCGGAATCACTTGCTATTACATCACTAGGTAAAAAACCTATCGGAATATATTTTCTGTTTGATGAAGATACCCGAGGTATAATTAAATAATCTGTTTTCGGCTGTCTATTTTGTGTAAATAGATATGGTTTATTTGCAGTTTTTTGGATTCTATCAACTGGACTTTTCATTCTATATTCTCGAATATAGTTTAAGCGTTCTAATAATTCCGGAATATGTCTGAAATTATTCGGACTTTCATTAACAAACCAAAAACAATATCTTCTATATGATATATCATTGATGAATTCACGACTTCCAATAAATGGTTTGATAACAGTACTTAGTTCAGGGTATTTTTTTAACAATTCTTCCTTTTCTTCAGCAGATAATAATAACCGCCCATCATCCGCAGGCGGGCTACCTTGAACAACTTTTGCTGTTCCTTTATTAATACTTTTACTTCGATTCTTTATGAATAAATCCGGGGCATCTTTCAAATAACCGTTAATATGCATTACTTCTTTGTACTGTTGATCGTTAAATAGTAGTTTCCTTTTTCTTTCAACGTTTGAAAAGCCAACAATAACACACATGACTGCTGCATTACCTTTTGCCTCACTAGTCCACTTGAAAGTTGTATGAGCAAAATTTATATGAATACCATCGACTACTAACATTTCCCACAGAAGATTAACTGATTCTCCTTGACAGATTGAATTAGAAGATACAAATGCTGCTTCAATCATGCTACCTTTTAATATATCTGCAGCCTTTTTAAACCATCCAGCTACATAGTCTAGTTTTCCGCCGGCTTTAGAAGGATTGAAAACTAATTGCATATCATCTGCCTGTTCTTTTGTTCGCATTGCCTGACCAACAAAAGGTGGATTACCCATAATATAGTTTAATTCGTTTTTAGGTACTACTTCGGACCAATTCATGCGCAGAGCATTTCCTTCTGCAATATTTGCATAAGTTTTTAAAGGAAGAAAATCTAAAGACAAATGAACAATATCTTCTGTTGCTTTCATCATTTGACTTTCTGCTATCCAGAGTGCAGTTTTTGCAACAGTCACGGCAAAATCATTAATTTCAATACCATAAAATTGCCCTATTGAAACCTGAATTGGGCTGTATTCACCTAAATCTCCTAAAACAATTTGTCCTTGTGAAAGTTCAGAAAGGACAGTATTTTCCATACGGCGCAATGATAAATAGGTTTCTGTTAGAAAATTACCAGAACCGCAAGCCGGATCCAAAAATTTCAACGAAGCCATTTTCAACTGAAATTCTTTTAGTTTTTTTATCCTTGTGCGTTCGACAGTAATTTCAAAAATATCTGCTAATTCTCTTTTATATGAATCAAGAAAAAGAGGATCAATAACTTTATGAATATTTTCAATTGAAGTGTAATGCATACCTCCAGAACGTCTTGTTTCTGGGTTTAACGTACTTTCAAATACCGCCCCAAAAATTGTAGGGCTAATTTGAGACCAATCAAAATCTTCACTAGCTTTTAACAATAATAACTCACGGATCTCGCTTGTAAATAGTGGTATTTCTATGTCATCACCTGCAAATAATCCTCCATTTACATAAGGAAACTGTGCGAGATCATTTTCAATATATTTATCTCTTTCATCAGGTTTGGTATCAAGTGTAACAAATAAATCTATTAAAGCTTTTCTAATATGCTTAGCATCAAATTCTGCAAGATAATCGTGGAACATTCCTCGTCGGCCGAAAATACCTGCGTCTTCAGCATAAAGGCAGAACACTAGACGAACACATAAAATATTAAGACTTTTTAATGACTTTTCACTTGTAGGGTCTGCATATTGCTTTAAGATGGCGTCATAGATAATTCCAACAATCTCTCCAGCTTTTACAGATACTTCCATTTCCCTCTGCAAATGAGTGTTACTAGTATCAACTAGAAATGAAAGACGATAGTATTCATGAGGTAAATTTTCTAGTAGTATTTCTTCAGGCTCACCACCAGGTTGTTCCATATCATAAACATAAAATGAACAAAAATTACAAGTTACAACCCAACGTGGATGTTGGGATAGTGGTAATTCAGTAATATAACGCTTTGCTTGTTGAAATGGAGTCAATAATGTACCATCTGATTGTTTTATTGCTTTTTTCATATCCTTACTTAGGCCTTTTTGTTCAATTAATACACGAGTAGACCGGATTGTACCATCGATAAAGCTAGTATGGTCTAAGTGAACCTGATCTTCAAATGATATAAACTCTTCTGGGTGTTCAACACCATATACATCTCGTAAAAGAGCAAGCCAAAATGGCTGGCTTTCGCCTTTTTCATAACCTTTATTTTTCCATTGTTCTGCAAATCTTTTTGCAGCTGCTCTTTGTTGTACATCGGTCATTAGATTAATCTCCTATTGTTAAAATATCCATAAATAACATTTATTTTTCGTATATTAGTTTATCATAATATACTATAAAGAACAAACAATGATGATTCGTAAACTATAATTTGAAAAATATTGCATAAATTTCACTTTATATATTCACATTAAATATTCTGCAAGTCCATTGCTCTACTAATTTCCAATGATATTTACTTTGGATCGATAAAAATTATCCATTAATTTTCTATCAAGATCATACTATATTTCCATAGTAGACGTTTTCCAGAAAATAACATATTTTGAAATTCGATTTGATTAACAAACAAGAGAATATTCATAATTATTCATTCCACTCCTGACAACTTAAAAACAGTATCCTCCAAGAAGCTGTAGAAGGAACAAGTATATTTTCAAATCTGGTTATTTTGCGCTGTTGCACCAAAGCATTATCTGCTCAATACAGTTTTGCATATCATCCCGGATTTGATAAACCCAGAATCTTTTTACATCCCAGCCTAGTTCAAACATCCGCTGATTGCGAAGCTGATCACGATAACAAAGCTCACCGTTCCAACTACGATGGTACATTTCTCCATCGACCTCAATATCCAGCATCCTACCATCATCAAGTATTATAGCCAGATCAAGCTTATATTTATCTACTGGATACTGTGGGATGGTTTGAATTCCAGAATCATATAATACCGAGTAAAAGACTTTTTCCCACTCGGAAACTTGTTCTGGATTTGCAACCCAAGGGTATTCCCTTACAGAATGATTCAAAACTACCTTTTTTCGTTTATCCACTCCTCCAGTGAGGCGTCCATAGTATTCTGCAAATTTCTTCAAATAATCAACAGTGCAATCTTGACAATAACTGTAATTGCCTACAATAACCAAAACTGCCCTAGCTCTTGTTATAGCAACGTTAAACAGATTCCCTGTTTTGCTTAGGAAGCCTATTGCACCTGATGCGGCACCATTTGAAACTACAGGAGAAAAGATCATCAGATCTCGCTCATCACCTTGAAATTTATGAACAGTATCAGCTATAAATTCATGGTTTCTTAGAAGTGTTTCATACAGCTTTGGTTCTGTTTTTTCTAGCTGTTCCTTTATTTCGGTAGCTTGTCTACGGAATGGGGTTGTCACTCCTATACTTCCTGCATAACCAATGGTGATAAGTCTCTTAAGCTCCACGATAACAGCTGCTGCTTCTTCTACGTTAAAAGCACTACCTGAGTTGGGACGAAGTGTTTTCCCATTGATATTAATCCATCTGATTCCAGGCTTCTCTCCAGCTGGAGTTTTTAGTCTTTGGTAATTTGTAGCTGTTCTTAAATTTCCGTCATAAAATACATCATTTGAAAACTCAATGATATCAGAACAGCTTCTAAAGTGATCTTTAAGTTGAACAATATCGCTTGCTTTTACTTTGCCAGAAGCAAGCATGTATACAGAATTGACTGAATATGACCATGATGGAGATACTTTATAACGCTGTAACAAGGCAAGATCCTGTTGTCGAGACAACTGTGAAATATGGCTCAATTGCTTCGGATCTCCAATAATAACAGCTCTCTTTGCCCTAAAAAGAAGAGGTAGCACTGAAGCTATATCACACTGGCTGGCCTCATCAATAATAACATAATCAAACAATCCTGCTGTAAAAGGAACTCTGCTCTTAGCTGAAAGGGATGTAACGGCCCAGCATTGCAGATATTTTGTCATCTCCTGGGACATTTTTGTAAAAAATTTCTTAAGCTCAGGATGCTGTGCTAAATCCACATCACCGGCTAATCGCATAGCCGCAACAAAGTCAGACATTTCCTTCCTTTGAAGAGGGGTGAATTCTGCAGTTTGAGACAAAAGCCATTTGTCCCAAAGCTTATAGGCTACGTCAGCCAACTGTTCCTTATTTACCATCAGTTTCTTATCTATATCTTCGAGAGAAATATTGTCAGTAAATTTATGCAGAGCTTTCTTATACTCATCTGTGATTGTAAGAGCAATTTCAAAAGCTTCTGCCTTAGTGCATAACATATCAATCTCATATAAGGTCATATCAGCAGAAGCCTTATCAAGCTTATATTTTGCTGCGAATCCATTATATGCATCTACACATCTGTCACGTTCTTCAGTTTTCTTTTTTCCGACAATCGACCAAAATAATCTTGAGAAGAAGCCATTGTTTTCTTTAATCGCGTGCAGATAAGCCTCTTTAAAAGAAGTAGCTTGAGCCTTTATCTTGCCGATGTCACTAGCATCAAAAGAATCAAAGAAGCCTTCTATCAGATTACGTACAGTACAGTATTTTTGTTCTAAGTTATCAAGAATATTCCTCGCGTTAATAATAGAATCTTTCTGTGTTTTCAGAAGATTTGTTTCGTTATTAATTCTGTCATATTCACCTATATAGAATTCCATATCAGTCTTGTCAGAAGAATTTGGTCTTGCACTGAGCAAACCTTCTATAATTTCTGCTAAGCGTGATGCATATTGGTTGCTTCCTATACGAAGCAAAACGGGACGCTTACATAGACCGTTCACTCTAAAATCAACAACATCAACAGCCTTGTTGTTTTTGCTAGAAAATAGTGCACTCCTTCCATTCCAGGCTATATTCAATAACAGATCAGTTACAACTTGAGATTTTCCAGTTCCCGGAGGACCGGTTACGATAGTCAGGTCGGATGTCAAAGCCGTTTGCACAGATTGAGCCTGTTCCATATTGAGTGGAAGAACTTCTAATATTGGTTTAATATTTTCCGGAGTCTGACTCGAGAAATCATCTTTAATCCAGGAATACAAGGCTGTATCTTTGTAGTTTTCTTCTGGCATATTGGCAAGTGCCATCAGTTCTGCCTCAAGACCTTGGGTAAACTTTTCCTTTTCTGTTTCGATAATTATTGGGCGATTGTATATTCCGTTGGAAAAAGAAGTTAAATCTTCTGTCTTGGGTATATTGTAAGGATCAATTGATTCTGCCCAATCCCATTGACGGATTTTTATTAACCTAAGAACCAAATCCTCTTTTTCTATTTCAGCATCTGGTATATTCATTCCAAGTTCGGTTTCTAGATTCACTAATTCAACAGTAAGAGAATCAATACTATTTTCAGCATTGTAGGCTTTCAGCACATCCATGTTGACTGAAGGTATCCAGCTTATGTTTACTTGACCTCCTGAATATTCAACAGGGAAAAGGAATATTGGAGCTATTTTCTTATATTCTGTGCCCTCTTTACCGAATATAGAATATATACGAACCGGATAACCAAGATATGCCTTTGAGTTTTTATTGCCATTTATTTTATTCAATAAGGAAATAGCTTCTTTATCAATATTAGCATCAACTTTCAGACCATCTAAGAGCGCATATTGCAGAGCAAACTTGCTTGTCAGAAACTGTGATACAGAACTGCTAGATTCTAGACTCAGACAATTCAAATAGTAATTACAGATATTTTGCAAATCTTTGTCCGGCTTCGGAATATCAGGTCCAGCAGTAGGTATTTTTTTTGATAAAAGATACCATTTGTAGTTTGATTCTTGTTTTACAAGTGCTTTTAATAAAGTGCTTTTTGCCAGCATGGAATTAACAATTCTTTTCTCAAGTCCAAGATGAGCAGCAATCTCAGAACCTAAGATCCCATTTGCTTTTGCTATTTCGCTATATATTTTATTTTCATGGTCTGTCATAATCCGTCACCTCATCATCTAAAGATATGAAAATACTTCTAATTTTTAATTTCTATGGTATTTATTACAATAAAATCCAATTTATCAGTTTTTTTATGTTGTTGTATTAGCGTCAATCACCGAACTTATATGTGAACATTCTTATGTCTTGTTTTCGATAAGTTAGTTGTTGGATAAGTAAGTGTTTTGTATAGTAAAATTTTCATTTTGTATACATACAACTTTATCATTATGAATATACAAAAGTCTAACCAATCCATATATTTTGGTAAAATAAAAGTAATTATATACTATATATTCTAACATAATTAGAATGCTTTTATATGATTTAATTGTATAAAATGATAGTTGATTATAAGCTTAGACTTTTATTGTACAGTAATAATTTTTTAACATAAAACATAAAAACTCCCGTACGTTTTCGCATCGTACGGGAAGCTAAAAAGTCGAGTCAGTTAATTTATACAAATAAAGGGTGTCACTTAGGGTACATTTGCACAAAAAAATAGCACCTCAGAAACTCTGAGATGCCCTATTGGTGCCGAAGGGGGGACTTGAACCCCCACGGTTTCCCGTACGATTTTGAGTCGTATGCGTCTGCCATTCCGCCACTTCGGCCAATATCTACCCTGTTATTTTACCAAACCCACTAATTAAAGTCAATCAAATCAACAAACCCATAACAAACCCCACAAACAAAAACAACAAAATAATACAACCAACATTACCAACACCACCACAAACAAAAGAAACCACCAAACCCCACCAATCAAAACCCAATACAGAAGAACCACCATCATCCTTAGAGATACTAGAACCATGACCAACACCAAACATCCGAGACAACATAGACCCACCATAACCTATGGTACCATCACCAACAACACCCCTATCACAATCTATACCCTCAACACCCATACAATTAACATTTCCACCCTTTCCATCAACCCTACCCCCACCAAAACAACCAACCATAGAAACAAAAGACTTGATCGAAATATTATTACCCAAACCCTCCAACCTATTCAAATACTCACCAAACCATAATTCCCCACTAAATAAAGTACCAAATAACGACAATATACTACCCCAAAAATCACCAACATAAAAAGGACAATAAACCAAACCACAACCACCATCCTTCATACTATAAACAACAGACTCCAGACTTATATAAAAAGAACCAAGCTCAAAAAAATACTCCCCACTAACATAATCCACCCTCTCCAAAATAGAAATGAAATCATTTATAGAAATGTCACCATCATTACGACCAAACCTCTCCCCAAGAGAATAACCACCCTCCAAATCATAAACAAAAACCCAATCCAAACTATCCCTATAAAAATAAACAGGAAGAAAAAACTCCACACCATTACCCTTCAACAAAAACTCATCCCTACTAGACAAACTACCCCTACCCCTAAAAACCAAACTAAAACCCTCAACACAAAACCCCTCACCCATCACCACAACCTCCTCTCATAAAAATCCACCACCACAACACGACCCAAAAGAACCATATCCAAACCATACTCCACCCTGACCGTCAAATAACCACCATCAAAATCACAGATCACCTTAAGCCTTTTCTCCTCCAAAAGACCACCCTCAAGAAGATAAGATTTCAGATAAGAATTAGAAAGCATACCAATAATACTAGGCTCACCTTTACCTACACTAACACCACCATCATCCATTCCACCTAAACCAACAGCATCCCCAACACAACAAACATAACAACCATAACTATCAACCCTCTGCCTAATATAAGAGGAAGTAGAAAAATAAGTAATAATAGACATAAAAGAAAAAACCAAAAATAAAAAGATGGGAAATATAATAACCCCCTCAATAACCAAAGAACCCCGCTCACTAATTAAAAGACAACGAAACACTCTCCTCAAAAACAAAATCACCACCCCTAACAACACCACCAAACAAACCACAACCCTCAGGCAAAAACTTCAAAAACAACAAAGGAACCTTAACCCTTAAACTACCCCTGGCACCACAAAAATACGAATAAGGAAATGAACCCATAACCCCCTCATAAACCCCCCTTAACATAACCTCCTCACCAGCCAATAAACTAAACAACAACAAATGATCCCTATAAGACAACCTCAAAAAATCAACAGGATTAACAACCCCAACCATATTAACCACAGGCACCCTGGCTTCACTAACCCCCACCATAGTCACCATATCACTAACCCCAGTACCAAGACCCATCACCACACTATAAACCAAACGAGACACCAACTCAGGAGGAGCTTTAGCATCCAAACAAAAATAACCCACACCATCAAGAAAAGTCCTAAACAACAACATATTAAACA
Source organism: Bacillota bacterium (assembly GCA_028683955.1). GTDB lineage: Bacteria > Bacillota > TC1 > TC1 > TC1 > WTXA01. Next base: position 308,745 of record JAQUGR010000002.1, on the reverse strand, counting down.
AAGTACCCACAGTAGAACCATTACCAACAATCCGCTCCACCTCACCAGACCCACTTGATAAATTAGAAAACCTCTCCAACACATACTCCCCCACCAACAAATCATCCCTCAAATTCTCCAACCCAACCCCAAGCTTCTCCCTAATACCACCACCAACAGACTTAGCCCTAAAAAAAACAAACCCAGGATTCTTCAACTCCCCCTCAATCTCACTAAGATCATCACCAAACAAATTAGTTAAATTAGCCCAAGTATCCTCTCCAAACTCATTATTATTGTTGTTTTTTTTGTTATCGTTACTGTTATTATCACTGTTGTTATTGTTATTATTAGATAAATCCTCAGACATATCCAACATAGACTTATTCTCACCATACAAACCCTCAATAACCCCATCAAGCCCAGCCTCACCACCAGCACGCCTTTCTTCCAAATCCTTAATAACCTCCATATTAGACGCAACCTTATCCTGAAGCTTAGTTATAGACTCCTCCCTGCTCCCACCAAACTCCCCATAATCACCACCAAGACTGTCCACCTCCTTCATAGCAGAAACAATCCCATAAACATCCTTACCAAGATTAACCAAACCACGAACCTTCATATCCTCCAATATTTGAGCCTTTAATACCCTAGAATCAGATAATGGACTAATTAAAGATAATGAAAAATTACCTAATTCGATATCCTTCTCCTTAAGATTATTCCTAACCATAGAAGAAAAATCCAAACCATACTCCTTATCCCTAATAGCAAAAATACCATAACTCTCATACAAACCCTTATCATAATCAGCCAGAACACTATCCACACTAGAATAAAGCCCCTCATTAACAAGAGACTTATAGTACTTAACCCTAACAACATCCACCACAACACCAAGAAACAACACAACCACCGGCATCAGGATAGCCATAAATATAGTAAAAGAACCCCGCTCACTTTTCAATAACCTCAAAAAAACCACCTCAAAAAAAAATTAGAGGAAAGAAAACAAATTCTTTCCTCTAATAGAGAAGTTAATGTATTTATAACAAAGTATGTATTATTTTGTTATGTTTGAATATATTTATTTATATATTGCATTTTATAGGTATTTTTTCATTTTATATTGAGTGTTTTTTTATTAATTTCTAATTAATTATATATTTATTTATTGTTACCAGAATGGTGTAAATAGTAAGGACCAATGATCCGTAAACTAATACCTTCCTAGGTATCATCTTAATGAACTTACCAATCTCAGGATACATTAGAAAAAAGAAAAGAAAAGCCAAAGTACCCCAACCAAGAGCCGTACTAAGACAAATCCTACCCTCAAAATTAAAAGGCTTATCAGAATAATCCCAAGACCTAGGACCACCAAAAACAGTCTCCATGTAACTACCAGCCAGCTCCACCATACTCATCAAAAAAGACGAAATAACAAAAAAGAAAATAGGAAACTTACTATACCTCCCCAGCCAATAAACAACAATCAAAGCCCCAAAACCATAAATATGAATAATAGGAAGACCAAAACCAAGAGCACCACGAACAGTCCACTTACCAGTCAGAAAAAAAACATAACCAGTCTCAATCAGCAAACCAACAAAAGCAAAAATCAAAAACTCAAAAAATACCCTAGGATACTTATTCAACAGATATTTACCCTCACTTAGTTTTCTATCCATACTCAACTCCTAAAATACAATCAACTTAGAATCCCCAGCCTCTGTTACCTTACCAACCACCCAAGCAGGCAGTCCTTCTTCACTCATCATCCTAATATACTCATCAGCAGCATCACTTTCCATCGCAAGCACCAAACCACCAGAAGTCTCAGGCGTTAAAACAGCCAGTTCCATAAACTCATCCACCACAAACAAAGTCCTATCCTTAACATAATCCCTATTCCTATAAGAACCAGCCGGAATCAGACCATCCTTAGCAAAAGAAAGAGCACTATCAAAAAACGGCAACTTTCTACTATCAACCTCAAAAGTTACAGCATCATCACCAACCATCTCCATCAAATGACCAACCAGACCAAAACCAGTAATATCCGTACAACCATGAACCCTGCCAAGTTTCATAGCAACCTCAGCCGCCTTCTTATTAAGCATAGCCATAGACTCAGTCACCTCGCTCAATTCCTCACTACTTACCAAATCCATATCACCCTTAAAAGCAGTAGTAACCAAACCAACACCAAGCTTCTTAGTCAAAACCAACACATCACCAACCTTAGCCCCGCCATTAGTCCAAACCTTATCAGGATGCACAAAACCAGTCACAGAAACCCCATACTTAGGCTCAGGATCCTCAACAGTATGACCCCCAAGAAGAGCCACACCAGCCTCCACCAACTTGTCAGCTCCACCCCTTAAAATATCCCTCAACACAGACGCATCAAGACAACTTATAGGAAAAGAAACAACATTCATAGCAGTCTTAGGCACACCACCCATTGCATAAACATCACTCAAACTATTAGCAACAGCAATACGACCAAAATCATACGGATCATCCACCATAGGAGTAAAAAAATCAACAGTCTGAACAAGAGCCAACTCATCATTAACCTTATATATACCAGCATCATCATAAGTAGACCCAGACACCATTACAGCTGGATCATAAAAACTATTCAAGCCAGTCAAAACCTCACTTAAGACCCCCGGCCCTATTTTAGCAGCTCAACCAGCAGCCTTAACCATTTGAGTCAAACGCAAATTCTCCATAAAAACCCCCTTAATTTTCCAAAAACGCCCTATAGGCCATATAAGTCATATACAAATCAGCCTTAGAAGCCACCTCAAAAGGAGAATGCATAGACAACAAACCAGTACCCAAATCAACAACCTCCATACCAAGCTGAGATAAATAAGAAGCAATAGTACCACCACCACCTAAATCAACCTTACCAAGCTCACCAAACTGATACATAACCTTATTCTCATCAAGCACATTCATCACATAAGCCAAAAGCTCAGCACTTGCATCATTAGCATCATACTTACCCCTACTACCAGAATACTTACTAACAATAGGACCATAACCCATCCTGCCCCTGTTATACTTATCAAAAACCCCATCGAAACTCGAATCATCAACAGCACTAACATCAGCAGACAAACCTCGAGATTTAAAAAACACCCCAAGAGGACTAGCAGACATTCCAGTCTTAGCAATCAACATTTCCAACAAATACTCCAACACCCTAGACTGGGCACCAGTATCACCATTACTGCCAATCTCCTCCTTATCAAAGAAACAAGCAAGCAAATTACTATCCTTATTTTCACAATCAAAAAAACCCTTCATAATAGCATAAGAACAAATACGATCATCCTGACCATATCCACCAATCATACTCCTATCAAACCCAACATCCCTAGGCGGAAGATTCGGCAAAATCTCCAACTCCGCTCTTAAAAAATCCTCTTCATCAAGATCATACTCTTTACTCAAATAAGCCAAAATACCCTTTTTAACACTAGGATCCTTATCACCCTCAACAAGAGGAATACTACCAATAAGCACATTAAGCTTTTCACCCTCAATTACCTTACCAGCCTTCTTATCCATCTGCTCAGCTGCCAAATGAGGAAGTAAATCAGTAATAGTAAAAACAGGATCATCCTTACCCCTGCCAATAGACAACTCCAACTTAGAACCATCTTTCCTATAAACAACACCCTCTAGGGCAAGAGGCATAGTAACCCACTGATACTTCTTAATACCACCATAATAGTGCGTCTTAAAAAGAGCCATACCCTCAGACTCATAAATAGGCTGTTGCTTTAAATCAAGCCTTGGAGAATCAATATGAGAACCAAGTAACCTAAGACCATTCTTCAAGTCCTCATTAATAACACCCATAAAAAAACTCTTATTACGATGATTTAAATAGAAACCCTGTCCTAACTTCAACTCATCAACACCAGTAATATCAACAAAACCCTTAGACTTAGCCTCTTTTTCCAACATAGTAACAATAACCCTCTCAGTTATTCCAACCTCAAGAAACTTTTTATAACCCACAGCAAAATCCATAATCTTACCATTATCTATTTCAGACCAAATATTTTTTACAACATATTCCATAATCTACCTCCTATTTACCAAATGGACAACTAGCCAAACACTTACCACAGATTCTCTTACCAAAAGTATTCCTGACTCTGCTTAAATGAACATCACATAACTCCCCAATAAACCTCTTCTCCAAAGGATCATCTTCCCTAAAAGGATTTCCAACCACAGCCCCTGAAGGACATGCCAAAACACACTTATTACAATCACCACACAAGTCACCAAGAAAAGGCTCATCACAATCAATCGGTGCATCAGTCAAAATAGTAACCAACCTCAACCTCGGCCCATATTCTTTAGTAACTAATGAACTATTTTTCCCAATCCAGCCTAATCCACTTAAATGAGCAGCCATCCTATGAGAAAAAATCCCAGCCAGCCTATCATCAGTAACCCTCTGTGAAGCAGGCACAGGAAAACTCCTCCAGCCATTTTTTTCCAACTCTATAGCCACCTGCAAAGCAATATCATCCAACTTTGCATTAAGAATCTTATAGTAATAAAGATAAGTATGAGTAGGACCATCCAACAATTGATTAACCACATCCTTAGGATATGGTATACCAATAGAGATAGCCTTATCTAAATGTAATAACTGACTACCATAAACTTCCCTTATGTATTCCTTATATGGTAAAAGATTAGCTACCCCAAAAAGAGTAGCTCCATTTTTTTCACTAATATTTTTTAATTTATCTCTTAATATTTCCATCTTAATCCTTTTGTTTCAACATGAAATTCATAAAAGTCTCACTTAGAGGACTTAAAGTTTTTAATTTATTATGAATTAAATAAATATTTCTGCTCAGGTCAAAATCTTCAACCTCTACAGCCTTAATAGTACCCAGCGCTATACTATCCCCCGCTACCAAGGATGATACAAAAGCAACTGCAGTAGAATTTTTAACCCCAGTAATAGCAGCTCTATTTCCACTTAACTCAGTAAAATAAGCAAAGTTTTTAAGACGCAAGCCCTTACTTTCCATTTGATCCTCTAAAGTCCTTCTAGAACCAGAACCCTTTTCCCTGACAATAATCGGATATGGCAGAACATCTTTAATATTAACCTTATCTAACTTCAAAAGAGGATGACCATTTCTAACAATCAAAACAACCTTGTCCTTCTTAAAAGGCTTACATTCAATTCTACTATCTTCAATTTTCATGCCCACAACACCAATATGAATATCCTCAGATATTAAATTATCAACAATACACTCAGAAGAATGAGTTGATACAACAACATCAGTAGAAGGATAAGCATCCTTAAAACTACTCATATAGGCCGGCAATATATATTCCCCTGGAACCGTACTAGCCCCAACTATTAATTTACCCTTTTCCATACACTTCAACTGCTTCATTTCTTCAATCAGCTGTTCGTGAGCTTTAATTATCTTTTCGGCATAAACATAAAATTGCTTACCAGCTTCAGTAAGCTTAGTGCCTCTTTCTTTTCTTTCAATCAATTGTAAATCAATTTCATTTTCAAGATTTTTAATTTGCCAACTGATTGCAGGTTGAGTCATATACAACTCCTTAGCGGCTATAGTAAAGCTTTTCTTCCTGACAACTGTCACAAAAGCTAATAAATGTTTATAGTTTATCAAAATAAAAACCTCCAATTCCACTAAATCCAACAACCTAATAATAGCATACATTACAAAAAAATTCTATTTTTTCATAAATAAAGCTACACCTCTAGAAAATTTACTTTCAGTTTCCACCTTTAAATCAAAGTCCTTTAAATAATCCTCAATAAAAGGCATAATAACCTCTTCGGTCCCTCTTTTTAATTCTATTTCCACTTCCATAATAGGCTCTTCATATTTACCGGCAATAATCTTACCATAATCTACAGCCAACTCCAGCAACGAACCCTTATATTCTATATCTAAAGTTCTTCTAATAAAATCTGTTTCAACAATCTCAACAAGTTCCTTCTCACCTATAATCTCAGCCATTTCATCCTTCATCTCAGGAAAATATTCTAGCTTAATAGCTTTAATAGGAATTTCCTTATTCCATTCACCTCTAATTAATATGCCACTTTCAAGTTCCATGGTTCTTTTTTTAACAGTACAAACATATTCTCCATTTTCTTTTCTAATTCTAATAACAAGATTATGTTTTAATAAATCAAGTTCTCTTGTATCATAGTAATCTGCATTCATTGATATTATAGTAAAATGACCAAAATCTTTTTTTAATCTCTCATCATCTAAGATCTCTGTTAAAATATCCTCATTTTTGATACTTAACTTGATTTCAATTTCACTGCCCATATTACTTCCCCTTCACTTCTTTGTAATTTCCTTTGAAATTCATAAGTACTGAATTTTCACTGATTTCCTTCAAAGTTTTTTTAACTCTTTTTTCATTAATATTCCCATTTATATCAATGCTAAAAATATATTCGAAGGGTTTGCCTAAAATTGGCCTCGAAGCTATCTTCACCATATTTAATCTATGCTCAGTTATACTCTTTATAACTCTTAACAAAGAACCTTCCCTGTCTTCCACCACAACTTGCAGTGAAATCTTGTCATAATCCTCTTCAAGCTCCATAGTATTTTTTATTATAACAAATCTTGTATAGTTCTCCAAATTATAGTTGATATCTTCCTTTAAGATCTTTAAGCCATAAACTTCCCCGGCTCTTTTACTAGCAATTGCCCCAAGAGTCTTATCACCACTTTTAGCTACAAATTCTGCACTTATTGCAGTATTAAAATAGGGAACTTCCTCAAAACTATAGTCCCTTAAAAACTCTCTGGATTGTTCAAAACCTTGAACATGGGAATAAACAGTCTTAATATCACCAATTTCACCAAGACCCAATAAACAATGAGCCACATGAACTACTGTTTCACCAACAATATAGACATTATCCCTCTCCAGTAACCTTTCAACCTCTAATATCCCCCCAGTTGAAGTATTTTCTATAGGTAAAATACCATAGTCTGCCTCGCCACTAATAACAGCATCAACAACCTCACTAAAGTTTTTAAAACTAAGCTCTTTAACCTCACCGAAACTTTGTATTAAAGCCTGCTCTCCATAAGAACCTTTAATACCACCATAAGCAACAACAGGATTAACTACTCTTTTAGTAATAACCGGCATATTAATTATAGCAGAAATCGGCGTCTTGTTTTCTATTACAATATCACTTTGAGCATCTCTACTTACACTCATCAGTTTTTCTAAAATTGTTTCCACATATGGAGCAAAGGTATCATTGTTTACTCTGCCCAGATTCTTTTTAATAACTTCTTCTTCTCTACTTCTATCAAGAATTTTCATACCCTTTTCTTTTTTATAGAAGCCTATTTCTGTAGCAACCTCAAGTCTTTTAGTCAATAAACTTACTATCTCCTTGTCCAGTTCGTCTATTTTCTTACGCTTGTCCTCTAATCCCATTTTTTATCCTCCAAATAAGCATCTAACAAAGCAATAGCCAATATCCCCTCGATAACAGGAATACCTCTAATCGCTATACAAGCATCATGTCTGCCTACTATTTCAAGCTCAGTATTCTCATTAGTCTCTATATTAATAGTTTCTTGTTTCTTACTAATTGAAGGAGTAGGTTTCATAACCACACTAAAGACTATTGGACTTCCAACTGAAATACCACCAATAATTCCTCCATTGTTATTAGACTTCAAACTAACTACACCCTCCTCTATAAAATAAGGATCATTAGCTTCAGACCCCTTCATATCAGCAAAACCAAAACCTGCACCAAAACTAATACCCTTAACTCCAGGCACACTAAAAGCAAGACTAGCAATCTTACTCTCCAAACTATTGAAGAAAGGACTTCCAAGACCAGCTTTTACTCCTACAGCCATACATTCTATTATAGCCCCAACAGAATCACCTTCTGATTTAGCATCAATTATAACCTTCTCTATTTCTTCGCCAACACTTGCCCTTAAAACAGGAACTCTCATCCCTCTTAAAGATTGAAGTAATTCCTGATAGACAATTGTTTTGATATGTTTATCTAAATCATTAAAACTTATATCCTCAACACTATGAACCTGTTTTAAATGAGCCCCAATTTCCACACCATAATTTTTAAGATATTCCTTAGCAACAGCTCCCGCAAAAACTAGTGGAGCTGTAAGTCTTCCTGAAAAATGTCCTCCACCTCTATAATCATTAAAACCTCTATAATGAACAGCACCAGAATAATCACTATGTCCTGGTCTCATTTTAACTTTTAACTCACTATAATCTTTGCTTTTAGTATCTTTAGAAAAGATAATACCACAAAGAGGAGCACCAGTAGTCCTGCCCTCAAAAAAGCCACTAATAAGTTGAACCTGATCATCTTCTTGCCTTGGAGTAGCAAGTTTACTAGTTCCAGGTTTTCTACGATCCATTTCTTCTCTTATACTCTCCATATCAAGTTCCATACCAGGAGGTAGTCCGTCAATTACTATACCAACAGCCTCACCATGTGATTCTCCAAAAATACTTAAAGTAATATTTCCATTATAGATACTATTCACTAATCTTTCCTCCTAATTTTACAAAATCAGACCAAAACCTGGGATAAGATTTAGCCACACTACCAGATCCAGTCAAAACCAAAGGACCATCAGCTCTTTGACTTGCCACCCCTAAACTCATAGCTACTCTATGGTCATTCCAACTATCAACCTCACCACCACTAAAACCCTCTACACCTTTTATAGTCAAACTATCTTCTCCAATTACTATATCAGCACCTAGTTTTATCAGTTCTTTCGGAGTTGATTCTAATCTATTTGATTCCTTTATTTTAAGTCTTTCACCATTTATAATTCTTGTTTCACCCTCAGATAGACTTGCTAGCACACAAAGAGCAGGCACCAAATCAGGACACTCTTTAATATCAATCTCACAACCTTTAGTCTTACTAGGCTTAAAAACAAAACCACCAGCAATTTCATCAATCTCTGCCCCCATTCTCTTCATTATGTCAAGAATGGCTTTATCACCTTGAAGTGAATGTCTATCTAATCCAGTACATCTTATTTCCTTATTACCAATCGCCCCAGCAACAGCAAAAAAAGCCAATTGTGAATAGTCACCTTCAACTTCATAAACTCCAGAGCTATATTTTTGATTACCAGGTATTCTAAACACCTTGTAATCCTCTATTTCAATTTTAATATCAAAATCAGCCAAAGCTTTAATAGTCAGATCAATATATGGTCTAGACTCTAAAGTTGTGGTCATTTCAATAACACTATCACCATCTAACAAAGGTAAGGCATAAAGAAGCCCAGTTATAAACTGGGAACTAATATCCCCTCTAACCCTAAAAAGACCTGGTTGAAGAATTTTTCTCTTACCCTCCAAGGTTAAAGGCAACCTGCCTTCATTATTACTATAAGCAATACCTTGTTCTTTCATTATGTCATAATAGACATCAAGAGGTCTCTCCCCAAGCTTTCCATGACCATCAATAACTACTTCTTCATTAAAAAGAAGCAGCAATGGTATTAAAAATCTTAGAGTAGAACCAGATTCATTACAGCTAAAATATTTATTAACTAATTTAAAATCCGAACCATGTCCCTCAACTATTAAGGTTAAGGTGCCATCATCTGCAGCTACTCTATAAAATTCCACCCCCAGGTTATACATAACCTCTAGGGTAGCTTCAATATCCTTTGATGCTTCAATATTTTTCACAATAACCTCTTGATCACTTAAAGCAGCTCCGATAATATACCTGTGAGCCATACTCTTAGAAGGTGGAATTTTAACTTCACCACCAAGGTAATTTGGGTAAATTGTTATTTTATCATTCATAATAATTAAAATCCTTCATATACTTCTTTATATCTTAATCTCTCTATATCCCTCTATCTACTAAATTCTTCAAATTTTCTTTCTTTTCTTCCATTATAAAACTTTTTCCAATCTCACTTAACATAATTAGTTTTATACCACCACCCTGGGCTTTCTTGTCATAACCCATGGCTTTTACAACCTCTCCCTTTATTTTAACAGGAAACTGCACTGGAAGACCAGTTTTAGCCACTAATTTTTTTAATCTCTCATAAGTTCCAATTTTTGTAACACCTAATGATTCTCCAGCCTTGGCTATAAGACACATGCCAATACCCACAGCCTCACCATGACTATGACCCACAAAACCTTCAACCTTTTCAATCCCATGACCTGCAGTATGGCCAAAGTTTAGTAAAGCTCTTCTGCCATTTTCAAATTCATCTTCTTCTACAACCTGACGCTTAAAATTGCAACATTCATAAATTACTTTTTCCATACTTTTACCGTTTTTTATACTAGCTAAACTAAAATCCTCAATCTCTAAATAGGAAAAGAACTCTTCAGAAAATATAGCACCATACTTAATAGCTTCTGCCATACCATCTATAAAGAATTTTTCTTCTAATGTAGTTAGGGTAGTTTCATCTATTAAAACACCCTTTGGTTGATAAAAAGCACCAACAAGATTTTTCCCATAAGGAAGATCTATAGCTACTTTTCCACCTATACTACTATCTATTTGAGCAAGTAGACTTGTAGGTATTTGAAAAAAGTCTATTCCTCTCAAGTAAGTTGCAGCACAATAACCAACCAGGTCACCAATAACGCCCCCACCTAGAGCAACTAGTAAATCTTTTCTACCCACACCATTATCTAACAAAAACTTATATATCTCCATTGCTTTATCTATACTCTTTGAAGACTCTCCTGGTTCAATAACCATTTTCACAGCATCTATTCCTTCATTCACCAAGGAATGAAGCACTAAATTACCATAATATTTATCAACATTTCTGTCTGTAATCAAAACAACTTTATTACCTCTTAAAAAAGGATGAATAAACTTTCCGGCCTTTTTAAGGGAATCTTTTTCAATAACTATATCATAACTCTTTTCACCTAAAGCTACATCTAAAATCATTTGTCTATCCTTTCCTTAAGGGCTTTAATTTCCTTCATCTTTTCTTCAAGTCCTATCTTATCATTATTTCCAAGTTTTTCCTTGAAATTTAATAATTCTACAATTATTTTATCAATTTCATCAGATAAAGGCCCTTTATTCATCAGAAAAAGTTCTGACCATAGTTTTTCATTAATATTTGCTACCCTGGTGGCATCAAGAAAACTACGACCCACAATCTTCTCACTACCTTCACTATAGGCTCCAACCAGGGCTAACGCTAAAAGATGAGGTATATGGCTAGTGTAGGCAATTAAGGCATCATGTTCTTCTGGTGTCATTTCAAAAATCTTTTTAACACCTAAGAGTAAAGCTAATTCCTTAACCTGCTCAATCCCAGCATCACTATTTTTCTCAGTAGGTGTAATGATGAAATTAGTACCTAGGAAAAGTTCTTCTCTTGCGCCTTTAATTCCCACCACTTCACGACCTGCCATCGGATGAGTTCCAATAAATTCTACCTCTGGCAATTCTTCCTGAATACTTTTTACTAGTTCACCCTTAAGTCCGGCTACATCCATTAATATCTGACCTTTATGCCAAATTCTTTTATTGTCTTTAATATAGTTGATAATATCACTAGGGTAAAGGGCGAAGATAACTATATCAGCATCACCTAAAATATCTTCAGGTTTAGTTGATCCTCTGTCAATTATTTTTCTATCCATGGCTATGGATAGAACTTCTTCGTCCCTGTCGACTGCCAGGATTTCACCGACTTTGCCCCTTAAGCTTAAAGCTATTGAGGCTCCGATTAATCCTAGTCCGACTATACCTATTTTTTTATCCACTATTTTTCCATCTCCGTTACTACTTGTCTTAATAATTGTACCTTTTTCATCATTTTATCAAATGATTCTGGAATTAGAGATTGTTGTCCATCACTAACTGCTTCTTCTGGTCTATGGTGCACTTCGATAGTTATACCATCTGCACCAATTGCTACAGCAGCTTTAGTAAGTGGCTCTACCAACCAGTAAATTCCACCAGCATGACTTGGGTCGATTACTATTGGTAAATGGCTTTTTCTATGTACAACTGGAACTGCACTAATATCTAGTGTATTTCTAGTCCATGTTTCAAAAGTTCTAATTCCTCTTTCGCAAAGAATTACATTTTCATTACCTTCTGACATAATGTATTCAGCAGCCATTAGGAACTCTTCAAAAGTTGCACAAAGTCCTCTTTTTAAAAGAACTGGTGTTTGTACTTTACCAACTTCTTTTAAAAGATCGAAGTTTTGCATGTTTCTTGCCCCGATTTGAATTACGTCAACATCTTCTGCATATAGTTCCACATGAGCAGGTGCCATAAATTCTGTAATAATTGGAAGCCCTGTTTCTTCTCTGGCTATTTTCATAATGTCTATACCTTCTTTACCCATACCTTGGAAACTGTATGGAGAAGTTCTAGGTTTAAAAGCTCCACCTCTTAGGAAGTTGGCTCCAGATTTTTTAACTGCTCTGGCTATTGTTAGGAATTGATCCTCACTTTCAATAGCACAAGGTCCAGCAATAATTCCAAAGTGTCCACCACCGATTTTTTGTCCTCTAACATCCACGATTGTGTCTTCGGGATGGAAGGCTCTATTGGCTTTCTTGTATGGTTCTTGAATTTTCATTACTTTTTCTACAACAGAGCTTAATTCTATTTGTCCTGCATTAAGTGATCTTGTATCACCAATCAGTCCAAATATTGTTTGATCTTCACCTACTGTTACGCTAACTGTAATACCTTTGCCTTCTAGGTTTTTTTTCATACTTTCTAATTCTTTTTCAGGTGCTCCTGGTTTAAATACTATTATCATTATGTTCCTCCTTAAAATAAAAAATGAGAAGGCTTATATCGAGCCTTCTCATTGCTTTAACAATTAATTACGATATCAGACTCTACTTTTATTCACTTCCAACACAAAATGCCCAACCAAAAAAGTTTGAGCTAAAGAAGTAATAAAAGTATTCAGTTGTCATTTTAATTAATTTATCCATAATTAAACCAACCTTTGTCCTAATCTAAAACAATTATAAAAGATATTTAGATAAATGTCAATAAATCTTAACAAGTCGCTTATATAGGTATATAATCATAGTTATAACTTAGAAGGAGTGATGAAAATGGCAGGTAATATTATAGAAATAAAAAATCTGACAAAGTACTATGGAAAAGCTCGTGGTGTTATCGATATATCTTTTAATATAAAGGAAGGTGAGATATTTGGTTTTATAGGTCCAAATGGTGCCGGTAAGTCCACTACCCTTAGAACTCTATTAAATCTAATCCATCCAACAAGTGGAGAATGTACCATATTTGGACTTGATACAACTAAACACCCGGCAAAGATTGCAGAAGAGGTTGGCTATATTCCATCTGAAATATTTTACTATGACAATATGAAGGTTAAAGAACTACTAAAATATTCTGCCAGCTTCTATAAGAAGGATAGTAAAAAACGTATGGCTGAGCTTATAGATATTATGGAATTGGATGTTAATAAGAAAATAAGGGATTTATCCCTTGGTAACAAGAAGAAAGTGGGAATAATCCAGGGGCTTATGCATGAACCTCGTTTAATTATCCTTGACGAACCAACTAGTGGTCTTGATCCATTAATGCAACAAAGGTTTTTTGATCTGATAACAGAGGAAAATAAAAAAGGTGCAACAGTACTTTTCTCATCCCATATTCTAAATGAAGTACAAAAAATCTCTACTAGAGTGGGTATAGTAAAGGAAGGTAAATTAATTAAACTTGAAGATATGAATACCTTAAGAGAGAAAACATATAAGAGAGTAATGATTGAAAGCACCACTCCAATAAATGAAGATTATTTCCATATCAATGGAACAAAAGACTTTAAACTAAGTGGTGATAAATTAAGTTTCCTATATAGTGGAGATATCAATCTACTATCCAAGAAAATATCAGATTTAAATATTCATGATTTATTGATTGAAGATCCAGATTTAGAGGATATTTTCATGCACTATTATGTAAGGGAGGAGTAATATGAATATATACATCCAAGAATTAAAGATTAATTTTAAAAGTAGTGTTTTTTATCTTTTAGGAATGATTATTCTAGCTGCTTTTTATTTAACTTTCTTTCCAGCCTTTACTAAAGATGCTTCTGCATTTTTAAAACTATTAGAAGGATTTCCTCAAGTATTTCAAAATGCTTTTGGTATAGATTTGAAAAACATTCTATCCATTATGGGTTTTTATGCTTTTATTCTTTTTTATGTTACCCTTATAGCTTCAATTCAGGGTATGAATTTGGGAGTTTCTATTCTTTCTAAAGAGGAAAGAGAAAAAACAGCAGATTTTCTGATGACTAAACCCGCTTCAAGAAGAAAGATTTTACTTTCTAAACTAGGTGCTAGTGTATCAATAGTATTAGTTTCAAATTTATTATTTTATCTTGTCTCATATATTTCAACTATAATTATTGTTAAGGATTCTTTTAGTTTTAAGATTTTCACATTACTGCATTTATCAGTATTTTTAGTGGAAATGGTATTTTTGGCAATAGGTTTTTTTGTAGGTGTTTTCTTGAAAAGGGTGAAATCAACTATATCTATTACTATGGCTGTAGTATTTAGTTTTTTTGCTATTGGAGCTTTTGCAGTTAATTCAAGTAGTGATAAGATGAGATATCTGACACCTTTTAAATATTTTGATACTTCATACATACAAAAAAACAGCAGTTTAGAGCTAAGTTATTTGATTGTTAGTATTGTAGTAATCTTGGTATGTCTTGTTGGTAGTTATATTATCTATGTCAACAAAGATATAGATAGTGTTTAGGGGGGTGTATAATGAATATATTTTTTAAAGAATTAAAATCACATCGCAAGTCTTTAATTATTTGGTCGCTTGCTTTAATACTCTTTGTAGCTGGAGCGATGGTTAAATATGATGCAACATCAGCAGCTGGTGATAGTTTAACCTCATTGTTGAATGATATGCCTAAAGCATTTCAAAGTATGTTAGGTCTTGGATATTTTGATATTAATACACCTATTGGTTTTTTTGGAGCAACTTTTATTTATTTAATGCTCCTTGGAGCCATTCATGGTAGTATGCTTGGGGCCACAATTCTTTCTTCAGAAGAAAGTGATAAAACTTCTGAATTTTTGATGGTTAAACCTGTTACTAGAAATATGGTGGTTTTAAGTAAAATGTATGCTTCAATATTTATTATCTTGCTTTTTAATATTGTGGTTTTTGTTTCTTCTTTCTTAATAGTGGATAGTCATGGAAACGGTCAATCTAATATAAATGATGTCTTTTTATTGATGGTTGGTTTTTTTATTGTTGAAATGATTTTTTTCTTTATTGGTTTTTTCTTATCCACTGTCTTAAAAAGAGCAAAAATGGCACCGTCCATAGTTACAGCAATTCTCTTAATAACTTTTATCATGAGTGTACTGGCTGACATGTTTGACAGTGTCTCCTGGTTTAAGTATTTAAGTCCTTTTTCATATTTTGATCCTAAGGTGCTTCTTGGCTTCATTAGTATGAATATGGTTCAGGTAGGTATAGGACTTTCATTAATTGTTGTTCTTTGTTCCTTGTCCTTCATCTTTTATAACAAAAGGGATTTGGAAATATAAAATATTTTAACCAAAAAAGGAGTAGTTTTCACTACTCCTTTTAAATATCTAATTAGTCTATTTTAATTCATCAATAATTTCTTGTACATGTAATAATTTCTTAGCTTTATAAACATTAGCTCCACAGAAAAATAAACCAGTTTCTAGTTTTCCACGAACTGCATCACCAAGACTATCAGCTATACAATAACCAACCTCAGTTGCACCTACTCCATGATTACATGGAACAATACAATTACTAATACACTTTATTTTTCTAGGTTCTAGATTATTGATTAAAGGTGTATTTAAGGCCCTTGCAGGATATCCTACAGGAGACTTAACTATCTTTACGTCTTCTTCGTTTGCATCAAGTAGAACCTGTTTAAATTCGTCGCTAGCATCACCTTCATAGGTAAGAGCAAACTTAGTACCTAATTGAACAGCATCAGCACCTAGTGCTATTATCCTATCCATATCAGCTTTATCCCAAATACCACCAGCTGCTATTACTGGCATAGTTCCCCATTTATCTCTTTCAGCAATAACATCTGCAAGAATATGTTCAAGACTATGCTCAGGTTTAAATAGTTCTTCTTCTTTAGCTCCTTGATGACCACCGCTAAGAGGTCCTTCAACAATAACTGCATCCGGCAGGCGACCTGCCCTTTGCCAAAATCTTGATATAACTTTTAATGCCTTGCCACTTGATACAATAGGTATAATAGCAACATCTTTAGCTTTATCCTTACATTTTTCAGCAACAATCTTTGCTAAATCAGTTGGTAAACCAGCTCCAGTCACGATAATATTGGCTCCGGCATCAATTGCATCCATAACAACTCTCTTATAATCTGTAATAACATGTAAAATGTTACAAGCAAGAGGAGCATCTCCGCAAATCTTTCTGGCATTCTTGAAAATCTCTATTAAAGCTTCTCTAGAATGAGCATTTTCTACACCTAATGGTTTTCCATCAACTTGCTTTTTTGCATAACGACAATCATCATAATAACCTGTTCCAACACTACTTATAGTGCCAAGTCCACCTGCAGCAGATACAGCACCAGCTAGATTGCTCCAACTAACACCTACCCCCATGCCACCTTGAACTATTGGGTATTTTATTTCATATTTACCTATTTTCAGGCTCATTTTCTTCCTCCATTTAATTATTAATAGAAAAATGTTACAATCTAATTGTATTAAAACAAGTATGTAATGTCAATTGAAGGAGTAATTTTAATGAAAACACTTATTGTCTACTATAGTCTTGAAGGTAATACAAAATTTACAACACTAGAATTAGCCAATATAATAGGAGCTGATACTCTAGAACTAATCCCAGAAAAACCTATAAAAGCTAAAGGCTTTAGTAAATTTTTTTGGGGTGGCAAACAAGTTGTTACTAACGAATTACCAAAATTAAAACCATATACTTTCAAACAAGAGGATTATGATCAATTAATAATCGCCTCACCAATTTGGGCATCTCGTTTTGCACCAGTTATATCCACCTTCATAAACGATAACAAAATTACCAAAAGTGTGGCATTAATAGCTACTAACGAAGGAAGCAATTGTACAAAACCTTTCCAAATAATTAGTGATAAATTACCAAATTGCAAAATAACAGGAACTCTACCTCTAATGACACCCTTAAAAAACCCAGAAGAAACAATGGAAAAACTAAAAGAATTTAGTAAAAAATTAATATAAAGAAAAAAAAGGTAAGCTTTAAAGCTTACCTTTTGTATTTTTTCTTTAATTAAACAGTGCTGTAGATAAGTATCTTTCTCCACCATCAGGTAGAATAACCACTATGTTTTTACCCTTATTCTTAGGATTTTTAGCAATTTGAACTCCTGCATAAAGAGCAGCACCACTTGATATACCAACAAGTATACCTTCTGTTACAGCCAATTCTTTAGCAGTTTTAAAAGCTTCTTCATTATCTACTTGGAAAATCTGGTCATATACCCTAACATCCAAGGTATCAGGTACAAAACCAGCACCAATTCCTTGAAGCTTATGAGGACCGGGCTCTCCACCACTTAAAACAGGAGAACCTATTGGCTCAACCGCAATGACCTCAATTTCCTGATTCTTACTTTTCAAAAAACTACCAACACCAGTAATAGTACCACCAGTTCCTACACCAGCAACAAGAATATCTACTTTACCATCAGTATCTTCCCATATTTCAGGACCTGTAGTATTGAAATGAATTCTAGGATTTGCTTCGTTTTCAAACTGACTCGGTATAAAAGAAAAAGGAATAGACTGGGCAAGCTCTTCGGCTTTGGCAATCGCACCTTTCATCCCTAATGCTCCATCAGTTAATACCAATTCAGCACCATAGGCTTTTAACAGACTCCTTCTTTCCACACTCATAGTTTCCGGCATAGTTAGAATAACCCTATAGCCCTTAGCAACACCAACCATTGAAAGACCTATACCTGTATTACCACTTGTTGGCTCTATGATAACAGAACCTTTCTTCAAAATCCCTTTAACTTCAGCATCCTCTATCATGGCAATGGCAATTCTATCCTTAACACTACCACCTGGATTAAAAGACTCTATTTTACCAATAAGTCTAGCATTTAAACCAAGACTTTCTCCGAAACTTGATAACTCCAACAAAGGCGTTCTTCCAATTAAATCTGTTATTTTTTTATAAATTTTCATTTTCTTATTCTCCTATTGCTTTAAAAGCATTATCTAAATCTGCTATGATATCATCAATATGCTCAATTCCCACAGATAATCTTATTGTATTTTCCTTTATCCCTGAGTTTAATAACTCTTGACCACTTAATTGTGAGTGAGTTGTTGTTGCAGGATGTATCACTAAAGATTTTGCATCTGCAACATTGGCAAGTAAAGAAAAAATCTCTAAACTATCAATAAATTTTTTAGCCTCACTCACTCCACCCTTAATTTCAAAAGTAAAGATAGAGCCAGCACCCTTAGGGAAATACTTTTTATATAAGCTATTGTATTCATTATCAGCTAGTACTGGATGATTAACCTTGTCCACCAAAGGATGACTATTTAAATATTCTACTACTTTTAAAGCATTCTCAACATGTCTTTCAACTCTAAGGGATAATGTTTCCAAACCCTGTAAAAACAGAAATGAGTTGAATGGACTTATAGTAGCTCCAGTATCTCTTAATAAAGTTACTCTAATTTTAACTATATAGGCTGCTGGACCTACAGCGTCAGTAAAAATAACACCGTGATAACTAGGATTCGGCTTACTTAATCCTGGAAATTTATCATTACTTGCCCAATTAAATGTACCACCATCAACAATTACACCACCTAGTGATGTACCATGACCACCAATGAACTTAGTTGCAGAATGAACAACAACATCAGCTCCATGTTCTATTGGTCTAAATAGATATGGTGTTGCAAAAGTATTATCAACAATCAATGGAATTCCATGTTTATGAGCTATTTCTGCAATAGCTTCTACATCAGCAATACTAGAGTTTGGATTACCTAAGGTTTCTATAAATACTGCTTTAGTATTTTCTTTTATAGCACTTTCAACTTCACCTAGATTATCAGCATCTACAAAAGTTGTGGTAATGCCAAAATCAGGAAGAGTGTTTGAAAATAGATTGTAAGTTCCACCATAAAGTGTCTTGGCTGCCACAATATGATCTCCTGCCAAAGCAATATTCTGGATTGCATAACTAATAGCCGCTGAGCCTGAGGCAACTGCTAGAGCTGCTACCCCTCCTTCAAGTCCTGCTATTCTTTGTTCAAAGACATCTGAAGTTGGATTCATTAATCTGGTATAAATATTTCCACCTTCACTTAGATTAAATCTATTGGCTGCTTGATCACAGTCTTTAAAGACATATGATGTTGTTTGATATATTGGTACAGTTCTTGATCCTGTGGCACTGTCCGCTGTCTCTTGTCCTAAATGTAATTGTAATGTCTCAAATTTTAATTTCTTATCATTCATATTTTTACCTCTTTCAAATCTAACTTATCTTCTAATAAGTTAATTTATTTATTTTTTAATTTCATTTTATTCTTATATAAATTTCATTAATTGTAATCATGCTGCAACAGCACATTCGTCTGTTATTCCTACATATTTTTATACTCTTGTTCATGTTTACACCTCCATTGCATATATTTCCTATATGTTTAGTATGTTTTAATTATATGCAACCTAACCTCCAATGTCAATATATAAATAAAAAAAGACAGAAAATACTTTCTGCCTTCAAATAATATAGATATATCCTATTTGTTGCTCCATTTACTAGATGTTATAATCTATGTTTTTTTCTTTTATGTTTTTTTCAATTTCCATTAATTCACCTAAGGTATGACTGTTTAAATATTCATTTATAACATCATTTAAACCTTCCCAGAATTTTATTGTGGAGCATATATTTAACCTTGCACAATTATTTTTATCATCATCTAGGCAATTTACTGGAGCGATACTACCCTCTGTAGCTCCTAGTATTTCCCCAATAGTATAATCATTAGGCTCCTTTGATAAACGATAACCACCATGTGCTCCTCTAGAACTTAAAAGTAAGCCAGACTTTTGTAATGATCCTACAATTTGCTCCAAGTACTTAATAGATATCTCTTGCCTTCTAGCAACATCTTTTAATCTAACATAACCATTATTTTGAATCCCAATGTCTATCATTAACCTTATTGCATATCTGCCCTTTGTTGATACTTTCATTTTTACCTCCACTCTAACCCTGTAATGATTATACTATGGGTTAACTATGAATTCAAGAAGAGTCCAAACTAAAAAGCACCTCTATTATAGAGATGCTCTTTGAAGGTTTTGGATGAAAAAAATTATTATTATTATCGTAAGTGGTTAGCTTACATGTATATAATAACTCAGTAGTTTGATAACTGTGTGTTTTATTTGGAATAAGTACTTGAAATTCTACACATAAATTGTGGAAACAATTAACAACTACCTTTATAACTAAAAAGCACCTCTGCTACAGAAGTGCTTTTTGAAGGTTTTGGATGAAAAAAATTATTATTATTATTATCGGTAAGTGGTTAGCTTACATATATATAATAACTTAGTAGTTTGAAAACTGTGTGATAGTCTTGTTAAATATTTGTTAAATTATTATGTTTGTAACAAAAAAGCACCTCTATTATAGAGATGCTCTTTGAAGGTTTTGGTTGAAAAAAATTATTATTATTATCGGTAAGTGGTTAGCTTACATATATATAATACCCTACTTATTTGTTAACTGTGTGTACTCTTTCTATATAGCAACTGAAATTTTACACATATATTGTGGAAACAATAAAAAAGCACCTCTACTTTAGAAGTGCTTTTTGAAGGTTTTGGATGAAAAAAATTATTATTATTATTAGTAAGTGGTTAGCTTACATACATATAATACCCTACTTATTTGTTAGTCATGTGAAAACCTTGAAAAAAGTAATTGAAATTTTACCCAATTTAGCTAAAAGTACTACAATATAAACTATTTCTTCATAAAACACTTTATGCTATAATATGCATACCTTGGAGGTGAATCATGGAAATAGATGATTTTATAAATACAATAGACGTAAGAACCACTTCATTAAAAGAAACCGTAGCGAGATTCGCAACCTTAAATGAAGGTGGGGGTATAACATTGATAGATATAATTCATGTACAAACAGCCTATATTGATAAACTAAGATTAGAACTACTATAAAGGAGTCAAATGAAACATTTATTTATCATCAACCCTGTTGCAGGAAAAGGACACTCAGAAAAATACAAAAAAGATATTCAAGACTACTTTAAAGACAAAAGAGACACCTACTCTATAGAAATTACACAATCACCTGGTCATGCTACGACATTAACCAAAGAATATGTAAGAAACAGCAATTGGAGAGTTTACTCTATAGGTGGTGATGGTACATTAAACGAAGTACTTAACGGCCTAGTTGGTAGTGGAAGTAGTTTGGGGGTAATACCTTCAGGTAGTGGAAATGATTTTTTCAGAAGTTTAAATTCAAGTAATAATATTGATATTCTAAAGAATACTATAGAAGGTAAAGAAACAAAATGCAGTCTAGGTAAAGTTAATGACCGATATTTTCTTAATGTAGCCTCAGCTGGTATTGATGCTGAAATCGTACATAACTCTAGACGCTTTAAAAAACTCCCTTTCCTCGGGGGACAGGGAGCATATATACTGGGTATATTTTATACAGTATTTAAGTATAGAAGTTTTAAGTCTAAACTAACCTTAAATGATCAAGTATACCATAACTCCACCCTACTAGTAGCAATGGCAAATGGCAGATATTATGGTGGGGGCATGAACATAGCACCAAGAGCTGATATTTTTTCAAAAGATTTTGAAGTTTATCATATTGATGCGGCTAAACCACTAAGAATTATTAAATTATTTCCAACTCTAATTAAAGGTAAACATGACTCCTTAAAAGAAGTTAAAAATTACATTTCAAATAAAGTATCACTCCACTGCGATGATAGTTTTCTGCTAAATGTTGACGGAGAAATTGAAAGAGTAAATACTGCTAATTTTTCTCTTATAGAAGAGGGAGTTAATATTATTATTCCTCTTGTCTAAACCCATAACTTAAAACTACTTTAGGACAAGCATCAACACACTCTCCACATAAGATACAATCTTTAGTTTTAATGTATCCCCTCTCTATAGACTTCATAACATCAATACTCATTGGACAAACTTGATTGCATTTTTTGCAATTGATACAGTTTTCACTAATACTTAATATTCTCAATTGTTTTATTTTTAGTTTAGAACCAAGCCAAAAGCCTGCTTCTAAAAAAGGTGACATCCAACATATACTATGACAGGCTACTCTCTTGCCAAATAATAAATTAATTAGAATAAAGATACCAAGAACTAAATAGTAAGTAATATACTTTAACGGCATATCTATTGAAATGATATTTTCTGACATGAAAAGTGGTCTTATTCCAACTATGCTACCATTTAATATGAAAAATATAAGGATAATACTAAACCAGATGCTAAATATTACATACCTGACTTTTGATAATTTATTTCTATTAACAACTTTTCCATTAATACTATTTGTCATTTCACTAAGGCCAGCCATAGGGCAAACAAAAGCACACCATGATCTACCAAATACAATTCCTGATAGAAACATTAAAAAAAACACAATAACGCTACCTGCAATTATTCCTTCCATAGCTGCCATAACTGATAAATATGGAGAAAAATAATTCATAGACAAAGGAAATAATAGTAAAGCTAAATAACCAATACTTTTTCTAATTTTTTGTCGCATTATCATAACTCCTTAATTTAATCCTTATTATGTATAAATTTTCTATAAACATCTTCTAAATAAGCAACATCCATTTTATTATTATGACTAGGAAGGGATTTGGTATAAATCTCTTTAGCATATTCATCAACGAATTTCCTATTTTTAATAGTTGAACTTTGCTCAATTAAAAGCAACCCTTCTAACAAAGCCCTCATAACCGAAACATCATCCTTAGAATAATGAACAATCTGATGGAAGGTAAAATACAAATCTTCTGTTAGATTATTTTCTATATATAAAATTTCAAAATCATCAGCTTCAACTTTAGATGTATGAATATGTTCTGATCTAGCCAAATAACTAAGGAGTATACTGATTTTTCTAATAGCATATATAGCAGTATTAGGATCATTAACTACAGGAGCTATAGCCCTAAGGGCTATTTCAACAAGTTTAGTTAAACCATGTCTGTAATCATAAAAATAAAGTTTATTCTCTAATATAATGAAGACTTCACTAATATTTTGCTGAAGATTATCAATCTCTGCACCTTCTCTTAAAACTATATGAGCTATTTGAGATCTTTTATTTAAATAGTCACCAATTTTACAATCAATCACACATAAGGTAGCTACACTTTTCAATATTTTTTTAAGTTTTTTGTAATCTATTGTACTAAGATAACCATTTTTCTTTGAAAAGATATTAACTATTTTATCCCTGTCAGACCTTTTTATAACAGGAGCATTTTTCCTGCTAGCAATCTCTCTTTTAATTACTTGTTTAGTTTCTGTATATATTCTACCTATTAAATTAGGTGTTTGCATACTGACAATTACATTTTGAACAAATATTGTAAAATATATAATAGAAACAATTGCGTAAGCCACTCCAACAAAACCTGCAATTACCTCATCTCCATCACCAACATTTTCCATCAATACTAAAGCACAAATATTATATACAAACCCACCAATAAATATGCCTAGAACCTTCATAGTACTTTTTTGTTTAATGAAGTTTTCTATAGTCTTTGATGAATAACTACTTGAGTATTTTATCATCACTGCAAGAATTGTTGAAAATGTGAAAGTAGTAATTGTTAATAAAGCACCAGCAAGTGGAGCTAAAATCATCTTAGCAAGTCCGGCACTAGTAAACATAAAATCAGGCAGGTATTTACCAATACTAGTAATATTTAAATCAACCAGCATCACACCGATTAAAATAAAAATAGAGATTATCATATATTCTATATTATAAATCCATGTTGCTTGGTTAAAAAACCAAATTTTAAGTTTAGTCAGCATCTTGCACCTCTATTCTTCCTCATTCTTATATATATTCCAATTATACTCTAAAATATATATTCAGGCTATAAGGTAAACTTTTTACCTGATTTGATAGTTATCCTCATTTTAATCAGAATATTTTGACTTTTCTTGAGATAAGTATCAAAAAGAGGATGATATACGCTTATCATCCTCTTCTCTATTTAAATAAAATATTCATTAAATTTTAAAGTTTCTACCCATATTATCTGCAGCTAAAATAGCTTTTAATACTTTCTTCACACTAATTTCCACTGGCTCGTTAAAAATGAAAGAATACTCACCACAAGCATCCTCAGATATGATCTTCAATTCCTCAAGAGTTGGATTATCAAGACCTACCTCATCAAGAGTGGTTGGCAAACCTACATCTTTACAAAAACTATAAACCTTATACAACTCTTCCTCACTAGCATCATTTAAATGAAGACCTACCAGCACCCCAAAAGCAACTTTTTCTCCATGTTGATATTTTTTTGTTCTTGGTATTTGAGTCAAGGCATTATGAATAGTATGAGCAGTAGCAATATTTGTTGATTCAAATCCTATTCCACTAAGAAGTATATTAGCCTCTATGACCTTTTCCAAGTCACATGTAACCTCACCCCTACTACAATCAACCATTGCCTGTCTTCCATATTTTAGCACTATTTGCGTAGCCAGTCTAGCCAAAGCTAAACCAGTTTCGGTCAACTTACCTCCATTATAAGTTTTAGCACCACTTAAGGCAACAGAATCAGCCTCATAGCCAGTTGATAAAGCATCACCCATACCAGCTACTAAAAATCTTACAGGTGCTTTCACGATGATCTCAGTATCTACTATTACAGCTTTTGGATGTTCTTTTTGCTTAATGAAATCTACAACTACTCCATTTTCATCATAAACAACAGCATTGCCAGTACAAGGTGCATCAGTTGAAGCTATAGTGGGAATAATAATAACTGGAACCCCTAATTTATCTGCAACAAGTTTTGCACTATCAAGAGTTTTCCCTCCACCCATACCTGCAATTACTGTCACCTTTTTTGTTTCAGCAATTCCATATAATCTATCAACTTCTTTAAATGTACATTCTCCCCCGAAGACTTCTACAACACAACTATTTTCAGCTTTCATGATTTCTTTTATTCTTTCTTCAAATACTTCAGCTACAATAACCATCATGTTCGTTCCATATTTGCCCATTATCTCTGGCAAGCGCTCAATAAGACTATAACCTTGAATATATTGGCTTGGGAAAAATAATTTTTGTTCTTGATTCATTTTTGTGCTCCTTAATTATTTTTTTTATATATCATTATATTCTACTATCATTTACCAATTAAATAAATAGCATCTAAAACAAAAAAAGCTAACCCTCAATTAAATGAGTGTTAGCTAAATTTTCAAAATTAATTTTATTTCCAATATCCTTTGTGAACTTCCATTAGTTCTTCTTCTAAATCAGGAAATGGACCAACCACCTCAATATTCTTTTGCCCTGCAGCAAAAACATCTCTACATGAAAGACTCATAGTAGGATTTTGAGGATTATCTCCAGTTAGTTCTAAAAGAGTTGTTTCAGGCGCACCATAAACCAGGCGACCAACGTTACCCCAATAAATTGCTCCTGCACACATTGCGCAAGGTTCAAAAGTAGAGTACAAAGTACATTTGCTTAAAAAATCTTTACTATACTTTCTTGATGCACGAGCCATCAAAGTTGTCTCCGCATGACCAGTACAATCACCAGAAGTAACCTCTACATTTTCTTGTTCCATAAGAATAGTTCCATCTTCACCAACAAGTATTGCCCCAAATGGAGTATTACCATGCTTGATTGATTCTTTACTAACTTCATTACATTTTCTTAAATAAAATACATCACTTTCCAAAATTACACCCTCCCATTAAAAACCAATGGACACAATACCATATTTAAAAAGTATTGTGTCCATTATGTTATACAATCATTTTAAACAGTCAATAATTACTATTTGTTATATTCGTCAGTAACATTGATTTTGCCAGACATGATATCATCATATATAGCTTGTACTTTATCTGCAACTTTTAACATATCAGGTTGAGTTGTACTCATATCCATAGTAACAACGCCCTCATTTATACCCATTACAAAGTCAGCATTTTTAAAATCGCCATCAACTAATTTACCAATAACAGTACTCATAGCTTTAACC
The DNA here is from genome assembly GCA_028683955.1 of Bacillota bacterium. GTDB lineage: Bacteria > Bacillota > TC1 > TC1 > TC1 > WTXA01. The sequence goes on along the minus strand of JAQUGR010000002.1, from coordinate 282,269 downwards.
ATACTTACGTTAGCTGAAAATGCAAGATTATTTTTATAAGTATCCATTAAACTAGTAGCATTAGCACCGATTGAAACTCCACCTTTGTCTAAAGTAGCTTCAAAGCCACCTTTTGTAGCAGCATTAGCTGTTGACATTATGATAGTAGCTCCTTGTTGGATGAATGTTATTGATTGTTCTTTAAGTTTGTTTACATCATCAAAACTACCAGTGTAACCTGATAAAACTTTAATTGATGGGTCAACATAATGAACACCAGTTTCGAAACCTTCAATAGTTGTTTTAATAGCAGCTATTTCAATTCCACCAACAGCTCCAACAGTTTTGCTTCCTTGATTTTGAGCTATGTATCCAGCAGTAACCCCTTGTAGGAATCCTTGCTCAACACCATCAGCTAAAATACCAGAAAGGTTGTCACCTTCGGCAATTTTTGCAGTTCTATCAGAACTTGTAATAAAGAACTGAGTATCTGGGTAATCTTTAGCCACTTCTAAGATAGCATCTTTAAACTCAGTACCATGAGCGATGATTACATTATAGCCATCTTTAGCATAAGTTTTAATTACTTGATTATACTGAGAAACAGGTGTATTCTCGTTATATGCAACTTGAGCACCATATGTTTTTTCAATTTCTTTCAAGCCTTCATAACCGATTTGACACCAGCCATTATCAGCTACTGATCCAGTAACTACTAAAGCTACTTTTAAATCGTCTGACTTATTATCTGAAGTATCAGAGTCACATGCTACTACTACTAAAGATAATAATAAAAGAACTAAAACAAGACCTAATTTTTTCATTTTTTTCATTTTACAACCTCCCAATTGTTTTTTTAACCTATAACGATTATATAATCATGAACAACTAAAGACAAGTTAGTTTATAAATTTAAATGTGATTTTTTCTCAAATCCCATTACAGTTAACGCTAAAAGTCATACATTATAAAATAGTATTACTTATTATAGCCAAATTAGCCTCAAAATTAAGCAATATATATTTCATAAAGTATGATTTTATATTTATCTGTATTTATATTTATATTATTTTATGATATCATTAGCATATATTTTTAGGTGAATTATGGAGATAAACTATGAGACCAGTTGTAACAAAATTATCAAGCAAGGTATTAAGAGATTTATACGCTCTAATAAGAGATGGATATTTCGATAACAGTGAAACATTACCGAAAGAAGAAGATTTAGCAAAAATCCTTCAAGTAAGCAGATCTGTTATTAGGGATGTTCTAAAAACCATGGAACAAGAAGGCTATGTTGTAAGAGTTAAGAAAAAAGGCACTATTATAAATAGAAGAGTCTTTGATATTAAATTCAGAATGGATATAGAATATGAATTTAAGGATTTACTAGAACTAGCCAGATATCAGCACAGTGCTGAAGTTTTAGAAATGAAAGAAATAGCAGCTGATGAATTTCTAGCAGAAAAACTGGAATGCGAAGTTGGTGAAAAAATATTCAAGGTAGTTAAATTAGTAAAGGCCAATGGATTACCAGTAATCTATTGTGAAGACTTCACTGTAGTTGCCTCCTTTAAGGAATCTCTAAATAATAAAAATATATTCAGACTTCCAGTTTTTGATCAATTAGAAAAATTTGCTGGTGAAAGAATAGATTTTAAACTGACAAAATTAGTACCATGCCAAACACCACCAGAAATACAAAAGTACCTGGAAGATGACGGCATAATGCTAATGGTAGAAGAAATAGGTTTCACCAATAAACTTAAACCAGTTCTTTTTGCCAACGTTTATTGGAGAGGAGACTTCTTTAGTTTCCAAACAATTAGAAAAAGATACTAAATATTTAGTTAAATCAAGAAGGACTCAAGATAAAAAATCTTGAGTCCTTCTTTTAATGTTCTGGACCATAATCTACTGGTACATCCAAAAATTCAAAGTCTTCTTCTTCTGTGCTAATATCAAACATATTACTATATAATTCTGATTTGTTCATCAAGTCATCTATTAAGAATAAATATTCATCTAACTCACCCGCTTCAATATGAAAATTCATTTTTTTCAAGCCTTCTTGTTGAACAACTATGTTTTCTCTAATATTTACCAAAGCAGCAGATATTATGTCTAAGCCTGTGCTTACCGCCATAGATTCATTGCGAAAATTTACATTTACATAGTCCGCCAAATCACCAATTGTTTTCTTATCCATAACACACACCCCTTCAGTTCTATTATTTTCAATTAGAATATATTGTAATTATATAGTAATTTCAATAAAAAAACTTAAAGGACTTCAAATTTACAAGATTTTTACAAACACAAATAAAATATATATGCTAAAATATAGTTAAGAAAAAAAACGAGGTGGAAAATGTTAAAAATTACACAACTAACTAAAAGTTATGACAAAAAAACTAAAGCTCTTGATAACCTGGATATAGAAATTAAAAAAGGTGAATTAATTGGTTTTATAGGACCTAATGGAGCTGGTAAAACAACAACTCTAAAAATAATAACTGGAATAATAACAGCAGACCAAGGTTCTGTAGAAATTGACGGGCATAACCTGGCAACTGAAATGATAGCTGCAAAGAAAAGTTTTACTTTTGTACCAGATCATCCAGAGATATATGAAAGCATCTCTGGAATCGACTATCTAAACTTCATAGCAGACATTTATGATATTAGTATAGAAGATAGACAAAAGAGAATTTTAAAATTCAGCACAAAATTTCAGCTTGAAGAAGCCTTAGGTAAAAAAATTAATACCTATTCTCATGGTATGAAACAAAAGTTACTTATAACAGCAGCTCTCTTGCCACAGGCCCCATTATTTATTCTTGATGAACCACATGTTGGACTAGATCCTCATTCTTCCAGAGTACTAAAAGACTTAATGTTAGAACATTGTGCAAATGGAGGGAGTGTTCTCTTCTCCTCACATGTATTAGAAGTGGTTGAAAACCTTTGCCACAAGATAGCAATTATAGACAAGGGTAAATTAATTGCCTATGATACTTTGGAAAATATTAAGAAAAACAAAGATGTAAGTCTTGAAGATACTTTCTTGGAGATGACTGACCATGAATAAAATATTAAAACTAATTAGAATAAATATGAAAGATACGGCAGGAAGATATTTACAACAATTGAATGCCAAGGGTAAAGTAACTGGTAAACTAATAGCTTTATTACCACTTCTTGCGGCCTTACCTGCAATTGCTATAATAGCACTTATCTATAATAGCTTTGCTCAAATTAATTTAGGTTATTTAGCTTTAACCTATACTAATATTGCAGCAATTATATTAATGTTAGTAAGTTCTGTACCCTTGATAGTATCCTCTTTTTTTTACAGTAAAGATTTAAGCTTACTAGCAACTTTACCAATAAAAGGAAGATCTATAGTAATCTCTAAATTAGCTGGTATCTATCCATACCTAATGGTTATTGGACTGGTCTTATTTGGGACAACATCAATACTATATCTAAATGATACCGGTTTTCAGATTAGAAGTTTCCTTATCCTTCTAATAGCAACGATAACTTTACCCTTAATACCTATGGCTTTGGGAACATTAATTACTCTGCCTTTCATGTCATTAATTGCAGGTAAAAAAAATAGAGGGTTCTTTACAATTCTTGGTAATTTAGTACTTCTTGGGGTAATTTTAGGTATAGAAGTTCTACTTAGTCGAACTGCAAGTAACCCTGAGGCTATTGTAAAAATATTATCACAAAAAGATGGTTTACTTAACCTAATAGGTAAAGGCTATCCACCTAGTATATGGCTAACAAAGGGTATAGTATCTAGTAATTTGGATATTCTTTGGTATAGTCTGATTCAAATAGGTGCTATTGTACTGGTCTTTCTTCTAGCTAGTAAAATTTATGATCAGGCACTTAAAAAATTCAATCAACAAGAAAGTAGTGGTGATTCACAAAAAATCACCTATAAAAAAACTGGTATTAAACTACTACTTTTAAAAAGAAACTTGGGAATAATTTTTACAAATCCTACTTTTCTTCTTAATACTATTATGACTATGTTCATTCCCGTTATTCTTTTCGTTCTATATAGTTTAATGGGTATTATGGATATAAATACTTTAAATAATCCAGCTCTTTTACCTTTTAGAGATTATATACTTCTAGGTATTATACTATCTCCAAGTATTATAGGAAGTTTATCTGCCACTAGTATTAGCAGGGAAGGTAAATATTTTTGGGAGACTAGAGTTATGCCAATCAGACATGAAGAAAGTATAGCCTCAAGAGAAATGACAACTCTCCTACTTAATGGTATAGGTCAAGCTATTCTTGCTGTTACAGCTTACATAATTTTACCTGTAGCTCCCTTACATTTTATAGTGGTAATATTAACCGTAATATTTGCAACTATATTAATGTCTAAAATAGATTTGATGATAAATATAGAAAGACCTTACCTTAACTGGTCAAATCCAACCGCTTGCATTAAAAATAATATGAACGTTATGATATCACTAGCCTCTCGTGTAGTATTTGGTGGCATAGCATATTTAATTTTCTATCTAATGGGGGATATGGATGCAATCTTTGTTATATCAGTAGTCGGTCTATTTTCCCTAATACTATATTTAATAACCCTCTTCCTTTTCAAAAAAACATATTTAGATAAATATAGTAAGATAGATGCAATTTAAAAAATAAGCAAACATATAAACATAATTAAATATAATAAATAAAAACAAGGAGATTAATCTCCTTGTTTTTTCCATTTTTTATCTAATCTAAACTAATCTAAATATTTTGAACCTTCTCTAATACTCAACTTATCAAGACTAACCCTATACTTATCTATGAAGGAGGTAACCCATTCTTTATTGGTCTTACTATAATCTCTAAGAATCCAACCTATAGCCTTATTAATAAAGAATTCCTTACTGCCAAGATTATTGACTATAATCTTCTCTAATAAATCAACATCAGTCTTTTCCTTAAAAAGCAGTTGGCTGATTATCGCTACTCTTCTGACCCAAAAATTCTCATCCAAACTCCACTCCAGCATAATAGACTTAGCATCAACCTCTCTTAAAATAAGATATCCAACAATTCTAGGAAAACCATCAACACTATCCTACCAAGATTTTATAGTTATCAAGGATCGAATCTTTTTTATATCACCAATGCTTAAAAGATGTTTTTGTTCATTAAGATAATCTATAGCTAAATACTGGTATTCTCTCTCATCCTGACTATAACAAAAATCCACAAAATCCCAGTCTAAATTATCACCTAATCCTTTAAAATAGTTTTTATACATTCTTTTTCTTTCAGGACGTGAAACTCCAAGAAAGGGGAACTGATTTCTCATATAACTACTCATCTCCAAAGCTTTCTTTTCATCTCCCTGACTAATTAAATCATCAACTAAACCTTTATACCACATATATACCTCCAAATAAAATTGAGCCAACATTTATTGCTAGCTCAATTATACGACAACCCTATTCTAATTCATAGATTTTATCAAATTCAATATTATATTTTTCAATAATTTCCTTTAATTTTAATTCTGTTTCATAAGGCCCCATCCAAGATAATCCACAACTAGCAGAAAATTTTCTTGGTGTAGGAAGTATTCTTCCTTCTATTTTTTCTAACTTTGCATATTTTTCCAAAGTTAAAACATTAAAAGTCGTATGAAAAGTCACAAGTATTTTCATTATTTTTTCTCTTTAGTTTTTTCTCTATTTGTAATGGCAATAACAAATAAAGCTATAATGGAAATGACAACAACTATTACACCTTTATCAGTAGGTCCACCAACAACATCAGGTGTTGAAACTATTGCAGCCAATCCAAAATTATGAGCAAATGCAGCACCTAACAATAGACCTAAAAGAGTCATAGCTCCATCAGAAGAACCTTGACCTGTTAGAATCAATTGACGGAAAGGACATCCACCAGCCAAAATTCCTGTAAAACCAAATATATATAAACCTAAAATATTAAACAAAGTATTAGTATGAGCAATAGGTTGACCAACAAAAGATGGATTAAAATTTCCAGTAACAATATTGTAAATTAAAAACACACCAAAGAAGCTACCAAAGACAATTAATAAGTTGAAATCTTTAGCCAACATTACATTTCTAAAAGCTCCTGTTGAACACAATCTTGTTAATTGGCCAATAACCCCAATTCCAAGACCAACAGCTAGAGATATCAATACTGGAGCATGTACACTTCCAGGACCCATTTTACTAACAGCGAAAATTGTTGTAGCAAGTGATAATCCTAAAATTATCAAAGTAACAATTGGTACAATAAAACCACTTTGAATTTTAGTTTCCTGACTTTTGCCTAAACTATATCCTTTTTTTAAGAAGAATGTTCCTGTAGCAACTCCTCCCAAAAATCCTATTAAACCAACCCAGGCATTAAGATCTCCTGCTCCCATTCTTATAATCATTCTAAAAGAACAACCTAAGAATATTAATGCCCCCACCATCATTATAAAGCCTAAAATAAATCTAACAGCTGGTGATGAACCTGCAGTTGCCTTAAAATCTTTTCTAATTAGTGCAGTAATAGTGGCACCTAATATAATTCCAAGTATTTCTGGTCTGATGTACTGTACTGGTGCTGCAGTTTGTAGTTTTAACCCTCCTGCAATATCCCTGATAAAACAAGCAATACAAATAGACATATTAGCAGGATTCCCAAAAATTGCTAATATTATTGCTCCAACTCCAATAAGACCACCTAAAATAGCTAACGTAGTTTTCTTTTCCATAAAATTACCCCTCTCTTTCAATCTATCAACAATTATTGCAAATAAGAGTGAGTAAAACAAGAATTTTAGCTATATTTAATTAACATTTTATATTATATAAATAATCATAAATTCTCTTTATCCTAGGTATTTCCTGCTTCTATAAATCCTTTATCTTTTACCATAACAAGACCTTCAATAATAACAATAAAACCAGTCACAATTAATATCAATTCAATAGAGATCTTGTCAGCCAAAGGGCCAAAAACTAACATGCCAAGAGGGAACATAGAACTAGACAACATTCCCATAACACCAAAAACTCTGCCATAATATTCTTCATCCACCTTCTTTTGTAAAAAGACTGTAGTAGCAGTATTACAAAATATTACAGAAACTCCAATTATAAACATGATAAATAAATACAAGATGAAGTTTACCTTTGTTCCTAATATCATATGTAATATTCCCCCTGTTAGAATAGCAACAATCATAGTATGAACCAGATTTTTCCAACCACCCCATTTACCAATCACGAAACCACCAAGGGTCATTCCTAAAAAGAAAGCAATCTCCAAGGCTGTCAACCGATAAAGTTCAGAACCATAGGTTCGAACCACTTGTAAAGGAGTTAGAAAGGCAGCTGGTGTAACAAAAAAGAAGAAAATGGCAAAATAAAGAAAAAGATTTCTAATATATTTTTTCTTTCTTATGTATTTAAATCCTGCTTTAATATCATCAAAATAACCACTCGCTCTTTTTAAACCAGTCTCATGTAAAATCGGTACTTTTATAAAGGATAGAATACTAACTCCAATTATCGCAGTAACCACATCTATAAATAATGTAGTTTCAAAAGCAGCAAAAGTTAATAGAGATCCAGCTGCTATTGGTGAAAATAAATTCATCAAAGAAGTTGCACTTCCCATATAACCATTAACTGATAGAATTTTATCCTCTGGCACTATTTGTGGTAAAAGAGCATTAGTAGCAGGAGTTTGTATTGCTATACCAATTGCCCTGATTCCTGATATTAAAAAAAGTAACCAAAACTCCCTATAACCGCTTAAAAATACTAAGGCTAATATTAGGGTTGTAAAGGCTATACTTAAATCTGAAATTATTATTAATTTTTTTCTACTAAATCTATCAGACCACACACCAGCAAATGGTGACAGCAAAAATGTAGGCAGGAATCCAACTATTATTGAAATAGTTAACATGAATCCAGACCTGGTATTTAGTGTAATATACCAAAAGATAGCATATTGCACTAAAGCTGTTCCAAACTGGGAAGTTAATTGGCTGATAATAAAAAGGCTGACTTTCTTTTTCCAGTTTTCCATAAATTATATCCTGTCGTTTTATTTTTTAAAGTTAAGTGCTGTTCCGTTCATACAAAATCTAAAGAAGGTTGGCGCTGGACCATCATCAAAAACATGTCCAAGGTGACCATTACAACAAGAACACATAACTGCAGTTCTTGGCATAATTAAGAAATAATCTTCCTCAAAATCGACACATTCAGGAGCTAAAGGAGCAAAAAAACTTGGCCATCCAGTGCCTGAATCAAATTTTGCTTCACTACCAAAAAGAGGTTGCCCACAAGCTGCACAATAATATATGCCCTCTTCCTTATTATTATGTAAAGGATGGCTAAAAGCTGGTTCAGTTCCATCTTTAAACATTACCTTAAATACACTTTCAGTCAAAATATCCTCGTATTCTTCTTTACCTCTAGCATTACAAATAAACTCAGGTATTATTTCCCTAGTTTCTAATGTTCTATAGTGATTTTTTTCTTTTGGTGTTAGTTTCTTTTTCATAATAACCCTCCTTTTTGACCTAAATATCATTTAATCAATAAACTTACCATATTTATATTATACTTGATTTCGGGTGTCAATATAAGGTTAAAAATACAATGAAAAAAGGGAGTTAAAAACTCCCCTTAAAATTTGACTATCTCACTAATTACTTTTGAAAAGATTTATTACCGTCAATAGCACAACAGATCCAAAAATTGATACCAACAGAGATTGAAAACTAAAAGTTAAATCAACAGGATTTCCTGTTAATAAATTTAAGATAAAAGCACCAATCAGTGCACCAATTATACCTATAACTACATTGCCTACTAAACCAAGTGATCTACTTTTACCGGCTATCTTGCTAGCAATCCAACCTGATAGTCCTCCAATTATTATCCATGAAAATATACCCATTATATACCTCCCTATCTTTATCTATCTAATTACTCCAAAATACTTTTGGCTAATTGTACTCCTAGATTATAGGATTCTTTTAAAGCCTCTTCATTAGGTTTAAGTTTTGTCTTGTAGCTGCCTATAACATTAAAACCTAGCTGAGTTAATCTTTCTCCAATATGTTTAGGAGCTTCTCCACTCCAACCATATGATCCAAAAGTTACAGCATTTTTATCTCTGACTACATAGGTACAAACACCAGCAAATAAGGTAGAAAATGGTTCTAACACATCTCTATTTACCGTAGCTGAACCAATTGCTATAGCATCAGACTCATGTATCATTTTTACCAGGTCACCACTATCACCTGAGGATAAATCTACCAGATTACTTTTTATTCCAGAATCAGTTATCCCTTTAGCAATTGCAACTGCCATAGATTTTGTAAAACCATAACAGCTTAAATAGCCTACTAATATTTTTTTCTCTTTTTTTACTTCACTAGCCCATTGTCTATAAATTTCCTTGGTCTTTTTAAAATCTTCTCTTAACACAGGCCCATGAGACGGACAAATTATCTCAACTTCCCAATCTTCTATTTTATCCATTGCTTGAATAGCGAACTTTTTGAAAGGGCTCATAATTGAATCAAAATAGAATCTTCTATTCTCCCACATTGCATCATCACTAATGCTATAGTCTACAGTATCACCACCATAGTGACTACCAAAGAAATCACAAGGGAATAGAACTTTCTCTGCTCTTAAATAAGTGAACATTGTCTCTGGCCAGTGTAGATATGGAGTATTCATAAATTCCAGACTAACATCACCTAAGCTTAAGCTATCTCCAGTTCCTACTGTTATAAAGTCCAATTGTCTATTAACAATTTCACTAATCATCATAGACGCAGGTCGGCTACATACTACTTTAGCATTTATTGCTTTTTCCAATAGTTTTTCTAATGATCCACTATGGTCTGGTTCTGCATGATTTATGACAATATAGTCTATCTTGTCATAAGTTGTTAATTCCTCTATATTTTTTAAATATTGCTCTGTAAAGGTATTTTTAACTGTATCGATTATTACAGTTTTTTCACGCCCTTGTACTAAATATGAATTATAGGTAGTTCCATATATTGTATCAAATATTATGTCAAACTTCCTTAAATCCTCATCTTGCACTCCTATGTAGCTAACTCTTTCTGTAATTTTCTTAATCAAAACTAACACTCTCCTTTTATTTTATATTTTCACATCTGCAAATAAAACAACATAATTTTTACCATATACCTTGGCACATTTAGGACATGTTGTATAAAAACTATAAATATCATCCATTTGATAACCGTGGATTTTTACATACTTTTTCATTTCTTCAATCCATTTAGGTATTTGATTATAACCACCTTCAAATACTTTAGTTATAAAACTTCCAGAAAACTTTATATTATCTAGCCCTTTTACCGGTTTACTAACTAAGAAATACTGTTCAGCCCTCCACATAGAAACATCCTTAGAAAGAATAAGGTAATTATCTTCAACTAAAGCTCCTGCTTCTTTTATGGCTTTCATGGTTTTGGTCATAACTGAACCCATATTAAGAGGCATATAGAGAAAACTTCTAGTTTTAGCTATTACCATATCCAAACCCTCTAATTCAAAAATTTTTTCATTATATATTTCAGGTTGAAATCTTGGACAACATCCAGTTTCACTATCTTTAATGTTGATTTTTGGTAATTGTTTTAAAACTTCCATACTAACACCTCCAATATTATCACTATTTCCACCTGCCAAGATTATTCTCTTGAGCAAATTCTAAGGCAATTTTATAATCATTGGCATAAGGCATATCATCCTCAAGATATCTTAAATCAGCATACCCTTCTTTAACTAATAAATTATTCAAATTTAAACCATCAATAAAAATTATACCTATAGGTCTATCATGGCTGGGAGCTTGAGTAAGATCCCATTCGATTTCAATCTTTTTAGCTTCCATTAACTTCTTTTTTGTAAAGTCGCTAGATTCAGGACCATAATATTCTTTACCTAGTGTTGGATGTTTTGTTTCTGGTGTATTTATTCCACTAAATCTCACATTTACATTACCATAACTAACCGTATTAAAATTAGCAGTATCCCCATCAACAGGTCTTACTAAAGTAACAATTTCTTTACTACTTACATTATTACTTTCAACACTACTTTCAATACTATCTGTAACATTATTGGAAAGAGCAAAAGGAATATCTTTAATATTACCAATTTCAAAACTAAGCACAACAAATACTATAACTGAAATCAGCAAGGATATTAATTTCTTATTTTTCATATAATACCTACCTAATAAATATACTTTAATTATAACATTAGAAAAGCAAATGTAAAAGGAAGCCTTACGGCTTCCTTTTACCCCCCTAGTGTCTAAAACCTAAAATATTTTTCTTTGATTTCATCAGTAAATGGAACCAATTCAAAATTTTCTATTACATAAAGTTTATCGCAAATTTTCTCTAAATACTCATGTTGGTGACTGGTCATAATAATAGTTTTGCCTTCAGCCTTTAGTCTTTTTAAAACTTTCACAATTTCTTGATTAGTTTGAAAATCCAATGCATTAAAGGGCTCATCCAACAAAATTATACTTTGATTTTCCATAATTGCCTGGGCTATACCCAATTTTTGTTTCATCCCTGTAGAATATGTTCTAACAGGTTTTTTATCATGTGGATCTAATCCCACCAGATTCATTATATCTATAATATCTGAAGAAGTTATAAGTCCTTGTATCTCAGACAAGAGCACTAAATTCTTGTAACCAGAGTAGTATTCAATATATCCAGGAGAATCAACCATTATTCCTACTCCTCTAGGAAAATCGCAATCTGCTCCAAGTTTCTGTCTATTTATTATAATATCTCCTGAATCAGCCATTTCTAAACCTGTCATAATTTTAAATAAAACAGATTTACCACTTCCATTGCTGCCAACTATACCTATCGCATCACCTTTATTTACAGACAAGTTAATATTAGAGTAAAGCTTTTTTTCCTTAAAGCTTTTGCTAAGATTTAATATTTCCATTACTTTTTCCAAGATTTCTTGCCTCCTATATTCACATTAATTATATTTAATAAAATAACCAATAAGCCATAAATTGATACAATTCCCAATAATACCATCAGTCCATTTCCAAATAGGCTGACTAATCTAATAATTGAAGAAATTCCAAAAGGATAATATTTTGATAAACCTGGCATAAAGAAAAGAATAATATATCCAAACATTGATGCCATATATGACAAGGTACTTTGACCTGTAAGTCTCATAAATAAATTAAAAATCCCATAAACCATAAATAATTCTATCAGTCTAACTAATTGACTAACCAATAGCAATATTAATAATTCTGTTGAATCAGTTCCTAATAACTGTAACAAATCACCAGATGATTTTCCAGTAACAAAGGTTGCTGTTAATAAGGAAATAACCAAACCAATAAGGAAATATATTATGATAAATTTTGCTCCTGCTCTAAATATACCATAATTACATTCTTTTTTATTTCTATGTCTAATCATCCATGGAGCACTTTGATAACTTTTTGTAAACTCCTGGAATTTTGCTAATAAATATATTGGTGCGCCCATATATATTATGTAGGCCAATAATTCTTTTAAATTAACACTATTTTCAGGGATTCCCATATATAGTGTTGTGAGAAAATAAAAGTATGATGAATCTTCTCCGCTAACTTTAAAACTAACTAATCTTAAAATATAGTAACCTAATAAGAAGACTATTACGATCAAATAGTTACCCTTATTATTTATAAATCTGTCAAACAGTAATATTGTCTTGTTATGATGTCTTCTTTTAATTAATATGAAACCAAAAATTAAAGCTTGTATCAATAACAACAAGCCAACTGCAAACCAGCCATGTTGAAATTGTGTATGATGAAAAATTAAATACTTGTTTATAAACAAGGGATAAGCAAATTCTGATAATTCAGTTTTAAAACCTACCATAACATTTACTATTATGCCAATAACTGTAATGATAGCAACCTTGTTGCTAAATTTAAGGGATATTACCCAAATAATCATCGCAAGTGTGGATAAACCAATTATCAAGTAAATACAAATCGATAATGTTGCCCAAAGAGGTGATGAAAACACCTCCTTGAATTTAAAGAAAAAATTTGCCGTATCACTAGCAATTCCACTAATTGGAATTGCTGAGAACTTACTATTTGTCGGTAAATTTATTACCCCTACAATAATTGCTATCAACCATTGAGCAAATACCAAGATACTAGTATAGGCAATTATTGTTAAAGTCTTTACCAACATGAAGTTTTTCTTATATTTATATCTTATAAGTTCATGTGGTTGTAACTGTTTTATCCCTCTAATAATTAAAGCTAAATAACTTATCAAAAAGAAATAGAGTAGGTAGTAATGATTAGCTAGAATGTATAGACCAAATTCAAGCGATGTCATCTTGTAAGCTTTTGCTAAAGACAACCCGGTACCACAGGCATAGGAAAACACAAGAAGGATAAGTGCATTCCATTTGGTAGCGAGCATTCTATGCAATTCATTCCTGATTAGCAAGAGCATTACTACTCCTCCATTTGTAATATATATTTGTTATAAAAATAACCAAGATTAATGTAAAGAAACCTATAAATAAATTCTGCAATTGTATAACCTCTGGAGTCAGTCTATTTAAAACAAAACTTGTTGTTAAACTGAATTCCGGAATACTCAAACTTGCAGTAATGAAATTTTCCAAAAAAACATAAATAAATGGTGCAGTTGATATAACAAAAATATTTTTGTTATATAAGGAAAAAACTTGACCAAACAAGCATATTAACGCTGATATAACACCCTTCCAGGATGCCCAGACTAATCCAAATATCAATGGATTATTTAGTTGATAGTTACCAAACATATATGATACTAATCTACTTGCACCTGGATCCATCTTGAAATGAGTGAAAAACAGAACGTATATCAAACTTAAGAAATACATTGTAAAGATTGCAGTAAATGATAAAAGCATTCCTGATAACATCTTATTTCTTATGTATTTGGTCTTGTTTGTTCTTATAGCAACATAGTTAAGAAAACCATTTTTCCGCTCTGTAAACAAAACCCATGAAAATGGTAAACTAGCAAGTAAAGGGAAGAACAAGTCTACTGGCTCACATCCATAAATCCAAGCCTCTACTGGAGCATTTATTACTGAACTCACTCCCATAGCATAACTGGAATAGGATAATAGAATTGTTCCCAAAATAACAACAATTAAAAAAGGTACTAATAGTTGTTTTACATTATTCAAATATTGCCTTTTAACCATGCTGAGCCTCCTAAACCATAATATAATTAATACCGACTAATTGCTTTTCCAAGAACCTGATACTAAGACATCAACTAAAGTATTCCAATCGTTTGAGAATTGTACTCTATATGAGTTACCAGCATATTGATAACTGTTTGAAGGTAAAGTTCTTGTTTGATTGTCATTTACATCTCTAATCCAAGCTGCATCCGATGAACCTTCCATCCTGGCATCAATAACATATCCGCCACCAACAGACCCTGAATATAGAACTCCACTATTGCCTGTATATGCTTTTGTTTGGTATCCAGTGTATCCATTACCATTTAATTTAGCAACTACTGTTAAATAGGAAGTCGATGTAGTTCCAGCCATTACAGCAGTCCCAGATAGTAAAATAAATACAAATGCTGTTAATAGAATTTTAGTAATTTTTTTCATAGTATGTTCCCTCCAATTTTGTCTATTCTTATACATATTATTGCATACATACTTTAAATCTACATAACGAGAACCTTAACTAAACCATAAATAAAATAGGAGAGTATAAAATAATCTCCTATTTTGCAAATAATTATTAATTTTTATAATTCTATTGTAATAGATGTGCCTTTACCTTCTTCACTTTTGACTTCTATGGTCCCTCCATGAGCCTCTATAACATTCTTAGCAATTGACATTCCAAGACCAGTTCCTTCTACCTCTTCGGTACTTTCACCTCGATAATAGCGGATAAACAATTTATCCATCATTCTTTTCGAAATGCCCTTACCATCATCTATAATACTTATTCTACCATGTTCACTTGATATCTTATCAATAACCACTCTAACTTTGGCATGTTTTCCTGAATGTTTTAAGGCATTTGTAACTAAATTAGTTATTGCCCTCCCAAAAAGTTCCTTGTCTATATCATAAAAAACATCCCCATTTTCCTCGAAGGAAATATCCCTATGTGAATATTGATAATTATTTAAAATAGAAATCACCAGATCTTTAAGGAAAATATTCAATCTTACATTATCTTTTTTTAAAACATCTTCTGTGCTTTTTATCTTTAGTTCTAAACTCAAATCATTAATTAGATGTTCAATATTTTTAGTTTGTTTTTGGATGATTTGTGAATATTTTGCAATCTCCTCCGATGATAACTCATAATGTTCATCAGCCATCATTTCACTATAGCCAGCTATAGAAGATAGTGGTGTTTTTAAATCATGGGATATATTAGCAATCCATTCTGTTCTTTGTTTTTCAAATTCAAGTTCTTTTAGTTTTGCCAATTCAAGTCTGTTCTGTAAAGCTCTAAGATTAGCAAATACATTTTCAAACATACCAGGATTTTTTATTTCCAATTCTTTTTTATTTAATCTGTCTAAATTATCAATTGAGTTAATTAGTTTATCAACTGGTCCTGTTATTTTTTTACTAAATATTCTGCCCATAAATATGTATATAATAGTTCCTACTAATAAAATTATAAGTAAAAATGTAAAAAGAATTTCACCTTTATTATCTGAACTATCAATAATAATCTTAGTATATTCGTTAGAAGGAAATCCTGTATATATTGTGTAATCTCCATAATTAGATACGAAGTTTGTAAATCCCTTCCTTGTATACAAATATGAATCAATCAACTCATAAGGACTATATTTAGATATTATGTAATCGGGTTTATTATATGAAAAGACTTCCTTACCTTCACTATCTAATATTTGCAACCAAGCATTATTTTTATTTATAAAATCTTTTCCAGTTTGATTTAATATAAATCCATTATCGCTTTGACTTATATAATTTGGAAGTAATAATGTCATAGTTCTCGGATTACTTAAATCTGCATCCTTACCTGAAAACATAAATAATATTATCAATATTGAAAATATTATGACTAAAAATGTTGAAAAAATACTAAATATCAAAAACCTAGTGGTAACTCTATTCTTCATCCATATTCTCCAAAACAAATTTATAGTTTACATTAAATATTTATAAACCGATATAAGAATTACCTATATATCATCTTCATTTTCTAAAACAAACTTATAACCCAAACCCTTATAGGTCTTAATCATTCTAGGTTGTGAAGGATTATCCTCAAGTTTTTCCCTCAAACGACTAACATGGACCATAAGTGTATTATCCATACCATCATAACTATCTCCCCAAACATAATCCATCAAATGCTGTTTGTCCATTAAAATATCATGATTCTCTGTCAAATAAAGTAATAACTTAAACTCCTTGGCAGTCATCTTAACAATCTTCCCTGCTTTTTTAACAGTACCACTCCTTTTATCAATAACAATATCAAAAAATGACAACTCATTCTCATTATTACTAGACATAGCAGCTTTTATCATCTCTTCTCTTCTAAATTGAGAGTTTATTCTAGACATAACCTCTCTGGTGCTAAATGGTTTAGTAATATAATCGTCACCACCTAGGCTTATACCTAGAACCCGGTCAATCTCATCACCCTTCGCAGATAGGAAAATAATCGGAGTAATAGACACATTCCTAATCTCCCTGCAAATATCCAAACCATTCATATCCGGCAGCATAATATCCAATAAATACAAATCGATCTTATTATTTTGTATAATCTTCAAGGCATCAGCACCATTATATGCTGTAAAGATATTAGTAAAACCTTCTTTTATTAAAACAGTCTCAAGCAGTTTTACAATATCCTTCTCATCATCAACAATTAAAATCTTCTTATCATTATAATTCCCCATTTATATACTCCTTACCAAAGATTCATTAAGCCTATTATATCCTAGAAAAACTAATAAAAGAACAGTAAACTTTAATGTCTATAAAAAAAGGAAGCACTTTTATGCTTCCTTTAAAAAATTTATCTTATCTCTTACTTGGAAAAGCTGGTTTATAAATATCAGGATAATCATACTCAATCCCATGATTCCAAGCTGTTTGAACCACAAAATATGGATTTCTGAACAACTCTCTACCCATAGCAACCAAATCAGCCCTATCATTACCTAAAATCTCATTAACAAGCTCCTCAGTTCTTATTAAACCAACAGCTATAGTAGGAACCTGACATTCTCGCTTAATAATCTCCGCATACTTAACCTGATATCCAGGATAAACCTTAATCGGAGCATAAGCAACTCCACCAGTACTTACATGTACAAGATCCACCTTGTCTTTAACCATATTAATAATCTGAATCATATCCTCAACCTTCATACCCTCAGGCAGATGATCAGTTGCAGAAACTCTTAACAACAAAGGCTTATCAGAAGGCCAATTTTTAGAAACCTCCTCTAATACCTCAATCAAGAAACGAGCACGATTCTCCAAACTTCCCCCATACTCATCAGTACGCTTATTTGTTAAAGGTGATAAAAACTCACTAATTAAATATCCATGAGCTCCATGAACCTCCAAGGCATCAAAACCAGCCAGACTAGCGCGTCTTGCTGCCTGTCCATATTGACCAATGGCCACTTTAATTTCATCCTTACTAATTTCTCTTGGTATTCTGTAAGTTTCATCAAAAGCAATTGCACTAGGGGCAAGAGTATAATCTGCAGCAGCAGTACATTTTCTACCTGCATGATTAATCTGTATAGCTACTTTAGAACCATACCTCTGACAACCTTCAGCAATTCTCTTTAACCCAGGAATTTTAGAATCGTTCCAGATACCTAAACAGTTATCTGAAATTCTGCCATTCTGTGTAATAGCTGTAGCTTCGACGATAATTAAACCAACGCCGCCCATAGCTCTACTCACATAGTGATTAAAGTGAATATCGTTTACATTTCCCTCATTGTCAGCACAATAAGTATCCATTGGTGGCAAGACAATTTTATTCTTCAAGGTCATATCCTTAAGAACAAAGGGTTTAAACATTTCCATAAAAATCTCTCCTTTAATATTAAAATAATTCACCTTCTTGAAATATATCACTATCTAACACCTTAGTAAAGGTAATACAAGATAATATAATAAGTATGACTATTCTTCTCTTTATACTACTTATACTATTATAAATAATTTTTATACCAATTGTTTATAAAATTAAAAAATGATATATTAATAAACGGACTTTATATATAGAAGGAGCCAGTTAAAAATGATCAATAAAAAACAAATAACAACATACCTAAGATTGCTATTTTCCATCATCCTGGTAGCAGTCTTTTTATACATTGCCGACCTGGAAAAAATACTCGGCTATTTAAAAAATCTAGGAGGATTTTCTATAATTTTAATTTTTACCCTTATTTTATTATCCATAATAGTCAGTGGTCTAAAATGGCAGGTTCTCCTACCAGAAAATCGACCTAGAATCATAAAAACAACAAGAATATTTACTATTGGACTTTTTTTTAATAACTTCCTACCATCAAGCATAGGTGGAGATGGTATGCGAATATATTTAATTAACAAAGAAGGCATCAGAAAAAGCACCAGTGCTTCCTCAGTAGTCCTAGATAGACTATTTGCAAGTCTTACACTAGCTGGATTAGGCTTTTTTTCATCCCTGTTCGCAACTCATTTTAATATATTGGCATTTTCTATGTTTACCATTCTTTTCATATTAGTCACCATTATGATAACTCTCATACTTAAAGGTTGGATACCAGGATTCATTAACAAAAAAACCTCCAAACTAAAAGAAAAACTTAAAGCATTTATAGAATCAGCAAAAAACTTAAGACACCAACCATCAATAATAGTTAAAAACCTAATACTCGGAGCAGTTTTTCAAATACTAGTTGCATTGGTTATCGGGGCAGTTTTCCTTGGACTAAATTTCCAGATTCCAAACTTTATCGATTTAATCTATATTTCTACTGCAACCTCAGTTTTAGCAATGATACCTCTAGGACTTAACGGCTACGGTCTTAGAGAAGGTGCCTATATATATTTACTACAAGCTTACGGCTATAACATAAGCCAGTCCATATCCATCTCTGTAATTTTTGCAATTATGGTATCCATATTCAGTTTTCTTGGAGGTTTGGACTATGCTCTATCACACTTTAAATCTTTTTTCATAAAGGAAACTTAAAATGTCAAAGAAAACTAAATTGATTCTATTCGCAACAACCTTAGGATTATTAATAATAGCCTTAATAATACCCCATACAAGAGAATGGCTTATAGAAGCTTTAGAACTCTTAGGTTCAGGTAATGTTGAAGCTGTACAGAAATACATACTTTCTTATGGCCCACTGGCAGTCCTTATATCCTTTTTAATGATGATTTTACAATCAATAATTGCACCCATACCAGCCTTTATTATAACTTTTGCCAATGCAGCTATCTTCGGTTGGTTTTGGGGTGCTATCCTTTCATGGACAAGCGCTATGGCAGGTGCTGGTTTATGCTTTGCTATTGCTAGAATATATGGCAGAGATATAGTAATTAAATTTACAGGCAATAAGGTATTGAAATCGATTGATAGCTTCTTCACTAAATAT
Organism: Bacillota bacterium; assembly: GCA_028683955.1. Classification (GTDB taxonomy): domain Bacteria; phylum Bacillota; class TC1; order TC1; family TC1; genus WTXA01. The sequence continues at coordinate 262,492 of JAQUGR010000002.1, read as the reverse complement.
GGAACAAATGCAATCTTAATTGCACGTTTCTTGCCTTTTGTCCCTTTTGATCCAATCAGCTATGCAGCAGGACTTACACCTATGAAATTTAGAAAATTCTTTATAGCCACAGGCATTGGTCAACTACCAGCAACATTAGTATATTCTTATGTAGGATCAACAATTACAGGAGGAACAAAACTATTCATTAATGGATTACTAGTTCTATTTGCAGTTTTCACCTTAGGACTAATCCTTAAAGATAAATTTAAGAAAAATGGTATAGAATTCAAGGAGGATAGTAAATAATGTTTCTTAAATATATGACAGAAAATGAAATAAGCTTAAAAAGAAATACTCTTGATACAATCCAATTAAACATTGGTAGAAAATGTAATCAATCCTGCAAACATTGCCATGTTGAAGCAGGACCAGAAAGAACTGAACAAATGAACAAAGAAACCCTAGATAAAATTCTGACTCTAATTTCGAAATCAGCACACATACAAAGAGTTGAACTAACTGGTGGAGCACCGGAGCTAAATGAAAATTTCAGATACCTTATAACCAAATTAAAAAAAATGAAGAAACAAATAGCTGTTAGAAGCAATCTCACAGTATTTTTCGAGGAAGATCAAGGAACAACACCTCAATTTTTAAAAGAAAACATGGTGGAGATCATTGCCTCACTTCCTTGCTATACAGAAGAAAATGTAGATAAACAAAGAGGGAATGGTGTCTTTACAAAGAGTATTAAGGCTCTTGAAATATTAAATGACCTTGGTTATGGCAGGAATGAGGATTATTTATTAAACTTAGTATATAACCCACAAGGACTAGGACTTCCTGGTAAGCAAGAAGATTTAGAAAAAGACTATAAGTTAGTGCTTATGAAAGAATATGGAATTATTTTTAATTCTCTTTTTACAATAACAAATATGCCTATAGGAAACTTTGCAAAAGAATTAGAAAGTAATAATCAACTTGAAGAATATAAAAAAATTCTAGTTAATAGTTTTAATCCTTCTGCAGGAAATAACATAATGTGTAAAAGTTTAATTTCAATTGATTATCAAGGGAATATTTATGATTGTGACTTTAATCAAATGCTTAACCTTCCGAAAAAACCGATTAATATAGAAAATCTCGACTCTTTTGACCAGATTAGTGAAGATATAATATTTGAGGACCATTGCTTTGCTTGCACAGCAGGTTATGGGAGTTCATGTAATGGAGCATTGATATAATGAATGAATTATCACCAGCAGTTAAATTAACATTAGATTTATATAATAAAGGCTACTATTGTAGTGAGGCACTACTTAGAGGTTTTAATACTATCTATAATTTAGGTTTTCCTGAAGAGCATTTAAAAATAGCTAGTGGTTTCGGTTCTGGACTTGGAGGAGCAGGTTGTTCCTGTGGTTCAGTTACTTCTGGAGTAATTGTCTTAGGTGTAATAGTGGGTAGGAATAATAAATCTGAAAGTGAAGAAATAGTTCATCGTTCTTCTAAGAAACTTCATGATGAATTTCGTGAAAGAAATAAGGTTGTCTGTTGCAGAATACTTACGCGTAATGTAGAATGGAAATCTAAGGACCACATATTACTTTGTGCCAAGTATGTTCAAGATACCGCTGAGATTTTAGAAAGTATACTTCTAAATGATCTTTATCAATACTTACCACAAGGTGGAAATAAGTCTGTACCTAAGAAAAATTATTTAAAGTTAGGAATTTCAGCAATATGGAAGAAACTAAAATCAGCAAACAAAATGAAAAATTAATATCCATCATTGTACCTTTAGGCCCTGGAGAAAGTATATCTCCTCAGCTAAAGGTATTTCTTGATTCTCTAGATAACAACAATGCAATCGAAGTAATTATTGTAGCTCATGATCATGAAAGCTTGGGTGGATTTAGGAATAAATTCAAATACACTATTTTAGCCCATCAAGGAACACGTTCTAGCTCCATGAATCTTGGAGCACAAGAAGCTAATGGAAAATACTTTTTATTTCTTCATGGAGATTGCTACATGGCTAAATCAACTTTCAGCCTTCTAATGAAAAGAATAGTAAAAGAGCAGACAGCTCTTTTTTATTTTGATTTTAAATTCTATAAGAATAGTCCTTTTTATTACAAGTTTACTGAAATGGGAGTCTGGTTTCGTTGTACATTTTTAAAAACGCCATTTGGTGATCAAGGCTTAACTATATCTAAAGAAATTTTTCTTAAGATAGGAGGCTATAACCTTAAAACACCAATTGGTGAAGACTATTATTTAGTAAGAGCTTGTAAGGATTATAACATCAAGATTTCTAGAATTAGAAGACACTTATATACCAGCCCTAGAAAATATCAAGAAAATGGCTGGCTAAAGACTACTCTTTATCATCAAAAAATGTGGTATAAATTAATTAGTGACTATAGAAAAGGAACTTATAGGAAATGAAAATAGGTATTGGCATTTTTGCTAAAACTATTGGTTACTCTAAAGTCAAAACTCGTTTAGCTGAATCTATAGGTCAACATTTAGCCGAGGACTTTTATGGACTTAGTATTAAAGCTGTTAAAGAGGTAATAAACGATTTTTCCAAAAAATCAGAAGACCAAGTCTTTATTTACTGGGCCAGACCTTATGGTAAATGTGAAATTAGGACTAGAGGGTTAAGTCTTGGCGCTAGCATGTATAAGGTAGCAAGATGTATTCTAAATGAATGTGATGCCTATTTGCTTATAGGAACAGATATTCCTCAGATAAACACTGATATTTTAAATACTGCAGTCAGCACTTTAAAAAATAACACTAATAAAATAATATTTGGTCCTAGTCTTGATGGAGGTTTCTACCTTTTGGCCGGGAACCATATACCAAATCTCAAACTAATAGAAAGTATAGAATATAGCAAAAGCAATACCCTCGAGGAATTAACGAAAGCTTTTAAAAATGAAGAAATAAAATACTGTTTTATTGATAGTTTATCAGATGTTGATGTAGCAGAGGATTTACCTTTATTAGTAAAATATCTTGAGAACAGAAATGATTTATTAGAAACACAAAAAAATATACTTAAATGGTTAAAGAACCTGGCATAAAGCCAGGTCCTTTTTATAAACTAAATTAAAATCATTCAATAACAGAAAAAGAATCAGGTAAAAACCTGATTCTTTTTCTAATAATATAATATGGATTTAAGTAGTATCTGATTTTTATGATGATGCAAATAATCCTAGATGATGGATAAAGGATTTATAAGCTATAAGACTTATATAATTGCTATTCTCATCACGCAAGTTTATATTATCATAAGTAATGTTCATAATCAAATACTATATACAATATGTATAAAGATTAATTAAATATTAATTTACCTTATGATTATTAATGCTTATTCTACTACTCATATTACGACTATTTCATATATCTTTATTGTTTTTGATATTAACCATCCAAACTATGGTCAAAACACCACCAATAGTTATCAAAATATATCGCTCAGTTTCCATAAATACTTAAATGCCAATTCTTTTTAACACATCGTTAATTTTTTTCTCATCACCCTCAAGTGATTTATTTATAAAATTCTTTACTAAAGTAGTTTGTTTATTGCTTAAGTTTTTTTGCTTATACCCTCCTAAGGTAAGAAAAAGTATTAGTTTTCTATCTTCACTTATAGGTAGTGTTTTAACCACTTCCCTAAAATCATCATAATAAATTAAATCCTCTGTGATGGCTCCAAGTATTGCAAGTTGATACCTTTCTAAAACTCCAAGGTCCATTAACAATTGTTCATTGCTCCAATCTTTAATCTTTTCTTTTCGAAGATTTTCTGTTGCATCAAATTCAATATTATCTTCGCTAAACCACCATTGATCAAAGGCTTTAAAATACTGATAATAATCTACTACTGATATTTTCTTATCCATACTTAAGTCAGCATATATTTTAGAAAAACCATCATTTTTTTCTATCATGACTTTGGTAAATATACTATAGCTACTTGTTAGGTTATTAAAGGTTAGAAGTGATTCTGGCTGATATACGTTTAATTTATTTTTGGTCCAATTGTCGATAATAGTTAGCTCATTTCCATCTTTATCATCAAAAATATCAGGTAGAAAACTTTGTATATCTTCTGTGTTATTTTCGATGACTGCATATTTTTGGTTTTCATATTTGGTATATAAACTATTAGCTACATCTATATTGATAGCTAAGTTTACATTAACTCCCTCTTTTAGGGTAGCAACTATAACAGCAAATACTCGCCCTTTTTCATTTAAAACAGCGCCTCCACTACTTCCTGGCTTTATTGATGCTTCTATTTCTGTTGCATCTTGGTAAATTTCCTTTACCCTACCCTCACTAATTGTATTAAAGGCTCCTGCAGGACTGCTGATTGTGGTTATTTTATCATCAGCTGATAATCCATAAGCTGAAATTGTCACAACTGGTTCTAGTTGAAAATCACCTTCAATTAAGGCTAAATCATTTTGTTTATCAAATATTAAAATATTAAATATCTCATATTTCTCACCATCATCAGTTAATATTTCGATTCTTTTAGCTCCGTTTATCACATGGAAATTTGTTATAATCGTATTACTGTCTTGAAAACAAAAACCTGATCCCTGTCCAAGTTGTTGATTGTTTTCATCATAAGTATAAATCATCACCACAGAATCTTTTACCGTCTCTACACTTATTGGTTTAAATCCAGGTAAAATGAACTTTATGGAAACAAAAACCAGACCTCCGGCCAAGGCTATAAGGTATATTATTATTCCGATTGTTAATAGGAATCTCTTTAGTGATTTTGTTCTTTTTGGTTTATTATTTTCATCCAAAATTTCAATTTCCTTTAAATAAAATTTTTAAATAATACAGTAATAATAACATATATTTTGATATTTTACATTATTCCTTTATCACCAACTGCTCATTAAGAAGTGGTTGTTTTTGATTAAGAAGTGCTAGGGTTGCTCCATTATCAAAGAGCCAATCTTCTTTGTTTTTTTCTTCAATAATAACAGGCATCCTGTCATGAATAGCTTCTAAACTTTCGTTGGCTTTAGTGGTTATTATAACAAAATGGTTCTTTCTATATATACCAGCCATAAATAAGGGTTCATCTTTTTTTAGGGTGAAATGATATTTATTTTTAGATTTGTCCCATTCATAAAAGCCTGTTGCTGGTATAAGACAACGTTGTGTTTTGATTGGTTCCATAAAGGTTCTTTTTTCAAATATAGTTTCAGACCTGGCATTTATTATTAAGCTGTTGAATTCGAAGCCCCATTTTAATATGTCAAATTGATTTTCCTTGTTATTTATAACTATTGGTGCAAGGTTAGTAGGAAATATTTCCCCTGTTTTCATATTGGGTCTTTGTGGGTGGTTTTTCAAATGTTCTAGTATTTGTTTTATTTGTTGGTTATCTTCTTCTGTAAATAGGGTATATCTTCCGCACATTTTTAATCTCCTATAATTTTCACAAGTACTCTTTTATTTCTTTTCCCATCAAATTCTCCATAAAATATTTGTTCCCATGGGCCAAGGTCCAGTTTTCCTTTGGTAACTGCTACTACTACTTCTCTTCCCATTATTGTTCTTTTTAGGTGAGCGTCTCCGTTGTCCTCATAGCCGTTGTGTTGGTATTGTTCATAGGGTTTTTCCGGTGCTATTTTTTCTAAAAATTTCTCGAAGTCGTTTAATAATCCTGTTTCATTGTCGTTTATAAAGACACTTGAGGTTATATGCATAGCATTGCAAAGAAGTAGTCCCTCTGTTATTCCACTTTCTCTTAAGCAATTCTCTACATCACTTGTTATGTTTTTAAAATCTCTTCTAGTTTTGGTATTGTACCATAGTTCTTTTCTGTAGGTTTTCATTTTAGATCTCCTATATAGTTCAAATTCATCATAACATCCATAATTTTCATAGTCTTTATTATAATTTTAGTATTTTTTTTATTAAAAAGGAACTGCTTTATTAGTATATTTGCAAAATCCTCTTACTTATATATAATTAAAGATATATAAGAATAATCTAGATTTATTAGGAGGTTATAAAATGGAAGAAAAAGATAACAAAGATGTTATCGGGGTTGTTGATCCTGTAGTTGATGAAGTAGAAAATATTGGTAAAATCACACCAGAATCACAACAATCAGAACCTTATGCGGATGTTGTTGAAGAAGTTAAAACGCCTGTAGTTGAAGAACCTCTTCAGCAGGCACAAAAAGTTCAACAAACTCAACAAGTACAAGAACCAATTGTTGATCAGAATAAAAAAATACTTGCTGGAGTAATGGGTATATTATTTGGAGCATTTGGGGTTCATAATTTCATTTATGGTTATACCGGTAAAGCAATTGCTCAGTTATTAATAACTTTGTTAAGTTGTTTTCTGCTGTCATGGGTTTCTGCAATCTGGGGTCTTATTGAAGGCATCATGATTTTAACAGATAGCATTCTACCTAAACAATAAGAAATCAGTTTGAAATTCTATTCAATAATTAATTATCAAATAATAAGAAAAAGGTAGAAGATAAATATCTTCTACCTTTTTTAACAATATTAATAATTATTTATGCCTGACTACTTCAAAAGCATCAAGCTCGTAATCTTCCTCAGGTCCTATTCCAGCTTTTTGCAGAGCAATATCGATTTGTTCCCTAGGTGTATTAACACCATCAAGATTTGGAAGTAACAAACCTCTTCTACCACCACTACTAACTATGACCCCAAATCTTTTAGCATCTAACTCATCAATATTATTTACAGGAAAAGAAGAACCAAGAACATCAACACTATAATCCAATACCTCTAATTCCTTAAGACTAACCGGATAGAATCTAGGATCATTAATTCCAGCACTAACTGCATTTCTAATAATCTCCTGGGCTATTGAATTTGTAACCCCTTTTATAGTTCCTATACAACCTCTTAGTTCCCCATCAATTTTCAAGGAAACAAAAACACCAGCTTTTTTTTGATATAGCTCCTCTTGAAGCCCCTCTGGCACTGACATATATTCACCATTCTTCATAAAGTATTCTAAAGAATCCATAGCCAGTTTTACATAAGGGTCCATTTTAAGATTATCATTTTCCATAACTATATCCTCACTAAATATAGGAGTGAAAGAAGCAATAGCATAGCCTACCCCAAAAGGACCTTCATAAGATAAAAGTTCAGCCTTTATTTTATCACTTCCTAAAACCCCCGCCATTATTAAAAATGACCTTAATCCACATTCTGCAGCCATACCACAAAAACTCTCATCAATATTAAGTAAAGACTGCCAGTCACCTTTACTTAAAGCCTCAGTTACTATCTTGTCAAATATTGGACCTTCTTTATTAAAACCATAAGGTCCATCTTTTTTCAAAACATGAGACAAGTCTCCACTGGCTATATAAACTATTCTCTCATCACTTTCATCTATAGCTTTTCTAATACATTCACCAAATTTATAATGACTGTCCGATGTTTGAGCAGATAGAGCAATTCTAACTAATTTATAATCTTTGAATTCTTTATTAATGAAATATAAAGGCACTAAAGTCCCATGATCCATAACATCAAAATTATTATCTCCTACCTTGGTGGATACATCTGCAATTTTGGCTTGTTCTACTATTGCTTTAGTTAACTTCCTGTCATAATCTACCTTGAATAATATATGTTCAGCTCCAAAATTAGCAAAGCCACCAATACCTAACTCACCACCAGCTAAGTAAAAGTCTTTTGAATAAAGGCTTCCATGTGGTGTGGAGATAATTATAGTATCAGGGTTTAATTCTTTAATAATTCTTGATATTTTTTTATAGGCGTTTATAGTATCTTGAATTTTTCTTTCCTCACCTTTTCCAATCTCCGGTATTATAATTGGTGGATGAGGAACTACAAAAGCTTGTAATAAAGGCATTTTCTTACTCCTTAAAGATTACCAAGATGGATATTTTTAAGTCCTGCTTTTATTCCGATCTCTTCAGCTTTTTTCATTATTTCAACAGGTGTAATCGGTGTATCCATCATCTTCCAAGCAGGATAGAATCTATTAATATGCCAAGGTATTTCTTTACTAATCCCAGCTATAAAATTAGCTATATTGGTAAGTTGTTCTATATCATCATTAACCCCTGGTACTATTAATGTAGTTATTTCCTGATGTATCTTTTTATTTTTCAAATATTTGATGTTGTCTAAAATCGGTTGAACCTTAGCTCCACAATACTTGATAGATTTATCATTATCCCAGGCTTTCAGGTCAACATTTATAGCATCTAAGTAAGGATTTATCAAGTCTAACGCCTCTGTTGTCATATATCCATTTGAGACCCAAATGTTCTTAAGTCCTTTTTCTTTAGCAAGCTTCATTATATCTAAAGCATATTCTAGGAAGATTGTTGGTTCAGTATAGGTATAGGATATTGAAGGACATTTGTGTTCTATTGCTGACAATACATGTTCCTTTGCACTTATTATCTCTCCAGGAATATCTTCGTCGAATTGTTTGTTATTTTGAAGTTGTGATATTTGCCAGTTTTGACACCATAGGCATTTTAGATTACAGCCTATAGTTGCCAGAGAGTAGGTTTTTGTTCCTGGCATAAAATGATAAAGTGGTTTTTTTTCTATTGGATCTATGGCTATTGAAATCGTTCTTTCATAATTAATAGCATATAAAATGCCAGATATATTTTTTCTAACTTGGCATAATCCTTTTTCCCCAACTTTAATTATGCATCTGTGATTGCAGGTGTTACATTGGACTTTTCTTTCTTCTGTTAGTTTTTGATAAAGTATCGATTCTTTCATAGTTCATCACTTCTCTCTTAAACTCACTTTTTGCTTTTATTCTACCACTTTTTACTGATATTTTACATTTTATTAAAAGATTATTTTAACCTACGATTAATTATATCATGTTTTATATACATAGTATATATTGTACAAAATTAAAGTACCATGCTCCTAATGGTTGAGCATGGTACTAAGAAAGAAAAATGAAAATTTCCCCTATTATTAAGACCATCTTTTACATAAATTATGATCTATATTTATTTGGTCTAAAATTCTGCCAATAGTATTGTTAACAATATCATCAATTGATTCAGGATGGGTATAAAAACTAGGCATAGGTGGAACTATCTTCACCCCAATACGAGCAAGCTTTAAAAGATTTTCCAGATGGACAACACTTAAAGGAGTTTCCCTTGGCACAAGTAGCATTGGTCTGCCTTCCTTTAAGATAACATCTGCGGCTCTTTCTAATAAATTATTTGAAGAACCATGAGCAATTGCTGAAACAGTAGACATTGAACAAGGAGCAATTATCATACCATCAGTTCTAAAAGAACCACTAGCAATAGCACCACTTATATAATCTATGTCATAATACTTTAAAACATCCCTAGATACTTTAAAATATTTTAGCAACTTTTCCTCTACCTTATCTGGACTCATGTCTAAATCTAAGTCTACTTCTTCTTTCATAACTATTTTCCCTGACTTGGTTATAGTTAATAAAACCTCATGTCCAGCCTTTAGGCACTCTTCAATAAGTCGCATTCCATAAATTGAACCACTAGCGCCCGTAATGCCTATAATATATTTACCCATTTAATAATCTCCTTTTTATATACCATAATCCTTTAAATTAACCATTGGATAAGATACTCTTTCAAAACCTTTACTTCCATCATCTAATGTTGCATCAGTAGCCATCTTTGTTTGAACTCCTCTATCATCAGATGATAGATCTAACTCATGACCTTGTGAATGAGGCACATAGAATATATCCCTTTCAGGAACAACTCTATTAGATAAAGCCCACATAATATCGGCTGGATTATAGATATCAACATCCTCATCTACAACTATTACATTCTTAATATTTACATAAGTCATCATAGCTGCCAAGGCAACATTCTTAGGCTCGCCAGGATTTTTTTTCTTGATTTTAACTAATGCTAAGAACCCAGAACCATATGGAGGAATATGAACATCTATTACACCCTTACTTACATAAGTTGTAAACTTCTTCAATAATGGTTCTCTTGGTAAAACATTACCTAAATTAATATGTTCAAATGATGCACCATTAATATCTTGATATATAGCATCTTTTCTATGAGTTATTGCTGTAACTTTAATTATTGGACTATTCCAAGGTTCACTATAGTGCCCTGTAAACTCACCTAAAGGACCTTCTTTTTCTCTAACATCTGGAATAATCAGACCCTCAATAACAAATTCTGCTGTGCTTGGCACCATAATGTCATTAGTTATAGATTTAACTACTTTTATAGCTTCACCTCTAATAGCTCCTGCAATTTCAGTCTCATCTCCATCATATTTAAGACCTCCACCAATATATATTACAGGATCTGCTCCTATTACTATTGATATAGGTAGAGCCTTTCCTTCTTTTTCTGCTTCATTGTAAAAGTCTTTAAGATCACGCCACTCGTTAATCATTATACTTAACTTATCTTTTCCCTTAACCTGCATTCTTTGAAAGGATAAATTCTGAACTGTACCATTTAATTCTTTACCTACAATAACTCCACTTGTAATAAATGGACCACCATCTTTTGGAGCATGAACTGGAATAGGAACATAACTTAAATCAATATCATCACCAGTTATTACAACTTCGTGACAAAGTCCTTCTTTTACTTCTACTGGTTTTATAGGTTTTTCTAAACACTTGCCTAAAAAATCTGTTATCTCATCTTTCTCACAACCAAGTGCTAAGGCGATACGATTCATAGATCCTAACAATCCTCCACAAACTGGAAAGTTCTTACCTTTTACATTTTTAAAATAAGGAGCTGGTCCATCAGTTTTTTCTAAGGTTGCAACTACTGATGCAAGTTCATGGTTCCAGTCTACTTCCTTTTCTACATATGTTAATTCATTATTTTCTTCTAATACTTTTAAATATGATCTTAAATCAGTTATTTTATTCATAATACCTCCATTTAGCCTTTGCTTTTTATATTTTATCATATATTAATATTTTAATCCTTTTTAAATCTTAACATCATCTCAACTAGCTTATTTACTAATTGCTTGCCCTGATCTAAGGCGTATTCATCTTCTGCTGCTCCAATTTCTTTTTGATCTTTGGACCAAAGATAAGCTCCTGCATAACCTCCACATTCATTGCTTATGATATTTATGCCTCTAGACATCATCAAATTATGAATACTACTTACAACTGTTTCTTGACCACCGTTTCTTCTTCCTCCAACGGCCATAGCTACTCCAAATTTATCTCTTAATGTTGTAGGTGCTAAATGAAATATTGGTCTCATCCTACTAAAGAAAGCATGAATTTGAGGTGTTGCGCCATAAGCATAAACAGGTGATGCTATAACAAAGGCATCTGCTGATAAAAATTGATTCAACAGTTCTTCCATATCATCTTTTATGATACAAGATTTTTGATTTTTCCTGCAATAGTCACATCCTGTACATGCTGATATTTTCTTCCCTTTCAAGAAGATATAATCCACTTGAACATCTTCTCTATCTTCGAATGGCTTTAATGATTCTTTTAAAAAATATTCTGTAGCTCCTTTTTTAGGACTACCACAAATTCCTAGTATTTTAAGCATTACCTTGCTCCTTTTCCAACTTTTATATTTATTAACTCAATGTTTATTGTTTAAATATTGAGATGATATACCTGTTTAAGAAATTTTCTATATATTCATTTCATTATATGCTAATTATTCATAATAATCAGCGATTTTAACTTTTAATTTACTTACACTTATTTCTTTAATGTGGTGTGGGATGAAACCCACACCCATTAAATCGTATTTTATGTTCATATTGTAATTGTTTGATCTAAACACCGATTATATTAAACCTTTTATTCTTTTATACTATTTATTATTTAAATAATATTGTATTTATTCCATTAATTTTGGATGATTTTATCTATACTCTTCTGGAGCTAATTGGATAACGTCAATTTCATTAGAAGATAACTTAGCTTTAATATCTTCTATTTTATCTTTAACCTCTTGAGGTATTGTTGATTCTAATGTTGGACTATAAACTAAATCAACAATTCCTGTTTTTACTCCATAGTTTTCTGCTGCAGCTTTATAAGTTCCTTTTTGAACTTTTTCAGCAACTTGGAAAATAGAAGTTGACATATCTACTTTTGTACTTGCAATCAAGCCCTTTGTATATACATCAAATTCACCAGAAATTGAAGCTATAGCATAGACTCCTTTTTCTTCTGCTGCTACGTAAACTCCTCTACCAGCTGCATTTGCATTGGCCATCAGTACATCTGCTCCCTGGCTGATAAATGTTAATGCTTGCTCTTTAGATTTGTTGGCATCATCTCCACTTCCAGTAATTGCTGATAATACTTTAATATCAGGATTAATATATTTAGCACCTAATTCATATCCTACTAAAGTTTTGGCAATTGTTGGAATTTCCATTCCACCAATTGAAGCAACTACATTTGTCTTAGTCATCAAGGCAGCTAGTGAACCTTGTAGAAATCCAGCTTGTAGATTAAAGTTACTAACTGAACCAACATTAGTTCCATTAGTAACTGTGGAACTAGTAACTACAAACATTACGTCTGGGTATTCGGCAGCTACTGCTAAGGCAGCATCTCCAAATTCAAAACCATGACCAATTACTAGGTTATTTCCTTCTTTAGCATAGTTTCTAAAAACTTTTTCAAAGTCTGATGCTTTTGTGTTTTCACTTACTGCAATATCCGCATCAAGCTTATCTTCTATTTTTAATAATCCATCATAGGCAATTTGACTCCACCCACCATCAGTTTTCGATCCATTAATTACCAAGGCCACTTTAAACGTGTCATTCTTTTCTGCTGTATTTCCACAACCAACCAATGCGATTGAAGCAAAAATTGCTAGAACTAATAATAATCCTTTTTTCATCATAAATTTCCTCCCTTTTTAGAATATTTTGGTTTAATCAATGCCCAGCCCTATATTGCTATAGGATTTATATAAACTCCTACTTTTTCTTATAAATTGGAGTAAATATCGAAATTTGAATTTTTATTGATTATTTAGTTAATCGATTTACCAATATAAGCACAATACCTTTTCTACGTGATTTATTATAAATTAAAAAGATATGTGATATTTTAGTTAATCGATTTACTAAAATGTTTTAAAAATAAACCTACTAATTATTTAATTATTACTCTTTAAAAGTATGATTAAATTTTCCTAGTAGTGTTCCTTACAACTATTCTAGTATCTAAAAGTTGAAATTTTTCTTCTTTTACTCCTTTTAGTTTTTTTAATAGCATCTGGGCTGCTCTTTTACCAATTAATTCTCCATTACCATCTAAGGAGGTCATTTTAACCAGTTTGGAGAATTGTGTGTTTCCATATCCTACTACACCCATTTGTTCTGGTATTTCTATATTTTTTTCTTCTAAAACTTCAAGTGCTAGAAGCGCTGATCTGTCTGATACTGTAAAAAGAGCATCCGCCCCTCTTTTAATTAGTTCTTCAACTACATTTTTAGTTTCTACTTTATCAAAGTTGCAATACATAATTAAATTTTCATCTACTTCTAAACCTAATTTGTTCATTTGGTCTATATAGCCTCTTTTAAATACTTCTGACTGTTCATGACGTTCCCAGCCAAGGATTAGCCCAATTTTTTTATATTTCAAATCTGTTAGATAAGTTACTACTTCTTTTATACCATTGTAACTATCTACTGATATATCACTATATTTACTTGGTTCGTAGAATCTATTTATTAGTAAGGTTTTTATACCGCTTTCTTCTAAAAGATCTATATGGCTCATGTCTTTGTTACCTTTTGGTTCTGTTATAAAAATTGCCCCACCTAGTCTGTTTTCTCTGATTTTAACTGAGGCCAGTATTTCTTGTTCTAATAAATCATTTGTTATATAGGTAACCATAGAGTAGCCATATTGTGCTATTTCTTCGCTTATGGCTTCTGCCATTTCTGCGAAGGTGATGTTTTTTGAGGCTGGTATTACTATGGCTATTGTATTTGAAGTCTTAGTTCTTATTGATGCCGCTATTCTATTTGGTGTATAGTTTGTTTCGGCTATTGCTGCTTCTATTCTTTTTATTGTTTCTTCTTTTGGTTTAAGGGTTCCATTTAGGTATCTTGATATGGCAGCTTTGCTTACTTTTGCTAGTTTTGCTACGTCATTGATTGTTGTCATATGCCCCCCTTATTTAAATATTCTCATAAAAGATATTTAAAATTTATTAGTAAATCGGTTAACTAGATTATAGCATCTTAAAAACCAGTTTACAAGATACTTTTTATCATTAACTCAATAAAAGACAAAAAAAGACCTGGAATACCTCCAGGCTTTAAAACTTACACTGTTAAACAGGTGTTTGGAATTTCCTAATTGCCCATGAAGAAATTACTCAACTGACGGCGGTCTAAGAGTTTAATCTATGTGACCATTAGAAAACAATACTTGTATATTTGTCTCATCCAACTTGATAATATCATATACAAAAAAATTGTGCAATTGCTATTTTACTATTTATTCTATATTAAATATTTTATCAATTATTTATCTCTTTATAGGTACTATTCCAGACATTTCGCCAATTACATTAATCAATTCTGAATTCGAAGGAACAACAATTTTAGCATTATCTTTTAAGGCTATTTCTGTTGCTTGAAGTTGTCTTAGAATTTGAGCATTTCCTTTGAAATACATTTCTGCAGCTTCATTTACTAGTCTAATTGCTTGTGCTTCACCTTCAGCTTCAAGTATTTTAGCTTGTCTAATACCTTCTGCTTTTTTTATCTCTGCTCTTTTGATACCATCGGCATTTGTTTCTGCTGCTGTAGCAAAATCAATTGCTGCTACTTTTTCATTTTCAGCTTTTACCACTTTGTTCATTGTTTCTTGAACATCTTTTGGTGGGTCTATTTCTTTTAGTTCTGTTCTTACTATATCAATACCCCATTTGTCTGTTTCTTCAAGTAGAGTATGGTGAAGGTCATTATTTATTTTACCTCTTTCACTATTAGCTGACTTTAGGGTCATTGTTCCTATGATATTTCTTAATGTGGTTCTTGCTAGGTTTATTATTTGATATTGATAGTTGTGAACATTGTATTGTGAGTTCTTTACACTTTCCTCATCTGCTTTTACTCTAAAGTATACTTGAGCATCAACTGTTGCATTCAAGTTATCATTAGTTATTATAACTTGTGGTTCTGCACTAAACATTTGTTCTGTTATGTTTACTCTGTATATTTTTTGTATTCCTGGAAATACCCAATGGAATCCTGGTTCTGCAAATTTTGTATATTTTCCTAGTGTTTCAACTAGACCTCTGCTAGTTGGTCTAACGATTTTAATTCCTGATAGTAGTATAAATACTACAATAATAACTCCTATGTAGATGTAAAACATTTTGATGTTCTCCTTTCGATCTGGGTTTTAAATAATATTTTTATATTGCCTTCATTATATCATTTTTATTTTATTTTTATACTGCAAACTTGCCATCAATCAATTAGTAGTTTGTACTGATACTAATTGATACCAATATATCAGTACAGGATTATAATACAATGAATATAGAATTATATATACAAATGATACAAGACAGTCATTTCTATAACTTAAATATAATGCAGCATAAATATACCAAGAAACAAGTTGTTGAGATGATGCTGACACTAAAAGAAATTAGCTATATAGAATTGCCCCTAAAGGATTTCAAAGGGAAGCCTTATTACTTCTTCCAACAAAGACCACAATAGATACCAAGACTATAAAAAAACTATTAGCACCCAATAACACTAATAAACCATATGGACTAAAAGCTATGGAAGAGGAAATAGACTCTAGTCTACAAATAGAAAATATTGAATTTAGAAGGATAAATGTTAGAAATATCCTAAATGGAATGGCACCTATAAATGAAGAAGAAAATCGAATACTTGGAATGAAAAAAGGTCTAGAGTTTATTTCAAATCCAAAGAATAAGATAAATGAGATAAACCATATCAAAAAGGATTAAAATTAAATACCGGATTGAATCATAATCTAAAAGCCCTTAAACATTAAGGTTTAAGGGCTTTTAGTTAATTACTAATTTTCTTTATTAGTTTTTCTAATTAAACCTATCAAAGTTATTGAGCCTGCCATTAATATTAACAAAGCTATTTTAAATCCAAAAGTTTGTCCTGTTTGTGGTAATGTTGGTTCTGTTGTAACAACATCATCAGCTGCAACATTAAAATAAATTTGGTAATTCCCAAATTCTTTATTTTCTTCAGGATTTAATGTTGTATAGGTTCCTCTCACCTCAATCAAATATTTACCTTCATACTTTAACATTGACCCTGGAATATTAAAGTTCCCTTCGCTATCAACTGTTAATGTTTCAGGAACAACCTCTATACCATCAGGCATTCTAAGTTTATAAGTAAATGTTACCGGTAAATCATAGCTAAGCCCTTGAATAAATACAGGATAACCTGGAACTTTAAGATCTTCTCCTAAAGTAGCAGTTGTTGTTATACTTTTAGTATAAGCTTGCAGAGCATAGTCTAAAACACTATTACCCAAGATATCTGTACCCCAGTCATGATTAACAAATTCAAATGGCAAATCAATTATATTACAATCGCTTAAAGAGAAAGCAAGTAAATTCAAACCTCCTAAATCTGTAGCTAATTGTGCTGGTATGCTTTTTATTTCATTTCCACTTAAATTTATTATATTTAAGTTCGTCAAAACGCCTAAACCTTCAATACTAGAGATATTAGAATTGCTAGCATCTAACATTGTGATATTATCTATATCTGTACCTGTCATTATATCTGTTGGTTGTTTATGTACTATTTCCGCTACTTTTATTGCTAAATTATCATCAGGAAAATAATCATTAAATGAGTCTACATATAAGGGTATAGCCTTAACCTGATTACTACCACCTAAAGCAACAAATAAAATCATAAATACTCCCAATATCATTACTGTTGTTATAACTTTCTTTTTCGTCATTTCTTTCAATTTTTCCAACTTCCTTTCAGATTTTTAACCCCACCAATTACAAAAAATATTCACCTCAATTATTGACATGAATTAATTTCCAAAATTTTTGATGTACTTATAACAGTATAATATAATAACAGTTAGTTGTAAACTATATATACTAAAATATATTTGCCTTTTTAAAAAAATAAAAGGGAGCTAAATGCTCCCTTTCCTTTAATAATTTCATCATGTTTTTTTCTATTTTAATATTGCCTCAAATATTTCTGCAATGTCTTTGACTTGAGGATTACGAGGATTATTACGCATAAGGAACATCTTACAAGATTCCTCAGCAAATTTCTCTATATCCCCTTCATCAGCACCATATTTCATAAAATAATCATTCAAATCTTTAGGAATTTGCATATCATCCATCATATCCATCACAGTTTCAACAGCTGCCTGAGCAGCTTCCCTATCAGACAATCCTGTAATATCAACACCAAGAGCTTCAGCAATACGCGCCAACCTTTCAGGTACAGCAATAATATTATAAGCCATACCATAAGGCAAACCAACAGCATTCGACAAACCATGAGGAACATCATAATAACTTGATAACGGTCCACTCATAGAATGCACTATGCCCAAGCCACTTTGATCCATAGCAAGCCCAGCCATAGCAGCTGCAATAGCCACCTGTTCTCTAGCCAAAAGATCATCCCCATTCGAAAAAGCCCTTGGAAGATATTTAGCCAAAATACCGATAGCCTCCAAGGCTAAAGCATCAGTAAAAGGCTGATTGTTCTTACCAACATAAGCTTCAATAGCATGAGTCATAGCATCTATACCAGTAGTAGCCGTCAACATCGGTGGCAAGCTAACCATAAGCTCAGGATCTAAAAGAGCCCCCTTGGCAAAGAAAAAATCTCCCCCAGTACCTTTTTTAGTATTTCGATCAATTATAACAGCTGTTTTAGTTACTTCAGAACCAGTACCAGAAGTAGTAGGTATAGCAATATAAGTAAGTGGAGGATTAGCAGGTTGTTTCATATTCCACTGGTAGTCTTCCCATGTGCCTTCATTATTGGCCAACATCGCCACAACTTTAGCCACATCCATCGGACTTCCACCACCTAGGCAAACTACAACATTAGCACCAATATCTTCTACAAAAGCACGACATTTACCCACAACCTCAGCATGAGGATTAGGAGGAATATCATCAAAAATTTGAGAAGTAGCACCAATATTTTTCAACACTTCTTCCACCTTTTCAGCCACCCCTATTTTTACTAAGAAGGAATCTGTTATCAAGGCAACCTTATCTCCCTCTTTAATAAATCTTTTAAGTTCTTGTATACATCCTGGTCCTGAAATCACCTCTGTTGGTAATAAAAATCTTTTCATATTTTTCACACACCTTATTTTAATTATTTTGATTTCTTACACTTTCTCTAATTTGCAAATCGGTCATAAAAATATCCTTTTGAACTGGTAAATCTGAATTAGTAATTCGGTTCAGAATCTGTTTAGCTGCTGCAATCCCCATTTGTTCAGGTTTATATTCCAAGGTTGTTAAAGATGGTTGATAATAAGCACTAAATCTTACATCATTAAAACCTAACACACTTATATCCTCCGGTAAATTTAAACCTAAGTCATGAGCCGCTCTCATACCACCTAAAGCCATCACATCAGAAAAATACACCACTACTTCCGGGGGCATCTCCTGAGCTAACAGTTCCTTCATTGCATCATACCCGTCCTCAGGTCTCCAGTTGTTAAAAATAATATGTCCAGAACTAAGCTTCATTCCTAACTCATCAAGTACCCTTTGACATTGTTGAAAGCGTAGCCTGGAAAATCTATCATCTTTACCAAATACTATAGCAATCTCCTCTTGCTTAAAACCACAGGAACTTAAATATTCAAATAACTTATGAAAGGCATCAATACCATCCACTAGAACTTGATCAATATCATCCCTTATTGAACTACTTTCAACAAAAACTACTGGCATCAGATCTCGTAAAGGTTCCATACTTTCCTTAGCACTACCATAGCAGAATATAACACCATCAGTCATTCTCTCCTGTAATAGACAGAAATAATCCCTTTCTGTCGCATAATTCTCACTAGAATCAAGCACTAAAAGGCTGTAGTTACGTTCAGTTAAATACTGCATAGCACCTCTAATAATCTCCGCCATCGTAGAAGATTCCACATTAGGTACAACCAAAGATATAGTTCTTGATTTTGTATCATTTAAGGCTCTAGCAATTGGACTTGGCTTATAATCAAGAGTTTTTACAGCAGACAAAACCTTTTTTACCGTTTCAATTCCTGCTAGTTCTGGTGTATTCAATACTCGGGAAACAGTTGTTTTCCCCACACCAGCCAGTCTGGCTACATCTGTTATAGTAGCTTTTTTATTCATATATTTTACCTCTTCATATATTTACTTAAATAGCAGGAGCAAAATCTATACACAAATGTTTAACTTCCGTGAACTTATTTATACCTTCAATACCTCCAGCACGGTCAATCCCACTTTGTTTGTAGCCACCTGTTTCACATTCTGGCATCAAGCGGTTGTAACAATTAACCCAAGTAGTACCAGCACGCATTTTTTTACTTACTCTCATAGCTCTATCAATATTCTGACTCCATACTCCAGAGGCTAAACCAAAACAAGTTCCATTAGCATAGAAAATAGCTTCTTCTTCTGTTTTAAAAGTCTGCACACAAAGTACTGGACCAAAGATTTCCTCTTGCACAAGTGCAGAATCAAAAGGAAGATTTACAAAAATAGTAGGTGCAACAAAGTAACCTTTACCTAATCCATTTTCTGTCACACGGTAACCACCAGTTAGCAACTGTCCTTGTTTTTTACCTTCTTCAATATAGGCTAATACAGTTTCCATTTGAACTGGTGTATTCATAGCACCCATTTCAGTACTTTGGTCTAAGGGATTACCAACTACCAATGCTTCAGTCATAGTTTTCAAACGACTTAAGAACTCCTCTGAGATGGATTCTTCAACCAAAATACGAGAAGCAGAAGTACAAAGCTGTCCAGCATTACTAAAAATACTCTTCAGAGCATAAGGAAGAGCCTTTTCCATATCTGCATCAGCAAAAATAATGCTGGCGGACTTACCACCAAGTTCTAAGGATAGTTTTTTCATAGTATCTGCTGCCTGTTGCATAATTTCCTTACCTACATCTACGCTTCCAGTAAAATCAATCATATCTACATCTTTATGCTTTACTAAAGCATTACCAATTAATGATCCTTTACCTGTGATAGCATTTACCACACCTACAGGAAATTCCGGAATTCCTTCTAGAAGACTGATAACTTTCATAGTAATACCTGAGGTCTGCTCTGCCGGTTTCACTATACAGGTATTACCAGCTGCTAAAGCAGGGGCCATATCTCTCATTAATAAAGTTATTGGATAGTTCCAAGGTACAATTACTCCAATAACACCTACTGGTTCTCTGCACATTACGGACAGGGTATTTTCATCAATTGATGTAGTTGATCCATACAAGGTACGAGCCGCACCAGCATAATATTCCAAATATCCAATAGCACCCATCATTTCTCCAAATGCTTCCTTATATGGTTTTCCCACCTGCCAGCTAAGTTCTGTGGCTAATTCTGAAATTCGCTCTTTCAATTTTGCTGCCCAAGCTAATAGCGCCTTTGAACGCTTTCTTGGATTGTTGGACCAATCTTCTGTTTCAAAAGCTATTTTTGCAACAGCTACTGCCTCCGAAACATCCTCTAAGTTAGACATTGCACATTTTGATACAGCTGTACCATCAATGGTGGAAAGTTGTTCTTTGTATTCGCCACTTTTGGGTTTTTGCCATACTCCTTTAATATAATTTTCATAGCTCCCTATAATATAGCTCATTTTCTATTTCCCCTTTCTCGGGCTTTTGAGTATTAAAATATAATTTCTGATATCTTGGTATTTCTTGCTACTATTTTCCCTTTTTTTATTACATAACTGCGAGTTGCTTGTCTGATTAGTGCTTCTGCTACACTGTCTGTATCAAAAATAACTAAATCTGCCTGTTTTCCAATACCTAAGCCATAATCTTTTAATAGTAAAGTTTTTGCTGGGTTAATTGTTCCCATTCTAAATACTGTTTCAAGCTCTGATTTTGTTGCCATTTGTGCCACCTGAGCTGTTAATAAACCTTCCTCAAGCATGTCTCCATTGCCAAATGGTCGAAAAGGATCGCAAATGTTGTCTGAGGCATAGGAAATATTAACACCTGCTTCCAGAAATTCACGAATTCTTGTAACACCACGTCTGATAGGTTGTTTATCATTGCGCCCCATCAGGTAAAGATTGCAGGAAGGTAAGGTAATAATCTGTAGATCTGCTTTTTTAGCCTTTGCAATAACTCGTGCTGCTGTTTGATCATCTACTGCATTAAGTGCTGTTACGTGACCACAACTTACCAGACCTTCATAACCATACTTCATAGTTAAGTCTGCAATTTGTTCAAAATTTCTAATATCTGGATTATCAGATTCATTTACATGAAAATCAATCGGCAGATTATTACGAACTGCTATAGTAAATAATTTATCTGTTAATTCTTCCCAGTTATCGTGAGCATGGGGTGACCCTCCCACGAAATCTATTAATCCATTCTTGCAAGCATAATCTAATAGATCTAGTCTTTTATCTATAGCTTCAGGCCCATCGTAAAAACTTGTTAAGGATGTTATTTTAATATCTACAAAATCCTTCAATTCATTTTTTAGTTCGTTAATAGCTTCAACGCTATATAAATCTGTACTTGCTTCTATATTGATATGTGTTCGCAAGGTTGTTGTACCTGATTTTACCACCATACGTGCTACTTCTTTAGCACGTCGTTTCACGTCCTGTTTCCAATCTTCTTTTTTTATACTATTACAATAGTTGGTGAATTCCACTATTGCTGATGCTAGAGTTTTTGACTCTGTTGTTCCTAGTGAAAAGACTTTGTCTAGGTGCATGTGGGAATCTACAAAACCTGGTGCTACTAGATTACCATTTGCTTGTATCACTTCTAGTCCAGATGTTTCTGGAATTCCCTCTCCAATTTCTACTATTTTGCCATTTTTTATTCCAAGGTCCTTATGCTTTCCTATTTCATAAAGAAAAGCATTCTTGATTAGTAAATCATACATATAATATTTCCTCCTTAATTAATTTCTATATTATTTAATCTAAACTGACCCACTCTTTTAGTTAACCGATTTACTAGTGTAATTCAAAATTTTTACGGTTATGTATTACCTTAGTTCTACCTCCCACTAAAAATGGAACCGGTTCCATTTAATATTAACTCAGCTTTTTTCTTATTGCAAGTTTATTTTAATAAATATTGTTTTAGATAAATAAATACTATTCTTATTACTAAATCTTAGACAGACATACAATATCAAATTACTATTTTTTTAAAAACTTTACTAATAATCTTAAAATGTACACAGTAACAACTATTATTATTATTAGCAAAGCTATGTTAATAGTTAAAAAAACTGTATCAATAGCAAAACTACTCATTTTTACATCCTTTCTAACTTCCTGTTGCCTAATGGTTTTTATTGATTATGCAAAATATATCATATTACGTTATATATTTCAATAATAAATTGTAAAATGCAGTGAATTAAATGTTTTGTTAAGGTTTATTTAATGTTCTAATTATATTAAATAAAAAAATCTCCAAGCAATAATGCTAGAAGACTTTAACTGGTGCTCCCGAGTGGGATCGAACCACCGACCTACAGTTTAGGAAACTGTCGCTCTATCCTACTGAGCTACGGAAGCAACAATGTAATAATAACAAATAAATGCAATAAAAACAACAAAAAGGCGCCATATTAGCACCCTTCAAGTCATCTTTTATTACCTACTCAAATACTTAAGCATCCTGCTCCAAGCCTCACCTCCACTAGTGAAATCAGCAAAATCCTCCTCAACGCGAGCAACATAATGATCAAGAACCCCAACAACATCAACAAAATCATCATCACCAAAAAACTCAGCAAAATTAGGAGCAATAGCTACAAGAGCCTCTCTCATCTTAACAATCTTCTCATCAAAATGCGCCCTATTAGTAATATAAACCAAAAGAGGCCTATACTTAACCCAACCCATCGCAGCACTTAAAAACCTAGCATCACTACCAAAATCCCCTGCACCAACAACATCAAGACGCTTAGGCAAAACACCCCTTAATAAAAAAGGGAAAGAACCAAAACCATCATGAAAAGTATAAACAGGAATCTTCCTCACATCACAAGCACCAATACTAGAACTCAAGAAAGTATCCTCACCCCTAGCACCAGGAGGATTAAAAAAGGGAGACAAATTACCACTAGTTGCCAAATTCAAACCTAGATTACCACCAGATATAAACTTCA
The DNA here is from genome assembly GCA_028683955.1 of Bacillota bacterium. Taxonomy (GTDB): domain Bacteria; phylum Bacillota; class TC1; order TC1; family TC1; genus WTXA01. Next base: position 239,034 of record JAQUGR010000002.1, on the reverse strand, counting down.
ATCCATTAATCTCCTCAACTACAATAAACTCCTCACTATCAATAATCTTATGATCAGCAAAAGTCAAACCCCCAGCACCAAACCTACCAGCAATACTCTTCCAAGTAACAATATCATTACTAACAGCCTCAACAAACAACCTAAAATCACCAACCTCTAAAACATCATCAAAAACAACATCAGGAATAGGCGAAACATAACCACAATGATACCCATTAGTAATATCACTTACCTCAAGACCAGCCAAATGTGAACCAATCACATCCTGACCAAGCCAATAAACACCATTAACACCACCAACACAAGCTAGAGGATACTCATCATCATCAAGATAAATCAAACGATCAAACCCCAACTTAGTCGCAAAAAACAAAACAGCATTACGTAACTTTGCATAACCCTTACCAAACAACAACTCAACCTCTACCAAACTCAAAACACCCTCATCAGCCAACAAACCAACCTCATTAGAAATTCGCTCCTTGCCTAAATACTCAATGCCAGAGACCATAGACAAAATCTCCTCATCTTCTATAACAAAATCCTCAGCTTTAGTATGCATATAATCCAAATCATAAGCCACCAAAACACTAAGCTCCACATCACCACTCCTAAAAGACTCACCAAGTCCCCATTTCAATAAATATGCAGAAAGGACCTCCTTAAAATTAGAACGCCCAGTAACAAAACCAAGGGCCACTCTTAACTTCTTATCTTCCATCCAAAACACCTCTTTCATATAAAAAGAGCCACCCATAAGGTGACTCCACACAATTTATTAACTTCAAAACAACTCACAGTTATGACTTAATTATACCACACAAAAGAACAAACACCTAAATTGGTGCCCCCGGGTGGAATCGAACCACCCACACACAGTACCGGAAACTGTTGCTCTATCCACTGAGCTACGGAGGCGCAAAAAAGGGGCACAAGGCCCCTTTAAAACTATCTAACCGGACAAACTCCACCTTCACATCCATCAGTACCAATATCCAACTCATTATCACTATTCTCATACTTTTGAATTAATGATGGGATAAAAGGCCTCATCTCAGCTACACGCTTATTATAGTCATCCTCTGTAATAGACTCATAAGGAAGCATCTCATAAAATGAATCATCAAGAGGCAAGAAAGAAACAGCAACCAACTCATCCCAGTTATTCCAAACCCACTCTTCAACATCATTCCACTCTTCATTACGAACACTAACAGTAATACTACAATTATGATCAACATAATTCTCCATGAACATCTTGTAATTCTCCAACTGCTCAATAGCAGAAACATCATACTTAGTCCTACCAGGAGGAGCCTTAATAGGAAACTCAACAACCTTAGTCACACAAGTACTCCAATCCTGACCAACCTCTGGGAAAACAGGATAACCAAGCTCCTCACAAACCTTAACCAAAGGATCATGAGCATTAATACGAACCCTGCGAACAAAATAGTCTGAATGAGAATAATGCACACCGCTAGAAACAGCAGGCAACTGACTAAGAGTTCCCTCAGGCTTAACAGTAGTAACAAGAATAGGAGGATTTTGACTCAATTCTCTTGCATACTCATCAGCAGCATCCCTAGCCACAGCACGAAGTTTAGTCAAAATCTTAGCCTCACCAGCCTTATCAACACCAATAGCATTAACCATATCCTGCCAACCAGTCAAACTGCAACCAAGCAACCTATCCCTAGTTTGAACATGATTCCAACGAGGAAGTTCAAGCTCCACACAAGTCATCCTATAACCAGCCCTAGCAGATAATCTCTGAGCCTCATATAAACCAGCCTCATCAAGAATACCATCCTTAACATAAGCAAAAACATTCACAGTAGTCAAATTACAAACACCATAACTATCCAATAAAATCTCACCACAAGGATTAACCCCAGCCATATTCGGCCTACGCTTAGCAGCAGACTCACCATTTACCCAACCAGGCTCTCCACTATAGCGCATCTTTTCAATTTGCCAGTGTAATCTTTCCCTAGTAGGCTTCTTCTTATAGTAAATAGAATTATTACTCATCTGACGATGTATAAGATCCTTATTAACCTCCCACTTGCCATCAACTTGACGATACAAGCTAGACTTAGCATCAATACACTCCTTATCATCAGCATCAACAATAATCATTTCAGCAGTACGACGAACACCACCAACAACAACATTTTCACCAATAATATTACAAATATCCATACAATCTATCGGACGAAGAGTTACCCTCTCCCCTTCAACATCACCACGAACAATAATTACATTAGCAATCTTATTAAACATATTCTTTATACTCTCATGACCACTAGCAGTACCACCAAAAGTCTTCAATTTCTCTCCCTTTGGTCTAACATTACAATAATCAATCAAAATAGTCTCAATATGACGATACTCGTGAGCACTAATCAACTCCAAGAAAAACTTCAAAGCCTGAGCCCAACCTTCCTTAGAATCACCAATAGTAATCTCAGCCCTAACATCATCATAAAAATTAAGAGCAGTATAATCTTTTCTCTCCTCAGGTTCAACAGGAGAGTAATCCCTATGAATCAATTCAAAAGTAGACCTGAACTTAGGCAAAGCCACAACATCCTCAGGCAATACTCTAGCACCAACACCAGCACCCACCATTAGTAAATAGAACAAATCCCTAAAATCATCCACACTAGTAATAGTCTCAAAAGCACAATTAAAATTAGACAAAGGATAATGCTTAGAAACACCAGTGTTACCAACCCAGAAAGTTCTACCAGACAAGAACTGCTTCAAATTAAAAATATTATCATAAAGAGCCTCTGCTTCCTTACGTGAAGTAGGCAACAAGCTCGTATTATATTCAACCGCACGACGAACAGTCTCCCACCAATACTCACGACGACCTAAGTCCTCCAAGTATCTAGAATATGTTCTGTAATATACAAAATCACCAAGTCTACCCATAGGGGACTTTTTATGTTTATAGTTGCTGACAAAATCATCAGTAACCATCACAAACTCTTCTTTTTTCATAACAGCCCTTGCTTGAGTCTGTGCATACCTATATATAATATACTTCTTAGCAACATCTTTTCTATTAGTATCCATAAGAAGATATTCCACCATATCCTGAATCTCTTCTACATTAATTGCCCTGTCTCTTTCCTTGATCATTTCCTGAATTCGTAAACTAATTTTAGTACTTAACTCCTGGTCAATACCATCATTAGTCTCAGTCATTGCTTTCTCAATCGCATTCTTGATTTTTTTAGGCTCAAACTCTACTAGATAGCCCTTTCTCTTCAAAACTTCCACTTCCAAAACCCTCCTGTCAAAACTAATTCCACATTATCTTGTAATTTTTCATCCATAAAACACAACATCTAGTGTTATTACAATTATACAACAACAAAAAAAAGAAACAATAAAAAAAGTAAAATAAAATGGGAATATAAAGAGATTTTATATTCCCAACCAATATACTAATAATTATTCAATATATATTAACTACAAAAATAGCTAAATACCACCATATAGGCAAAGGTAATTCTAAATGTATATTTAAAATGCATAAATAAGTATTATTACATAAATAAATATCATAGCCTAGTTATTAACTAGAAAATCCAAGACATTCATAACCTTAATACCATCATAATCCATTACCGGATCATCATCTAAAGTTAAAATACTCTTTTCATAAGAATCAGAAACAGCAATTAAAGATTTTAATTCTCTATCTAAAGTAACCTGATCCCTTACACTAGCGGCTACTTGAAAATATCTAGTCTCATCACCCTTAGTTGCCACAAAGTCAATTTCCAGTACTCCAACCTTTCCAACATAAACATTATAGCCTCTTCTAATCAACTCAAGGAAAACAATATTTTCTAGAATAAAGCCTATATCGTACCCCTTTTTACCTAATAATAAATTTCTAAAACCAATATCAACAACATAATATTTGCTCAAAGTCTTTAGATGTTGACGACCTTTAACATCATATCTTTTAACTTCATAAAAGATATAGCTATCAACTAATGCTGTAAGATAAGATTCAACAGTTCTTACATTAATCTTCCTTCCATGAGAAGTCATAGTATCACTAACCTTTTTGGTAGATAGTATATTCCCAATATTATCCAACATAAAATTAATCACACTCTCCAACATCATAACGTCACTAATCTTATTTCTAGACATAATATCCTTTAAGACAACAGTACTGTAGATACCTCTCAAATACTCCTTAATCTGTTCCTCTGTATCTAATTGTAATAAATATGGAAATGAACCTAATTGTATGTAATTATTATAAGATTTCTGTAAATTATCCAACTTGCCAAGATAGACAACATACTCCTTAAAAGATAAAGGTAGTATATTTATTTCTACATACCTTCCAGACAAATAAGTTGCTAATTCACCAGATAACATATAGGCATTAGAACCAGTTATAAAAATATCAATATTATCCTTTAAAAATAAACTATTAACCACCAATTGGAAATTTTCGACATTTTGCACTTCATCAAGTATTATTGTATAAAAGCCATCCTTAATAATATCCTCAAGAAATGTATATAATTTTTTATAATCCAATAGTTCCAGATATTTTAAATCTTCAAAATTTATATGAATAATCTTATCAGCAGAAACGCCTTCATCCAATAAATAACTTCTGTACATTTCTAGTAACGTAGACTTTCCACTACGTCTAATACCAGTTATGACTTTTATTATTCTTTTATTTCTATATCCGATCAGTTTCTTAAGATATTCATCACGCTTTATCATAGTTACACCTCATTACAATTTATACTTATAGTATATATCTATTAAATATAATGTCAATAAAGTTTTTGCATTGTAATACAAAAAAATAAAAAAAACAAAAATTTTTGCATTGTAATGCAAAAACTTTTTAATATTTTATATTTAATTTATCTTGCAATTTCATTTATCTCTTAATTTTAACCCAAGGCTACATCAAGAACCATCATCACCACAAAACCAACCATAGTGAAAAGAGAAATCAAATCACTACTTCTAATACCACTCTTACCCTGAGACTCAGGAATAAGCTCCTCCACCACAACAAAAATCATAGCACCAGCAGCAAAAGAAAGAGCAAAAGGCAACATACCCCTGATAGTAATAGCCAACAAAGCTCCAATAACAGCAGCCACAGGCTCCACAATCCCACTAAACTGACCATACATAAAAGACTTCATCCGAGACAATCCCTCACGTCTTAAAGGAATAGAAACAGCAGCACCCTCAGGAAAATTTTGCAAACCAATACCAATAGCCAAAGCCACAGCACCACCAAAACCAGCCTCACCACTAGCCGCAGCACCAAAAGCAACACCAACAGCTAAACCCTCAGGTATATTATGAAGAGTAATAGCCAACACCAACAAAACAGACCTACTCCAAGAAGACTTTATACCCTCTGGTTCCATTCTTTGCAAATGCATATGAGGCAACAACTTATCAATCAAAAACAAAAATAAACCACCAGCCATAAAGCCACTACCAGCCATAAGCACAGCATTTTGACCCAAAGACTCAGACAAACTTATACTTGGAGCTAATAGAGACCAAAAACTAGCAGCAATCATAACACCAGCTGCAAACCCCATCATCCCATCCAACACATCACGCCTTATAGTCTTGAAAAAAAACACCAAAGCAGCACCAAGAGCAGTCAAACCCCAAGTAAACAAAGTAGCCACCAAAGCCATCAAAACACCATTATTCATAAAACTACCCCTTATCAACTACCTCATGAGCAATACTCACAGCCTCCTTGGCATCCTTACCATAATAGTCCGCACCAATCATCCCAGCATACTCCACAGTCAATACAGCACCACCAACCATTACAGGAACAGTAACACCATTCTCACGAAGCTTAATAATAGTCTCCTCCATACTCTTAACAGTAGTAGTCATCAAAGCAGACAAACCAATCAAATCAACCTGCTTAGCCTTTGCTACCTCTATAATCTTTTCAGGAGAAACATCCTTACCAAGATCATAAACCTCAAAACCATAATTCTCCATCAACACCTTAACAATATTCTTACCAATATCATGAATATCACCCTGAACAGTTGCTAAAATAACCTTACCCTTCTTAGCCTCAACAGCGCCAGAAGCAGACAGAGCCTCCTTTATAACCACAAAAGAAGCCTTAACAGTCTCCGCAGACTGAATCAACTGAGGCAAGAAAATCTTACCCTGCTCAAAACCATCACCTACAATATTAAGAGCAGGCATTATATCCTCATTAACAATCTCCAAAGGCATCTTAACAGCCAACATCTCCCTAGTCTTATCAGCAGACTTATCCTTCAACCCACCAATAATAATCTCCTGTAAACTATATTCAGACAAAGACTTATCACTATTTCTATCAGCCAATCCAGCCTCACTAAACTTACCAATAAAATCTTCAGCATCCTTATCTAGATTAGCCAGCACCCTAAAAGCACTAATAGCCTCCATCATCTCCTTAGACATCGGATTAATAATAGCCACATCAAGACCCATAGTCATAGCCATAGTCAAAAAAGTCCTATTAATCAATGGCCTGCTAGGCAGACCGAAAGAAACATTAGAAACACCAAGACTAGTCTTAAGACCAAGTCTCTCCTTAACCAAAGCCAAAGTCTTAACAGTCTCCATAACTTCCTTCTGTTGAGCAGATACAGTCAACACCAAAGAATCAATAATAATATTCTCCTTCGGAATACCATACTCTCCAGCTTTTTTCATTATTTTTTCAGCAATATTAAAACGCTCCTCAGCAGTATTAGGAATGCCAGACTCATCAAGAGTTAAAGCAATCATAGCAGCACCATACTTTTTAGCAATAGGAAAAACAGCCTCCATAGACTCCAACTTACCATTAACACTATTAATCAAAGGCTTACCATTATAGTAACGACAACCCATTTCCAAAGCTTTAACATCAGCAGAATCAATCTGCAAAGGAAGATTACTAATCTCCTGAATCAATTTAATAACTTCTACAATCTTCTTAGGCTCATCTATCTTAGGCAAACCAACATTAACATCCAAAGCATGAGCCCCGGCCTTTTCCTGTTGTACCGCTTCTTCAACAATATATCCCAAGTTATCTTCCAACAACGCTTCCTTCATCTTCTTCTTACCTGTAGGATTTATTCTCTCACCAATAATTACAAAATCCTCACCTATAGTCACACTAGAGACAGGAGAAGAAATCTTAGTCTTTCTAACCACCTCTCTTTTAACAACCTCACCACCAGTTAAAACAGAAGTAATCTTCCTTATATATGAAGGAGTTGTTCCACAACAACCACCAATAATTGCCACACCCTCCTTGGCAAAAGCCAAAGTTTCAGTAACAAACTCATCTTCTGTAATACTATATACTGTCTTTCCATCCTTTATTTGAGGCAGACCAGCATTAGGCTGAATCATCACAGGAATACTAGCATACTTTAAAATATCCTTTAAAATAACCTTTGATTCCACAGGACCAAGAGAACAATTCATACCAAGAGCATCAACACCCAGTCCCTCTAAGATATTAACCATAGTCTCAGGATTAGTACCAGTCAAAGTCCTGCCATTAGGTTCAAAAGTCATAGTTGAAAGTACAGGCAAATCACTATTTTCCTTAATAGCCAAAATAGCAGCCTTCAACTCATAAATATCAGTCATAGTCTCCAAAAGGACCAAATCACAACCAGCCTTTACACCAGCCAGCACTTCTTCCTTTACCAAATCATATGCTTGATCAAAGGACAAAGTACCCATCGGCTCCATCAACTGACCAATAGGACCAATATCTAAAGCAATATAAGCCTCTTTACCAGATTTTTTAATAGCAGACCTGGCACACTTAACAGCCTCAACTATAACAACCTCTACCTCTAGACCAGTTCCAGCCAATTTATGACTATTGGCACCAAAAGTATTAGTAGTAAGCACCTGTGCTCCTGCCATCAAATAATCTAAATGTATTTTTTCCAAAATATCCTTTTTTTCAATATTATATCTTTCAGGAAGCTCCCCACCCAACATGCCATAATGTTGAAGCATGGTTCCCATAGCTCCATCAAATAGAATTAGCTGACCTTTATTTAATCTTTCTTTGAATAACATCTTGTTCCCTCTTTTCTAAATTTACAATAATCTCTGGCCAAACAAGCGGCACAACGATCAAACTCACTAACAAATGGTATGGTCTGTATGCCCATTATAGCGGTTACAGACTTTCTAGGTAATAACAAATGACTATCAGTAACAGTAAGACCTATCCTCCTATAACCATCTAAATATCTTACCAATTGATTTTGAACACTTATCGGATAATCCCCATAACCAGGGCTATATCTAAATGTATAGAAGAACCCTTCACCCAACTTGGCCTTAACTTCTTCTTCAATACCATCACAAACTTCTTCAATCATCTGTGTCCCACAACTATCCAAGATAAAATTCTTAGTTAAATCCACCTTACTATAGTAGTTAAGTCTTTTTTCAACTGCAACACCAAGAGTCGCTGCCATAATAACACAACTATCCGCATTGGCTAGATGTTTTTGAATATTCTCTCCCAAAAGTGGCATGATACCATCTTCTATATAAGCCCTACCCTCAGCATCTCTTTTTAACTCCACAATCTTATAGGTATATTTAAAGTTTGAAATTTCTTTGATCTCTTCCCTTACTTCATCAATAATATGATCAAGTTCTTGACTGTATTCTTGATTCTTGTAGCCCAAGTATCTTAGGACCTCACTTTTATCTATTTTTATTTCCAATTTGTTTCTCCTTGAATTTACTACCCTTTATTATATAATTTTTTCCCATACAATTAAAGTTTATTGCTATTATTATGGAGTATTCTAGACTTTCCTATATTTTTGATTACCGCTACTTGGCTTATCAGGTATTGTCATTTCAATATAACCTAGTCTCAAGGCTGGCATCAGATAGTATTTTCTAAATGAAGGTCTGTGTTTTAATCCTAATTTTTTCATCAATTCATTAGTTGATAAACTAACATCACCCATAATAAAAAGCAACTTTTTAACCTGATCGGTAACCTGATCGGTAACCTGGTCGGTTATCGCTATTTCTCTTAACACATCTCTGATTGTTGTTAAGATAAATTCTATGAATTCTAAAGAATCGGCAGAACGATCACAAGTACCCAGCACATCATAATATTCTGATTGTCTATCTCTAATTAAAGTTTCTATAGGGAGCCACCCAAATAGTTTATTCCATTTATAGAGAATCAAAGTTTGCCACATTCTACCCATCCTCCCATTACCATCGGTAAATGGATGGATAAACTCAAACTCATAATGAAAAACACAACTCTTTATCAATGGATGCACCTCACTATTTTTAGCCCAGTTCATTAATTCTATTAATAACCCTGGAACTATATTAGCAGGCGGCGCCATATGAATTAATCTTTCTTCTGCAAACACTCCGACGCCACCACTACGAAATTTGCCAGCTTCATCGGTTAGATCTTTCATTAATACCTTATGTGCAGATAATAAATCTTTATTTGAAAAAGGATTTAAGATAAAAAGTTTATCATAAGCCTCAAAGGCGTTCTTTACTTCACATATTTCTTTTGGTGCACCTAAGATTCTTTTACCATTAGCTATATCTGTTACTTGATTAATTGATAATGAATTATTTTCAATAGCGAGAGAAGCTTGAATAGTTCTGATGCGATTATCACGCCTTAATTTTGGACTATTACTCATTTTGTCATTAATTGTTATTTTTGTTAAAATTTCTGTGATTTGTGAAATTAAATTAACAATCTTATCTGATATTGTGTATGGTGGTATAAATTTATTTTCACTCATTTTTATCTCCTTATCCACATAGTATCTTGTTCTCCATTATACCGCACAAGACCACTCTTTGCCATAGATACTATTCAATTATTGAAACATCAATAAAACTAAGGATTCCAAACCTTTCAAATCGTATATTATATAATTTTTTATGATATAATAAAAGTTAATTAGATTGAATTAGGAGGTTTTTAATGAAGATTAAAGATTTTTATCATAGAGGAAAGACAGTTTTATCCTTAGAAATATTTCCGCCAAAGATGGGAACAGGAACAATAGAAAGCATAACAGGTAAACTTGAAGGATTTTCACAACTAAATCCTGATTTTATCAGTGTAACTTATGGTGCCGGAGGTACAACAACAGGCAGAACTTGCGATATAGCAGGAACTGTTAAAAATGATTTTAATATTGAATCACTTGCCCATGTAACCTGCTTGTCCTCAACTAAGGAAGTAGTTATAGATACCCTAGATAGATTAAAAGAAAATGGAGTTAAAAATATACTTGCCCTAAGAGGTGATTTTCCAACTGGAGATCAGTCTTCAGTTCCAAACCCTCTTCACTTCGAGTATGCTTCTGATTTGATTTCCTTTATTAAACAACATTATGGAGATACTTTCAGTATTGGAGCAGCTTGTTACCCTGAAGGTCACATAGAATCAAGAAGCTTGACTCAAGACTTATTAAATCTTAAAACAAAGGTAGATACTGGAGTAGATTTCCTTGTAAGCCAATTGTTTTATGATAACGAACAATATTACAGATTTTTGGAAAGTGCGGATAAAGTAGGTATTAAAGTTCCCATATCAGCTGGTATTATGCCCGTTATAAACGCCAAGCAAATACATAATATTGTAACACTTTGTGGAGCTACACTACCAAGAAAGTTTATTAGAATTTTAGATAAATACGAAGATAACCCGGCTGCCCTAATGGAAGCTGGTATTATGTATGCCATTGACCAAATTATAGATTTAGTAACAAGCGATGTTGATGGTATTCACCTATATACAATGAATAGACCTGATGTCGCAACCAAAATTGTCGAAAATATTTCCCATATCTTAAAGAGGGGGTAATTTAATGAATATTGATAAAAGAAGACAATTTATCATAAATTTTGTCTATTACGCTATTATAGCCGGGGTAATTTATTTTAGTATGAAGTTTTTATTTAATTGGCTTACTCCCTTCATTATTGGTTTTCTAATTGCCTATGCAATGAATCCCCTGATTAGCTGGACTGTCAAGAAAACACATGCCAAGCGAAGTGCAGTAGCCTATTTTTATACAATAACTCTAGCGGTAATTCTAGGTCTGATAGTCTGGTTATTAGTATATTTGGCAATAAAATATTCTCAAACATATTTTTATCTCCTACCAGATTTTGTTAATAAAGATGTTTTACCAGCCTTAAGTAAGATTAATACCTGGTTAACTGATACAATTGCAAACTTTTCACCAGATATGAAATTCCAGATTGGCAAACTACAAATACAACTTGTTGGTGAATTACAAACTTGGGCTATAAACTTCTCTAAGAATGGTTTAGTCTTTTTAACAAATATAACTAAGGCTGTACCATTCATTTTGCTAACTTTTATATTTACAGTATTAGCCACAGTATTTTCCAATGTTGATTTCCCAAATATAAAGGACTTTATCTTCGACATAATGCCTAATAAGTTTAGTATTCTTGTTAGAAATATCAAGGTTGCCTTTAAAGAAACCATTGGCAAGTATATAGTTGCTTATGCTAAAATTATGACTGTAACATTTTTGGAACTAAGTATTGGATTAACTATACTCCAAGTTCCTAACTCCATATTTGTAGCATTCTTAATCGCACTTTTTGATATTATGCCAGTACTTGGCACTGGTGGAATTATGGTTCCCTGGATAGCCTTCACTTTCCTTACTGGTAATGTTAGCATGGGCGTGGGGCTACTGATTCTATATGGTGTAATAACAATTGTCAGACAACTTATAGAACCAAAGATAGTAGGTGACCAATTAGGTCTTAACCCATTAGTAACTCTAATATCCATTTATCTTGGTTTCATTTGGCTTGGCGTTGCAGGGATGTTTATAGTTCCTATAACAGCTAATATTATTATTCGCTTACACAGAGAGGGTAATCTCCAACACTTTATAAATTTTGAAGAACTATACTTTGATGAAGAAGAAAGAGTAGCCAGAAAGAAACGAAAAGACCAGGAAAAAGAACTTGCTAAAAAAGAAGCAAAGAATAAAGATACTAAAGAAGACAAAAAAAAGTAATAGAATAACAATAAATAGATAAGAAAAGTAATGGAGCAGTTATATAACTGCTCCATTACTTTTCTTCTATTTAAAAACCTGATAGTCCATTATTGGCTAGTTTTAATATTAGGGTGGCCATTTCTATTGGAGATTTATCAATATCTTCCACAAGCCACTTTTGTATTATACCTACACTGCCAATTGCATAAAAGGTATACATAAATTCTGCATCCTCCTCATTAATCTCCTTTAGGGATGTCCAGGCAGATATACACTGTTGCCTGACGATTTTCATTACCTTCTTCTGAAAATTAATATCCCCTGTATCTCCTAAAAGCACAATACAAACTTCGGCATTTTCTTTTAGATATTCAAAAATCTTTACCAACATATCCAAAGATATATTTTCAGGATTACTAAAAGGATAACTATTAAGATAATTATTTATTTCCTCAATCAATTCATTTTCAATATTCAGTCTTAAATCATATTGATCAGTATAGTGAGCATAAAAAGTCGCCCTGTTGATATCTGCCAATTCACATATTTCTTTGATGGATATTTTAGAAATATGTTTTTTCTTCAATAATTCTATCAGGCTTTTTTTGAGAACCATCTTGGTATATTTAACACGTCTGTCTGTTTTTTCCGATTTCATAACAGCCTCCCTTATTAACAAAAATAAATTTCATAGTTTCTGTTATATAATAAACACTTCTTATATTATATGACTTATAACTATCATTATTTACTTATCTGCTTGTTGATGTAAATTCATAGTGTTAGTATACTAGAATTATGATATATTTACAACACTATGTTTATTAAATGGAGGAAATACTAATGCCATATATCGAACTAAAAAATATAAAGAAGGAATATGTCCTTGGGGCAGTTACCATTAATGCAGTAGAACATTGCTCCTTTGAAATAGAAAAAGGAGAACTAGTAGTAATACTAGGACCTTCAGGTGCAGGAAAAACCACAGTACTAAACCTAATTGGAGGAATGGATAAACCTACCGATGGTCACATAATAATCGACGGAGTAAGAATAGATGAATATAAGGGAAAAGACTTAGTTAAATATCGACGTAATGATATTGGCTTCGTTTTCCAATTCTATAATTTAGTCCATAACCTGACAGCCCTAGAAAATGTAGAACTAGCTTGTCAAATCTGTCCTGATTCCTTAGATCCAAAAACTATACTAGAACAGGTAGGTTTGTCTGAGCGTATAGACAACTTCCCTTATCAACTATCAGGCGGAGAACAACAAAGGGTAGCTATAGCAAGAGCTATAGCTAAAAATCCTAAATTACTTTTATGTGATGAACCAACAGGAGCACTTGATAGTAATACAGGTAAAAAAATACTTGAACTTTTACAAAAAACTTGTCATGAAACAAATATGACCACAGTTTTAATTACCCATAACTTAGTCATTGCCGACATGGCTCATAAAGTTATTAAAATAAAAAATGGTACAGTTGATGAAATCATCATCAACAACCATCCTAAAAAAGTATCAGAGATTGTGTGGTGATGACCATGTTGTTTAAAAACGCCATAATAAAAGTAAAGAAATCCTATGGTAGATTTATATCCCTATTAATCATCATAGCAGTAGGAGTAGGCTTTTTTGCTGGTATTAGAGCCAGCTCTCCAGATATAACTAGTTCTATGGACTCCTACTATGATCAATTTAATTTAATGGACCTTAAGGTTTTAAGTCCAACTGGATTTACTGATAGTGATATTAGTATCATAAAAAAACTAAATAATACTGACTTAATAGTACCTAGTTATTCTATAGACCTTCTAAATGAAGGTAACCCAATAAAAATACATGCCTTGGAGGATAATATAAATCAACCTGCCCTAGTAGAGGGTAGACTGCCAATATCCTCTAATGAATGCCTAGCAGACAGTAAACTCTATAATATTGGAGATACAATACCTTTAACTGGCGATACCAATAATATTTTAAAAAATCACAATTACAAAGTAGTGGGAACAATTAATTCAGTACTCTATATATTTAAAGATTATGGGATTTCTAATATTGGTAATGGTAAACTTCATTCTTTTATCTTCATAGATAAAGAGAACTTTCAAATACCTTACTATACTGAAATTTACTTAACTGCCAAAAACACTAAAACTGCCAAAGTATATACAGAAGAATATGATAATTATACAAAGCCCTTAATTAGTGATCTTGTTAATATAAGTAAAAATTCCGAAACTACAAAATGGTATATATTTGATAGAACCGACCTGCCTGGATATGTAGCCTTAAATGAAGATACACAAAAAGTTTCCTTAATCGCAGCTATATTACCAGTATTTTTCATGGTTATAGTAGCCTTGATGAGTCTAAATACCATGACTAGGATGATAGAAGAAGAAAGAGGAGAAATGGGAACCTTAACCTCCCTTGGCTATTCTAATAGTAAAATACTATCCATGTATTTACTATATGTTTTCATAGCCTCCATAGCTGGAATCCTAATAGGTTTCTTTGGTGGCAGTAGTTTAATCCCCTATATTATTCATTCAGTCTATAAAGCTAACTACATACTTCCACCCCTTATCTTGAAGTTTAATCTATTAACTTTATTGTTAATAACTTTTTTCACCTTGCTCTTAATGTTTACTGTTACAATTAGAGCTGGACGAAAAGAACTTAAACAAAGACCAGCGGCACTACTCCGTCCTGTTCCCTTAAAAAGGGGGAAAACTATTCTTTTAGAAAAAATAGGTTTCATTTGGAGACGTTTATCTTTTACCTGGAAAGTAACTATGAGAAATATATTCAGATACAAAAAGAGAGTATTCATGACTATTGTAGGCATAGCTGGTTGTACTGCACTACTACTTACGGGTTTTGGCATACGTGATAGTGTTGATGGTATAGCTGATATTCAATATAAGAAAATTTTTAAGTATGATAACTCATTGGTCTTGAAAAACGAAACAAATTCAATAAATGAAAATTTAAATATAACCTTACAAGAACAAGAAATAAAAAATCCTTTATTAATTAATCAAATAACCTTTACTACAAAAGCTACTACTAAAGAAGTAGATCTTAATATGATAGTTCCTGAAAACGTACAAAAATTTGAAGACTATTTTATCTTAAACAGTAAATTAACCAACAAACATATTACTCTTGATACAAACAGCATTATTATAACCCAGAAACTCTCCGAGCTAACTGGTGTCAGTAAAGGTGATACCCTAAAAATAACTAGTAATGATAATAAAGTATACAAATTAAAGATTACTGATGTGGCAGAAAATTATGTTATGCATTATATCTATATGAATAACACCACTTACAAGGAAATCTTCGGGGAGAACACCAAGTACAATATTGTTATTTCTAATAATAGTACTGGTAATGATATTAAAAATGAAACTAAATTAGCAGAAAATCTAATGAGCAGTAATTTATTTACCAATGTTAATTTTACTACTGACAATTTAAATACCTTTAATGGCTTGGTTGGTGGTTTAAATAATATTATCATTATGATAATTGGTATAGCAGCAATCCTAGCTCTACTAGTTCTGGTTAATCTAACCTCTATAAATATAAGTGAGCGTAAACGTGAGATAGCTACCTTAAAGGTTTTAGGATTTTATGACAATGAGGTTAATAAATATATCTATAGGGAAACTTTTCTTTTAACCTTTCTGAGTATTCTTATTGGTCTAGTCCTCGGCATCTTTCTCCATAGGTTAATTATTGATATTATTGAGGTAGATAGTACAGTATTTCTTAAGCAAATAAATATACTAAGTTATCTGTGGGCTTTTCTAATTACAGTAGCCCTATCAGTCATAGTTCAAATTGCTACATATTTTAAATTAAAGAAAATAAACATGATTGACTCTTTGAAATCTGTTGATTAAATAGATAGCAAAAAAGTATTGCATTAATAATATAATGGTGGGATAATAATGTCACAAAAGAAAAAAGCAAACTCAACGAAAGTTGATGACGCAAAGCTACGGACCTAAGGTCAAAATGACTATGGTAGCCGAGTTGCCGATATATATTTGGAAGAATATTGTTTTTACATACTTCTATTTCGGTAAACGGAATAGAAGTATTTTTTATTTAAAAGGAGATGAAATTTATGAGAATCTTAAAAGCTGGATTATTAGTTGTAACTATCAGTTTACTACTATTATCTGTAAATAAAACAACAGTAAAAGCAGCAGATTTATATGCAAATTATAATTCCTTATCAAGTGCTAAGATTATAGGATTAGATTATAAAATTGTTAATAGAAAGACAAATTCTTCCATTGCAGTTATAGCTATTCATGGCGGAAGTATAGAAGGTGGGACTACTGAATTAGCTGATAATATTGCTGGTACTAAGTATAATTACTATTCATTACTAGGAACTATGAAAAGTGGTAATTCTTCATTACACATAACTTCAACACATTTTGATGAACCAATTGCTCTTAATATAGTTAAAAACTCCAAGAAAACACTATCAATACATGGCTTCTCAAGTACAACAAAGTTAACTTATGTCGGTGGACTTGATAAAGTTTTAGTAAATAAAGTGAAAACACGTTTAAAAGCTGCTGGATTCAAGGTTGCAGATGCACCTATTGCTCTCGCTGCAATAAATACAAATAATATTACAAATAAAAACTTGAGTAAAGCTGGTGTGCAAATAGAATTATCTACAGCTCTAAGATCTAGTTTCTTCTCAAGCTTAACTACAACAGGTAGAAAAACAAAAACAACTACATTCTATAAATATACAAATGCTATAAAAGCCGCTTTAGCAAATTAAACACTAAAGGTTTTAATAATAAATAATAAAAATGGCTAGTATCCAAATTATGGAATACTAGCCATTTGATATTATACAATAATTTTTAATTTAAATTCTATTCCCAAGTCCAGTAAGCACTACGCCTATTATCTGCACCACCTATAATTTGATTATTCTCATAATCAATATAAAGAGCATTTACACTCCCATAAAATTGAGGGTTAGAATATAATACTACAGAATACCCTATATTACGAAGAGTATCTTTTTCTGCTGTTGATAAATAGTTACTTTCTAGATATAACAATTCATTATAATAAAAGTAACGCTTAGCTTTAATTGCAGATTGCAAAGTTTCATTATTTTTCAAACTTCTAACAAGCACCTGAGTTATCATTAAAGGTATACGTTTTCCTCCTGGACTTCCAATACCAAGAACAGGCACCCCATCTTTTGCAAGAATTGTAGGTGCAATATATGAACGAGGTCTTTTACCTGTTTCCGCTGCATTCAAGGATGTAGGCGTTGTAGAAAAATTATCCATATGACTATTGAGAAAAAAGCCACCAGCACTCCTACCACTGCCAAAAAATTGACTAAGTGTATTTGTTACAGAGACCATCATACCACTTTTATCAACCACAACAATATGAGTAGTATTCTCCTCATCCTTACTATCAGCCAGTGAATCATCAACAATCAAATTTATAAGATCTTGATTTGACATAACTAGTGATGCTAGTTGATCAATATATTCATCAGATGTAATTTTCTCAGTGTCAACTTGATGAAAATTCGGATCATAGATATTTGTAAGTCGATCATGATAAGTAACTTGAGTAATTCTTGATAAAAGATTTATATACTTCGCTGAATTTTCATTGTAATTATTAAGGTTGAGTTTTTCGGCCAATAATAAAGTTTGAATTAAGGTCACACCACCAGAAGAAGGTGTTGGCGAATACACATCATAACCTGCAAAAGAGCCAAGAACCGGAGCATTTTTTATAACTTTATAAGATGCTAAATCATTTAAAGTCAGGCTGCTGTTTTTAACTATATCTTTAGCTATCTCACCACTATAGAAATCATCTGAACCATTTATCTTTATTCTTTCTAAAGATTCTGCCAAAGCTGGTTGCTTCATAATTTCACCAACAGCTATAGGGGTAGACCCTTGAAAGAATTGACTCCATAATTTACTATCAATTCTAAATCCTGAAGTTCTGATTAAGGTATTTAGTAGAGAACTTACCTTAATACCTCCTTTGGCTAATTCAATAGATGGATCTATTAGTTCACCCATCTCCAGAATTCCATAATCATCATGCGCCGCTTCCAAACCTTTCACAAAGCCAGGTATAGCAATTGTACTAGATAAGTTTTTAGGCGCCATACCCATATAATCATAGACTACAGGCTCTGATAAATCGCCAGGATAAACTAACATAATACCACTGCCACCCACACCTGAAGCATAGGGAGAAACTACACTTAATGCATAAGAAACAGCTATAGCTGCATCTACAGCACTGCCCCCTTTTTGAAGAATATCCATTCCTATTTCAACTGCTCTAGAATCATCTGCTACCACACCGTAGCCCATTGTAGACACTTCACCTATGTCTATTGGTTTTTCCACATCTGGAACTTTGGCATTATTAATTAGCGGCAGTTCTTTATATAATACTGCTAATATAACTATAAATAATAAAATTATTATTACTATTTGTATATTCTTTTTTTTAATTTTCAATATTATCATATCCTTCTATACTTAATTGTAAATACAATATTTAATCAAGAGTTATATCTAGAATACCCTTTTTGACCTCCCAATTTAAACCCTTTGGTAATTCACTTGTCATGACATTAAAAATACTTTTTTGAGAAAAAATATTAAATATGCTTAAAGCTGGTTTTGGATATCCAAAAGATAAATTCAAAGGAATAACTCTAATAATTTTTGTTGTTGAATCTTTTTCGATGATATATTGAATAAGCACACTATCATTTGTAGTTGCAAAATTTTCAGGCATCAAAAGATTACCAACACCATATAATATAATTTTATTATTGTAAATTTCAATAGGCTCAATATCCTTTGTATTATGACCCACAACAATGTCTGCTCCTGAATCACAAATTGCTTTACTTATAGTATTTTGTATGTCATCAACTTTTGCATCTTGCCTGTCGTTCCATATTAAATGTACAATCACCATATCAGCATTTTTTTTTGCCTGTTCAATCCATTCCAAATTAACAACATAATTTACTTCAGATATACCTAAAGTAGCTATTCTAATTCCATTAACCTGTTGATAAACTATATTTATTTCAGAGCCAGAATTTGCACCAGTAGATATTATCCCATTACTATCTAATATTTCCTTATTGCCTAATATTTTATAATCTATACTTACATTGGAATAATTAGAATCTTTCAGTAATTTTATTTTATTATCAGTTATTTGTCCGGTAATATTGCCAGTTATAAAATCAGAATTTTCAAAATAACTTTTAAGATATTTAGTAATTTCATCTGATTTCCATGAATTTACAGGTAAATCATAGTATCGATTCAACACTATATCACCAACAAAACTACCTACAAATTTCTTTTCTTTATATAGTGCTGTAACATCATTTGGAACTTCTAAAATACTTATGGCCGGTAAAATTACTAATAGAAAAGTAGTCAGGATTAGAGCAATTACTATATGCCTATTTGTCTCTTTCTTATATTTTTTAGCAAAACGAAGAACCTTCATTTTAACTGTCATTATTTTATCCATATACTTTCACCCCTTATCACAAGATTAAAGTATTGTAACCAAATACAATTAAATATGTTGCAGTACTAACGATTGCTAAGCTTACTAATGTATGAACAAAACCTTGACGTTCAATTGTATTAGCAATAATTCCAGGAACTATTACACCAACTCCTGTTATTACATAAAATTCATAAGGTAAATAGGGAACTGTGTAGTCAATTAATAATTTAATTATAAGACCCACTGTTACCATGGCAACAAACTTTCTACGCCCATATAAAATAACTACACGGGCAATTCCAAACTTTACTATCAAATAGGTTAATCCACTTATAAATAATACAACTAAAATTGTATAGGGATGTTCAAACATTAATGCAATATATCCTGCAACAATTAATCCAGCAGGCAACATACCTGTTACCTCCGTGTATATTAAACTAAAAATTGTTCCAACTACAAGTGCAAGGTATAATTCATTTCCGTACATCTCACATCTCCTTTATAATCATCTATATTTTCATCAGGTATATCGCATACTGGAGGTTCAATATGCAATAAAGCAGTAATAAATTCTTCTGCTGTACCATGAATATTTCCAACTCCAAAAATTATTTTTCCTGATAATTTTTCTTCAACTTCCTTATAAACATTATAACCATCAGCACCTGTTATATCATAAAATTCATTTGTTGATATAACACCTGAATTATAAGCTTCTATTACATTTCTTGTTTCAAAACCCATACATACTAATAATTCTGATGGGAAATAAGGAAGAAAATCTTGAACAAATTGATAAGTACGATCCATTCGATCTGGCCTGCAATTAATTAATACAGCTACATTTTCTGTTGGGTAACCGATTTCTATCACCATTTTCCAGATTGCAAAAGTTGAGGCCACATCATTAGCTGCAAATGCATTAACAAAATATGTGGTCTTTTCAAGTATTTCTAGTGTATGTACTTTTACTATACCTGGATCTGGGTTAGCGGCTAACATACCCTTCCAAGCTACTTCATCATCAATATCAAGGGCCTTGGCTAAAGCCAAAGCTAGTGCGACATTCTCTGGAAAATAGATAGATTCAAATCTTTTTAATTGTTCTTGACCAATTTTAGAAGTTTCAGCTACAAATACTTCAGTATTACGTTTTTTTGCAACATCTTTAAAAAAATTTTCAAATGGTCCTGGAGCAATTATCAATTTACCATCATACGGTATAGTAGATGTAAAAGCATCTGCTACATTACTTAAAGTAGGGCCCATAACCTCCATATGATCTTCAAGAACATTTACAATTACACCAATATTAGCTTGCACCATTTGATTTTGATATATCAACTGATAATCAGGGTTAACTGCCATACATTCACTAACTAATATATTGGCATTTAACTTAGATGCTAATTTAACAATTTTTATTTGTTCAGATATATTAGGTCCTTCAGGTCTTCTTATAATTTTTCTTTCTTCTTTTTTATCCCAATACAGAATGCGAGCTTCGGTTCCAGTAGTTTTACCAATAACTCTGTATCCTGCTTCACTTAAAATACCTGTCATAAGACGAGTTACTGTTGATTTACCTCGAATGCCATTTACATTTATTCTGATTGGTATGGAATCCAAATTCTTTTGATGAGTATATTTCTCATAAATTCCAAATATTAACAATATAACTGATAATACTATAATAAGTAGCATGTTTGAATTCCTTTCAAAAAGTCACTATATATAATATAATATATAGTGTATATAGTTGATGTCATTATATAATTATATATGTTATTAAGGTATTAGTCCATTAAACAATCTATAAACATATAATATTATAGTTAAAACAACTACAATACCAACATATATATATACCATCTTATTCCTTTGGGGATATAAGTTAATATGAAATACTGCTAAAAAAGCAATAACCAAAGGTAAAGCCATAGGATTAAAATAGAAATAATCGAAAAAATCCAACCTAAACAATGAGAACATCGCTCTCGTTGCCCCACAGGTTGGACAAGGAATACCAGTTAAATACCTAAGCAAACAACTAATATCCATCAAATAAAATATATAAAGAAAAAATATTCCTAAACCTAAAAACAGAAGATGGAAACCTATTATGGGCTTCCAATTTCTATTTTTCTTTTCCAGATTAGCCATTAATAATACCAGATAATATTAGAACTAACAGTAAAACACCAACAATAGCCCTATAAATCACAAAACCAACATAACTATGTTTGCCAAGAAAATCTACAAAAACCTTAACCACGAAGTAGGCCACAATAAACGAAACAACAAAGCCAACTACCAAAGCCACTACTTCAATTGAACTTCCAATAACAAGATCCTTTAATTCAAAGACAAAAGCTCCAAACATAATAGGAATTGCTAAAAAGAAGGAAAATTCAGCAGCAAGTCTCGGAGACAAGCCCCTAAATAAACCACCACTAATAGTTGATCCACTTCTGCTCATTCCAGGCACTAAGGCCAAACACTGAAACAAACCAACAACTAAAGAATCCTTTGCTGTTAAATCATCAATATTATCTTTTTTATGTTCTACGTGTTTGCCTTTAGTATACTTTTCAGCTACATATAATAATATTGCACCAATAATTAATGAAACCGCAACAATTACAACACTACCAAAAAATGACTTAATTACATCCTTGAATAAAACAGCTAAAATTAAAGCAGGAATAACGCCAACAATAACATTGATAGCTAAACTTCTACCCCATTTCCCCTTACCTAGATTTTTAAATGCACCAAATATTTTTGTCCTATATAAAACAACTATAGCAAGAACTGCCCCAAGTTGAATCATTACTTCAAAACTAGTAGCAAAAGCTCCTTTAAAATCTAAAAAATGACCAAATATAATAAGATGACCTGTTGAAGATACTGGTAAAAACTCTGTTAAGCCCTCAACAAATCCTAAGACTATAGCTTTAATGACTAAATAAAATCCTAACATACACTACCTCCTAAATTTCAAATAATTTCTTTGTATTTTCTATACTTGCTTCAATAATAGAACCACCACGTACCTCACCAATCCGGTCTGCAATATATGGTAGATAATAAGGTTCATTTTGTTTTCCTCTAAAAGGATGTGGCGTTAAATAGGGACAATCGGTTTCTATCAATAAAAATTCTAAAGGTATACGACTTGCCACCTCCAAAGGTTCCTTGGCATTTTTAAAAGTAACTGGTCCGGCGAGAGATATATAAAATCCCAGCTCTCCAATAACTCTCATCGCAGACTCAATTGACCCAGAAAAACAATGGAAAACTCCCTTAAGACCTTTTCCATAATCTCTAATAATTTCAAAGGTTTCCAAAAAAGCCTCACGAGAATGGATAACTACCGGCTTATCAGCCTCCCTGGCCAATTCCAGTTGTTTAATAAAAACCTCTCGTTGTTTTTCTCTTGGACTATTATCATAATGGTAATCCAGACCTATTTCACCAAGTCCAGCTACCTTTTTGTTTTTCAATAAAGCTACTAATATTCCTTCTACCTCATCACTATAAGTGATTGCATCATGAGGATGAATCCCCACAAGAGCATAAACATTATCATTAGCTTCTGCTATTTCAACAGCTCTAAGACTTGATTTTAAATCATAGCCAGGAACTATAAAAGTATCCACTCCAACTGACTTTGCCCTTTTTATTACCCCATCTAAATCAAAATATAGCTTATCATCATTTAAATGACAATGTGAATCAATCATTAACTAACCTCTGCTCCCTCTTCAAGATCACCATCGACAGTTAATAATTTTAAATCATTTTCCCCCTTGGCTGCTAATAACATACCATGAGATTCAATACCTCTAAGTTTGGCTGGTTTTAGATTGTAGACTACAATTACCTTCTTACCTATCAAGTCTTGAGGTAGATAGTATTGGGCTATTCCTGCTACTACAGTTCTAATCTCATCAGTTCCAACCTTAACAGACAACTTCATTAATTTTTCTGTACCTTCTACTTTTTCCGCTTCTAGTACTTTACCAACCTTAAATTTGCACTTGGCAAAATCATCTATAGAGATTAGATTATCTTCATTTTGTTTTTCTTTTGTTTTAATATCTTTTTTCTTTTCTTCTTTTTGAGCTTTCTTTGGCTTTTCCTCAACTTCTATTTCAATACGTGGGAAAAGTGGGGTTCCTTTAGCAACCTTAAAAGATTGGTCCAAAGAGCCAAATGCTAACTTGTCATAAGTGAAATATTCTTTATCAACTCCCAATTGTGTCATAACCTTCTCACCTGTCTCAACAAGTACTGGACTTAACATAATTGTAGACATGCGAATTATTTCCACCAACTGGTATAATACAACTGATAATCTCTCCATATTACCCTCTTTATATAAGGTCCAGGGAGCAGACTCTTCAATCAACTTATTACCCTTGCCAACAAGCTTAAACACAGCCTGTAAGGCTAAACTCAACTCAAACTTATCCATATGTTTTTGATAACTATTGGTAACCTCTTGACTTAAAGTTACAAGATCCTCATCAAAACCATCTTTAACCAGTGGAATATTACCTGAAAAATATTTATCAATCATAGAAATAGTTCTACTTAATAGATTGCCATAATCATTGGCTAAATCCATATTTATTCTACTAACCAAAGCATCTTCTGAATAATAGTAGTCAGAACCACTTGGCATTTCTCTTAATAAAAAGTACCTTAAGGAATCTGCACCGTACTTGTCAATCAAAACTAATGGATCAACAACATTACCTACAGACTTACTCATTTTACCACCACCAGATAATAACCAGCCATGTCCAAAAACAGTGGTCGGTAATTTAATACCTGCAGCCATTAAAATAATTGGCCAGATTATTGTATGAAAACGAATAATATCCTTACCTACTAAATGAACAATCTCATCATTATTCTTCCAGAATTGTTCATATAAAGGACCATCATCAAGATAGTCAAGGGCAGTAATATAGTTAGTTAAGGCATCAAACCAAACATAAATGATATGACCCCTATCCATAGTAATAGGAATTCCCCAGTCAAAAGTAGTCCTAGAAACTGATAAATCCTCTAAGCCCATTTTAATAAAACTAATCATCTCATTTCTTCTACTCTCAGGTTGAATAAAATGAGGATGGCTTTCTATATATTCTAGTAGCCTGTCTCCATATTTACTCATTTTGAAGAAATAACTTTCTTCTTTAACTATATCTACAGCTTTACCACAATCTGGACAGTGTCCTTCAGCTAACTGAAATTGGGTAAAAAAAGATTCGCAAGATGTGCAATAATAACCTTCATATTCTCCCTTGTAAATATCACCTTGATCATAGATCTTTTGAAACAAGGCTTGTACAGTATCATAATGTCTTTTTTCTGTAGTTCTAATAAAATCATCATAATCTATATGCATTTTAGACCAAAGATTTTTAAAGGTCTTAACTATACCGTCGGTGTATTCAATTGGTTTCATCCCTTTTTCAGCAGCTACTTTTTCAATTTTTTGACCATGTTCATCAGAACCAGTTAAAAAATAGACATCGTAACCTCTCATCTTTTTATAGCGGGCTAAAGTGTCAGCCATTGTTGTTGTTAAAGTATGCCCTATATGTAACTGAGCACTAGGATAATATATTGGGGTCGTAACATAAAAACTTTTCTTCTCCATTAATTATTCCTCCTTCTTTCCTAATATATATTCATAAAGCTTATTCTTACTAACATTATAGTCAGCAGATATAGTCTTAATAGCTTCCTTACTCTTTACTCCACTACCTAGCATTATCTGGTATAGCTTGTATTGTTCTTCTAAAGTCATTTCCTTGGCAGTCTCTTGATTACCATCTATAATTAAAATCATTTCACCTTTTAAAGTTCTACTTCCAACAATTTGGAGTAGTTCTTCTAAAGTCCCTCTAATGACTTCTTCATAGAACTTTGTTATTTCTCTTGCTATGGCTCCATTTCTGTTCCCTAATATTTTAAGCAGAAGTGCTAAATCTTTTTCAACACTATGTGGGGTAATATAGAATATTAGAGTAGCCCTCATATCTTTTAAACTAGTTACTACTCCTTCTCTTTCTTTAACCTTACCCTTAGGTAAAAATCCATGAAAATAGAAATTAGAAGTTGATAACCCAGAAATAACCAGCCCACTTATAACAGCACTTGGTCCTGGAATCACCTCAACTCTTACACCCCGATCCCATGCTTCCCTGACTAGAATTTCTCCAGGGTCACTTATCCCTGGCATTCCTGCATCAGAGACTAGAGCTAATTTATTACCTGCCTCCACTAAATCTATAAGGTAGGATTTTTTTTCATTTTCACTATATTTTTGATAACTGATCATCTTTTTAGAAATACCTAGATGATTAAGAAGTTTTAAAGTCTCCCTTGTATCTTCACAAGCTATCAAGTCAACTTCTGACAATATTCTAACAGCCCTAAGACTGATATCTTCTAAATTACCTATGGGTGTGCCAACAAGATACAGACAACCATCTTCTTTTACCATTCCAGCACTCCCTTATCATATAATTCTTTAATTTCTAAAGTATCTCCACCTGTTTCATCCCCAATATATAAGGGTGACAATACATGGAGTCTTCCTTTATGATTTTTTCTAGCAACCACCATTACCAAGGAAGCCGATTTCCCAAGACTAGGATGTATTAACTTCAAGGCATAAGGCGCTAGTTTGTTAATTGTTAATTTTGTTAGTAGTTCTGCCATTCTATCCGCTGGATAAATAACATAAAAATAACCTCCACCTTTAAGGAGTTTCTTTGACTTTACAATTAAACTTTCCATATCTCCAGCAATTTCATGTCTTGCAATAGCCTCTGATTCATTTTTTGGTAAGTGACCATAATTAAAAAAAGGAGGATTGGACACAATTAAATCAAATATGTCTTGTCCCTCTATGGCCCTATAGTCACCATCCAATAAATCCACATTAAGCTTATGTATATTAAAATTTTCTAAGGCTATTTTATGTAGATCTTTTTGTAATTCTATGGCAGAAAATTCCCACTCTGGGAATCTTTTGCTTAGTAACAGGGTAATAATTCCACTACCTGTACCAATATCTAATACCTTTATAAAACTTTCTTTACTTTGTATAAAGCCTGCTAAAAGAAGGGCATCAACACTATACCTGTAGCCATCTACAGGCTGATAAAAGGGGTATTTATATAATACTTCTTCCCTAACCTTCTCCATTATTCTGTCCTATCTATTACATTTAGGCAGAAGATACAATCCTCTTCCCTCATTCTTCCAAAGGAACTATGACAAATATGAAAACCTTGTTCATAAAGTTTGATTAAATTACCTACACTTTGAGATTTATCTTCTTTTTGCAAATAATTACTCAACTGTTCATTTCTTTTTTCCAAAACTTCAAGTTGTTTTTTTAAATCTTCAACTTCATGTAAAATCTCATTAATCCTATCAACTATTAAATCAATCTGCGCTGATATTTTCATCAAGTTTCTCCTCTTCTGGACTGACAACAATCTCATGATAGCCTGCTGGCTCAAATTCAATTTCGTCTAAACTAAACTTGCCAAAACCACCATCAGCTAAAATAACTGTAACATGTTTGGTAAAAAAGCTATTTTTTGTTACCTTACCTCTCCCCATTGGAGTTTCAATAAATGAACCTTCTTTAGGAAATGTTGCTCTTAGAACAGTATAGGATTCGTCCTCATATTTTAAACAACACATAAGTCTGCCACAAACACCATTTATCTTGGTTGGATTTGGTGAAATATTTTGGTTTTTGGCCATTTTAATTGAAATTGTTTCAAACTCTCCAAGGAAAGTAGAACAACAAAGACTACGTCCACATGATCCATATCCTCCAAGGTGTTTTGCTTCATCTCTAACCCCAACTTGGCGTAGTTCAATTCTTGTTTTAAAAATTCCTGCTAAATCTTTTACTAATTCTCTAAAATCTACTCTACTACCTGCAGTAAAATAAAAGATTATTTTACCACGGTCAAAAGTATATTCGGCATTTAATAATTTCATTGGTAAATTGTGTTTCTTTACTTTTTCATCACAGGTTTTTATAGCTTCTTTTTCTGCAATCTTATTATCTGCAAGTTTCTTTTTATCATGTTCTGTTGCAAGTCTTTGTATTGGTTTTAATGGTTGGACAATTTCTTTTTCTGTAACTTCTTTAATATCAGTTACAGCTGTTCCATATTCCAAACCTCTTGCTGTTTCAACTATAACATTATCACCTAATGCTACGCTAAAATGTTTCGGGTCAAAATAGTAGGTTTTTCCAACACCAGAAAACCTAATACCTATAACGTTGTATGTTTTACTCACTAAATATTCCTCCTATGGTTAAAAAACAATACTCTAAAGCATGCTTTTCATTAACATTTATTTTTATCTTTCTCAGGGCATTATCAATGGCCCCGACAACTTTCAAATTAAAATCTTCAAAATCTTCTCTATACTTAGCCATAGCCTCTAACTGATAATAGCTAAATAGTTCTCTTAAATATGGTTTTTTCGCTAATTTTTCAGCTAATTCAAATATCTCAATCAAATCTTTTCTTGCAAATAGCTCACAGAATTGTTGATAATCTAACAAATCTTGGTCTAGGTTATCTAATAAGACTCTAGCCTCATCAATAGATCCAAGGCTCAAGTACTTATTATCATTATATCCTAATCCTGTCATAATCTTGCCAAGATCATCTTGATTAAGATTATTTAAATAATATTTTTCTACTCTTGAAATTATTGTAGGTAATATATCATCAGGATTTGTTGCTGTAAAGACAAATATTGTTCCAGGAAATGGCTCTTCTAATACTTTAAGTATTGAATTTGCAGCTTCTTTGGTCATTCTTTCAGCATGTTCCATAAATATTATTCTATAGGCACCTTCATATTTTTTTAAGTGCTCTTCTTCTAGTATTCTTCTAATGTTTTCAATCTTTATAGTTTCTCCTTGATCATAGAAACTTATAAATTCCATATAGCTTTCCATATCAAACTTTTTACAAGAACTACAAACTCCACAAAAGCCCGGATTTCCATCCTGACATATTATACTTTTTGCAAAAGCTAGAGCCATGGTCTTTTTACCAATCCCTCTTTTACCAAAGAACATATAGGCATGATTGTAATTTTTAGTTTCTAAATCTTTTATAAGATAGTTTACAACCTCTTTTTGGCCAAGAATTTCTTCTAGTCTTTTAACCTCTATCATTCTCCAAAAAATCCTCTACTCTCTTCAAAACAATTTCGCTAATTTCTTTTATAGATAAATCACCATCTATTGTCATGAAATTTCTAATATTTTTTTGACTTTCTATCAAGTCAAGATAACCTTTTCTGACTTTTGCCATAAATTCGATACCTTCTTTTTCTATTCTATCTAATTCTTTATTTTCCATTCTTTTTTCTATAGTACTTAAGTCTGGATCAATAAAAAATGCTAAATCAGGTGTGGCTTTTTCTATAAAAATACTATTTATTTCTTTCATTTTATCTATTCCCAAGCCACGACCACCGCCTTGATAGGCAATAGTAGAATCAAAAAAACGATCACTTATTACAATATAGCCTTCAGCCAGTTTTGGCAGTATTATTTTTTCAAGATGTTCGTTTCTAGCAGCACAGTAAAGAAAAACTTCAGTCATGGCTTCAATTGGCTCATCTATATGTAACAGTATATTTCTAATAGCTTCTGCTATCTTTGTTCCACCTGGTTCTCTGGTCATAAAAACCTTATAGCCAATATCCTCTAAACTGTCTTTTAAAAGCTGACATTGGGTTGATTTTCCAGATCCGTCTATTCCCTCAAATGTTATAAACATACATTTCTCCTAATTATTAAAATCCTAACTTACATTATATCATTTTAATCACTTAATAACAAAAATACCGTTATCTTTTATACCCCTGCATCCAGTGTAGTCAAACTTTGACGTGAGTATCTTTTCAATTACATAATCATCGATTATTTCTCCAGGTGCTATTAAGGGTGATCCTGGTGGATATGGACTATAGAGCACTCCACTGACCATTCCCTTACTTTTTCTTAAATCCACCTCTTTTTTTTCACTTAAGAAGGCTTCCCCAGGTAGCATTTTCATTTCTGGTATATAACTATTCTCTTCAGTTTCTCCTTCAAAATCGGCTTTTTCTTTCATTTTAAATTGTTTACTTACAGCTTTAAGACTTCTCACCAACCATTCATAATTGCCCATGCTATCATAAAAACTTAGGAGACCTAAAATATATTTTTCTGTAGATAGCTCAAAGAATACTCCCTTATTTTCTTCTAACCAACCAACCACATCTTCTACCTTAATATTTCTATCTATAGTTATTAATAGTTTTAAAGGATCATCATTTTCAATTATACTAAATCCCTTAATATTATTTATTTCCTTCTTCAGCCATTCTATATCCTGTAGTTTTTTATCAATTTTCACGGACATCATTTCTCTAACAGTATCTTCTATAGACAATATAATAGGAAAGGAAGGACTAGAGGTTTGAAAAAAATTAGCATATTCTCTAATGTCTTCATCAAGATTCGATAATATTATAGCTGCTTGGTTCATGGCACCTAATGTTTTATGAAAGGAGTGGACTTGAAGACTCATCCAGTTGTTAACTTGATTACAAATATAGTAGAGGTGTGAACCATGTGCTCCGTCTAATATTGATACTTTTTCCTTTAAAAAAGGCTTTAGTATTGCATAATCTTCCATGTAGCCTTCATAGGTTGGATTGGTAAAAATAGCTGCCTTTACTTTTCCCATATGGGTAAGATAATCTGCTGCTTTTACCGGTCTTGCAATACCTAGTTTATCTATCTTGTTTTTTATATAGATTGGTTCTTGCCCATTATCAATCAAACCCTTGTAAATAGATTGATGTGATCCTCTTGGTAAAACTATTTTTTCTCCTTTTCCTGCATATAGTAAAGAGGACATTAGTAGACCGGTAGAACCATTAGTACCTAAGTAAGCTTTTTTAGCATCATAAATATGAGCTATGGCATTTTCTAATTCCTTTATCCCAGCTTTAGGATTTAGTATATTATCTGTCATACTTAGTTCTGTAGTGTCGTTTTTTAGTCTTAGTCCTTTATGTCCTGGCATATGGAGTGAAAAGGCTTCTTTTTTTACTAACCTATCCAAATCGCTTTTAACACTCATCTATATGATCTCCAACCCTTGTTTTAAATCTTCTAATAGGTCTTCTAAATCCTCAAGTCCTACTGCAAGTCTTATAAGTGAAGGATTGATATTTAAGCCTCTATGAGTCATTTTCGCTGGTATTTCTACTAGGGATTCAGTGTCACCAAGACTTACTGCTATTTTGAAAAGCTTGAGGTTATTTACTAAATTAACAGCATCCAACTCTGCACCTTTTATTTCAAAAGATATCATTCCTCCAAAATCCTTCATTTGTTTTTTTGCAGTTTCATATCCTTCAAAAGTAGGTAATCCGGGATAATAGACCTTTTGCACTTTATTATGTCCTTCTAAGTATGTGGCTATTTCCATAGCATTTTTACAGTGGCCTTTCATTCTATATTCTAAAGTCTTTAAACCTCTGTTAAAAAGCCAGGCATTAAAGGGTGCCATTGCTGTGCCAAACTCACACATGTAGCCAAATCTTAGAGTTGGTTCAAATTCCTTATTCTTCCCAACTACTAATCCTCCTATAGCATCTCCATGTCCTCCTATGTATTTGGTTGCACTATGAACGACAAAATCTGCTCCCTTTAGTAAGGGTTGTTGTAAAATTGGGGTGGCAAAAGTATTATCTACTATTATAATTACCTCTTCACCAACCTTTTTCCGTAGCTCTAAAATATCAATAATATCCAGTGTTGGATTAGCTGGGGTTTCAAGATAAATAACTTTAACATCACCTATTAATTCATTATCAATCAACCTTAAATCTATCATTTTGGTTGTTATTCCATATTTTGGCAGTATATTTTCTATTAAATTATGGCTACTTCCGTATATAACATTGTGGGAAATTAAACTATCTCCACTTTTTAACAATGACATTAATAGAGTAGTTATTGCTCCCATACCTGAACTAAAACTTACAGCAAAAGCCCCTTCTTCTAAAAGGGTTATTTTGTCTTCTAGTTCTTCTAAGTTTGGGTTTCTTCCTCTTGAGTAAACGTATTGATCGTTTTTACAATCAAAGGTTTGTTCTGCATCGTTTATACTGTCGAAGTAGAAAGTTGCTGTTTGATTTATTGGTGGGGTCAGTTCTTTATTCCCACTGTATTTCTTATTATGTAATCCATGTATGCTTAAGGTTTTTGTTTTCATGGTTTATCCTCTTTCACTTATTATCTTATTACTATGTTAAATTATATCATATTTCATAAGTATAAAAAGTGGAGATGAAAATTCATCCCCACTAAAACGCTATATGCTAATTTTTATATCTATCATCACTTACTTATAGTATAAAATCGAAACTGGTGTACTAATATTTATATCTGTTTTATTAAGTGTTTTAACTACATATTCTTCGGAACGATTAGTTGTTCCATTTTGCACCTGTAAGGTGAAAGTCAGGACTGATCCTGTCCCTTTAACTGTTCCATAAATTTTAGTATTACCATAAAAATCATCTGTAAAAACTTGGACCCCATTCTTATAGAGTTTACCGCTAGTAAATTCTAATTTATTATAGGTAGCATCACCACTACTATTTATTGCTACTTTATACACCAATTCATTTTTTAAATATGCTTTAGTATTACTAATTACTAATCTTTCTTCACTTTCCAAAGCACTGTTAATAAATACATTGCTAACTACAGAAAAAAATGATATCAAAGCAATCATAACTAAAGAGGCAATAGCAACTGTAGCTATTACTTCAATTAGAGTAAAGCCTTTTTTATTTAAATATTTCAAATCATCACATCCTTAAGGTTTAAAAAGAGAAAGTGTTACTTCCATATCATCCCTGGTTTCGCTACTAGTATAAAAATTACCATTAACCACTACTGTTGTAGAATCAACTTTAAAGGAAACTGAACCTGCATCAGCAGGCACAGTTCCTGCTTCTATTCTTTGTTCAATCAATCCATTACTAGAATAAACAAACTGACCCATATTATATCCTTTAAGTATTAGAGCAGTCCCGTTATATACCCCTATTGAAACAAGAGCCAATATGGCCATTGAGGCTACTACTTCTATCAGGGTCATCCCTTTAGAATCTAGTTTTTTAAGACTCATTTTTTTTCTATTTTCATTTTTAAACATTTTAAATAAATTTTTCATAATTTTTCCTAACATTTATTAATAGGTTGTACGAATGAAAAGTCCAGCTTTCCATGTATCAACTCCAGCAGATACTAGTGCTTTATAGTTTAGTATAATTGAATTGTTATTACTATGATACATCCTACCAACATGTATTTGCCCATAAAGGTTAGATGATTCATTATTATTATTTTCTACATATAGTCTAGTATTTTCAGTTCCATAGACAATTGCAGATGATTTATTTTCAAGGTAAACTCTAGAATTATCTTCTAGTATAAAAACTATGCGCGGATTTTTGGCAACCCCTCCTGATGGAGGATCTATTGCATTTGTTATATTCAGCCTTGAATCATCTTTTAATATTATAAACACTGGATTGTCGGGAGTAACACTGCTATCAAACTGATTATTTATGTTTGAGATAGTCTCATTACTATCCATTTCATAGTATTTTCCACCTTGAAGTGTCATTCCATCTACATAATCAATTCCAGAAGACCTAACCCAACTTGGTTCGGTGCTATATAGGTTATCTTGTACTGTTGTACCAGTATAAATATCTGGACAATAACGTATGCTACTTGAAGGTACTGAACTAGTTATTGCAGAATTAGTTTTATTATATAATGTTCCTTTAATATATATTTTTGCGCTTCCACTTATATTAAAAGAACCATCACCCATATATAAGTTGCCTTGTAAATAAATAATTGAATTCCCCTTAAAGGTATTGGAGTTTGGCATAATATATAGATCTCCGGCAATGTTTAAAATACCACCATTTAAGTTTAAGGTGCTTCCAACCACAACTGGTGTTTTACTAGAAGTTGAAAAACCACCACCATTTTTAAAATTTATGATATCAAAGTAAAAAGCTGGTAGGGCTTCTATAGTTGGTAATCCTTCTGTTGTTATTTTAGATATCACTCTGGCAATTGTCCTTTGTTTACTATTTACTGTTGCTCTAGTTATTACTGTAAATTTATTGGGTTCTATCCTAAGAATCTTAGCTTCAACTGTCCCCATTCCAGTTCTTCCAAAGTCAAAGTCACTTATGACTAAACTACTTCCATCACTAGGAATACTATTTATACCATCTATCAAAGCAGAGTTCTCTGCTATAATACCTGCTACAATTGCTCTATTTGCTCCTCTGGCACTAAAATCAGCTTGTTTCATATCTCTTTCTTGAACACTGCGAGCTGCATATTTAAACATTATTGGTTGAAGTGTTACTAAAAATAGACTCAATATTGTTGTAACCACTAATACTGAGATTAAAGTAGAACCTTTATTACAATTTTTACTAACATATTTCCTGAAAAAATTCATTAAACTTTCCTTTTATCTTTTGATGTAACCAGTTGATTACGACCATTATCAACTTTTAATAGTTACACTTTTCCTTAGTTAAAGCCTTATTTTTTTATTCCCCTTCTAAAAAGTACATTTAATTATTTATATATTAATATGATGAACTAGTATACATTCCAACAATCCAGGAATCTGTTCCTGCTGATGTTGCTGCTTTATAGTCTAAAATTATAGGATTGGTAGTATCATGATACATTCTGCCCACCTTAACTTGACCATAAAGAGTTGAAGTTCCATTACTTGCATTATTTACATAAAGTCTGGTACTTATTGTTCCATAAACTACTGCTGAAGTTTGATTTTCTAAATATACATAAGCTGTTCCCTCTAAAATGAAAACAATTCTAGGATCATTTGCCACTCCACCAATAGGTGGATCAATAGCATTAGTCAAAGTTAGTCTTGCACCACTTTTTAAAATAATATATACAGGATTTGCAGGTGTTACAGTCGAACTTAACTGACTCATAATATTAGTTATTGTCCTTGTTCCTGTCATAGTATAGTAGGTTCCACCTTGAAAAGTCATATTATTTACATAAGGTTCACCAGTTGAACGTACCCAACTTGGTGTAGCATTATATGTATTGGTTAAAGCTGTTGTGGTAGTATATATATCTGGACAATATTTTATATTTGTTGTAGATACATTTCTAGTTATAGCAGAATTACTCTTAGTATATTCTGTTCCTTTAAGATATAATTTGGCAGATCCACTAATATCAAATGCTCCATCACCAATATATAGATTACCACCCACATTTAATATAGAATTTCCTCTGAAAGTATCACCACTAGGCATTATATATAAATCACCTAATATATCAACTAATCCACCGTTTAAGTTTAGTGAACTAGCAACTACAACAGGAATATTATTTGTGGTAACAAAACCACCACCACTGGTAAAATTGATTGTATAGAAATAATATGAATTTAAAGGAGTGCCTACAGGATTTCCTGGTGTTGTTGTTTTAGTTATTTCACGTGTAATAGTTCTTTGCTCTCCATTTACTGTAGCTCTAGTTACAACAGAAAACTTATCAGAAGCCATTCGTAAAATCTTCGCTTCAATGTTACCCATACCTGATTTAGTAAAAGTAAAATTATTTAAAGTCAAACTACTACCATCATTTGCAATACTATTAATCCCTGCAATAAGAGCTCCATCCTTGGCAATAATTTTTGAAACTATTGCATCATTGGCACTTCTAGCACTAAAATCAGCTTGTTTCATATTGTTCTCATTAATACTACCCTGAGCATAATTAAACATAATAGGCTGAAGGGTAACTAAAAATAGACTCAATATTGTAGTCACCACTAATACTGAAATCAGAGTGGATCCATTGCTATCATTATTTCTTAGGTATTTTTCAAAAAATTTCATGTTATTATCCTTTTAACATAATAAGTTCGATTTTAAGAGTATGATTATATTCCTCACCTTTTTGTGTAGTATCCATATTAACTAATTTCAAAAACTGCTTATTGCCGATATCTGCCATTAACTCAACTAATTGATCAAGGCTACCATCAACTCCAAGAGTAACGTAAACCTGAGTTATGGTTGAATATTCTTTACTGCCTTCTTCAATAGGTTCAATAGTTAAAGATGATGGTTTTAAACCGTGTTTTATAACCATCTCTGTAAAATATCTATCAAGATCTTCATCCTTTAAAGAGGAGCTTAAACTCTTATCTAAAAGAGTATTCAACTTACTATATTCCACATCATAATCCGTTTGCAACTGAGTAGCTATACCATCCTTATTAATCAATAAATTATAAGCTTTATTTAAGCTTGTATTTTGTTTGGCTAATTCCTGTCCTTTTAAAATTTCAGGGTATATTAAATATTGGAAAGACAAGGCAATAATGGCCACAAAAGCCAAAATCGTTATTAAGCGTTTTTCATTAGGTTGTAATTTCATGATCACTGTTTCCTTTCTTCCCCTTCTAATTCAATACACAGACAACGCTGAAGGTATATTCGTTATCTCCATTACTTATATATCCACTATAATCAACTTGAGAAAATAGCTTTGTGCTATTTAGTTTACTAACATACTGCGAACTACTAAACTCATTATTACCAATTCCTTTAATTGTAAGGGTCCTGGTTAATCCATCTTCTTCTATACTGCTAAGAGTAACCAAATTATCAGCTTCCTTTAGTATTGTTTCTAATTTAGCACTTGTAAAAGTTTTTCTATTTATTCCAGAGCCGATGGCATATGTTAATTCATCTTTAATAACTGGTAATTTAGTTATCATTGTTTGTTTTTCAATTAATTCAGCCAGCTTTCCTTCATATTGGGTAGAAGAAATCTTTTGTGTTAATTTGAAATTTTCTATTTCTGTATTTGTATTATTTGTTTTAATCCAGGCAAATGCTCCTGCTGTTATAAAGAGGGCCATAGCTACTGCTAATGCACCCCATTGCACATGACGTTTTGATTTAATTTGTTTTTTATAATTTTTTAATAAATCAATATCCTTCTTGTTTCCCATCAAACCCAAATAACAACAAAAATGAGTCAAGGCAGATTCCCCAAGGCCACTTCTTCCTATAAAGCCAATTAAATCCAAGCCAATATTATTTTCTACACCTTTATCCTGCAGTCTTTTTAAATCAGAAGCAGGTAATCCAACATAATATCCGGCAGATATCTCACTCAAAGACTTCTTAGATTGATTAAATTGGATCATAGATGAAAATTTTTGTAATAATTCATCCAAGAAAGCATCACTGTAAGCCTCAGCCATTATTTTACTTCTATCAGTTAGTATGTATTCTCCATTTTCAATTAGTACTGAAATAAGATTATTACCTTCAATTAAACTAAGAACAAAAGTCTGATCTGCAAGATTCTTTCTAGTCTTAACAAAATGGGCCATTCCATTCTGGAGTATTTCAAATCCTCCAATTGTAAGCCCTACTTCCTTAAACAGATTAATATAACTCTCTATAAATTCACGAGGCACGCCCATAAATAAAGACTTATAAGTTTTACCTTCTTTACGACTAGTAACTCCATATATTATAGAACCATCTTCAGGTAGAAAAAATTCGTTCTTTAAATAATTATTGAACTGTACTCCTTTTAGACCAGGATGTTCTAATTTTTTAATCTGAATGTTGCTACTATTTAAAACAACTATTGCCTTATCTAATATTTTTTCATTATTTTTAATGATTTGACGAATTTCGTTAGCATTAATTAAAACACCGTTAACTACTGATCCTTGCTCTAATTGATACTCCAGAGTTTTTAGAACATCAATCTCACCTTTTCGATATTTTGCCTGAAGGATTCTTACCATATCATTGTTGATATACAATATTGTTTTCACTTTTATTCTCCTTATATAAAACTACTATATGAAGTCATCATTGGAAGCATAACTCCCATTAGTACAGAGCCAACTATCAAAGTCATAACTATTATCATTGCAGGTTCCAAAATACTAATCAATCTATTTGTTGCCGCTTCAGCATCATAATCATAATTTGTTGCCATGGAATCTAACATTTGATCTAGTCGCCCTGTTTCTTCCCCAATAAAAATTGTAGCCACTAATTTCTTTTCTATTCCTGGTATATTTTCAATTGAAGTTGATAAAGAATTACCCTGTCTTATTTTTTCATTTACTACTTCAAATTCTTTTTCTAAATAATGATTCCCGATAGTTCTAGAGCTTGCTCTAACTGCTTCAATCATATTAACTCCACTACTGTAAAGATAACTTAAGGTTCTAGAAAATCTTGCTGTATATATTATTGTCAATAATTTCCCAATTATTGGCATTTTTAACTTAAATCTATCCACCCTTATCACTACTTCTGGTATTTTAAAGAGAAAGTAAATTCCAAGGCCTATTAATGCAATAAACACTATCAATAAATACCAATAGCCTGTTATGAAACTGCTGATACCTAATAGTATTTGAGTTATTAAAGGTATTTCCCCATCACCTAAAAGGTCTACAAAGCTTGGTATAACAAAGGTGAATAACATTAAAGTAACCCCAATTGTCAAAATTAGAAGTATTATAGGATAGGTCATAGCACCTTTTATTTTGGATTTCAGTCTATGCTCTTTTTCATAGTATTCTGCCATTTTCATTGCAGATTTATCCATGCTACCAGTTGCTTCACCAGCCTTGAACATGTTTATCATGAGTTCAGGAAAGGTTCCTTGGCAATCTTCCATTGCTGCAGATAGACTATTTCCTCTATTTATATTCAGATAAAGTCTTTCAAAAAGCATTTTCTGCTTCTTATTGTCTGTTTGAGAAAGGAGTATGGTCAAAGTTTTAGTTATATTTACTCCAGCAGATAGCATCGTACCCATTTGTCTTGATAAATCCCCTAATGCTTTTGAATTAAGTCGAACCTTTTTAAAAGGTGCTTTAGTAATTTCTTCTAGTTCAAAGGCATATATTTCATTTTTTTTGAGCTCATAAAATGCATCTTCAAGATTTTTCCCTTGAATCTTGCCTTTAATATCTTTATTATCAAGTGTCTTGCCGGTGTATTTATATTCTGGCATGTTTTTCTCCTTTTAAATATAGAGTCCTAGATACCAGGTTATTATTGCATTTCCAAATAAGGCTGCAATCATGGCTCCAAAACATATATATGGTCCAAAGGGAATATGCTTCCCTGAAATATTTTCTTTTTTACTTTTGGTCATGATAATTCCAATTACAGCTCCAAGAACTGATGATATTAATATAGTAAGTAACATATTTTCCCAGCCTAGAAATAAACCTAAGACTGCAAAAAGTTTTATATCTCCTCCGCCAAATCCATCTTTCACAAAATAGAGGCTTATATACATTGGTACACTTATGATTAAGGCTCCAATAATACGACCCCATATGTTCCAATCTCCTGTTACCCAGGCTATTAGTATAACTAGTGGTATAATGGCGATTATTAATGAGTCAGGTATAGTCATTGTTTCTATGTCAATAAGGCTAATAGCTAATAGGATTACTCCTAAAGCAAAGATTACAAGTGCTTCAAGAAATATTCCTTTTACAAATACAATCCCCAGAGCCATTAACCCTGTGGATAGTTCTACTATAGGATATCGAAGGGATATTTTACTTCCGCAATGGCGACATTTCCCACCTAATAAGATATAGGATAATACTGGTACCAAATCTCTGTCTAATATTTTATGATTGCATGATGGGCAATATGATCTGCCCTTTATAATTGAGATTTTCTTAGGTACTCTGTAAACTAATACATTTAGAAAACTGCCAATAACTAATCCAAAGATAAAAACCAGCAGGTATAGGGGAAAAAACTGAATTTCTGGAATAATCATACAATTCTCCTTTTTTGGAATAATATGGCGAATGGGCATTCGCCATATTATAAGTTATTTATTAATCGTTTGCGTCTATTTCAGCTTTAAGCTCAATTAAGTCTGCTTCTAATGCATTATTTCTTTCTGTTAAAGCTGTCATTTCTGCTTTTGTTGATGTTACATATCCACTATAAACAGGGATTGCGACACCAGCCATAATAGCAATAATAGCTACAACAACAAGTACTTCGATTAGAGTAAAACCTTTTTTAGTTAATTTTTTCATTTTATTACCTCCTTTGATAAAAATTTCAACGTTGAATTTATCAATTCATTATCATTTATATATAATACCAGCGTTGCCCCTTCGCTGATAATATAGACTACCTAATTTAGATATTCAAGAAGCTGCTTTTTATCTGATGAATGAGACATCGCCTCTTCTTTTGTTATAGTACCACTTCTAACTAATTGTGCAAGACTATAATCCAAGGTATGCATTCCAACACTTAAACCAGTTTGCAATACTGAAGTAATCTGATGAGCTTTATTTTCTCTTATCAGATTCAATAAGCCATCAGTACCAATTAGTACTTCAAAAGCAGCAGTTCGGCCACTTCCATCAGCCTTTTTTACCAACTGTTGAGTTATGATACCCTTTAGCACTCCAGCCAGTTGAGTTCTGATTTGAGCCTGGCTATGTGGAGGAAATACATCAATAATACGATCAATAGTATTAGCAGCCCCTGTAGTATGAAGAGTAGATAAAACCAAGTGTCCTGTTTCAGCAGCAGTTACTGCCGCCGAAATGGTTTCCAAGTCCCTCATTTCTCCTACAAGAATAACATCTGGATCCTCCCTTAATGCACCACGTAAAGCTTCTGCAAAAGATCCTACATCAATACCGACTTCACGTTGATGAACAATTGAATTTTTATGCTCATGAAGATATTCTATCGGCTCTTCAGCCGTTATAATATGACACTTTCTATTATTGTTAATATAATCTATCATAGCTGCAAGTGTAGTTGACTTACCACTTCCAGTAGGACCTGTCACAAGTATAAGACCTCTTGGTTCTGAAACAAGCGACTTCATCACAGCAGGAGCATTTAATTCCTCAAAGCTTGGAATCTTGTCATTTAATAACCTTATTGCTGCACAAAGGTTGTTCTTTTGATAATAAACATTAACTCTTTGGCGTTCTCCTTTTAAACTCGTATAAGCAAAATCTAAATCTACTCTTTTATCTAACTTCATTCTTTGCTTTTCATCAAGCATTGATAAAATAGCTTCTATAATATCCTCTCTTGAAAAATCCAAGTCACTGACAATAATATCACCATTTTTACGAAAAACTGGTGGGAGATCCACAGTTAAATGAATATCTGAGCACCCTTCTTTCCTTGCATATTCAATTAGTTCAAGAATTTTGCTGTTATTCATAAAACCCCCTAGTATAATATAGAAATATGTTCTATTAATTCATCAATACTCGTTATACCATCAATAACCATTTGCTTTACACTATCTCTAATGAAAACAATTCTACCTTCTTTTGAGGCATACTCATAAATATTCTCTATAGGCTCTCTTTGAGAAATCATATGTCTAATAGCAGCATCAACTTCTAAAATTTCATGAACTGCTACTCTTCCTCTATAACCAGTGAAATCACAATTGTGACAACCCTTACCTCTATAAAGACTAGTAACTCCAGGCACAAGGTCTCTTTCATGCGCTTCTGGACTGTACTCTTCCTTACAATGAGGACATATTTTTTTAATTAATCTTTGAGCAACAATCCCCACTATGGAATTGGCTATCATATAGTTTTGAACATCCATATCAAGAAGTCTAGTAATAGTACTTACTGCATCATTAGTGTGCAAGGTTGAAAATACTAGATGACCAGTCACTGCTGCAGTTACAGCAATTTCTGCGGTTTTTCCATCTCTGATTTCACCTACTAAAATCACATCAGGGTCTTGTCTTAACATGGCCCTTAAACCACTTTCAAAAGTGAGACCTGCTTGAGAATTAACCTGAACCTGATTCACTTTTTCAAGGTTTTTTTCTACAGGATCTTCTATAGTACATATATTTATCGGTTTTTTTATTAAACTTTCTATTAGCATATATAAAGTAGTAGTCTTACCAGAACCGGTAGGACCTGTAATAAGTATTATCCCATGAGGCTTTCTTAAAATCCTTGATATTTTTTGATAATTGAATTCATTCATACCAAAGGAATCTACATTATCAATTTTGACCATCTGAGTCAAGTACCTCATAACAATTGTCTCACCAAAAACAGTTGGCATAATTGATACTCTGATATTAATTTCCCTACCACTTATTTTAATTTTAAAATGACCATCTTGAGGGGTTCTTGATTCTGCAATATCAAGTCCTGACATAATTTTGATTCTTGCAGAAAGATTTTGAGCCAGTTTAACATCTATATTCATATTATCTATTAACAAACCATCAATACGATATCTAATTAGCATGGTTTTTTCAAAAGGATCTATATGTATATCTGAAGCTCCATCATTATAACCTTTAATTATTATGGAATTTATTAAATTAACCACAGGGGCCAATTCATTAGTTGTTTCAAGGTCCTGTGCTATTTCCCCTATTTTATCATCAACGCTTTCATTTGCTATATTAGCAGCATTTTGGGAATCAAGTTCTGCATAGGCTTTATTTAAAGCTTTAATAATCTCTTCTTTTTTACCGATTTTAATTTCTGCCGGCATATTGATTAGTGACTTAACATCTTCTATAGCAAAAAAATCCAAAGGATCATTTACTACAAGAATTACTCTTCCACCTTCAATATTAGTTGCCACAATCAAATACTTCAATGAAATACTTTTAGGAATCATAGATACAGTATTTATATCTATAGGACTTTGAACAAAGTTAACTATCTCTAAATTCAATCTTTTAGATAAAGCAATCAATAAACTATCTTCATTTATATAATTATTGTCTAGAAGTATTTCTCCTATACGTTTGGTTTTATCTTTTTTTTGAATCGCCAAAGCTTCATCTAATTGATTTTCTGTTAAATGTCCTTGGTTGACTAGGATATCTCCTATTCTTATATGCTTTTGATCCATTGTGATCCTTTCTGACTTTTGCTTATAAGCAATATGATTATGTAAATTTTAAATTGTATTACTTATAATTGTATATCAAATATTAATGTTTGTAAATAAAATCATCCAATATAGTAATACATGATTGCAAAATCGTTTATTCATACTAATACTATGGTTTTCAGCTATTTTATTTCTTGAGAAAAGCCTAATAAATTTGTTAATTTAACTTTACATTAATAATATTTTTTTTTCTTAGTTAGATTGACTTGAAATCGACAATTTGAAATAATGAGATATAATGAAAATGATTGAAGGTGAAGTATTTGCAGAAAGAAAAAAGAATAAATATAAAAAGAACTATAGTTTGGATATTGATTACTTTTTGTTTATTAATATTAGGCGCAATGTTATATCTCTACTTTTTGTTTGGCTCAGTTAAAACTCAAGCTATATCTACTGAAAATAGCGATTTAGGCATTACGGAAACAGAAACTAAACAAACACAAGATATTAGAAATTATGTTTTCTACGGAATTGATACTAGTGAAGGTACTACTAGTAGAAGTGATGCCATAATGATAGTTACTGTAGATACTCGTAATAATAAAATAAAATTATCATCTGTTGCTAGAGATTCATATGTGGATATTCCTGGTTATGGCATGGATAAAATTACTCATGCCTATGCATATGGTGGACCTGAGTTAGCAATTAAAACTTTAAATATCAACTTTAATCTTGATATAAAATATTTTGCCACTGTTAACTTTGATTCTATGCCAAAGATAATTGACTCACTAGGTGGAGTTACTGTAACAGTTACCGATAATGAGGCTGCTCAAATAAGTGGTATCAGCAAAGCAGGTACCTATTTATTAAATGGTAAACAAGCTTTAGCCTTTTCTCGTATTAGAAAAATTGATACAGATTTTGAAAGAGGCAGAAGGCAAAGAGATGTTATGGAAGCAATTATCACTAAAATGCTAACAGTTAATAAACTAACCTATCCAGGTATTTTAACTAAAATAATGCCTGAAATTACCACAAATATGACAACAGGACAAATACTTGAGATTTCCTATAGTGTAGTAGCTAATAATATTAGCACTATAGAACAAATGAGATATCCTAATTCTGACCTGGGAGAAGGCAAGACTATCAATGGAGTATACTATTATGTTTTCGATATTGCAGAAAATAAGAATAGAGTACTTGAATATATCTATTATGATATGAGACCAGCTGAAGAAGTTACAAAATAGTAAGAAATAAAGATTTCTAAAATATGAGAGACTTAATCAACATTTATTGATTGGGTCTCTTTTTTTGTTATAGTAGTTCTGCAATATCATATATTAGTTTTTTAGTTTTTTTCCAGCCTATACAAGCATCAGTAATTGATTTACCTAATACTTCAAGATTATCCTGTCTTCCATCATAGATATAACTTTCTATCATTAGTCCTTTTATATATTTTTTAAGTGTTGAAGAATAAATTCTGTTTTTGATAATTTCAAGTGCTATCCTAGGTTGTTCATCGAATTTCTTCATGGAGTTGGCGTGATTGGTATCAACTATTATGGCAGGGTTTACTAATGCTCTTTTTATATATTCTTCTACAAGTTGATTTAAATCTTCAAAGTGATAATTTGGTATATTTCTTCCATATTGGTTTACTGCTCCACGCATGATTGCGTGAGCTAAAGGATTACCGGAGGATTTAACTTCATGTTCATCATAGATTAAAGTGTGAGAAAGGTGAGCTGATTTTATTGAATTTAACATAACATTAATGTCTCCACTTGTTGCATTTTTCATTCCCACAGGAATGTCTAATCCGCTAGCGGTAAGTCTATGTTGTTGGTTTTCAACTGATCTTGCTCCTACTGCAACATAGCTAATTAGGTCTGAGACATATGGATCATTTCCTGGATAGAGCATCTCATCTGCTCCTGTAAGTCCTGTTTCTCTAATTGCTTTTAAAT
This sequence comes from Bacillota bacterium, assembly GCA_028683955.1. Lineage (GTDB taxonomy): Bacteria > Bacillota > TC1 > TC1 > TC1 > WTXA01. The sequence continues at coordinate 194,210 of JAQUGR010000002.1, read as the reverse complement.
GAAGCTTTCTGATTGCTTTTATTCCTTCTACCATGTTAGGTTTTTCATTAAGGTCAGGTTGGTGCATCATACCCTTATAGCCTTCGCCTGTTGTTCTTGGTTTGTTTGTATATATTCTTGGAATTATTACAATTTTATCCTTAACCTCTTCTTGAATCTTAGCAAGTCTAGAAATATATTCGATTACTGGCTCTTGTGAATCTGCTGAGCATGGCCCTATTATTAATAAGAACTTGTCACTTTCGCCAGTAAATATTTCTTTGATCATTTTGTCTCTGCCAGCTTTTATTTTTGCTATTTCCCCATCAATTGGTAACATTTGTTTAATTTCCTGGGAACTTGGTATTTTTGCAATATATTTAAAACTCATGTTTTTTCTCCTATCATGCTTATTAGAAATTTTATTTACTCTGCTTTTAATTGTAAACCATATGGGTTCTTTAATCAGCACTAATAAATCTACCCATTATGGAATCATAATACCATATCAGCAGATAAAATAATCTTCAAAATATTAATTTTTTAACCAATATCTGTGGTGTACCTTCATTTATAATCTGCTATATTTATCTACTTTTAACTATTATTATTTAATAATAGTTTTAGGAAATCATGCTACCTTACTCTCCCAAAATAAACCAGTCAGCATTGTTAAAAGTGCTAAGGCACCACAAACAATTACCACTATATTAAATCCAAAATATGAAAATATCAAAGATATTAAGAAGAAATCAGGTATTGAATAAAGTGTAATCTTAGTTCCAAGTTTAGAATCTGCCAAGACATCACCAGTCTTCATAAAATCAGACCAGATCATTTCCCATTTTCTCAATCTTTTCAAAAATACAAAGATAAAAAAGACACTCAATAATAAACCACTAATTGCATCATTAATAAACAATGGTGCAACTTTTGCATAAAAAACCTCAGTACTTGTTAAAGCATAACCCCAACCTATAATTAAAGACTTAGCCATAGCTGTAATTATTGCCAACAATAATAAGTTAATAACAATAAATCTTTTACCGCTTTTAGGAATCACTAAATCAAAATCTGATTGTATAAGCAATCTGTCCCATAATCTATAGGCTAAAAGTGCCATAAACATATTCCCCAACATTATAAATGGAGTAAGAAAAGTTAATCCTCTATAGAGGTCAATCAAAAACGAACCTATACCAACACCCAGAACACCTGCAGGTCCAAAAAATAAACCAATAACAACTGGTATTGCGCTAACAGGTTGAAAAGATCTCATATCAAACACAATTAAACCAGACTCAAAAGGTAAATGGACAACTACATATAGTAAAATCGAAATTAAAAATAACATAACCATACTCTTATATTTCCACATTGAAATAAACTCTTTCAATTCAAATACCTCCTATTAAACTTTAATTAAAGAAGAACGACAAGAACATATATCAGTTCTTAACTCACCATTCAATATAATATCAACAAACATATTAGTCAAATAATTCTTTTTATCATCAACTATTGAAACTATCTCCAATCCTGATGCTTCAACACTAACAAGACCTGTACACATGTTGGTTACTATACCAACTGCACAATAACACATAGACAACTCCTTAGCCAAAACAACTTCAGGAACATTTGTCATACCAACAACATCCCCACCTATTTGACTGTAGAATCTAATCTCAGCAGCTGTTTCAAATCTAGGACCTTCTGTACAAACATAGACTATGTTATCTTTTATATTCTCTATATCATCATTATTATACTTTATAATTTTCTTACATAACATGCCACAATATGGTTCAGCCATAGATACGTGTACAACACCATCAGAACCATCATAGAAAGTCATTGGTCTGCTCTTGGTAAAATCAAGAAAATCTCTAATCAACACCAAATCGCCTGGAATAATATCATTTCTTGTAGAACCGACTGCAACAGTAGAAAAAATAAACTCAACTCCATATTCTTTCAAGGCCCACATATTACCAAGATAATTAATCAAATGAGGAGGTCTTCCGTGTCCTTTTCCATGTCTCGGTAAAAAAACAATTTCTTTTCCATCCTTTTCCATAACTGTAAAATCTATTTTCCCATAAGGTGTATCCATAGTAATTTCCTTAACCTCATCACCTAAACTGTAGACTCCAGTACCACCTATTATTGCGTATTTCATTATTCCTCCCTAAAAAATCCTAACATATATAGTAATAAGGTATCATTTATTCACCAAATCTACAATAAGACAAATAAGTTAATGCAAGAAAAAGTTTTTTTTGTTATAATTTTAAGTAGTAAACAATTAATGAAGGAGAGCATATGTTTAAAAAATTAATGAATCAAAACGCACTAGATATGCATATAGTTTCCGGCTTCGAAATGAAACAAAAAGCCAAAAAATTTGAAGATCAAGGAAATAAGGTCATTCATCTTGAATTAGGTGAACCAGATTTTAATACACCAACTAATATAACACAAGCTGGAATTGATGCAATGCAAAGAGGAGAAAGCCACTATGCTCAACCCTTGGGAATTTTGCCACTAAAGGAAGAAATTACCAGATATGTCAAGAAATATAAAGGCGTAATCACAAATCCAGGTAACGTAGTTGTTACCCCAGGTGCTAAACCTATATTATTCTATACTTTTCTAACCTTTGTAAAACCTGGTGATGAAGTAATTATTCCAAACCCGGGCTTCCCAATCTACAGTGTTCTTACTAAATATATGGGAGCTACTCCAGTACCACTTAAGGCAACTGAAGATAATAAATTTAGGATTACCCTAAAAGATCTAGAACCCTTAGTTACTTCAAAAACTAAACTAATCATTTTAAATAGTCCTAATAATCCCACAGGTTCAATAATAGAAAAAAAAGAAATTGAAGCAATTGCTGAATTTTTAAGAGACAAGGATGTTATGGTACTTTCAGATGAAATTTATGACAGACTGTATTTTGGTGATGAGAAAATAATCTCTATGGCCAGCATACCCCATATGAAAGAAAAGACAATTCTACTTGACGGTTTTTCTAAAACCTACGCTATGACTGGTTGGAGATTAGGATATGGAATAATGCATGAAAGCATAGCGAGAGTCTTTAATCCACTAATTGTAGCCAGTAATTCTTGTACAAATACTTTTATTCAATATGCAGGAATTGAAGCCTATAAAGGTCCTCAAGATGATGTAGAAACTATGAAAGCAGAATTTAAAGCTAGAAGAGATTTACTAGTAGGGGGACTAAATAGTATCCCTCATGTAAGTTGTGTACTTCCTGATGGAGCCTTCTATGCTTTTCCAAACTTTAAATACTTTAGAAAAGACAGCAATGAAATGAGTAACTATATATTAGAAAATGCCTATATTTCTTCACTACCAGGTAGTACTTTTGGAGAAGATTTAGATGGTTATGTTCGTTTTTCCTATGCAACAAGTAGAGCCAATCTTAATGAAGCACTCAATAGACTTGAGAGTGTATTAAAGAAGGTGAAAAGCTAATGAAAAAAGTCTATGTAACAAGACCAATAATGGAAGCAGGAATCAATCTCCTTAAAGAACACTTTGATGTCACTGTACAAAATGAAGAAAGAGACCTAACAGATGAAGAATTTTTAACAGCCATAACTGGCTATGATGGAGTTCTAACGATGCTGACTAACAAGGTAAATGAAAACACCTTTAAAGCTGCACCTTCTGTAAAGGTTTTTGCAAACTATGCTGTAGGTTTTAACAATATTGATGTTGATATGGCCTCCGAATATGGTGTTGCTATTACAAATACACCTAATGCCTTAACTATGGCTACAGCAGAATTAGCCTGGGCACTTTTGTTTGCAACAAGCAGACATATTGTTGCCTCAGATAAATTTACTAGAGAAGGGCAATTTGATGGTTGGGATCCTATGGGCTTTTTAGGTCAACCTATTAGTGGTAAAAAACTTGGGATTATTGGTGCTGGAAGAATTGGATCAGCTTTTGCTAGAATGGCCAAAGGCTTCAATATGGAAATCCACTATAATAGTCCATCGAGAAAAAGAGATTTTGAAAAAGAAACAGGTGCCATTTATGAAGATTTATACGAGATGTTGCCAAAAGTTGATTTTTTAGCTATCCATTGTCCATATAACTTAAGCACTCATCATCTTTTAGGTGAAAGAGAACTTTCCTTGATGAAACCAAATGCCATCTTAGTAAATACAGCAAGAGGTGCTATCATTGATGAAGCTGCACTCTACAATGCATTAAAACAAAATTTAATATATGGTGCAGGCTTGGATGTTTATGAGAATGAACCTCTTATCTATCCTGGACTAACTGAATTAAACAATGTAGTTACTTGTTCTCATATTGGTAGTGGAACCTATACTAGCCGAGAAGATATGGCTATATTAGCAGCTCAAAGTCTTGTAGATATATTGATTTATAATAAGATTCCAGAAAATTGTTTAAATAAGGAAGTGTTCTAATGTTAATGGAAAAAGAAAGAGAACAAATAGTTGAATATGGAAAAAAACTAATTACTGGTAGACTAACTACTGGAACTGGTGGAAACCTAAGCATCTTTAATAGAGAACTTGGTCTGATGGCAATAAAACCATCTGGCATGGAATATTTTGACATAAAAAAAGAGGATGTAGTAATCCTCGATTTAGCAGGTAATATTATACAGGGTAAAAGAAAGCCTTCAAGTGAATATGGTATGCATAAAATATTTTATGAAAAACGTCAAGATATTAACGCAGTTGTTCATACACACTCTACCTATGCTACTACTCTAGCTTGCCTTGGTGAAAATCTCCCTGCAATCCACTATCTTATAGCCTTTAGTGGAAGTCACGAGGTAAATTGTACACCTTATGTTACTTTTGGAACAAAAGAATTAGCAGATCTTGCTTATGAATATATGGAAGGTAAATACGCTGTTCTTTTAGGCAATCACGGTCTTCTTACCGGTGGTCCAAATATTGAATATGCCTTTAGCGCAACAGAAGAGATAGAATTTTGTTGTCAGTTATATCTCAATACTAAAATGGTTGGGGGAGGCAAAATATTAAGTCCAGAGGATATTAAGGTAACTCTGCAAAAATTCTCCACCTATGGCCAAACAGTTAAATAATATGAGCAAATAAAATTCGATTAAGTTCGTATATATCAATATCTTTTTTAAGTTGCTTTTCTAAAGGCTCTAAACAGCCAGATATATGTAATTTTAAAGTATAGTCTGTATCAAGTGTTCCAGGAGTTTCAATAACAAAACGATTTATACTTTGATAAGGTATCATATGATACTCTATTTTTCTGCCTCTAACACCAATGTAATCTACAATGATAATTCTTTTATCTGTTAATATTAATATATCCCTGATAATTTGATAACCTTTAATAAGAATTTCATCTTCAAGTAAAAAATCATTAATCTTTTCTTGCATTTCTTCTTGATTCAACTCTAATGTTACACCAATCATCTCTTCAATAAAACTCATTATCTTTTACCTCCTTTTATTAGGAAAAATCTTAAGCTGTCAACTAAAAGTATAATTGCTATTACTGGTAAAATATAGGTTTTAGTTATTAATAATTCTAATAGTTTTGGATCCAAGCTTCCATATAGCCCACTTACAGTATTATAGACTATATGAAATATTATTGTTAACCACAAACTTCCTGTCTTCATTATTATAATACCTAAAAATAAACCAATAAAGATAGCATAGCTAGCTTGATAAATATTCATATGTATTATAGCAAAAAGTATTGCGGATACTATTACTGCTGCATATTTATTAAATTTGTCCTTAATTAGATTATATATTGCACCTCTAAATAGAATCTCTTCTGCAACTGGTGCCAATACACCAACAGTAAGTAAAACAAGCAGGGGATTGGAATTAGTTATTGAATCAAATGATTTCTTTATAACTTCTGGCATATAAACATCAATAAAATCGGGGAAAATATATACTAATAAAAAATTAATTAATACAACTGAGGCCATACAAAGTTCTAAGGTCTTTATTAGCTCTTTATTGGAAAAACTAATAAACCAACCTTTTTTACTTAACTTTTTATGATTAATCAATATTACAATAAGGGAAAAAATTATACTAGCTAAAATAATCTGATTTATCAAATTATTTTCTTGACCTATTGTATTTAAAATAAAAGGGGCTAATAAATTTGCTGCAAAATATAAAGCTATATAAAATATAGTCTGTCCTATTGCATCGATCCATTTAGTCATTGATTCACCTCTTTAAATTTTCTATTTTTTTGAGTCTATAGTTTACTGCTGCTCTTTTTAATGGAGGAGAACATAGTTCACCTAACTCAGCGAGTGATAATTCTGGATGTTCCAATCGCAAGGATGCAACCTCTCTCAAACCTACTGGTAAATTACCTATACCAATTTTATTTATAATTTTAACTTGTTTATTCGCAGCTTTTATAGTCTTATCTAAATTGGCTAAGTCGCAATTATTGCGCCTATTCGCCATATTCTTAATTTCCTTAATAACTCTAGTTTCTTCAAAGGCGAACATAAAATGATATGCTCCAATAATTTTCAAGAAATCACTAATCATTTCTCCATCTTTTAAATAAAGAAAAAATACATTTTTCCTTGTTATTCCTTTAGCTTCAACACCAAATGAACTTAGTAGATCTCCTAGGAGGATATAGGCAGCAAAACTTGGGCATCTAAGTTCAAGGTGATAGCCTTTTTTGGGGTCTGTTATAGAACCTCTTGCTAAAAAAGTACTTCTTAAAAAAGCACTTTTTTCTTTTCTCTTTATTATCTTTTTTAATTCAAAAAATTTTATATCTCTTGTGTATAGATTTACAATGTAAAAAACTTTTTTAAATCTTCCTCTATATTGAACTTTAAATGAATATTTTCCTTTAAAGAATTCATGAAGTAATATAATTATTTTCTTGGCAACTAAAATATTTTCTGTTGCAAAAACTATTAAATCTTCTTTTTCTAGACTACCTACCAGGTAGTAAAAAGCCTGAAGTTCTTTTTTTCTCTCACCTCTTGTTTCTGAGATAATTCCACTTATAGTTTCCTTAACCTCATGGCTAAAAGACATTTTCCTCATCTCCCTTTTGGTGACGCCATATTTCTCTATGGTATAGATATGTTCTTATTCCATCACCTTGAATGGCTTTTTCTAATGCTCTACTAATTACAACAGATCTATGTTGTCCACCAGTACAACCTATAGCTATAACTAATTGTCTTTTGCCTTCTTCCATATATTTAGGTATTAAAAATTTAAGAAGATCAACATATTTGTCTAAAAATTCTTCTGTTATCTTGAAGGAGAAAACATATTCTTCAACTTTGTTAGTCTCCCCAGTTAAAAACTTTAGATGTTCTAGATAGAATGGATTTGGTAAAAAACGTACGTCCATAACCAAATCAGCATCAATAGGTAAACCATACTTATATCCAAAAGAATAAATCGTTATTAAAAAATTAGTCTTTTCTTGTTCTGCTACTATATTCTCTATAATCTTTCTACACTGACTAGTAGATATACCAGTAGTATCAATTATTCTATCTACTTTAATTCTAATACTTGATAGCATTTCTCTTTCCATTTTTATAGCAAGTTGAATATCGCCTTTAGCTTCTTCTATTAAAGGATGTCTTCTTCTAGTCATTTTATATCTGGCTATAATTGCTCTATTTGATGATTCCATAAAAATAGTTTCATATGGTAATTCATTACTGTCGAGTTCTGCCATAGCTTCTTTATAGTCTTTAAGGAAATGACCCCCTCTTATATCTATGGCTACAGCCAATTTATATATTTGAGTTTCTTCCTTTAATTTACTAACTAGTGAAGTTAAAAGATAAGGTGGAAAATTGTCTATACAAAAATAGCCTGAATCCTCAAGGTTATTCATAACTTGAGATTTTCCAGCTCCACTTAATCCTGATACAATAATTAGTCTTAAGTTTTCTTTATTCATTAGTATATTGTCCTTTCGCGCTTTCTTATCCTCATAAATTTATCAAATTGTTCTAAATTTTTACTTATGATAAGTTCTTCAGGATAACCTACTTCTGTAAGCAAATCATCACTAAGATTTATTTCTCCAATTCCAGTATAAAAATGAGCATCACTGCCAACACTTATATAAACTCCATTTTTCTTGGCATAATAGAGGAGTTCTAGATAATTTTCCTTACAATCGCCTCTTACTCTACCTTTTAGGGTATTGTTATTTAATTCTAAAGCCACTTCATATTCCTTAGCAGCTTCAGTTAAGGCTGGATAATCAAGTGGAAATCCAAAACCATCAGGATGGCCTATTGTATCAACATAACCAGTAGCCATTGCGTTAATTACACCTTCTGTATTTTCTTTTTTTGTACGAGGAATAATACAAATCTCATGTAAAGAACCAATAATATATTCAACATAGGGAGTATAATCTGTAGGCAAATCTATTTTACCATCATAATCGACAATATTTGCTTCAAAGCCTCTAATTATCCTAACATCATTTAAATACTCAGGAACTGCCAAACGCATATTAACAATGTGATAAGCATCCTGCTGAGCACTAGGCATTGCTGGACCATGATCCGTTACAGCAAAACCTTCAAGACCTTTAGCTTTTGCTTCTTCAACATTTTCTTTAATAGTGCTATAAGCATGTCCTGATAATAATGTATGTGTGTGTAAATCTAGTTTCATCTATTCTTCAACTTTCTAATTTCAATTTTTTAATTTTAAATATATTTTAGCATGTTCTATAAAAACTGGGAAATAGCATAAGCCACTCCATCTTGGTTATTACTTTTGGTTTTCATATAATTTTTCATTAGTAAAAGTTCATTCCCATTAGCCATGACAAATGGATTTCCAACATAGTCTAGCATTTCCTCATCGTTCATATTATCACCAATGCCCATCATTTCACTAGCATTAATACCCAATACTTTACCAAGATTAGCTAAAGCTGTTCCTTTATTAACATCCTTATTGGCTATTTCCAACATAAAAGGTAATGATTTAACAAGATGTATTTTATCTTCTAATCCTTTTTTTTCTTTTTCAAGAAATAAATCCAATTTTTTTTCTTCACCAAAGGCTACCATCTTTATTATATTCATTTCATCAATATATCTAAAAATTTCTTCATCCTTTAATTTAATGTAGGGTACATCTATATACTCTGCATAACCATGAATATATTCATTATTTGCATCACCATATAAATTATCGTCTATATAGAAATTAGCTGCAAACCCATATCTATTAATATGTTCATAAATTGGTTTTACCATTTCCTTGGGCATATCATTTTGAAAAAGGACTTTCCCATCATTAAATTCTTTAATTAATCCCCCATTATAGGCAATTAATGGCATATTTGTAGTAAAAAGGTTTTCAAATTTTTTAGCGCTTCTATACATTCTGCCTGTTGCTAAAACTACATAAATCCCTTTTCTTTCTGCTCGTTTTATTGCTTCCTTATTTTCTCTGCTTACTTCTCTTTCATCATTTAATAATGTGCCATCTATATCTATAGCTATTAACTTTAATTTATTCATCCCCAATTACATCCTTTATTTTTCTAGCTAGTTTTTCATTACCTAACACATTTATTATATCATTAATATTGGCTTTTCTGATACCTCCAACACTACCAAATTCTTTTAAAAGTAGTTTTTTTCTTTTAGGACCAATACCCTCTATCTCATCAAACACAGAAGATATCATTTCCTTGTCTCTTAAATTACGATGATATGTTATGGCAAATCTATGGGCTTCATCTCTAATAGAGGTCATAATATGAAGAGCTTTATCCCCTCTAGGAATAAATATTCCCTCACTTTGATCTTCCTTAAAAAGAAGTTCTTCCTTTTTAGCCAGACCAAGAACATCTATATCTTCTATCCCATAACCTTTCATTATTTTCAAGGCGCTTGATAGTTGACCCTTGCCTCCATCTATAAGTACTAAGTCTGGTTTTGGTAAATCCTTGATTTTAAATCTTCTTGTTAAAACTTCCTCCATAGATTTAAAATCATTTTGCCCTTCAACAGTTCTTATTTTAAATTTTTTATATTCTTTTTTATCAGCTACTCCATCTGTAAATACTACCATACTTGCTACAATATTGGTTCCACTAATATTACTTATGTCATAACATTCTATTCTTTTAGGTTCATTATTCAAATCAAGATATTTTTTTAGATTAACAAGTCCCTCTTCAAGTTCTTTTTCTTTCATTAGACGAACTTCTTCTTTTTGTCTATATTTCTCCAGTGCATTAATATTGGCGAAATCAACCAATTGCTTTTTTTCACCCTTCTGGGGAATTAAAAGACTAACTTTATTACCTTTTAGATAGCTAAGATATTCCTGTGTTTTTTGTAAATCGAAAGACAAAGGCAATAGTATTTCTTTGCCGGGTATATGGTTTAAATAGTATTGCTCTAGAAATGCTTTTAAAAGATCCTCTTTACTTTCATCTAATTGATGTTCTAAAAAATAGTTTTCCTTATTGATTATGTTACCATCTCTAATAAAGAGTATCATTACTGATGTTTTCTTTTCTCCCTCGTATAGACCAATAACATCTCGTTCTTTAGCATGTCCTTTATCTATTATTTGGCTAGCTGTTAATTTACTTATAACTTCTATTTGATCCCTAACTTTACCTGCTTTTTCAAACTCCATGTTCTTTGAATAATCAGTCATTTTTTGTTTTAAGCTTCTTACTAGTTCTCTTTCCTTACCTCGCAAAAACATAACTGCTTCTTCAACTAATTGTTTGTACTCTTCTGGTGTTGTAAATTTCACACAAGGAGCAAGACATCTTTTAATCTGATATTGAAGACAGGGTCTACTTCTATGTTTTAATTCGTTATCACTACAGGTTCTTAAAGGAAAAATTGATTCTATTAATTTTAAGATTCCTTTAACTCCACCTATTGTTGCATATGGTCCAAAATAGATTGCTCCATCATTGGTTTTTCTTCTAACTACCTGTATTTTAGGATATTTATCATTCAAATTTATTTTAAGATAGGGATAGTGTTTATCATCTCTTAGGATAATATTGTATTTTGGTTTGTTTTCTTTGATTAGGTTTGACTCTAAAATTAGAGCTTCCATTTCATTTCCAGTAATGGTCCAGTTTATATCTCTTATTTTTTCTACCAAAGCAGTAGTCTTACTGTCTTTGACACCCTTAAAATAACTGCTTACCCTATTTTTAAGGTTTACAGCTTTACCAACATATATTATCTTTCCTTTTTCATCAAGCATTTCGTAAATACCAGGTTCTGCTGGCAATGACTTAAGCTTTGTTTCTAATTTCTCCACTTAATATATCCTTTAAATATTGCCCCGTATAGGATGCATCATTTTGAGCTACTTCTTCCGGGGTACCTTCTGCAATAATCAAACCTCCACCTGTACCACCTTCAGGACCTAAGTCAATTATGTGGTCTGCTGTTTTTATAACATCCAAGTTATGTTCTATAACTACTACAGTATTTCCTTTATCAACTAGTTTGTCTAAAACATGAAGCAATTTTTCTATATCATAAAAATGCAAGCCTGTTGTAGGTTCATCTAGAATATAGAAGGTTTTGCCTGTGCTTCTTTTTGATAATTCTGTAGCAAGCTTAATTCTTTGAGCTTCTCCTCCTGAAAGGGTGGTGGCAGGTTGTCCAAGTTTTATATAGCTTAGTCCAACATCCATAAGGGTTTCCATTTTTCTTTTAATTTTTGGTATTGGTTCGAAGAAGTGAAAAGCTTCTTCTACTGTCATGTTTAAAATATCTGAGATGTTCTTACCTTTATAGGTTACATCTAATGTTTCTCTATTATAGCGTTTACCACCACAAACTTCACAGGGTACATATACATCAGGTAAAAAGTGCATTTCTATTTGAATTATTCCATCACCTTTACAGTTTTCACATCGTCCACCTTTTACATTAAAGCTAAATCTTCCAGTCTTATAGCCTCGGCTCTTGGATTCTTTTGTTGAGGCCATAAGTTCTCTAATATGATCAAAAACTCCAGTATAAGTTGCTGGATTTGATCTTGGTGTTCTACCTATTGGTGATTGATCAATATCGATTATCTTATCAATATTTTCAACCCCAATCATACTTTTATGTTTACCAGGGCTTTCTTTTCTTTTATTTATATGTCTTGCAAGTGCTTTGTAGAGGATTTGATTTATAAGTGTGCTTTTTCCACTTCCTGAAACTCCTGTTACGCAGGTGAAAACTCCAAGTGGTATTTTCAAATCTACATTTTGAAGATTGTTTTCACTAGCTCCTGTTATTTCTAAATAGTTTTCTCCATGTTTTCGTCTTGTTTCTGGTATTTTAATTTTTCTTTTTCCACTTAAATATTCACCAGTTAGGGAATTAGGATTTGCAATAACTTCAGCCGGTGTTCCCATGGCTACAATATTACCACCTTCAAGACCTGCTCTTGGCCCAATATCGACTAAAACATCTGCACTCATCATAGTTTCTTCATCATGCTCTACGATTATTAGGGTGTTTCCAATGTCTCTTAAGTTCATTAGTGATTCAATTAATTTTATATTATCTCTTTGGTGTAGCCCTATACTTGGTTCATCTAAAATATATAGAACTCCAACTAACCCAGATCCTATCTGAGTTGCTAGTCTAATTCTTTGTGATTCTCCACCTGATAGGGTGGCAGCTCCTCTACTAAGTGTGAGGTAGTTAAGGCCTACATTGTTAAGAAAGTTTAGTCTTTCTTTAATTTCTTTAAATATTTGGTGACCAATTATTGTATCTCTTTCATTTAACTCTAGTTTGTTAAAGAATTCTAAGGTATCAGAAATTGATAGTTCTGATACATCTGCTATGTTTATTCCTCCAACTAGCACGCTTAGGGCATCAGGTTTTAGTCTTTTACCATTACAAGCTGGGCATTTTTTTATTTCCATATAGCTTTCTATTTCTTCTTTTATACCTTCGCTGGAGGTTTCTCTATATCTTCTTTTAAGGTTTGGTATTATACCTTCGAATGGTTTATTGAAATTCCATATTCTTCCTTCTTTTGATTTATATGTGAAAGGTATTTGTTCATTACTGCCATATAGGATAATGTTTTGTATTTCATCACTTAGTTTCTCAAAGGGTGTGCTTAATTTAAAGTTATAGTGTTTTGCTATTCCTTCTAGAAGTGTTGGATAATAATCGCTTACTTTTGAATTCCAAGGTGGAACATTTATGGCTCCTCCTTCTATAGATATGCTTTCGTCTGGAATGATTATGTCTTTTGAGAAGTTTTGAGTAAAGCCTAGTCCTGTACATTCTGGGCAACTACCATAGGGAGTATTAAAGGAAAATAGCCTAGGTTCTATTTCTTCTATGGTTACTCCACATTCTAGACAGACAAAGTTTTCGCTAAAAAGCATTTCTTCTTGGCCCTCTGGTTCTATTTTAGCTAGACCTTCCCCTAGTTTTAGAGCAATTTCAAAGGAATCTGCTATTCTTCTTTCTATTCCTTCTTTTATAATTAATCTGTCTACTACTGCTTCTATGGTGTGTTTCTTATTTTTATCTAGAATTATCTCTTCGCTGGTTTCCCTTATTTCTCCATCAACTTTTACTCTGACAAAGCCGTCTTTTTTTAATTTTTCAAACAGTTTTGTATATTCGCCTTTTCTACCTCTAACTAGTGGCGCTAGAAGTAGGGTTTTTGTTCCTTCTTCTAGTAGCATTACTTTGTCTACCATTTGTGGTATTGATTGTTTTTTTATTTCTGCTCCACAGTTGTGGCAATATACTGTTCCTATTCTGGCATATAGTAATCTTAAATAGTCATGGATTTCTGTTACTGTTCCTACTGTTGATCTTGGATTTTTACTTCTGTGTTTTTGGTCTATGGATATGGCAGGAGACAAGCCTTCTATGTAGTCTATGTCTGGTTTTTCCATCTGTCCTAAAAATTGTCTGGCATAGGAGGATAGTGATTCTACGTATCTTCTTTGTCCTTCTGCATATATTGTATCAAAGGCTAGTGATGTTTTTCCACTGCCTGATACTCCTGTCATTACTATCATTTTATCTCTTGGTAGTTCTATATTTATATTTTTTAAGTTGTGTTCTCTTGCGCCTTTTATTATTAGTTTGTCTTTCATTTTGTAACCTTTCTAGTTTTGTTTCCATTACCTCAAATTATACCTTTTAGTTTAAAGTCTAGCAAGTTAATAGGGATTTTGTATTAGAATTAATTATCTATTCCACTTAAAATTAGTAATACCAAAGTTTGAAATTATCAAACCTAATATTACTATAGCAGCTCCAATAATTTGAACAGAGGTTAATACCTCACCCATAACTAACCAGGCAATTATTAAACCACTAACTGGGACTAATAAGGTTAACATTGCTACTTTTCCGGCATTGTATGATCTTAACAACCTGCTCCAGGCAGAAAAACAAAATAAGGTGGCTATAAATGCTAGAAATATAACTACTAGCATATCCCCAATATTTAGATTAACTAGGGCTCTATAAAAACCCATTGGAGATTCGATTAATATACCTAATAAGAAAAAGGGGATTATAGGAACTAGGCTCCCCCAGACTACCAGGCCAAAAACATCAAGCTTTATATTTTGTTGTCTAGAGGTTCTTACTGCAAATCTTACTACTATAGAAGAAGCTGCCCAAAAAACAGCAGCTAATAACTCTAATACTATAGTAATGGTGGGTATGGATTTTATATCTTCAATACCAACATTTACACTTAAAAGAATAATGCCTATAATCGCTACAACTAAGCCTATTATTTCTCTTGCCTTGATTTTTTCCTTCAATAATATAGCACTAAATATAAATATGAAAAAAACATTAGATTGCATTATAACTGATGCAATCCCTGCAGGCATACCTAAATACAAGGAATATATGTCACAAGCAAACTGACCAAAATAGGCTGTCATCCCATAAGCTACTATATACTTCCAGCTTATATTAGGTTTTTTAATAAAAAAAACAGCTGGTATTGCGGCTAAGGTGAATCTAAATGCCACTAACATCATTGGTGGCATGCCTAATAAGCCTAATTTAATTACAGTAAAGGTTGATCCCCAAATGGTTACAACTAATAGCGCTAAAAATAAATCCTTTTTTTTCATTTTACTCCTATAAACTTTATAACTGAAGTTAAACAAGATCATTATTAATATATCACAACAGAATTATTTTAGTAATCCTGTTGTAATAACAATCAGTAAAAATAATATTTATTTAATGATTATTTAAGATTAATTTAATATATTATATTTACTATCGATATATATATGTGTTACTATAATATGGATAATTAAATTATATTCATTATAATTTAATTATTTAGAACATAATTTGGAGGCTCGAACATGAAAAAACTAAAAAAGAAGCTAAACAAAATTCAATCTGTATTTTTTGCATTATTAATAATTGGGACTACACTAACACCATATGCTAGTGTATTTGCCGCAAGTGATCAAACAGCAAATACAGATATTGTAAGATCACTAGCGTTAAGCTATAAGCTTACAGGTAGTAGCACATATACAGATTTAGTTTCTCCTTACGAAATAACTGATAGCACGCTTATTGATAGTTTTCGCGCCTTATATAGTTTTGATATTTTAGATAATATTAATCCGGATACTGGAGAACCAGAACGCACAGTACATGAAGGTGATTATTATACTATCGACCTTCCTGATAAAATACAATTATCAAGCTCTACTGGTGGAGCTATACTAGGAAATGCAGGAAGACCAATTGCCAATTATACTTTTGTTCAAGATCCTGATTTAACTTGGAAAGTAAGAGTTGAGTTTACAGATTATGTAGATGATCTTAATGAATATGATATTCATGGCAACATGGAATTTGATTTTTCCTTTGATTTAAGTACAGTAGTCAAAGGCACAACAGAAACTATATATATACCTATAGACGACAATAATGGTATAAATCTAAAAATTACTGTTCCTTTGCCACCTGTAACAACACCTATCTCATTAACAAAAACTGTAACTAGCTATACACCATTAACCAGAACACTTATCTGGAATGTTAATATGTTGCCAGCAACTGGTGTCTTTAGTGGCTGTACCTTTACAGATACATTAGATGTTACCAAAGTTGATTTAGCATCCCTAAAACATGGAAGCGTCAATTTAGTTCAAGATGTTGATTACACCTATAATCCTGCCACTGGTTTAATTACTTATTTAATACCTGACGGCAGAGATGGTTCTGCTTATCAAAACATTATAATTACAGCTACAGCTAAAAGAGATTTGTATGGTAGTACAACTCCAACTATAGTAAATAACCAAGCGAATCTTTCTGGAGGTTCTGCTGATGTAGATATTGATTCTAATTCATTAAATTATACAATAACACCTAACTGGCTTTCTAAATCAGGGGCTGTTATTGAAGGTAATAAAATCAGATGGACAATAAATGCCAATACAACAAGACAAGATATGTATAACGCTGTTATAACTGATAATTTATCTGCAGATTTAGTTCTTGATAAAACTACGGTTAAACTTGGAGGAACAGTAATCTCTGTTTATGATGATTCTCATACACCAGTAAGTGATACAGAAATTTATGGTGTATATATATTAAATCCTGATAGTACCTCAACTTTAAATATTTATTTACCTAGAGGAGTTGCTAATTCTTCAAATTTACTTAGAACAATTACAATGGAAACAAGCGTAGTTGCTCCAACAACTGCTACAACTACATCTCCTAGCTATACTAATACAGCTTCACTAGATGCTAATTTTATAGGAGATGGTAATGGAGTTGGTACTATAGCTACTGGTAATATAACTACTACTGGTGTAAATGTACCAAATGTAGCAATTAACAAGGGCCATTTAGCACTAACTGCTGATGATAAGAGAAATGGTACAATCACTTGGACCATGACAGCCGTAAGTAATTTAAGTACTTATGGTAAATCCCAAATAGTAGATACACTCCCAAGTGATCAAGAATTTTTACCTGATGAAATATATTGGGGTAGTACTCCTATTAATACTACAACCGAACCAAAGGCAGAAATCAGTTTAGATGGTAGAACTTTAACCATAACCTTTGCTACTGATGAAGCTTTAAAAACAATTCAAACCTTTACAGTGAAAACTAGAATAATAGATTCAGTTTATGACCAGAATCTTAGCAGGAATTTTACAAATTCAGCTAGAGTAGCAATCTTTGATGATTTAGATGTTGAATTAGCAGCTTCAAATGATACTGATTCTATAAATATCACTAATAATGTTATAACTAAAACATCAAGCACCTATACAGGCAATACCTCCCAAGTAGGAGAAAACCCAAGGGTTAATTTCAATATTGTTATAAATAGCAACTTGATGGAATTAAATGGTGTTCAGATAAATGATGATTTAAGTCAAATAGTAACTCAGTTTAAAAAAAGTGGTGAAAGTTCTTTTACAACTGTAAATGGTGTTAAATGGACTTATGTGGCTGACTCTTTAACAATCACTAAAAATGCTTCTCACTATATTCCTGATACTCTAGACCTTGCTGCAATTGCAGATGCTTCTACTTACATAGATGATATTCTCAATGTGGATTTTGGCAGTGGTACTTTAAACGATAAATATACTATTACATTTACAGCTGAATTAGATGTTAGTCAAAATGATATCTTTAAAGAAAATGGAGTTATAAGATGCAGTGGCAATACAGCAAGTATTGAAGGTATTGGATTAAATACTGGCATTGTAACCTCTACTCCTACTGGTAATTCAAGTGAGATTAGTAATGAATTACTTGGAAAATATGGAGTAAATCTAGTTGCAGAACAACAAGCACAATGGACTATTAACTTGAATCAACACAATTTAGAATTAACTAGTGCTAGAGTTGTGGATATTCTTCCACTTGGACTAACCTTAGATCCAACTAACATAAAGCTTTATACAAATGTTATAGGATCTAATGGAGCCTTTGTTACTGGTTCAACTGTAGAAAGCCAAGGGGTTTCTGTTCCATTTACTTATACTTATGAATTATCAACAGAACCTGGAGAGGAAGGAAGATATGTACTCACTGTTGATCTTCCTGATAATAACACAGCATATATTTTAAGATTTAATACTGATATAGATAACAGTCTACTAGGAACTCAAATAAACAACTCAGCCTATTATGTTGGAGAAGGTACAGTACTAGAAAATGAAAGTGTTACTAACTTAACTATTTCAGCGACTGTAGGTGGTGGTTCAACTACTAAATCTTCAATAACAGTAAATAAATATAATAATGATAATGGAGAGATTATTAATGGAACCACTTTTGCTTTAAACTGGTTAAGAGGTGGAGATCCAACTGATCCTGTATTTGTAAGAAATCTAATAACTGCTGATGGAATAGTTCTCTTTAGAGGTTTAACAAAAGGTGAAACTTACACTATAACTGAAGTAAGCCCTACTTCAGGATATATTATCGATAATCCTGATCCTGTTGTGGTAGAGGTACCTATTGATATTAGTGGTAATATGGATCCAATAACTGTTTTTAATACACCAATTAAAAATGGAACCTGGAATCCAACCGCTTTAAAGGATTTAAGTGGAAAAGCATTTGTACGTGATTTTAATTTTGAAATACTAGATAATGATACGCAAGTATTTTCTGGTATAACTAATAATCTAGTGAGTGATGGAAGATATGATGTAGCCTTCACTTTAAATGACGGTATTGCTCCAGAGCAATTACTAACCTATAGTGATGATCATATCTTTAGTCTTGATGATGAAGATGGAACAGAATATCTTGCTACTACTAAAACTTTAGTGATGAGAGAGTCTAATGCCCTAATACCAGGATATATTTTAGATGATAATGCCTATCAGCTTGTTTTAAAAATATATAATGTTAAAGGCCAAGCAGATTTAAAAGTAGTTATTGAAGATGAATTTGGAAATGTTTTATCTGATGATCAAGGTAACTTTACTATTGATAATATTCCAGTGTTCTTTAATTCATACTCAGCAACAGGTGACTTTAACTTGGATGTAAGTAAGACTCTAATAGGTCATGAACTTACTGATGGTCAATTTAATTTCAGTCTTTATGAGGGTGAAACCTTATTACAAACAACTTCCAATGAAGAAGGTGTGTTAAATGAGGATGGTTCATATACTGGTGTTGTTAACTTTGAAACTTTAAACTTCACACAAGGAGATGCTGGTTTAAGAACCTACACTATATTGGAAGAAAATAGTGGTTTAGATGGTTATACCTATGATACTTCTGTCTATACAGTAGAGCTTCTAGTTACCGATAATGATGATGGAACAATCACTAGTACAATAGAGAGTATTACAAAAACTAGAGATAATAATGATATAATTGTAGAAGATATTAATTTTATAAACAGTTATACTAAATTGGATTTTACAGTATCTAAACATTTAACAGGTAAAACTATGGAAGATAAGGAATTTGCCTTCTTATTACAACAAGTTGATATTGATAATGAGAGTAAAATTGGTGAGCCTATTACAGGTCATAATGATGAAACAGGAAATGTTACTTTCCAAGATATTACATTTAACCTAGATGATCTTGGAAATACTTTCTACTTCAATGTTAGTGAAGTAAATGATAATAAGCTTTTCTATACATATGATGCTACTAAATTTTTAATATCTGCTACCGTTGTCCAAAATGAAGATGGCACATTAGCCTTGGAGCAAAGCTTATTTAAAGTAAATGATATAAGTCTTGTAGCTGTTGATTCAATTGACTTCTATAATACATTTACTCCATTAATCCCACAAACAGGTGGTAAAATATTATCAGCTATGTTAATTGGAACAACTCTTACCTTATTAGGATTTTTAATACTTACAAAAACTAAAAAAGATAAGCAAGAAGATTATTAAAGAAAAACAATATAATAATTAATTACAAGCAAAAAATCAGATTGGATATTTCCAATCTGATTTTTTATAACTAAAATATATTTAATATCTATTTGTTAAATCAATAATTGATTTACTAATTATTAACTATCCACATCCTCTGCATTAATGTATATCTCTTTTTGTTCCTTCTTATTAACAAATCTTTTAAGAATAAAAGCTATTATAATAATACCTGGAATATTTATTAATAATCTTGTAAAAGCAAACTTAGGTCCAAGGGAAGATACTTCAAACAAAAACATAGGTATCTTAGTTGTAGACCAAGCACCAATAAAGATTAAAATATTGGTAAAACTAACACCCTTTTTCATAAATACCGCCGCTATAGGAAAAGCACCATAAAGTGGACCTGCAGCTGCAGAACCTAAAATGAAGGAGATAATAACACCTCTAACTCCAGAACCCTCACCCATATACTTAACCATAAACTCCCTAGGTACCCATACATCAAGTAATCCTAAAATAATAAAAATTGGAGGAATTAAAAAAAGCACTTCTATTAATGAATTAGCAGTAATTCCAAAAGCCTTCATTCCTATTTGATAATTAATAATAGTAAATATTAACATCCCAATAAATAAAATCAAGAAACCTTTATATCTAATTAATACTTTTTTCATTAATACACCACCAATCCAATAATACCCGCAACTATAAAAGAAAAAAGAAAAGCTAAGACATTCCTGCCAATGGCAGTTTTAACTCCAAAATATTTAATCTCCAAAGGTAAAGTAACAATACCCACCATCATCAAAGTAGAAACAAATACTGCAATTTGAGTATAACCTGCACCTGCATCAAGCAAGGCAGCAGCAGTAGGAAAGGCTACAAAACCAGGTATCATAGTTATAGAACCAAACACAGCTGCCAATAAAATACCTACAACCCCTGATTCTCTACCAATAAGTTTAGATATTAATACTGTATTCAAAATAGCTAATATTAAACCAACTATTAACAATACAATCAACAATTGAGGCAAAATATTTTCAAAAGCCTTCCATGCTTTTTTTAAACCAGTCATGGTCTTACTGCGACTTTTTATAAAAGAAACTATTAGCAGTATTAC
Source organism: Bacillota bacterium (assembly GCA_028683955.1). Taxonomy (GTDB): domain Bacteria; phylum Bacillota; class TC1; order TC1; family TC1; genus WTXA01. The sequence goes on along the minus strand of JAQUGR010000002.1, from coordinate 173,146 downwards.
AGCTAGACTATAAAAAAACAAACCTTCCATCTATTCATCTCCTAATGACTTAGTAATTTTCATGATTTCTGACTTGGCTCTCTTCCAACCTGATTGATTAAGACTATAATTACACCACTTACCTACTTTATTACAATTAATCAATCCTGCTTCTCCTAATATTTTCATATGATGAGAAAGTGTAGACTGACCAATTTCCAACTTAGCCAACAACTGGCATCCACAAAGTTCACCTTTATCTAAGAGCCTTAGGATAGATAACCTGTTTCCATCACCAAGTGCCTTGAATATTTTACTAATTTCAATATTCTCATCTAACTCTAAATTACCCAACCTACTCACCACCTTATTAATCTTTATTTTATCTTACTTTAACATAATAAATAACATATCGACAATTGTCAATATGTTATTTATTATTATTGAAATGTATATTAATATTTTATTGATAATATGTTTTATATATCAATTTACTTATCAAACAATCTTCACTTTATTTAAAAACTTTGCCTCACCTTTAATAACTTCTACACCCTTTTTTGTAATTAAAAAACGTTCTTCTTGCTTTTCCTGTTCTTTTTCTAAATATCCGGTTATTAACAATTCTGTAATGAGGGTATTTATTTGTCCCTCTGTCCAGTCTTTCATTATTCCAAAAACACTAAGTTTATCGAGTTTTTTATCTTTTATTCGTTGATTTAGTTTACCTTTTAGCATAGTTGAAATAGTACCTTGTCCATAATAGCCCTTTGTATGATACATAGCGGATAGTACCTTTTGTGCCTCAGTGGTTTGATCTACATCAATTATTTCAGCCACACAATTACCACAATTGCCACAGGGCTCTATTATTTCACCAAAATGCTCTAATACAAACTGTTTATAGCAACTCTTCAAGTGAGAAAACTTAACCATCTCAACCAGCCAGTCTTCCTTCTCTTTAAGACGCCATTTGAAATAGACTCTGGACTTACCAAGAGCTCTGTTTACCATAACATCCTTAAGTCCAAAAAGCAGAATACAATCACAAGGTAACCCATCTCTGCCACCCCGTCCAATTTCTTGATAATATGACTCAATACTAGCTGGCATATTTAAATGTATTATAAACCTAATGTTATCTTTATCTAGTCCCATTCCAAATGCATTTGTTGCTACCAAAACCTGGTATTGGTTTGCAAAAAACTCTTCTTGTACTCTATTTCTTTCTTTTTTTGTTAATCCTGCATGATAAAGGCCTACTTTAAAGCCTTCTTTAGTTAATTTTTTACTTAATCTTTCAGCATCTAGTCTAGTATTGGAATAAATTAAACCAAGCCCTATTTCAGGTTGTCTAGATTTAAGGTATTTTATTACATAGTTAGATTTATCTTCATATAATTTTATATCTATAAATAGATTAGGTCTATCAAAGGTAGTCTTAAAAATAGCAGGCTCCTTGAGTTTTAAAAGTTTACATATATCATCAATAACTCTTTCATTAGCTGTGGCTGTAAAGGCAGAAATAACAGGTCTATGAGGTAGTTTATCTAATACTAAACCTATTTTTTTGTATTTAGGTCTAAAATCATGTCCCCATTGTGATATACAATGTGCTTCGTCTACTGCTATATGATCAATTTTTAAAGAAATAAAAACATCCATGAAATCTTCTGAAAATAATTTCTCCGGGGCTATATATATAACTTTGTATTTATCCTCTTTTATTTCTTCTATTTTTTCTCTCATTTGTTTTGGTGTTAAATGACTATTTAAAGAGGTTGCGGGTACTCCTCTGGCATTGAAGGTATCAACTTGATCCTTCATCAATGCCACAAGTGGAGATATGACAATTGTTAAATTATCAAAGAAAATTGCCGGTAATTGATAACATAGGGATTTACCCTTTCCTGTAGGTAAAATCCCTATGCTGTCTTTCTTATTTAATATATTTGTAATGATTTGTTCTTGAGGTTCTCTAAAACTCTCATAGCCAAAATAGCTTTTAAGAGCCTCTTTTAATTCAATATCAATAATTTTATTGCTCCTTGTTTCTTGAGAACTTTGATGCCAAAACACTAAGGATATCATTAAAACGTTTGGTGATTCTAAAACAATTTAATATTGTCAGCAATGATATAACTAAATCTATACCTATAGCAACCATCAAAAATCCTGTTGGAACTTTGTTAAACATAATATAGATTATGATTATAAGTTTTGTAATCAGTGTGATAATTATATTTTGTTGAATTATACTATATGTTCTTTTTCCTAAGTTTATTGACTCAAATATTAAGTTAAGATCTTCTTTCATTAATACAACATCAGCTACTTCTGTAACCCTGTCAAGACTACCTTTTAGGAAGGCAAAACTTACATCTGAAGCTGCCATAACCTGCGAGTCACTTATAGTATCTCCTACAAAGGCTACTGTTTTACCTTTTAGTCTATTATGTTCTCTTCTAATTCGACTAACTTTATCTTCAATATTTAGTTCCCCATAGATTTTAGATATTTTTAATGGAGCTAATACTTCTGTAGCGCCTTGTTTAATTTCTCCAGTTAATACAGCTACCTTATCAATTTTTAATTGTTTTAATTTTTCTATAACTTCTATTCCCTCTGGTTTGAGGTTTTCTTCAAGTGCTATAGAACCGATATATTGTCCATCTACTCCTACATGTATTTGAGTGCCACTATAATCATTAACAACATCAACTCCTTGTTCATCTAGGAAGTTTTCTGTTCCAACTACGATAGTCTTGCCTCCATAGATTGCCATGGCACCTTTACCTTTTTCTTCACGATACTTTTCTAATAAATCTATATTAAGTTCTTTATTTAACGCTTTTCTTACTGCCTGTGCAATTGGATGTTTAGCTTGTAATTCACCAATAGCTGCATAAGTTAAAATATAGTCTTCTTTGATATTTTTATATGGTCTTATTTCTTTTATTTTATATTGTCCTGTTGTTAGTATTCCTGTTTTAGTAAAAAACAAGGTGCGCATTTTACCTATAGCATCTATTGAACCTGTATCTTTAATTAATACTCCAAGTTTTTTAGCAAGACTTAGTGCGTAGTTATGGGCTATTGGAGTTGACAGTAACATTGCCCATGGACATGAGGTTGCTAGTAGTATTAAGCCCTTATATATGAATTGTGATGGGTTACCAGAAAAAAAGCTGTATATCAAAAGTAATGCTGCAAGACCAGCTACTACTTTCACATATATTTCTCCAATAGTTTCACTGGTTTTAGCAAAACCTTTTTTGTGTTCCATGGCTTCTTCTGTTTTTGTTATTAGTTCTTTTAAAAGTCCTTCATTATATCTTTTCAAGACTAAGAGTTTTAATGGTTTATCTAGATTTATACCACCACTTTTTAGAATTACTCCAGGTTTTGCTTCCTCTTGGAAGTTTTCATTTGAAATTGGTGACATATCAATAACTGATCTGCCTTCTAAAACCCTTGTGGTCAAAGGTATTATTTCTCCTGGCCTAACAATGATTATATCTTTTTCTTGAATTTCTTTAATTGGTGTTGCCAGTACCACCTTATCATTTAATTTATAAACTATGGTTTCTTCCTTATGCAAAATATCAGAAACATCTTTTTTAGCTAGTATAGATGCTTTCCAACTTAAATAGTTGGCTAATAAATATATTGATAATACTATTAAGGCCTCTTTATAATCTTTAATAAGAAAAGCACCTATTATCGCTAGTGCTATAAGTAGGGATTCATTAATTCTTCTTTCTAGAAATACTGTGTTATATACTTTTTTTATCAAAACCTTTGAGCATAATAACAAACCAATTAAATAGCCTATCCATTTATAATCCACCGGTATGTATTGGGTATAGGTTACTCCTGATATTACTATACCAATAATATATAATATTACGTTGGGTCTATTTATTTTACCGTTTATTGATAGCATCTTGTCTGAGACATTAATATTATCATCATAATTATGAATAATATCTATTATGTCCTTTGTTGCTATTTTTTCATCTGCATCTTTTGAGAAAGTAACTTTAATTTTTTGTTGAAAACTTTGATAAGTTACTTTTTCTACATCTGGTAATAGATTGATATCTTCTATAGCCTTTTTGATGATGTTGTCATTTTCTATATGACTGATAAAGAAGTTTTTTACCATTTTAGTTTTACCGCCTTCTTTTATATTATTCTTATTATACCAAATACAATTTTTTATATAAAGACTTTAGATTATAAATATGTTATAATGTTCCCTGTGGAGGGTTCAGAATGATTCTTGAACGATATTTACTAATATATAACAAGGCATCCGGCTCAGATAGTATTGATAGTCTTTTAACAGAGATTGTTCCTATTTATCAGGAGCATGGTATTATTTTGACTCCTTTTTGTCTTAACATAGGCAGTAAGGAGGATTTTTTACCTCTTTTAAAACACAAGGAATTTACCGGAGTTCTAATATCTGGTGGAGACGGTTCTATTAGATCTGTTTTGAGTTTTTTGTTAGATAATGATATTGATTTGCCTGTTGGTATATTACCTGCTGGTACTTGTAATGATTTAGCTAATAGTCTTGGTTTGCCAAAAAATATCAAAGAAGCTGCTCTTGTGCCTCTTAAAGGCAAGAAGCTGGCAATTGATGTTGGGGTAATTAATGATGATACTTACTTTTTTAGTAGTTGTGCTGGTGGTTATTTTATGCCTGCTACTTATGATACTCCAGTAAGCGCCAAGAAGAATATAAAGCAATTCGCCTATTATTTTAAAGCAGCCACTAAATTTACATCTATTAAACCTTTTGAATTATCTATTGTTATTGATGGTACTCTGCATAAGTTTAGCGCTATCATGTTTGCAATTGGTACTGGTTCTCAAATAGCTGGTTTTAATAATATACTTAATGAGGCTGAGTTAACTGATGGTAAGTTAGATTTGTTTATTATTGATGATTGTTCATATTATGAACTTCCAAATATTGTATTTAATATTTTTAGAGGTCAATTTGCTAATCAGAAACATGTGAGATTTTTCCAGGGTGAGTCTTTTTATATTGACGGTCCTTTGAATTTACCAATTGTTTTTGATGGTGAAAAGGGTGAAAGATTGCCTCTTTCTGTTGAAGTTTCTAAAAAACGTATTACTTTGTTTGTCTGAGAGTGGTTTCGTCCTGGTGGGCGACACGGACTTCAAATCCGATGTTGGGTGGTGGACCCATCCTTGGTAGGTTCGATTCCTATTCACTCTCGCCAAAAACATTAATAATTTATAGATTTAAAGAAGATATGACAGCGTCATATCTTCTTTTTCATTATTAATTAAATTATAGATAAATATAATACATAAAAACAAAACCAAGCTATTACAGTTATAAGTATGTTCAATAATATTTTCATAAGTAATTTCATTGTTGGATTAGTAGATACTTGAACACAAAGTACTGCACCAGAAATTCCAAATAGCACTGGTAAAATACCACCAATTGCTAATAAGGGAATAAGTAAACATAAAACTACAAATATCCATGACCACCAGGCCATCTTATTTAATGGTTTGTATTCTTTTTTACTGTCTACATAAAATCCATCAATAACTATATCAAATGTACTTCCCCTTCTGGTAAATATTGCTTCCTTATTACCAATCATTATTGGTTCATCAATTCCAATCCAGTTGTTTTTTAAGCTATTAGATAAATTCTTTTCTGTTCCATCAATTATCAATTTATGTTTATTAAATAAAACGTCTTTTTTTAATACTACTTCATGAGTAATATCACCTATTTGTATTTTCCAAGTTTGTGGTTTAGCCAATTATTTCAACTCCTTTATTAATATTCACCTTTAATTACAAAAAATGATCCCCTTATAGTTCCAGCAAGTTTAGACTTTTGACGAGCAAATTTAAATTTGTTTTCTAGCTCTTTTGGTATTTCCATCCCATCTGACAGCTTAAAACCTACTGCTCTTTTCTTTTTATCATCTAAAGCGTACATAACATTTATCGCTAAACCATCCTCATAAAAAACATAGGTGAATTTAATATTTTCTACTTGAAAGCTAGATGTTTCCAGAGGTTTTGCCGAAAATTCTATGTCTCTTTCTTCTTTTAATATTCTTTTCACATACTCAAGGGTTTCTTTACTTTCACTAGCTGGTACTACTATAAATTCATGTTTGTATTTATTCATAAAATATCTTGCTTCATTAGCTCGTAAGCCTGCAAGAGCTTCAAATACTGGTGAAGTCTCTAAACCAACTGTAGAAATTTTTTTAAAATCAACAGTATAGGACATTTACAATCACTCCTTAAATTTCTATATTAAAGTATCAAGTATTTGATTTAGGATTTTTTCTCTATCTTCTTGATTTTCATTAAATGTTGAATAATAATCTTCAAAACCTTTTCTAGCCTCTTGGTAGAAAACACCCACTGGGATAGGAGCTTTAGTTCCTGAATAATCCCAACTACGAATTGCTTTAAGTGCTTCCTTTCTATTAGTAGTATCTTTTAGAATTAGTTCCTCTACTTTCTCGTTATAGTCTTTATATAAATTATTAAAGGTAATACAAACCTGAAGGATATCAACTACAGAAAAACCCTTATGATTTATTGCTTCACGAAGTATTTTCTTAAAATGCTCTTTTCTTAAAGGATAACCTCTTGCAATAAAAGTAGCACCACTTACCATCATAAGTTCTAGAGGATTAAAAGATACCTCTTTAGCCCCCTCTGGCATTGTGCTGGCAATATATGAGGATTGAGAAGTTGGAGTAAACTGACCAGTTGCTAAAGCATAGGCTCTATTATCATGAACCAGTACTGTTATATCCACATTACGCTTGGCAGCAAAGATTAAATGACTTAAGCCTTCTGCAAAGCCATCACCATCCCCCACAAAACAGATTACCTTTGTTCCAGGTTTTGCAAGCTTAATTGCTTCAGCAGCTGGGACTGCTCTTCCATGAATGGTATAAAAACTATTCACATTAATATAGTCTACTATTTTTGCATGGTTGCCAACACCACTTAATATTATGATGTTTTCCATAGGTTCTCCGGCTTCTTTCATTTCCATAAGGATAGTTTCTATCTCAGAAAGGATACCAAAATTACCACAACCAGGACACCATTCTATTGGTGCATATGTTTTTAATTCACTCATTTTATCACCTTCTTAACTTCTTCTACTAGTTTTTCAACTGAAAATGCTCTCCCATCATATTTAAGTACATTTTCATCTACCCTAAATCCATTTTGTTTTAATAGAATTCCCAGTTGTCCTTCTGCATTACATTCAACATTTATTAGTTGGTCAACACCATCAAGTGCTTTATTTAAAGCTTCCTTAGGGAAAGGTGAGAGCATAACCATTTGTACTACTTTTAGGTCTAATAGCTTTGCTGTTTCTAGACAAACTCCTTTGTTAGATCCCCAACATAGTAGTGCTGTCTTTCCTGTCCCATAAGTCTTGACTGTTTCATAATTTTTCATTTCTTCTGCTAAGAATCTTTCTTTTTTAAAGCGTTTATTTGAAATTTCTTTGGCAATATCTGGGTTTTCTGTTGTTATGCCAAATTGATCATGCACATATCCTGTTGCCTTTACTACCTGATCCTTTAATGGTGGGAAGGCGAGTGGGGATATTCCATCTTCTGAATTTTTATATCTCATATATTCCCCATTTCCATCCCATAGTGCTGGTTCTTCTTTACTAATTTTAGGGATTGTTTCTTCATCATAGGTAAAGTAGCCTAGACAGTGGGTTTTGTCGGTTAGGATAAAAGCTGGTATTTGATATTTCCAGGCTTTATTTAAGGCTACTGCTGACCAATATGCTCCTTCTTCTGCATCTCCTGGTGCTACTATAAGTCTTGGAAATTCTCCTTGACTTGAATGTAGGACAAAGTTTAAGTCTGTTTGAGCTGTATAGGTTGGCATTCCTGTTGATGGTCCTGCTCTTTGTCCCATTACTATTACTATTGGAAGTTCTGACTGTGCGGCTAGTCCCAGAGACTCTACCATTAGACTAAAGCCTCCTCCTGAGGTGGCTACTGCGCTTCTTTTGCCCATATAGGAATAGCCTAGGGCCATCATTATTACTGCAATTTCGCTTTCTGGTAGGACTACGTGTATGCCTAATTCTTTTTCATATTTTGCCATAAATTCGAGTATTGGTGATGTTGGAGTCATTGGATATCCTACTAGAGCATTTAAGCCTGCTTTAAGTAGTCCTATGCTTATTGCTTGTGATCCACTAATTAGTGGTAGTTTCTTTACTGTTCCTTTTGTTAGTGGTTCTGATGTTTTTGTGCTTTTATATCCTCTGGCTGTTGCTTTCAATTTTATTTTCAAATCATCTTTTTCGTGTTTTTCAAAGACTTTTTCTATTACTATCCAAGGTAGGTCTAATGTTTTTGCTAGGGCTCCTATCATTAAGTATAGTTCTTTTCCTGGGGTTTCTTCTTCTTTTAGTATTTCATTTATGGAGAGACTTACTCCTTTTTCGGCGTTTACTTTATCTGCATTGTATATTAGGATTGTTTTTTCATTTATTTTGTTTTTATTGTGATTGATGGCGTCTTGGTTCATAGCTAGGAGTATATCTACTTGGTCATAATGTGCTGCGATCTTCTCTTGAGAGGCTCTTATGATTACAAACTGATAGCCTCCTCTTATTAGTGATGGGTAGTCGTCCATCATGTAGATGTTGTATCCCATTTCTCCAAGTAGTCGGCCTACTAGGATTCCTGCTTCGTGTATGCCATATCCTGTTTGTCCGGCTATCATTATTGATGTTGTGTTCATTTATGTTACCTCCTGTCTTATATTCTATTCTAGTATCTTCTATCTTTTTTTCTGCTTTAATTCGTTAGTTACATTATACGTCTAAATATTTTAATTTACTAATTATATATATAAAAAGAAGCCCTTCTTTGAGGACTTCTTTACAACAATCGCATAAAAATTTTGATGTTTTTCAGTTTTTTTATTTAATCAAAGCATGATCCAAGTCACTATTATTAGAATTGGTAATATCATTAGAACTATAAGTAGCTACACTAGTAAATTACACATCCACCCCTTATATTTAGAAAATGACCCCCTATACATAAAAGACAAACTAAGTAAAATAGATAAAACCCAAATTAAGACTTAGTACAGGTTCAATTTAGTACAACCCATGAACTAAACCAGTTCTAATCAAGATCATACCAATAATTTTATGATGGTTTCTTAATCTCTTATTTAAATTTTTAATAAAATTATATTTCTTAGGATTTTTATTATTATCTATAACTATTTTATAATTAATATTAATTTATCTAATATTAATGTATATTGTGTGATGTAATTATGTTAAAAAACTGCATTTTCATAAATACTGATATATCCTAACTAATTAGATAACATAAAAGCCTTAGTTTCATTATCAAATATATATACTTCCCCAGTTTCAATAATATAGTACCAGCCACTAACACTCAGCGTCTTATCCTTTATACGCTCTGAGATAAAGGGATAGGTCTTCAAATTATTAATTTGCTCAACAACATTAGCTTGCTCTAACATCCACTCCCAAGCTTCCTTCTTATTGCTCTTCATTATTTTCTCTTTAACATTATCCAATAACTCCAACCATTTACTAGTATGAGGTAACTCGTTAATTATATCCATAGAATAAAGACTAGCTGCACAGCCTCCACAATTAGAATGACCACATACAATAATATTTTCAACACCTAAAACCTGTACAGCATACTCCACCGCAGAAGTAGTAGCCACATAATCAGAAGTTTCCCTGTTTGGAGGAATAATATTAGCAACATTACGAATAATAAATAATTCCCCAGGTAGAGAACCTGTAATCATATTAGGATCAATCCTAGAATCCGAACAGGTAATAAATAAAGTATGAGGTTTTTGTATATTTTTTAAATCTGCAAATAACTTCTCATGATCTTTAAAGTCTTTATTTTTAAAATTAATAATTCCATCTAACAATTTATCCATAATTTAGATTATTCTCCCTTAATTTAGTCATTTTAAATATTATATCAGTATTTATTAAAACAGACACTATATTATTCTATCAAATAGAGATATTATCTAACTATATATTAAAAAGTCAGCAACAATTTTTAATTGTTACTGACTTACTCATAACTAAATATTTATAACTTCCTTATACCTAAAATGGTACGTCATCATCCTCTAATCCTTGACTTGGGAAGAATACATCTTCTACATTACTTCCGCCGCCCCCAGAACTTTCTGAAGATTTATCTCTATCAAGGAATACAACCCTGCTAGCTTGAACATCAGTAGTATAAACTTTTTGTCCATCTTTTTCATAACTACCAGTTCTAATACTACCATCTACCAAAACCAATCTACCTTTTTTTAAGATATTGCCAACATTTTCAGCTTGCTTATCCCAAGTAGTAATCTTGATGAAATCCGCAGTGCTTTCACCAGTCTCTTTATCTTTAAAACCTCTGTCCACTGCCAATGTGAAATTAGCAACAGCTTTACCTGATGGAGTATACCTAAGCTCAGGATCCCTAACTAATCTACCAACTAAAGTTACCTTATTATACATTTTCTTCCTCCTACTCTTCTTCTGACAATATTTTTTTAACACGTTTAGTGAAATTCTCTCTAGATATCATAACACTTCTTTTACAAGTAGTACATTCAATTCTAAAATCTGCACCCACCCTTAAAATCTTCCAAGTATATCCACCACAAGGATGAGGTTTTTTCATAATTACAATCATTCCTTCTTGGTACATCATACTCACCTCTTTTACTATTTTACCTTTAAATATACCATTAGTCCATACCTGTTTTTCTGGCCAGACATATTCTACAAACTCTAAATCCCATCCCCCTCCCTTCACCTAGAGTAGTTTTGCTCTTATAGCCATTCTTCAAATAACTACAATCACTATAAAGATGATATACACGATCATACTCATACTCATCAATATCATCATCCACTATATAAACTTCCTGACTATCAGGCATATTTTCCTCTAAATTACTAAATGCATCCTCCAATAATTCCTTAGCATATTGACTCCCTCTAACAAACATAGCACCCCTGTATATTGGGTATTTTCCCTCAATATTATCCACCTTGCCATTAATACTTCGGTACAGAATTAAATTAGATAAAGAAAAGGATGCCTTACTCTCAGAATAAACTGGTTTTAAAATACTTTTATAAAGAACATTTGTCTGTTTCAGTTTTTTAATAGTAGCCTTAGTTCCATCAAAGTCATAGATAATATCATCATAAAGTTTCTTATCATTATACCAACTATAAGAACCAACCCTTAAGGCATGACCAAGACTATTAATTACAGAAAACTTATTAAATATTTTAAAAGTAAGAGAGAATAAACTGAAAATTAAAAGTAATATAATTGGAAATACTATTGCCCCTTCAATAGTAGAGCTCCCCCTTTCATCACTATAAACCATTTGGAACTTCACTCGAGCCGTTCATTATTTGACCATCAATCCCACTAACTAAATGATTGTACCAACCAGTAATTACATTTCTAAAAGCAAAACCCAAAGCAACAAGAATAACCAATATTATAACTACCTCAATAGTCTCTATTCCTCTATCCTTTTTTAAAACATTATATAATTTAATAAATATCTTTTTAAACATAAAGCCTCCTAAAACCCATTTCCATTAATAATAGAATAAACACTAGGTATTAAAACCAAAATACTAACACCAATAAAGATTAACATCATCGGTATTACCATTTTAGCCGAACCTTCCTCTGCTATCCGTTTTATTGTCTCCTTCTTCAATTTCCAAGCTTCATCACCCAGTTGTATTAAATAACTATTACCTTCAAAGCCCACTTGATAAAATTGAACAAAAAAATTAACCAATTTTATTAGTTCCCTTTCTCTAGTACCCAATATAATTTCAAGAAAAGCTGACTTTCTATTAAGACCCAAACCAATACCATCTAATCCCGTTTTTATTAAATTAAGATAATAACCCGGACTCCCACATGAAAAATATGTTGCTAAAGCATTTTCCAAAGTCAGCCCAGATTGTAAATATAGTTTTAAACTATTTAAAAAACCAGGATATTCTTTAAAAAATTCTATACGCCTTTTTTCCACTTTTTTTTTAATTTGAAAATATTTAAATCTATAAGCAAAAAATAATAAGCCTAAAGCTAAAAAAGCCAACCCAGCATCTGTTATAAAACCAAAAAATACTAAAGGTATAAATAAAATGATATTTTTAAAAACCTGATTTTCATATTCTTTAATATTCTTTGAAAGATTATAAACACCATTATAATACTTCAAAACTTCTTTCTCTTTAACACCAACCGGGAACCGATATTTACATTTAATCACATATGGAATGGGAATATCTTTTAACAAAAACAATATACTTATACCAAGATAAACAAAAAATACTAATCCCATACTACCTCCATCAACTTATTACTAATATAAAAAGATAAAGCAAATATCAAACCAACTCCAAAGAAAGTTATACCCCCTAATATACTAGTAGTTAGAAATATAATCATTTCTGGATAAATAAACTTTAACCCTAACATCATAATAAAAGGAATTACTCTAAGCATTAAAACTTCAATTCTTTGCTTTGCCAACAAAGTCCCAATTTCTCTTTCAATCTCCAACCTTTCGCTTAAAGTATTATTAGTTTGTTCCAATACTTCTTTAAAATTCCCCCCTTTATTCCTGGTTATGTTTAAAACAGTAGAAAACTCCTTAAAAAATCCAATCTTATATTCCTCTTCTAACATTAAAAACCCTTTTTCATAACCTATCCCAATTTTATTCCAGTAAATAATTTTTTCTAATTCTTTCCCAAGTAAAGTATCATCCCCATACATACTAAATAAATTAAATTTAGTTTCAACTAAAGCATTATCATAAGAATTACCACCTTGTAAACTACCATTTAATAGATAAATGAAATCTTGAAATTCTATTATCATCCTATATTTGGTCCTTTTAATTATTAATCTTTGGAAATATGGAACTAAAAATATAGTTAAACAACTTATAATAAAGGCAAAAATAATATTTTCTGTTAGTAAAATAAAATACAATAATGATATAAAAAAACAAATTAGAATAAATTGAAACAATCTAGAATTTATTTTATTAAGATTAATTTTCGGAATAGACATTTAACTTCTCCAGATATTTAATATTATTTTTTCTAGTTAACTTCCCTGAACTATTTCTTTCAAATAATGTATTTAAAACCAACCCTTCTTCCTCCTTCTCTATTTCATAAACTCCAATAACTTTCCTCCCAACTTTTTGTCTTTGTAAGTGGACAATAATATCAATCCCTGTTTTAATTAGATTAATCCCTACCTCTTCTTTTAAATTATTACCAACTATTACCATAGTTAAGAGACGTAATAACATGTCCTTTGCACTATTAGCATGCCCTGTAGACATAGATCCTTCATGACCTGTATTCATAGCAGTTAACATATCAAAAGCCTCATGACCTCTTACTTCACCAACTATTATTCTGTCAGGTCTCATTCTTAAAGCAGTTTTAATTAAACTACGAATATCAATATTTGAATCTATACTCTCTTGGTTTAACTGTCTGGCTTCAAGTCTAACTATATTTTCTAAATTTCTAATAGCTAATTCCGCAGAATCTTCAATTGTAACAATCCTCTCATCTTTTGGTATAAAACCAGCCAATAAATTTAAAAAGGTAGTTTTACCAGAACTAGCACCTCCACTAATAAATATATTGTATTTATATCTAACTAATACTTTTAATAAATCTATAACTTCCTTATTAATAGATTCTTTTAAAAGTAAATCCTTCATATCCAAAAAATCTTTATTAAACTTTCTTATAGTTAGAATTGGTCCATCAATAGCAACTGGTTTTAAAACCACATTAACTCTCGAACCATCTCCTAATCTCACATCAACTATAGGATTTGCTTGATTAACCATCCTATTCATTTTTCCAACAATTGTTTGTATAATATTCTCTAATTGTTCAATATTTTCAAAAGTTCTCTCTTCTTTATATATTTTCCCTTTCATCTCATAAAATATAGTATTAGGTCCATTAACCATAATTTCATCAATTTCTTTATTATCCAGCATGATTTGAAGAAGATCATAACGGCATATACTATTAAATATATTTTTGATTAGTTCATTTTTAGAGCCAATATCAAGCTCAATTTCTCTGCTTTTATCTATAACCTTGTCAATGATAAAATCTTTTATTTCTATTTCACTCATTATTCCTTTATCTCTTAATTCTTCAATAATTTCCTCTTTAAGCTCCTTTTCCAACCTTTTATATCCTCCATTTCACAATTGAAACTTAATTTCCCATTTTTAATCACATATACATTATCCAAATCATCTATTTCAATAATTTCATTTCTACCTTGATTTGTGAAAGTATTCATATTTGAGAGATTATTATTTTCCATTTCCCGTAATAAAGTATTTTGATTATTTTGAAGATAGAATATTGAATCACTAAAATTTGATATTTGCCAATAAAAAATTCCATAATCAAAAACTACATATCTAAATTCTTCTGTTTTGAAAAATTCTAATAGCATTTTAATAAAGTCTTCACTTATCCCATCAACTTCATTAATTTTCAAATCCATCTCAACAAAGTAATAATTATCACTTTGATGTTTGCTAATTATACCCGGATTAAATTTTTCCTTATTTTGATAATAGTATATTGCTTTAAGTAAACCTTTATTATCTAAATTCCACCCTAAATACTTATAAGGAAAATTAATATTCAAGGAAAGAAAACAAACCTTTAAACCTTCCTTGCTTAGTCGGGAAGCTAAAAAATGATTAAATAGAGTTGCATAAGCTAGATTATATGGAGATATTCCAGAAATCACCTCAAATTCATTTACCATGTCTTCTGCCCTTATAATATTTAAGATTTCCTTCTTAATTTTTCCTTTTGCTTGGAAAAGGAAAATTCCACCATCATTAAAATTTTCACTTAAAAAAATAGCATTACACTTATTTACCTTCCCTTTATTTTTATAATTCAAAATTAAATAATCTGGCTCTATTAAACTCTGTTCATCAAAAAAACTAAAGTTAATATTTTTATGATTTTCTTTTATTAATTCTTCCCCAATAGATTTAATAAATAAATCCCCATCAGTAAAAATACCAACTTCAACTATTTTCCCCACCAATTCAACCACCTCTAAATAATTTTTATCCCTAAAATAAATAATTTCATATTTTTAACTTCTATCTTACATTTCCTGAATATAATAGAAATTGGAGGTGCAGCATGAACAAAATAATTTATTATATCGGAAGTGAAACTTTAAAAGAAAAGGTATCAAAAGGCTTACAACTATTAGGCTGGCATGTGGAAGACTTTATAGGTTGGGAGGTAAACAACCTTATCATTTATGAATTGAATAACATTGATACATCCTCATTCCACATTCCAGAAAACCTTATAATCATAACAAACAATATTAATCTTAAAGATACTGGTAATACACATATCTTTTATCACCAAAATCATGAATTAAAATTCCAATTTTCTAAGTTTCTTCTGCCTCATTTAAAAAAAGATATTATAAAGCCTGAAAATTTTTATGATAACCGTGAAGAATTAAGAATTTTATACTTTGAACATTCAAAAGATTTAGATAATCTCACTAATCTTTTGAGCAACAACAAGAAATATCTTCTTATTAAGGCAAAATATTCTAAATATCTAGCAGATCAACCTATAAAAACCCTTATTTATGCAGAACAAAGCAAAATAGATTCTTGTAAAAATATAAAGCTACCCACTATTTATAAGGGTTTGAATTTTACACAAAAAAAAGAACTAAAGAAAATAAATCCTTTAGTTCCAAAAATATATATAAATGAAATCAATCGATTAGCTGTTAGGAAAATACTTAACTACTTTAGTTAAAGCAACCCTCCATCACCTAAACTAGCAATGAAATTCTTAGTTACCTTTACTTTAGCCATTAATAATGGTAATACAAAATCAAGAATTGAGTTTCCACCCCTAAGTAATCCAGCAGGTAATCCAATCAAAGGGACCTTACCATCATAATATGCTGCCATAAACATAGCACCAGGAAGAACCGGAGAACCATAAATAACAATTTCAACCTTTTCATGCTCCTTAACTGTTTTTAAAGTAAAATCATCAGCATCAACAGATAATCCACCAGTCAAAAATAATAATTCAAAGTCTCTCTTTATAAAATCATCAATCGCCCCTTTAATAATCTCTTGATTATCAGGAACAATAGTTTGCTCAATAACATTAAAATCAAAAGCCTCTAATTTCCCCTTAAGATAAGGCATAAAAGCATCCTTAATCCTACCTTCATAAACTTCACTTCCTGTAGTTATAATACCAATTCTCAAACTACTAAATGGAGCAACAGAAATAAAAGGTTCTTCTATCAAAGATAGACCAAAATTCATTAAATCTTTTTCTATTTCTAAAGGAGTAATACCAAAAGTAGTCACCTTTTGACCAGCTTCAACTACACTATACTTCCTTTTTGTTGAAATTTTAATACCATCTATAAGATTAATTTCCTCCAGCTTACTTATATTCGAAATAAAAATACCCTTTTCATTAGCATAAGCATGAACTTTACCTTCTTTTGGTTCACTTAAAGTAACACCTTTGCCAATTGCTTTATTAGCTAGCATTAAAGCACCATCATTTTCATGAATCAAATCACTATTGTCATCTATAACATTTACATGATATTTACCCATGTTTTTTAAAGTTTCAACATCTTCAACCTTTACAATATAACCTCTCATAAAAGTAATATTCTCACTCTTCCCTGGAATAATTCCAGTTAACTCATGAGATAATTGCTTACCAACAGCCTCTTCGATAGGAATGATTTTCATACTTCACCTCTTTATATATTTGAATCTTCCTTACAAATATCTACATATTTATTAGCCATAAATTCATAAATTTTATTTTCAACTATAATTTTAACACTTCCAGGCACAGTTTCCAACCAGCTTTCCAAACCTCTGCTTCTGGCAATATCAAGAAGAGCAATACCTTTTTCTAAACCATCACCAGTACTAAAGTTCCATACCTCGTCAGGTTGAGCAAGTCTATTATCACTATAAATAGAGTCTTTACCTAAATTATCTAAATATCTAAAAGCCTCATCAATACTCATATCTTCAGCCCCAACAATAGCAACAGGATTTCTTTCTATAGCAGCTTTCATAAAAGCCTTTAAATAAGCCTTGCCTTTAATATCTCTATACGCCAAAAATGCTAAATCAGCAACCTCACTATTATCTCGTCTATTTTCAAGATAATCTATAATCTCTTCCCTAGTCATCTCATTAGTCAATAAAATAGGTTCTGTTTCCACAAAATCTTTATCTTCAATATTAGGAATTTGAGGTTCAATTTTACAAAAATCTATTAAATCATTAATTAATTCTTTTTCCTTACTACATACTTTAGCAACAATATTCTCCGCTACTTCAGGATGGGCTTGTAATTCCCTAACCTTTAAACCACTTTTAACAAAAGCAGTTTCAATATCTTTTAGATTTATTCTTCCCTCGATAGGCTCTTGATAAAACTCCATAGCATCAATTTCTTCCAACAACTTATTTTGAGTTGAAGTTCCAATTAGATATGGAGAACCATGTTCATATGGGAAAACCTTCTCGGCTTCTATAAAGTGTTTCTTTCCAAAAATATCATGTTCAAACTGAAAACACATTTGTTTCAAGGCAGAATTTCTTAAAAAACTCGCAATTGTAGTATAGTCAACTTCAGTTTCTAAGTAATCTGTTATCTTTTCTTTAAAACCAAGGTAAACTTCCTTAGGCATTGTAGCTTCCTTATATATTCTATGCACATAACCTAAATTATTTGCTATAAAAGTTATTTGCTCATTTTCAATAGCACGTCTTGCTTTCATAGATATTTCTGTACCATTAAACCACATATTCTTAGTAACAAGTCTTCTATTATTAGTAATCTGTCCTGTTCCTACATCAACAAAATTCTGTGAATGTAGAGGAGTTGCTATCATATAAATATCCTCCATAGCCAGACCACCTATAATAAATAGAGCTGCATAGTACATAGTAGATAAAGAAACACACTCACCTGCACCTTTATGATAACCTTCCTTTAAATGAAAAGAGCTCATAGACTCTATAGTCTCTGTCTTCCAGTAAGGAATAGAATCAGTTGTATACTTATCTAAACCAAAATGCTTTCTTATATCTATATCAAAATAGTATTTATCACCTTCATAGCCAAAAAGAGCATTACTCTGTTTCAAGGTATCAAGATCAATAAATTGATCAAATCTTTTTAGTTCCTTATCTTTAGTTGTTAAACCCCAAGTATCAAGATCAAGATTAAAATCATATTGATTCATTATAAATTGTTTAATTCTTTGTAATTTTTTATTTAAATTCATCTTCCCAATGTTCTTGAACCAAGGATCTTCTTTCCACTTCCAAATAACAGGCGACATAATATTGGCTAAAACCAATGAGAACATCAATTCAGGAAAGATAAAAATCTCCATATCTGACAAACTGACAGCAGAAGAATATTTTTCCAAAGACTCTTTATTTTCTATATTTAACATAAATCCACATCCATATAATTATTTAGTGTTTCCACCTACATAATTATACCATAAACACATCAAATATCTATACCTATCGATATGAAATTTCAAGCAACTTCCCGTTAATATTCACACAATTTACATATATCAGGATTATACTAGTCTCATAAAGAAAGGGAGGTGGTATATGAATAACGGGTCAAAATAAAATAAGGAGGTATATATAATTAAAAATCGAGGTAAAATAATAAAATAAGTAAAGAGTACAAAGTATAAAATATATATAAAACAAAGAGAATAAAAAATAAATAACTTTCTTTTTCATTCTGACCACTTAGGCAAATGTCTAGGTGGTCTTTTTTTACTTTATTTGGTAAAATGATTAAAGAAATTAAATAGAATGGATGTGTTGTAAAATGCCTTTAGTAAACACTAAAGAAATGTTCAAAAAAGCCTATGATGAAGGATATGCCATAGGTGCTTTCAATGTTAATAACATGGAGATAATACAAGGAATAACAGAAGCTGCCAAAAATCAGCAAGCGCCACTTATACTACAAGTATCATCAGGAGCAAGAAAGTATGCTAATCACACATACCTAGTAAAATTAGTAGAAGCAGCAATCATAGAAACAGACTTACCAATTGCATTACACTTAGATCACGGAGACTCTTTTGAACTATGCAAAGCCTGTATTGATGGAGGATTTACTTCTGTTATGATCGATGGTTCACATCTATCATTTGAAGAAAATATTGCTCTAACCAAAAAAGTCGTAGATTATGCCAAACCTAGAAACGTATCAGTAGAAGGTGAATTAGGTAGACTTGCTGGAGTGGAAGATGAAATAAATGTAAATTCAGAAGATGCTAGTTATACAAAACCAGAAGAAGTAGAAGAATTTGTTAAAAGAACTGGGGTAGATTCTCTTGCAATAGCAATAGGAACTAGCCATGGGGCCTTTAAATTTAAGGGAGAAGCTAAATTAAGATTTGATATCCTTGAAGAAGTTAGTAAAAGACTTCCTGGTTTCCCAATTGTACTACATGGTGCCTCATCAGTAGTTCCAGAATATGTCAAAATAATAAATGAACACGGTGGAGATATTTCCGGAGCTAAAGGAGTACCTGAAGATATGCTAAAACGTGCCTCAACTATGGCAGTTTGTAAAATCAACATCGACTCTGACCTTCGTTTAGCTATGACAGCTAAAGTTAGAGAAGCACTTGATGCTGATCCTAAAAACTTTGATCCACGAAAATTCCTAATACCAGCTAGAGATGCTATTAGAGAAATAGTTGAACATAAAATAGTTGAAGTACTAGGCTGTAGTGGAAAGGCTTAATTATGAAAATAAAAGGTGTTCTTTTCGATAAAGATGGAACCTTATTAGAATTTAATAAAACATGGAGACCTATAGCTAACCAAGTAGTTGATGAAGTAGCAATAAAGTATGCCATAAATGATAAAGCAGCACTTGCACAATCCATTGGATTATTTTCAGATAGTATTGACCCAAATGGATCATTATCAGCTGGAACAAATAAAGATGTAGCCTTAGATATGCTATCCGTAATAATAAAAACAAATAATAATATTAATAAGGAAGAATATATACAATGGTCTACAGATTTATTTAATAGAGTTGCTGCTTCATTACCTTTCTTTCCCGTAGTTGGTGGAGTTAATACTATTAAAAAACTTAAGTATGCTGGATATTTAATTGGTCTTTCAACTGCTGATTCTTTTGAAAATGCCAAACTATTCCTAAAAAAAACTGGTCTTGATATATATTTTGACTATATTGGAGCTGATGATGGAATTATAAATCCTAAACCAGCCATAGACTACATGAACGTCTTCTGCGAAAGATATGCCCTTAAGCCAGCAGAAGTGGCAGTTGTAGGTGATACCATGGCTGATATGAACTTCGGGACCAATAGTGGTGCTGGACTTATTGTAGGGGTATTATCAGGCACAGGAACAAGGTCTTTACTAGAAGGTCAAGCAACAATTGTTATCAACAATATTAATGAACTAATTGTTAAGGAAAAGGTTATATGGGAGGATATGTAGTGGACTATTTATATAAGGGTTGGTTAAAGATTCATAAGAAAGAATATAAAAGCAGAACTTTTGAAGTTTTAGAAGATAAAGATGCTGTTGGAGCTCTTGTTGAAGATTCAAATGGAAAGTTTCTACTAGTTAGACAATTTAGAGTACCTCTTGATAGAAACTCTTTGGAAATACCAGCAGGTTGTATCGATAAAGATGGACTTACTCCAGAAGAGATAATGGTAGAAGAACTACAAGAGGAAGCTGATATCAAAGTAAACGTCAGTGATTTAAAATTAATAAGTGATTCCTGCCCTAATATTGGTATAAGTCGAGGTAGTTACCGACTATATTATTGTAAATATAATGGAGTAGGTACTAATAAAACAATTGATGATGAAGATGTTTTTGAAACTCTATGGATAACCCCAGAAGAATTTCTAGAAAAAATAGAAATTAGAGAAATACGTGATACTAAAAGCCAATTAGCCTATTATATGATAATGAATACAAAAATGACTCAGTTTTAATAACTGAGTCATTTTTAATATAAATATATTTAATATTATCTTTTTGAGAATTGTGAAGCTTTTCTGGCTTTTTTCAAACCATATTTTCTTCTTTCTTTCATTCTTGGGTCTCTTGTTAAGAAACCTTCTCTTTTTAAAGCAGGTCTTAAAGTAGCATCTGCTTCAAGCAAAGCTCTTGAAATACCATGACGAATAGCTCCGGCTTGTCCAGCTACACCACCACCAGTTACTTTAGCAATAACATCGAATTTATTTTCGCTTTCTGTAA
Organism: Bacillota bacterium; assembly: GCA_028683955.1. Classification (GTDB taxonomy): domain Bacteria; phylum Bacillota; class TC1; order TC1; family TC1; genus WTXA01. Next base: position 151,621 of record JAQUGR010000002.1, on the reverse strand, counting down.
CAACCAATGGTTGTTTAACGATCATAACTAAAATATCTTGGCTTAAGTATTCTTTAACTTCTCTATTATTTACTGTTATCTCACCTTTACCAGGTTTGAGGTAAACTCTAGCAATAGCATTTTTTCTTCTTCCAGTTCCATAAAATTGTATATCAGCCATCGTATTCCTCCTTATCCTTTAATTTCTAAAACTTCAGGTTTTTGTGCTTGGTGTGGATGTCCACTGCCAGGATACACATGAAGTTTGTCTAATATTTGTCTTCCCAATACATTGTGAGGCACCATACCTTTAACAGCCATCTCAATGATTCTTTCAGGATGTTTCTCCATCATAGTTTTATATGGAATCTTTTTCAAATTACCAACATAACCAGTATGTCTGTAATACATTTTTTGTGATTCTTTTTTACCAGTTAATTTAATCTTTTCTGCATTGACCACTATAACAAAATCTCCTGAATCCAGGTGAGGTGTATAAGTAGGTTTGTGTTTTCCTCTTAGGACTGAAGCAACTTCTGTAGCTAAACGTCCAAGAGTTTGTCCTTCTGCATCTACAACATACCATTTTCTTTCAATAGTACTAGGTGTAGCCATATATGTTTTCATAGGAATCCTCCTCTTTACTTTTTATTTAATTTTTCTTAAATCACTTCACTCTATGACCATCTTAAAAGCTGGGCTCTTTGCTAAAAAAACATTCATAAAACTCACAACTCATTATATATAAATTAAGAGCAAGTGTCAATATATTTTAGGAAATCTAACTAATTAATAGAAAAGCATGCTTTTTTATGTTAGTATTTTATATAGGAATCATTAAATTTTAGAATTATGGAGTATAAAAAATGAAAAACAAAGAAAAGATCGAAAATCTATTTAAAGATATTATCACTAATCTAGAAGATAGTTGTGGTGGTAACGTTTTTGACGAATCAATGGCAGATACACCTTCAAGGGTTGCTAAAATGTGGGGTAATGAATTACTTAAGGGCTACCACATGCATCCACAGGATATAGTAAAACTATTTCCAAACACCGCTAAAAACCCAGAAGAAATAGAAATAAACAATATTCCTTTCTATAGTATGTGTGAACATCACATGATGCCATTTTTTGGAAGGATGACAATTAAATACATCCCTGGCAATTTTGTGTTAGGATTAAGTAAAATACCACGTGTAGTTGAAGCTTATGCTAGAAGATTTCAACTGCAAGAACGTTTAGGTCAACAAATTGCAGATGCAATAGTTAAGTATGGTAAAGCAAGGTCTGCTGAGGTTATAATAGAAGCAGAACATACTTGCATGACAGCAAGAGGTATACAAGCTATAGGTAGTATGACTAAGACTAGATCAAGCGCTTACGCGACTAGATAAAGAGACTACCTCACAGGAGGTTTAAATGGGAGCTTTAAATAATACAAAAGAAGTACGTAGTCGATATAAGAATAGGATTAAATCAAATTTGTTTTTTTTAATCCTTATTATAATTATTATTGCTACAACAATATTTCTGGCAATTGAACCAACTATTAAAAATTGGACAATTACATCTGTACCCGATAACAAAGAAACCTTGGAAGGTATTGATGTATCTAATCATCAAGGATCTATTAACTGGAAAGCTATAGATCAAAATTTAATTAATTTTGCATTTATAAAAGCAACCGAAGGTATTAATTTTGTAGATAAAAGTTTTAGCAAAAACTGGAATGAATCACAGGATGCTGGTTTTTTAGTTGGAGCCTACCACTATTACAATGTAAATGATGATGGAAAAACACAAGCTGAGCATTATATTAGTATTGTACCAAAAGAAAAACATACTCTTCCACCAGTTATAGATATTGAAGAAACTGGAGAAGATCAAGCAAAACTAATTGTAGAACTACGACAGTGCGCTGACACCTTAGAAGCCTATTATGGAATAAAACCAATATTTTATGTAAATAACCGAACATACGAATTATACATTAGAGATAATTTTGAAGACTATTTGATTTGGTACGCTATATACAACAATCCACCACCAATTGAAAATTGGACCTTTTGGCAATTTACTGATAGTGGCAGTGTTAACGGTATAGACGGACCAGTAGACTTTAATAACTTCCAAGGTGATAAAGAAGACATCATGTTAATTACAAACTAAGTTACTTAATTATTAAAATAAAAATAGCGATACAATTGTATCGCTATTTTTTTATCTCAAAACTTTTATATTCCTATAATGTCCTAGAATAAGCCTGTGATAACACCTTCATCATCGATATCGATGTTACAAGCTGAAGGAACTTTAGGAAGACCAGGCATAGTCATAATACTACCAGTTAGACAAACTAGGAAACCAGCACCTGCTGATAATCTAATTTCTGTAATAGTAATATCAAAACCAGTAGGACGTCCTAATTTAGTTTGATCATCTGTAAATGAATATTGAGTCTTAGCCATACAAATTGGCAATTCGCCATAACCAAGATCAGTTAATTGCTTAATTGTTTTTTCAGCAGCAGATGTAAATACAACTTTATCTGCTCCATAAATTTGTTGAGCAATTATGTTAGCTTTTTCTTTAATAGGTAATTTTGTGTCATAAAGTACTTTAAAGTTAGATTCTTTAGATTCGATAGTTTTAACAACTTTCTCAGCCAAGTCTCTTCCGCCTTCTCCGCCTTTAGCCCAAACTTCTGATAAAGAAACTTCAACGCCTAAAGCATTACAGTTCTTTTCAACTAAATCTAATTCAGCTTTAGTGTCAAGTGGGAATGCATTGATAGCAACAATAACTGGAACACCAAATTTACCTACGTTTTCAATGTGTTTTTCCAAGTTAGCAAAACCTTTAGAAACTGCTTCTAGATTTTCTTCAGCAAGATCAGCTTTAGCTACACCACCATGCATTTTAAGAGCACGAACTGTAGCAACAATAACTGTTACTGCAGGCTTAAGTCCAGCAAATCTACATTTTAAATCAAAGAACTTCTCAGCTCCAAGGTCTGCACCAAAGCCAGCTTCAGTTACTGTATAGTCAGCTAATTTCATAGCTGTTTTAGTAGCATTAACACTGTTACAACCGTGAGCAATATTAGCAAAAGGTCCACCATGTATAAACGCAGGTGTATTTTCTAAAGTTTGAACAAGGTTTGGTTTAATTGCATCTTTCATCAATAAAGCCATAGCACCTTGAGCTTTTAAGTCAGCAGCAGTTACAGGTTTTTTATCATATGTGTAACCAATTACTATTCTTGAAAAACGCTCTTTCATATCCATTAAATCATCAGCTAGGCACAAAATAGCCATAACTTCAGAAGCAACAGTAATGTCAAAACCATTTTCACGAGGAACTCCATTAGCTTTTCCACCTAAGCCAATAACGATATCTCTTAGAGATCTGTCGTTTAAGTCGATAACACGACGGAAAACGATTGTTCTTGGGTCGATGTTTAATGGGTTACCTTGTTGAATACTGTTATCAATCATAGCAGCCAATAAATTGTGTGCATAAGTGATAGCATGTAAGTCACCAGTAAAGTGTAGATTAATATCATCCATAGGAACTACTTGTGCATATCCTCCACCTGCTGCTCCACCTTTAACACCAAAACTAGGTCCAAGAGATGGCTCTCTTAAACAAACCATAACTTTTTTACCAATTTTAGCAAGGCCATCGGCTAAACCAACAGATGTAGTTGTTTTACCTTCACCAGCTGGTGTTGGGCTAATAGCAGTTACAAGAATCAGATTACCATCTTTTTCTTTTCTTAATCTTTTAACTGTTTCCATAGAGATTTTAGCTTTATATTTACCATAAAACTCTAAATCCTCATCGCTAAGGCCTAATTTCTTAGCTACATTAATTATAGGATTTTTCTCCGCTTCTTGAGCGATTTCAATGTCACTTTTAAAACTCATTTTGTACTCTCCTTTATATTAAATTAATTTTGAACGATTTCATCATCACTGAAATAGAGACTAATTTCTCTTTCAGCATTTTCTAAAGAATCAGATGCGTGTATTAGGTTCTTAGTCATATTAACAGCTAAGTCACCTCTTATACTTCCCATTTCTGCTTTCTCTGGGTCTGTAGCTCCATTTAACTTACGAATACCTGAAATCACGTTATCTCCTCCAATAACCATGTGAACAACAGGACCAGAAGTTAAATACTCAACTAAAGACGGAAAATACGGTCTGTCTAAATGCTCATAGTAGTGTTTATCTAATTGCTCTTTTGTCAAATTTTGAATTTTAAGCGCTAATACTTTGTAGCCCTTTTTCTCAATACGACTAAGAACTTCGCCTAGCAAACCTCTTTTTAATCCATCAGATTTCAACATTACAAATGTTTTTTCCATGCTATCTTCCTTTCTTAAAAGTTTATTCCATCAAAGCCTCAAATTCATCTCTACTTAATACTTCTTGCTCCATTAATTTTTCGGCTACCTTGGTTAATTTGTCTCTATGCGCCATCAGAATTGTTTTAGTTCTTTCATAGCACATATCCATATACATCTTAGATGTATTATCAATTTTAGCTGCAATTTCCTCAGAGTAGTTTTTTTCTTTAACAAAATCCCTACCAAGGAATACTTCACCAGACTTATGTCCATAAGTTAATGCACCTAGTTCATCAGTCATGCCATATACAGTAATCATAGCTCTAATAATAGATGATGCTCTTTCCAAATCATTAGATGCACCTGTGCTAATATCACCAAGCTCTAACTCTTCTGAAATTCTACCACCTAATAGCAAACAAACACTATCAAGCATATCTTTTTTAGTAATGTAATTCTTATCCTCATCAGGTAAAGAAATGGTATAACCACCAGCTAAACCTCTAGGAATAATAGATATTTTATGTACTGGATCAGTATTATCCAGATAATAACTAGTTACTGCATGACCTGTTTCATGAAAAGCTACAAGTTTTCTTTCCTTGTCATTCATCACTTTACTTTTCTTTTCAGGTCCAGCTATTTCTCTTTCAATAGCTTGTTCAACACTTTGCATTGATATTTTTAATTCATTTTTTCTTACAGCTAGTAAAGCTGCTTCATTGATAATATTAGCTAAATCAGCACCATTAAATCCAGGAGTTCTTTTAGCTATAATACTTAAATCTACATCATCAGCCAATGGTTTGTTTTTACTATGTATTTTTAATATTTCTTCTCTACCTTTAACATCTGGAGCTGAAATAACAATTTGTCTGTCAAATCTACCTGGTCTTAGTAGGGCTGAATCCAGGATATCAGGCCTATTTGTAGCAGCCATAACAATTATTGCTTCATTATTTATAAAACCATCCATCTCAACTAAAAGTTGATTTAAGGTTTGTTCTCTTTCATCATGTCCACCACCAACACCTGCACCTCTTTGACGACCTACAGCATCAATTTCATCTATAAATACAATACATGGTGATGTCTTTTTAGCTCTATCAAATAAATCTCTTACTCTTGAAGCACCCACACCAACATATAGTTCCACAAATTCTGAACCACTGATTGAATAAAATGGTACATTTGCTTCTCCAGCAACTGCTTTAGCTACCAAAGTCTTACCTGTACCAGGTGCTCCTGAAAGTAATACACCTTTAGGTATCTTAGCACCAAATCTAGTAAATTTATCAGGACTTTTCAAGAAATCAATAACCTCTTGTAATTCTTCCTTAACTTCATCTATACCAGCAACATCTTTAAATGTTGTTTTAGTAATAACATCTTCACTAGCTAATTTGGCTTTACTCTTGCCAAATTGCATAGCTCCACCAGCACCACCACCATTTTTATTAAATATCATAAACAAGAAGAATACAAAAACTCCTCCAATTAAAACAATATTTATAATATCAAAAGCATTAACACTACTATTACTAGTAGTAGTAAGGGCAATGTTGGCTGTTTTTGCAACTAGATTTATAGAATCGCTTATTAAATTAACATTATCTTCAAAGGTATAGGTTTTTGTGCTATCCTTATTTGTTTGCCAAGTAACTACTACTCTACTATTATCTATTACATCTACCTTAGCAGCATCAATTTCTCCACGATCAGCCATCTGGGTGAATTCTAAAAAGCTACTTTTAACTTCTTGTGTATTATCTCCATTATAAAAAATGAAGGATAAAAGTATTAAACCAGCAATAGCCATACCTATTATTATTCTCTTAATATTCTCTTTCAAATTATTATCTCCTTTTCAGCGCATAAAACTACATATATCATTTTACCATATCTGCAATTTCAATACAATTTTATCTATAAGAAAAATGCAAAATTATTTCTGTATTGTCATTTATTTTAGCTAATTCACTAACACCAAGCCCTGGAATGAACACTAACTCACCATTTTCTGTAAAAATTAAAGGTAATTTATCTCTATTTTCTCTATCAATCTTCTTTTCAATAAACAACTTTTTTAATTTTCGACCAGTTTTGTCACCCATAACATAAAATATGTCTCCAGCTTTTCTGTTTCTTACCAGAAGTGGCCAAGATAAATTGTTAAAATCAACATAACCTTCGCTCTCACTTCTATTATTGTATATAGCTTTCTCTAACTTTTCTGTTATGATCTCAAGTTTTAAGACTTTATCAGCAATTTCATATTGGCCTGGTTTATCTATTATAGTTTCAAAATCCATTATATCTATTATATTAGTTCTTCTATCAAGTAATATTTCGTTATTCTTAAAATATAATTTAACATCATTTGGCAGCCCAAGTTTCTTATCATATGTATTTTCTAGATAGTCATCTGCTTTTATAACATATTTATATTCTAAATACTTATGTGTTAAATCCTTATAGGCTTCAATTATCAATCTTCTTCTAATAGCAGGGTGCAGTTCAATAACTTTTTTATTAAAAATAATATATTGATCTTTTCTTTCTATTAATAACTTATAGAATTTATCTACTTCAGATTGGATAAAGCTATTATCTTCACCAATTATTTCACCTGTCTTTACTAAATTATTCTCTATTTGAGGATTATACTTCTTTAATATAGGAAGAAGTTTTAATCTGATCTTGTTTCTGGTGTGTTTAGTTTGGAGATTGCTTTTATCAGTTCTATATTCAAGTTTTATTTCATTTATTTTCTTTTCTATATCTTCTCTAGTGATATTAAGTAAAGGTCTGACAATATCATCCTTTTCAAAAAACATCCCTCTTAAGCCTTCTGCTCCAGTACCTCTAATTAAATGCATCAAAATAGTTTCGGCTTGATCTTTTTGATGATGAGCAACGGCAATTTTATTACAACCATACTTTCCCTTAATGTTATTTAAATAATCGTATCTTAGTTTTCTAGCTCCTTCTTCAAGTGACCATTTATTTTTTTTAGATATTTTTTTAACATCTATCTTAATAGTATGGAAAGGTATGGACCACTTATCACATAATTCTCTAACATATTCTTGGTCTTTGTCACTGTCTTTTCCTCTTAACATATGATTAACATGGGCTGCTTCTATATTGATTCCTAATTCTTGGCTATATTTATTTAATAGATACAGTAATAGAACAGAGTCCATTCCACCTGATACTGCTACAAGTATCTTGTAGCCAGGTTTAATCTCTATTTTTTCCCTTATATTTTTTAAAAAAATATCTTCCAAATTCACCACTCTTTTCTTATTCATACAACTTCATTATATCATATAGTTAATTAAGATATATCTTAATTAACTATTATAAAAAAGCACACTCCCTATATTATTAGAGAGTGTACTTTATCATGATTAATTAATATAATATATTATTTGTTTTTAATAACTGATTTACCTTTGTTTCCTTTTAAGAATACTCCAATTATCATTATTACTCCAAAAATAACTAAGTATCCTAATACTCTTTCTATACCGTGTGAGAACACAGCGGCAACAACCATGAAGATACAGCCTAAAATAGCTAATGCTGGAACTATAAAACGTTTCCAGTTTGAAAGATCTTTTTCTTTCATCATCATTCCCAAGAAAATTGGGATGTATAGAGCATAGATTGTTACAATCGGTATTTCAGAAGAGTCAAAATTGAAATTCAAAATACCTAATGTTCCAAACCAAGGTGCTGTTAGATTTGCACCATAAAAATATACTAACCATGCAGCGCTTAATAATAAGCCGAAAATTGCTGAGTTGTTTGGCATGTTAGTAGCTTTGTCTATTTCGCTCATAACTTCAACTTTAGGTCCTTCGTTTCTTACTGCTATTGAGTACATTCCTCTTACACAACCTAACATTAGACCATTCAATGTTCCTAGGCAAGAGATAATAATAAATACAAATAGCAGAGTTCCACCAATGTTAGTGAAAATTGTGGAGAAAGCGATTCTCGCTCCTTCTTGTCCTCCGGCCATCATTACTTCATTTGAAACTGCTCCAGCTAATCCTATGTAGTAAAGTATGTATACAGCTATAATTATGAAAGATCCAAGAACTAAAGCTCTAGGCAGATTTTTCTTAGAATCTCTTAATTCTGCATTAATACTTGTTGCAATTATCCAACCTTCATAAGCAAATGCTGTTGCTACAACTGCTGTAAAAATTGCAGTCCATGGATTTACATTAGTAACAATTGTTGTAAAGTTCATTGCTGTCATTCCGTTAGTCAAGCCAACAATAGTTCCCACAACTGCCATTAGTGCAAGTGGAATTAGTTTGATTACAGTTGCTGATACTTGGAACTTACCAGCTAGAATTGGTGACAGTGCATTTAAAGCATAACTGCCTACTAGGAAGAATCCAGCAAGTACCATAGTTTCTGGACCTACAATATCCCATCCTAGAAGTACTCCAGTAAATCTTGCTGATACCCAAGCTAATACTGATGTTATTGTTGGATAATAAATAAGAGCCATAAACCAACCAACATAATAAGCATAAGTCTTTCCTAGTGTAGCTTCGGCATAGTCAACTACGCCATTTACATACTCATATCTTGTTGCCATTATAGCAAAAGTATAAGCACAGGCTACCATGATTACACCACCGATAATCCAGCCTAGGATACCAAGTGTTAAATTTCCTCCGGTAGCAACTAGTATTTTTTCTGCTTTGAAAAAAACACCACTACCGATTACGATACCAACAACCATTGCGATTGCGGTTATCAATCCGTACTTTTTAGTTAATCCTTGTTCCATTGTTCTCACCTTTCATAAATATATTTGGTCTATTCTGTCTTTTATAGTCATTCTTACTACTATGTTTTGCAAGAACAAAAATACGATATTAGTGTAAATAGTATTTAATTGGGAGTTTACTGAAAAAATGTACATTTTATATAATTCTATCATATATCGTATAACTTGCAACACTAAATTTTCATATAAAAAACAGACATGTATCACATGTCTGTTTTTTAACAACTTATATATGTCTTATTTTAATAATTCAAGAATATCTTTTTTTACTATTTCTATATTAGCCTCATCTACTTCTAATATGCTAACCTTGTCATTTAGGTTTTTAAATAACTCTTCTATGTATACACCCGAACCTTCAACTAGATGAGCATCTTTTAAAAGCTTGTCTCCTTGGTCTTTTATTTCTCCCTGCCATGATGGACCAGATACTGTATGTAAATAACCACAGGTAGGGCTTCCTTTTATTGCTAGTACTCCAATAACCTTGTGTCCATTTCTTAAATACTCATCGATTTGTTCCATTATAGAAATGGATATCTCTTTACAATGCTTCCTGAAAAATGGTGTGTCATATTGTTCTTTTACTTGACCAAATCTCCTGCCACCGTATAGGGTATATTCTGGACAAGGCATTTGTACCAAGTCTATATTATTTTCCAACAAAAAAGTGATGAGTTCTTTATTTTTATTTTCAAAAAACTCTACCTTTGAGAGATTATTTAATAAACAATGACTTATAAAAGCAATATTAGCCAATTTTTTTACTCTTTTCATCTTTCATTTTGTCTAAAATAGAATCTTTGATTATTGAATATGGTAGTGCTTTAAGTACTGCAAATACTAATAAACTTGATCCAATTTTATCTATAAGGTTATTGACTATTTTAGTTAAAAATACAGCTGAAAATAGGTTTTGTCCTGATGTTTTTAACCATATAATCATGAAATCCATACCTGAACCTGTTAGTCCCCCAAATAGGAAGATAGCAATTGGTGTTCCAATTAATGGAGCCACTACAGCTATTATTAACCCAACTATTATAGCAATTGGTAAATTGAAGTTTTTTTGTTTTTGGGCTATTAAACCAACTATTAGACCAATAGCACCATTTACTAATAAGAATGGAATTTCTGTTGGCCCAACAAGTACTCCATTGATTAAGTTAGTTAATACACCAGTCAAGATTCCAGGAATAGGTCCTAAAAATGCAGCAATGAATATTGTTCCAACTGTATCTAGGAATAATACTCCTCCACCGACTGTATTACCAAGCATTGATAATACTATGTTAAAAACAACACCAACTGCGATTAAAATTAGAACTTTTGTACTTAAGATTTTTTTCATTTTATGCTCACTCCTTCTTTATGCTTATCTTTTCCATCTAAGTATAGCAAGGAGTAACACTTTTCTTCAATAAGTAAATCATATTATATTATCAAATCTTTTTATACTATCCTCTGCAACATATATCATTATTTATCAAAGTGTTCTTCATAGTGTAATATGCATTCATCAATTAATTTTTTGGCATCTTCATTACCTTTTATTCCAATTAAGGCTGTTTCTTTACCTTCAAGCATCTTGTAGACTGTAAAGAAATGACTCATCTCGTCAAAAATATGTTTAGGAAGTTCTTTTATATCTTTATAAGAGTTAAACATAGGGTCACCAAAAGGGATGGCAATAACTTTTTCATCCTTATAGCCTTGGTCTTCCATTATAATTACTCCAATTGTATAGCACCTAACTAATGTTAATGGTACTATTTCTTCTGAACATAATACTAAAACATCAAGTGGATCATTATCAAAACCATAGGTTCTAGGAATAAAGCCATAGTTAGCAGGATAATGGGTTGATGTATAAAGAACTCTGTCTAAACTTAGCATTCCTGTTTCTTTATCTAGTTCATATTTAGCTTTGCTTCCTTTTGGAATTTCTATAACTGCAGTAAAATCTGTGCTTTTAATTCTTTCTTTTGCTATATCATGCCATATGTTCATTTATAATCACCCTTTCAAGATAACTAAGATATTTATTACATTACATCATATCATATGAAAACAAACAAGGGAATGATAGTTAAACATCCCCTTGTTTGTAGACCAAATATATTTAAGAAGTTTTCTATTGATAGAATACTCTTTAAAACAAATATTAAATTTCCAGTACTTAATTATTTATTATTCTTTTCTAAAAAGAAGGTTGCTTCCATATCTGCTGTTACTAATGCTAATGCTAGCGGGAATTTTTCCATGCTGTCACCGATCATCCTTTTGTCCTCTGTTCCTGAAAATCCCATATGGTATCTAATAGCAAAGGCTTCGTCTCTTGTTAATCTAATAAAGCCGTTTATAATATAGACTGATTTTTCTCCATGTCCATAGGGTAGATTATCTATATAGTCGTAAGATGGTACTTGTTGCCAAACTCCATCTGCTCCTTTGACGTTTCTTGTTCCTGGTCTATAGCAATTGACCTTACAAATATCATGCAATAAGGCTACTAGGGCTATTGATTCAGGTTCGGCTTTAAGATTATAAGTTTCTTGTACTCTTGGTCTTTCCATATAGTCTTTTAGACAATCGTAAACATTAAGACTATGCTCTACTAGGCCGCCTGGATATGATCCATGAAATCTAGTACTTGCTGGGGCTGTAAAAAAATCTGATTTTTCCAGATATTCTAGCAATTTATCACTACCTTCTCTGGTAATTAATTCTTTATATATTTGTAAGAATCTTTCTTTATTATCCATAATCACACTCCCCATAATCTTTAAATCTCGTTATATTATATCATAATTAGTGGGTAGAAAAGACCCTCACTATAAAGGTTCCATCAAATCTCTTTATAAATTTAGCATTAAAATAACCAAAATATTATATCTCGACTACCAAAGAAATCTATATTACTCTCATTTTCTTGTACTTAATATAATTATTTGGTATATTATTTATAGTGGGAATGAAGTACTCCCCAGGCTAAAACCTAAACCGCATTTATGCTGATGACTTCTGCAGTATTAAATTAATGCAGGAAACATCAGTTTTTTTATATTATCACCACTATATAAGGAGTAAAATTATGATTCGTAAAATTATAGACAACTATAGAGAAATTTTGTATCACACTTTTCTTGCAGCTTTGATTGGTATCGTTGTGGGAATAATCGATACTATTTTTGGTCTTGGCTTATTGAAAGTATCAGAAATCAGGGATAATTATATATTTGTTTTTGTTCCTTTACTTCCTTTAGCTGGTGTTATAATTATTCTTTTATATAGAAAGTTTAGTAATCATAGCCTTAAGGGAATGTCTTTGATTTTTGAAACTTGTCATGGAAATAATGAGAAAATACCGAAGATGCTTATTCCTTTAGTTATGGTTAGTACTTGGTTGACTCATTTGTTTGGTGGCAGTGCTGGACGTGAGAGTGTTGCGGTTCAGTTAGGTGGTGCAATTTCTCATAATATAGGTAGGAAGTTAAAATTGTCGGATAATTCTAGGGTTTTGATGATTGCTGGTATGGCTGCTGGTTTTGCTGGTTTGTTTCAGACTCCTTTGGCTGCTACTTTTTTTGCCATGGAGGTTATGGTGGCTGGTAGTCTTGTTTATGAGGCTTTGTTGCCGGCTTTGGTTGGTTCTTATGTTGCTAGTTTTACTTCACATTATTTAGGTTTGGAAAAGTTTTCTTTTGTTGTTAAGGATAGTTTGGATATTAATTCTTCTACTATATTTAAGTTAGTGATTATTGGTATTATTTTTGGAATAGTCGGTGGTGGCTTTGCTCATATTCTTGATTCTTCTAAGAGGTTTTTTGCTAAGATTTTGGTTAATCCTCTAAGGAGGATTTTTATTATGGGTGTTGGTCTATCTATTCTCTTGTTAGTTTTAGGATTGGGTAGATATACTGGTCTTGGTACTAATTTAATCAGTGCTAGTTTTAATGGTGATAGTATTAATTTTTATGATTGGTTTTTTAAATTCTCTCTAACTATTTTAACTCTATCAGCAGGTTACCAAGGTGGTGAGGTTACTCCTCTTTTTGCTATCGGTGCTACTTTGGGTGTTGTTCTAGCTAGTCTCTTGGGACTTCCTCCTGTTTTGATTGGGGCTCTTGGTTATGCTGCTGTGTTTGGTAGCGCTACTAATACTCTTTTGGCTCCTATTCTTATTGGTGTTGAGGTCTTTGGTGCTAATAATACTTTGTTGTTTGTTATTGTTTGTTCTTTGGCTTATGTCTTTAATGGTAATAGAAGTATTTACAAAGCACAAAAATCATATAGTTATTTAGATAGTATTGATAATTAAATATATAAAGATTAATGTTTATTAAAAACAGCACTTAATTAGTGCTGTTTTTCTTTTTTTCCATAAATAGTTTTATTGCTGAGGCCATTAGTATTAGACCTAGTATTAGTTTTAGTGTATTTGATGATACATAATTTATTAAGGCTGCTCCTATAAAGGCCCCGATAATTGAGGCAATACCCATTGGTACTACTAGACTAAGAATATCTGATTTATCATCGTATACTTTATTGGCTTTGTGTCTGCCTATGCCTATTAGCATTGTTGGTAGACTAATTAGTAAGCTGGCAGTTCCTGCTAGTTTAACATCTACACCAAATATTAAGATTAGGGTTGGAATGATAAGTTCTCCACCAGCTACTCCTAGCATACTGCTTATAAGTCCTATTACTACACCTAAAAGTAAGGCTAGTATGACTTTTTGATAGGTTGCTGAAAAGGCTATTAGGCCTGAAGTAAAGGGTACGAAGCTTTCAAAGATTAGTAGTGATCCTATGCATATTAGTAGTCCAAGTATTATTCTTTTTAGAAGTTTTTCGGATACCTTGGAGGATAGATCTGCTCCAAAGAATGCTCCTGTCATTGATCCTGCTATTATTGAGACAATTATTAATAACAGGGGTGTTAAGGTGCTAATATTAAATTTCCCAAATCTAAAAAATAGTGAAGATAAAACAGTTATTAAACTAATTAGTATATTTAATGCTATTGCTTTCCTTGGTCTGTATTTAAATAGTCCTACTAGTATTGGTAGTCTAAATTCTGCTCCTCCTAGTCCTATCAAGCCACCTAAGGTTCCTATTGGTGTTCCTGTTATAATTGCGAGAAGTGTTTTTTTGGTATTTTTCATTTCTTACCTCCATCATATTTTTTTCAAATAAAAATGCCTGTTTGAGAACAGGCATAATAAACCGAGGTTAGTTACTCAGTTAATAATGTAATTTCTTTCTCAAACGCGGAAGGCTTACTAATTTCTCAATAAACCCGTGAGTTAATAACTCAGGCCATTTATTCGTGAGAATTTATCTTTTAGAAATAATGGCTCAGAAATTTTTATTTATCTACTTTAAAGTATTTCAATTTTATTATAGATTCATTAACATTTAGTGTCAACCAGAAGGCTCATACAGGATCTAAACCTCAGTCGCTATTTTCCCCATATCACTTGTATCATATCCTCCTATGTTTTCAAATTCATTTTTAAAAGCTTCAGAGCGAATGATTTTTAAGAGCATTTCGATTTCCTTTGTATTCATATCCTCTTTTCTAATTACAAGATCATATCTTTCTTTCTGCAAGGGAATAAATTCAATATTATCGACCTGTCTTGCCATTTTTTCACTCCCAATAGCTACATCAGCTTTGCCACTGCTTACAGCACTTGCAACTGCAAAATGTGATGATATTTCATTATTATATCCTTTGATAGAGCTACCTTCTATACCAAGAATTTTAAGGTTTTCATCTAGAAGGACTCTTGAGCCTGCACCTTTTTCTCTATTAATTATAATAATATCTTCGCGTCCAAAATCTGACCAGTTCTTTATATTTTTCGGATTCCCCTTCGCAACATAAAGCCCCTGCATTCTCCAAGTCAGATGAATTATAACTGTTGGAATACCAGGTATAAGTCTTCTTACATAAGGAATATTATACGAATCGGTATCCCCATCCCACAAGTGAGCAGATGCAACATTAATTTTTTTTCTGTATAAAGAAATCAAACTATCATAACTGCCAATATATGCTCTAAGAGCTGGGACATCATGCAATCTCATATAGTTAGACAATACATCCAAAATCAAATCCTGCCCACAAATAATAAAACCATCAGTTTTAAGATCATTTCCTGAAAGATTGAAATCTGTTGTGTCAGCAGTAATATTTCCAATAGATTGAATGTGCCTTGAACGGGAAATATATTCATTTAAATCTGCTTCTGTGAACCTAACCTTTCTCCCTACCTTATATGAACGTATTTCACCTTTTTTAATCAAGTCATAAATTGTACTTTTACTTACATTAAGCATTTCTGCAACTTCTTGTGTAGATAGTGCATTCTTTTGGTTCATTTCCAAACTCCTTTATAAAAAACTTCTAATTGAAAATATGTGTGAAACAATGTATAATTAGACTTAAAATACTTTAATAGAGCATTTATATCCTTATTCATATTATATCGCACATTTAATTTTATTACAAGTGTGAATTAAGATGAAAATGAATATATAAAGTTCAATTAAGTTGAAAAATTTTATTTAATAAGGAGATAATTGCCATGTTTTTTTTAAACAAATTAAAAATTTCAATTAGAGTTTCAACTATTTTATTAATTCTAGCCTCATTTACTGGATTATTATTTTATGGTTGCTCTAAAATCAACTCAGTCCAAACAAAACCAGAAAAAGAAAATACTATAAATATTGCAGTTGAATACACAGATCATGCAGCTTCTTTTTACTATGCTCAGGATAAAGATCTTTTTCAAAAGTCAGGAATTGATATTAATGATGTTAAGGTATATGCAAGTGGAGTAGGTGTAGCTGCAGCCTTTACAAAAGGTGATTTTGATGTTAGTTATATGTGTTTGGTTCCTGCAATTTTTACTTATGCAAATGGTGGTGTACCTATCAAGATTATTGCCGGAACTCATAAAAATGGCTATGCTCTCGTTGTAAATAGCTCCAAAATTAAAAAAATAAGCGATTTAGAAAATAGTGGAATAAAAATAGCAAATGGTCCTCAAGGTACCACCACAGACTTCTTACAAATGCTACTGATTGAAAAGGAAAATTTAAATACTGATAAAATTATGTCGAATACTGTTAGAATGAATGCAGCCAAACAACTTATGGCCTTGCTAAATGGTAAAGTTGATGCTGTGTTTGTGCCTGAACACTTTGCTACTTTGGCAGCATCATTTCCTGGTATGAAAATGTTGGTTAAAAGCTCTGACATTTGGCCGGATATGCAAGGTAGTGTACTTGTGGTAACAGATGCTTTAATTAACAATAATCCAAAAATTGTAGAAGAATTAAAACAGATTAATAGTAAAAGTATCCAACTTATGAATTCAAATCCCCAAGATGCAGCCAATATAATATCTCAAGTTTTAAATATAAATCAAGAAATAATAAAGGAAGAAACAAAAAGTCCAGAGGCTAATTTGGAATTAACTCCTACACTTGCCGCCGCTTCAATTAAGAATTTAAACATGACCCCAGAAATAAGCATTAAAGAAGTCCAGACTATAATCGATAAAATGTATGAATTAGGATATTTAACAAAATCTTTTAATGCTAAAGAAATCATGGCAATAAATTAAGGATAGGTGATAAACTGCTAATGAAACTAACACTTTTTAAAAATAAGTTACTATTTCTTATACCTATTGGATTGTTTCTCGCTACTTGGGAAATAGCTGGATGTATTGCAAATACTCAATTATTTCCTCCTTTCAGTAAAGTTATTGTAGAATTCGGCGTTCTTTTAACCAATGGAATTCTTCTTAAGAGTTTAGGAGCAAGTTTTATAAGAGTTGTAATAGGTTATATTTTAGGTTGTTTGATGGGATTACTTGTTGGCATAATTATGGGTGTTAATAAAGTAATTGAATATAGTTTAAGACCAATTATAAGTATTCTTTTCCCGATTCCTACTTTAGGATGGTTACCTTTGTTAATGTTATGGATAGGAATCAATGAGACTTTACCTATTACATTAATATTTATCTGTGCATTTTTTCCAGTAGCTTATAATACCTTGACCGGAATAAAAGAAGTGAAAGCAGAATATATTAAAGCGGCACGTACACTTGGCGCTTCTTACTGGTATATTCTATGGCACGTTATTATGCCTATTGCTTCGCCAAATATTTTTACCGGGTTACGTCTTGAGGCAGGAATGGTTTGGAAAACTGTTATTGCCGCAGAAATGTTTGCTATTCCAAATGGTATTGGTTCTTTGTTGATGAATGCGGAATCTTTAATCCGTGTAGATGTTATTATGGTATGTTTGGTTTTGCTATCATTTATGAGTTCAACTTTTGAGCATATATTTTTATGGATAGAAAATAAAGTTTCAGGTGATTGGAGATGAATGCAATATGATAAGTTTAAAAAACATTACTACTTCTCATTGTTTAAATGATGTGACTCTAGATATTCAAGATGGAGAGTTTATTGTGGTTCTAGGATTTACAGGGGCAGGGAAGAGTACTTTGCTCAATGTAATTGCAGGTTTAACTGAATATAAGGGTAATGTACTTTTCAATCAAAAAGATGTTAATCTAATACCAACAGAAAAACGAAATGTAGGTTATCTTTTCCAGGAAGTTTATCTATTTCCCCATCTCAATACTTTTGAAAATATTGCTTTTGGATTAAGGGCTAGGGGATATTGTAATGATTTAATAAATGATAAGGTCAAAGAAGTTCTTTCTCTTTTGCATATATCCCATTTAAGTAAACGTTATCCAAAGAATCTAAGTGGAGGAGAAAAACAAAGGATAGGCTTAGCACGTTCTATTATTATGGAACCGAAAATTTTACTTCTTGATGAACCACTATCTAGTCTAGATGCTGCCACTTCAAAGAGCATTCGTAAAGAATTGAAAGAATTGCAAAAACGATTGAATTTAACTATACTTTATGTTACTCATAACCTTGTTGAAGCTCGAAAGTTAGCAGATAGAATTGTTGTACTTGTTAATGGCCAAATTCGACAATTAGGAACTGTTCAAGATATTTTTTCTAAACAGATTGAAGATACTCAGGATTATTCATTTGTTAATTTATCTAATAAAGTTTATGACTTAGATTATAAGTTATTTAATAAAAATATTTAAAAGAAATTTATTTTTCAACCATTTACAAAAGAAATCCAATCTTTTAGTTAATGAATTTCAGCTTAAAAAGGTTAAAGTAATTATTAAGGATACTTGATTTAGTTCATAAGAAGCTATTGGATCAACTAAGCGAAAAGACTATGTAATTCTAAATATAAAAGAACTATTTCTTCAATCAACTTTTATGGAATGCAATAGGAAAAGCTTTCACGAATGCTCTTGGTGATTTAACGGTTCACTTATGAAATAACCTAAATTAAAGAAAGTAAAAGGAGCCATATTAGGTTCCTTTTACTTTCAATTCTTATTTTATATTAAATTATCTATCCAATCAAATAATATTTTATCTAAATCTATTTTTCTATTTTTTCTAAATCATCGATTGAGCTGACACCTATTCTAAACTGGTTTTCATCCTCTAATATTATATACAACATATCATCCTCATCTAAACCAGCTCCTGATTCAAACAAATAGAATCTACCTTCTGTTTTTACGCCTTCACTGTCTGTAATTCTAACTTGATCTCCAAATTCTATATACAGTCCAGTTCCAGGAATTTCTCCTTCTTTTGTTACTTTAATGCATGGTTCAATATCTGTAACTCTCATTTAAACACCGCCTTTTTATTTTTTCGAGTAAACTAGAATACTCAATATTTTTATGTTGGCTTATATTATGATTATACACCTACAAATATTATTATTAAAGTTTCATATTTATTTTAATTACTAATAGTCTAACCTATATAGATATAAGGAATTGTGACCTTGTTAAACAATAAGCATCGATAAATGTCATGACTATATTTATTATTATGAAAAAAATGGCAAGGCTAAACAAGATTGTATTAGAAAAAATATAGATATCAATCAGAATTAGAAGCTTATATATGGTTCCAGTAAATAGAATTAAAGCTAAGGTAGAAACAATTGGTATAACACTTAACTCTCTTATAATTAATGAAATAAGAAATGTAAGAACCGACGAAAAATAAGTTATTGTTAAAAATAGAAACAAATAGCCAAAATTAATAATTAATATATCTTCTCTGAAAGCATATATGCTTCCAAATTTCATTGTTAATATAATAATAAGACCTATAAGCATAGAAAAAATTGTAGAAAAAGTGTTTTTTGCAATTACTAACATTACTGCATTTATTTTCATTCCTAAAATAATATCAAGCATTTTAGTGCTTTTTTCATTTAATATTGAGGTACTTGAAAGCTGCATGGCTATAATAGTTGTTATAAATATTGGTAAAATGTAGACTCCTGAACCAATATCAAACATACTATCAGATCCTTTTGTATAAAAAAACATAAATATTGGCAATATTGCAAAAATAAAAGGCCATAGTTTTCTTTTATTACTGATAGTTTCTATTATTTCTTTTTTTACTATTAGCAATATTACTTTAACCATTAAATGCTCCTACCTTTTTCAGATAATACTCTTTTAGGTTTTTTTCAATCTCTGATACTTTGTTCTCTCCAATTACTTTTCCATTTTGTAGAAAAAAAACTTTATCACATACTTCTCTAACTAAATTTAAGTCATGAGTATTTATTAGTATTGTTGTGTCCTGTTTATTTTTTTCATTTATTATATTAGATATAATATCTATACTTTCTGGATCTAATCCATTTGTTGGTTCATCTAATAGTATTATTTTGGGACTATTAATCAAGGCACAGGCAAAGGATAGTCTCTTTTGTATACCATGAGATAAGTTACCTGAAAACCTCACTACTGATTTATTTAATCTTGCCTTATCAAGCCAGTACATTGCTGACTCTTTAGCTTCATTATTATTTTGATAAAAACTTGCTCGAAATATTAGATTTTCCATTGGACTAAGAAGTGGATACAGACCACCCGTATCTGGCATGTATGATATGTATTTTTCTAGGCAAGATTCTTCATTACTATTTAATTTTATTTCTATTGAACCACTTTGGGGTTTTAATAGACCTGTAATGCATTTGAATAATGTTGTCTTGCCGGCTCCATTATGACCTAATATCGCAGTTACTTTTTGACTGTCAATATTAAGACTTATATTCTTTAGAACCTCATTTTTATCATCATAAGCAAATGATAAATCATTAACCTTAATCACTTATAACCTCCTTACCAATTGATTATAAAATCAATTTAAAATTTATATCTATTATATATAGTACTATATATAGATTAATTTAGCAATATAAATTTAATATATATATTGCTCATAAAAATAGAGTCCAAGATAGTTCTTGAACTCTAAACTATTTCTATATACTATTTCTTTAAACACACAGTATTTTTATTTCTTCTTAACCTTAGTTACTATAGCAATAAAAACCCCACTAACTAGCCCAATAGATACTAACAAATAACCAATAGGAATAAAAGCAAAAGCCTCAACCAAGGTACCATCAGCCTTAACAGAAGAACCATTAACTAAATAAACAATAAAACTCACAAGACCTAATATTAGAAATATTATACTAAATATATACTTTTTCATTTTTTTAACTCCTTATACTTTTATTTGATAATATCACTATCTATATTTATAAACAATATTTGATTATATATCGGCATTCTCTAAATTTAGGAAAAGAGAATAAACAAAAACCCTCAATATCTATTGATACTGAGGGTTTGATAGTATTGGTAGCGACGGCTGGTAACTGTTTATATATTATGCTATAAAATACTACACAATATGAAGCCTTATTATACTAGTGTTTCCATTGTCTGATATTGGGTAGTATTGCTACAACTGTTCTTTTTCTGTACTTTCTATGTAACACCATTAATATTTATCGAAATATGATTTAATAATTTTCTCACGTATATCTCACGTATATTTATTATTAAGCAAACATTTTTTGTATATTTTTATAAATTTCTCACGTATATCTCACGTATATTTATTATTAAGTAAACATTCTTTATATATTTTTATAAATTTCTCACGTATATCTCACGTATATTTATTATTAAGTAAACATTTTTTATATATTTTTATAAATTTCTCACGTATATCTCACGAATAATTAATTGATATTAATTACTTTCTTTTCTTTTGTAGTTGTTCTAACATTAACTGAATATGCATAACTGATTCAGCAGTACCAATTTTAGGTAAGTATGCTGTAGTTTTACCACCTCCTATAATTTGAACATGATTACTTTTTATTAGACTTCTTATTGCTTTACGTGTGTGGTGCTCGGATAATTTAGTACATGTTTGAATTTCTTTTTGAGAAATAGCTCCAAGAGATTTAACAATACAAGAATATACTAATTTTTCATTTTTAGATAATTCCGGGTATGCATCAGCCAAATCTATATTCCATATTTTTAAATCTGTTTTTTCTAAATCACTTTCAATTTCAGGAATACGATATTTATTCTTTACTGCAGATGAAAATATTTGCCAACCTCCAAAGCCTTGTCTTTCCGCAACTCCTAAATGTCTAAACATTGTCATAATAGTCTCGTTCCTTGGTCGTGAATCACCACCACTTGTAAATTTTTCTATTGATACCAACATTTTCCCAGGATTAACAAAATGAAACCAACCATCGAATACTTCAATTTTTGTTGAAGGGTGTTCATTTAAATAATCTGCATGTACTAGACAATTTACGAGAGCTTCTCTTATAGACTCATCAAAATCACTTACCCCAACTCTCTCATTCCCATCATCCAACTGAAATGCCTCTTTCAAAACTAATTTCAATTTTTCAGAAACAATATTGTAAAAATTAAATATGTTCATCTCATATTCGTTTGGTTCATCTGTTGCTACTCTATCAATCCATCGTAAATTATTTTCCTTCCTATTAAAATAATCTAAATGATAGTATGGATACACTTCGCGAATTGATGTATATTTTCCTAAAAATAACAATGTTCCTCTTTTTATTTGAATATTACCTGTTTCACGATTCTTTGTAACAGCACCAATATTTAGTAGAAATTCCTCAATATTTAATTTGGTATAACCTTTACTTGGATTTCGTGCACTTACTTTTTCTTTAAATGATACAACAGATAATTCATCAAGATCTTCTATTGTAAATCTATCAAGCAATGAAAAATCACTTTCAGGATTTGAATTTCTAAATAACATTTTTAATTCGTTATCAGAAATCATTCTATCTCCATCACCTGTTCTAATATATGAATTATGAAAATTATTTTTTAAATATACAGGTTTATTTGAATCTGGAGCTTCATTAACTTTAATAGAAACTATAATCTTTTCATTAATATTTATACATGAAACATCTTCGTTATTTATTGTACTATAACTAACTTTTTCCTTATTGGATAATAAATCCCATAAATTTTTTGTAATTTCATTATGATTATTTACACCTACGATTTTATTTTCCGGATAATCTTCAGCTACACCAAGAATAATATATCCGCCCTTTGTATTAGAAAATGCTGAATATGTTTCCCAAAATGATTTTGGTAAACTCCCACTAGATTCTTTATATTCCAACTGGTAGTTTTCCCTAGTTTTTTTAATATATTCTTCGAATTCATTCACTGTCATATTTTCTTCACTAATCATAATTATCCCCTCCAAAACAACCTGTATCTCTACTTATATGTTTGTAATTATATCATATTTAAAATATTGATAAATATTTATCTTAACCTTATTCATTACAATTATTAAACAATTAAGACCATATATTGCTTATGATTTTGCAAAAGTTTAAAATAATAATATTAACTAAAGTACTTCTAAAATAAATTAGTTGTGAGAAAAATAATATAAATATTCCCAAAGTGTTCCCACAAAGTAAATAAAAAACCCCTAAAGGCTACTGCCAATGGGGGTTCTAAAATATTGGTAGCGACGGCTGGGATCGAACCAGCGACCTCACGGGTATGAGCCGTGCGCTCTAACCATCTGAGCTACATCGCCAAATGCTACCTATCTATTTTACAAAATATAAAACCCTTTTGTCAAGGGTTTTAGTTCTTCTTCTTCTTTTTCCTAGATAAGTCTAGACTTCTTTTAGCATCCAGCTGGATTTCTTCACTCTCTTTTAGAAACTTAGCAAGCTTATCCTCAAAATTCTCAGGCTTGACTGCCTCCGTAACTCTCTTCTTATAAGGAGCAAAAGGAGCCGCCTTAGCAGGAGCTACATTATCCTGAGCCTTCTTAATAGACAATACCAACTTACCATTATCTTCAACCTTTAATACCTTAACATTAACAACATCACCAATTTTATAAATATCCTTAATATCCTTCACAAAATCAGAAGATACCTCAGAAATATGAACCAAACCAGTAACCTCATTATTAATTTTCACAAATGCTCCAAAAGTAGTAATACCAGTAATTACACCTTCAACAATTTGATCTTTGCTAAACTCCATCTGTCCTCCCATAATCAATTAATATTATCCAAAACATAAACAACCTCACCAGGCTTTATTAAACCTAACTTTTCCTTAGCCATAAGTTCAATCTCAGCATCACTCAACAAATTCTCCTGCTGCACCAGCAACATTTCCTTCTCATAATACAATTCATTAATCCTAGACTCCAGAGCCAAATTCTGATTATATAAATCAACACTTTCAACAACACTCTTAATGATATTAAAAACAAAAAAACCTACAATAACAAACACAGTAGACATAACCAAGAAATTAAACAAAGAAAACCTAAACTTAACCTTATCCTTCTTTACCTTAATAACCTTGGCTTCAGAAACCAATCTTCTCTTTTTATTATCAACACCCAAATCATGACCCCCTAGGTACTCTACGCATATTATACGAAAAAAACCCTATAAATTCAACAATCTACAAGCATTCTCCCCAAGAATCTGATCTAATTCATCACTATTAAGCCCACTTTTCTCAAAATACGACTTATACCTTACAATCGACAACAAAGGAAAATCACTACCAAACAAAATCTTATCTAAAATTCCAATCTCCCTTAGCACCCTAAAAACCTCCGGCCTATATAAATAAATACCAGCCGCAGTATCATAAAACACATTAGACAAACCAGAACCAATCTCCCTCATCAACTCATAGAAAGGCAAACCACCACCAAAATGAGCAAAAACCAACTTATTATCAGGAAAATCAAGAGCAATATTACAAATCTCCTTAGGAGTAACCTCAACCTTACCCACATAATCATGCCCCACAGGCTCATTACTATGAATAACAATAGGAACATCAACTTCCTTCGCAAGACCCATTAAACCAGCCAAATCATCCCTCCTAAAAGGATCTACACCCTGACCACTTAAGAACATCTCACCAACACCAACCAAACCAGCCTCAATACACCTGACAAACTCAGCCTCAAAACCCTTCTCTTTAGGAGAAATAGCCATCATACCCTTAATTCTACCAGGATATTTCCTAACCAATTCGATAGTATAATCATTAACATACCTACACAAACCAAGATCCCTAAAAGAAAAACCAGTGACAACACCCACATCAAAACCACTACTATCTAAATCAGCAATAACAGCCTCTCCATTAGCAAACTTATTAATAGGACTCTCACTCAACAAAGCCCAATAAGGCTCCTTATCATAAATACTCCTATAATCCCTAATCAAATCATCCGGAGTTACATGAATATGAAAATCAACCTTCATTAATCATCACCTATTCTCTCCACACCAATTAAATCATAAAGAAAACCAACATCATCCTTTTTAACAACCTCTTTAATATCAGCAACCTTAACAATAGTCTTTCTGCTACCAAATATGATTTGAATAACATCCCCGATCTTAACCTCATAACTACCTTTAACAAACTTATCATTAACTACAATCTTCTTACTATCACAAAGCTCCTTGCCAACGCTTCTTCTCTTAACAAGTCTAGTGATCTTCAAATACTTATCTATCCTCATAATTTTTCATAAAAAAAGACCGGTAAATTCCGGTCTTTTCATACTATTTCTTTACTGTATCCTTTAAAGCTTTACCCGCTTTAAATGCTGGTACTTTAGAAGCTGGAATTTGAATTGATTCATTTGTTTTTGGATTATGTCCTGTTCTAGCCGCTCTGTCTCTAACTTCAAAAGTTCCAAAACCAACTAGTTGTACTTTATCTCCTTGTGCTAATGCTTCAGTAATTGAATCGAAAACTGCTGCAACTGCTTTTTCAGCATCCTTTTTAGATAATCCTGCGTCTGCAGCAACGCTGCTAACTAACTCACCTTTGTTCATTACAAAACCTCCTCGAAATAATGTTTTTAATTCCTTATATGCTATATTCTACATAAAATCTAGTAGCAATGCAAGTTTTTAAACCATATTTTTAATTTATTGATTAGTAGTATCAGTTTGATTACTAGAAGTATCAGCTTCATCTTTAGTCAAATCAAATGTCATCTTTCTTTCTATCTTACCATCTTCTGCCAATTTAGCAACAAAATCTATAAAAGCCTTCTCTTTAATAGGTCCATAAATGATCTCAGTCACATTATCCTTAACATCCTCATAACTAGACTTAACATCATCAGCCTTGATTATATGATAACCAAACTGAGACAAAACAGGATCTTTTGTATATTCACCCTTATTAAGCTTCACAGCACCAGCAACAAACTCAGCAACATAAGTAGTATTATCAGCTCCAAAATAACCAGTCAACACACCACCATTTACAGAACTACCAGTATCAGCACTATTAGCCTTAGCCAAAGCAGCAAAATCCTCACCAGCATTCAACCTAACAATAAGAGCCTTTGCTTTAGCTAAAGCAACCGCCTGAGTCGTAGTATCATCAACAGAAATCAAAATATGACTAACCTCAACTAGTTTATAAGCACTTGGATTATCATCATAAGCTTTTTTAAGCACAGCCTCATCAATAGTAACCTCACTAGCTATAACATCATCATACAATTTTTTCTCTTCCATAGAACTCTTAATCAAACTATCAACAAAAGCTTTATTATAACCATAAGTAGTCTCCAATTGCTGATAGAAATCATCCTTACTAGCAACACCATTAGCAGCAATAACCTCTTCTAAATAAGCATCTATATCCTTATCAGTTATACTAAGCTTTCTCGCATTACATTCTTGTTCAATCAACTTCGTATTAATCAAACTCTCATATATACTTTGCTTTTCCGCCTCCGTGGCATCATTAGAAGACCCATAAAGACCACTTACCATATTGTTAAAATCAGATTCATAAATCTTATCACCATTAACAACCGCTATAACATTAAAACTCGTAAATTTATCTGGGAAAGCCTTTGTAGCAACAAAGAATATTCCTCCAATTAATACAGCCAGTGCAATTAGACTTAATATTACAATTATAATTATTTTTTTAACTTTCAATTTTCTACCTCCTGAATTTCTATATAAACTAAATAATAGCATAAACCTAACTTTACTACAATCAAATATAAATATACTGATTTTAATGTGATAAACTAGTGAAAATTATTTTAACTCCTTCAAAAAATGCTCCAGAAGATAAAGTTTACCCTCACCAAAAAACACAATAGAATTCTCATTAAACATAACCTTACCCTTAAACTTCTGTCTAATCTTCTGAAGCTCTTCCAAATTATATTCCCCAGACTTAATAAAAACATTAAAGTTCAAACCATCTTTTTTAATTTTAATAACAAAAGCCTCATGTGCCAAAATTCTAATATTAGCCATAAGAAAAAGATTTTCAGCCACACTAGGAATTGTACCAAACCTATCCGTCACCTCATCAATTAAACTAAGCAAATCTTCCCTCTTAGTAACATCAGCAATCTTCTTATAAATCTCCACCTTAACCATATCGTCACCAATATAATTACCAGGCAGATGACCATCAATATTTAAATCAAGCTCAACAGGAGCATCCTCTTCAATAGAAACATTCGCCAACCTGTTAACCTCATCCTCCAAGATCTTACAATACAAATCAAAACCAACAGAAACCATATGACCATGTTGCTCCTTACCAAGCAGATTGCCAGCACCCCTAATTTCCAAGTCCAACATAGCAATCTTAAACCCAGAACCCAACTCCGTCAATTCCCTAACTGCCTTCAATCTTCTTTGAGCAGTTTCACTTAAAATCTTATGCTTATCAAACATAAAATAAGCATAAGCCACCCTATTACTCCTACCAACCCTGCCTTTGAGCTGATATATTTGAGCCAGGCCTAGATTATCAGCATCATCAACAATCAACGTATTAGCATTTTTTATATTAAGACCATTTTCTATCAAAGTAGTACATAAAAGAATATCAATATCACCCTCAAGAAAACCCATCATCCTTGACTCTAAAGTTTTCTCATCCATTTGTCCATGAGCTATACCAATAGTTGCCTCAGGCACCAAACTTTCAAGCTTCCTCTTTTTTTCCTCTATAGTCTGAACACGATTATAGACAAAAAATACCTGACCACCTCGTTTTAATTCCTTAAGAATACTATTCCTAACAATATTATCATCATGCTCCAAAACATATGTTTGAACAGGATACCTCTCCTTAGGTGCAGTCTCAATAACACTCATATCCCTAGCACCAGCTAAAGCCATATGTAAAGTTCTAGGAATTGGCGTAGCAGACAAAACCAAACAATCAATATTATTCTTTAAATTCTTGATCTTCTCCTTATGAACTACCCCAAATTTTTGTTCCTCGTCAATTACCAACAAACCTAAATCCTTATAGACAACATCCTTAGATAAAATTCTGTGAGTACCTATAAGAATATCCACTTTACCACTAGCTAAACCCTCAAGCACCTTCTTTTGTTGATTCTTATGAACAAATCTATTCATAATACCAATATTAAAAGGTAAATTCTCAAACCTCTCCATAAAAGTCCTATAATGCTGTTGAGAAAGTACAGTAGTTGGAGATAATAAAGCCACCTGCTTACCATCCATAACAGCCTTAAATGCCGCCCTTAAAGCAATCTCAGTCTTACCATAACCAACATCTCCGATTATGACCCTATCCATAGGCATAGTCTGTTCCATATCTTTCCTGACATCCTCTATCGCCTTTTCTTGATCAACAGTTTCAATATAGGGAAATCTATCAGCAAATTCACTATGCCAGCTACTATCTTTAGAATAAGCAAAACCCTTGGCTTGTTTTCTTTGACTATATAATTGAAGAAGATCTTTAGCAATATCACTAACAGATATCCTCACCTTCTCCTTGGTTTTTCTCCACTCGTTATTACTTAAATTTGATAATCTAGGCTTATGTCCTTCAGCACCAATATATTTTTCAATAACATCCATTTTTTCAACAGGCAAAAATAATCTAGCTGTTCCATGAAACTGCAAAATAAGATAATCCTTAACAATACCTAATATTTTTTTTTGCTCAATCCCCTTATAAAAGGCTATTCCATACTCATCATGAACAACATAATCTCCAGCTTTAATATCAATAAAAGGATTCAATTTCTTTCTTCCTTTTTTATCAGCTGCTTTTTTACTCTGACCAAAGATAGTTTTTTCCCCTATTAAAGCAATTCTTTGCTCATAAAGAACAAAACTTTCCTCTAAATAACCCTCAAGAAAAGTTATCCTATGATCAACTAAACTACCCTCATCAAAAAAACTTTCCAAACTTTTAGACTTGTCTTTACTACTAGAAAACAGATATATTCTAATATTCTCTGATAATAATTTTCTAACCTCTTTCATAAAAGCATCAAGATCACTATGGAAAGATATAATCTGCTTCTTATCATAATGATAATTACTATCGTGATTAGACTCAAAACTATCAAACAAAGCAGTATATATTAATTGCCTATCTCCAAATATATCAAGAAGATTATTACTATTAAAACCCTCTTTTTGGATAGGATGTATTAAACCATCCTTTTCACCTACTATATAATCATCCATTAAAGAAGCAAAATAAATATCCTTCCTCACTTGAAGATCACTATAGTTATTAATAACCACTTGAGGTGTTTTAAAACAATAATCTAGAATATTAGCCAAATTATCATAAAAAGCTGGGAAGAATCTTTCATTTTCTTCTTGGAATATTCCAGCCTTCATTATTTCTAATTCATCCCTAATATCCTCAGATGCATCTAACCATAATTTTTCTGCTATATTCTCTATATTATCTGGTGCTAATATATCAGAAGTTGGATATAGCTTAATATCTTCTATTTCACTTATTGTTCTTTGGTTCTCTATATCAAATACTTTTATTTTTTCTAATTGGTCATCGAAAAAATCCAGCCTTATAGGGTTTTCTTCAGTTACAGGAAATATATCAACAATATCCCCTCTAACACTAAACTGGCCTTTAAGCTCTAAAACAGGCTCCTTTTGAAATCCTAAATTAACTAAACCCTCTATTAATTTATTTCTATCTATAATCATATCCTTTTTTAAAGTTAGGATATTTTTTTTAAATTCCTCAACTGGAATATATTTTTCTATAAATGATTCTTCACTTAAAATTAGAATATCAATATTACCCTCTAAAAGTTCCTTTAATATTTTTATTCTAGTATTCTTTAATTCTCTACCTTTTAATATGGTCCTATAGGGTAAAATATTTCTTTTTGGTAGAAGTTGTACCTTGTCTCCCAGCCATTCTTTCATCAGAAAAAAGAGGCTTTCGGCCTCTTGTTGCTCTTTTACTATAAATAAAGGTTTGTCTAGAATCTTTTGTAAGCCTTGATAGAAAAACACTTCATCACTTACAGCAAGTCCTGTTACACCAATACTTTTTTCTCCACGAGACAGTCCTTCATAAAGATCCTTGAAAACACTACCTTTTTCAGTTATTTCCTTGATTATCTTGTTCTTTTTGTTCATTTTTTTTCCTGTTCATTTCATTCATAGTTTTTTCTATGCCTGATTTTATAAAGAGGCGTACCCCTTCTTCTTGTTCTTTTATTTGTTCTCTAATAATTATTGATTCTTCACTGTCGAATTTACTTAAAACATAATCCTTACCTGTTAAGTAGCCCTGGCCTTTACCTATACCAACTTTAAGTCTACTTATTTTATCTGTACCTAGTTTTTGGATAATATCTCCCATACCCTTTTGTCCACCAGAGGAGCCTTTTTTCTTATATCTACTTTCTCCTACAGGTAAGTCCATATCATCATAAATAACTAAAATATCTTCTATTTCTATCTTATAGTAGCTAGACAAAACTTGGACTGATTCCCCACTAAGGTTCATATAGGTAGTCGGCATTAGAAAATAGGTTTTAACACCATCTATTACTTTACTGGCAATATATCCTTTAAAAGCTTTTTCTTCCTTAAACTCTAAGCCCCAGTCATCTTTTAAATAATCTAGAAACATAAAGCCAATATTATGCCTTGTTTGTTGGTACTCTTTGCCTATATTACCTAGGCCTACTATTAGTTTCATAAATTCTCCCTTAACTCTCCCTTTTTCATAACTCAAATATCCTCATCTTAAAAAGATGGGGATATTTGATGTTCTTTTTGTCTTTTTTATCTTACATTTTATATATTATCTTATTTTATTTAATAAGTCTGCTGACACTTTCATCACCATGTATATTCATTATTGCTTTAGCTAAAAATGGTGCAACTGATAGAATTTTGATTTTCTCTATTTTCTTTTCTTCAGGTAGTCTTATGGTATTTGTTATAACTACTTCTATAAGTGAAGAGTTTTGAATTCTTTCAATTGCAGGTCCTGATAGAACTGCATGTGTACAACAAGCTCTAACTGTTTTAGCACCAAATTTCTTTAAAAGCTCTGCCCCTTTGGTTATTGTTCCAGCTGTATCAATCATATCATCAACTAAGATACAGTCTTTACCATCAACATCTCCTAGTACATTTAAAACTTCAGAAACATTAGCTTTTGGTCTTCTTTTTTCGATGATTGCAAATTCTGCACCAATTCTATTAGCAAGATCTCTAGCTCTTGTAACTCCACCAAGATCTGGTGAAACAACACAGATATTGTCTAAATTAAGTTTTTTATAATATTCTGCTAAAATCGGAGCTCCTGGTAAATGATCAAAAGGTATATCAAAGAAACCTTGGATAGCACCAGCATGAAGATCCATGGAAACTACTCTTCTTGCACCTGCAGCAACTATTAGATTTGCTACTAATTTTGCCGTAATAGGATCTCTAGCTTTTGATTTTCTTTCTTGTCTGGCATATCCATAATATGGAATAACAGCTGTAATTCTTCTTGCAGAAGCTCTTCTAACTGCATCTATAATTATTAATAATTCCATTAAATATTCATTAACTGGCTGAGAAGTAGGTTGAACTATAAAAACATCAGCTCCCCTGACGCTTTCATTAATTTGTAGTTGAGTTTCTCCATCGCTAAATTGAGTAACTACAGAATCTATAACTGGTACTCCCAGTTGTTGTGCTATTTCCTTGGCCAATTCAGGATTTGCATTACCTGTAAAAATTTTTAAACTACCGTCTCTTTCCATAATATGCCTCCTATTTTTTCTTTTTCCAGTTGTCTTTGAATATTTGTTTTCCTCTAGCTAAGGCTAGAGATCTCATTGGAACATCTTTGGTAATTGTAGATCCTGCTCCTATATAGGCTTCTTTACCTATATTTATTGGGGCTACCAGATTTGAGTTACTACCAATAAATGCTCCATCTTCTATAATTGTTTGGTATTTATGTTCTCCATCATAATTACAGGTTATTGTACCTGCGCCAATGTTGACTCTTTCTCCAACGACTGCATCACCAATGTAGCTATGATGTGGTATTTTAGAACCATCTCCTACTTTGGTCTTTTTCAATTCTACAAAATCTCCAACTTTTACCCTGTTACCTAACACATTATCTGGACGAAGATAAGCAAAGGGACCGATAATACAATCACTTCCCAACTTACTATTTAAAATAACTGATGAAATAATAGTTGTGCCATTTCCAACAATACTATCTTTAATTATAGTGTTAGGTCCAATAGCAACATCTTCTCCAATTATTGTATTACCAGTTATACTAACATTGGGTCCAATTACAACATCTTCTCCAATAATAACTTCACTACTTATGTAAGTTGATGCTGAGTCTTCTATGGTTACCCCAGCCATCATATGTTTTTCATTTATTCTTCTTTTTAATATTTGAGTTGCATCTTCTAGTTGTATTCTGTTATTTATTCCAAGAACTACTTTATCGTCATCTGATTTACAAATTTCTACAACAAACCCTTGTTTTTTAAATATTTCTAACACATCTGTTAGATAATATTCCCCTTGAGAATTTTGATTTGTCAGTCCCATAAGGGCTTCTTCTAATAGTTTCCTATCGAAGATATATGTACCAGAGTTTACCTCTTTTATTAGTTTTTCTTCTTCACTAGCATCTTTTTCTTCAGTTATTTTTTCAAAACCATTATCAGTATTTCTGATAATTCGACCATAACCTTTACTATTTCCAACATCTGCTGAAAGCACTAACGCTTTAGCTCCACTACAATTATATTGTTCTGTCATTTTTGTTAAGGTTTCTAGAGTTATCATTGGTGCATCTCCACATAATACCATTACAGCATCTTCATCATCTAATGCATCCATTCCTGCTTTTACTGCATCTCCTGTTCCTAGTTGTTGTTCTTGTGTTCTATATATATAGGAGTCTTCAAAGTATTCCTTTATATATTCTCCACCATGTCCTATTACTATAATTGGTTTTACATTTGTTAGTTCTTTGACTGCATCTGTAACATAGCCTAATATTGGCTTATTTAAAATTTTATGCAAAACTTTGGGATACTTGGATTTCATTCTTGTTCCCTTACCTGCAGCCAGGATTATTGCACCTATTTTCATATAAAGCCTCCTATTCATTAATATATTTTATATTATCTCCAAATATTTCTGCAATTTTATCATCTGGATTATTATCTTGGTTTTTTTCTAGCTCTTCTGAAAATTCTATGACTAATTTTATTTTTCTTCCTGCTAGATATCTTAATAAGTTTTCTGCTAATTCAATGTTTTCTGGTAATTCAGCTCTTGATTTATGAAAGCCGGATTTTTTTTCGTCAAAATATATAGTTAGGATGTTATCCATGATTACGTGACCAACTGCGCCCTTATAGTAGGCTTCTACGCTTTTGTTCTTTTCTCCTAGGACAATTATGAACCTGTGCCAGAGTTTTTCACCATCTAGTTTAACGCCCTTATGTTCTTCTTCAACTACCACTTCTTCTTTTTTGATTGTTGGTAATTCTTTATCTATTTTATTTGTTTTTTTAATTACTTTATTTTCTACTTTTTGTTCTATTTTATTTTCAACTGGTTTTTCTTCATTCACTTCTGCTATATTGCTAGTGCTTCCTTTTAGTAGTTCTACTTCTAGTAGTATATCTGGATGAATGCTATACTTCATTCTACTTTCTACATCGCTTAGTTTATAGATCCAGTTTAAGATTTGATCTTTTGTAAATCTATCTCCAACTTCTTTTAGGTCTGAAATCATCTCTGTTCCTGCTACTATAAATTGTTCTGGGTTTGGTACTGTTTTTATGATTAGTATATTTCTTAGTCCTTCTATTATGTCATTTAGAAGTTGACCGATGCTTTTGCCGCCATTTTTCAGTTCTTCGTAAAGGCTCATTATTTGTGAGACGTTTTTGTCTGCTAATTGTTGGAATAGTTCAACTATTTTTTCATCTTCTACTATTCCGGCTATTTGGCTTACGTCTTCTACTGTAACTTCTTCTTCATAGGAGGTTAGACACTGGTCTAGTAGGCTTATGGCGTCTCTTAATCCACCACCTGCTAGTTTGGCTATTAGTATTAGTGCATCTTCTGTTATTTTTCCATTACAGTCTTCTGCTATGTATTTTAATCTTTCGATTAGTATATCGTTTGGTATTTTATGAAAGTCAAATTTTTGACATCTTGATAGTATTGTTAGGGGGATTTTGTGTGGTTCTGTTGTGGCTAGTATAAATACTATATGTCCAGGTGGTTCTTCTAGTGTTTTAAGGAGTGCATTGAAAGCTTCTCCTGTTAGCATGTGTACTTCATCTATGATGTAGACTTTCATTTTGCCTTCTACTGGCATGAATTTTATTTTTTCTCTTAGGTCTCTTATTTCATCAATTCCTCTGTTTGAGGCTGCATCTATTTCTATAATGTCCATGAAGTTGCCTTCGTTTATTTTTAGGCAGTTCATGCATTTATTGCAAGGTTCTCCATTTACTAAATCAAGGCAGTTTAGTGCTTTGGCTAGTAGTTTTGCCATGCTTGTTTTTCCTGTTCCTCTTACTCCCGAGAACAGGTATGCGTGGGTTACCATGTTTTTAGTTAGTGCATTTTTTAGTGTTCTTACTACATGGTCTTGTCCTACCAAGGCTGCAAAATTTATAGGTCTGTGTTTTCTATATAGTGCTAAATAGCTCATTTTGCCTCCTCTTAAACAAATTATGACATACTATTATTCTACTACAAAACAGGGTGAAAAAATAGGGAAAGAAAGCAATCTATCTTGCTTCTTTCCCTATTAATCTTTTGTGTTTCTTAAATATTATGATTTAGCTATTTTATTTTTAATTATATTTCTTTAATACAAAAATTACCTTCATACTTTATCTTCTATTTATATTTCACTTTTATATTTAAAAAATAGGATAAAACTAATGATAGAACAATACATAATATAATATAACAT
Source organism: Bacillota bacterium (assembly GCA_028683955.1). Lineage (GTDB taxonomy): Bacteria > Bacillota > TC1 > TC1 > TC1 > WTXA01. The sequence goes on along the minus strand of JAQUGR010000002.1, from coordinate 116,616 downwards.
AAAGATATCAAATAAAATCCAGAGTTCATTTGAACTATAGCTACCGCACCTTCAGGAACATCAAAGAAATGAATCAATAAACTTTTTTGATTCCATAATGGCAATAATCTTGAAAAACTTAATGGTAAGGAACTCACTGCAAAACTTTCCAATAAAATAAAACAAAGAGAAAAAGTCGAAGCAACAACAAAGCTATTGGAAATAGATCCAATAAAATAGGCTAACATACCCCACATGAATACTACAATAATTACTACGAAGTATTTAAATATTAAGTTTATAGAAAAGAACTCTATTGAACCACCAAGAAAATCAAAGAATGAACCAATAAAGATATTTAATAGAATAAATAGAATTGAAACAATAAAAATCAATAATACTCTTGATATCCAGACAACAGTTCTTCTTGAATTAATAACTCTAAAACTATATGTCTGCCAATTAAAGTCACATGTTCCAATATATGACCCTATTAATATTATAAAAATAATATTAAATTGTGATGATGTTATCAATAACTGATTTGTATAATAACCTATTTCAGAATTATCACTAAATATACTATTTGAGGTATTAATAACTAGTGAAATTATTAAGATACAAATAATTACTGCCCAGCGTATCAAACTGCTTTTAAATAATATTAATGCATCAGCTTTAATATTCCCTTTTATGCTATCAAACATATTAAGCCATCTCCATCCATCTTAGATTAATATTTCCAATACCATAATCAATTACGATTTCCAAAGTATAACTTGTATTAGGCAAAAGTTTTAAATTTATTTTATCTTTTTCTATTATTTTAATTTCTTTAACAAACTTACCTTTTAAATTAATTCTTATTAAAGGTGCTCCCTTTTCAATAGTTGCTTCATAAGCAATTGGAAGATTGCCATTTTCATCTGTCATTACTACAAATCTTTCAAATTTTTTATTTGATATTTCATATATGATATTTAAACCAATAGGTATTTTTCTTTCTTCATCACGATAAGTTATATTTAAAGCAAATTTATCTCTTTTACCTGTATTTACATTAACAATATTAAAGAACAATATAACACTAGTTGTCATAACTAAAAATATTATTAATCCTATAAACAATTTAATCTTCATCATGAATACTCCCTTCTATTAAATATTAAGAATTGTATAGCAAAACAGACTAAACAGTAACCAACAATAAGCATAATATTTTGTGAAAAATTTAAAGTATTTATCGTAGATACAGTAATATTTGATAGTCCTTTTAAATTAGAAAATAATCCTTCGGCAAAATATGAAACATAAAAATATGGATTTAAATAATGTAGGTATTTCATATGTGAGCCATATGGTAATAAACTTTGTCCAAGAAATAAAATAATACAAATAATATTACTTCTTGAAGTGCTTTTAAAAATTGTTGCAACAGTCATTGCAAATAAACCCATCAGATATGTAGATGTAATCCCAAAAGCTAGCCTCTTTAGGAAGTCAGATAATGAAAACATACTTACAATTGGTTCATGTATTAATCCTAATAAAATACCAATTAATGCAATAAAAAATACGAATAATACAACCAATATAAGCATTACTAAAAGCTTTGAGATAAAAAGCCTATATCTTCCTGATAACTGGATATTTGTCTGTATAGTATTATAAGAATAATCATTAGCTGCTATATGACTACCTAAGGTAACAGCAAATATAATATTTAGAAACGCTGAATACATAATTATAAAAAAGGAGTATAGATTAATTGAGTTCTTCAATAAAGGTTCTATTACATTAGCACCTTCATTCAAAGTAAATTGATAAAACAATAAAATAAATATTAAGGTATACATCCCTAAAAGAATCCAGAGAAATCTTGTTTTAATAATCTTTATCCATTCAGCTCTAATATAATTCAACATCATAATTCACCAATGGTTTCAAGATAAACCTTCTCTAATGAATTTTTAATAATTGTTATGTTTTCAGGTATAATATTTTCTTTGAATAAAAGCTGGTTAATTTCCTTAAAGTTCATTTCAGTATTTAAAATTATCTTTGCTTTATCATAATTAACTATCTGCTTTGGAATATGTTTCAATATATTTACAAGTCTTATTTCATCGTTTTTGTCGACTTTTATTTCGAATCCTTGTGATTGATCATTGATCCACTTTCCTTCCTTTGCAATAATTCCATTTTCAAAGATTGAATAATTTGTAATGCTTTCTTGAAGATCCAAAATAGAATGACTTGCAAGGAGGATTGATACACCTTTTTTATTAAGTTCTTTGAGATAGCTTTTTAACCAAATAAGACCATTTATATCCAGTCCGTTTGTAGGTTCATCTAAAATAAGAAAATCAACTTCTTTAATCATTGTTGCCATGGCTAGTTGCAATCTTCTTTTCATTCCTAAAGAGAATTCTATTGATTTCTTATTACCTAAATTATTTAAAGACATTCTTTCTAAAATATCAGATATTCTAGAATCTGATATTTTCTCATCTGCAGTGTAGGCAGCCACTTTTAAATTTTCTTTAGCTGTGAGATGAGGGTACAAAGTTATATTCTCTGATAAATATCCAATTTTAGTGTTTTTATGTCCAGGCTTTTCACCATAAACTGCAATTTCTCCTGAAGTTGGGAATATCAAGCCTAAAGAAACTTTAATAAATGTACTTTTTCCTGCTCCATTTTTACCAAGAATAGCATGAATCTCACCTTCATTTACCTTGAAGTTAATTCCATTTAGAACAGCTTTATTCTTGTAATTTTTAATAATATTTTGAGCATTAATTATCATAATATATAATCCTTTCAAAATAATAAAAATATATACGCACTTGTAATTTGCTTAAACAAGGGCGTATATTCTTGAAATTGATAAACCTTTACTTGTAAGCATATGCACTAATGCTTTCATCTTGTGTTTGCCATGATAAACTTACCCAGGTTGTGTCAAGACCATTCTTGAAAGTAGCGTATGCCCTACATGTTCCATATACTACTCCTTTGTATGTCCATGATGAACTTTTATTGTGAACACTCCAAGTTCCATTAGTACTGGTTCTTGCATAAGTAGTAGAATATGTATCAATTTTCGTTCCATTGCTGTGGTAATTTCCTTCTACCCCCATAGTATAAACAAGAAATCCAAATATTGAATATTGAGGGAAACTATCTTTCGCTATTCTACTCCCAGCAGCCGCATTTACAGTCGCTGTAGTCATAAGAACAGATACTATAGTAATAGCTAGAATGACACTTAATTTATTAATTATTTTCTTTGCTTTCATTATTTCACCCCCTTTCTTTATTAAAACCAATAAATATATTTAATATTAAATTAATACTAAATATATCAATTTAAAATTGATTTTATTATACAACGCAAAATATATAAATGCAATATAAAATATTCACATTTTAAAATATACAAAAAAATGAGAGCCTAAGCTCTCATACAATTCTAATATTAATATTTAATACTATTTATCTAAATATTTAATAACCTACTTCTTATCCCTCATAGTTGGATAAATAATAACATCCCTGATAGAAGGTGAATCAGTCAAAAACATAACCAACCTGTCAATACCAATACCAAGACCACCAGCAGGAGGCATACCATACTCTAATGCAGTAATGAAATCCTCATCATAAGGCTGAGCCTCATCATCACCAGACTCCTTCTTCTCAACTTGCTTCAAGAACCTCTCCTTTTGGTCAATAGGATCATTAAGCTCACTAAAAGCATTAATCAACTCCCTACCAAAAACAAAAGCCTCATAACGATAAGTAAAGGCAGGATCATCAGACTTCCTCTTAGCAAGAGGAGAAATCTCAATAGGATAATCATAAACAAAAGTAGGCTGTATCAAATGCTCTTCAACATAAGCCTCAAACATCTCATTCAACAAATCACCCTTACATACATTACCAGTAATAGTAATCTTACCCTTACAAGCATCCCTAGCCTCAGCATCAGTTTGCAGTTTAGTAAAATCAACACCAGAATATTTATTAACAGCCTCAACCATAGAAATCCTATTCCAAGGCGGTTTAAAATCAATCTCAGTTTCCTGATAAGTAACCTGAGTAGTACCCAAAACCTTAGTCGCAACCTCAGCAATCATATTCTCAGCAATACTCATCATATCAGTCAAATCACCATAAGCCTGATAAAGCTCCAATAAAGTAAACTCAGGATTATGCCTTACAGACATACCCTCATTCCTAAACACTCTGCCAATTTCATAAACCCTCTCAATACCACCAACCAACAATCTCTTCAAATGCAACTCTAAAGCAATACGCATATATAAAGTCATATCCAAAGTATTATGATGAGTAACAAAAGGCCTGGCAGAAGCTCCACCAGCTAGTGGATGAAGCACAGGTGTTTCCACCTCTAAGAAATCTTTTTTATCAAGATAATTTCTAATCTCCTTGATAATCTTACTCCTAGTTATAAAAGTATCCTTAACCTCAGGATTCATAATCAAATCAACATATCTCTGTCTATATCTTAACTCAACATCCTTCAAACCATGATATTTCTCAGGCAGAGGTAAAAGACCCTTAGTCAACATAGTAATAGTAGAGCTCTTAATAGAAATCTCACCCTTTTGAGTCTTGAAAACTTCACCTTCAACACCAACAATATCACCAATATCAAAAAGACCAATGAAACTATCAAAAGCATCATCACCAAGTCTATCTTTTCTCACATAAACTTGAATAGATCCATACATATCAGCAACATTAACAAAAGCAGTCTTACCATGCTCTCTTTTAGCCATTATTCTACCAGCTATAATAACAGGCTTACCTTCATAGCTTTCAAAATCACCCTGAATATCAGATGAAAAATCAGTCCTCTCAAAACGACCACTAAAAGGCTCGATGCCTCTTTCTCTTAAAGCATCGATCTTATCTCTTCTAATTTGTAATAATTCAGTTAATTCTGTATCCATTTAATCTCCCTAAACTACTGCATAATTTCAATTATTTTATATTGAATAGTTCCAATAGGTAACTTAACCTTCACAGTAGAACCAACTTTTTTATCAAGAATAGCCTTACCTACAGGTGAAACATTTGAAATCTTCAAATTATCAGGATCAAACTCCATAGAACCAACAATAGTAAAAATAACCTCATCAGAAGTCTCAAGATTTTGAACCTTAACTCTAGAACCTAGTTTTACCTTCTTAGAATCAAGCTCTTCTTCAATAATCTTAACATGTTGCAACTTCTTCTCTAATTCAGCAATTTTACCTTCCAGATATGACTGCTCTCTTTTAGCATCCTCATATTCAGAATTCTCACTTAAATCACCAAAACTAATAGCAACCTTAATTCTCTCTGCAATATCTTCTCTACTATCATTTTTTAAAAACTCTAGTTCTTCCTTTAGCTTCTCATAACCTTCTTTTGTAAGAATAGTCTCATCAAAAAGCATTTCCTTTTTTTTGTCTTTATCTTTTATAATCATTTATTACCTCCAGGGATAAAAATCACTGTAATACCAGTTCCCATTTCCTAATTATATAATATCTCATTTTTTAAAGCAAGATAATTAAAACTCGTCAAGACCTTCCTTAGCAAGGATATCCGCTCTTTCATTCCAAATATCACCAGAATGACCCTTTATTTTCTTAAAATATATAGTCAACCTATCCTTCCTGCTCTGAAAAAAATCATAATATCTCTGTGTATATATATTATTTCTTTTCCATAAACCAAGAGCCCACATTTCAATACCAGTATAATCATAACAAATAGTAGCCTCTTTAATATTATTATTCAAACAATAAGCCATAGCCTCCATAGCACCTTTCATTTCACCACTAACATTCCTTAACTTAGCAGCTTCCTCATCAGTCCCCCTACCCTTTTGTTCATATATACCAACATTCCTAACTAAATCCACCACCACAAAACCATAACTATAGACCTCATCACGATAACTACCATCAACATAAATGGCTATATCAGTTTGAAAACTATTTTCCTCTACCATTTTATCACTTTTATAACCAACAAAAAACAAGGCTTCATCCCTAGTTTTAAAACCCTTATAGAGTACACCTTTTTCCCCTTTGATCATTTCTTTACAAACTGACCAATCAGTAAAAATCTTTGTACTCCCATCATTAAATTTAACACCATAAAACTTTTTACCAGCCATAAAATACTCCTTAATAATTTGCAAGATAATATTAAATATGCAATAATAATTTTAACTTGGAGGTAAGTATGCATATACATAAAAGTAAAAAAATAATAGTTGCCATAGCAATAATTTCTCTAATACTATTTTCCATAGTTTTTATGGATAGTGATGAAGAACAATATATTGCAAATGTAAAATCAACAATTAATGAAATTAAAAATTATTCCTTAGACATCGAAAATATAGAACTAGATAAAAATCCTGAAAAACTAATAGCTACATATGAAAAAATTATTAAGACAGCTAATGATGGAAAAATATCTCAACCGCCATCTACAATGGTTAAATTTAACAATCAATTAATTAATTATTTAAACGATACCATAACTGGCTATACCATGTTAATTGATGGAACAAACAACAAAGACCTGGAAATGATAAAAAAAGGAGTTACCATCCTATCAAAATTAGATAATGGCTTTCTTAAACAAATAACTATTTTAAATAAAAAATAGTTATTCCCTTATTCATTCCTCTATATTTCCGACTTATACGTTTATGCTTAAAATTGTTATTCAACATGTCTAAAATAGCACCACCATGATGAAAACCATGGATAACCTTAACCTCTTTAATATTTGATGGCACCATATCCAATTGTTGTATAAGAAGTATTTTCGCCTCATCAACTAAAAGTTGATGAAGATCCACCACTAATTTACTATCTTCATAATATACATTCGACATACCTAATACTCCTAAGAAAAAACACTTGTAGCAACAAGTGTTTCTTTTATTTGTTTACTATCAATTTAAAAGCTTTAATTAACTCTTCATTGTTTTTTGTTTTAGAAACTGCATCTAACAACATTTGTGTAGCTTCCATATTTGACATATTACTAATTTCTTTTCTGAAATTCCAAATAAATTCTCTTTCAGATTCATTTAAAAGAAGTTCTTCTTTCCTTGTACCAGAACGCACTACATCAATCGCTGGAAAAATCCTATTATCAGCCAGTCTTCTATCAAGAACTAACTCCATATTACCAGTTCCTTTAAATTCCTCAAAAATAACCTCATCCATCCGACTACCAGTTTCAACTAAAGCAGTTGCCAAAATAGTCAAACTTCCACCCTCTTCAATATTTCTAGCAGCACCAAAAACACGTTTAGGTTTATACAAGGAAGCTGGATCAACCCCACCAGATAAAGTTCTTCCACTAGGTTGAGTTACCAGATTTTGAGCCCTTGCCAATCTAGTTATACTATCAAGAAGAATAACAACATCCTTCTTCATTTCAACCTGTCTCTTCGCTTTTTCTAAAACCATATCAGTTACCTTAACATGATTCTCTGAAGGTTCATCAAAAGTTGAAGCTATAACTTCAGCATTAACAGACCTTTCTATATCAGTAACTTCTTCAGGACGTTCATCTATTAGAAGTATCATCAACTCAATTTCTGGATGATTTTTAGTAATCGAATTAGCTATTGTTTTTATTAATGTAGTTTTACCAACTTTTGGAGGTGCAACAATAAGACCTCTTTGCCCTTTTCCTATTGGTGAAACTAAATCAATCATTCTCATAGATGGTTCTACACACTCCAACTTTATTCTTTCTGTAGGATAAATTGGAGTTAAAGAATCAAAATGTATTCTCTTAGCAGAAAGCTCTGGATCAAAACCATTAACTGCTTCCACTCTTAATAGTGCATAATATCTTTCGTTATCTTTTGGAGGACGAAGGACACCATATATTTTATCCCCAGTCAACAAACTAAATCTTCTTATTTGAGAAGGTGAAACATATATATCATCTAAACCTTGAGTATATTTAAAAGCTCTTAAAAAACCAAAACCATCAGGAAGAATTTCTAAAACACCCTCTGCACGAGGTCTGTTTTCATCAGTCAAGGTATCAGCTTCCTTCTTAGCAAGCACTTTTAAAATTTCAAAAATCAACTCTTTCTTACGAAAAGTATAATATGAAGAAATTTGCAAGTTCTTAGCTATCTCATATAATTCAATTAGCTTTTTTTCTTCTAGCTCTTCCTTTTTAAACATTACTTAACCTCTTTTTTCTTTAAATGCTCTATTGAAGCTCCTACGAAGTCTTTAAATAAAGGATGAGGATTTCCCGGTCTTGACATAAATTCAGGATGGAATTGACAAGCAAGGAACCAAGCTCCATTATCAAGTTCTACTATTTCTACCAATTTATTATCTGGAGAAATTCCAGATATTATAAGACCATTCTTTTCTAAAATATCTCTATAATCATTGTTAAATTCATATCTATGACGATGTCTTTCATTTACAATTTCCACATCCCCATATGCTTTAGCAGCCAAAGTTCCAGGCACTAATTTACAAGGATAAAGACCAAGTCTCATTGTTCCTCCCTTATCTTCAATATTTTTTTGCTCTGGTAATAAATCTATAACAGGATCCTTACAATCCACATTTACTTCTGAGCTATCAGCTTCAAGTAAACCGCAAACATTTTTTGCAAATTCAACAACTGTCATATGCATACCAAGACAAATACCAAACATAGGAATTTTATTTACCCTGGCATATTCTATAGCTTTAACTTTACCAACAAGACCTCTTTCACCAAAGCCTCCTGGGATTAAAATACCATCAACACCCTTTAAAAACTCCCCAGGATCTTTATCATCTAAATGCTCTGCATTAATCCATTTAATATCAATTTTAAAGTTATGTTCAAAACCAGCATGGTTTAATGATTCCATAACACTTAAATAAGCATCTTGTAGTTTTACATACTTACCTACTAAAGCTATAGTAACTTTTTCTTTTAAGCCATGAATTCTATCAACTAATTTAATCCATTCTTCTAAATCAGGATCCTTAATTTCTAATCCAAGTCTTTTAACAACATAATCATCAAGACCTTCTTTTCTTAAATTTAATGGTACTTCATAAATATTTTTAGCATCAAGTACCTGAATAACAGCTGCTTTTTCAATATCACAGAACAAAGCAATCTTATCAGTCATTTCCTTGGTCATTCTATATGCTGTACGACATAAGATCATATCAGGTTGAATACCAAGCCCTCTTAATTCCTTAACACTATGTTGAGTAGGTTTTGTTTTCGCCTCTTTTGCAGCATTAAGATAAGGAATATAACTTAAATGAATATACATCATATTCTCTCTGCCGACCGTAGTTTTAAACTGACGAATAGCTTCTAAGAATGGTAATGATTCTATATCACCAACTGTACCACCAATTTCAGTGATAACAACATCAATCTTTTCTTTGCTTTCTTTAGCAACTTTTTGTAATCTTTCTTTAATCTCGTTAGTAATATGAGGAATTACCTGAACAGTATTTCCAAGATATTTACCTTGTCTTTCTTTAGTTAAAACACTCCAGTAAATTTTACCAGTTGTAACATTAGAATTCTTTGAAAGATGAACACTAGTAAATCTCTCATAATGACCAACATCCAAATCTGTTTCTGCACCATCGTCAGTCACAAAAACCTCACCATGTTGATAAGGACTCATTGTGCCAGGGTCTATATTAATGTAAGGATCATATTTTTGAATAGCAACTTTCAAGCCTCTTGCTGTTAGTAGTTTGCCTAGTGATGCTGCAGCAATTCCTTTTCCAAGTGATGATACTACTCCGCCAGTTATAAAGATGTATTTTGTCATTTCTTTCCTCCCTTACATTCTCTCCGGTGCGCTTACACCTAAAATACCTAATATATTTTCCAAGGTATATTTTGTAGCTACTATTAGCTTCAATCTATTTTTCTTAACTTCTTCTTCTTCATTTAAAACTCTACAACTACTATAAAACTGATGGAATAAAGTTGCCAGTTCTAATGCATAAGTTGCTATCCTATATGGTTCTCTTCTAATACCTGCATCAATTAATACTTTTTCCAGCTCTCCAATTTTAAGAGCAAGGTCTTTTTCAATAACCAAGGTATACATAGGTTCTTTCCCATCTAAAAATTCTTCAACAGGTTTATCAAGATTTCTTAAAATACTTGAAATTCTCGCATATGCATATTGTATATAGTAGACTGGGTTATCTGCTGATTCACTCTTTGCTAAATCCATATCAAAATCTAGATGACTATCAGGATTTCTCATAACAAAGAAATATCTAGCAGCGTCTTTACCAACTTCATCTAATAATTCTTCCAAGGTTACATAAGTCCCAGTTCGCTTGGACATTCTTAGCACCTCTCCATTTTTGTAGAGACGAACTAATTGCATAAGAATAACTTCAAGTCCTTCTGCTGAATACCCTATTGCTTCCATAGCCCTTTTCATCCTGGCAACATGACCATGATGATCAGCACCCCAGATATTTATTAATTTATTAAAGCCTCTATCATATTTATTTTTATGATAAGCAATATCAGCAGCAAAATAGGTAGGAAGTCCGTTATTTCTAATCATAACTTCATCCTTGTCTTCACCCATACTAGTAGTTTTCAACCAAACAGCACCTTCATTTTCATAAAGTAAACCCTTGGCTTCAAGTGTATCCATAGTTTCTTTAATTGCACCACTATTATGAATCGTACTTTCTCTATACCAAACATCATAAACCAGACCAAACTTACCAAGATATGTTTTTATATGATCTAATTTTTCACTCAAGCTATATTTAATAAGTTCTGCCACTCTTTCTTCTTCGGAAACTCTTATAAGTCCATCACCATTCTTCTTTATATAACCTTTCACAGTTTCCAAAATATCTGCACCATGATAACCATTTTCAGGGAACTCAATATCTTTTTCACCTAAGGCTTCTCTAAATCTTACATCTAGAGATTTACCAAAATTCTCTATTTGATTACCAGCATCATTAATATAGTATTCTTTAGTAACCTCTGCACCAAGTACTTTCAGAACATTCGCCAAAGTATCTCCTATAGCTGCACCTCTGGCATTGCCCATATGAAGTAACCCTGTAGGATTTGCACTAACAAATTCTAAGTTTATTTTCTCATCACTTAGAAGCTTGTTATGACCATAATCATTCTTTTGAATCAGAACCTCACTAACAATCTCTCCTAAATACTTGTCAGAAAGATACATATTTATAAACCCGGGACCAGCTATTTCAATTTTTTCAATATTATTAGTGTCATCAACCTCTTTATATAATTCCACTAAAATAATGGCTAATTCTCTAGGATTTTTCTTCTCAATCTTACTTAATAACATAGCAATGTTCGTAGCATAGTCTCCATTTTTCTTGTCTTTTGGTACTTCTAAAGTAAACTCAGGTATGTTTGACAAGGATAATAGAGATTTTTCTTGTCCTAAAGAAATCCCTTTTCTCCAATTTTCTTTAATTTTCTTTTCTAGATTAATTATAATACCCAAAATTTTACTCCTTTATATATTCTAGTTTTAATTTATTTTTATGTGCTAATTTATCAAATTCATCATATAGTGAATATTCTATAATAAAATACTTTTCTTCAATAATCATAGAATTTGTTACAAGTTTAAATAATAGATTCCCAAACTCAGTTTCATAAACAAAATCACAATTAATTTCTTTATTAAATTTCATGATACTATTGGTTCTTTTAATTTCCACATCCATATCGCTAATACAAATATTAACAGTATCTTGATTTTCATCAAAATATTGAATTATAAAGTTATTGATATTTTCTTTAAGAATGCCTTTATAGAAATGGTTTTCCCCATCTGTACTGAGGATTATTTTAATTGGAATCATTATATGCCTCTTCGAAATGCACTTTTATATCCTGTTAAATATAGCATTATTGAGCCTTTTTTTCAATAAGCAGATTATGTAATTTAATACCTGAATCTATAAATATTCCCGTTAAAGCAGCTTCTTCGTTATATACTAGTCCCATTCCAAAATCCTTTGTTGAATCATAAAGCATATATGGAACTGGTACAGAATCATGTTTTCTAGTTTTTAAAGGTGTCCTGTGATCAGGAACAACTAACATTCTAAAATCACCTACTACTTCATTAACAAGTTTTTTTATTATATATTCATCAATAAGTTCTAAAGATTTAACCTTACCTTTAATGTCACCTTGATGACCACATTCATCAGTAGCTTCCAAATGAATATACATATAATCAAGTCCATTATTCAAGGCTTCTACAGCTGCTTCTCCCTTACCTTTAAAATTAGTATGGATTGTACCAGTCGCACCAGTAACATTTATTACATCCATTCCAGCACCCTTGCCGATTCCTCTAATTAAATCTACAGCACTTATTACCCCACCTTTTAGATTATTTAGATCTTCAAATTTATCTAATAGTGGTTTTTTACCTTCACCCCATAGCCATGGGCTATTAGCTGGGTTCTTACCTTCTGTGATTCTTTTTTTATTTATTGGATGGTCTTTTAAAATAGAATAACCTTTTTTTATAAATTCAATAAAGTAATCACTATTATCCCCTTCAGGTAAATATTTAAATATTTTTTCTCCAGTTATATTATGTGGAGGTATTAAATTTATAGACAAACTACCTTCATGCCAGATAAAAACATGTCTATAACTAACACCATGATAGATAGAATAATCTTTATCCTCTTTAAAACCTTCAATTAAGGCATTAACAAGTTCCGTACTTTCTTCTGTAGAAATTTCACCACCACTATAATCAATCATTTTTTTATCATCAAAATTCTCTTCTTCACTTAAAGTAACAAGATTCATTCTTATAGCTATATCATCAGCTTTCATATTAACTCCAACTGAAAGTGCCTCTAAAGGAGACCTACCTGTATGATAAATTTTAGGATCATAACCCATAACACTTAAATTTGCAATATCACTGCCTGGAGTCATTCCATCAGGCACAGTTTTTACTGTACCAATCTGGGCTTTTTTTTCTAAATTTCTAATTGTTGGCATATAAGCTGACATTAATGGAGTCTTATCTTCAAGCTCCTCAATTTTATCATCAGCTGCACCGTCTATTAAAACAACTACGTACTTCATTATTCCTCCATAATTTTACTACCTTTAATTATACCAATGTACAAACTAAAAGGTAAGTGTTACCTTACCTTTTTATTTTACTTTTATTTATTTTGAATTTTCTTCTGCTATGGTCTTAGCATCTTCTTGTTGAGCTATAGCTTTTTCTTTCTGGCTAATTAATTCAGGGAAGATAGCTCCTTCTTTATCAGTGCTAGTTACCAAATCCCCATCCAAAAAGCCTCTTGCTAGTTCAGCCACATTATCTTCAGGAATAATAACTGAAGCTCCATCAATTTTATCTAAATAACCTATAGACATCCAGGTTGTAATTTTAAAATTATCTAATTCTTTATAACTATTGAACATATACATCATTTCACTAAGTGACAAATCTGTTTTAATACCTTTATACATGCTAGTAATTATATCAACTTGTTGAATCAAGTTAGCCTTGCTTTTTATATCATGTGCTAATGATTTCAAGAATAATTGTTGTCTTCCTATTCTACCTAAATCTGCAGTAGGCGTACCTCTGAATCTAACAAATTTCAATGCAGTCTCAGCATCTAGTTTATTTATTCCTGGTTGAATATTTAAGCCATAAGGCTCATATATTAAAGGCTCTTCATCATCCCATACAATTTCTATGCCACCTAATTTTTCTACAGAATCAGTAAATGTTTCAAAACTTACTTCCATTGTTCTATCAATGGTAATATCATAAAAGTTTTCAATAGTCTGTTTAGTTAAGTCAACACCACCATATGCATAGGCTGCATTAATCTTTTCACTTCCGTGACCTGGAATTTCTACATAAGTATCTCTAGGAATTGAGATCATTCTTACATAACCCTCTTTAAAATTAAATCTACCTAATATTATTGTATCAGATCTGTCGCCATCTACTTCTGTTCTACCATCAGTACCCAACATTAGAATAGTTACTTCACCATCGTTAAACTTTTGTGAATTTGGTATGAAAGAAAGTGATTTAGAACCATTTGTCATATATTGAAAAGTCATAAAAGCACCAGCAAGCACAACTAATATAAATGCCATGATAAAAATAAATCTATTTAAAGGATTAGTTTTCTTTTTCTTTTTGCCTTTAATATTTGACCCGTTTTTTATTTTTCTGGCTTGTTTACCTAAAACAGCATCCATAGATGCATTATCTTTACTTTTTTTATTACCTGTTTTGCTTTTATGTAATTTGTCTACACGACCCATATATTTACCTCTAATCTTTTTATTACTTTAATAATTTAACAGAATTTATATTTATAGTCAAATTATTTTTGTACACGCTTAATATCAGCACCTAAACTACTTAAGTTTTCAACTAATCTATCATAGCCTCTATCTATAAACTGTACATTACCTACACGAGTTTCACCTTCAGCATAAAGACCGGCTATTATTAATGCTGCCCCTGCTCTTAAGTCTGATGCAAATACATTAGTTCCGTAAATTTCATCTATTCCAGTTAAAGCTACAGTGTTACCTGCCATCACTATATCAGCACCCATTTTTCTAAATTCCTCAATATGCTGAAATCTTCTTTCGAAAATTGTCTCAGTTACAAAAGATCTACCTTTTGCACATAATAACATACCGAGCATTTGTGCTTGCATGTCTGTAGGGAATCCAGGATAAGGCATAGTTTTAATATTTATTCCTTTACAGCCTCTACTACCTTCAGATTTAACTCTAATCCCTTCAAATTCTTCTTCAACTGAAACGCCAGCTTCTCTGAGTTTTGCTAAAACAGGTTTTAAGTGATCTGCAATTACATTTTCAATAAGTACATCCCCACCTGCTGCTCCAACTGCAATCATATATGTACCAGCTTCGATACGATCAGGTATTACAGTATGAACTGTACCTTTTAATTTTGGTACTCCATGTATTTTTATAACATTAGTACCTGCACCAGTAATTCTAGCGCCCATATTATTTAAATAGTTTGCTAAATCTACAATTTCAGGTTCTTCAGCTACATTTTCCAATACTGTAAGTCCTTCAGAAACTGAAGCTGCCATCATTAAATTTTCAGTAGCTCCTACACTAGGGAAATCCAGATATATTTTAGCACCTTTAAGTCCGTTTGCTTGACCTTTAATAACACCATGAGTTTTATCAAACACTACACCTAGCGCTTCAAGTCCTTTTAAATGAAGATCTATAGGTCTTATACCAATTGCACAACCCCCAGGTTGGCTAATTTCAGAAAAACCAAATCTAGCAATAATCGGACCAAGTAAAAATAGAGATGCTCTTAATTCACTAACACAATCAATAGTTGCATCATATCTGTCCATACAAGTTGCATCTATAGTAATAGAGTGATCTTCTCTTTCGATTTTTACTCCTAGATATTCTATGATTTCAATTAAATTTTCAACATCTTTTAAATTAGGAACATCATGAATAACAGATTTCCCTTCAGTAGCCAATATAGATGCAGCTAGGATAGGCAAAATTGAATTTTTTGATCCCTTTATTAAGATCTTGCCTTCTAAGCGTTTTCCTCCATTAATTACTATTTCTTCCATTATTTATCTCCTCTAACCACTTATTTATGCTTACAATATGTCGTTCTACTTCAAAAGTGGCAGGTCCACCTGTAACACTTCTATCATTAACACATGTAATTAAATCTATAGCTTTATATATATCATTCTCAAAATAATCTGAGAAAGACTTATATTCATCTAAACTTAATTCATCTAAAGATTTACTTTCATCTAGACAATATGCTACCATCTTTCCAATTACACTATGTGCTTCTCTAAATGGCAAGCCTTTCTTTGCTAAATAATCTGCAGCATCAGTTGCATTTGTAAAACCTCTTGCTGCTTGATAAAGCATTTTATCCTTATTTACTTTCATGGTTCCAATCATTGGGTTAATAATTAATAAACTTTTTTTTACTGTATCCACAGTATCAAAAAGTGCTTCCTTATCTTCTTGCATATCTTTATTGTATGCTAAAGGTAAGCCTTTAAGCATAGCTAAAGTACCTATTAAATGACCAAAAACCCGTCCGCTTTTTCCTCTTACTAATTCAGCTACATCAGGATTTTTCTTTTGCGGCATTATTGATGAACCAGTTGAATACCCGTCATCTAGTGTAATAAATTTAAATTCATCGGTACTCCATATAATGATTTCTTCTGATAGTCTACTTAGATGCATCATTATTAATGAACATGCACTTTCAATTTCGACAACATAGTCCCTATCACTTACTCCATCAAGACTGTTTCTACTAACATCAGCAAAATTCAATAACTTTCTAGTTAATTCTCTATCTAATGGAAAAGTTGTTCCAGCTAAAGCACCGGAGCCTAGTGGCATAACATCCATTCTTTTATAGGCATCTTCAAGTCTCCCATAATCTCTTTTTAACATTTCTACATAGGCCATTAAATGATGTGCAAGAGTAATAGGTTGAGCTTTTTGCATATGAGTATAACCAGGCATTATAGTTTCTGTATTTTCAACTGCTATTGTTACCAGTGTTTCTATAAGAGCTTGAATCAAATCTTTAATAAAATCAATTTCTTTTTTTCCATAAAGTCTAAGATCTGTTGCTACTTGATCATTCCTACTTCTACCAGTATGAAGTTTTTTAGCTACAACACCAATTTTATCTATAAGTATAGTTTCGACATTCATATGAATATCTTCAGCTTTTTGAGAAAACTCAATTTGCCCTTTTTCTATTTCTTCAAGAATATTCTTTAATCCTTCAACTATTTTTTCCTTTTCTTGATTTTCAAGAACACCTATACTTCCCAACATTGTTGCATGGGCAATACTTCCTTCAATATCTTCTTTATACAGTCTTTTATCAAAGGATATTGATGAATGAAAATCTTCCATCAATGGATCAGAATCCTTGCTAAATCTTCCACCCCATAATTTCATTTTAATCTCCTTTTTAACTCAAAACGTAAGCTAAGGTTTGATAACCCTTAACAGCTTCCATTAGTTGTTCAACTTCAATAAATTCATTAGTTATATGCGCCTCAACTTCTCTACCTGGACCATAGCCTATGGTTTTATATCCATCAATTCCACAAGTACTACTGCCATTGGTACAAAAAGAATAATATCCCGTTTTATATTCCAAGCCTGCATTTTTGAAAGAATTAGATATTTTTGTTAATACTTCACTCTTTTTATTTATCTTCCAAGGAGCATAAAATTTATCTTTTTCGATTTTATAATCTTTATATGTCACATAATCATTTTTTGCATATTCTAATTTATATTCAAACTCAACATCTTCAATCCTGATTGGTTCTAAGATATCACTTATTGACTCAAGTACTGATTCTTTTGTCTCATTTAATATTACTCTTCTGTCAAAAGTAGCCTGACAAGTTCTTGGAATTACTGATTCCCCAGGATAAGGACTTGAAATTATATCAGTTAATACAAGGATACCTTTACCTAGAACATCTTTCCCTGGCTTATATTGATTAATTATTGCTGAAATTGCTTTATTCATTTTATAAACAGCATTTATTCCAATATCAGGATTTGATGAATGAGCACTTCTACCATAAGTAGTAAGTGAAATTTCACCTCTTCCTCTTTGGCCAATATTTATTTTTAACTCTGTTGCTTCGCCTATAACTACAAGATCAGGTTTTAACCTATTAGTTACCTCTCTTATAGTGTACCCTTCAGCCACTTCTTCATTAACTGTCCCTGAAAGATAAATACTTCCTTTAAGCTTATTTCGATCGACTGAACTTAAACCTACAAGCATAGCAGCAAAAGCACCTTTCATATCTGAAGCACCTCTACCAAATATTTTACCATCTTTTTCATATGCATCGAAAGGATTATGATTGTGCCATTCAAAAATATTTTCAGCTTCAACTGTATCAATATGCCCATCAAAAAGTATAGTAGCTCCATCATGATTTCCATGAATAGCTCCTATTATATTTCCAGCTATATCTACAATAATCTCATCAAAACAAAGTTCTTCCATTATTGCTTTAATAGTAGTTACAATGTTTGATTCATCACCAGTATAACTTTTTGTATTTATTAATTTTGTAAGTATCTCTTTAACCACTATATCTCCTTAAATATATCATCTAAAGTTCGTAAAACTTCTTCTTTTTCTATTTTACTAAAATCAGGTTCTTCAACTAACATTGTACATTGATCCTCTTCTAGAATATTTTCATTTGCAGAATCTTCCATTTCTTCCTTTATATTATCAATTACACTTTGTGTTCTAGCTAATTTTTGAGTTTGAAATAATTCTTCTTGAAAAATTATATCTGCTAAATCCTCTTCAGTTACCTCTTTAATTTCTTTTTCTTCTTCTAATTTTGCAACTCTTCTTCTATGAGTAAATAATAGAACGAGAAATAAGAAAAGATAAACTGTAAATACAATAATCATTCCAATTAGACATTTTTGTCCTACAATAAATAAACCATAAGCTAGTAGTAGTAAAAAGGCTCCTTGTATTGTGTTAATAACTAGAAATAAAAAGGCAAATTTATTTTTATCATTTATCTTAAAGATATTTCTATTAAGTAATAAAAAAGGTAACATAACGAAAAATGTGGTAACTACACCGACCAATTCTTTAATCATCTAATTACCTCGCTTCAAGATCTTTAACTTTTCCAAGTCTTGTATTATGTCTTCCACCCTCAAAATTTGAATTTAAAAAAGTATCTATAATCATAAGAGCAACACCTTTACCTATAACTCTTGCACCTAAGGCAATAACATTGGCATCATTATGACCTTTGGCCATTTTAGCTGAATAAACATCATTACATAAAGCACATCTAATTCCATCTATTTTATTTGCAGAAATCGACATACCAATACCAGTTCCACATATTACAATTCCTAAATCACCTTCACCATTTGCAATTGCTACTCCAACTTTTTCGGCATAGTCAGGATAATCTACTGAATCTGGTACAAAAACACCAACATCTTGAACCTCTAAACCTTTTTTTAGTAAATATTCACTTATTGTTTCCTTAAGCTCAAAACCACCATGGTCCGATCCAATTACTATTTTCATTATTTCCCCTCCCAGTTGCTTTTTTCAATCAAACTTTTAATTTCATCTCTTATTCTTCTATAAACTTCTAAATCACCAAAAAATGGATCTTCAATATCTCTATCTTCACCATTTGCAAAGTAACTTAATGTTTGAACTTTTTTATCAATATTATCTATATCGAAATAGGCAATAGTTAATAAATCCCTTTGAGCAATTGTCATAGTCAAAATTTTATCAGCTTCTTCAATTAATGCTCTTCTTACTAATGTGCTTCTATGCTCACTAATATCCAAATCTATTTCCTTCATAACCGCAAAACTATTATCACTAGCAGCTTCACCTGTAATATTTTGTATTCCAGCTGATAGAACAAAATGGTTTCTTATATTTTTTTTAGAAAACATATCTCTTGCAATACCCTCAGCCATAGGACTTCTACAAGTATTACCCGTACATACAAAAAGTATCTTCAATTTATTTCTCCTTCAAAAAATTTCCATTGGCTGCTTTTCTCAAGCGATTCATATATGAAAAGCCCAATCCAACTTCCTTATAGCCTTCTATAAATATATTTTCTATTCCTAATATATCACAATCTCTTAATATACGATACAAATTTCTAATGGCATACTTTAGGTCACTTTGACTGCCTAAGGAAAATTTATTAGGTGTCCCTATAGTATCGTAATTTATATTATTTTCATCAAAACATATTAAGGCACATTTTTTTATATTCATTTTTTCCTTATTTATTTCTAACAGTATAAGCTCGATATTGTTGCAATTATCTATAATATAGACTTTAGCTTCTGGGGCATAATGTTTGTATTTCATGCCTGGAGCTTTAGCAATTACTACAGCTGTTCCTATTAGACTTTCATCAAATTCAATTTTTCCAATTGCTTCTTCAATATCTTCTTTCGTTATCGTTCCTGGTCTTAATATGGTAGGAACTTCACTAGTCAAATCTATTATTGTTGATTCTATTCCTTCTTCACAATTTCCACCATCAATAATTCCATAAATTAATCCATCTAAATCATTTGATACATGTTTCATTGTAGTTGGACTGGGACTGCCTGAAATATTGGCACTAGGTGCGACTAAAACTAAGTCACCCTTAACTAAAATGCTCTCAATGACAGGATGGTCAGGCATCCTTATACCGATACTAGGTAAGCCAGCTGTTGCTACATTAGAAATATTATTATTTTTATTAAAAATAATTGTTAAGGGTCCAGGCCAAAAAGCATCAATTAATAACTTTGCCTTTTCTGGTACAACTTTAACTAAACCTTCAAGTTGGTCTATACTGCCAATATGAGCAATAAGTGGATTATCACTTGGTCGGTTTTTAGCTTTATAGATCTTAAGAATTGCTTCATCATTGTTTATATCTGCACCCAAGCCGTAAACTGTCTCAGTCGGAAAAGCAATTACTTCTCCCCTTTTATATGCTGTTATTATATCATCAAGATCAGCTTCACTAATAATTTCACTGAAGTCATAATATTTAGTTTTCATTATTAATATGCTCCATTACTAAAACTCTATTTCTATTACCATCATCTTTATATATCCCAACAAATTTCAAGCCTTTATTTTCTAAAATTTCTCTTACAGCTTCATATTGTTCCCAGCCTAATTCTATTAGTATATAAGCAGTTTCTCTAACTACATCAATATATTCTTCTGCCAGTCTTCTATAATATTCTAATCCATCTTTGCCCCCGACTAAAGCACCATATGGCTCTTTTTTAACGCCTGGGTCAAGTTCTAAATATTCTTCTTCACTTATATATGGTGGATTGGAAAATATTATATCTGCTTTTATCTTATTTTTTTTGATAGTTTCAAGAAAATCACAATTAAAAGATTGTACCTCTACATTATGATTCTTAAAATTTTCTCTAGCAATATTTAATGTATCCAGGGAAATTTCTGTTGTAAAGATTTTTGCTTCATTCCAGTTCTTTTTTATAAGTACTGGTAAAATACCACTACCTGTTCCTATCTCCACCATTATCGGATCATTAAATTTAGACTTTAAGGCAAGTATTTGTTCAAGTAATATTCTAGTATCTTCCCTTGGTATTAAAACTTTTTCATTTACTATAAAATCTAAGCCCATCCATTCTTGATTACCTGTTATATACTGAAGTGGTTTATTCTTTATTAATTCATCAATATTTTTAAAGAATTTATTAATTATACACTTCTCTAATTCTTGATTAATATTAATATGCAGATATACCCTGTCTTTTTTTAGTATATGAGCAAGAATAACTTCTGCTTCTAATCTTCCATAATCAGTAACTTTTAGTTTTAAATTGGCTTCTTTTAATAGCTCTTTAATATTCATTAGTTATCGCTATTTAGCTTCTCGGCTTGCTTGGTTGTAGTGATAGCATTAAGCATTTCATCAAGGTCACCCTCTAGCATCGCCTCTAGTTTATGAAGTGTCAAACCTATTCTATGATCAGTTATTCTATTTTGAGGGTAATTGTAGGTCCTAATTCTTTCACTACGATCACCTGTTCCAACTTGGCTTTTTCTTTCACTTGCCATCTTGGCATTTTCTTCTTCCATTGCTTTTTCATATAGTCTAGCTCTTAGGACTTTCATAGCCTTATCTTTGTTTTTTATCTGGCTTTTTTCATCCTGACAAGAAACAACTATACCAGTAGGTACATGTGTTAATCTAACAGCTGATTTAGTAGTGTTTACTGATTGTCCACCTGGTCCACTAGAACAGAATAAATCCACTCTTACATCATTTGGATCTAAATCAATATCAACCTCTTCAGCTTCTGGTAAAACAGCTACTGTAACTGTTGAAGTATGAATTCTTCCACCAGATTCTGTTGAAGGAATTCTTTGAACACGATGAACACCACTTTCATATTTAAGTTTTGAATAGGCTCCATAACCTTCTATAGAGAAGACTATCTCCTTATACCCTCCAAGATCACTCTCATGAGAATCCATAATATCTATTTTCCAGCCTTTTGTTTCTCCAAATCGGCTATACATTCTAAAAAGATCTCCTGCAAAAAGAGCTGCTTCATCTCCTCCTGCTCCACCTCTGATTTCGACGATAACACTCTTGTCATCATTTGGATCCTTCGGTATTAACAGAACTTTTAATTCTTCTTCAGTTTTTATTAAATCTTTTTGAGCTTGTTCAAGTTCTTCTGTGGCAAGTTCCACCATTTCCTGGTCATTTTCTTCTTTTAGGATTTCTTTTAATTCGGAGATTGACTGAGCTAACTCCTTGTATGTTATATATTTATTAACGACTTCTTCCATAGTACTATGTTTTTTCATTAGTTTTTGAAAAGTTTTTTGATCGTTAATAATCTCAGGAGTACTTAATTCCCTGCCGATTTCTTCATATTTAATTTTTATTTCTTCAAGCTTATTCAGCATTATTTTTTCTCCTTTATTTAAAAAAAGTAAAAGGAAGCCCTAGAAGTGCTTCCCTTTTCATCTACGAATATATTTCTACTTCTCGTATTTTTTCTTAAATCTTTCTACCCTACCACCTTTATCACTCATTCTGCTCTTAGCTCCTGTATAGAATGGATGACATGATGAACAAACTTCAATTTTTAGATTTTCTTTTGTAGATCCAGTTTCAATCACTGTACCACAAGCACAAGAAATAGTTGTTTGTTTGTACTCTGGGTGAATTCCTTTTTTCATGAATTCTCACCTCTTTCATTTATATTTATAATTTTTTTTCAATTATAGTCAGACACTGAATATTATAGCATGGTTACTTCACTATATCAAGGTTTTTCGCTGGTATTGGTATTTCTACAATGAATACTACCCCATTATCCTTATTTTCGATTTTATAAGGGAATTTATGTAATTTTAATATTTTTTTAACAATGTGTAAACCAAGTCCACTTCCTCCAGTTTCTCGGTTTCTAGATTTTTCCGTTCTATAAAAAGCAGTAAATATTTTTTCATCATTTAAATCTTCTTCTAAAATGGAATCTCCATCATTAAATATCTCTATTAGAATTCTATCTTTTAATTTTATAGCTTCTACAATAAATACCCCATCTTCATGACAATACTTCATGCCATTTTCAATGATATTATTGAAAGCCTTTTTCAATAAGCTTACATCACCTTCGATTATAAGGTTTTTTTCAATTTTTTTTATGGTTTTAATTTTTTTATCAATTTGTATATAATCAAGACCTTTAATTATTTCTTCTAAAACAGGACTTAAATTAAATTTTTCTTTTTTAAATATAAAATCTACTGTATCAAGTTTTGAGACAACTAATATTTCTCTAACTAATCTATCAAGGTCTTCTGCAATAGCCAGAGATCTATTAAGATACTTATCTCTATTTTGGTAAACACCTATTTTATTTATCATACCTTCAAGTTGTCCCTTGATTGCTGTAATCGGTGATTTTAACTCATGAGACATAGTTGCGATAAAACTTATACGTTGTTCATCTCTTAACTTTTCTTTTTCTATATCATTTTTAAATCCTTCCATGGATTTCTTTAGATTAGTAGATAATGTATTCAAGCTTGTTCCCAATTCACCTAGTTCATCCTGCCTTTTTATGTTGGCCTTTGTTTGAAAATCTAACATAGCCATTTTTTTGGCAACTTTATTCAATTCGATTAAAGGTTTAGTAACTAATCTAAAATACATATAGGAAACTATTAGAGATGTTAAACTAATTATAGTTAAGGCATATGGCAGGAAGGAAATTAAACTTCCACGAATCTCAGATACTTTAGCTATTGAAGTTCTAAAATAAGCATCATAAACATAGCCTCTTAATATTAGTTTACTTTCAAAATAATCCTGACTATTATCAATAGTTTCTTTTGTATCCTCTTTTCCATCCAGTGAACTTTTTGTACTTGTAAATTTCAAGTTTGCTGAAGCAATATATACTGGTGAAGAACGATAAAATAATATTACTGAAATATCTTTATTTAAGGCAAAATCTCTTAAAACTTGAATTGCCTCATTATAATCAAGATCTTCTTTAGAAATTTGGTCGACTATTTCTTTAGCATTATCTATCAGAAATTTCTGTCTATAGGAAACATAAATATTAGGCATAAAAATAAATAAACTTGTAAATATCATACTTAAACTAAAGAATAGTACAAAACTAGTCAATAAGAAATTCTTTAAATTAATATCTCTTCTAATTTTATTAAGTCTATGTAAAAATTGAAAATTAATCTTCAAATTTATAGCCAACTCCTTTTAAGGTTTTTATATAATCTATTTGTAGTTTTCTTCTTAGATTCTTAATATGAGTATCCAATACTCTTGAATCACCTTTGAAATTCCAACCCCAAATATTATCCATTAATGTTTGTCTTAAAACGACTTTGTTTCTATTAGTCATTAAATAGTGAAGAATATCAAATTCTTTGTTAGTTAATTCTATTTCTTTTCCATCTATTATTACTGTATAGGATTCAAGATCAAGTTTAATATTTTTATATATTATTTCTTTTCTTTCAGTTTTTGTTCTTTTTAATAAAGCATTTACTCTTCTAATTAAAACATTAAATGAAAATGGTTTAGTTATATAGTCATCTGCCCCTATTTCAAACCCTTTTATTTCATCATATTCTTCTTCAAGAGCTGTAAGCATAATAATAGGTAACTTTTCATCTTTTTTTCTTATTAATTTTGCTAGTTGATATCCATCCATCTTTGGCATCATAATATCAAGAATTAACAAATCAAGTTTTTCTTCTTTATAAATCTGATAACCATCTAAACCGTTACCAGCTGTTAATACTTTGTATCCTTCTGATTTTAAAATCTCTGATACAAGTTCTTGTATATCTTTATCATCTTCAACTACTAAAATTTTTTCGCTCAATATTATTCACCTTCTTTTATATTTATTGCTTCTAGTCTATATATACTATTCCCTTTTTTTCTAAATTTGTTTTCATATTCTGTTTCAACATCAATAATTTGACTAGAATGTATATAATTTAAAGATATATTTTCTAATCTCCAACTTTTAGCAAAAGTATTTAAACTATATTCAAATAATATAGAATTATCTGTTTTTAAATTTACTCTACCATCCTTTTTCAGTACTCTTTTATACTGATTAAGAAAATCCATAGAAGTTAATCTTCTTTTATGGTGTCTGTTTTTAGGCCATGGATCAGAAAAATTTAAATAAATTCCATCAATTTCATTATCATCAAAGATTTCTGTTAATAATCTACCATCTGTTAATAATAATCTTAAATTATGATCATTATCTAATTTTAAGGCTGTTTTATATAAAATCTCTTCTACTTTTTCAATGGCAACATAATTAATATCTTTATTCATTCTTGAAAGTCCAGTAATAAATTGTCCTTTTCCACATCCTATTTCAATAAAAATAGGATTATTGTTTCCAAATATTTTATGCCATTTACCTCTATAGTCTTCTGGTTTTAAAATAAGTTTATCCCCAGCTATTTTTTCAATTTCTTCTTCAATTCCTCTTATTTTTCTAACTCGCAAATTATAGTACCTTCCTCTAGGATTTCTTTTATTATAAATTGGATGCTTTGTCTTCCATTATAACTGTTTATTTGGGGAATACCAATAAAGGAACTTTTATTACCTTTTTCTAATAATTTATTAAAGGCTATAAATTCTATTCCATCTGATGTAAATTTACTGTGAATATCCTTCATATATAAAATATTATTTAAATTAATATCTTCTATTAAAAATAAGGGTTTATTAAAACCATTACCAAATGGTTCTAGTTGATTAAGACAATCCATTAGTTCCATATTAAGTTCTTTAGCTGTTACTTTTGCATCAATATATATATTTTCAATAGATTCCTTTTTCTCTAATTGTATTTTACCCTCAGTCTCTAATAAGTTTTTAACTAAATCAAGGTTGTCATTTTCAATAGTTAGCCCACAGGCTAATTGATGTCCACCATAGTTTTTCAATAATTTATTATTTTTATCTAAAGCTTTTTTTAAATTAAATTCTTTTATTGATCTGCCAGATCCTTTATAGTACCCTTCATGTGTTTTTCCAAGAACTATAGTTGGCCTTTTATAAGTATCCATAATCCTACTAGCAATTAGTCCTGCAATACCTTCAGTAATTCTGTTATCAAATATAAAAAATAGATATTTATCTGGGTCTATTAAACTTTCACCA
Organism: Bacillota bacterium; assembly: GCA_028683955.1. Classification (GTDB taxonomy): domain Bacteria; phylum Bacillota; class TC1; order TC1; family TC1; genus WTXA01. The sequence continues at coordinate 90,211 of JAQUGR010000002.1, read as the reverse complement.
ATTTTTATTTGTTGTTCTAGCATTTCTTTTCTTTTATTATTTATTTCTATTAATTCATCAATTGCTTTATCTATTTCATTTTTATCACTTGAGGTTAATAATGTTATCCCTTTAACTGGTCTTCCTTTTAATCTACTTTCAGCATTTAGTATTGGTGCTAAAATAAAACCTAATTCATAAGAAGTAATTTCCTTTTTTATACCAGTTTTTTCTATTAATCTTTTTATTCCATATTTACCTTTTGGATGATTCCAGATCATCAATCCTGTTTTTACTATTAACCTGTTTTCGTCAAGAAGTAAGGCCATATCTGCAACAGTTCCTAATGCAACAAGATCCATTTCTTTTTTAGCTATTAATTCTTTATCCATTATTTTACAAATATCTAATAATATTTTATATAAAACTCCTACACCAGTTATTTCTTTATTAATAGATGGACAACCTGGTTGTTTTGGGTCTATTATGAGACAATCTGGTAATTTATTACTATTAGGTTCATGATGATCAGTTATAATAACTTCTATTCCAAGTTCCTTTGCTTTCTCAACACCCTCTATACCAGAAATTCCATTATCTACAGTAATAATTAAACCTACTTTTTCTTTATGTAAAGCTATAACTCCTGTAGGATTAATTCCAAAACCTTCTGTAAATCTATCATTAATATAATAAGTTGTATCAGCTCCTAAGGCTCTTAATATATTTAAACCAACAGCTGTTCCTGTTATACCATCAGCATCATAATCTCCATATATTGCTATTTTAGTCTTATTTTTAATAGCTGCCATTATAATTTTTATAGCTTCTTCTTGATTTAGAAATTTATCTTCATATATTTTATTAAAATCTACTTCTATAAAATCTTTATAGTCTATATCTATATTTCTTGTTTTAAGTATTTGATTTGCAATATTATTATCTATTTTCTTTTTTAGATAATATTTTTTCGTTCTTTGTTTTAATTTATCTTTTTTTATTGTAAGAACACAATCACATATTTTATTATCTTCTGTTAATTCTCCACAATTCTCACATACATATGCCATTATAGAACCTTTCCATCTTGTATTATTATTATTTTACCTTTATCTATAAAGAAATTTTCAATATCATTTAAATCTGTAGTTGTAATAATAGTTTGTACCTTGTTTTCTATTTCTTCTAAAAGTTTATGTTTTCTATTTTTATCAAGTTCTGAAAGTACATCATCAAGCAACAATATAGGATATTCTCCAGTTTTTCTTTTAATAAATTCTATTTCTGATATTTTTAAGCTGAGTGATATCGTTCTTTGTTGACCTTGAGAAGCAAATTTTTTTGCAGAAATACCATTTATTAATATTTCCAAATCATCTCTGTGTGGTCCTACTGAAGTATATCCTCTTTCTATATCTTTTTGTCTGTTTTTTTTCATTAATTGTCTATAACTATCTTCAATATTTTCTATATCAATATTTGTTTGATATGATATTTGTAAATTTTCTGCATCATCTGTTATTCTATAGTGTATTTTTTTAGAAATTTCTTTTAATTGATCTATTAATTCTAATCTTTTATTTATTATTTTAATTCCGTATTTTGATAATTGTTCTTCCCAAATATCCATTAGTTCATCACTTACTTTTTTTCTTTTATATTCTTTTAGTAATATATTTCTTTGTTCTAGTACTTTTTTATATTTAATACTATCAACAAAATATTCAACATCTGTTTTAGAAAGTTCATTATCAATATATTGTCTTCTTAAAGCTGGTTCACCTTTAATTATATATAAATCTTCAGGATTAAAAATAACTGTAATTAGATATCCAATATATTCTTTTCTTTTTTCAATTTTATAATTATTTAGATAAACTTCTTTTTTATTTCCTACAACTTTTACTGATACCTTGTTTTCTCCATGTTGATTGAAAAAATGGGCAGAAATACTAAAATAATCTCTGCCCCATTTTATTAATTCTCTATCTTTATTTTTTTTAGATGAAGAAATTGTGGATATATAATATATTGATTCTAATAAATTACTTTTTCCTTGTGCATTATCTCCTACAAATATATTTATATTTTCATCAAAATCACAATATGCATCTTCATAATTTGTAAAGTTTTTCAATGATATGTTCTTTAAAATCATTTTTACCTCAATTATTGTAACCTTACTGGTAATATTAAATATATGAATTTTTCATTTCCTTGTGTCCCTTTTATTATTCCAGGACTTTGAGGATCATTTAAGTTTATAGAAATTTCTTCTCCATCAATATTTCTTAATATTTCTATTAAGTACTTTCCATTAAAACCTAATTCAATTTCATTTCCTTGTAAATAAATTGGTATTTCTTCGTAAATATCACCAACTTCAGATGCTCTTGAAGAAATTATTAATACTTTTTCCTTTATATTAAATTTAACTGTATTTAATTTTGATTTAATTTCATCTCTTGTTAAAACAAAAGCTCTCTCAAGTGAGTCTAATAAGCTTTTTTTAATAATATTAATTTGTGAATTAAATTCTTTTGGTATAACTTGTTCATAATTTACAAATTTACCTTCGATAAGTCTTGATGTTACTTTTATATTTCTTGATTTAAACAAGATTCTATTTGAAGTAATATGAATTTCTATTTCTTCATCTTCATGAATTATATAAGCAACTTCTTTTAAAGACTTTGCCGGTACAATAGATTCCCATGCATCAACATTTTTTTCTATATTTTCTATATATGTATAGCATAATCTATGGGTATCAGATGAAACAAAATTTAATTTATCATTTTTTATTTCTAGTAAAATTCCTGTAAAAATAGGTCTTGTCATATCAGTTGATACAACAACTTGAGATAATGATATTGCATTAACTAAATCATCACCTTTTATTTTTAATACACATTCTCCAATAAAGTCATGTATTGAAGGATATTCACTACCTTCATAATAATTTAATTTAATCTCTGAAGAACCATATACTATTTTTATTTGATTGTTCTCTTCTGTTGATAATTCTAAATCAACCATTGGTAGCTTTCTTACAATTTCAACAAAATATTTTGAAGGTAAAACTATTTTTCCTGCTTCATCAACTAAAGCTCCTATTTCACTTTCAATTCCTAATTCCATATCAGTACCTCTGATGATTAATTTATTATCATCTTTAGTTTCTAAATAAATTCCACTTAACAAAGGTTGTATATTTTTACTTGATATGGCTTTGTTCACTATTAGTAAATTGTTTAATAATTCTTTTTGGTTAACAGTGAATTTCATTTTTTGTCCTCTTTTCTTTTTTTTAAAATTATAGTCATAGTCATCATCAGTATTGTTAACATTGTTGATAAGTTAAAAAAAACTATACACTACAAGGTTTCTAGCATGTGTACTAATTGTTAGTAACTTGTACATCTTATTAACAGTTTACACAATTAAAACTTTCCAGTTTCTAAAGATTCCTTTATTTGATTTACAACTTGTTTAATTTCTGGATTTGTTTCTATGCATATAGCTATTTTATCACAGGCATGCATTACAGTGGTATGATCTTTTCCACCAAATGAAACTCCAATTTTTGGAAGAGAAAAATCTGTTAATTCTCTAATTAAATACATAGCAATTTGTCTAGGAAATGAAATGTTTCTAGATCTTCTTCTTGAAATCATTTCTTCTACTGAAATACCATAAAATGTTGCTACTGCTTTTTTTATAGTTTGGTCATTTAATTTCATTTTAATTTGTTTATTGGTTATATCTTTTAAAGTTTCATCAATAAAAGCTTCATCAATTTTTCTTTTGTCTATATTATGAAGTGTCACATAAGCATCTACTCTTAGTAGTGAACCTTCTAATTCTCTAATATTCGAGGTTATTTTACTAGCAATCATAGAGTAAATGTCATCATTTAGTTTAATTCCATCCATACTAGCTTTTTTTCTTAAAATTGCTACTCTAGTTTCAAAGTCTGGTTGACTAATATCTGTGGTAAGACCCCAGCTGAATCTTGAAGTTAGTCTATCTTCAATTTTTAGTTTTGAAGGTGGCTCATCACTTGATATTACTATTTGTCTATTTGAGTCTTTTAAAGTATTAAAGGTATGAAAAAATTCATCTTGAGTTTTTTCCTTATTTTCCAAAAATTGGATATCATCAATAAGGAGCAAATCTATATTTCTATATTTATTTCTAAAATTTTCTATTTTTCCATCTTTTAAAGAATTAATAAGGTCATTTGTAAATGTTTCCGAAGAAACATAAAGTACATTTGCTTTAGGATTTAATTCTTGATAGTGGTGACCTATTGCATGCATTAAATGAGTTTTACCTAAACCTACTCCTCCATAAATATATAATGGATTATATAATTTGGCAGGATTTTCTGCTACAGCTAAACTTGCAGCATGGGCAAAACGGTTATTCTCCCCAACAACAAAATCTTCAAAAATATATTTTGGATTTAAATTATTCTTGGATAAATTATGACTTTTTGTTTTATTAACAATTTTAACATATTCCTCAGAAGTGTTTTCCACAAATTCAAGATCTAAATCTTTTTCACATGTTAAATTTACAACTTCATTTATTAAATGATAATAACTTTTAGACAAGAATTTTTTTGCAAAGCTATTAGGAACTGAAATATATGCTTTGTCATACTCAACTTTTATGATATTGGTATCTTTAAACCAAGCATCATAAGTGCTTTTATTGCTAACTTTTTCTTTTAAAAGTTTGGTAAAATTATTATTGATTGATTCAAATGGCATAGCATAACTCCTTGTGATTTATTAAGGGCTGTGGATAAATGTACAAGTTATACAGATAGTTATCCACAATTAAAAATACGAAGTGTTGATTAACCCTATAACTTAGGGTGTATAAAAAATGATAACAAAATTTATCCACAATTACAACTGTAAAAAAGAGGTAATTTTTTGTGGAAAGTTTTCAATAAGTCTTGAAATAATGGAAAAGTCTAAGTGGTGGGACTAATGGTCAGCTAATATAAAATTACTGACGATAAACATAAAAATATTTTATAAAATATTTTTTTTGTTATAATTAAAAAAGAACAGGTAAAAACCTGTTCTTTTTTAAATTTAAATTAAATTTAAATTATTTTTTAATAAATTCTTCATATTCAGAGCTTGACATTAATGAATCAAGTTGTGATGCATCTTCAAGTTCTAGTGTGAAAACCCAACCTTTATTATAAGGATCTTCGTTGATAGCTGCTGGCTCATCTTCTAAGTCAGTATTAACTTCAACAACTTTTCCTGATACTGGTGAGTAAACATCAGAAACAGCCTTAACTGATTCTATTGTTGCAATGTTGTCATCTTGTTTGAAGACAGCATCTAATTCGGGTAGTTCTACAAATACAACGTCACCCATTGCATGTTGAGCATAGTCACTAATTCCTACAACGCCTTTGTTGCCTTCTAAACGAACCCATTCGTGGTTTTTTGTGAATCTCAAGTTTTCCATTTTATTCCTCCATCTAATTGTAATTAAAACATATACCTACATTATACAAGTTTTTATTTATTTTTACAGTATTTTTAATAAAAAATATATTAATCTCCAAAAGATATTCCTATTGATCTTGCAGCGGAAAGTACAGGATTTTCTTTTTCAACAATTTTTAGATACCCTGCTACCTCAATTAAAGGGACTGTTTTAGCTTTATTATCAATATATCCAACCATATTTCCAAAATTTTCAGCTTCTATAAGGTTGGCTACATTTGCACCTAAAATAGTTGCTAAATTTCTATCAAAGGCATTTGGTGAACCGCCTCTTTGTACATAACCTAAAACAGTCAGCCTGCTTTCATAAGGTGTATGTTTTTCAATTTTTCTAGCAAGCCTCTGTCCAATGCTTCTAAATTTTCTTTTACTAGCTAGTTCTGAAGGTGATAAATCTATTTCATCATGACTAAAGGCACCTTCTGCAACACAGATTATTGTTGAATTTTTTCTTTGTTCAACTCTTTTATTAATAGCTTCATAAACCTTCTTAAAAGAGAAAGGAATTTCAGGTAGAAGGATTATGTCACTTCCACTTGATAAACCGGCGTGTAGTCCAATCCAGCCAGCCTTATGACCCATTACTTCAACTATCATGACTCTATTATGTGATGAGGCGGTAGAATGTACCCTATCTATAGCTTCTGTTGCAATATCAACAGCAGAAGAAAAACCAAAGGAAACATCTGTACCAGCAATATCATTATCAATAGTTTTAGGTAAGGTTATGATATTTAGTCCTAATTCTTTAGATAAATTATATGCTGTTTTTTGTGTTCCGTTTCCACCAATGATAACTAAGGCACTTAAATCATGACTTTTATAATTATGGAGTATTGATTTTAATTTTTGATCCTTGTCTTCACCTTTAAATGGTTTAATCCTTGATGTTTTAAGTATTGTTCCACCTTTTGTTAAAAATCCAGAGGTATCGTTAATATTGGTGAAGTTATTATCTATTAAACCTCCAAAGCCAAAATAGAAGCCAATGGTTTCCATATTATGATGTTCTTTTGCAGATTTGACAACACCCCTTATTGCAGCATTTAAACCTGGAGCATCACCACCCGAGGTAAGTATACCTATTTTTTTCATATTCTTCACCTACCTACTAATCATTTGGACTAAAAGTTGAATATTATTTTCAACAAATATTTTTAGTATATGTGATTCATTTATAATAACTATGCCTGTTGTAGAATTATTATATAGTAGTATTATTGAAATAATATAACTTGAAATAATTACTATTATTACACCTAATAATAAACCTACTATTAGACCGCCAATTCTATTAATTATTTTAGTAAGAATAAAGCCTTCAAGTAGGCTTAGTATAAAATTACTAAGCAAGGTCATTATTAAAAAGACAGCTATAAAGATAACTATAGTAGATGCAAATCTACTCAAAAGAGTTTGGAATATTTGATCTATAAAATTACCGCTTATAGCATCAGGTAGTTTAATATTTTTAGGTATATAACTATCTAGTACAGGGCTTAATAATATTTGTAGATAGTATGTACCAATAAATGTGAAGACAATCTTTGCTATACCTAAAAGTCCTCTAAAGAAACCCCTTTTATAACAAATGATTACAGTCACAAAATAAATAGCCAGTAATAGGAAATCAATAAATATAGCCATTTTATTCTCCTTAAGATCTAAAATTTATAAATTGTAGAGGAATATCTAAATCTTTTTCTTTTAGCATGGCGATTACAGTTTGTAAATCATCAATATTTTTAGCAGTAACTCTTACAACATCCCCTTGTATCTGACTTTGAACTTTTAATTTACTTTCTTTTATTTCTTTAATTATCTTCTTTGCAATATCTTGGCTAATTCCTTGTTTTAAAGTTATGGTTTGTTTAACCATGGAACCAGCTGTTGTTTCAATTTTGCTATAATCAAAGATTTTTAAAGATAAGCCTCTTTTAATAGCTTTTGACTGAAGTATATCTACCATAGCATTAATTTTACTATCATTTTCTGCTGAAAGTGTTATAGATTCTTTTGTTAGATTTACTTCTGCTTTTGAACCTTTAAAGTCATACCTAGTTATTATTTCTTTTTTTGTTTGGTTAATTGCATTGTCCATTTCTTGCATATCGAATTCTGAGACAATATCGAATGATGAATCTTTAGCCATTTTTACCTCCTTGTTAATACCCTTTTATTTTCTACTCTTCTTGTAATTTTTTTGTAGTCTAAGTGTTCCAAAAAAGGAACTATATATTTTCTGGATGTATTAAGTAAATCTTTTGCACTACTTATCTCAATAAATTCATTAATTAAGAAATAGTCTATGATTTTTTTAATAGCCTCCTCATATACCGTACTTGAAAGATAAATATTTTCATCAATTTTTACCAGTTTACCTGTTTCTAAGAGAAAATTATGATATTTTAAATATATCTCAACAGGCATCTTCAAAAACTCTGATGTTTCTTTAATATTTTTTGAATTCAAGCCATCTTTATTATAAAGTGTAAGAATTCGATCTATTATTTTTGTATCTTCATCAGTTAAACTCACGTTATAACCAGTTTCTTTTATGATTTCACCGACTAGCTCAAGTTTATCACCAATAATTATTTTAATTATACCATTAAAGGTTTTTTGACTATAGTCTTTGAAGAATTTTGATCGTATTTCTTCCTTACTAACACCGACAACCAGTGGTGTCTGGGCTAATTTAGACCTAAGATATATAACAATCTCTTCTATCAAGCTATTTTTCTTTTCTAATATAAGATATTGGTTTTCAAATTCTATTATCAAATCAATATTGTTATTTACTAATTCTTTTATTTCATCCTTGCTAATTGCCATTTTCATAGATAATTCTGAAAGAGTAATGAAAGGAAATCTACTAATAATTGCTAATAATTTATCATCTAAGGAACCTTCTGCTTTTTTCTTTAAATCTGTTATGAATGACTTGTCTAATCTTTTAAATTTACTAGGAAAAACTTCAATTATTCTAAAGCCACCTAGTGTTTCACTACCATTTTCTTTTCTAATGATTAAAGTATCTCCCAAAATTGTTCCTAATGGGTTATCTAAATAAAGACCAGCAAGTTTTTTTTCACCTGGATAAATTTCATCACTTTCTAGAAGTATTAATTTACCTGATGTTTCACCTGTTCCTAAATGTATTCTAACCTTTTCAAGATTATGCATGCTGTGTTTATCTTTAAGTAAGTTAAAAATACCAGAGACTTTGAAAGTTGGTTGAATAATATTCTCTTTTAAAAGGACTGAACCTGAAGGAATTTCATTAATAGAAAGATCTGGTAAATTCAGGGCTACTCTTTGTCCTGCAAAAGCGGTTTCAACATTATTATTATGTACTTGAACGTTTCTAACTTTTACCTTTTGATCAATTGGAAAGACTTTTAACATATCTCCCTTAGAAATCTCTCCGCTCCAAAGTGTGCCAGTTACGATTGTTCCATGTCCTTGAAGAGTGAAAACTCTATCAATTGGAAGTCTAGGAAAGTTTCCAAGTTCTTTAGGTGGTAAGTTTTCTACCATTTCTTGTAACCTTGTTTTCAATTCAGCTATACCATCTAGTGTTATACTGTCTACTGCAATTATTGGAGTGTCAATAAAGTCCCTTTTTTTTAGATAATCTCTAACATCATCAGTTACTAACTCTAAAAAATCATCATCTACAAGACTTTTTTTTGTTAAAGCAACAATGATATTCTTAATTCCCAATAAAGAAATTATATCTATATGTTCTTTGGTTTGTGGCATGATACCTTCAGTTGCTGATATTACTATGAGTACTAAATCCATACCTGAAGCTCCTGAGAGCATTTGTTGTATGAATTTTTCATGACCTGGTACATCTACAAGACCTAGGGTTATTGTTTCATTAAGAACTAGAGGCGCAAAGCCAAGTTTAATTGACATACCTCTTTGTTGTTCTTCTTTTAGTCTATCAGTTTGTATACCAGTTAGAGCTTTAGATAGTTCAGTTTTACCGTGGTCTATATGACCTGCTGTACCTACAATATAAAAGCTCATTATATTGTACCATTATATACTTTTGAAAATTCTTCTACTAGCATTTGGAAATCCTCTTCTTTTATTGTTCTTAAGTCCATTATTAGTTTATTGTCTTTTACTCTAACAAGCATTGGTATTTTATTAAATCTTAAATTCTCTACTAATTCAGGTATGCTTACATCCTCGGTTACATCTAATACAAGGCAAAATGATGGAAATTTTTTATCAGGCAGGGAACCCCCACCAGATAAGGAATTTAACTTCTTAATATCAAATAATATGTTTTCTGTTTTAAACATTTCTTGTAAAACTTTAGCTTTTTTTTCTAGCGTCACTAAATCTACTGTTAACATATTAATAGTAGGATTATTAGTTTTAACTTTTCCCATATCAAGATACTCTATTAGGGTACCTTCTAAAGCGGACAAGGTTAATTTATCAACTCTTATTGCTCTTAATAATTGGTTTTTCTTTATTTTATCAATAAGTTTTTTCTTACCAATAATTATTCCTCCTTGTGGACCTCCTAGAAGTTTGTCTCCACTAAAGGAAAGTATGTCAACACCGCTTTTAATTAAGGATTTGACAGTTGGTTCTTGAATACCATAAGGGCTAAAATCAAAAAGAGCTCCACTGCCAAGATCATAATAAATTGGCACCCTTTTCTTTTTACTTAAAGGTACAAGCTCTTCAGTTGGAATTGATTGAGTAAAGCCTTTTATAGTGTAATTACTATTATGTACCTTAACTAATAGTCCGGTTTCTTTGTTAATGGCGTTTTCATAATCAAAAAGATGGGTTTTGTTTGTTGTTCCAACTTCTTTTAATATTGCTCCTCCAAAATCCATAACATTTGGTATTCTAAAGGAACCACCAATTTCTACAAGTTCTCCTCTTGAAACTATGGCTTCTTTACCTTTACTTAGAGCGGTTAGTACAAGTAGAACAGCTGCAGCATTATTATTTACTACTAGAGCATCCTCACAACCAGTAAGTTTTTTAAGAATACTCGTTATATGATCATACCTGGAACCTCTTTTACCAGTAATTAAATTTAGCTCTAAATTTGAATATTGATCTGATAAATTATTTAATGACTCTTTGGCTCTATCTGATAGAATAGCTCTTCCTAAATTTGTATGAAGTACTGTGCCAGTACAGTTTAGAACTTTTCGCAGGTTGGGTTTCTGTTCAAGTGTTATATTTTTTATCGTTTCAGAAACTATTGCTGAATCAATATTATTTTCATCAGTAATTATATTTTCATTAATTTGAGTACGAACCATTTTTACTGCTTCTTTAATAGAATCCATTAAATAAGCATCACTATAAATATCTCTAAGTCCCTTAAATTCAGGCATTTGTAATAATTTATCTATTTTTTTAATTTTTCTATATAATTCTTTCATTTAATGCCCCCTACCTTTAATTTTATAACTATCAAAAAGTTTATTTCCATCAAATACATAAATATTATCAAATAGATTAACAATGGAACAAGCATGGTTTGGTATTATTGTTAATATATCTCCAACTTTATAATTAATTATTTCCTGTCCAATAACTATCCCATGTTCTTCTGATAATCTATCAATAATTAGTTTTTGGTCTTCCAAAATTAAACCGAAACCCTTAATATTATCATTACCATGAACTCCCTTATCACTTGAAAGCGACTTACTACCCGCATCTATAACCATGTAGTCTGAATATATAGCTAAAACTGTTGATTTAACATATAAAGCACAATCATCTATATTACAAACTCCTAGATTTATCATAGTATTATCATAAAAGACATAGTTACCTGGTCTTAATTCATCTAATCCCTTTATTTTAACTAATTCTTTTGCAGTTGGAGTTGAACCACATGAAGCTATTAATGAAGGAAGTTTATGACTTAAAACTGAACTGGCTTCAATCTCTGCTACTTCTTTTAAGGAAGCTTTTCCGCTATAACTTTGTCCACCATGGGTTAAAAGACCGATTATTATAATGTTGTTTAACTCACTGATATTTTCAATAGTACCTTCTATTGCTTCAGGTTGTATACCAAGTCGTTTTAAACCGCAATCTACTTTCACATAAGCTATCAAAGGGTTTTTTCTATTAAAATAACTACTTAAATATTTAGCATGTTCAAAATCTAGAACTATAGTTCTAAGGTCTACTTTCTTAGCTAGTTCAAGATACTTATTAATTTTATCTTCACCAATAAGTGGATATGCTAAGGTTATAGACTTTATTCCACCTTTAATTAGCATTTCAACTTCTTTAAGAGTTGAAGCGGTTATGCCTGATGCGCCAAATCTTATCTGTTGTTTGGCTATCTCAACTGTTTTATGGCTTTTACAGTGGGGTCTCATATCAATATTTGCCTCACTAGCTAAGTCAGCCATAAATTTAATGTTATTCAATAATTTTCTGTAATTTAAATAGATATATGGTGTAAGCATGTTTTCCCCAATTGTTTCACGTGAAACATTATTTTGATAATAAAAGATCAGTTATTCTCATAAGATCTTCTTTAGAATAATAATCTAAAGTGATTGAACCTTTATTTTTCCCTTTAATAGTTACCTTTGTTCCAAATGAACCTTCTAATCTATGCTCTACATCTTTTATATGCACATCTTTTTCTGGTTTAAGTTCATTTTTATGTGGTCTTATTTTATCAATCGTAAAATCTTTTACTAATGCCTCAGTTTCTCTAACACTTAATTTATGTTTAATTATGAAATTTGCAAGCTCTAATTGATTTTCACTAGGAACTGACAAAATACTCCTGCCATGGCTTGAAGAAATAATATTTTCTTCAATAAAAGCTTTTACCTCTCCAGGGAGATGTAAAAGTCTTAAGCTATTTGTTATATAAGTTCTGCTTTTCCCTAATTTTATAGCTAGCATTTCTTGAGTTAATAGATAAGTATCTATTAGTTTTTGATATGCAATACTTTCTTCTATTGGTGACAGATTTTCTCTTTGAATATTTTCTATAATTGCAATCGCAGCTGAATTAACATCATCCATATTCCTTATTATTCCGGGAACTTCTGTTAAACCTGCTAATGCAGATGCTCTTAGTCTTCTTTCTCCTGCGATTAAATAAAAGACTCCATCTTTTTTAGTAACAATTAGAGGCTGGATTATTCCATTTTCTTTAATTGATTCTGCTAATTCATTTAATGAATCAGGTGAAAATCTTTTTCTAGGTTGATCAGGATTAGCTTTTATCATGTCTATAGGAAGCATAATAACTTTTCCATCAGTATTAGTTGTTGATTCGTTTTCTGGTATTAAAGCTGACAAGCCTTTACCTAAACCTTTTTTAACCACGTTTAATTACCTCCTTAGCCAATGCTTCATAAGCGATGGCACCTTTTGATGTTGGTGCATATGTTGATATTGTCTCTCCATAACTTGGAGCTTCAGATAATCGTACACTTCTAGGAATAACTGTATCAAATACTTTCTCTTTAAAAAATGCTCTAACCTCAGCTACAACTTGAGATGATAAATTTTGAGTACTATTAAACATAGTCATTAAAGCACCATTAAGATCTAACTCTGGGTTTAGACCCTGTTTAATTAGGTTTATAGTTTTTAGTAACTGGCCTAATCCTTCTAAGGCATAGTATTCACATTGAATTGGAACTATATATTGATCTGAAGCTGTCAATGCATTAATAGTCAGGAGGCCAAGTGAAGGAGGACAATCAATTAATATATAATCATAACCAGTTATCTCATCTACTAATCTTCTTAATAAAAATTCTCTACTTTCCATATTAACCATTTCTATTTCCGCTCCAGCTAGTGAAATGGTGGCTGGTAATAAATCTAAATTTTTAACTTTAGTAGTTATAAGAATGTCTTTATAAGTTATTCCATCGATTAAGGCTTCATAAACACATCTTGCTAAATCAAATCTGTTAACTCCAAGTCCACTTGTTGCATTCCCTTGTGGGTCTAAATCAATAATAAGGGTCTTTTTACCTTCAATTGCAAGGTAGGCTGCTAAATTTATAGTGCTAGTAGTTTTTGCTACTCCACCTTTTTGATTAATTATTGCTATAGTTTTCATATTTACCTCTATTTTTTATTTGTGTATTTTAAATTATAACATAATAAAAATAAAAAAAGAATGTTTCACGTGAAACATTCTAAATGGACTTTCTTGAAGGAATACCTTCTCTCCTTGGATATTCAGCCGGAGTCTTTTTTTCTTTATTGAAGGTTAGAAATACTCTTTTATTGCCATAAACAGGTAAATCATAAATTTGATCCTTAATTAATTTGCCGCCAAGTACTTTAAGTGCTTTCTTGCTAGTCAGCAACTCTTCTTCATATGGATATTCTTTTGTTATAATCATTTTACCCCCAACCTTAATAAAAGGTAGTATATATTCACATAAAACAGGAAGATAGGCAACGCTGCGAGCAACTCCTATATCAAAACACTCTCTATAATCTAAATCTTGTCCTAGCGCTTCACTTCTAGCATGTATTGCAGTAATGTTTTCAAGTTGTAACTGTTCGGCTACGATTTTTATGAAATTGATTTTTTTATTAACAGAGTCAACTAAAGTAAATGAACAAGCTTCGTTCATTATAGCTGCTACTAAACCAGGAAATCCAGCACCACTTCCCATATCTAGTATCTTTAAATTCTTCTTACCTTGAAGTTCAAGTGCTTCATAGAACATAAGAGAGTCATAATAGTGTTTAATAACTACTTCATCCTCTTCTGTTATAGCAGTGAGGTTATATAATTTAGAATGCTCTGAAAGTAAAATATAATATTCATTAAGTTTATCTAATTGTTCAGGAGTAATGTTATCATAGTATTTTACAAGTTTTTCTTTAAACATTATCTTTCTCCTGTCTTTTTATTTGTTCTAAATAAATTAGTAGTACTTGTATATCTGCAGGTGTAATACCTGATATTCTGCTTGCTTGGCCTATAGATAAAGGTTTAACTGTGTTAAGCTTCTCTATTGCCTCACCTGTAAGACCTTTTACTAGTCTATAATCGGTAAGCCATGATGGAATTAATTTTTTCTCACCTTTAGAATAATTTTCAACTTGTTCTATTTGTTTTTTAATATAACCTTCATACTTTATTAAGAGTTCCACCTCTTCACCTTCTCTTGGGCTTATAAGTTGATTAGAAGGGTATATTTTAATTAAATCAAAGTAACTTATCTCTGGTCTTTTAATTAAGGTAGTTGCTTTTATGTTTTGTTCCAAGGCTGAACCATTTGAGTTATTTATAAGCTGTATAACCTCATCCCTGTCAGCATCAATAGTCAGGTTTTTCAATCTAATTACTTCATTATCAATAGTTTCTATCTTCTTTTGAAAATTTTCATAACGTTCCTGGTTTATTAAACCTATATCATACCCTATTTTTGTTAAACGTCTATCTGCATTCGATTGTCTAAGTAATAATCGGTATTCTGCTCTTGAAGTAAACATTCTATATGGTTCTTCTGTTCCTTTAGTTACTAAATCATCAATTAATACTCCAATATAACCATTGGATCTATCTAAGATGAGTGGTTTTTGGTCTTTTAACTTCAAAACCGCATTAATTCCAGCGATTAAACCTTGGGCAGCTGCTTCTTCATAACCAGAAGTACCATTAATCTGTCCAGCAAAATATAGGTTTGCTATCTTTTTAGACTCTAAAGTAAGTTTAAGTTCTGTTGCATTAATAACTTCATACTCTATTGCATAGCCAAGTTTCATTACCTTGGCTGACTCTAGACCTTTTATAGAGTGTACCATTTCTATTTGCACATCTCCAGGTAAGCTTGTTGAAAAGCCTTGAAGATAAATTTCTTCTACATCATGTCCTTCAGGCTCAATAAATAAATGATGACTTAATTTTTCAGGAAAACGCATTACTTTATCTTCTATTGATGGACAATACCTTGGCCCAACCCCTTTTATAATCCCTGAAAATAATGGTGACTTATCAATATTATCTTCTATAACCTTTTTAGTTTTCTCTGTTGTATGAGTAAGATAACAATCTACCTGTGGTAGACTACCATTTATTTCTTCAAAGTTGAAAGTATAGTCTTGTGCATCACCTGGTTGTATTTCTAGTTTATCTATATTCAGGCTTCCTTTATGTATTCTAGGCGGTGTTCCTGTTTTAAAGGAATGGGTTTTAATACCAAGTTTATGTAAGGAACTTGCTAAGTACTTACTGTTACTTAGTTCATTAGGTCCTGATTCTTTTACCATGTCACCTATTATAATTTTTGAGGAAAGATAGGTGCCAGTTGCTAGTATTATACTCTTACCACTATAATTTAAGCCGTTAGCAAGGCTTACTCCTATGAGCTCACCCTTGTCATTAACTAATATATCTTTTGCTTCACCTTGAACAATATCAAGGTTATCTAGATTTTCTAGTTCTTTAATAATTTCCCTTGAATATAGAAATCTATTAATTTGAGCTCTTAAGGCATAAACTGCCGGACCTTTACTTCTATTAAGTATTTTTTTCTGTATTGAGGTTCTATCAGCAACTTTACCCATTAAGCCGCCTAAGGCATCAATTTCAAAGACTAAATGGCTTTTAGCTGGTCCTCCAATAGATGGATTACAAGGCATTAGACCTATAGAATCAAGGCTGATTGTTAATAGTAAAGTAGACATACCCATTTTAGCACTTGCATAAGCTGCTTCAGTGCCACTATGACCTCCACCTATAACTATTACTTTATAATCATCAACGAAATTCAATTTTCCTCCTATTTGCCTATGCAAAATTTGCTAAATATATTTTCCAATAAATCTTCTGTAAAATCATCCCCAGTGATTGCAGCTAAGGCAATATAGGCATCTTTTAAGTCGATAGCTAATAAATCTGCTGGAACTATACCAGATATTATGCTTTCTTGGAAGATATCTAAGGCTTCCTTGGCCTTAACCAGACTTTCAAAGTATCTTAAATTTGTTATACAGTAGTCTTCTATTTCATCTTTAATAAATAAGTCTTTAATACTATTTTTTAATTCTTCTATTCCCAAACCTTCTTTGGCAGAAATATATATAGTATTAATTTCCGATTTTATGTCTTCTTCTTTAATTAAGTCGACCTTGTTCATAACAATGAGATATTTTTTTTCAATCTTATTAAGATATTCTATCATTAGTAAATCATCTGATGTAAGTCCTTGTGTAGCATCGACTAAAAATAGTATTAGTTGTGAAATATCTATATATTCGTAAGTTTTTTTAATACCAATTTTTTCGATTACATCTTCTGTTTCTCTAAAACCTGCAGTATCAACAATATTTAATATAAGGTCTCCTATATTGATCTGCTCTTCTATTGCATCTCTAGTTGTCCCAGGAAGATGGGTAATTATAGCTCTATCTTCATTTAACAAGCTATTTAGAAGAGATGATTTACCTACGTTAGGACGTCCTATTAAAACTGTTATAACTCCATCTTTAATTATTTTACCCTGACTATATGATTTTAGTAGTTTATTTATTTCATCTAGTAGTTTGTTTACTCTAGAGTTTATTACATCGTTAGTATAGCTTTCTTCAATTTCATCATCTGGGAAGTCTATTGTGGCTTCAAGATAGGCAATTATGCTAATTAAATCTTCTTTTAAAAGACCGATTTTATTTTTTAAGCTACCTTCTAATTGATTTAAAGAAAGACTAAGTGCTTTTTGATTGTTTGCTTTAATAGTGTCTAGAATTGCTTCACTTTGAGTAAGATCTAGTTTTCCATTTAGGAAGGCTTGTCTTGTAAATTCTCCAGCTTCACTTTTTCTAGCACCTTGTTTAATTATTTCTTTTAAAGATTCTTTTAATATGAACGGATTACCATGGCAGTGTATTTCTACTGTATCTTCACCTGTAAATGAGTGTGGTCCCTTCATAATTAGGACTAATGCTTCATCAAGTTTTATTCCATTACTGTTATGTACTATACCAAGATAGGCCTTATGGCTTTCTTTTTTTTTGAAAAGAGGATTATAGGCATTGAAAATCTTATCGATTATTTCAAATGACTGTTTTCCACTTATTCTAATTATACCAATGCCAGATTCTATTAGTGGAGTTATAATATTGGCTATAGTGTATTCTTTTAACATCTTTTATCTCCATTTAAAAAAAAGCTCAGTTAATCCTGAGCTTTTAATGATATTACAATATGTCTGTGGCCTTCTTCACCTTCGCTGGTGGTAACTATACTGTCATCTTTTTGTAAAGCCATATGGATAATTTTTCTCTCCAGAGGATTCATAGGTTCTAAACTAACTGATTTTCCTTCTACTTTTACTTGTCTGGCAAGTTTATTAGCTAAGTTTGTCAGTGTTTTTTCCCTTTGCATTCTGAAGTCTTCAATATCTACAAGGAACTTTAAGTTTGTATCATCATTTCTATTTGCTACGATATTTACTATATATTGGATTGCGTAGAGTGTTTCTCCTCTTTTACCAATAAGTTTACCAGCATTTTTACCTTTTAGATTTATGATAACAAAGTTTTGTTCTTCTCTTATGAAATATTCTACTTGATATCCTAGGGTATTTATCATTTCTTTTAGAAAGGCAGTTGCCTTATCAATTTTCTTTTTTTTCTCAGGGCTTTGTTCAATTTCGTTTGTTAATGTTTCTAGGTCAGGTTTTGCCCCTACTAAATCTTCAATTATGGCTTCAATAGGTGTTTCTTTTAGTGAAACTTCTATTTTGGCTTCCTTTTGTCCAATTCCTAATATTCCCTTGCTAGGTTCTTGGATAATTTTTATATCTAATTCATCCTTACTTACACCGAGGGAATTTAAGGCGTTTTCTATTGCTTGTTCAACAGTTTTACCTTTAAAGTTCATTCAATTCACCTAGATTCTATTTATTTTTTGGTAGAGTTAATTTCCTCTACATGTTTTCTTAAAAATACTTTTTTAATAAGTATTTGTTCTACTATACCAATTAAGCTAAATGAAAACCAGTATATTCCCAAGGCAACGGGGTATGTATAAGCAAGATAACCAATAAACACTGATAATCCCATTGTTACATAAAGCATTGATTTAGGTTGGTTTGTATTCATCATTTTTGAGTTTATATACATAGAAAGAATTTGGATTACTGCAACTAGTATGGCAACTTCCAAATGACCCTTTTGAGAGATATCGGTTATCCAAAGGAAACCCGCTCCAAGATCTTTAAAATACTTTCCTAATAAATTAAAGATTGCAATAATTACCGGCCAAGTCAAGAATATTGGTACTAGACTCATCAAAGGTGAAAACATAGACAGATTGTGCTCTGCATATAGTTCTGTAATTTTCTTTGATTGTTTATCCATATCGTGTTTGTATTTTTCACGTATTTCATTTAATAATGGTTGTATCTTTTGAGTTTTTAATATTGATTTTTGGCTGTATAGAGTCAATGGAAATAGAACTAACTTAATAGTTAGTATTACCATAAATATGGCTATACCATAGCTGCCAAAAAAGAAATCATGATAAAACTCAAGTAGTTTAATTAGTATATCGGTTATATTCACTGTTACCCTCCTTCAGAACAATAAAATCACTTTTTTCCAACGTTGTAATAATGTCTTCCCGTAGTTCCTGGTAGTTTGCCTCATTAATTGAGGGACTAGCTACTACAACGTATTTGTTAACTTTCATTACGGGAAGAAATTCTCCAAATATTTCGTGTAATCTTCTTTTGTAAAGATTTCTAATTACAGCATTGCCTACTTTTTTAGAAAGAGAAAAGCCGATTTTCATTTCTTTGTTGCCTCTTATGGCATAAATGATAAAATAACGGCCCTTTATTTTGTAACCTTTTCTATAAATGTAGGTAAACTCTTTGTTCTTTGTTAAACGTAGATCTTTTTTAAGCATATTAAGATACAGTTAATACTTTTCTGCCTTTTGCTCTTCTTCTTTTGATCACGTTTTTACCTGCAGTTGAGCTCATTCTAATTAGAAATCCGCTTGTTTTTCTTTGTTTGCTTCTGTTTGGTTGAAATGTTCTTTTCATTTGTTTTTAGCCTCCTTAAGCTGTTTAAATAATAAATGAACTGGTTTGACAGTTCATATAATTACATATGTGTGCATACTCTCATCAATTATATAAAAATCATACCGATTATGTCAAGGTTTATTAGACATTATTGCTATAATTTTGCAAAACAATTTTATTAATGATATAATCAAGAAGTTCATATAGATTATTAAGAAAATGGAGGACTTTACCAATATGTTACGCAAGCGATCTTATCGTTTGGCGAGTAAGAACAGAAAGCATATAAAATTAATAATGCTAACTGTTTTGTTTGGAGCATTGTCATTAGTAGGTGCACTATCATATAGTAGCGCATCAGAAGCCAATCAAAAATATATCGAATCTGAAAATAACAAGATGAAATTATTAGAAGAGCAATTTAATGTAGCAAAGAATACAGAAGAAAAAGTAATATTAGAAGATATAAAAGCCAAAGAGACAGCCGAAAAAGCTGCTGAAGCGGAAAAAATTGCTAAACAAAAAGCAGCTCAAGATGCTGCAAGACTTGAAATAGAAAAGGCTCAAATGAATATTTTGGCTAAAAATACGACAACTGCCAAAATTTCAACAACGACTCCAATAAAAACGCCAACAAAAACAATAACAACTACTACACCAACAAAACCGGCAACTAGCACAATGAAATATCTAGGAGCTTTAAGTAGCACGGCCTACACTTCAACAGGAAATAACATGGCAAATGGTGAATTACCTTATGAAGGGGCTGTAGCTTGTAATTTAGTACCTTTAGGTACAAAGATCTACATAGAAGGTTATGGTTATTTTGTAGTTAAAGACAGAATTGGTCATAGTAGTCAATTAGATATTTTCATGGATACATATGATGAATGTATTCAATTCGGACGAAGAACTGTAAAAGTATATGTAGTTAATTAGGTAGAGGAAACTCTACCTAATTTTTTTAAGTGTTATTTATTCCTACTATATATATAGTAGGAAATGTTAGTTATATTAGTTTTTTAAATCATTATGTAGTAGAATAAAGTTAATCTTAGTCAACATGGAGGGAATATGAGTAGAGAAGATATATATGATATTATTGTTATCGGCATGGGTCCTGCTAGCTCAATATTTCTTAAAGAATTAGATGGTAGTAAATATAAGACTATCTGTATTGATAAAAAAAGCCTAAGTGGAGAAGGTTTTATAAAACCATGTGGTGGTTTACTTGCTCCTGATGCTCAAAAGAAACTGGCTGAGTTAAATTTATCATTACCTCTAAATGTATTAGTTGATCCTCAAATATTTTCAGTTAAAGCTAGGGATATGGGAATGGATATAGAAAGATTCTACCAAAGGTTCTATATGAACATGGATAGAAGTCAATTTGATTTATGGCTAATGTCTAAGGCAAATCCTGAAATTAGACAAATTGAAAAAGCTGTTGTTACAAATATTGATAAAATAGATGATTACTATAATGTGAGTTATATTATTGATAATAAAGAATTTAATATAAAAGGAAAATATCTTATTGGTGGTGACGGTTCTAAATCACTTGTAAGAAAAAAATTTTTTAAAAATGTAACTATACGGCAGTATGTTTGTATTCAAGAATGGTATCAAAGTGATAAAAAATCTCCAAGTTATATGACAATTTTTGATAAAGATATAACTGATTCCTATGGTTGGTTAAATTACAAAGGTGTGCATGAAATCCTTGGTGCTGCTTTTCCTAAGACTGATAGTAAGGTTAGATTTGAAAAATTAAAGACAAAAATGATAAAGGACGGTCATATATTTGGTGAATTGACTGATAGAGAGGTTTGTCAGGTTTCGTGTCCTAGTTCTGTCAAAGAGTTATGCTATGGTGGTAATGGTATTTTCTTGATTGGAGAAGCTGCAGGTTTTGTTAGTCCTAGTTCTTTAGAAGGTCTTAGTTACGCAATGGATAGTGGACATTTATTAGCCAAAGTATTTAATAATGATAATTTATCTGTAAAGTATTATTCAAAATTACTAAAACCTCTAAGAAGAAAATTGTTTATTAAAATATTGAAGAATAAAATGTTATATACTCCTATAATTAGAAAATGGATAATGTTATCAAATATTTCAACAATTAAAATTAAGAAATAAAAAGTAAATAAAAAAGAGGGTAGAATCAAATTATTTGATTCTACCCTCTTTGTATATGTTTTAAAATCCTAATAGCGAACCTACCTGGTACACTACAAAAGAAACGAAATAACCTAGCACAGAAGTATAGGCTATAACAAAAAACATCCATTTCCAACTATTTGTTTCTTGTTTTATTGTAGCTAGAGTAGCAAGACAAGGTACATAAATTGCACTCATTAACATAAAAGAAAAACCTTGCAACTGAGTCCATTGTGTAGCTAATGCATGAACCAAGCCACCTCCTTGAGCACCATAAATAGTGCTAAGAGTAGAAACAACTACCTCTTTTGCGACTATACCAGATATTAAAGCAGAAGCTGCTTCATAAGTGCCAAAACCAACGGGTTTAAGAATTGGGGCAATGGTTGAGCCTACAATACCAATAAGACTATCTCTAGATCCATACACAACACCTAAAGGTAAGATGGAAAGAGCCCAAATAATAATAACCATAGCCAAAATAAGAGTGCTTGCCCTAGATAAAAATTCCTTAACACGATCCCAAGTATGAATAAAAGTTGCTTTGGCTGTAGGGATACGATATGGAGGAAGCTCTAAAACAAAAGGTGCTGCTTCAGATTTAAAGAAAGTACTTCTAAATATCTTAGCCATACTTACCGCCAAGATTATTCCTAACATATAGACTAAAAACAACATAGAACCTTTATTATTAGGGAAAAATGCTGAAATAAACAAAATATAAACAGGGAGTCGAGCGCTACATGATATTAAAGGAGCAATCATGATTGTTGTAAATCTATCAGCCTTGCTTTCAAGTGTTCTTGTAGCCATTACAGCTGGTACTGAACAACCAAAACCAGTAATTAGAGGAATAAAGGCCTTACCTTGAAGTCCGAAAAATCTCATAAATCGATCCATCAAATATGCTGCTCTAGCCATATATCCAATATCTTCCAAAAAAGTAAGGAGTAAAAACAGTAAAACTAAGTTTGGTAAAAAAGTTATTATCGTTCCAACACCACTTAATACACCATCATTCAAAAAAGATTCTAAAATTTTATTGTCTACAGATGCAGCAATAAAAGTTCCAATGACACCAATAATCATCTCTAGAAAACTTTTTATATAATCTCCAAAAAAGAAGGTTATTTGGAATAAGGCAAACATAACTCCAAAAAAGATAAATAAGCCAAGAATAGGATTTAAAACAATTTTATCTACTTTATCTGAAGTCCCAAGAGAGTTTTCAATTGTTTTTTTTCTTATAATTACTTTTTTTAATAAACCTTCAATAAACCCATATCTCTTTTCTATAAAGACCATTTCTAGGTCATCTTTGAATATGCTTTTTAAATGATTTATTTCTTTTTGAATAAAATCGTCTAAACCATAAGGCATTAACAATGAACGGACTATTTCATCACCTTCAAGTGCTTGAATGGCCAACATTCTATAAGTGTAACCTGAAATAGATACTTTTCTTTCTGCTAATAAAGCTTCCAGATTAGTTATATGCTCTTCAAGTTCTCCACCATAGGGTAGCCTAAACTCTACAGTTTCATGAACCTTATAGTCAACAATAGCATTAATTAAATCATATACACCTTCACCCTTTTGAGCGACTAAAGGAATAACTGGCACATTTAACAACTCTGATAAAACATCTAATTTTACCTCTTTGTATTTTTTCTTAGCAACATCCATAATATTTAAGCCCAAGATAACATTTTGATTCATTTCCAACAATTGAATAGTTAGATAAAGATTTCTCTTAAGGTTTGAGCTATCTAAAATATCAACAACTATTGATGGTTTTTTTAATAGGCTGTTTTTAGCAACTTTTTCATCATCTGAATATGCGCTTAAACTGTATATACCAGGTAGATCAACTATCTGAAACTCAGGGTTATTTATTAGGGCCCCTTCTTTTTTTTCTACAGTAACTCCAGGCCAATTGCCAACTTTTGCATTTGAACCTGTTAAAATATTAAAGATTGTAGTCTTTCCACTATTGGGATTTCCTATCAAATCAATTTCTTTTTTATTGAGACCGCTATTATTAAATAATTGATGGGAAGTTTGCATATTTTCTGTAAAGCTATATCCCTTGTTATTTAAATTATGGTGTCTGTGTAATCGTGGACGATTTCTTTTATTGCATCTTTGATCTATTTCTCTTTTATCCATAATATATCCCTTCAATCGATTAGTTCTACTATAACATTATCAGCTTCTTTTATTCGCAGTGAAAGATTAAAATCATTAAGATTGAAACTAAGAGGGTCTCCAAATGGAGCTACTCCAATAAGTTCAATGATTTCACCTTTAATTATGCCAAATTCCATAATACGTTTTTTAATACTTCTTAGTCCTTCGATTTTTAATATCATAGCTTTTTGCCCAACTTTTAATTCACTTAATCTTTTTTTCTTAACAAGGTATTCTTCTGCTTCTTTAAGGTTAAAGTCCCCGATATTATCCAAATCCTTTTCTAAATGTCTGACTATTGCCTTAATAGTACCCTCACTTATTATATGTTCTATTGCACAAGCATCCTTTTCTGACGTTTCTTCATCAAGCAAAAGATGGTTTTTAAGAAATGTTTTGATTAATAGATGTGTAAACATAATTCTTTCAGCTTCAAAAATACCTAGTTTGGTTAGTACAATAGGTCCATACTTATCTTCATTAACTAAACCAAGGGAAATTAACTTTTTAATTTCCTGATTAGTTCTAGATTTAGAAAAATCTAGTTTTAAGGCAATATCTGTTAATCTAGCCTTACCTTTACTTTTTTCCAATTCATATATAGTTTCTAAAATATCCTGGTTATTGATATTTAACTTTTCCATTTAAAATACCTGCCTTCATTTAACTTTATTTAAGTTTACCATTTTTAACTTTATTTAGTCAACTAAAAGTTTAATAATTTTAACTTTTATTTATTGTTTCAATTTGCTATAATATATTGGATTAGGAAGGTGACTGAAGATGGCAAGATTAATTGACTTAGGCAGGGAAGTGCCATATACCCAAGCCTTTGAACTACAAACTAACCTTTTAAAAATGAGAAGTGAAGAGAAAATAGAAGATACCTTTTTGTTGTTAGAACACAAAAAAGTCATAACTATAGGCAATTCAGGTAACACTGATAATATATTAGTGCCAAAAAAATTCCTAGAAGAAAAAGGCTTTCAAGTAGAGCATATAAATCGTGGTGGAGACGTTACCTATCACGGTCCCGGGCAACTAGTAGGATATTTTATCTTCAACATACATGATTATGGCAAAGGTGTTAAGGATTTCTTTTTCCTTTTGGAAGAGATTTTTGTTAACTTATTAAAAAAATCATATAATATAGAAGCCCATAGAGAAAAGGAATACCCTGGGGTATGGGTGGGGGAAGAAAAGATTACAGCCCTTGGTTGCGCAATAAAAAGAGGCATTAGCATGCATGGATTTGGCTACAATGTTAATACTGATCTTGATGACTTTAATGTAATTACCCCCTGTGGTATTATAGGAAAGGGAGTTACATCTTTAAGTAAATTGCAAGATGAAGTCCAGAATATGGACGAAGCCAAGAAAAATTTAATAAAGTCTATAGAAGAAGTATTTAAAATAACTTTTAAAATAGAAGATAAAGAAAAAATGTTAGGAGAAGTAGAAATATGGAACAAAGAAAACCAGATTGGTTAAAAATAAAATTTCAGGACCCACAACATATTAATAAGGTAGAAAGAATCTTAAAAGGATTATCATTACATACTGTATGTGAAGAAGCTACCTGCCCAAATAGAATGGAATGTTTTAATAAAGGAACCGCCACTTTTATGATTTTGGGTAGTAAATGTACAAGAAATTGTCGTTTCTGTGATGTAGAAACAGGAAAACCAACTCCGATTGATCCAAATGAACCAGCGAATTTAGCCAAGGCTACAAAAGAATTGAAATTAAGACATGTTGTAATAACCTCAGTAACTAGAGATGATTTAGAAGATGGTGGAGCTGACCATTTTGTTGAATGTATTGAAAAAGTTAGAGAACTAAATAAAGGTACAAGTATTGAGGTATTAATACCAGATTTACAAGGTAATGTTGAGGCATTGGCTAAAATTGTAGCAGCAGCACCTGAAATAATTAATCATAATGTAGAAACCGTACCTAGCCTATATAAAACAGTTCAACCAATGTCTGATTACAAACAATCATTAGAGGTACTAGCAAATGTTAAGAAAATGAACCCTAAGATTTTTACTAAATCAGGTATTATGGTTGGATTAGGGGAAACTGAAGCAGAAGTAATAAGATTATTTGCTGATTTAAGAGAAGTGGGTTGTGATTTTCTAACAGTTGGACAATATTTACAACCTTCAAAAAAACATATTCCTGTTGAGGAGTATGTACACCCAGATATTTTTAAAGATTATGAAAAGGTAGCCTATGAGATGGGCTTCAAACATGTTTCTTCTGGACCTTTTGTGAGAAGCTCCTATAATGCCGAACAAACAAAAATACTACTTGATGAACAAAACTAGAAAATATGCTATAATGGTGTAGCAAATAGATTAAAATAGTTATTTACAAAATTTCAATATAGATAGTTATAGATGATTTATACCAACAATAGGTGTATTGTTGGTATAGGTTTTATTTTAATAATGAAGGGAGTGTGAAGTTATAAAGCTGTGTTTCTAATTTAAAGATTAAACCAATCAAATATTAAAAAGAAGAAAACAAATTAGTATTCTCATTACTTAAACATTTTATCGTTATTATTTATTATTTATATCAAGTATGAGAACATAGGCTATTTCTTCTTTGAGGAGGAATTTTCATGAAACTAAAAGATCTGATTAAAACAGCACTTTTTGTAGAATGTCTGGTTGTTGTTGCAACAATCCCTCATCTCCTACAAATTTTAGTTATGCTGATGGCCGGATTAATAATAATATTACACGGTCTAGTTGGTCATGTTATCTTTGCTAAAGGCAAAGTTGGTTTCATTACCCAATTAAAAACTATTTTAAATTTCTCCTAGGATTTATTCTAGGAGCTTTTTGTCTTTAATAGCAGGCTGAAAGTATTAAAAATTATAGAAGCGATAAATAAAAGGCTTCGAGAATAAAAATTAACAAATAAAAGGAGTAAAAAATGAAATTAAAAGATATTTTAACACTAATTGATAGACTTGAAGATTCTTCAATTAGCAAATTAGTTGTAGAAACAGAAGAAGGATTAGTAGAAATTTCTAAAGAATCAAATGTTGTTATGCAAAGTGCACCAGTCTATAGTCAACATGTAGCACAACAAGCAGCACCTGTTCATGCACCTGTACATAGTGGTGTAGTCCTAGCTCCAGAAGAAGAAAGTGGTATAGCCTATATAACATCACCAATAGTAGGAACCTTCTATAGTTCTTCAAATCCAGCATCAGAACCATTTGTAAAAGTAGGCTCTGTTATTGAAGAAGGACAAGTTGTTTGTATTTTGGAAGCTATGAAACTAATGAATGAAATTGAATCAGAGCTTAATGGAGAAATTGTTGAAATATTAGTTAAAAATGAAGATATGGTTGAATTCGGCCAAAAAATATTTAAAGTGAGAGTAAAATAATGTTTAAAAAAATATTGATTGCTAACAGAGGAGAGATAGCTGTCAGAATTATCCGTGCTTGTAGAGAGATGGGGATTAAAACTGTAGCTGTTTATTCGACAGGAGATAAAGATGCTCTTCATAAAGAATTAGCGGATGAAGCTATTTGCATAGGGAAGGCATCATCTAAAGATAGCTATTTGAATATTTCAAATATACTTAATGCAACTATCTTATCTGGAGCTGAAGCCATCCATCCAGGATATGGATTTTTATCAGAAAATGCTGCTTTTGCCAAGATGTGCGAACAGTGTAATATTAATTTTATTGGACCAACATCAGAAATGATTGAAAATATGGGAAATAAAGCTAAAGCTAAAGAAATTATGATGGCAGCAGGAGTTTCCATTTCACCAGGATCTGAAGGTGTACTTAATAGTTTGGATGAAGCGAAAGTTTTAAGTGAGAAGGTTGGTTATCCAGTTATGATTAAAGCATCTGGTGGCGGTGGTGGCAGAGGTATGCGTATTGCTTATAACGAGATTGAATTGGACCATGCTTATCATCAAGCCAAATCAGAAGCAGAAATGGCTTTTAAAGATGATAGGATTTATTTAGAGAAATTTATTGAAGAACCTAGACATATAGAAGTTCAGGTCCTAGCTGATAAATTTGGAAATGCTATTCATTTAGGAGAAAGAGATTGCTCAATTCAAAGAAAGCATCAAAAAATGATTGAAGAATCACCAGCTCTTTTAGATGTTGATGTTAAAGCTGCTATCTATAAAGATGCTGTTACTGCCGCAAAAGCAGTAAACTATTTTAGTGCTGGGACTGTGGAATTTCTTGTTGATAAATATGGAAAGCACTACTTTATTGAAATGAATACTAGAATTCAAGTAGAACATCCTGTTACCGAAATGGTATCAGGTGTAGACTTAATAAGAGAACAAATCAAGATAGCTGCTGGTGAAAAATTAGAATATACTCAAGATGATATTAAGATAACTGGTCATGCTATAGAATGTAGAATCAACGCAGAAAAACCTGAAGAAGGTTTTCGTTCAAGCCCTGGCTTGATTACAAGACTGTTTTTCCCTGGTGGAAATGGTGTTCGTATAGATAGTTGTGTATATACAGGCTACTTTGTACCACCATACTATGATTCTATGATCTGTAAATTGATTGTTCATGGTAAAGACAGAGATGAGGCCATACATAAAATGCAAAGAGCTTTAGGAGAATTTATTATTGAAGGTATTGATACAAATATTGCCTATCAATTTAAAATATTAGGAACTCCTGAATATCAAAATGGCAGGTTTACAACCAGCTTCATCAGTACTGTAATGGAGGAATAATATGCCAATTGGTGATCTATTTAAAAAAAATCTCAAATATATTGAATTAAGTGCAAAAGCAGGCATTGACAGAGAAAAAAGCGTGGAATTGGAACTTCCTTCTATTCCGGATAATCTTTTCATAAAATGTCCAGATTGTGGTGAAAAATTATATACAGAAGAGGTTAAAGAAAATCTAAACACATGTAAGTATTGTGAACATAACTTTAGAATTGGAAATGTTGACAGACTTAAGTTAATAGCTGATAAAGATTCCTTTAAGGAAATGGATAAAAATATGACATCTGTTAATACTTTAGATTATCCAGGTTATCTTGAAAAGATAAAAGGCTATCAAAAATCAAGTGGAATTACTGAAGGTGTTGTAACTGGTACATGTACAATTGAGGGTATTAAGGTTGTTATCGGCATTATGGATAGTAATTTTATGATGGGTAGTATGGGTAGTGTAGTAGGAGAAAAAGTTACTAGAGCAATTGAGCTGGCTACAAAAGAAAAACTACCATTAATAATATTTACTGCTTCAGGTGGTGCTAGGATGCAAGAGGGGATTATTTCTCTGATGCAAATGGCTAAAACTAGTAGTGCTATTAAAAGATTCTCAGATGCTGGTGGTTTATACATTTCAGTTATAACTGATCCAACAACGGGTGGAGTTACAGCAAGTTTTGCTATGCTTGGAGATATAATCATCGGTGAAAAAGGTGCTTTAATTGGATTTGCCGGTAAAAGGGTTATTGAACAAACAATTAAGCAAAAATTACCTGATGAATTCCAGACTGTAGAGTTTTTACAAGATCATGGTTTTATAGATAAGATAGTTGCTAGGAAAGATATGAAAAACCTCCTTTCTAGAATACTAATTCTTCACCAGGAGGTGCAAGATGACAATTAAAGAAAAAGAAAGAAAAATCGAAGAGCTTAAATTAAAAATTAAAGAATTAAAATTAATGGAAAGTAATGAAAACATTGATTTTTCAGACCAAATAAAAGAACTTGATGATAAAATTCAAGAAATGGAAAAAAGAATAGTTGATGAAATGACTCCATGGGACAGGGTTTTAGTATCAAGAGAACAAAAAAGACCTACATCGCTAGAATATATCCAAGAAATATTTGATGATTTTATTGAATTTCACGGAGATAGATACTTTGGTGATGATAAGGCAATCGTTGGTGGTGTAGCGAGTCTTAATGGTATGAACGTTACTGTTATTGGAGAGCAAAAAGGTACTGATACTAAAGACAATATTTATAGAAACTTTGGTATGCCTGCACCAGAAGGTTATCGTAAGGCTTTAAGATTAATGAAACAAGCTGAAAAGTTTAATAGACCAATTGTTACCTTTGTTGATACACCTGGAGCATTTTGTGGAGTTACAGCTGAAGAAAGAGGACAAGGAGAAGCTATTGCTAGAAACCTTATGGAAATGGCTGGTTTAAAAGTACCAGTACTTACTTTCATAATTGGTGAAGGTGGTAGTGGTGGTGCCTTGGCTGTAGCAGTATCAAACAAGATATACATGCTGGAAAATAGTATTTATGGTGTATTATCACCAGAAGGTTTTGCCAGTATACTCTGGAAAGATGGTACTAGAGCTCAAGAGGCAGCTGATGTAATGAAAATTACTGCTAATGATTTGTTAGGTCTTAAGGTGATTGATGGTATAATAGAAGAACCTGTAGGTGGAGCTCATAAGGATTTTCAGCTAGTATCAGGTAGAATAAAAGAAGTTATGATAAAAGAACTTGAAAAATTACAATTACAAAGTCAGGAAGAATTGCTGAATCATAGATATGAAAGGTTCAGAGCCTTTGGTGAATTTGAATAATTGAGAAAGTAGGAAATATGTACGGGAAAATTATAGGTTCAGGTTTTTATGTTCCTGATAATGAAGTGCCAAACGAATTTTTTGAAAATATATTGGAAACTAACGATGAATGGATAAGCTCGAGAACAGGTATAAAAACCAGATATTTTTCTAAAGGAGAGAATACTTCAGACTTAGGTACAAATGCAGCTTTAATTGCTTTAGATGATAGTGGCATAAAGGCAGAAGAGCTTGATATGATAGTATTTGCGACCATGACTCCAGATACATTCATGCCATCAACTGCATGTTTAGTACAAAAAAATATAGGAGCGGTAAATGCTTTTGCCTTTGATATTAGTGCTGCTTGTTCAGGTTTTATGTATGCTTTGAGTGTTGCTAAGGAATTCTTGGAAAATGGAAAAGTTAAAAATGTTCTAGTTATTGGTGGTGAAGTAATGTCTAAATCTTTAGATTTTACTGATCGAGGTACAGCTGTTCTTTTTGGAGATGGGGCTGGTGCAGTAATTCTACAAGGTTCAAATGAACCTGGAATTATAAATTCGTATCTTGGTTCTAAAGATGATGTAAAGGGTAGTTTAGTTCTAAAAGCTTTACCTGTAGATAATCCTTTTGTAAAACAAAAAAATGATACTAATAAAATGACTATGGATGGTAGAGAAGTTTTTAAATTTTCTAAGCAAGTTATTGTTGATACAATAGATAAAGTGCTTGAAGGAACGGGTTATAATTACGATGATATAAAAATGATCATACCTCATCAAGCTAATACTAGATTAATAGACTATGCCATTGATAAAAATGAAAAATTAAAAGATAAATTCTATTTAAATGTCAGTAAATTTGGCAATACATCTGCTGGTAGCATTGCTATTGCCCTTAGTGAAGTAAGACAAAAGAAACTTGTGAAAACCGGAGACCTTATTATCTTAGTTGGTTTTGGTGGCGGTTTTACATGGGGATCTTTGTTAATAAAAATGTAAATTAAAGGAGAGAGAAAAATGGAACAAAGAATTAAAGAGATTTTAGCAGAAGAATTAAGCGTAGACATTGAAGAAATCAAATTGGAGACTAGTCTTAAAGATGATTTAAACGCAGACTCAATCGACATGATGCAAGTTGTAGACGTTTTAGAACAAGAATTTGGCGTAGAGGTAGACACTAGTGAGCTAGCAAAAATATTAACTGTTGCTGACATTGTTAACTACATCGGAAGCCATAAATAAAGAAAGCGACCTTAAAGGTCGTTTTCCTATTAACTGGAGGAATAAATATAATGTTTGACAAAACTATAGAAAAGCTTCTAAATATTAAATATCCAATTATCCAAGGTGGTATGGCTTGGATTTCGGACTCATCATTAGCTTCTGCCGTATCTGAGGCAGGTGGCTTGGGTGTAATTGCAGCAGGTGGAGCACCTGGTGAAATTGTGCGTCAGGAAATTATTAAGACAAAACAAATCACTAATAAACCTTTTGCTGTTAATGTTATGTTACTTAGCGAATTTGCTGATGAAGTAGCAAAAGTTGTTATTGAAGAAAAAGTGCCAATTGTTATTACCGGTGCTGGAAGTCCAGAAAAATATCTAGAAGGATGGCATCAAAATAATATCAAGGTTATTCCAGTAGTTCCAAGTGTATTACTGGCTACTCGTATGGAAAAACTTGGTGTTGATGCAGTTATAGTTGAAGGTATGGAAGCAGGCGGCCATATTGGAGAATTAACTACGATGGCTTTATTGCCACAGGTGGTTGATGCTGTCAACATTCCAGTTATTGCAGCAGGTGGAATAGCTGATGGTAGAGGATTTGCTGCTGTTGCAATGCTTGGTGCAGATGGAGTGCAAGTTGGTACAAGATTTTTAGTAGCAAATGAATGTACGGTACATGAGAAATATAAAGAGCAAGTTTTAAAGGCTCGTGATACTGATACTATTGTTACTGGAAGAATTACTGGTCATCCTGTTAGAGCCTTAAAAAACAAGTTGGCAAGAGAA
Source organism: Bacillota bacterium (assembly GCA_028683955.1). Lineage (GTDB taxonomy): Bacteria > Bacillota > TC1 > TC1 > TC1 > WTXA01. Next base: position 57,724 of record JAQUGR010000002.1, on the reverse strand, counting down.
TTTATAAAGTTAGAAAAAAATGGAGCAACAATTGCAGAGATTGAAGCACTTGGAGTAGGCTCACTACAAAGAGCAGCTAGAGAAGGTGATGTGGCCAATGGAGCATTAATGGCAGGTCAAGTTGCAGGAATGGTTAGCAAGCGTCAATCAGCTAAAGAAATTGTTGAAGAAATATACAATCAAGGATTAGAAGTACTAAGAACATACTGCTAATTTTCTTGTTAGGAGGAATAGATGAAAACTGCAATAATATTTCCTGGTCAAGGGGTCCAAGAAGTTGGAATGGCCAAGGATTTTGTAGATAACTTTCAGGAAGCAAAAGACGTTTTTGATTTAGCTAATGAAACATTAAATAGAGACATATACAAGCTGGTTATGGAAGGTACAATAGATGATTTAAATATAACAAGAAATACCCAACCCGCAATTATTTCAGCTGAAATAGCCATGCTAAAAGTCTTTTTAAAACATAAAGTTATCGGAGATGTTACCGCAGGACTCAGTCTTGGAGAATATTCAAGCTTGATATTTAGTGGTGCCTTGAAATTAGAAGATGCACTACCTCTTGTAGAAAAAAGAGGAGAACTAATGTTGCAGGGTCAAAAAGGTAAAATGGCCGCTGTAATTGGTGCAGATAGACAAAAAGTAATTGATATATGCAGAATTGTTTCTATTACAGGGGATTTTGTAGTTCCTGCTAATTTTAACTCAATGGCGCAGATAGTTATATCAGGAGATGCTAAGGGAGTAGAAAAAGCTATTCCTAAATTGGAAGAAATTGGTGCTAGAGTAGTTCCTTTAAATCTTTCTTCTCCTTTTCATACAAAACTTCTTAAATCAGCAAGTATTGGACTTGGAGAGTTATTGAAAGATGTAGAAATAAAAAAACCGGAAATACCAGTATACTTTAATACAATTGCAGGTATAGAAGAAAATCCGGAATTAATCAAGGAATTGCTTACAAAGCAGGTTATGAAGCCTGTACTTTGGGTAGATACAATGATTAAAATGCTGGAATCTGGTGTTGATACTTTTATTGAAATTGGTCCAGGTAAAACCTTGGCAGGTTTCTTGAAAAGAATGCCTTATGAATATAAGGTTTATAATGTAAATAATTTAACAACTTTAGAGAAAACTTTAACTAGTTTAGGAGGTTAAGATGGGAAAAGTAGTATTTATCACAGGTGGAACTACAGGTATTGGTAAAGCTATTGCTGAAAAATTCAGCAGGCATGGCTATAATCTAGCATTGAATTATCTATTTGGTGAAGAAGAAGCTGAATCTGTTAAAAAAGAATTGGAAGGTAATGGAGTTAAAGTACTTTTACTTTATGGAGATATTAGAGATAGCAAAGTTGTTGCTGAAATGATTGATAAAACAGTAAAAGAGTTTTCTTCAATTGATGTTTTGGTTAATAATGCAGGAATTACTAGAGATGGACTTCTTCTTAGAATGAAGGATGAAGAATTTGATGCAGTTATAGATACTAATCTTAAAGGTGCATTTTATACACTTAAATTTGCAGCTAAGCACATGGCTAAGCAAAGAAGTGGAAGAATTGTAAATATTGCTTCAGTTGTTGGTCTAGTAGGAAATATTGGTCAAGCTAATTATGCAGCTGCTAAGGCTGGTTTAATTGGTGTAACTAAAACTGCTGCAAAAGAACTTGCTTCTAGAAGTATTTTGGTTAATGCAGTGGCTCCTGGTTTTATACAAACACTTATGACAGAAAAATTAAGTGATGAAGTTAAAGAAGCTGCCAATAGTAAAATTCCATTAGGCAGATTTGGTTTACCTGAAGAAATTGCTGGAGCAGTGTATTTCTTAGGTAGTGATGAAAATACCTATATTACAGGTCAGGTTTTAACTGTTGACGGTGGTATGGTAATTTAATGGAGGAAAATATGAAAAGAGTTGTAGTAACAGGAATGGGGACAATTAATCCTTTGGGACTAGGTGTAGCTGAATTTTGGGATAATGTTAAAGTTGGAAAATGTGGAGTTAGTGAAATTACTAATTTTGATACTACTGACTATAAGACTAAAATTGCTGCAGAAGTAAAGAATTTTATTCCTGGAGATTATATTGATGCCAAAGAAGCTAAAAGAATGTCAAGATTTAGTCAATTTGCAGTAGCAGCCGCTAAGGAAGCTTATGCTGATTCTGGTTTGGCTGATAGTGATGTAGATCATAATCGTATGGGTGTATATGTTTCAACTGGTGTAGGTGGAATATCAGATTGTGAAGTTGAAATTGAAACCTTATTAAACAAGGGTCCAAGACGAGTTAATTCACTATTTATACCAATGATGATTGGTAATATGGCTAGTGGTAATGTTGCTATTGCATTAAAGGCTAATGGTCCATGTTTGGATGTTGTGTCTGCTTGTGCTTCTAGTAATAATGCTATGGGAGAAGCTTTTTATGCTATAAAAGGTGGAAGGGCTGATGTGATTATAGCTGGTGGAACTGAATCTTCTATTGGAAGATTAAGTATTGCTGGTTTTATGAACTTAAGAGCTCTAAGTGATAGTCATGATCCTAATAGGGGTTCCATTCCTTTCGATAAGGAAAGAAGTGGTTTTGTTATGGGTGAAGGAGCTGGAATTCTTGTTCTTGAAGATTTAGAACATGCAAAAAAAAGAGGAGCTAAAATTTATGGGGAAATAGTTGGTTATGGAACTACTTGTGATGCTTTTCATATAACTGCACCTAGTGAGGATGGAGCCCAGGGGGCTAGAGCTATGAGTCTTGCAATGGATGTTGCAGGTATTGAGCCAAAAGATATAAGTTACATTAATGCTCATGGTACAAGTACTCCACTTAATGATAAAACTGAAACATTGGCTGTTAAAAAAGTCTTTGGTGATTATGCTTATAAAATTCCTATGAGTTCAAGTAAATCTATGTTTGGTCATTTGTTAGGTGCTGCTGGTGCTGTAGAGGGTATTGTTTGTATTAAATCATTAATTGAAGGTTTTGTACCAGCTACTATAAACTATAAGGAAGCTGACCCAGATTGTGACTTGGATATTGTTCCTAATGTTGGAAGACCTAATCAGGATTTAAAATATGCAATTTCTAATTCTTTAGGATTTGGTGGTCATAATGCTTCTGTTTTATTTAAAAAGTGGGAGGAATAGATTATGGTTATGAATCAAGAAGATATTAAAAAGATTATACCTCATAGAGATCCTTTTCTGCTTGTAGATGAGGTATTAGAACTTGATAGTGTTGAAAATAAGATTGTTGCTATCAAACATGTACGTTTGGAAGAGTACTATTTTAAAGGTCATTTTCCAGGCAGACCAATTATGCCGGGTGTTTTAATTGTAGAGTCACTTGCTCAAGCTGGTGCTATTGCCTTACTTTCTAAAGAGGAATTTAAAGGTAAGTATGCACTTTTTGCTGGTATTAAGGATTGTCGTTTTAGACGTCAGGTTGTACCTGGTGATGTTTTAAGATTGGAAGTACAATTGGTTAAGATTAAGGGTCCAGTTGGTTATGGCGTAGGTAAGGCTTATGTTGGTGATGAATTGGCTGTTAATGTTGATATGACTTTCGCTATAGGTTAAATATAGAAGCTTTAGAACCAAGGTAAAACTTGGTTCTAATTTTATCTTGTGCTGGTATTAAATCATACTAATTAGTTTATATTAGTTGAAAAAAGCATGTTTTGGTGGTATTCTAAGAGATAATAAATATGGGAGGTGTCAAATGGATTTTAAGGTAGTAGGAACCAGTCAGACTAGATGGGATGCGGAAGCAAAAGTTACTGGAAAGGCTGAGTATACAAGGGACATACCTATGCACAATCTTCTATATGGCAAAGTAGTTAGAAGCAAAATAGCTCATGGCCGAGTTATTAACTACAATTTAGAAGAAGCCTTAAAAGTACCTGGAGTTATTAAGATCTTAACGGCTGACGATGTACCAGAGCATACATATTCAACTGCTGGTCATCCACATAAGCTTAATGTAAAATTTCAGGATAAAAAAGACACGAATATATTCACTAGAAGAGTTAGATATTTTGGTGATGCAATAGGTGCAGTTATAGCGGAAACTGAGCTGGCAGCAGAGATTGCTGTTAATAAGATAAAAATTGATTATGAGCAGTGGCCTTTTTATCTAAATTCTACTGATGCTTTACAGCCCGGCGCAAAAGAAATTCATGACGGTTCAGGAAACTTGGTTGCAGATACAACTAATGAATATGGTGATGTAGATAAAGCTTTCAAAGAAGCAAAATATGTTTTTGAGGATGAATATCATACTCAAACAGTTCAACATTGTCATTTGGAAACTATGGTAGCCTATGCTTATAAGGATGTTGATAATAGATGGGTTTGTATATCATCAACTCAAATACCTCATATCTGTCGTCATATACTAGGTGATGCTTTTAATATGCCTTTTGGCAGATTTAGAGTTATTAAGCCTTTTGTTGGTGGTGGTTTTGGTAATAAACAAGATATTGTAATTGAACCATTAGTAATGGCAATGTCCATGGCAGTTGATGGTAAACCTGTTGTTTTAGAAATGACTCGTGAGGAGTTATTTGTTTGTAGTAGAGTAAGACATGCAAATGACTATAAGATGAAAATTGCTATTGATGAAAATTATCATATAACTGGGATTGATATGGATGTTCTATCACAAAATGGTGCTTATACATCTCATGGCCATACAATTGCCCTAGTAGGTGAAGAAGCGGCTATGGAACTTTTTAATGTTGAAAATTTCAGAGCGCGTTCTAGAACTGTTTATACTAATACAGCGGTTGGTGGAGCTATGAGAGCTTATGGAACTCCTCAAGCTGCATTTGCTCTTAATTCTCTTGCAGGTAAAGCTGCCAGGGAACTAGGAATTGATCAATTGGAATTTCAAATGAAAAATGTTCCAAAATCAGGTGAACTGTGTAACGGTACACAAGTAATGTTTTTTACTAGTGAACTCTCTGAGTGTTTAAGAGTTGGTAGAGATAGTTTTGACTGGGTTAAAAGAAATGAAGATTGTAAAAAATTTAATTTAGATAATAGTGACAGAAAAAGAGGACTAGGAGTTGGTACTTTAATTTATGCCACAAATACTAAACCTCATTCCCCTTCTATTGAAAGTTCTGGTTGTAGGTTGATTTTAAATCAGGATGGTAGTGTTAAGATGATGATTGGTGCTACTGAAATAGGTCAGGGTTCTGATACTGTTTTGGCTCAGATGGCAGCTGAGGTTCTTGGTATAAGTTACGATAATGTTTATGTTGATAAATATACTGATACTGATGTATCTCCATTTGATCCTGGTTCTTTTGCCTCTAGGCAGACTTATGTGTCTGGTATGGCTGTAAAAAAAGCGGCTGAGGTATTAAAGGTCAAGATTCTTGAGGCTTATATTCTTTTTACTCCACTTTATAGTGAGATTGATTTGGATTTAGTTGATGGTTATGTTGTCTTTAAGAAAACAGGTAAGAAATTAGAGTCACTAGGTGATTTAGCTTTAAAAACTTATTATGATTTTCATAAGGGTAATTGTTTGACTGCAGATGTTTCTATCAATTGTCAGACTACAGCTTATTCTGGGACTGCTTGTTTAGCTTATGTTGAGGTTGATACTAAGACTGGAAAAGTTGAGATTCTAGATATTATGAACGTTCATGATGCTGGTAAGATTATTAATCCGATGTTAGCTTCTGGTCAGGTTGAAGGTGGTATGGCTATGGGTATTGCTTATGGTCTTGGTGAGGAGTTACTGTATGATTACAATAATGGTAAGCCATTAAATAATAACTTGCTGGATTATAAGATGCCTACTTGTATGGATGTACCTGATTTAAAGGTTGCATTTGTAGAGCCTATAGATCCGACTGGTCCATTTGGTAATAAATCTTTGGGTGAACCTCCTCTTAGTGCTCCTGCTCCAGCTATAAGGAATGCGGTGGCTAATGCTATTGGTTTGGAGATTAATTCTATTCCTTTAACACCTCAAAGAGTTTTAGAAACTTTAAACAAATAAAGTATATAAATAAAAATATTAAGATAAATAAGTATATCTAAAAAAAAGATACTCCCTTGGAGTATCTTTCTTTCTTTTAAGTTGATTGTTTTTAATAAAGTTGGCGTATGGTATAATTTTTTTGTATAGAGTGTAACTTTATAAGTTAATATTAGAATGGATAAAAAAAATGAATAGTATTAAAGAAGGTAAAAGTGTATTCTTGGGTTTCTATCTTGTAGGAGCTCTTATTTATATGGAAATAGTATTTCGGCTGGCTACATCAACGGCTTTTTATGGGATAGGTATGTTGTTTTCTTTAGGAATGGTTTTAATATATGGTCTTTTGTCTTATTTTATTATAACCTTGTTTCCTAGACGATTAATTGTGTTTATGACTACTTTGGTTATGAGTATTTTTTGGTTGATATACTCATCACAGTTGGTTTATAATAAAATATTCAAAACTTATTATACTATTTACTCAATGACTAGAGGTGCAATGGTTTTTACTTTTTGGAGAGAAATTATATTATATATATCTGGAAGTATTCTTTGGATAATTCTTATTGCTCTTCCAATTTTTGGTTATTTAGGATATTTTATAAAAAAATTTAATTTAAAAAAACTTGGTTGGCAAAAACGTCTAATATTGGTTTTGGTAATAATTCTAACTTATATTGGTAGTATTGGTTTGTTAAATTATGGTTCAAAAAGTTTTCAATCACCTTTTGATCTTTACTATAAAAGTAGCGATACAATTGCTTCTGTTGAACAACTTGGGTTGTTGACTACTATGAGGCTGGATATAGAGAGATTGGTTACTGGTTGGAGTCCTGTGATTGATCTATCAAATTTATATGAAGATGAAGAAGAATCAGAAGTGATAGTTCCAACTGTTGAATATAACAAACTGGATATTGATTTTGAAAGTTTGGCAAGTAATACAACTGATGAAACCTTAAAGGCTATGCATCAGTATTTTGGTAGTGTAACACCTACGCAAAAAAATGAATATACTGGAATATATGAAGGTTATAATGTGATTGTATTAACTGCTGAAGGTTTTTCACCTTATGCTGTTAATAAGGATCTTACCCCTACTCTTTATAAAATGGTTCACGAAGGTTATAATTTTGAGAATTTCTATACTCCTGTATGGGGAGTGAGTACTTCTGATGGGGAATATGTTGCTAATGTAGGTCTTCTTCCAAAAGCTGGTGTATGGAGTTTTTCTGAGTCTTCCAAGATTGACCTTCCTCAAGTTCTTGGAAATCAGCTTAAAAGTCTAGCTTATAAGACTGTAGCTTATCATGATCATACTTATGATTATTATAATCGAGATTTATCTCATCCCAATATGGGTTATGACTATAAGGGGGTTGGTAATGGTTTAATAGTTAAAAAGATGTGGCCGGCTTCTGATCTTGAAATGATGCAGGTTACTGTTGATGAGTATATGGATAATCAGCCTTTTCATGCTTACTATATGACTGTGAGTGGGCATTTGAGGTATACTTATATAGGCAATTCTATGGCTAATAAGAATAAGGCTCTAGTTGCTGATTTAAATATGTCGGAAGAAGCTAAAGCTTATGTTGCTTGTCAGATTGAACTTGACAAGGCCTTGGAGTATTTATTACAGTCTTTAAGGGATAGGGGTATTGCTGATAAGACGCTAATAGCTTTAAGTGCTGATCATTATCCTTATGGATTAAAGGTATCTACTATGAGTGAGTTTTTGGGTCATCCTGTGGAGACTAATTTTGAAATGTATAAGAATAATTTTATTCTTTATGTGGATGGAATGACACCTGTTAATGTGGAAAAACCTGCCAGCAGTTTGGATATAATTCCAACTATTTCTAATATGTTAGGACTTGAATATGATAGTAGATTGTTTATGGGTAGTGATATTTTTGCTCCTGGTGATTCATTAGTTATTTTTAATAATAGAAGTTTTATTTCAGATAAAGGATTTTATAATTCTAAGACTAAGGTTTTTAAACCTGCGCCTGGGGTTGTGGTTGATGATGATTATTTGAAGCGTATGTCTGCTATTATTAATGCTAAGTTTTATTATTCAGAAAAGATTCTAGAGACTGATTATTTTAGTAAGGTTATTAAATAGAATGTTGTTTGGTGAAAAGTTGTTTTTTCTCTTTATGAGAGTACTTTTTTGTGTATAATTATATGTAGCAATTGATTTTAATTAAGATAAAGGGAGATAAATTATGGATAGGGATAAATATTATAGTTATAGTGTTGAGGATTGTTTAGAGGCTGTTGAAAGTAGTAAAGAGGGCTTAAGTGATAAGGAAGCTGTGGTTCGTCTTGAAAAATATGGTCTTAATCAATTACCAGAGGGAAAGAAGAAGGGTTTATTGTCTATTTTTTTAAGTCAGTTTTCTGATTTCATGATTTGGATTTTAATTATTGCTGGTGGTATTTCTGGTTTTCTTGGTGAGTGGATTGATGCTGGTATTATTATATTTGTTGTTGTTCTTAATTCTATTCTTGGTACTATTCAGGAGTATAAGGCTGAGGAGGCATTGGATGCCTTGAAGAAGATGGCTGCTCCTTATGCATTGGTTTTAAGAAATGGTTCACCTAAGAAGATTTTAAGTCATGAGTTGGTTTTGGGTGATGTGGTGTTATTGAATGCCGGGGATTCTGTTCCTGCGGATATTAGGTTGTTTGAGTCTTTTTCGTTGAAGATTGATGAGTCTTCTTTGACTGGTGAGTCTGTGGCAAGTGACAAGGTTGTTGGTATTATGCCAGAATCTGCTGTTCTTGCTGATAGGGATAATATGGTTTATATGGGTACTGCTATTACTTATGGCAGGGGTACTGGAGTTGTGGTGGCTACTGGTCTTGGGACTGAGATGGGCTCTATTGCTTTGGCTTTAAATTCTGACGAGAAGGAAAAGACTCCTTTGCAGAAGAAGTTGAATCAGTTGTCAAATTATATTTCTATTGGGGTTATTTTTATAGCGATTGTTATTTTTGTTATTGGTTTTATTTCTGGAAAGGCGTTGTTGGATTCTTTTCTGACTTCTGTTTCTTTGGCTGTTGCTGCTATTCCTGAGGGTATGGTGGCTGTTATTACGATTGTTCTTGCTCTTGGTATGTCAAAGCTTGCAGCTAAGGGTGCTATTATTCGTAAGTTGCCTGCTGTTGAGACTTTGGGTAGTACTCAAATTATATGTTCAGATAAGACTGGTACTTTGACTCAAAATAAGATGACTGTTCAAGAAATTTTTAGTAAGGATGAGGATTTGTTGTTTGATGCTATGTTGCATTGTAATGATTCTGTTTTAGATGAAAAGGGTCTTTTGATGGGTGATCCAACTGAGAGTGCTTTGTTGGCTTATCTATTGTCTAAGGGTGATATTAATAAGGAGCATATTAATGGCAGGGAAAGGGATGGTGAGATTCCTTTTGATTCTGTTAGGAAGAAGTCTAGTGTTGTGATTGAGCTTGATGATATTAATCATAGGATTTTTGTTAAGGGTGCTGTTGATAATATGCTTGGTTCTTTTTCTTTATCTGATGAAGAGAAGTTGGAGATTGAAAAGGTTAATGAGCGTATGGCTAATAAGGCTTTGAGGGTTTTAGCTTTTGGGTATAGGGATCTTGGTGCCCATAATGGTGTTGTTGATTTGTCTTTGGAGAGGGATTTGGTTTTTGTTGGTCTGGTTGGGATGATTGATCCTCCTAGGCCTGAGGTTGTTGAGGCTCTTAATGTTTGTAAGTCTGCTGAGATTGTGCCTGTTATGATTACTGGTGATCATAAGATTACTGCTATGGCAATTGCTAGGGATATTGGTTTGTTGGATGATAGTCGTAGGGCTATTACTGGTGCTGATTTGGTTAAGATGTCTGATGATGAGTTTAGAAATGATATTGAGAATATTGGCGTTTATGCCAGGGTTACTCCTGAGGATAAGTCTAGGATTGTTAGGATGTGGCAGAGTAAGGGGAAGATTGTAGCTATGACTGGAGATGGGGTAAATGATGCTCCTGCACTTAAGATAGCGGATATTGGTGTTGGTATGGGTATAACTGGTACAGAGGTCTCTAAGGGGGCTTCTGATATGGTTCTGACGGATGATAATTTTGCTACTATTGTAGTGGCTGTTAAAGAGGGTCGTAGGATTTTTGATAATATTCAGAAGACTATTAGTTTTTTGTTGTCTAGTAATGCGGGTGAGGTTGTGGCTGTTTTGGTTGCGACTATTATTGGGTGGAGTTTTTTATCTCCTGTTCAGATATTGTGGATTAATTTGGTTACTGATTCTTTTCCTGCTTTGGCGTTGGGTGTCGAGCCTGCTGAGAGTAATATTATGAATAGGGCGCCTCTTGATAGTCGTGGTTCTATTTTTAGTAGTAGGAATTTAGTGGTTATTAGTGTTATGGGTATTATGGAGGCAATGTTGGCTCTTGGTGCTTATGGGATTGGTTTTTATTATTTTAATGATGGTTTGGTTGCTACGACTATGGCTTTTGTTACTTTGGCTGCTGCGCAGTTGTTTGCTGCTCTTGGTTTTCAGAGCAGGTCTGATAGTATTTTTAAGATTAAGGTTAAGAAACATCCGATTTTGTGGTTGTGTTTTGGGGGTTCTATGTTGTTGCAATTGTTGGTTGTGGTGATTCCTCCTTTGAATAAGCTTTTTAATTTGACTATGCTGGATGTTGCGCAGTGGTTAATTGTTGGTGGGTTGTCTTTTGTTATGTTGTTGTTTGTTGAGTTTTTTAAATTTATTAATAGGAAAAAATAGATTGTTGGTTTGTTTGACATTGTTTAATGTATGTGATAAAATGTTTCTTGCTTAGTATTATTGGAGAGGTGTCCGAGCGGTTTAAGGAGCTGGTCTTGAAAACCAGTGACTTCGAAAGGGGCCGTGGGTTCGAATCCCACCCTCTCCGCCAATACTATGGAGAAATGGCCGAGTGGCTGAAGGCGCTTGCCTGCTAAGCAAGTGTACGATGTTAAGTTGTACCGAGGGTTCGAATCCCTCTTTCTCCGCCAAATTTTGTGCTTTTAGCTCAGCTGGATAGAGCGCTTGACTACGAATCAAGAGGTCGGGGGTTCAAATCCCTCAAGGCACACCATCTAACCTGTACTGTCAGTAGACTTTGCGGGTTTTTTTGTTGCTTTTTTGTGTTTACTGATTTTAATTTGACACCGAAACTGACACCGAAACTTAATTAAAAAAAATTAAACCTTGCGTTTAAACACTCCTAAGTTAGCTATTTCTTTTTGAATACTAACATCACTATGGATATATCCCTCAGTTGTTTTAATGTCAGAATGACCCATTCTTTGTTTCAATGCAAATAGATTAACATTGTTAGCCGCTGCGTATGTTCCATGAGAATGTCTAAGCTGGTGTATATGATAAACATATCCTGCCTTTGCACATACTTTTTCAAATTGTTTTCCAATAATATTTGGATCTTGTATATTACCAAGTGAATTAGGAAAAACAAATATTGAAGTTTTTGGCAATTCTTCAAGCACTTCGAATATTTCATCACTTATAAATGTAATCCTATCCTTACCATTTTTAAGACCTTTGATAACTAATCCTTGTTTAGTCCTAATAATATTTCTTCTTAAAGTGATTATGCTTCTTTCCTTTTCTATATCAGTCCACTGAAGGCCTGCAACTTCACCTTCTCTCCATCCAGTTCCCCAAATCAAAAACATAATTGCCTGCATTCTTTTGTTAGCATATTTAAATATTTTCCAGAAGTGCTCTTTTGGAATATAGCCCACAATTTTAGGAACATAGCCTGATATTTTTCTAGGACTTCCTTTTAATGGATTTTCACCAATGTCTTCTTCTTCAACAGAATAATTATATACACTTTTTACAAATTTATAGGAAGCTTCAATGGTTCTAGCACCAACTTCTTTTTCCTTTAATTTTCTTATCCAATTCTTTATTTCTTTACTGGAAAGTTCGCCCCATAATATATCACCTATATATGGATCTATGTGCTTATTAAGTTGATTTTCATACCCTTCAATTGTTGTTGGAGATAGTTTTCCATTTTCTTTTTTAAGGGTTCCGTTAGGTAGTATTGTTGGTCTTCTTGTATCTAAATACATTTTCAGATATTGTTTTATAGTCAATAATGAATAATCTCTTATAATATATTTATTGTAATATTCATCGGCTTGTTGTTCAGCATCTTCAGGCGAAATACGACTATAAAAAGGCTTTTCCTTATATTTGCCGTCTGCACCTTTGCCCAGTTGTACTTTTGCCTGGTATCTTCCATCTTTTCTTAATGTTGCCATGATTTACACCACCTTTCTATTATGATAAAATATAAACGTCCCTTATATAGGGGATGAACTTTTCATGTATAACCCTGGAGCTTGATGGCGAGGGGTTCTTTTTTATATGTTCATATTTTTACCAAAAAAAATCAAATTTTTCTCTAAATTGCGTTTATAAATGCATCTTGTTCTAAAAATTTTATCTTTATGCAAACAAGATTTTTCATTGCTGCATTCCATATATAGCTGGCAACAAGCAAATGTATCTGCAGGTAAAATATTTAAATAATACCAGTCATAAATTTTGATTATGTTATTAGTAATTTCTGATTCTGTAATGAATGTTAAAGGATAAATTAACCATAAAGGGTTTTTCACTTTAACTTTTTCATTTAAATTATCAATAGTGTTCGAAACATCTTTATGTAGCTCTATAAAGTAGTTGCTGTCATTATAATTTAACCAAGTTGGAAATCTTAAGACTTTCTGACCATTAATTTCTAAATCTAAATAATTATCATTTTTATTATTGGTTTCAGTAATTGTTAATAATCTATCATCAAAATTATCACTTAATTTTATTAGTTTAACTAGATTATTTAAATAATCTTTACTATTCATTATTTTCACTCTCCATTTTTAAATATTGAAAAAAATCATCTTCAGATAAAATGACTAAATCTTGACCTTTTAATATTAAAGATTCAGCCTTTTTAATTTTATTAGATTTATCACCATTGATATTTCTAATATAATCAAAATTACCTATAACAAGATAATTTGTAATTTTTGTAACTCCTAATTCACAATGACCACCTAGATCCACAACAATTTGAGCTGCTTTAGTCCTAGGAATATTTAATGCTCCAGTGAAAACAAACGATTTATCATAAAAAGGATGTGTTGGATCTATTGTACAGTTTTCACTTAATGATATTTCTCTAATATCTATCTTTGTTCTATTACAATGATTACCTTTCTTATTAGACAAAAATTGGTCTAAAGAACCATATTTTTCAATAATTATTTTTTTATATTTGTGGAAGATTTTATTAGTTATTATACAATCTTCTAAAGCTCTATGTGCTTTGGAATAATCAATATCAAAGTATTCTGCAAGAGTTTTCAATTTATGATTTTCAAGATCGTTATGTTCTCTTCTCGAAATTCTTAACAAATCAATAAAATCATTAGATAAAGGAATATTTAAATGTTCCATATAAGCATCATATAAGAAATTGATATCAAAGGAAACATTATGACCCAGTAGAAAACTATCACCAATAAAAATATTAAAATCATTTAAAACCGATTCTATATAAGGCGCACAGGTTAGCATATCATTATTTATTCCTGTTAGTTTTTCAATGAATTCAGTAATTTCAAAACCTGGATTAACCAAGGTTTTGAATTGATCAACTATTTCATTATTTTTAATCTTTATTGCTGCTATTTCAATTATTTTATCAAATGATGGGCTTAATCCAGTAGTTTCAATATCGATAACAATATAATCATCATGCAAAGAGATGATACTTTGACCTTTATAAAGTCTATCTGTATTACGCATGTTTTTTACTCCTGCCTTCTTTTAAAAAATCACTATTAAAAATATGCATCAACTCAATAGTTAAAGTCTTCCTCTGTGTTCTCTCTGAATATATTGTATTTATATAAACAATTTAATAGGGTTGCATATTGGACACTATTCATTTTTATGAGTTAAGCAATTTAGTTTTCTGAGCATCGAATTCTTCTTGAGTTAATATACCAGAGTCTAACAAGTCCTTGAATTTTTTTAATTCATCTGCAATAGAAATATTAGAGTTAACTTCCTTGTTATTTACTTGTGGATTTTTGATAGCATCTAATACTTCATGAACTTTTGTAAATATATTTTGTGCTACTTGTTTATTAACTGCAATGTTAAATGTTTCTTTTATCGTGTCAACAGTAATAATACCCATTAACATGCCAGTATTTAATGTTATATCATTGATATTATCTAAAGAGATAGTTTGAAATGATTCGCCAATAATTTTCTTTTGTGCAGATAAAATTCGTTTATTGGTAATTGCATATGCATAATTACCATTATGTTTAGTCATAGATATAAAATTTTGCAATCCTATAAATGCAACTTTAACCTCTTCATCATTCATAAGGTTTTGAGAAATTATATTAAAGTGTTTAATGCCCCATTCTCTATTCAGCCCTTGTCCGAAATTATTATCTAAACAATATTGATATAGACCTTCAGCAGTTTTCATAGGATCATCAATAACACTTGATTCTGAACTAACTTTTTCATTTATTAAATCAAACAATTCTTTAAATTCCTCTGGATTTTTTTTTGTAAATATTATTTGATACGTCATTTTTTGTGTAGTAATTGCAATACTACCGTTTTTTAACATTGTTGGGTATATAATATCAACACTTTTAATATCATTAAAAGTACAATTTTCTTTTACAAGTAATTGTTTGATAAATACATTATCTCCATCAATAGTAACTACATTGCCACCAAATCCTTTATACTCTTTCATTTAAACATTCTCCTTTTCTTTTATTAATAAATTCTTGTCTTTTTCAAAATCCTCATTATATAAATGTAATAATTCATGTTTCATAGCTTTTTTTCTCATTTTCTCAGATAACAAACTATTTATATATACTATATATCCAGTTCCATAATCGTTCTTGATAGTTAATCCTTTTATACTCTTTGGGAATATTGTCTCGGTTACACAACAATCTAATTCTGATAAAATATAGTTGTATTCTTCGATTGTTAACTCTGAAGTTACTTTATTTATTAATTCTAACAACTGAATCATCTCCTGTAATTTGGTCTGTTCAGTATATCAATTTAACTGTCCAATAAACTACCTAACATCCATCATCATTATTAGGAGGTAGAGTTGCTTTAAGTATCCTAACTATTTGTTCTTTATCTTCTTTTGAAAGTTTTCCCGTCTTCATAAACAACATCTTCAAATCTTGGTTTCTTTCAAGCATTTCTAATATTTCTAGAGCGTCTGGATCGTATTCCTGGATTGGTTCTGTAGTTTCATCATCCCAACCCATGAGATACGAAGGTTCTACTCCTAAAGCTTTTGCAATAATTTCCATTTTAGAAATAGGCATTTTATCTATACTTCCTGTTTCATATCTTTGTAAAGTTGAAGGACTCATTTCCGTTAAGTTCGCTAAGTCTTGGTATGACATTCCTTTTTGTTTTCTTAAACTAGATATTCTTTCTCTTATTTCTTTTTCGCTCATATCAATTACCTCTCTTCTATCTAATATTGTATATAATATTTTCAGAAATGCAATAAAAATTGGTAAATAAGTAAAAATAATTTCAAATTGTATTGCAATCACGCAAGAGATAGTTTAATATTAGAATATAGCAATCACGCAATAGGAGGTGAAAATATGTATCAAGATAAAATCAAAGGAAGAATGGCTGAATTGCATATTAGCAGAGTACAATTAGCTGAAATATTGAACTTAAGCCCTCAGGGGCTAGGATTGAAGCTAAACGGTACAACCGAGTTTACTATTAAAGAAGCAAGGATTTTAATAAAAGCCTTGAAAATTAGTAATCCGAATGCAATTTTTTTTAACAATATTATTGCATGAACGCAATAGAAAGGAGGACAAAATGAAAAGAGCAGATATACCGCTATGGAGACGCTGGATAATAACACCTGATGAAGCAGCAGTTTTAACAGGATTATCTAGCCAAACTATAAGAGAGTTTTGTATGAAAGGAAAAATACCCTGTTTTAAAAAAGGTGATCACATAAAAATACCAGTTAAAAAAGCAGAAGAAGCTTTTGCAAAACTAGCGGAAGATAGAGAAGGATTCACTGAAAGGCACAGAGCAGATGATATTAAAGAAATTAAAACGCAAAGAAGGAGAAAGGTGCAATGACAAAAGAAATAATCAAAGAGAATATTGAAGCTGTTAAATTCAAAACATGGCAAGACCAAATAAGAATAAAAGTACAAGAGGCAAAAGAGAGTGCGTTAGTCAAGATTAGCATAATAAGGGAGGGTTTTAGAAATGGATAAAGAAAAAGAACATCAATCAAACAATAATTCTAGCGAGGAATTAAGCGAAGTTTGCAAAGATATTCTTATTAAATCTAATTATAGCATACCAAAGGAAAGTAATACAATCGTATGGCTGGTTAGAGGTCAAGAAGTACCATTATGGGAATTCGCTATGGAATTAGTAAGTGAAGTTCAAAATCATTTAATTAGTAGTGGATATAAACCAGAAGAATTAGAGGAAGAACCTAGACACCTAGAATATGAATTAATTGATTGTATGAATGAAGCAATCATGTACGGTGAGCAGGTTGGAAAAGTAGTCTTTGGAGTTAAAACACCATCCCATATAGTTGCATTTTTAGAATTAATGGAAGAAGTCAAAAGATATCTGTAGGAGGAGCAATGGCAATAATAATAAATGAAAAGGAATGGCTCCAGGAAAGACTAAATGGAATTGGTGGTTCAGAAGCAGCTGCAATTATCGGCAAGAATCCATATATGAACAATCAAGAACTATGGGAATTGAAAGTTGGGTTAAAGGAACACGAAGATATTGGAAATAAACCATGTGTTAAATATGGCAAAGAAGCTGAAGCTCCATTAAGGGAATTATTTAAATTAGACTTTCCAAAATATGTAGTCCACTATAAGGATTTTGATTTAATCAGAAACCCAAAGCATCCATTTATATTATCAACTTTGGATGGGAGACTTATAGAACAACTAACTGGACGCAAGGGTATTCTTGAAGTAAAGACTACTGAAATTCTTAGATCCATGCAAAAAGAAAAATGGAACAATGGAATACCAGATAATTATTATATTCAAGTATTATGGCAATTGTTAACAGCACCCTGGGCAGAATTCACTGTACTTAAAGCCCAACTTAAATATCAGTATTCTGGGGAAGTTAGAACTGAAGCCAAACATTATTTCATAGAACGGTCAGAAGTTCAAGAAGATATAGATTATTTAGAAGAGGCAGGTATTAAGTTTTGGGAACATGTAGAAAATAGAACAAGACCACCACTGATACTGCCGGAATTATAAGGAGGTAAACAAATGCAAATAGTAAAAGTACAATTCAAACATTCACAATCTGGTGAATTCAGAGGAACACAATATAGCTACTTCGCAGAAGATGAAAATCTAAAAATTGATGATGAAGTAGAAGTTGATACTAAGTTTGGTAAATCAATTGCTAAGGTCACTCAAATTAATGTACCAGCAGATGAAGTAGTTACATTTATAGACTATATGAAAACTATACCGAAGGCACCACTAGAACCAATAATTAACAAAGAAGATGTACCATTTTAAGGAGGTAAAACATGGAATTAGTAATTTATACACCAAAAGAAGATGGATTTGTACAATCCATTGAATTCAACAAAGATGAGATTAAAGCATATATAAATCAGAACTTAGATAAGTACCAGGGCTTGATTTATGACGATAGCTCAATAAAATCAGCAAAAACAGATAGATCAACACTTAATATTTTCAAAAGCGCATTAGAATCAAAAAGAAAAGAAATCAAAAACAAGTGCCTGGAGCCATACAATGCATTCGAATCATCTATTAAAGAACTAATTGCATTAATTGACCAGCCACTTCTAGCTATTGATGATCAAGTTAAAGATTATGAATCAAGAAATAAAGCTAAAAAGAGAGAGCAAGCATTAGAGATATACAATGAGATATTTGAAGATTACCAGGAAGTTATTGGCTTTAATTCTATAGAGGATAAAAGGTGGCAAAACACCACTTTTAATATTAAGGATGTTAGAGCAGATATTGAGAAGATATATTCAAATATTCAAACAGGAGTAAAGATAATCAAAGACAAAAATTCAGAATTTGAAACAACTCTATTAGATGTATTTTTTACAACTAGAGATTTAGACTTGGTTTTAAGAAAAGAAGAAAGCCTCAAAAAGTCTAAGGAAGCAATGCTGGAAGCAGAAAGATTAAAGGCTGAAAAGGCAAAAGAAAAAACAGTAGAGAAAGAATTACCACAAACTCCATATAATAATTCAGAACCAATTAGAAAAACAGATGTGGAAGAACCAACAGAAATTAATAACGACAGATGGTATAACTTTAGCCTTTACATGAAACAAGTACAAGTAAATGAACTAAAAAATTGGATCCAAGAAAATAAAATAAAAATAAGAAAATTGGGGGAATAATAAAATGGCAGTAAATAATTCATTAACAAAATCACAAGAAAAACCAAAATTCAGTGCGGTAATTTCATCAGAAGGTTACAAAAAGATGATAAACAATACTTTAAGAGACCCAAAAAGGGCAAATAGGTTTGTGGCTTCAATTACAAGTGCTGTAGTGTCTAATCAGACATTACAAGAATGTGAACCATCAAGTATTATTTCCGCTGCATTACTAGGTGAAAGTTTGGAGTTATCTCCATCTGCAATATTAGGCCAGTACTACATGGTACCTTTTAATGATAACAATAAGGGGTATAAAGTTGCTCAATTCCAACTAGGATATAAAGGTTATATTCAATTGGCTTTAAGGTCTGGGCAATATAAGAAGTTAAATGTTCTAGCAATTAAAGAGGGTGAGTTAATAAATTATGATCCATTATTCGAGGAGATTGAAGTAAATCTAATTGATGATGAAGAAGCAAGGGAGAAAGCAAATACAATTGGCTACTTTGCAATGTTTGAATATAATAATGGATTTAGAAAAACAATGTACTGGTCAAAGGCTAAAATGGAAGCTCACGCACTAGAATATTCTCAAGGATATAAATCAGACAAGAAAAAAGGCAATAAATACACATTTTGGAGTAAGGATTTTGACGGAATGGCCTTTAAAACAATGCTAAGACAACTGATCAGTAAGTGGGGAATCATGAGTATTGAAATGCAGGATGCCTACACCAAGGATATGGGAGTAATACATCAAGATGGAGCAGTTGAGTATGTAGATAACGAACCCATGACAGAAGAAAAGGCAGAAACCATTATAGAAGACCAACCACAGAAGGGCAAAAACAAGGCTAGGTTGAATACAAAAATAGAGGTTGATGAAACATCAGAGGAAACCACTTATGAACCGACTGATGAGAAATTAGATGATATGTTTGGTGCATTCCCAAATGAAGCTTAAAGTAACAGAATCTCAAATACAAATAATGATATTTGATTGGGCATCGATGATGAGAAATAAATATCCAGGTTTGGAAAAAATGTATCATGTGCCTAATGGTGGTCACAGACATATTACAACAGCAATGAGATTGAAAGCTGAAGGAGTTAAGCCAGGTGTTCCTGATATAGTTTTACCAGTTGCTAGAGGCGGTTTTCATGGTTTATATTTAGAACTTAAAGCTGATAAAGGCAAATTATCTAAGGAACAAGAAAAATGGCTTACAGATTTAAAAGATGAAGGGTACAAAGCAGAGGTAGCATATGGATTTGATGAAGCGATAAAAACAATTACAAACTACCTAAAATTAATTTAATACTTACAATTATTCAAATAAAACAAATGGGAACTGTAAAGATACTCACCTCAATGAAATTCTCTCCAGTTCCCAGAAAGGGGTTAGTTATGGAGTTACATGAAATTAAAAGCGAGAGTTATCAAAAACTATTAGAAGTTATGGCCTTACATAGAGATTTTAGAAATCCAATAAGTAGAAAAGACTTAGAAGTATGTTTAGGAATTAGTGATAGAATCATCAGAGATATGATTAAAAAAGCAAGAAAAAGAGGTATTCCTATCCTATCTGACAGTTCTAATTATGGTTATTTTTTAAGCTATCGTGATGCTGATATATCAAGGTTTCTAAACAGAGAAATACTATCAAAAATAAAGGATTTATCGGAGACATTCCAAGCATTATCAGTTCACATTAAACCAATAGATCCAAACCAAATTACCATTGATGAGGTGGTGAACAGATAATGGCAAATAAAAGAATGTTTAATAAACAAATTACTGAATCAGATGCTTTTCTTGATATGCCTTCTAGTTCACAAGCTCTATATTTTCATCTTAATTTAAATGCTGATGATGAAGGTTTTGTGAATGCACCAAATAAGGTTTTAAGAAATTGCGGAGCTGCAAAAGATGACCTTAATTTATTGTTGTTAAAGAAATTTATAATAGCCTTTGATAACGGAATTATAGTTATAAAACATTGGAGAATGCATAACTGGATTAGGACAGACAGAATAAAAGATACTGCATATCAAAATGAAAGATTATTACTGGAATTAGATAAAAATGGTGTTTATAGTAGGGCTGAAAGTGTACCAGCACTTGAGGTGCAACCACTTGACAGACAAAAGACAGGCAAAAGACTGACAAATGGCGACATAGAACAGTCTAGTCTAGATCAGTCTAGCTTAGTTAAGTCTAGTCTAGAACAGTCTAGTCAAGAGGAAATGTCAGACAAGGAAGTTGATGATGATGATGATTCTCTTAAAAAAATTATTGATGTATTCGAACAACAAATACCAAATGTAACTTTAACTGAAAATGATAAAAATGAAATGTTAGCATTACTGAATGATCTTCCAGAAGATATGATTATCAAAGCGATACTACAAGCCAGTCCATATAAACCAAATTCATGGAACTATATCAAAGTGATTCTTGATAGTTGTGTTCGAGATGGAGTAAAGGAAAAATTGAACCCTGGTAAAAGTAATAAAGCTAAAACCGGTAAGTACGAAGATGTTTATAGAAATTAAACTGGGTTATAAAAGGTTAGATTTGAAAATGAAGGAGGGATTGTAGAAATGAAATATCAATTTGAATGCGATGAAATAAAAAGCTGTAATGAATGTCCCTGTGTTTTCTATATGTGTAAAATTGACAATAGAGGTGAGTTTAAAACATTTGGCTATGAGTGCAATAATTCAGATAAAAAAATAATAGATGAAACAATTAAACCTGACTGGTGCCCTTTAGTGGAGGTGGAATGATGAAATATCAAATGCCACCATTAGGATTAAAACCAAAATATATTCATAATCAACAAAGAATAATAGAGATTAGAGAAGCAATATATAGGTACATTGACAAATGTTATCCATTACCAACAGAGCGGATAGAAGAATGGAACTAACTAACGAGAGAGGTGCAAGATGACAAATAAAGATGAGACAGCAACAGAAGCAGAAAAAGAAATTGAAAAAACAGGAAATGAATTATCGGAATCATTAAGAGCACAAGGATTAACTGCTGAAGAGGCTGGTTTAAGAGCTATTAAATTAGGCGAGATTATTGACCAGTATTACAAAGACCACCCAGAAGAGTATAAAGCATTATTGAGAAGGATACCAAGTCTAGAAAACAGTATGAAAGATTTAATAGAATCATTTAAAGCTATAATTGATGTCTTTATTAATGTTATTAACCAATTATTTGAATTAATCAGAAAAGCAATTAACGGACAAATATTCAACGATAAGAAACATAAAAAGAATAACAAGAAACTGCATAGATTGAAAAGAAAACTAACTAAATTGATTTGGAGGTAATGAATGGATATAAAGGATTATTTAAAGCAAGTCAGAAGAATTGATAAAGAAATATCATCAAATATTGATTTAATCGAAAGATTAAGAGCTAAAGAGCATAGTTGTACATCTGTATTAACCGATGAACCTAGAAATGATTCAGTATCGGATAAAACAAAAATAACTGATAAAAGGATAGATTTGGAAAATAGAATTAGTCAAGATTCTATAAGGCTATATGAATTGATTGATGAGGCAAAAACGATAATTGGGAAATTACACGATACAACTAAAAGGTCAATATTAACTGAGTATTATATTAACAATAAATCGTGGGAAGAAGTAGCAATTATTATGGGTTATTGTTATATGCATATACAAAGATTGCATGGTCAAAGCTTAGAAGAATTAAGAAAGATGTTATAAAATGTTATAGAATGTTATATATTGACAGTGATATAGTGTAAGTGGAAGTAATGAGCAATCATTAAAACCTCTTTTTAGTTAATTGAATAAAGAAAAGTGAAAAGCAGCTAGATACCCTAGTTGCTTTTTGCATTTATAAAAAAATGAAAGGAGCTGCAAAATGCAGAAACTAACAGAAAAACAAAAAAGATTTGCTGACTTTTACATTGAGTTAGGGAATGCAACAGCAGCAGCAATTGAGGCCGGATATAGTGAAAAATCAGCAAAGGAAATAGGCAATGAGAACCTAACAAAACCTCACCTCAAAAATTACATAGATGAACAACTAGATAAAATGAAAACTAAAAGAATGGCAGATGCAACAGAAGTACTAGAATATCTAACTTCGGTGATGAGGGGCGAAGCAACAGCTGAGGTTGTTGTGGTTGAGGGTATCGGTTTAGGTACATCAGAGGCTAGAACATTAGAAAAACATCCTGACGAAAAGGAAAGATTAAAAGCTGCTGAATTACTAGCTAAAAGACATGGCCTGTTGAATGATAAGTTAGATTTAACGGTAACTGAGTTAGGTTGGTATAAAGAAGTTGATGAAAAATGAAGGCCTTAAAAAAAGAACCATTTAATAATTGGGTATGGGATATAATTGATGATTATAGTTGTGGCACTGAAGTATATTATGGTGGTGCTGGTTCTGGAAAATCAGTTGGAGCAATACAAAAAGCTGTTCTAAAGGCATGTAATAGTAAAAGACGAATACTTGTTATAAGAAAGGTTCAAAGAACTATTAAAGAGAGTATTTGGCACTTAACAATTGAGTTATTAAATCAAGCTGGATTAAGTAAATCATATAAATCAAACAAGAGTGATTTTACCATAGCACTGAGCAATGGTTCTGAGTTTATCTTTAAAGGATTAGATGATCCTGAAAAAATAAAATCTATTGATGGAATAACTGATATTGTGGTAGAGGAAGCAACAGACATAACTTTAGAGGATTTTACCCAGTTGAACTTAAGACTTAGACCTGGTGAAGAAGTTGATTATCCTCAAATATATCTAATGTTTAACCCAGTAAGCAAAGTGAATTGGGTTTATCCTTATTTCTTTGTAAATCCAGTTGATGATTGCAAAATTATAAAAACTAATTATAAAAATAATAGATTCTTAAGAAGAAGTTATATTGATTATCTAAATACAATGGCAGATAAGAACCCAGCATATTATAAAATATATGCTTTGGGAGAATTTGCTACTTTGGATAAGTTGATATTTAGATATACAAAAAGAATAATACCGCATGAGGAAGTTAAAGAACTTCCTCTTTTTAATGGATTAGATTTTGGTTATGTTAACGACCCATCAGCTTTTATTAATGGCAGAATCGACTTAGTCAATAAGAAAATATATGTCACTGGTGAATATGTCAGAAAAGGAATGCTAAATGATGAAATAGCAAATGTAATTATAGATCTAGGATATTCAAAAGAAGTAATCAATGCTGATAGTGCTGAACAAAAGTCTATAGCAGAGATAAAAAGAAAAGGTGTAGCTAGGATAAAACCAGCAAGAAAAGGACCTGATAGTGTAATCAACGGGATTCAATTTATACAGCAGTATGAACTTGTTGTAGATGAACGTTGTCCTAAAATCACAGAAGAGTTAGACAACTACACTTGGAAAAAAGATAAAAAGTCAGGAGAATATATTAATAAACCTGTAGACATGTTTAATCACTGTTTAGATGCATTGAGATATGGATTAGAGCCATACATGACAGGTAAGACAAATAAACTTGAAGCAAGAAACAAACCATTTGGATTATAGGAGGAAAGTATGGAACTATTAGAAAAGGTATTTTATAAAGCTGAGGATACAGATTTTACAAATAAAGATGTTTTGAAAAAGATATTTGAAGCACACACACCACTACTTGATTATTACAAGAAAAATAAAGAATATTATCTTGGAAAACAGGCGGTTTTTGATTTAGAAACTGCAGAGGGCAAGCCTAATAATCAAATATGCGTTAATTTTATCAGGTATATAACAGATATGGAGTGTGGATATTTTGCTGGTCAAAGGTGGAAATATATATTTGGGGATGATGGTATAGCTAAAACGTTTGATTCTATCAAAGATAACAATGAACTTGGAAACATAGATTTTAACCATACCAAAAACTGTAGTATTTATGGTCATAGTTTTGAACTCCAATTTATTGATGGTAATGGTGAATATAGGATGAGAAATCTATTACCAGAGAATGTAATTATGATATATTCAGATACTGTAGAAGAAACTAGAATAGCAGCAATATATTACGCTAATAGATTAGGAAAAGATGACAAAGTTATCAAGGTAGGCACTATATATACTAAGGATTATCAACAAGGTTTTACTTTGGGCGAGAATATAATCTTGGAAGAAACAACACCTAATGTGACTGGTAAAGTTGCAATAGTAGAGTTTAAACAGAATGAATATAGAAAAGGTTGCTTTGATGACATAATTAGTTTGATAGATGCCTATAATAAGACAATTTCAGAAAAGGCAAATGATGTAGAATATTTTGCTGATGCATATCTGCTTATTGCTGGTGCTGACTTAGATGAAACTACCGACAAAAAGCTGAGAACTACTAGATTGTTATATCTAAAAGACCTAACTGAAAAATATGATATTAGATTCCTTGAGAAACCTAATGCAGATGGAAGCCAGGAGAACTTATTGGATAGGTTAAGAAAAGAAATATTTACTATTTCAGGTGTACCGGATATGACGGCTGAGGATTTTGGAAATGCATCTGGTAAATCATTAAGATATAGGATGCTGGCCTTAGAAAATTCCAGAACAGAAAAAGAAATGCAATTTAGATCAGCACTAAGACAGAGATTTAAGCATTTGTTTACTTGGTTGAATAAACTAAATAATGAAGGCTTATTTTCTGGTATGATTGATTTTACATTCTATAAAAATATACCTGCTGATATAGCTGAAGAGATTACTAATGCTAAAAATCTAAGTGGGATTGTTAGCCAGGAGACACAACTTGAAACTTTAAGTATCGTAGATGATGTAAAAGAGGAAATTGTGCGAATAAATAAAGAAAAAAGTGTTATTGATACATTTACTCCTCCAGGTGCATAAATATGGGGGATATAAAAGAAAAGCCTAGTAAGTATTGGGCTGATAGACAGATTGCAGATGTGAAAAAGACGGATGTAGAAGCATTGACTGCATTAAAGGATATACAAACACATTATAATAAACTTGATAAAGAACTTTCTAATGAAGTGGCATATTTCTACCAGAAATATGGAAAAGATAATATTATAGAGTTTAGTAATTTAAGAAGTATTGCAAGCAAAAATGACCTTGATATGCTTTACAAGGACTGGGAAGGATTCGCAGAGAAATATCCGAAGTATGCATACCTTAAACCAGTTAGAGAAAATATGTATAAGTTAGATCGTTATGAGATGCTTATAGAGAAGTCGAGATATCAGATAAGTGAATTGGGTGCTAAAGAAGCCGAAATAATGGCTAAATCACTCAAAGGAACTGCTAAAAGCACATATGCTAATATGGGTAAAGTTTTAAGTGGTAATGTTGCAATGCTCGATGATCTTCAAGCTGATAAAATGATTAGTACTAAGTGGATTAGTGGGCAGAACTATTCTGATAGACTTTGGGGAAATAAAGATAAGCTTCTGGGCCATTTAGATTATGAATTAAGAAATGGAATTATCCGAGGTGATGACTTTGATACAATGGTTGGCCATCTTAAATCAATAACAGGAGCTAGTAAATCAGATGCAGAAAGATTAATAAGAACTGAGACCAGTTATGTAGCTAATAGATCTAACATGCAGAACTATATTGATAATGGCTTAAAATTCTATGAATATTTGGCTGTAGAGGATAGCAGAACTAGTGAAAGATGTAGCACTTTAGATGGCAAAGTTTTTGAACTTTCTAAAGCACAAATAGGTATTAATTACCCTCCATTACATCCAAACTGTAGAAGCAGAGGTTTACCAGTTAGTAATCGAAGAGCGAAGGAGTTAGGATTAGAGGAGAATGCAGTTCCTAGTAGCGATAAAGTATTAAAAGACATTAATGAAAAACAATATAATCAATATAAAAATGCACTAGGTGGAATTGTTCCTGATAGTTTTGATAAGTTTGTTGAATTGAAGTATAATGAAGACAAGTGGAATGAGTTAAAAAGCTTATACAGAAATCGTAAGAATAGTACTTACCTAGAAAGACAATTACCATTTATAGATAGTGGGCAAAAATTATTTATTCCTACCAATACAATTGTGACTAATACAAAATCTTTATTTGGTAATGGAACAACTAATAAATTAAATGAAGCAGAAAGGTTATCTAAAATATATGGTGGAGACCCTTTGAAGTGGGCTAAAAAAGTTGGAAAAGTCGAGTCTGATAATTATGTAATTGATGTTCATTGGTATTCATATGATGATCAATATAAGCAATATGAAATAAAATATAAAGAAGGTAAAAAGAAATAATGAAAATAAAAGTTTTTGATTCAGAAAGCAATAGTTTTCTGGAAAAGGAATCGATAGGCAAAGTGAAATATATTGGAGAGAGCTTTGGAGTTGATTCATTAACAAATGGCAATATATATGAATATTTAGAAATATTAGACAAGGATTATATTAGAGTAATTGATGACAGTGGAGAAGACTACTTGTATTTTCTTGTAAATCCAGCACCATTAGATGGTAGTTCTAAAGGTGGTAAATGGGAGTTTGTTGAAAAATACTAAATTAAATTAATATTAGTAACTAAGACACCTCAGGGTGTCTTTTTGTATGCCCAAAACGTGGTCAAGGCTATAAAAGGTCCATGATTAAGGTTAAAGTTTTACCGTAAAAACTATTTGAAAGGATGATGAAAATGACAAAGGAAATTGAAAACAAATTCAAGCTAAATCTGCAATTGCATGCGGAACCAGGTGAACCACCGCCACCGCCACCAAATCCGCCACCGGTTGAGCCACCTAAGGAACCGCCAGTTGAACCTCCGAAAGATGATTCTTTCACTAGAAAAGATGTAAATGCAATGATTGCAGCAGCAGTCAAGAAGGCACAGGAAGAAGCTAAGACTCAGATTGAGGAAGAAAAAAGGCTTTCAAAGTTATCTGCTGAAGAAAAGGCCAAGGAAGAGAAAAAAGCATTAGAGGATAAACTTGCAGAGTATGTAAGCAAAGAAGCTTATAACAATGCCTTGGCTGATACTAAGACCGAACTTGAAGAAAGGAAATTACCTTTGGGATTTGCTGAATTCCTGGTTGATTCAGATAGTGCAAAAGCACTAGAGAAAATTAAAACTTTTGAAAAATCATTTAAAGATGAAGTTCAAAAGGCTGTGGAAGAAAGGTTGAAAAATCCTAATCCACCAAACAATTTAAGGCATGATGATAAAAATGAAAAACCATCATTGCCACCATTAAGACGATATTAAAAATTGAAAGGATGATGAAGAAATGACATTTGCTGAAACTTGGAGCCCTGTGGTTCTAGAAAGATTACAAGAAGATTTACTTGTATCAAAAATAACTAATAGAAATTATGATGGAGATGTTAAAGGCGGTAATGCTGTAAATATCTTTGGTGTGGTACTACCTGCTGTAACAGATTATACAAGAGATGGTGCTAATGGAGCTACTGCTCACGATAACTCAAAGGTAAAAATGCTAATCGATAAAGAAAAGTGGACTGCTGAATATGTTGATGGTGTAAGTGCTACACAAGTACCATATGATATGGAACAAAGAGCGGTTCTTAACACTGCATTGGCTATGGCCGAATTCATGGAAAATGAAGTAATGGTTTATATGCATACAACAGCACCAAAATTGACTGCAGCTACTTTAACTAAGGATACTGTTTATTCAACTATCCTTACTATGAAAAAAACATTGAAAACTAATAAAGTTCCTGTTACTGGAAGATACTTAATTTGTACTCCAGACATGGAAGTAGCAATTCTAGAAAGTAACAAGATGGTTCCGACAGCAGACCCAAAACAGTTAGCTGACGGAATGATTGGTAGAATTGGTGGATTTGATGTTTATGTATCTAATGATTTAGGTGAAGTTGCAAAAGCTCAACTATTAGCTGGACATAGTCTTGCTACTACAATGGGTATTGGTGTTGCTAAGATGCTTAAAAAAGATGTTGAAAATGGTGACGGAGTTAAAGTACAGAACTTGACTGTATATGGAAGACTAGTTACTGTACCAACAGCATTGATTGCAATTGATGATGCTACAGCATAGGAAGGAAGGTATAACTAATGATATTTGTTGAAAAAAATAGAATTATAATAGAAATTCATGATGATCAATTAAAACATTTTGAAGCTATAGGTTATAAAAAGTCTGATAGAGTCTCTAAGGTGGAAAAGGCAAAAGAGGTTAAAACACCTAAGGCAATTAAAGTTG
The DNA here is from genome assembly GCA_028683955.1 of Bacillota bacterium. GTDB lineage: Bacteria > Bacillota > TC1 > TC1 > TC1 > WTXA01. The sequence goes on along the minus strand of JAQUGR010000002.1, from coordinate 28,967 downwards.
ATAAAGATTCAGCAGGAGAAAAAGAATAGGAGGTATCTAAATGGATGACTCCACAATGATTTCAACAATTCGAAAACTTTTATTAACTGGTGATAGTGTCAATGATGATGCTATCACCTTTTACATTGGCCTGGTAAAGAAAAGAATTAAAGCTAAATGTAATGTTTCTGATTACCCAACAGATATGGATGAAATAACAATTGATATAGTTGTTTCTTACATCAACAGAAGAGGTAAAGAAGGCTACTCTAATGAATCAGAAGGTGAAGTTAGTGTAAGTATGATAGGCGATTTATTAACTCCTTATACTGATGATTTTGAGGCTTACAAGAAGAGCCAGGGTGCTGGAAAGCTGAGGTTTATCTAATGATTAATATTAAGTTTTATAAAACTAATGCCGGTCAAGAGGATGAACTCGGTAATAAGGTTAAAAGTAATGGTGAATTAGCAATTATTGAAGGTAGTATATCAACAATAAAGAGCAGTATTTTAAGTAATACTGCTCAAAATTCTGTTAGTTATGATGTAACTAAAACGCTTCATACCATAGTAGTTCCTTATAGTGATTCAATCTATAAAGAAGCAACAAAAGCTGAAGTAGACAGTATTATTTATGATTTGAAGGAGAAAACAATATTACCTAAAAATAATAAGTTGATGATCTATTGTCAGAAGGTGAAGTAATGAGTGATAATTTTAGGTTTATTGGGGCAGAAAAACTGCAAAAAGTATTGGAAAACTCTGTTGATTCAAGTGGTGAATTTCTAAAAATTGTTACCGATACAACTGCAGATATCTTGAGTGATAGCCAGAAAAACTTAAATCCTCATTATAAAACTGGTGGATTATCTAAGAGTGGAAGCTTTAATATTAAGGGGCTAAATGGTGAAATAGGGTATTCAGTGAAATATGCACCTCATGTTGAGTTTGGACATAGAACTAGAGGTGGTGGATTCGTACCAGGTGTTAAATTTTTATATAATGCAGCGGAAGATAATAGGGAAGCTCATCAAAAAGCAGTAAGTGATTTAGTTAAAAAACTTACAGGTAATTAGGAGGATTATATGGCAATAAAAAAATTAAACTTTAAGTATGTAATAGGTGGAGTAATTGACAAACTTAGAGAAAAAGGTATTCAAACCTTTGATATTGTTACTCCAAATAAAACTACTCCTTTTTGCTATATTGAACTTGTAAAGGTAAAGGCTGCAAATACTAAAACATCCAATATGGATTTATTTACTTTGTGGATTCATGCATTTGCTGATTCCACAAATAGTAGTGTTCCGGTATTGAATCTATGTCAAGAGATTGAAGAAGCTTTGACTGAGGATATTTATATCCCAGAACCTTTTTGGTTGGTATCTCAAGCAGTTACGGGCTTAAATTCACTTTATCAAGAAAATGAAACACAAGAAAAACATGCTGTAATAGAAATTGAGTTAAAAGTCTGTTATGGTTTTGAATCTAAAATATAGGAAGGAGAAATAAAATGGAAAAAATTGCTGGTAAAGATATAGTTATTGCTATATATGATCAGACAGGAACAAGTTTATATGCTGTTGGTGGACAACAAGGTCTAAAAGTAAACAGATCAGCAGAAAACATTGATACATCAGATAAACTTAGTGGGGGTTGGGCATCAGGTATGGCTGGCTTAAAAAAATGGAGCATTGACACAGATGGAGGAATGGTGGTTGGTGACCCAGCTTCAACTATTCTAGATCAGGCATTTGAAAATGGTGATACTATAGCAATAAAAGTAATTAATATTAAAACAGGTAAAGCAATGTATGGTGGATTAGCAACTCTTAGTGATTATTCAGCAGAGGCTCCATATGATGATATAGTTACATGGTCTGCTACTCTTGAAGGTGCAGGAGCTTTAGTTGATTTATCTGGTGATGCAATTGTTGATTTACCGGTTGGAATAACTGTTCCAATTAATGATTTAGTAGCTTCACAAAGTGCAACTATTGGTCAAATTGACTTAACGTTCAGTCCACCAACTGGTAGTACAGCTGTTGTTGTTGAGACTAAGACTGGCGTTGGTCTATGGACTGTTGCAACTACAACACCATCTACAATCGATGATACTGCAATTAGTGCACTTATAACTGGATTAACATCAGGTACTACATATAGTGTAAGGTTAGTAGTAACTGGTGGTTCATTCGCTGGAAACTCAAACGTGGCAATTGCTACTGCAAAATAATTATAGGAGGGGTAACACCCTCCTTATTTTTTTAAACAAGAAAGGAATTAAAAATGAATATTGATGATAATAAATTGAAAATTGGTGAACAGGAATTTAGGTTTATAATAAATACTCCTAAATTAGAAACACTAGAAGTGGCCAGTAAAAAAAGTATTATGAATCTTATGCAAGAGGCATCTTTGTCTAGTGTTAAATTAATGTTTAATATGTTTATTGATGTTGATAGAGATAAACAAAAATTATTCGAACAAGCATTAGAGGAATATGGATTTGGTGGAGTATATAAATTCTTAGCTGATCAAATACAGGAGCAGGCGGGTTTTTTGTTCCGCTAGAAGTAATTCAAAGTGATTACTTCTGGGAAGATGAAAAGCCAGGGAAAAAAGATAAATATCCAGAATATGCAGAGGCAAAGAGATTTGCCTTTTTTGTTGCAAATTTTGGATTTACTAAGGCAGACTATTTGGATTTAAATGAAATAGAAAAATCTTTGATTGTTAAAGCTCATCAAGATAAGCAGGTAGTAGAAATGTCTGGAATCAGGAATGCTTTCTATCATGCTTATATGTCTGCTAATAAAAAGAATTATAATAAACCACTCTACAAGAAAAGAAACAAAGTTGAAGTCTCGCAAGAAGAGATTATCGAAGTTAAGAACAAAATTCTTGAAATTGATAAACAAGATCCTAATAAAGAATGGATTAAACTAATCAGTCAAAATTCTAAAGGGAAAGGAGGTAAATAATGTCAAACTTTCTTATAAAAGCAATAGTAGGAGCAGATATAAAAGATTTTGAAAAGAATCTTGCAACTGCTAATAGTAAACTAGAAGGCACTCAAAAATCACTAGGTAAAGCAGGAACAATGGCAACAATAGGTCTAAGTGTACCATTAATTGCAGCGAGTGGTGTAGCTATTAATACATCAAACCAATTCAGTGACTCAATGGCTAAGATATCAACACTATATGGCGGTATTGAAGTAGATACAAATAATCTTAAAAAATCCATAATGGGTTTATCTGATCAAACAGGTATTGCAGCAAATGAAATTGCCGGAGGTTATTACGAAGCTTTGTCTGCTGGATTGCCCGTTACTAATGATATGAAGGATACAACAGATTTCATGACACAGGCAATTCAATTATCTAAGGGTGGATTTACTGATACAGCATCAGCTGTTAATGTAATGACTTCTGCTATTAATGCGTATGGATTAGAGGCTAAGGATAGCAAAAGAATTTCAGATGTACTGATAACAACCCAAAATTTAGGTAAAACTACAGTTGATGAATTATCTAAATCAATGGGTAATGTTATTCCTACTGCAAAAGCTTATGGAGTTAATATAGAACAATTAGGTGCATCATATGCACTAATGACTGCAAAAGGTATTGATACCGCACAATCAACTACTTCAATTAATGCCATGTTAAATGAATTAGGTGATACAACGAGCATTGCAGGATCTAAAATATTAGAACTTACAGGGAAATCATTTGGACAGTTAATGTCTGAAGGAAAATCTGTTGGTGATGTATTAAAAATTATGGATGATTATGCTAAGGCCAATGGACAAAGTATGCCTACAATGTTTGGAAGTATTGAAGCAGGTAAAGCGGCAATGACTATTGCTGGGGATGTAGGCACATATAATGAATTCTTAGGTAAAATGGGAGATTCAGCAGGAGCTACTAAAGAGGCTTTTGACAAGATGAATAGTACTAATACAGCTAAAATTCAACAGACTATGGCTAAAATAACCAATGCAGGTATAAAACTAGCTGATGTTGTAGCACCTGCAGTTGGTAAATTAGCTGATAAAATTGGGAAATTAGCAGATTGGTTTGGAAAACTAGGACCAGTTGGTCAGGGTGTCGCCATTGCGTTTATTGCATTGGGTATTGCTATTGGTCCAATTCTAGGTTTTATATCAACTTTAATACCTATTTATGGTTTTTTAACTACTGAAATAGCTGCTGGTTCTGGGGTAACTTTCGGAGCGGCAGCGGCACAATGGGCATTGAATGCAGCAATGGCTGCTTTTCCTGTAATCCTTATAGTATTAGCAATTGCAGCAATAGTTGCAGGTATCTTATGGCTTTGGAATAACTGTGATTGGTTTAGAGATGGTGTTATGGCCATTGTTGATGCAATAGCAGGATTCTTTAAATGGCTTGGCAATATTATTATGACTGTAATTGGTGTAGCTATAGATATTATATCAACGTATTTTAAAATATGGTGGGCGGTAGTATCAACTGTTATAGGATTTGTAGTAAATATATTCAAGTTTGTTGGTGGCATAATTATGGCAGTTGTAGGTGTAGCGATAGATATCATTGTCGGATACTTCCAGTTCTGGTGGTCAGTAGTAACTAGTATTATTAATTTAATTGTGTTTGCTTTTAAATGGCTCGGTGAACAAATTTGGGGTTTTCTTAAACCTAAAATAGATGCAATAGCAGGGTTTTTTACAAGTCTGTGGGTAAATTATGTTTCTCCAGTAGTAGAAAAGGTCAAAAGTGCATTTTCAGCAGTGGGGAGTGCCATATCAGGTGCTATTAAAGGAGCAATTGATACTGGAATTAGCTTATTCAATAAGTTAAAAGATACTGTTCAAGGAATAGTTGATAAAATTAAAGGCTTTTTTGGTGGTATTGCAGGTGCTATAAGTAGTGCAATTGGAACTGCTATAAACAAGGTTAAGGGATTAATAAACGATTATATTATTAGACCAGTAAATAGTGTTATTAGCAAGTTGAATAGTGCTCTTGGATTTGCAGGAGTTAATATTAAATCATTCCCATATCTAGCACATGGTACCGATAATTGGGGTGGTGGTCCTGCTTGGATTAATGAACAAGGTAGAGGTGAGTTAGTTAATCTGCCAAATGGAACACAAGTTATTCCTCATGACTTATCAAAAAGAATGATAGATCAATATAGTAATAATATGTCTACCATGAATGCAAAGAATACAAGCACAAGGGATAAAGTTGTCGTTGCTAATAATGGTGGTAATAGTTCATTGAGATTAGTTGTTAATATTGGTGAAGATAATCTAATTGATAAAATGATAAAAGGTTTTGAAAACAAATCTTTCGTGAATAATGAGGCGGTGATTAAGGTATGACATTTACAGGAGATTTATTAAAAATAAATGGCAATGTAATTGATAGTATTATTGGTTATAAGGTAAATAGAATAAAAAAATGGAGAGATACAGAAACTAATATGGCTGGAGATATGAGAGCAACATTAATAGGTATTTATCCGGAAATAGAAATCGAAATAAATGTATGCACTCAAGATCAGATTACTACTCTTATTCAATTACTAGACCAACCTTACTTATCTGTTGAATGGTTTGATGTGCTTATAAATAATACACATACTGCACAATATTATCCAGATAATTTTGATATTGATATGTTATTTAAAAACAGGGGATTATACAAGTCTTTCAAAGTTAAATTAATTCCTGTATCGAAAAGGTAGGTGGTATGAATGATTAATGTAAGCAGTGATTTTAAAACTGCAATGAAGCAACCAGTTAAAGAATTGAAGTCATATATCAAACTACCTGATGATACATATATAAGAAGTGATGATGATCTAATTAGTGTAAAAATCTCTAGTGAAGGTGCTTTATGTAAAACAGTTATGAAAAAGTTTGAAGTTAAGCTCCTAGGTGAACATAACCTACTAGGAGTAGAGGTTAATGTTGGTATCGGTGTTAAGTTGCCAGGTGGAACATATGAATATTTGGATTATGGTAAGTTTTTAATTACTGAAACTACATCAACTAAAGAATCAGAAACTACAACAGTCGTTGGATATGATTTAATGATCAAAACTATGAAAGCATACGAACCATTTGCAACTTATCCAGTAAATTTAATAGACTTTGCTAGTGGCTTAGCAGGACAGTGTGGACTAACTTTAGGAAACACTGTCTTTGTTAATTCAACATGGATAATACCTGGAGAACTCTATGAAAACATCAAGGATATAACATATAGAGATATTATTGCTCAAATTGCTGAGATGTCTGGTAGTATTGCGATGATAGGAAATGATGATAAACTCTATTTCAAATCAATATATGATACTACAGAGCAAATAACCTATAGTAATTTGTTCAAGTTAAAACTTGAGCCGGAATATGGACCAATTAATAGTGTAGTTCTAAGTAGACAACCACAGGAAGATAATATTGTTGTTGTAGACCAGGCATCAATCGATTTGAATGGATTAACTGAATTCAAGATATCTAATAACTGGCTTGTTGATCATAACCGAGAAGGTGCTATCACACCAATATTTAATCAGTTAGAGGGAATTAGATACTATCCAATTGAGGCCTCCACAGAGGGTCTAGGTTGGTATGAAATTGGTGATATGGTAGAAATACTTAATGACTCATCAGAGGCCTTTAGCACAGTGATTTTAAGCGTGTCGATACTTGTTGATGGTGGTATTAGTGAGACCTTAATTACCAAAGCAGAAAGTAAAACAGCAACAAATTATAGTTATGCGGGAACTGTTGGCAGAAGGTTAACTAATACTGAAATTAAAGTAGATAAGCAAGGTCAAGATATAGAATTGATAAACGAATCATTAGAAAATGTGACAATTATTATTAAGCAAGATACTGCACCTGATAATCCTATAGCTAATGATCTGTGGTTAAATACCTTAGAGAATATCATTTATAGATATGATGGCACAGACTGGCAGGCAACAAGTATATCACCTGACGTCTTAACAGATTATTATACAAAGGCTGAAATAGATGTTAAAGATAATTCGATTATCAGTACAGTTGAAGAAACTACAGGCATAGTTTCAGAATTATCAACAGATATTAATAATAACTATCTGACATCTGAGCAAGTGCAGGCCTTAAGTGATGCTAATGCTCAAGACATTGTGATTTTACAATCTAATATTACAACATTGACTCAAAATGCAAATGGTATCCAGGTGCAAGTAACAGAGATCATAAATAATGGAGTTTCTAAAGTTGTAAATACTTTAGTTGATATTGATGAAAGCGGGATAGGTATATCAAAGAGTGGTGAAGAAATGAGCTTACTCTTAGGCTATTTGGCTAACCAGCAAGTTGGATTACAGGTAAATAGAGATACAACAGAAATACTTGGCGTTGATAATACAGGTGTAAGATCTATTAAAGTAACTACAGGAAGTATCGATATAGGAAGTAATTCAAGAATAATGGATTTCACAGATGAAGAATTAGGAGCTGGTGTAGGCTTCTTTTTTAATGGAGGTAGTTAGATGGCATATATAAGTCCAACTTGGGCAACAACTAACCAATATGTGAAGTATAGATTAGTTATTGATTTATTAGAGCAAGATAATATTCTTGCTAAATCCAAATTAAGAAGAAGACTGCAGGCTTGGAGAACTACATATTGGAGTGGTGGAACATATGGTAGTGGTACTGCATCTGTTAGAAATGATTTAGGTACTCCATCTAATGAAGCTATATCACCTTCTCAAGTAATAAATCTTAATACATATACAGTATTATTTGAGGATGAAATATGGGTTGATCATAATGCTGATGGTTCAAAGTCATTACAAGTCGGAGGTTATTTCAATATTACTGGGATAGTTAATAGTACACAGTGGAATGACTTTACAGTTATTTTACCTACTATACCAAGAGGTTCAGTTCCAACAGCAACAGCAGCTAATATTGAAGAAGCCACTACTATTAATATAAATAAATATAATAGTGGATTTACTAGTACTTTGAGATTTGAATTTCCAGCAGGTGATGCAAGTCCTTTAATTGGAACTATAGTAGATAAGACACCTCAGATATCATATGGTTGGGAATTACCTTCAAGTTTTTATGATAAAATACCAAATTCTTCATTAGCCCAATGCAAAATCTATTGTGATACTTATTCAGGTGACACTTTGATTGAAACTAAAGCTTGTTTATTTAATGCAAGTGTAAATCCTATCACCAATGCACCTGATGTATCAGCAGTTATTGAAGATTCAAATGCCTTAACTGTTGCCTTATCAGGAAGTAATGCTAAAATAGTAAAGTTTGCTTCACAGGCTCATACTTTAATTACAGCATTAGCTAAAAATGGTGCTTCTATAGTGAGTTACAAAACAACTTGCTTAGATGGTAAGATATCAACCTTACAAGAGAATTGGCTTAATTTTGTTGAGTCTAATATTTTTGATGTAATGGCTACTGATAGTAGAGGATTAACTAAAACTGTTAGATACACACTAACGTTAGTAGATTATGTTAAATTAACGGCAAACCCGAACTTTCAAAGAAATACACCAACAGATAACAAAGTGAAACTTTCTTATAACGGCAACTATTTTAATGACACTTTTGGAAGTGTAGTAAATACTCTAGCCTTAAAATACAGGTATAGAGAAAAAGGAACACCAACATGGAGTCCATTATACACTTTGCCAGCACCAACACTATCAGGTGATACTTTTAGTGCTGAGAATATCATTCTTGCTCCAGGAGGAGTTGAGACAAGTTTTCCTTATGGGCTAGGTTACGAATTCGAGTTAATAGCCTATGATGAGGTATCAACTAGCGGTGTAACTTCACCTGATAGTGTTAATCCAGGTATTCCAGCTACTGCACATGGTAAAGATTGGTTTAAGTCTTATGTGGATAGCTACTTTGCAAAAGATGTGAATGTTGAAGGACAATTATTAGTAAATGGAGTTCAGATTCCTCAACTAACAGAAACAGGAGTGCAATCAATTAGCTCTAATAGCTTTATGCCTTCTGCATTGACTACTATTACTGGTACATATCCTCAACTAATACCTATGAATAAGATTCGAGGTGATTTAAATATATCCTCAGACTTAATTACTTTGCCCAAAGGATATATTTACAAAATAGTAAGCGATTTATATGGTGTTGGAGCAGGATTAGGAAGAATAACTATATATGAGAATGGTGGTTCTGTATCATTACTAGATAGTGAAAATTTAGTAACTGGCTCAACTGAAACAGGTGGCAGGAGTAGTTGTAGGGGCTATGGCGAAATAGACTTAACATTGGCTGCGTCTGATATGGTTATCAAAGTCGTTTGTACATTGAAAGTAGGTACTACTATGGTTATTCAAAATACTCATGGTTTAGTAGTAATCGAAAAATTGAAAAAAACAATTGTGTAGGGGTCGATAATAAAATATGAAAGGAGTCGGTATATGTGCGAAAGATTGGAGAAAGCATGCAAGGACTTAGTATTTCTAAAAGAGACTATGGAGGTTAATAATGAAGCCATTAAAGGCGATATCAAAATAATCAAAGATGATATTAAAGGATTAGTTTTAGATAACTATAACACTAGAACTGATGTCCTACTTCTTCAAGGTAGTGTTGATGGAATTAAAACAAGTTTAGACAAGTTAATTGAGAAACACGATGAACAGGAAGAAAGTGAAGTTGCCACCTTGAAGAAAAAACTAAATGAAAAAGATGAAAAGATAGACACAAGGAAATGGCAAATTAAACTAGCTGTTTTTGTGGCTATTTTAAGTTTTATATCATTTCTTATTAATGCTTACATAAGTTAAGTAAAAAATAACAATCAAATCAATTAAAAGGCTTAAAATATAGCCTAGAATAAAAGCGAAGCACTTTGACAAGCAAATACACTTGTCAGGTGCTTTTCTCTTGTTGTGGTTAAATTTGAGCAAGATGAAATGCGAACATTGTTTCGTTGGTGAAAAGGAGAAAGAAAATGAAAGAATTAAGACAATTTTTTAAGGAAAGAGTACAAAACCCAGAGTTTTATATCAGAGTAATATTAATTAGTTTCTTACCAATACTATCTTACTTTGGAATGAGCCAAACTGATCTAACAAGTTGGGCTTCTATTGGTGATTTAGTAGTGAGGTTTTTTAGCAACCCATATTTAATTGGTTTGTGGTTATTCACGCTTGTACAATCATTTAGAAATACTGGAGCAAAATAATATGTGTACTTCAGAGAACTTCGTTTTATACGAAATGAAAAAAGAGGGACATGTAAAATTTGTATCAGCTGAACAAGTTGATGCTTATATAAGAGAAGGTTGGAAAAAATGTAAAGCTCAAGATTTAGGAGGTAAGAAATGATAAATAAACTAACAATAGTCAATGGAATAATACAAGATAATAATATCCTTGGGATTCCATTTAAAAGAGATATTGTTGTTCCTAAAGGTAAGTCTAATGTTTATACTAGAATATCAATGGTGCCAATAGGCTTTGCTGTTCATAATACTTCAAACCCTGCTCCAACAGCAACAGATGAAGCTCATGCTAGATGGCTACAAAGTGTTGAAGATGCTGACAAGCAATATGTGTCAGTTCATTTTTTTGTAGATGATGATAGCATAACTCAAACTATTCCTATTAATATGGTTACATACAATGCAGGTGATGGAAATGGCCCTGGTAACTTTAAACACGTTTCAGTTGAAATATGCGAAAATGGAAATATTCTAAAAGCAGAAGAAAATGCTAAGAAACTAATTGCTAGTTTACAATATACAATGTCGCAATTAAAAGTAATTAGAACTCATCAATCATTTAGCGGTAAATATTGCCCTCATGTATTATTAAGTAGAAAAAATGGCTGGAGTAATTTTGTTAGTGATATTGGTAATATACTCAACCCGCTTAACCCAGTGATTAATATTATTAATAAAGTGGTATCTAAGCCATTGGTTAATACAAATGCTACATCAGTAGTTATTGCAACTAATATATGGGGATATAGAACTGCTACAGATGCAATAGCAGATAAGAATAGGGTTAAGTTAGTACCAAAAGGATCATATCCAGTTATGATTAAACATATAACTGGTGCATGGAACATTGGCAAGGGCTATTTATTTTGGATAAATCCTAAATTCATAACAACTGTTCCAGTTGCTAACACAGTTTCTATTTCTAAAAATATATATGGTTATAGAACAGCCACCGATGCGTTAAGAGATATAAACAGAGTAAAATTAATACCAAAGGGTACTTATCCAATTATGATAAAGCATAGTTCAGGAGCTTGGAATATAGGTAAAGGTAATCTGTATTGGATGGATCCAAAAGATTTATAAATATATTAAAGGAGTAGCATAACGCTACTCCTTTTTTATTTTGTATTCCAATCTTTAGGAAATCCCATTATATTTAGTATCTGATCCGCATTTATAATTTTGAAGGGACCGTTTTCGCAGAAATTATTTATAATTATTTTTAACGATGATGTGAAATCATTATAACAATCTTTGGACAAATAATACTTGATGTTTTCATACATATAGTATACATCCCTTGAATTTCTAGTTTTATGTTTATAAAATATATTATCATGCGCACAAATATTTCGAAAATCTCTAAAAGTATTCAAGTGTTTTTCTATATCATTAGGATTTAAAAAGGGCCTATCTTCATGTATTGAGCATATTTTTTTTGAAATAGCTAAACGGGTCGAATCTTTGGATTCAAAATACAAAAAATACATTTTGGAAAATGTAAGAAATCTTACTAACACCCAAAATGGTACATAGCTGTAAACTTTATGACAATATTTAATTGCACTATCCTGCTCTTCAGATATTGCTTTTCTTATTAATGATTGCATGCTTGCTATGGTTTTCGGCAAATCTTCATGACTTGTATTATAATTATTAATATTTAGATATGAAGCACCATCTCCAAATTCTTTATAGAATTCATAAAAATAAACGTTTTTAAAAAATGTTTCTACCCGCATTAACTCCTTTAGGAATAAAGATCTTAATTCTCTATCAAAAGAATATAATGAGTATATTTCATCAAAATGAGTTCCATTTTTATAAATATCATCATGTTCGTTATTTCTCTTTTTATCAATAAAGAGATCTTTATAGCCATTTACTATCGAATAGTGACTATCATAATAAAGTTTGCTTATCGTATTCTCATTGATTTCAATATTTCTAGAATTCATTATTTCTACTAAATCAGTGAGTGTTCTAAAAGGTTTTATATTTGTATGCAATTATTTACCTCCTATAATAAAAAAAGAAACGGCAGCCTTAGCCACCGCCTCTATTGTTCCAGTACCCAACAAGTATAGGAACGTCTTCCGTATAAGAATTATACTACAGCCTAGGATGACATGGCAATAGTTTTGATGAAACTATTTAGAACTGTATGGAACTAAATAGCATTCAATAGCACTTAATGGCACTCAAAGTAATAAAACAGTAAAAAACAACCAACTCCAGCTCCTGGCACCGAAACATTAACCAGGGGTGATAAAATGGATCTAGAGTTGGTTAGGCATCTGATTGAGGATGTTATTGATGAGTGGTATTGTTATGGAGAAATAAGCCTTGTCGAAGTTTCAATGTTGGAGTTGGCTGTTGTTGAGTTAACTTAATAAGTATAGGGAGCTTTTAGGGCTCCCTATTTGACACCGAAATTGACACCGAAAAAGAATTAAAATAGTATAAAATAGAATAGGATATTTTAGTTAAATTGCCTAATATAGGCTAACTCCTACTGGCACTTAGCCCTAGTTCAGACTACGAATCAAGAGGTCGGGGGTTCAAATCCCTCAAGGCACACCATTTTAACCCTAAAGGCTTATGGCTTTGAGGGTTTTTTTGTTGCCTTTTTTGTTTTAATAAAACAAAAAAATAAAACCCAAAAGCTATTAATATAATAACTTTTGGGTTTATTCTATAGAACTAAGTCTATATTAGTTTAAACAAGTTCCATCACAGTTTTCACCAGATTCATCTTGTAGATTTTGTCTGATTCTAGTTTGGTCACTAGTACCAGTACTGTCACTACTTCTCTCTCTAGTATTTGTACCATTTTCAGATTCTGTTGTGTTACCCTGTCTATTCATAGTAGCATTCTCAGATCCTACTAAGTTTTGTTCTTCAGTGCAAGTTTCACTTTCTGTACAAGTTTCACTTTCAGTACATGTTTGCTGAGCACTATTATTCTGGTTCACATTTTTTTCACTAGCCATAAGAACCCCTGTTGGAATCAGCAAGCCTGCTGTTATAACTGCACCTAAAACTATTTTTTTCATAATCATGATCTATATCTCCTTTATAAATATTATTTTGATAAGGCAAGTTATGCTTTATCTGCTTTAAGAATAATCCATAAAAAAACTAAAAGATATAGACTTCTCAAGAAGTTCGTGTAACCTTCAGAGACTTCACCAAGACTTCAGAAAGACTACACAAAACATATTATAAAATAAGAATCCCTCAAGCCATAATACCTGAGTGATTCTTAATGTATGAAATTATATCAGTGATTACAGAAATAAAGAAACAGCACAATATACAAGTAAAAGCGCCATAACAGAATTGATAATTTTACTATACTTATATAGTAATTTTTGGAATAAAGATCCAAAAAGAGACCAAGAACAAGTCGAAGTAAAACCAATTAAGGCCAAGAACACCACAAAAAAACTAATCATATAAAAAGACTTATAATAAGGAACGATAAAAGTAGAGAAAATAGTAATACCATAAAGAATAGCCTTAGGATTTACAAACTGCAAAAGAAAACCAATCAAAAAAGTATTAGTATTCTTTTTACTAGGATCATGAAGATCAGGTTTACTAGTAAAAGTCTTCCAAGCTAAAAACAAAATATAGATAGCCCCAATCCAGGTCATAATCGGCTTAATTGAAGGTATTAGACGAAATAGAGTCACACTAAAAATACTACAAAGAGCAATAATCGATAAAAAACCGAAAAAAATACCTAAATTAAAATTTAGAGTTTTTCTAAACCCATAACGACTAGCATTCGACATGGACATAATATTATTTGGACCTGGTGTAAAAGTCGTTAAAAGTACATAAGATAAAAACACAGTAATACTTGGCATTAATTGAAACTCCCTATAATTATTTAATAAATGTAATATATTTCTACTATATTATAACATTATTTAGACTAAAGCTACGTTAATAAATAATTATATAAATAAATCTATTAGTCATGTACATTTTAATAAGTTCAGAAAACCTTCAGATGAACATTAGATGTACTTCAGAGAAATAGAAGATAATATACTATATCAAATAGTATAGGAGTGTTAAATATGATAAAATCAATAATTTTCAATATATTAATAATTGCAGTTATAGGAGGAGTTATACTATTTTGGAAGTTGGGAACAATAAAAAATCTAGAAGTAAGTAAAGAGACCAGCACAATTGAATTAAGTAGCAATTATGTTGAAGAAGCACCAATTCTACCAGAAGTAGAAACTATTTTGGAAGAAAAAATACTTAATGTTCCCCTACTTTTACAAAGACCAGATTTACCAACAGGCTGTGAAATAGTATCAACAGCTATGATGGTTCAGTATAATAGTATAAACCTTACAGGCGTCCAACTAGCAAGGGAAATACCATATGATAGTAGCAATCCATCACTTGGTTATGTTGGAGATCCCTTTACTACAAACGGATGGACGATCTACCCAGAAGCCCTATTGGAAACAGTACAACAATACTTACCTACAACAAAAGTATTAGAGGTAACAACCTTAGATAAATTAAAAGAGCAAATAGTACAAGAAAAACCAATAGTTGTTTGGTTATCAGACATGCATGGCTTTACTATACACTCAGTAATTATTACAGGCTATGATCAAACTGGCCTATTCTATAATGATCCATGGACAGGCGAAAAGAATGCTTGGATCTCAAATGATGATTTTATAAATATGTGGGCCGACCAGGAATATCGAGCATTAAGTTATTAATATATTTTGCTAAAAGCGTATCTTGTGATACTTACTTTGAATTTTTCATTTGATATAATAACCTAGGTTTCAGAAAATTCTGTTACTAAAAAGAACTTAGGAGGAAAATTTAATGAGTATGTTTTGTTATCAATGTCAAGAAGCAGCAGCAGGAACTGGCTGTACTGCAATGGGAGTCTGTGGTAAAACATCAGCTCTAGCTAACATGCAAGATCTGTTATTATACACACTAAAAGGCATGGCCCTTTTTAATAAAGAAGTAAGAAAAAATAAGTTAGAAACAGCAGAGGCAGACGAATTCATAATGGAAGGACTATTTACAACCATTACCAATGCCAATTTTGACTATGATTTTTTTGCCAATAAAATTGGTGAAGCTCTACAATTAAGAGACAAATTAAAAACAACACTAATAGATAATGGAATTGACACAAGCAACATAAATGAAGATGCAGCATTATGGTACACTGATAAAGAAGGTTTTGATAAAAAAGCAAAAGAAGTAGGAGTGCTAAGAACAGAAAATGAAGACATAAGATCACTTAGAGAACTAGTAATATATGGAGTAAAAGGTTTAGCGGCATATGTAGAACATGCCTTTAATCTAGGCTATAAAAATGAAGAACTTTTTGTTTTTATTGAAAAAGCACTAGTCTCAACACTAGATGATACATTATCACTTGATGACCTAGTAACCCTGACCTTAGAAACAGGAAAGTTCGGAGTGGAAGCCATGGCTTTACTCGACACAGCCAACACTACAGAATACGGCAATCCAGAAATCACAGAAGTTAATATTGGCGTAAGAAACAACCCAGCTATTCTGATCTCAGGCCATGATCTAAAAGATATGGAAAGATTATTAAAACAAACAGAAGGAACAGGAGTAGATGTTTATACTCACTCAGAAATGCTACCAGCCAACTACTATCCAGCCTTTAAAAAATATGAACACTTTGTAGGAAATTATGGTAATGCCTGGTGGAAACAAAATATAGAATTCCCAACATTTAATGGACCAATTCTATTTACAACAAACTGTATTGTTCCACCAAAGAGTGAAGAAGTTAGAAAAAGAATATATACAACTGGAGCATCAGGCTATCCTGGATGTATACATATATCAGCCGATGAACATGGAAATAAAGACTTTTCTTTGATAATTGAACATGCTAAAAAATGCAAACCACCAACAGAAATTGAAAAAGGATCTATTATAGGGGGCTTTGCACATAATCAAGTCATCCAACTAGCAGACAAGATTGTAGAAGCCGTTAAGTCAGGAGACATAAGGAAATTTGTTGTTATGGGAGGTTGTGATGGTAGACATAAATCAAGACAATACTACACAGACTTTGCCCAAAAACTACCAAAGGATACAGTAATTCTAACTGCTGGTTGTGCAAAATACAGATATAACAAGTTAGAACTTGGTGATATTGGTGGTATTCCAAGAGTTCTTGACGCAGGTCAATGTAATGATTCATATTCACTTGCAATCATTGCCCTAAAGCTTAAAGAAGTATTTGAACTTAATGATATTAATGAACTACCTATAGCCTATAACATAGCCTGGTATGAACAAAAGGCTGTTATTGTTTTATTGGCTCTAATATACCTTGGAGTGAAAAATATCCATCTAGGACCAACATTACCTGCATTTTTATCACCTAATGTAGTTAATGTTTTAGTTGATAATTTTGGCATTGCTGGAATAACAAATGTAGATGATGATATAGCAATATTAATAGGGGCATAAAAATCCGGCTAGTTTTTAAACAAGGACATAACATCTTTCAATAAAAAGGAGTATAATAAATATATCAATAAATATTGGGAGTTAAATTTGTGAAAAAATTAGTTGCTATAACTACTTTGGTTTTATCAATATTTGTAATAAGTTTTTGGTATTTTAATAACCAAAATAAACCAGAGTTAGAAGAAACAAAGATTAGCCAAACACATATTCAAGTAATAAAAAAAGAATTTAATAATAATAATTTAGAAGAATTGTCTCAAGAATCAGTTTCTTTAGAGTCAGTTCTTTTAAATGTACCCTTAATACTGCAAAGACCACTATTACCAACTGGTTGTGAAATTGTTTCAACTATAATGATGATGGAATATAACGGGGTTTCACTTTCAGCCAGTGAATTGGCAAAAGAAATACCCTATGATAATAGCAATCCTTCATTAGGATATGTGGGCGATCCATTTGGAAAAGGTGGATGGACAATATATCCAGAAGGAATTGTTGAAACTGTTAGTAAATATATACCAACTGCTAAAGTATTGACTGTTAATGGTGATGGTATAGAGGAATTAAAAGAGCAATTAAATGAAGGAAAACCAGTTGTTGTCTGGTTATCTAAAATTCATGGTTTTTTATTACATTCTGTAATAGTTACTGGTTATAATCAAGAAGGAATATATTTTAATGATCCATGGACTGGTAGAAAAAATGATTGGCTTACTAATAATGTTTTTATAGATTACTGGTCTAATCAGGAGTATCGAGCTCTTAGTTATTAGTTAAAGCACATTATTCCTAATCGTCAATAAATTTTAAATATATTTAAAGAGTCCATAATAAATGGGCTCTTTACTAATTTATGCTGTAAAGTTTAATATAAAATTGAATTTTATGGTATAATCATAGCAATTGAATCAAGATTATTGCAGCTAAAGATAAGTCCTGTTATATAATGGAGGATAAAATAAATGCGCAAGTTGATAAAGAACAAACTAGTTCAAATGTTCAAACACAGATATATTGCTGCCTTAATTATAATTGCTACACTAGTGATTATTAGTCAGATTATAATGCAGTTTACCATTATTCAAGGAGAAAATAATTCTAGAAAAATTAATATTGCTGGAAGACAAAGTATGCTTAGCCAGAGTATTAATAAAGCGGCTTTTGGTCTATATTTCAGTGAAACAGAAAGAGATAAATATAGATATAAAATAGAGTTAAGTCAAGATATTGATTTATGGGAAAATTCATACATTGGATTACTTAATGGAAGTGAAGAATTAGGACTTGATGTCAATAATAGTACTAAGATTAAATCTATGTTTGATGATATTGATGAAGAATATAATACAATATTAAAAAGTGCTAAACTATTAGTTGGCTTACCAAATTCGAATGAAAATGATAAGGAGAAAATTCGGGAAGAAATTAAAATCATCCAAGATAATGAGCAGACATTTTTAAAAGGAATGGACGCAATTGTTTTTCAGTATGATAGTGAATCAAAAGAAAACCTTAAAACAATACAAATAACAGAAGTTATAATACTTATAGTTACTTTAGGCGCACTAATAATTGAGGCAATTTTCATATTCAGACCCGCACAAAAACAACTGGAGAAAAGCCTTAAGGAATTATCAATAAGTAAGGAAAACTTAGAAAAACTATTTGATTCATCACCTTATGCAATGATGTTAATAAACCCAGATGGTTTAAATGTAGAAAAATTAAATACAGTAGCGGAAAGTATAATTAAAGAAACTATTAATGATACAAAAGAACTAAATTTAAGAGACCTGTTCCAAAAGAAAGAAGAAGATCAAAAACTTCTTGATATGTTGCTAGTTAAAGATAAACTTAAAAATATAGAAATGGTATTAAAAGATATTCACGATTTAAACTTTGTACTTAAGTTAGACTCGAATAAAATACAATATGACGGGAAAAGCATGATATTATTAGGACTTTCAGACATAACCCGGCTCAAAGAAGCTGAAGAAGTTCTAAAAAAATACGCAACTGTTGATGAAATGACCGGTATTCTAAACAAAAGATCAGGTATGTTAATAATGGAAAATGTATTCGAAAGAAACAAGTACAACAATACCAACTTCAGCATTATATTTATAGATTTAAATGATTTGAAATCTGTAAATGACAATTATGGACATCAAGAGGGTGATTACTTTATTAAAACTATAGCTAATATAATAAAAAATAGCGTTGGTTCATCAGATACAGTCTTCAGATATGGTGGAGATGAAATAGTATTGGTATTAGATAATTGCGATTTAAAGATTTCAGAATTAGTCATAAAAAGAATCAACAAGAATTTAAAACTAATTTCTGAAAAAGTAGTAAAACCATATGCTATGACTTTAAGCTATGGGATTGCTGTAACACAGAAAGAAAATGTTCAATCCTCAACAGAGTTAATGGAAATTGCAGATAAACGAATGTATGAGTATAAAAGATTATTTAAAGAAAACAGAGATAAGTAGAATAGAGTTTAAACCCTTAAAGTAAAACGCTTTAAGGGTTTTTTATAACAAGAATAATTTGACTTATGTATTATTTTGATCTACAATGTAATTAATTACATTGTGAATAGAAGTGGAGGGTGTTATGAAAGAAATTAGTTTAAAAATAAATGGCAGAAACTATAAAATAGCGATAGAGGATAAATGGACATTATTATACGTTTTAAGAGATGTTTTAAATTTAACAGGTACTAAATTCGGTTGTGGAACAGGTGATTGTGGTGCATGTAAAGTGTTAATAGATGGAGTTGCAAAAAACTCATGCACTATTTTGGCAAAGAATGTGGAAAATAGTAACATAATAACGATAGAAGGCTTAAGTAATGGTGAAGAATTACATCCTGTTCAAAAAGCTTTTATTGAGGCAGGAGCTATACAATGTGGCTTTTGTACACCAGGAATGGTTATAACCTCAGTGGCTTTACTTTCAAATAATAAACAGCCTACAAGAAAAGAAATTCTTGATGCATTAGATAACAATATTTGTAGATGCACAGGTTACATAAAAATTATTGAAGCTATTGAATTAGCAAGTTTGAAAATGAAAGGAGAATAAAATGGAATACGTTGGAAAGTCTTATCCTGAATTTGATGCAGTTGAAAAAGTAACTGGTTCAGCTTTATATACTGATGACATTAATTTACCAAATATGTTATATGGTAAAATTCTTTTTAGTACTGTAGCTCATGCTAAAATAATTAGTATTGATACAAGTGCAGCAGAATCATTAGAAGGCGTTGAAGCTGTAGTTACATATTTAAATAGTCCTAAAGTTAAGTTTAATAGTGCCATGATAAGTATTGATGATGATTCTCCAAAAACAGAGATGGTCTTTGATTCTGTTGTAAGATTTGTTGGTGATAAAGTAGCAGCTGTTGCGGCAATAAGTTTAGAAATTGCCACCAAAGCAATTAGTTTAATTAAAGTTGAATATGAAATACTTCCTGCTATATATGATATGAAGGAAGCAATAAATGATAATTCTTATAAAATACATCCTGAGGGGAATTTGATTAGTGATATTATAGAAGAAGTTGGAACTTCACAAAGTATAATTAATAAAGATGAAATGCAAGTGAAAAGTACAATTAAAACTCCTAAAGTACATCATGGTGCATTAGAAACATATCTATGTACAGCATTTTGGTCAATGGATAATAAAATAAGTGTATGGACACCAAATCAAGGTGTATTTAGCACACAATTATTATTAGGTAAAATATTTAATCTTTCATTTAATAAGATACAGGTTATTAAACCCAAAATAGGTGGAACATTTGGAGGAAAACGTGGTGTAATATTAGAACCTATTGCTGTATTACTCTCAAAAATAACAAAAAGACCCGTGAGAATTCGATTAGATAGAAAAGAAACAATTGTTTCAACAAGTACAAGACACGCTACAGAAATTAATATCTCTAGTATAGTCAGTAAAAAGGGTTTTATAAAATCGATGGAGATTGAAGTTTTTTTAGATGCTGGTGCTTATTGTAGTAATACAGTTACAGTATTAGCAGGAATGTGTTCAAAAGTTTTTATGATTTATAATATTCCTAATATTAAATTCATAGGTCATAATATATATACTAATACACCAAGTGGGGGAGCAATGAGGGGTTATGGAGCTCCACAAATATTTGCAGCAATCGAAACACATATGTTTAAAATTGCAAGATCTATAAATATCAATCCAATCCTTCTTTATCAGAACAATTTATTTAAGCCTTACGATATAAATCCACTAACAAATTTATCTTTAGGTAATTGTAGAATAATCGATTGCATAAATGAAGGTGATAGATTATTTAAAATGACAAATTATAAGAGTGATTTGAATAAAAATAATGAAAATAGATATAAAATTGGATATGGCTTTGCGGTTGCAGCCCATGGTAATGGATCAGTACCTTTTTTCCCTGATATAGCAGGTATCACGATTCAAATTCTAGAAGATGGAAGTGCAGTATTATCACTAGGTATATGTGACCCAGGTGCAGGTACATATACAATTCTAAAACAAATGGCTTCAGAAATTTTAGATATCAGCCCAGAACTTATAACTATTGTAGAATCCAATACCCAAAATACACCTTATGATCTAGGGGCACTTGCCAGTAGAAATACTTGGGTGGGTGGAAATGCTATAGTTGAAACATGTAATAAGTTGAAAAATGAACTTATTACTTATGCTGCAGAAGTCTTAGAAACAATACCTGCAAATATTAATCTAAAAGATGGAAAATTTATAAATAAAAATAATGAAAGTAGTTATATAACAAGAGAAAGTTTAGTTCATTATATTTTTATTAATAAACATAGAAAAATGTTAATATCTAATAGTTATAACTCTAAAACAAATGTTGGATCATATGGTGCACACTTTGCCAAGGTTATTGTTGATACACAAACGGGTGAAATTAAAGTTGTTGATTACCTAGCAGTTTGTGATGTTGGTAGAGCTATAAATCCAATGTTATTGGAAGGTCAAATAGAAGGAGGCATTCAAATGGGCTTAGGCTATGCCCTTTCTGAAGAAATTTTGATAGATAAAGAGACTGGAAGAGTTACAAATGCAAATCTAAAAAAATATAAAATGCCAAAAGCTAAAGATATGCCAAATATTAAAATTAAACTTATAGAAGAAAATGAAATTGGCGGTCCTTTTGGGGCTAAAGGAATTGGTGAAATTGCAACTGTACCAGTTGCTCCAGCTATTGTAAATGCGATTAATGATGCTCTTGGTAGTGAATTACTTGATCTACCAATAACTTCTAATAAAATATTAAAGGAAATAAAGAATGAATATTCATAAAATTGCAAAACTAGCTAATGTTTCTGTTGCAACTGTTTCGAGGGTGATAAATAATCCAGAATTAGTAAAAGAATCAACATTGATAAAAGTTAAAACAGTAATGGAAGAGAATAATTATAAAATAAACCCCTTTGCAAGAAATTTAAAAAAAGTTAGAACTAAAAACATAATAATGATTATACCTAATGATGTTAATCCGATAATTTTTGATATAGCAAAAGGAGCAGAGGAAATATTAGAGAAATATGGTTATATAATTACCTTATTCAATAATAGAAAAAGTCTGAAAAAACAAGAAGGCTTAATAGATATGATCCATAAAAACCGCAATAATTTTTTTATGGATGGATTAATTCTATTTGGCTCAGCATCTCTTCAAGAAGGTTATGAAAAATCTCTTGATAAATTAAGCAACACACCAATAGTAGTTATTGATACAGGAGCAATAGATAAACACTTAGATACTGTATACATTGATGAAGGAATAAGTATATTATTGACCTTACAATATTTACAGAAAAAAGGACATCATAATATTGGTGTAATAGCCGGTAATGAAGATTACAACGTTACAAAACGTAGATTAAAGGAATTATTCATAAATAGTGAAAAGTTAGGAATTAAAATAAATGAAGAAAATATAGTGTATGGAGTATATGATTCTATAGAAAGTGGATATAATGTTGTAAAAAGCTTATTAACTTTAAATCCTAAACCTACAGTTATTTTTGCATTTAATGACTTACTTGCTATAGGGGTCATGAAATACTTATTAGAAAATAATTATAAAATTCCTGAGGATTTGGCGGTAATTAGTTGTGATAATATACCTATGGCTAATTATTATCATCCTGGAATTACTACAATTAATTTTCCTGGAGAAGAAATCGGCAAGACCGCAGCTCAAATATTACTAGACAGGATAGATAATAAGGATATTCCCATACAAAAAGTTTTATTTTCACCAACTTTAAAAATTAGAGAATCTTGCTGATTATAAATAGATTAATGATATGACCCTTAAAGTATAATGCTTTAAGGGTTTTTTTCTATTATGATATAATTATATTTATAAATAAGAATATATGATTGGAAACAGTGTGAGAAAACAAAAAAAACAAAACTTAAAGAATAAAAGATTTAAAAAAAAGATAATTTTATTATTTAGTGGAATTATTTTAGTTTTATTTGGACTATTTATATTTAATAAAATATTGGTATACACCAATAGAGATAAGATATATTCAATAGATTATGCCCTAATTGTGGAGGCAGAAAAAAAGAGGAATGAGGCAGAAATACAAGCAATTCTAAACAAGATGACAATAGAGGAAAAAGTTGCTCAATTATTTATAATTACACCAGAAGCTTTAAGTAAGGATGAAGAAATTACAACAGCAACAAAATTCACTCAAGAAAATTTAGAAAAGTATCCAGTAGGAGGCTTAATCTATTTTTCTAAAAATATAGAAACACCAAATCAAATTAGAACTATGATTTCCAAGACCCAGGAGTACTCTATAGATAGTATTGGTATACCAATGTTTATTAGTATTGATGAAGAAGGTGGCACAGTTTCTAGGTTAGCAAGTAATAAAAATTTTGACGTAAAATCATTTGGAAATTTAAACGGAATAAAAACTCCACAGGACGCATATACTTTAGGGGATACAATAGGTAAATATCTAAAAGATTATGGATTTAATCTTAATTATGCTCCTATAGCCGATGTTTTTACAAATCCTGAAAATATTGTAGTAAAGTATAGGGCTTTCTCATCAGATCCAAATATTGTTGCAGACTATGTTGCTGAGGAAATTAAGGGCTTGAGGGATAACCAAATTATTACTACTTTAAAGCATTTTCCAGGACATGGGAATACAACCAATGATAGCCATGATGGTTATGTATTTACTAAGAAGACGATAGAGGAATTAAGAGCTTGTGAGTTTATACCGTTTGAAAAAGGCATAGCTGAAGGTGCTCAAATAGTTATGATGGCTCATATTTCCGTTCCTAATGTAATAGGTGATAGTACACCAAGTTCATTCTCTCCTGTGATGATTCAAGGTATTTTAAGAAAAGAATTAGGCTTTGAGGGAGTTATTATTACTGATGCTTTAAATATGGGTGCTATAAGTAATAAGTTTAGTTCTAGTGAAGCATCTTTTAAGGCAATAAATGCAGGTGTTGACCTGCTACTAATGCCTGCAAACTTTGAGAAGGCATATGATGGTTTATTAGAAGCCGTAAATAATGGTGAAATAAGCCAGGAACGAATAAATGAATCAGTAACTAGAATTTTAAAACTTAAAAAAGAAATGTTGGACTGGTAATAATAATTATATTTTTTTATTTAATTATTTATTCATAAAGCCAATCTATACCAAGCCAATCAAAGAATTTTAAAAAGACTTTGGTAAGTGATCCTAGGGCTATTGCTACTATTATAGTACCTTCCCTAACATCCTTTACTTTTCTAAAAGCCAAAAGGGAAATAACCAAGGCTATTAAAATCAAACTACTATCAAATAAAATTTTAATATTTCCAAATTTACATCTAGTTTTGTCTGCCATAACCTTTACTAGACCTTCTGCAGAATTGATAAGAACCCTGGCGATAACTTGCAGGGATATTCCAAAACTTATTAAAATACAAGCAATAAGTAAAACTATAATATTATCAAGATAAGTTTCAGGTTTTAGATTTTTAAATATTAGCATTCCTAAATCTATAAAATAACCAAAGAAGGGTGTGACAATTATCTGAGCATAATGCTCTTTGGTGAAATCCTCCCTTAAAATAAGCCATTCTATTATAATAAAGACAAGACTTAATAAAAAAGCCATTGTACCAAAACTAAGTGGAAAGATTCTTGATAATAGAAGGGGTACACTAGATATTGGTGTAGTGCCAAGTCCTGTTTTAGCAGTCATGCTAATTCCTAGGCCCATCATGAATATACCTATTAGAAAGATTATATATCGTAGAATTAATTTTATTTTCATATTAACTACCTCATTATTTATTATATAGGATTTTTAACTATACAGCTATTATTTAAATAATAAAAGTTGATAATAGTTTTAACATATGTTATCATTAACCTATGTTAAAACAGCAAGGGAGAAGTTTAATATGTCTTTCAATTTCACAATACTAGGAGTATTAAAATGGAAACCAATGACAGGATATGATTTAAAAAAAATCATTCAGAAAACAACATTTATGTATTGGTCTGGTAATAACAATCAAATCTATAAGGGACTTTTAGCATTGCAAAATCAGGGACTTGTCACAAATGAAGTAAAACATCAAGATGGAGCACCTTCTAAAAAAATATATACAATTACTGCATCGGGTATAGAAGAGTTTAACAAATGGATTATGGAATCACCTAAAGAACCTCCAGAATTTAAAAAGGAATTCTTGATTCAGATGGCCTTAAGTGGAGATTTGAAGGTTGATAATGTAATGGCTATCTTATCTCAATATGAAGAATCTGTAAGCATGAAACTATTAATGGAAAAGGAAATGCAAAGACGACAAGGATTAGATAAGAGAAGGAACAAGCAAGAAGAGTACCTTTGGTCAATGATTAGTGAAAATATAATAAACACATATGAAAATGAGTTGTTATGGATAGAAAAAGTAAAAGCAGGAATGGAAGTAAAAGGAAGGAAATAAAATGAAAATACAAATAAAAGATATTCAATATTTAAGAGAAAAAACAGGTTTTGGAATAATGGATTGTAAAAAAGAATTGGAAAAAGCTAATGGAGTAGTGGAGGTAGCCTTTAATTTACTAGAAGAAAGAGGCTTACAAATTCAAGAAAAGAAAGCAGAAAGAAATTCTGAAGAGGGTATCGTTTATGCTGAAGTATTTGAAGAGACAGGTGTTATCCTAGAGGTAAGTACTGAAACTGATTTTGTGGCAAGAAGTCCAGAATTTCTTGAGGGCGTAAAAGATATTGCTAAAATAATCGCTAAAGGTGAAGATGATAAGATTGATGATATGGTTAGAGCAATGGTTATGAAATTTAGAGAGAATGTTAAATTGAAAAGATATAATAGCTTAAAAGGCCTGGCTCCATTTGCCTATATGCATGGTAATGGTAAATATGCTGTTCTTTTAAATTTAGAAGTTAAGATGGATAGTGACTTATTGAGTAAGGATTTAGCTATGCAGATAATTGCTTCAGCTCCAAGATATATTTCAAGAGAAGATATTTCTGCACCGGAAATGGAAGTTATTAAAAATGAATTTCTTGATAGTTTGAAGAGTGATGAGGTTATTTCAAAAAAACCACAGAAGGTTTTAGATAAGATATTAATTGGTAAAATTGAAAAGTTCTATAAGGAAAATTGTCTTATGGATCAAGCATATATTAAAGATGAGACTTTAACAGTTAAAGAGATGTTAAATAGGGATTATGAGAATCTTTCTAAAGTTAAGTTGATTGATAAGTTCTATAGGTATGAAAAAGAAGAAGCTAAATTAAAATGTGCTTGTGGTACAAATATGTTTATTGATTAATACATGCTTTTCAAATGCATGAATTAATGATAAAATGTATTTGGTATTGACTGATTTATTTATATACCAACTATATTAAAGCAACTAGGCAACCATTACTAGTTGCTTTTTTACTTATAAATATTAATTTATATATGAAAAAATCCGGAAAATTTGTTAAACTTGTAAGTAAGTAATTTTATAAGAGATAAAGCTTTTAATAAAGGGAGTTATATAATTAATGAAAACACTAATAATTGCAGAAAAACCAAGTCAAGGTAGAGATATAGCCGGGGCTATTGAAAATAGAACTATGAGAAAAGATGGTTATCTTGAAGGGGATAAGTATATAATAACTTGGGCTGTTGGCCATCTACTTCAATTAAAAGAACCAGGTGAAATTGATCAAAAATATCAAAAGTGGAATTTGGCAAATTTGCCTATTAGAATAGATGAACAAAATATTATTGGTAACTATAAACCTAATGCTAATACTACTAGCCAATTGAAGGCAATAGAAGGAATATTAAAGAGGGACGATATTGAGAGTCTGATTAATGCAACTGACCCTGATAGAGAAGGTGAGTTAATATTTCAAAATATTTATTCATATTTTAAGGTTAATAAACCTGTAAAAAGATTGATTATAAAGGATTTAACTCCGGATGGGATAAAGGAACAGTTCACCAATTTAGAATTGGGTGAAAATTATGAAGGTTTAAAAATGTCAGCTTATGGCAGAGCATTGTCTGACTATATTATAGGTCTTAATATGACTAGAGCTTATTCTTGTAAGTATAGAGGCGGGGGTGTTTTATCTGTAGGAAGAGTGCAAACACCAACTCTTAAACTTATATATGATCGTTGTAAAGAAAATGCAGGACATCAAAAGAAGATTGATTATGGAATTAAGGCTAAAGTGGTGGGTACTGATATTGAATTGGAACTTGATAAATATAGGGTTGCTAAAAGAAATGAAGCTGAAGAGAAGTTATTAGGTCTGCCTAAGACTTTAAACATAGTTTCTACTAAAGAAGATAAAAAGAAATCTCCTCCAAAGTTGCCTACTATCTTGGATGTTCAAAAGTTGGCTAATAATTTTTGGAGTTATAAGGCTGATAGTACTTTGAGTATTGTTCAGAGTTTGTATGAGAAATATAAGGCTGTTTCCTATCCTAGGACTGATTGTAATTTTATTACTCAAAATACTGCAGATAAGTTGAATTCCAGGATTGATAATTTTAGTAAGTTTAAGGGATATGAGCATATTACTAGTAAGAAGATAAATGAGCAGGTTATCGGCGAGGTAGAGGCTCACGAGGGTATTACTCCTACTGGTATCATTCCTCAGGGTTTATCTGAACAGGAGAGTAATATTTACAATCTTGTGGTGGCTATTTTCTTGGCCAATTATTGTGATGATTATCAGTATCGTAGTATTAAGTATGAGGGTATTATTGATGATAAGAATGTATTAAAGGGTTCAGAAAAGGAGCTTATTGATTTAGGTTATCTTAAGACCTATAAGGATACTAGTCATACTTATAAGGATATTATTGCTGATGGGGAATATGAACTAGAGTATGAAATAAAAGAAATTGAAAGTAAACCTAAGCCTTTGTTTACGCAGGCTACTCTTTTGGAGAAGATGAAGAATATTCATAACGAAGAAGAGGGTGAGATTAAAGAAAAACTAAAGGAAATTAAGGGTATTGGTACTGGTGCTACTCGTGGTGCTATTATTGAGACTTTATATAAGAGAGAGTATATTACAGATCAGAAGAAGGCTATTATTATTACAGATAAGGGTAAGCAGATTATTGAAATATTACAGTCTGAGAATTCTAAGCTGCTTGATGTTGGTTATACTGCTGATTTAGAGTATAGGCTTGATGGGATTATTAAGGATAAGAATATTTTCAATAGTTTTCTTGATGATATTAATAGTATGTGTTTGGATATGTTGGAGACTTTAAAGGGTAATAGAAATGAAATCAGGTTTACTGGGGTTGAGAAAAATAGATCCGAGTATATTTGTCCTGTTTGCGGAAAGCCTGTCTTGATTGGAGAGATGAAATATTATTGTTCTGGTTATCGGGATGGTTGTAAGTATGCTATTTTAAAGAAGGTGGGCAAGAAGAACCTGACGGCCAATCAGCTTAAGACTTTAATAACTAAGGGTAAGACTGGTTTTATCAAGGGTTTTGTCAATCATGAGGGTAAGAAGTTTGATGGTTATCTTGTATATAACAAAGAATTGATGAGATTGGAGTTTTCCTTTAAGTAAGACTGGATTAAATCCAGTCTTTTTAA
>JAQUGR010000005.1 GCA_028683955.1 Bacillota bacterium | reverse complement strand
TATATTTACTACTACAATAACCGAAGAACAAAGCGGAAATTAAAAGGAATGAGTCCTGTTTATTACAGAACCCATTCCACAATTGTTGCTTAATTAATTTATGTCCAACTTTTTGGGGTCAATTCAATTGATTTAGTGTCTTTTAATAAAGGAGGAAGGGAAGATGCCAATTAGTGAAATATTTTTTTCAGGTGGTCCTGTCTTTGATTTAGAAAGTTATTTTAGTCTTGTTGAGGGTATAGAAAGTTGTGAAGTTGTTTATATTGATGGAAATAGTGAATATACTACTCATGATGAAGTTTATAGTGGTAGTGGTCATGTTGAAGCTATCAGGTTAATTTTTAATGAAAAGGTTGTTAGTCTATTAGACTTGGTTCATCTTTTTATTATTCTTTTTGATCCTTTTAGACTTGATGATAATATAAAGAATTTTCCAAATCATCAAAGGGTTGGTATATTTTCCTTTGTTGATGATGATATTGATATTATTAGAGGTTTTTTTGAAAATTTACAGGAATTGCATGGTGAAGAAGCAACTTATTACTCTAGATATATAGAAGAATATTGTGTTGCTGAAGAAGAATATCAAGATTATTTAAATAAAAATCCTGAAGTTGAGTGTAATATAGGTGTTGATAAATTAACTAGAGCTTATAATTATATGAGCAGAAGGGATTGGGAATTTTAAAAGAATGTATCCGTTTTTTTGTACACATAGAATGCCATAATTACCTTAAGATAAAATAAACTTAGAGGTATATCATGGCACTAATTAAATGCAGTGAATGTGGCAATGAAGTTTCAGAAAAAGCAACATCATGCCCTAAATGCGGAAGTCCAATCTTAGCCAATGAAGAAAGTGACTTAACGGAACAACAAATGAAAGCTACAAAAGAAAATAAAGTAGAAAAAGGAACATGGGCTAAAGGCAAACTAGCAATAGGAATTATATCAATGTTCCTATTTATCATTATATCCTTCCAATCCTGTGCTGCCGGGTTAAGCAATACTTTGTCAGAAAATGGTTCAAGTTCAGGCATGAGTGGTTTTATGATGGCTGTATTTATGTTTGTAGCTGGTATTGTAGGAATATTAACACGAAATTCAAACCATAAAGGTGGAACAATAGCAACTATTATACTTTATTGGATAGGTGCACTAGCAGCAGTGGGAACAGGTAGTACCTTTGGAGATTTACCAATCTGGGGTATGATATCATTCATTTTTGGTTTTGTATTCCTTGGTAGTTTGTTAGTAAATTTACCTATATTCAAAGAAGGCAAAAATAAGAAGATTTTTAAAATAGTTTTTGGTGCTCTTATAGTTATGATAGGGATTATTGGACTATCCTTTGCAGGATCAGGTGGTGATAAAATAAATGCCTCAAATGACCAATCTATTTCAGACAAGAAAGAAACAAAAACAATAAAAAGATATGGTATTAATGAAACCTTTATTATGGAAACATCTGAAGGTAGCTATAAGCTAACTATAACGGGGGTAAAAGAAACTAAAGACAGAAATGAATTTTCTGATATAAAAGCTGATAAAGTGGTCCTTATATCATATAATTATGAAAATATTGATGTAGCAGACAATATATATATTATGGATATGAGTTTTAAAGCCTTCGATAAATCTAATAATTCTTTAGAAATTTATCCTGCGGTTGAGGCTAAATCTGGAGAGTCAGTAAGTTCTGGTAGAAAGACATCAGCAGTTATGGCATTAGCCTTAAATAACGAAGTCAACTATCTTGAAATGGAATTTTATGATAATCTGTTTAATAGTAAATCTGATGCACTATTCATTTTAGAGTGGTAAGAGCAATATATATAAATTTAGTTTAATTGGAATAGTCCGATATTATATTTCGGACTATTCCATTTTTTAAGGTTCTATCATTTCTCATGCCACTTTATCTATACGAAAATGATAGAATGGAATAAATAAAATACAAAAATACAAAGAGCACAAAAATGGATGAGAAACTAAAGAATTTCTCTTGCCACTTTCTTTATGAAATGATAGTATGAAATAAATAAAATACAAAAATGTAAGGAGAACAAAAATGGATGAAAAACTAAAAAAACTAAAGAACTTCAATCTAATTATGGGTTTTTTTCACCTAATACAAGGTGTAGCCATGCTATTTCTTGCAACAACAGTAATACAGAAAATAGCTGAATTCCAACCAACAATAACTCAGCTTTTCCTAGAATTCAACCCAGTGACTAAAACACTAGAAACATCAAGTAGAGAGCTATTCCAATTACCATTTGGTATACTCGTTGCTGCATTTCTATTGATCTCAGCCTTGGCACACGGCATAATTTACCTAAACAGTGAAAAATACCTAAGTGACATAGGCAAGGGAATAAACAAATTCAGATGGTTTGAATATGCACTATCATCATCAATAATGATAGTTCTAATCAGCACTCTATTTGGAATCTACGATATAGCATCCTTGATTCTAATATTCATAGTAAATGCAACCATGAACCTATTTGGACTAGTTATGGAACAACTAAATTCTGGAGCAGAAAAAAACAAAGTAAACTGGGGACCATTTGTCTGGGGCTCATTTGCTGGAATAGCTCCATGGATAGCAATATTTCTATATATGTTTGGAAATGGAAATTTCGACATGGTACCATGGTTCGTATGGGCAATAGTAGGAACCTACTTTGTAGCCTTTAATACATTCCCAATCAACATGATACTTCAATACAAGAGAATTGGTAAATGGAAAGATTACATGTATGGTGAAAGAACCTATATAGTATTAAGCTTAGTTGCTAAATCACTTTTAGCCTGGTTGGTACTTTTTGGAGCAATGCAACCATAAATAAATAATTATTAATATATAAGAATTGATTAATAAATAGAATGATAAGTGAAGCACCTTTGCACTAAGTGGAGGTGCTTTTAAATAGATAAGTTATAGTGAATATGTTATTATTACAGGGTATAAAAGAGTTTTTATGATTAAAATATGATAACCTAATAGGAGATAAATAATGCTACTATCCGCTGAAAAAATAACTAAAAGCTATAGCGAAAGAATACTTTTAAATGAAATATCTATATACCTAAACGAAGGTGACAAAATAGGAGTAATAGGAGTAAATGGAACTGGCAAGTCCACCTTATTAAAGATACTTGCCCAAATAGAACAACCAGACTCAGGAACTATAACGAAAAATTCAAATATCAGAATAGAATACCTCCAACAAAACCCCATTTTAAATGAAAAAAATACAGTTATAGAACAAGTATTTGAAGGCACCTCCAATGAAACAAAAAACCTGAAAGCCTATGAAGCAAAAACCATTCTAACAAAACTAGGCCTAGAAGAATTTAACAAACCAATAAAAACACTATCAGGAGGTCAAAAAAAACGAGTAGCCATAGCAAGTGCACTCGTACACCCTTGTGACGTTCTAATATTAGACGAGCCAACAAACCATCTAGATAATGAAATGGTAGCCTGGTTAGAAAAATACCTTGGAAAATACAAAGGATCAATCATCATGGTAACACATGATCGCTATTTTTTAGACAGAGTTACCAATAAGATTGTAGAAATAAATGATGGAAACCTATATAGCTACCCTGGTAACTATTCTACATTTCTTCAACTAAAAGCAGAAAGAGAAGAAATGGAAATAAGCATCAAACGTAAAAGAAAAAGCTTTTTAAGAAAAGAACTAGAATGGATAAAAAGAGGACCAAGAGGCAGAGGTACAAAAAGCAAAGATAGAATTACAAAGTATGAAGAACTAAGTGAGAATAACACCTTTATTGAAGAAACAAAATTAGAAATGAATTCACTAACTACAAGACTTGGAACAAAAGTTGTTGAACTTCATGACATTTCAAAAAGCTATGGAGAAAAAAAATTAATTGATAATTTTGAATATTACTTTCCAAGAAAAGCCAGAATTGGTATAGTAGGAAAAAATGGATATGGTAAATCCACACTTTTAAATATTATTAGTGGAAAAGTACAGACTGACAAAGGTGTGGTTAATATAGGGAAAACTGTTAAGATTGGGTATTTCTCACAACATTCTGAAGAATTGGACCAATCGATAAGAGTTATTGACTATATTAAAGAAATTGCCGAAGTAATTAAAACACCAGAGGGTACAGTTACAGCCTCAAAAATGTTAGAAAGATTTCTCTTTACTACAGATCAACAATGGACCTTTATAAATAAACTATCAGGTGGAGAACAAAGAAGACTATATCTACTAAGCATTCTAATGGCAGCTCCTAATGTGCTACTTTTAGACGAGCCTACCAATGACCTTGATATTGAAACACTTACAATACTTGAGGATTATCTAGAAAGATTTAACGGTGCAGTTATAGTAGTATCTCATGATCGCTACTTTTTAGATAAAGTTGTGGATACTATTTTTGAGTTTCAAGGAAATGGAAAAATCAGAAAGTATCTAGGAAGCTATATAGATTATTTAACAGATAAAGATAAAGAAATTAAACAAGATAAAAATAATGAAAATAATGAAAATAAAGATATGAATGATCATAGAGAAAAAAGAAAAACTAAATTAAAGCTTTCCTTCAACGAACAAAGGGAGTTTGAAAATATTGAACTAGAAATAGCTAGTTTAGAAGAGAAATTAAGTAACTTATCCAAGGATATTGGTAAGGTAACTAGTGACTATATAAAACTTCATGAATTAACAGAGGAAAAGTCAGCCTTAGATAAATCCCTAGATGAAAAAATGGAAAGATGGGTTTATTTAAATGATCTGGCAGAAAAGATAGAAGAAAACAAAAGTAAGTAGGGTGAAATAAAATGTTACATGAATTTTCAAGAACTGAACTTCTAATAGGTACAAAAGGATTAGAAAAATTAAAAAATAGTACTGTCTTGATATTTGGAATTGGTGGAGTAGGTGGTCATGCTTTAGAGGGATTGGCGAGATCTGGAGTAGGAAATTTTATACTAGTGGATAATGATAAGATAAATTTAACCAATCTAAACAGACAGATTATTGCAACTACAAAAACTATTGGTAAAGCTAAAGTAGAAGTTGCCAAAGAAAGAATGTTGGAAATAAATAAGGATATTAAGGTAAAAACTTTTCAGACTTTCTATCTGCCGGGAAATACTGATGAAATATTGGACTTGAAGTGTGACTATATTATTGATGCCATAGATACTGTGACAGCAAAAATAGATCTTGTTTTAGAAGCTAATAAAAGAAATATCCCTATTATTAGCAGTATGGGAATGGGCAAAAAACTCGATCCTACAAAGATTGAAGTGAGTGATATTTACAAGACTTCAGTATGTCCATTGGCTAGAGTTATGAGAAGAGAATTAAGGAATAGACAGGTTAAGTCTCTAAAGGTAGTATATTCAAAAGAAGAGCCGATTAAACCTATTGATTTGAAGGATATTAATGAAGAACTTATTAATTCGATGAAGAAACAAATACCAGGAAGTGTTGCTTTTGTACCATCTGTAGCTGGATTGATAATGGCTGGAGTTGTTGTTAGAGATTTAATTAAAGAATAATTTAAAAAGAAAGAAAGAAAGAAAGAAATCATTAATTATGAATAAGAAAATTAAAAATATAACTTTTAGTGAAGAGTATATAAAAGAAGCTGAATTCTACAGGGGACTATATCTTGGTAGAATTATTTCCCAATCCAAAGACCTTTATAAAGTAGTAACACAAGAATCAGAAATTCTAGCAGAAATTTCAGGGAAAATCAGACATAATATTAATCAGTTGTCACAATACCCTGCTGTTGGAGATTATGTAATAATGGATAGACAAGAAGATATACATGGAAATGGAATCATACATCATATATTGAAAAGAAAAAGTGCCTTTATTAGAAAAGCAGCAGGTAAAGCCCATGATAACCAAGTAGTAGCAACCAATATTGATACAATATTTATTTGTATGTCCTTAAATAATGATTTTAACCTACGGAGAATGGAAAGGTACTTATCAATTGCCTGGGATAGTGGAGCTGTTCCTGTTATTGTGTTAACAAAATCTGATTTATGTGAGAATATTAGTGAGAAAATATCTGAAATTCAATTAATTGCTATAGGTGTTAAGGTATTGGTTACCTCAAGTTTAACTGGAGATGGTTATGAGGATATTCTTGAATATATAAAAAAGGGTGAGACGGTAGCTTTTATAGGATCCTCGGGTGTTGGTAAATCTTCTTTAATTAATAAAGTACTTGGTAAACAATTAATTGAAACAAAAGAAATTCGCAGTGATGATAAGGGAAGACACGCAACCACTACAAGGGAACTTTATTATCTTCCAAATGGTGGAGCGGTTATTGATACTCCTGGTATGAGAGAAATTGGTTTAGAAAGTATTAATATCTCGAAAACTTTCACAGATATAGAAGAACTTGCTATGGGCTGCAAATTTCATGATTGTAGACATGATAAAGAACCTGGATGTATGGTTAAAAAAGCGATTGAGGAAGGACGCGTAACAGAAGAGAGATTAAATAGTTATAATAAACTAAAAAAAGAAGCAAAATATGAGGGTCTAAATTCTAAGGAGATTGAAAGAGAAAAAATAAATGAAATGTTTTCTGAATTTAGTGGTATAAAAAATGCCAGAGATTTTGCAAAATCGAAAAATAAAAAATAAAAACACTGAATTATTATTTTAATTCAGTGTTTTTTGTTTTTCTTACTCTAATACTATTTCTACACCTTTCCAAAAGGCTATTCTATCTTTAACTACTTCGGCACCTTGTTTTGGTTCTTTATAGTACCAGGCAGCATTTTCATTGCTCTTACCATCAACTTCTAGAGTATAGTAACTTGCAAAACCTTTCCAGGGACAGGTTGTATGGTAATCAGTCTCTTTTAAATAAGTTTGATTAACATCCTCTTTTGGAAAGTATTGGTTATTTTCCACAATAACTGTATTTGAACTCTTGGCTATTTCTTTGCCGTTCCATATTGCTTTTACCATATTTACAACCTCCTTAAATTTAATACTAATTTAAAAGTATAGTAACACTAAAAAAATTATATAACAATATCAAATATGTATATACTTGTATATATTAGATAGATATATTGTTTGATATTAATATAATCATTATATTAAATTACTTATAGGTCTTGAACAATATAGGTAATCAGTGTAATATTAAATTGTATAAGGGAAAATATAATTTATATAATAATATCGAGGTGTTAGTAATGAAAAAATTCTTTAGAAAACTATATAAGAAAGAAGATGGTCAGTCCTTGGTAGCATTTGCCTTGTTATTTGTAGTGCTAATGGCAGCAGCAGCTATAAGTATTGATGTTGGTACTGTTTATGTTCAAGAGGTAAACTTGCAAAACATTGCTGATGCAGCAGCCTTAGCTGGAGCAAAAGATTTACCATCCAATACTAAAGCGATTAATACAGCAATTTCTTTAGTAGGTGAAAATGGATTAAAGGCTAATGCAAACGGCATTGAAAAAGATGGGGATAAAGTAGAAATAACTGTACCTTATAAGGGAGATTCAACAAAGATAGAAGTTATTTGTACTAGAGACGTTGAATATAACTTTGCACGAATTTTAGGTTTTGAAAAAATATCTGTAAAGGTAAGGGCTGTAGCTCAAAAATCTGAAGAAGGAATGGCAACTGGTCCTTTTGATTATGCCCTATTTTCTGCTGAAGGAAAAGTTTATATTAATGGTAATAAACATATTATTAAAGGTAATGTTTATGCTAAAGACAGTATTACTATAGCTGGTAATAAATCCACTATGGATGGTAAGGCTGTTAGTGCAGGCAGTAGTATTAATGTACCAACTGGGACTACTAAAATTACCAATACAACAGTACCATTTCCAACTAACTTAGATGAGCTTATAAAACAACAGGGATTAGAATTAGCTAATGGCAATTTAACTGATGGAACTACTCTTAATGGTATCTACTATATAGATGGAGATCTTAGAATTAATGGAAGAATCAAGGGAACTGCAATATTTTATGCTAGTGGCAATATAATTTTCGCCACTGGAATTCAACAAACTAATACAGATTCAGTTATGTTTTATACTAATGGCAGCTTTACCTTTAATGGTGGTTGTTCTGATGTTTATGGAATACTGTATGCCCCAAATGGTGGATTTACTAACAATGGTGGACCTAATGGAGATATACATGGTAGAGTAATTACTAAATATGATATTGTAGATCATGGTGCTAAATTTGATGTAACATCAAGTTCTCATGATTTAAATGGTCTTAATTTAGTTAAAAATACCAGTGTGAAATTAGTAGAATAATTAATAAGAAAAAACACCTTTGATTATTTTAATCAAAGGTGTTTTTATATGAGATTTTTAATTATAGCCGGTGGGTGATATAATTTATTTTATAAGATTTAGTATTTGTAAAAGGAGATTAAATGAAAGCCATAAGACAAAAATCAGTTCTAGAATTACTAATTATAGTTCTAGTTTTCCTACTACTTTTATTATCGATAATCTTTTTAGTTGTTCATAATGATGATAAGGATAAAGAGATAAAATCAATTAAGATAATAGGTACTATTAATATTGATGAAGGTTATCAACTAAAGCGTGATATTATTCCTCAACTTGAAGAAGTGTTTAATTTAAATAATGAAGAAATATTGACCCAATTAGCCTTGCCATCTAAAAGTAAACTAATACCAGAAAAAATTTCGGATTGGAAAAAAATTGAAGGATTGATACCACCAGGTATTTATGAAATACCAGAGGGAAGAACTTTAAGTGAGGAAATAGAAATTTGGCTAGATTTTAGTGAAAAACGTATTGAAACGTTAAGTAGCGAATTGAAAAACTTAAATAGTTTAGCCACAAGAGAACAGCTGGCTCTAGCCTCTGTTATTTCGGCTGAATGCTTGAATGGTGATAATCAGGATAAAACTGCTGAAGTTTTTTTAAACAGGCTTAGTAATGGAGATAAACTGCAAAGTTGCGTGACTGTAGAGTATGCTTTAGGTTATCAGCGACCTTATCTTTTATTTAGTGATTTAGAAATAAACAGTCCATATAATACGTACATGAATTTTGGATTACCACCTGGACCAATTTGTGCTATAAGTACTGAAAGTTTAAGAGCAGCAATGACCAAACAACCAAGTAGTAAACTAAACTATTTCTTTTATGATTATGTTTTAAATGAAATGTTTTTCTTTTCCGATTATCAACTATTTCAAGAAGAAGGGGCCTTGGCTGGGGAACGTTTTAAAACAGAACAAAATCTTGATCGACATGAAAAAATAAATAAACAAGAACTTTATCATAAGAATTAATAGAAATATAATTATGTGTATAAAAACCTCCGTGACTATATCACAGAATAGAATTGTAAAATATACTACTATTAATAAGTAATTAATTGTAATTAATAGTAATAATTATTTACTTGATAGGAGGAAATTATGACATTAGAAGATTTACTAAACGAAGAAGATGCCACACCAACGAATTTTGAAAATTATTTTAAAACAGTGGGCATTAAACATATTAATAGAGAAAATTTAGATATGATTATAGATAAATTTGGAGTTGTTGTCTTTAAAATGTATTGTTTTTCTGA
The DNA here is from genome assembly GCA_028683955.1 of Bacillota bacterium. Classification (GTDB taxonomy): domain Bacteria; phylum Bacillota; class TC1; order TC1; family TC1; genus WTXA01. Next base: position 105,247 of record JAQUGR010000005.1, on the reverse strand, counting down.
GGTATATAAGTTAGTACTTGAAAGGGAAACCTCAAAAAGAATGCATACATGGACTTATGTAATAGGAATAATGACTATAGTATATACAGTTTTGACAATACTGATGTTTCTGAAAAATTAATTAACCAGATATAAACTACAATCAGGAGTCAAGTATAGAAAAAAGAAAAAATATGAACACATTAGTTAAAGAATAATTAGGTGAATAATGAATAGTACAAGTAAAATATTATTTAATTTTTTAAAATTAATAAGGTTTAAAAAGCGTATTAATTTTATTAATCCCAGGCGGTTTTCTAAAAGAAGGATAGCAAGGTTATTGAAGATCTTTCCATATACTTCTAGATTACTTGTTGATGGTCATCTAGTATTTACTGCAGGTTTATTAAATAAATCGGAAAAGAAGCATATTGTATATTTTCATGGAGGAGGTTATTCTCTTGATGCTTCAAGTGGTCATTTTTTATTTATGAAAAAATTGATAAATAAAACAGGTTGTTATTTATCTTTTTTAGATTATCCATTAGCTCCTGAACACTCAGCTAATGAGAGTCTTTTGTGGTCTTTAACAGCCTATAGTGAGTTAGTAAAGAATTACCCTGATCATTTATTTATATTAATGGGTGATTCTGCAGGTGGTGGTTTGGCTCTTGCTCTTTCTATGTTAATTAGAGATGAAGGACTTAAACAACCTGTTAAAACAATTCTATATTCCCCTTGGTTAGATATTGGACTAAAAAATAAAAGGATTAAGGAATTTGAAAAAAGAGATTTTATTCTAGATATAGACAAGTTGATGGAAATTGGTGAAGTTTATAGAAAAGACTTACCGGAAAATCATCCTTTTGTTTCTCCAAAATATGGGGATTTAAATAATTTGGGAGATATTGGGGTCTTCTATGGTAGTGAGGAAATATTTTATCCAGATTGTAAGGAAATAACTGAGAAAAGTGGGCTGGTTGGTACTGATATTAGTGGTTATGAATATAAGGATATGCAACATGACTGGGTAATATTACCAATACCGGAAGCAAAAAAAGTATTAGAAGAATCTGTGGAGTTGATTAAGGAGATAGTAAATTAATATATAAAATAGAGAAGCACGAATGTTATAGAAGTTTACATTCGTGCTTTATTTTAGTTTAGGATATCTCAGTAAAAGAAATGTATGAAACTATGATGAAGGTTATCTATAAATATTTGTAGATTAATGAAGTTATTGAAAATTATTTCCCATGGTAGTAATATTAACAGTATATAAAAATATATTTAGCTTATTGAAAGTGTGGTGTCATATGAAATTAATATATAAGTTGATATTGATGATAGTTATTATTATTTTAGCCATAATTTCAACATATATTTTATTAGGAAATAATTGGAAGGATGAAAATAAGGTAGAAAATAAAGTTAATCAAGAAGAAATAAATCAACTTGGTGATTTGTATACAAATATAGGTAAATATGATGGTGTAGTTGGTGTTATTGGTAAAGATATTGTTTCATCAATAGAAGTTCCAACTAAATATTTTGTTATAGAAAATACTTCAACTACAAATGCACCATTTTATTCTCAAGTATATTTTAGCCTTCCGGAGGATTTACAAGCTAAAACAGATAATGATTTGAATACTTTGGTGAAACTTACAAGAAGTACTTCTAATGAAACTGATAATAAAGGGAAGACAGTCAAACGTGAAAGTATTGATATAACTGTGATTGATATACCTTCTAATAATATAATAGTTCAGTCTCAAATGAATTCAATTCTTCCTGAACATATAACTGATGCTGATATAGCATCTTATCTTGAAGCTTTATGTGGATATAATTTGGGTGATTTGTATAATAAGATAGATATTTATGCTCAGATTAAACCTAGTAGTACTGAGATAAGAAAAGCGAATAATCCAACTAAGTATTTTATTATTGAAAAAAATAGTGATATTGGTGGTAAATTTGCTTTTTCTCAAATTAATAATAGTCTTTCTAAAGAATTGGTAGCTACTTCAAGTAGTGAATTAAATACTTTAGTATTGCTTGAATATAGCAAAACTAAATTTGGGACTTATGGCAATGGGTCAATAGCTTATAGGCTTGATTTAAAGATTACTGCCTTTGATATGGAAACTGGAAGATTAATAAATCAAGGTCACTTATTTGGAAATCCACCAACTTCTATTTCAAGTACCAATACGTTAGGAGCAGCTGGAATTGTAACATATGAACAAATTGTAAGCTATCTTGAAAATTTAGCTTCCTACAATTAATTTTATTTATATTCAGAAAGCATTCTTAAAGTATCAATACAACAGGCGAATTAAATGCAAATTAAAAGGACTGAGTCCAGTTCAATACCGGATTCAGTCCCTGAGAGTTTATTGCTCTCCATTAAGTCTATTATTAATTTATATTTATGCTGAATTCAGGTGGATTACCTAAATGTCTTTTAACAGAACATTGTTCAATAACTTTAATTAAAGCACCTTTATATTTTTCTGGAAAATCAGCTGGAGTATCCACTTCCATTTTAATTTCTGTTACTCTATGTTCTTCTTCATTCCACATTGGATACATTCTTATATTAAGACCTTCTGTATTAAGATCTCTTTTTCTTAGAAAACTTAAAGCAAATATACCACTACATGAAATTAAAGAAGCCATAAACAAATCAAAAGGAGCCATTGCATGATCATCTCCACCATTTTCTAATGGTTGATCTGTCATTACTACATGATTACCATAAATTACTTCTACTTTTTTACCACCGGGAAAATTCAAACTAAACTCGTCCATTTTTAATACCTCCGCAAAATTATTGGCCACATTTATAATTATATAACAATTATTAGAATATTCCGTGACTACATCACAATTGTATCATTTATTAATAATATATTACTGAAATATTACTGAAATATTACATTTTTGTAGTAAAATGACATAAAAAGTAACCATTTTAAGATAAAAAAATAAAATAATTGATAATCGTAATATATAGTTGTATAATACCCCTATATACTTATAAATAAGTAGGAAATAGAATGGACAGGGAAATATGAGAAAACCAAGAATTTTTAAAAGATTTAACAATTCAATGATTAATTCAGTTATGATAAGTATGATTATGTTAATAATCTTATCTATGATATTACTTTATACTGCTGGAACAAAAAAACAAAAAGATGTATTAGATGTTACTCACAGATACGTTGCCTTTGAAAATCGCGTCCAAAGTTTTATCATGAATAATTCTACTCTACTTAATGGTTTTACCGCATATATTGAGACCTTTGATTCATATTCAGATGATGATATCTATAGATATTTGAATAATTTACTTGTTGGAAGAATGTATTATATTAGTAATGTAGGAATAGTTAAGGATACTACAATACTATGGAATTACCCCTTTGATAATAATAAGAAAGCAATAGGTGTAGATCTCACAACAATCCCGAATCAGATAAGTTCTATAAATAAGGTAAGGGAAACTTTGCAAAGTAACTTTGATGGACCAGTTGATTTAGTCCAAGGTGGCAAAGGATATATAATAAGAAGTCCTATTGTAAAAGAGGGTAAATATTGGGGTGTGGCAAGTATAGTTCTAGATTCAGAAAAGTTAGTAGAATTATTTGATTCATATGCAAAAGAAAACAACATTAAAGTAGCAATTTTTAATAAAAATAATGGTGGCTCATTAGTTTATGGAGATGAGAATATAAAGAATCAGACTCCTTTGATATTTCATAGTAACTTTATTTACAACGACTGGACATTTTGTGTTTTGCCAGAAGATAATTCACTAAATAGTAATCTATCAGTAATATTGTTAATAACAATAACGGGCCTAATAATTGGGTCTTTTATAACATATCGCTCCTACAATATTTTCAAATCACACGAGGAGATAAGAAGAAAGAACATAATATTAAAGAAGACTTCAGTTAGGGATAAATTAACCCAGATATATAATCGTAGTTATCTTGATGCTATATTAGTGGAAGAAATACACTTAGCTGATAAAAATGAAAGTTCACTTTCTATAATATATTTCGATTTAGACTTTTTCAAATATATTAATGATACTCATGGGCATACATTAGGAGATACAGTCCTTAAAGGCATAACTGTCCTAGTGAAGGAGAGTTTAAGAAATAGTGATGTTTTTGCTAGATGGGGTGGTGATGAGTTTGCTATTATAATGCCATTTACTAGTTTAAAAGGAGCATTAGTAGTAGCTGAAAAAATCAGAATGAGTATTTCAGAATATCATCATCCAATAGTAAAAGAAATAACAGCAAGTTTTGGTGTTACGGAGTATATGAAAGGCGAGAATCCTGATAATTTATTTGATCGTGTTGATAAAGCTCTATATTTAGCCAAAGAAAATGGTAGAAATAAAGTTTGCACCTATAACTTAGATGGTTCTTTAAAGTGTTATTAATTATTTTGAGATTGATGAATAAATTAATATATTAATAATATGCTACATATTTGTAAAAAATGTGTAGCATATTTTTATTTTAGAGGAAAATATAGTAAAATAGTAGTGTTGGCAATATTAGATTGTTAATTTAAGGAATTATATATAATTTATAGTAAATTAAGAAGAAGGTGAAAAAATGAAAACCAAGAAACAACATAGTACATTTATGACATTAGAACATTGGTATAGTTTCAAAACTAAATTAGTGGGAGAAGGTATATTAGTTGGTGCAATTGTAGGTTTTGTTGTAGTGTTTTTCCGATTTCTCCTAGAAAAAGCTGGGGTCTATACCTTGGGGATTTATTCAATAGTAAGAGAAAATATGAATTTATTTCCTCTTTTGATGATAGGACTGGTTATAGTAGGTTTAATCATTGGGTTGATATTAAAATTTGAACCAATGAGTTCAGGTAGTGGTATACCTCAAATTGAAGGACAATTAATGAGGAAGTTTGAAGTTTCCTGGTGGAAAGTGCTGCTTGCAAAGTTTGCAGGTGGTATATTAGCTATTGGAGCTGGGCTTTCACTTGGACGAGAAGGTCCATCTGTTCAAATTGGAGCAGCTATAGGACAAGGATTTGGTAAAATATTTAAAAGAACTAAAATAGAGGAAAAATTCCTTATAACTTGTGGTTCTAGTGCTGGACTTGCTGCAGCTTTTAATGCACCATTGGCAGGATTGATGTTTGCTCTAGAAGAACTTCATAAGCACTTTTCAGCTAAAGTTTTAACCTCTGCCATGGCAGCGGCAATTGTTGCAGATTTTATATCTAAACATTTTTTTGGTATGCAACCAGCCTTTAATTTGAGAAATGTTCTTGTTTTACCTCAAAGTTATTTTGTTTCTATAATTATTCTAGGAATTATTATTGGTGCCTTCGGTACAATTTTTAATAAAGTCTTGATAAAAAGCATGAAGTTTTATGGCAAGTTAAAATGGATTCCCGTTTGGGCTAGGCCAATAATTCCTCTACTATTTGCTGGAGTACTAGGAATAGTATTACCGGTAGTATTAGGTGGTGGACATAATCTGATTGAAACCTTGACTCATGGCAGTATTGGAATAAAATTATTATTGATAATTTTATTAGTTAAATTTTTCTTTACTATGATCAGTTATGGATCAGGAGCACCAGGAGGTATATTCTTGCCACTACTTGTATTAGGTGCACTTGTAGGTAGTCTTTATGGTAATTTCCTTCATATTGCTTTTAATATGGATAGTACCCTTATTTCAAGTTTTATAATACTGGCTATGGCCGGTACTTTTGCAGCAATAATTAAAGCCCCTTTGACAGGTATTATTCTGATTCTGGAAATGACTGGAGGTATAAGCCATCTGTTAGCTTTGGCACTAGTCTCAATAACAGCCTTAATAGCATCAGATTTACTAAAGTCTGCTCCTATTTATGAAACACTTTTAGATAGAATTATTAATAAAACAGATACTAAAAGTTTTGAAGGTGATGCCAGAACAAAGATTTTAATAGAAAAAGCAGTTGTGATAGCATCTAAAGTTGATGGCAAATTAGTGAAAGAAGTAGAATGGCCTGCTCACAGTTTGTTGATAACTATAAAAAGATGTGAAAAAGAGATAATACCTAATAGAGAAACTCAAATTTTAAGTGGTGATTTATTAATAGTTCTAACAGATGAATTTCATGCTCCGGATGTTATTAGTAAATTAACTAAGATTGCCGAAGAAAGTAGATTTGATTAATTGGTAACTATTAAATGTAAATAAATATTGGAGGTTAAAGAATGGTTAAATTTAAAAAAATAATCCCTGGTATATTACTTAGTATGAGTATAGCTATACCAGCCTGGTTATTGGGTAAACTTTTTCCGATTATTGGGAGTCCTGTTTTTGCTATATTACTTGGAATGTTAGTAATATTGTTTGTACCTGATTTATTAATAAAAGAAATAAAAATAAAAAATATGATTGTAGCTTCATTTAAATTTGATGATGGAATTAAGTATACATCGAAGAAAATTCTTCAATATGCTGTTATCCTATTAGGTTTTGAAATGAACTTGTTTAATATAATAAAGGTAGGAGGGCAATCATTGTTTGTGATGCTCTTTACTTTGTCAGCTGCCTTTATCACAGCTTATGTAGTGGGTAAGTTAATGAAATTAGATGGTAATATGACAGTTCTTATAGGTGTTGGGACTTCAATTTGTGGTGGCTCTGCCATTGCAGCAACTGCACCAGTAATTAATGCGAAAGATGAAGAAGTAGCCCATGCTATTTCTACTATTTTTCTATTTAATATTGTAGCGGTATTTTTCTTTCCTGCCTTTGGTCATTTTTTGAATATGGGAGATATGGGTTTTGGCATGTGGGCTGGTACTGCTATTAATGATACCTCTTCAGTAGTTGCCGCAGGAACTGCCTGGAGTAATGCGGCTGGTAATAATACTGCTTTGGCTCTTGCTACTATTGTTAAATTGACAAGAACCTTGATGATAGTACCTATTACTTTAGTACTTGCTATATATACAACTAGAAAAATGAAAAATGAAAAGAATCTTGAAACTGCTAATAATTTTAAGTTTTCTAAAGTATTCCCTTGGTTTGTGATAGGGTTTTTAGCCGCTGCTATATTAAATACATTTTTTGGAAATCCAAGTATTTCCGCAATGCTAGTCACAGCTGGTAAGTTTTTGATTGTTATGGCTATGGCGGCTATTGGATTAAATACACACTTGAAAAAATTATTGGCTAATGGTATTAAACCGATTCTTTTAGGTCTTGCCTGTTGGTTTGCTGTTGCTAGTGTTTCTCTTATTGTTCAGGCCTTAATGGGTAGATGGTAATTAATTCCTATATGTTATAATTAAATTAAAAAGAATGTGAGTGTAAGATGTTTAGTTTTATAATAGCTGTTGGAGAAAATAATGAAATGGGTGTTAATAATCACCTTCCTTGGCATTTACCTAAGGAGATTGGTTATTTTAGAAGTGTTACAGAATGGCATACGATAATAATGGGTAGAAAGACCTTTGAGAGCTTACCGAAAGTATTGCCGAATAGAAGACATATTGTTTTAACTAAGGATAAGACCTATAAGTATGACCACCCAAATGTTGAGATTGTTAATTCTCTTGAGGAGGTATTTGACAAAGTGAACCTGGAGGAGGAAAACATTATAATTGGGGGAGCTGAAATTTTCCACTTGTTTCTTCCATATACAGATAGGATTTATTTAACTATAGTACATAAAACATTTAAAGCTGACATCTACTTTTTTGATCTTGACATGGATAAATGGATTGAGACCAAAAAGTGGGAGGCAATTCTTGATGATAAAACTAATATACCACATACTTATTATGTTTTAGATAGGAATAAGGGGTAATAAAATGAAGAATATTATTATTATGGGTGCAGCCGGTAGAGATTTCCATAACTTTAATACTTATTTTAGAGATAGGGCTGATATTAGGGTGGTTGCTTTTACAGCTACACAAATTTCTGGAATAGATAATAGAATGTATCCAAAGGAACTTGCTGGAAGGTATTATTCTGGTGGGATACAAATATATCCTGAATCACAATTAGAAGAGCTTATAAGAAAGTATGATGTAGATGAAGTGATTTTTGCTTATAGTGATGTTTCCCAGGTGTATGTAATGGAACTAGCTTCTAAAATTATAGCCTGGGGTGCTGATTTTAGACTGATGGGACCAAAGAGTACAATGTTAAAATCAAATAGAGCCGTTATTTCTATTACTGCAACTAGGACGGGTAGTGGTAAAAGTCAGGTTTCAAGATATATAGGTAAAATGCTTCTTGATGCTAATATAAAGACTGTTATTATTAGACATCCTATGCCTTATGGTGTTCTAGCAGAGCAAAAGGTTCAAAGATTTTCTACTATAAAAGATTTGGATAAATACAATTGTACTATAGAAGAAAGAGAAGAGTATGAACCTCATTTAGAGGCTGGATTGGTAGTTTATGCAGGTGTAGATTATGGTGCTATTCTTAAAAAAGCCGAGAAAGAGGCTGATTTTATAATCTGGGATGGTGGAAATAATGATTTTTCCTTTTATGTTCCTGATATAAAGATTGTTGTTGTGGATCCTTTAAGAATTGGTGATGAGAAAACCTATTATCCTGGAGAGTCTAATTTATTAAGTGCAGATATTGTTATAATTAATAAAGTAAATTCTGCCTTAGCTGAAAATGTTGAGAAATTAAAAGAAACAATAATCAGTATGAACCCTAAAGCTAGAATTATCTTAGCAAATTCTAAAATTACTGTTGACGAGCCTGATTTGATTAAAGGTAAAAGAGTTTTGGTTATTGAAGATGGCCCAACCCTGACTCATGGTCGAATGTCTTTTGGGGCAGGTGTAGTAGCTGCCAAGGAGTTTGGAGCTAGTGAACTTATTGATCCTCATCCTTTTGCTGTTGGTAGTATTGGAGAGACTTTAGACAAGTGGAAGCAGTTAAGGAATCTTGTACCGGCTATGGGTTATAGTGAAGAACAAATTAAAGAGCTGGAGTTGACTATAAATAATTCTGGAGCTGATTTGATTGTTGTAGGTTCGCCCATAGATTTAAACAGGATTATGAAAATCAATATTCCTGTGGTTAGGGTTAGATATGATTTGGAAGAAGTTGATAGTACTTTAGGTGGATTATTGGTTGAGCTTTTGGACAATATAGACCATTAGAAGATTTTAGGGTATTATAAATAAAAGAAATAATAATTAGGAGGAAAGAACAAAATGAATCCAATAGTTACAATTGAATTAGAAAATAGTGGTGTTATAAAATTAGAATTATATCCAGAAATAGCACCAAATACAGTTAATAATTTTATCTCACTTATTAAGTGTGGGTATTATGATGGTTTAACTTTCCATAGGGTGATTCCTGGTTTTATGATTCAAGGTGGTTGTCCTAAGGGCAATGGTACTGGTGGACCAGGTTATGTAATTAATGGTGAGTTTACTGAGAATGGATTTGAAAATTCATTACAACATAAGCGTGGTGTTATATCTATGGCTAGAACTAGTATGCCTGATTCTGCCGGTTCTCAATTTTTTATTATGGTTGAAGATTCTTCATTTTTAGATAGACAATATGCAGCTTTTGGTAAAGTGCTTGAAGGCATGGAGGAAGCTGACAAAATAGTTTCTGTATTGACTGATAGAAATGATAAACCATTAGAACCTCAAATTATGAAAAAAGTCAGTGTGGAAACTTTTGGGGTAGAATATCCAGAAGTGACAAAGTGCGAAATTTGTTAGTAGTATATTCTTAAATTAGAGTTTAAAGGGTTTCGGATTTATCTGAAACTCTTTTCTACATATAGATGTATTTTTTGAAAGGGTGTGTTTTTAGTGAGGGAAACTAACCTTTATTGTGGTGTTAAAAAGTATTTTGAAGAGCAGGGTTTTACGGTAAGAGCAGAAGTTAAAGATATAGACGTTTGTGCTTTAAGAGATGAGCTATTGATTGGTATAGAGTTGAAAAAAAATCTGACTGTTGATTTACTTGTTCAAGGGGCATTAAGGCAGAAGGTTTGTGATCTTGTCTATATTGCTGTGCCAAAGCCTAAAAGAGTTAATAAAAATAGGAGTTTTAATAATATGTTGCAGTTGCTTCGACGTTTGGAACTGGGTCTTCTTTATGTTGATGTGGATAAGGATGAAGCTTATGAAGTTTTAGAACCTTCTTTTTATAGCCTAGATAAATCAAGGAAAGCCTTGTTTGGTAAACGTATGGCATTATTGAAGGAGATACGAGGACGTAGTCTTAGTCTTAATGAGGGTGGCTCTTCTAAAGTTAAATTGATGACTTCATATAGGGAGGAGGCTCTTAAGGCTGTTGCTTTTTTAAAAAAAGCGGGGTCGGGTGCACCTAAGGATTTAAAAAAACTTGGTCTTAAGTCTAGTATTTTTAGGGATAATTATTATGGTTGGTTTAAAAACATTGCTAGAGGGGTTTATGTTTTAGATGAGACTAGATGTGAGGATTATGAGGTTTATAAGGAGTATATTATGTTATTTCAAAAAGGATTGAATTTATAGCAAATATAGATGACTGCCTGTTAATTGTGATGATTTTGTGATATAATGAACGTAGTTATTAAGATTGTGGCTGAAAAGCTGCTATTGATTACAGCTTTTTAATTTGGTCTTAATAGATGTTAGCTTATTAAATAATTTAGTTAAGCTAATTTTTGTTAAGACCAAAATTTTTTCTTGTTTTTTTCATATAAATATAGTTATTTGTTATATTTTTGAAGCAGGAAAGTGGGTTTTTTCTAGATGGAATATCAGTATTCCCGGAAAGAAAGGAGTTTATTTATGTTTGAAATTGGAGAATTTGTGGTTTATGGTAATAATGGTGTCTGCAAGATTGAGGATATTGGCACATTAGATGTACCTGGCTTACCAAAAGATAGGGTTTATTATACTTTAAAACCGCACAAAACTAAAGGTGGTAAAATATTTACTCCTGTAGATAACCAAAAGGTTATTATGCGTAATGTTATAGATAAAGAAGAAGCTATGGAATTGATAAATGATATTGTTAATATAGACTCACTTGGTGTTATGGACGAAAAGAAAAGAGAATTCGCTTATAAGGAAGCTTTCCAAAAATGTGATTGTAGAGAAATGGTGAAGATTATCAAAACTATTTATACTCATACAGAAGAACGTTTGGCAGAAGGAAAAAGGGTATCAAATTGTGATGAAAGATACTTTAAAATGGCCGAGGAAAGATTTTATGGAGAATTGGCAATTCCTTTGGAAATGGAAAAAGATGAAGTTAAAGAATATGTTATTTCAAGAGTTGAAGGCTTAGCATAAATTATATTAACAGAAGGACTGGAAACAGTCCTTTTTTTTATATCCAATATGCTATAATGGTTTCAAATACGTGAAGGTTAAAAAATAGGGGGTGGATAAATTGATGATTATTGGTATTGCAGGAGGTTCTGGAGCTGGTAAGACTACTGTTGCTCGTACTGTTGCTGAAAGAATGGGGGAGGAGAATGTTGGTTATTTATCTCAGGATTGGTACTATTTAGATCATTCAAATATGTCAGAAGAAGAGATTGCTAAAGAAAATTTAGATCATCCTGATGCTTTTGACAGTAAACTTCTGGTAAAGCATTTAAGAGAGTTGAAAGAAGGGAAGAGTATTGATGTGCCAATTTATGATTTTAATACTCATTCTCGTATAAATAGTGGGATGATTCTCAAGCCAAAAGGGGTTATTGTTCTTGAAGGTATACTAGTTTTGGCAATTGAAGAGTTGCGTTCTATGTTGGATTTTTTGATTTATGTTGATGCTGATGCTGATATTCGTTTAATTCGTCGGATGGAAAGAGATATAAAAGAGCGGAGTAAAACTTATGATGAGACTATTAAGCGTTATTTGTCCTCGGTGAAACCTATGCATGATGCATTTGTTGAACCTTCAAAAAGATTTGCTGATATTATTGTGCCTAGAGGTGGGGATAATGAGTTGGCAACTGATCTTTTGTCGGATTTTGTAGAGCATTATACTATACATAAAAGTTTGTAGTGAAAGGATGGTTTATTATGGGATATGTGAAAGTAGCTGAAACTAAAGATTTATTAGAAGGTGGTAAATTGAAGATATCTGTAGAAGGCAGGGATATTTTGGTGTCAAATATTAATGGTGAGTATTTTGGGATTGATAATAGGTGTAATCATATGGGTGGTTCTTTATATGATGGGATTATGGAGGGTGATAGGGTATCTTGTCCAAAGCATGGTACTGTGTTTAATTTAAAGACTGGTGAAGTAGAAGATAGAGGTAAGCTTTTCTTTATTAAAGTAAAGGTTGGCAATCAGAGAAGTTATCCTGTTAAGATTGAGGGTGGAGATATATTAGTAGATATTAAATAGGTGATGAATTTTATTAAAATTGATAACAGAGGGCAGAATCAGTGTTTGGCCCTCTGTTTTTTTAGTGGGTAATATTTTTCTCTATCTTAAATAAAACTTAATTTAACCTTTTCTAAAGCATAAGTTCTTGTTGATTTTTTCAAGTATAATAGATATACTTATTCAGAGGATGTACATTATATATCCTAGTTAATTACTGTATTTTATAAGGTTATATATATATTTCAAGGAGGTTTAAGAATGAAAAAATTATTTGTCAAAGGATTAAGTGTTACTTTGATGGTTGGTATTAGTTTTGTCCTTAGCTCATCTTTAGTTTTTGCTAAGGATACTGGATGGGTCAGTCCAACTGAATATTACGATAATGAGGGTGTACAGTCTGCAATATATGCTTATGCTCAAGATAATGATGGTGCCTATTTTGATTCTATGTTTACAAGTGTTAAGTATGGTTTTGGTGAAGGGATTGCACCTACTAGTACCGCTACTTATGATTTAGTACCAGAAAATGCTATTATTAAAGGTATAGAAGTTAGAATTGATGGAATGAAAAATTTTTATCTTTATAATGAATTACAAGGCTTAGATGAATCAATATTGAATGTTGAAGATGATTATGAAAATGTTTCTTTTGATGTTAATTTATGTGTAGGTAGTGATAATGTGAGTAGCGTTTTAACTCTTGAAAATTTACCAGATGGGGATACAGATTCTTATTTATATTTAGGTTCAACTACTTCACTATGGGATTATAGTTCATGGGATGCAGATAAAATTAATTCATTAGGTGTTAAAGTAAGGGCTAATGATGGTGGTATTATATTAGCTGATTCAGTGTCATTAGCTGGTATAAATATTGGTTTATTTTTAGATCATCTTCAAGTTAGAATAACTTATTCTATGCCATCATATAGTATTGACTATAATGTTAATGGCGGAGTTAATGATCCTTCAAATCCTAGTACTTATGAAATTGTAGGTGATGATATTATACTTGGTGCACCAACTAGAACTGGATATACATTTGGTGGCTGGTATGATAATACAGAATTCTCTGGAACAGCAATAACAACAATTTCAGTAGCGAGTGAAATAGATTATACGCTTTATGCTAAATGGGTAGCAAATCCAACCTTACCACAAACTGGCGATTTTGGAATTTTAATAGGAGCAATAAGCACAATCAGCATGGCTGGAGCTGGCTTAGTTGTACTAAAAAGAAAAAGTGAAAAATAGTAAAGTCTTAAAATTCAATAATATTTAGCATTAGGGGTTTCAGTAATATTGCTGGAATCCCTTAAAGCTTTTTCTAGTAATAGTTATTCTTAAATGATATAATTTATATAAATTTATTTTATCTGGGGGGATGTTTTAAATGCAACAATTTAGCTTTAAGGAAAAAACGCCATTACAATTTCATAATGTATTTAAGTACTATATTTTACTTATGATATTTAAATTAGAATTGTTGCTTGTATTTGAAGCTTTTATTTATAGTACACCAGATTTTCAAGTTGATTATTATGTTAAGATTGTTTTATATTCTATTAGTATAATAGCTGTTCTTTTTTTAATATTAACTTCATTTGGTTTGTTTAGGCTTAATAAAATTTCCTATTATGCTTTTATGGGATATATTTTCGCTCAAGCATTAAAACAAATCTTAACTTTAGAATTAGTTTTTAAAAGTATAAATACTAATTATGCAAACTATTTAAGTATAATATTTAATATATTTATTAATGGTCTTATTTTATACTACTATAGTAAAAGAAAGCATATTTTTAATGGTAAAGTTAAGGAACTCTTCTCTTTTGACCAAGGTAATAAAGCAACCTACTGTAGAAAGTGTGGAGCGAAGATAAGTTCTAAGATGGACAAAAACTGCAGTAAGTGCGGTGCTTCTAGTATTTTTGAATTTGACGAATTATCTAAAAGGATTAATAGCTAAGATTAAAGGAAGGGATGACCTTATGAAAAAGATATTTATAACAGTTTTTTTATTATTTGGTTTAATATTCCTTTTTGGCTGCTTTAAAACACAACCACAAAGTGATTTGACAATTTCTTTAAATGGTAGCTATTTAGAGGATGTTAAAGCTGATTCAGAAGTTAAAGACGAACATATATTTAAATCATATATGAATAGAATTGCCTTAAGTAAGATAATTTTTGTTACCTTTGGGGAAAAAATACATCTTGAATTTGAAGGTGAAGCACCTAATTTTATATATTTAACAGATAGTATAATAAATTCTGATGGTGAATATTTATATGATACACGTTTAGATATGAAAATTGAGTATGTAGAGGAAGATAGTAAAAATTATAACTGGGTCGTTGGTGAACATCCATCTGGTTATATGATAGCAGCAGCAGAAAGCGAAAAAGGAATATTTAGAGGCATAAAAATTGATGCATTTTTTGGAGAGCAAAAAACAACCTACCTATTAGTTATTCAAACAGCAGTCAAAAAATAAAAGTAAATACAAAAATATAAAATTGCATCAAGAGAAGAAAACTTGGTGCAGTTTTTTTAATTAAATAAATTTAGTTAAATATGGTATATTATATATATAGTAATAGATGAGTGATTTATAATTTAAGATTGGGGTAACTATGAGTTTTATATTAAGAGTAATAGAATTATATAGAGAGAGATGGGATTTTTTCCTTCAATTATTTATTGAACACATTTATCTGACTTTCATAGCAATTGTAATTATAACTATTTTAGGCTTAATACTTGGAATAATTATGACTAGAAACAAAACAATGGCTAATATTATAATGACCACAGTCAACTTTATCTATACAATACCCTCAATTGCTCTGTTTGGTTTTTTTGTTTCAATTACTGGTATCGGTTTTAAAAGTGCTTTAATTGCTTTAGTAATATATGGACTGCTTCCTATAATCAGAAATACTTATGTTGGAATAACTGAAGTTGATCCGTTTTTAATTGAATCAGCAATTGGCATGGGAACAACCAATAGTCAACTATTATATAAGGTGCAATTACCCTTGGCGCTACCAGTTATATTTGCTGGTTTTAGAACGATGGTTATTATGACCATTGCTTTAGGTGCTATAGCCTCCTTTATTGGAGCAGGTGGATTGGGAGTTGCTATTTGGAGAGGTATTACAACCTATTTTCCTGAAATGACAGTAGCAGGTAGTTTACTAGTTGCCTTATTGGCAATATTTATAGATTTAATTTTAGGAGGTATTGAAAAAAACATCAGAAAAAAAATACTTGGAACCTAAAGGAGGACTATCATGATGAAAAAAATTACAGGAATTTTAATATTATTATTTATGCTAACAATTTTTGCCGGGTGTGAGAAAGAGACCAAAAAAGTAGTAGTTGCCTCAAAACCTCATACAGAACAATACATTCTTGCAGAGATGTTAACATTACTTATAGAAGAACATACAGATATTACTGTAGAAAAAAAACTCGGTATTGGTGGAGGTACAGCTAACATTCAACCTGCTATGTTAAAAGGGGATATAGACATCTACCCAGAATATACTGGTACAGGCTGGTTATTTGTCCTTAAGAAGGACTTAATAGCAAATCCTGAAGAACTCTATGCAGAAGTTAAAAAACAGTACCAGGAGGAATATAACATAACCTGGCTTGATCTTTATGGGTTTAATGATACCTACGCTTTGGCTGTTAAAAGAAGTGTGGCGGATAAATATAATTTGGAAACATATGAGGATTTAGCAAAAATAAGCAATCAATTAACCTTTGGGGCTGAATATGATTTCTTTGAAAGAGAAGATGGCTATAATGGTCTGAAAAATACCTATAATTTAAAATTTGAAGATACTAAAGAGATGGATATTGGCTTGAAATATGAAGCAATTGGTTCTGGTCAGGTGGATGTGATAAATGCCTTTTCAACTGATGGTTTATTAAAACAATATGACTTGAAAGTATTAAAAGACAATAAGAACTTTTTTCCTGCTTATCAAGCAGCAACTTTAGTAAGAGGTGAAACCTTAAAAAAATACCCTGAATTAAAGGAGGTTCTTAATATGTTAGCTGGTAAAATCAGTGATGATGAAATGATTCAAATGAATTATGATGTAGAACATGAGAAAAAAGATCCAGCTCTTGTAGCGAAAGAATTTCTAAAAGAGAAAGGTCTTATATAATGTCAATCATAACCTTCGCCAATATAAAAAAAACCTATGAGGAAGTTAAAGTCCTTGAAGACTTTAACCTTGTAATTGACGAGGGTGAATTTGTTGTTCTCTTAGGACCTTCTGGCTGTGGGAAAACAACTATTCTAAAACTAATTAATGGGTTACTAAAACCTGATGAAGGAGAACTTACAGTTAAGGGAGTATCTGTTGAAAAGTGGAATCCAATTGAGTTAAGAAGAAATATGGGCTATGTTATACAACAGGTTGGTTTATTTCCTCATCTGACAATTGAAGGCAATATTTGCTATACTCTTAATTTAACTAAAGTTAATAAAGATAATCAACATTCTAGGGCCAAAGAGCTTATAGCCTTAGTTGGTTTAGATGATAGTTATTTAAGTAGATATCCAAGAGAACTTAGTGGAGGACAACAACAAAGAGTTGGAGTTGCTAGAGCTTTAGCAGCGAATCCTGATATTATCTTGATGGATGAACCATTTGGAGCAGTTGATGAAGTGACTAGGAGAACCTTGCAAGAAGAAATATCTAATATTCATAAAAAATTAGGGAAGACAATTATTTTTGTAACCCATGATATAGAAGAAGCTATTAAGCTAGGTTCTAGGATAGTGTTATTAAATAAGGGACGTATTGATCGAGATAAACAAAAGAAAGATTTTGTGCTATCAAAGGAGAAAACTGATTACGCTGAGAATTTCTTTGGATCCAAGGATTTTATGGCCTATTTAAATTCAGTAAAGGTAAATTCATGTTTAGAGTATGATACGGAATCAAAAGCTAGTAGTGCTTATCCAACTATAAGTGAAGAATCATCAGTACTCCAAGGTATTCAAAAATGCATAGAAACTGAAAGTAATATATTATCTGTTGTGGATAATGGTGGTGTTTACATGGGGTATTTTATTATAGACTCTATCTATAAGCATCTGTTAGCCTTATAAGGAGAATGATCATGAATAAAGATACAATTATTAAAATTTCTAAAAATGGACCATATGTGGTTACAAATCTTGAAGAAATAAAAGATACTGATGGCTGTATAGGGGAGATTGAGGAGACTGCAGTTGCCTTGTGCAGGTGTGGTGAATCAAAAACCAAGCCTTTTTGTGATGGTACTCATGGAGTTATAGGATTTTCTGGTGATAAAGAAGAAGGTCGTATGAAAAGAAAAGTTAAAGATTATATTGGCTTAGAGATAATTATTCATGATGATAGAGGAATCTGTTCCCATGTAGGGTATTGTACTGATAATTTACCAAAAGTTTTTAGAGCAAATGAAAGACCTTGGATTGATCCTGATGGGGAGTCTATGGAAAAAATCATAGAAACAATTAGAACTTGTCCTTCAGGTGCATTGAGTTATACTATTAGAGGGATAAAATATGACCAATATTTTGAAGGGGATAAAGATATAGAAATCCTGGGAAATGGACCATATGTTATTAAAGGGTCTATTCCCCTAGAAGGCAATGATGAACTAGCAACTTTGGATCACTATGCTTTATGCAGATGTGGTCATTCTAAAAATAAACCTTTATGTAATGGTAAACACTGGTGTGGAAAAACTAATGAATACAAGAAATTTCTAAGTGGGTTAAATATTAATTCAGCTGATACTATAGGTTTTGATAATAAGGAAGATGTAATACAAAAACTAGCCATGAGTGGTAAAAGTGAAAATTCATCTATGAGAACTCTACTTTCCTTTACTAATTTCAACAGTATTCTATTTAAAGGTTGTCAACTTCATAGAATGCCTTTAAATGATGATGTTGATGTAAATTTAAAAACAATAATCGGTAAAAAGGCTAAAAAACCCTTAGAGTTATCAATACCATTTTATGTATCTCATATGTCCTTTGGTGCTATTTCTAAGGAAGCTAAAATTGCTTTGGCTAAAGGATCAACAATTATGGATACAGCAATGTGCTCTGGTGAAGGTGGAATGTTGCCTGAGTCAAGAGAGGCGGCTAAAATATATATTTACGAACAGGGGACTGCTGCTTTTTCTTATGATGAAGATGTTATGATATTAGCTGATGCTGTAGAATTAAAAATTGGACAAGGGGTCAAACCTGGAGTAGGTGGTCATTTGCCAAAAGAAAAAATTACTCCAGAGATTGCCAGGATTAGACATCTAAAACCTGGGGAAGAGTTTATATCACCAGGAAGACTAGCTGGTGTTGATGATATTAAAGATTTAATAGAGAGGGTAAGACGTATAAGGGAAATTACTGAGGGTAAACCTGTTGGGATTAAGTTTGCCTCAGGTCATATAGAAGAAGATATTGAATATGCTTTGAAGGCAGATCCAGATTTCATTACTATTGATTGTAGAGGTGGAGCAACTGGGTCTACTCCAAAGTTTATTAAAGATAATGTAGGGGTTCCTGCAATATTTGCTATAAGCAGAGCTAGAAAGTATTTAGATAAAGTTGGAAGTGAGGTCACTTTATGTATTACAGGAGGCTTTAGGGATAGTTCTGATATAGCCAAGGGGTTGGCTCTTGGTGCTGATGCTATTGCTTTGGCTACAGCATCTTTAATTTCTATAGGTTGTAAGCAATCTAGAATTTGTCATACTGGAACTTGTCCTACTGGTATAGCAACTCAAGATGAAAGTTTAAGAGCTTTGTTTAATGAGAAAAAAGCACTTATGCAGTTTGAAAATTTTTATAGAGGGACTGCAAATGAGTTGAAAGTTTTTGCCAGATCTAATGGGAAAGATGATATTCATCAACTTGATTTAAGTGATTTAATGACCTTAAGTCAAGAGGTTTCTGAAAATATTGATATTATACATGTTTAATATTAGGAGGTATTAATGAACTATATTTTACTAGCTATAGGACTTGTAGTTCTGGTTAAGGGTGCTGACTTATTAGTCGGTGGAGCTTCTAAAATTGCTAAGATATTAAAAGTACCTGCGTTTATTGTTGGTTTGATAATTGTTGCCTTAGGTACTAGTGCGCCAGAATCTACCATAGGTATTATTTCTGGAATTAAAGGCACTAATATTTTAACTCTTGGTGATGTAATAGGGAGTAATATTGTTAATATAGCAATAGTTATGGGTTTAACTGCTATGGTGGTGCCTTTGACTATTGATTCCTTAGTTGCTAAACGGGAACTGCCAATTTCTTTATTTGTTCAGGGTTTATTATTAGTTATGCTTATAACAGGTGGTGTTCTATCGCGATTTGAGGGTATTATTCTTTTGTTAGGAATGTTGATTTTTCTTGTTTTTATTGTTAGCAAGTCTAGGGCTGTTTTAAAGAAAGAATTGCCTGATACTGATTTTGAAGAGGATGTTTTCGAATATCTTGAAGACCAGAAGGTGTTTACCCAAGGAAAAGGTCGAGTTAGGAAAAAAGAACTTCCTAAAGCCATCGTTTATTTTATTCTTGGTCTTGTTGCTCTAATCGGTGGTGCTCAATTAGTAGTGGATAATGCTGTGTTTATTGCCAATTCTATCGGTCTAAGTGAGGAGTTTATTGGTATTACTATAATTGCTTTTGGAACATCATTGCCTGAACTGGTAACTTGTTTAACTGCTGTAATTAAGAAGGAGGATGATATTGCTATTGGTAATATTATAGGTAGTAATATTATTAATATTTTATTTGTCCTTGGTCTTAGTAGTATGATTCATCCTATTATAATTGGTATTGATACTTTGGTGGATGTCATGGCTATGTTATTTTTTACTATTATTTTAATGGTGCCTACTTTATTACAGGGTAAAATTACAAGAAGATGGGGATTTTTGATGTTTGGTCTTTATGTGATATTTTTGGCTTATAAGATTAGTGTTTTAGTTTAAAGGGTGAGGTGTTGTTTATTGTTGTTGTTGGAATACATTAGTAGGTATTTTGAAATATTTGTTTTAATATATTTATTTTGGAATGTGGTTACTTTTTTATTAATGGGTATTGATAAATATAAGTCTATTAAGGGTTATTATAGGGTTAAGGAGTATACTTTGATTATGACTGCTTTTTTGTTGGGTGGAATTGGTGCATTTGCTGGTTCTTTATTCTTTAAACATAAAACCAGTAAGTTAAAGTTTAGGGTTCTTCTTCCATTGGCTATTATAGTGAATCTTGTTGTTATAGGTTCGTTTGTTAAATATGTATTATAGAAAAGTAGTTTATATTATTAAACCTATTTTTTTTTGTTTCTCTTCATACTATAATCAGAAATAGTATGATATCATTAATTTAATCTGTGTTAATTTTTATGGCCAATCAATAAAAGAATGGAGTAGAACTATGAGCAAAATTATTATTGTCGGTGGTGTCGCTGGAGGAGCAACTGCAGCAGCACGTTTAAGAAGATTGAATGAGAATGATGAAATTATTATGTTTGAGAGGGATGAGTATATATCTTTTGCCAATTGTGGGTTACCTTACTATATTGGTGGGGTTATAAAAGATAGAGATCATCTTTTGGTTCAAACTGTTGAAGGTATGTCTAAAAGATATAGATTGGATATTAGAAACTTTAGTGAGGTTGTTGCTATACATCCTGAAACTAAAACAATATCTGTTTTTGATAAAAGAAAAGAAGTTAGTTATGATGAAACTTATGATAAATTGATCCTTTCTCCTGGGGCAAATCCTTTTGTTCCTTTATTTGACGGTGCTGAGGAAGCAGACAATATCTTCACTTTACGTAATATTCCTGATACTGATAAAATTAAGAACTTTATAACTGAAAATAATCCTAAAACTGCTGTTGTTATGGGTGGTGGGTTTATTGGTTTGGAGATTGCTGAAAACCTGACTGAAAAGGGCATCAAGGTTACTATTGTTGAAAAATTGCCTCAGGTTTTAAGAATATTCGATTTTGAAATGGCTCAGATTCTTCATGAAGAAATGAACAAAAATGGAGTTAATGTTTTATTAAATGAGAGTGTAACTTATTTTAAAGATAAGGGTCGTACTGTAATACTTAGTACTGGTCGTGAAATAAAAACTGATATGGTTATTCTTGGTATAGGTGTAGTTCCTGAAAACAAGTTGTGTAAATCTGGGAATTTAGCTATTGGACCAAGAGGTCATATTTTAACTAATAGGAGTTTACAGGTTTTTGATGCTAAGACTAAAGAGGTTATTGAGGATGTTTATGCTATTGGTGATGCTATTGAAGTTAAGGATAGAATAGATAATAGTGCTACTGCGATTCCTTTGGCTTGGCCTGCAAATAGACAGGGTAGACTTGTGGCTGATCATATTAATGGTAAGGAAATTGCTTATGATGGTACTCTTGGATCATCTGTCTTGAAGGTTTTTGATTTAACTGCAGCGGCTACTGGTAATACTGAGGCTTTATTGGCACATAAGGGTATAGATTATAAGTCTATTTCTGCTCATCGTGCTAATCATGCTACCTATTATCCTGGTTCTTCTACTATATCTATGAAGATTCTTTATTCTCCTGATGATGGTAGGATTTTGGGAGCTCAGGCTATTGGTAAAGATGGTACTGATAAGAGAATTGATGTTATTGCTACTGTTATGTCTTTAAATGGTAAGATTAGTGATTTGTCTTCTTTGGAATTGTGTTATGCTCCTCCATTTTCTTCTGCAAAAGATCCTGTTAATGTTTTAGGATATATTGGGGAAAATATTAGTGCGGGCATGTATGATTTAGTAGAGGCTAAGAATATTGATAAGTTGATAGAAGATGGTGGGTTCTTGCTTGATGTAAGAACTGCTGTTGAGTATTCTGTTGGTAAAATTCCTGGAGCCTATAATATACCTGTTGATGAATTAAGGGAAAGGGTAGGAGAGATTACTTGTGCTAAGGATGCTCCTATTTATGTAACTTGTCAGGTGGGCTTAAGGGCTCATATTGGGATTATGATATTAAAAGGTTATGGCTATACTAATTTGTATAACCTATCTGGTGGATATTTAACTTATAGGAATTTCAAGTATGTTCCTGTTTTGAAGAGTTATGAAGAGGTTGAGAGTAAACTTGATGTGGATCAGCAAATACCTGCACCTGGTAGTGTTGAGAATTTAGATGATATGCCTGATGTTATTAGGGTAAATGCTAGTGGATTACAATGTCCTGGTCCTTTGATGGCGACTTATAAGGCTATTAATGATGCTAGTGTTAATGATATTATCGAGGTTACTGCTACTGATTTTGGTTATACTAAAGATATTGTTGAGTGGTGTAAGGTTAATGGTCATACTTTAGATTCTATTAAGACTGATAAGGGTGCATTTATTGCTAGAATTATCAAGGGTCAGAAGGAAAATTGTAATTTAGGTATGATGGATCAGAAGAATGCGACTATTGTTGTGTTTAGTGGAGAGTTGGATAAGGCTTTGGCTGCTATGATTATTGCTCAAGGAGCTGTTGCTAGTGGTAAGAATGTTACTATATTCTTTACCTTCTGGGGCTTAAATGCTTTAAGGAAAAATCATAAGGTTAAGACTAAGAAGAATATTATTGAGAAGATGTTTGGGTTTATGATGCCAAGGGGTGCTTCTAAGCTTCCATTGTCTTCTATGAATATGTTGGGCATGGGGCCTAAGATGATCAAGTATATTATGAAGACAAAAAATGTTGATGAGATTGATATTATGATAGAGAAGGCTATGAGTTTAGGTGTTAAGTTTATTGCTTGTACTATGAGTATGGATTTAATGGGTATTAAAAAAGAGGAGCTTATTGATGGTCTAGAGTATGCTGGTGTTGGTTCATATATTACTAGTAATGAGAATGTAGGGACAACTTTGTTTATATAAATAAAATGCTGGGGGGTTAGCATGATTGAAGATATAAATTATTTGGCTGAGTTATTTGATGATTCTCCAATTGGCATACTTATTGTGGATGAAAATTTTGATATTGTTATGTGTAATGACTTTTTATTTAAATTGTTTAAGGCTAAACCTGAAAACTATATTGGTAAAAGGTTTGGTAATGTTTTTAAATGTGTTAATACAATGGAAAACAAAGAACTTTGTGGAACGACTTTAGAGTGTAATGTTTGTAGTCTGAGAAATGGAGTTCTTTCCATTTTATCTGAAAAAGGTAGAAAAAAAGAAATTATTGTAGGTCATAAGTATTTAATCGGTGATGAGCTTAGGGAAAGAAAGTTGAAAGTAAGGTCGAAATTACTTGAAAAGAATTTTGACAATAATATTCTAGTAACTTTTGAAGATATTACTGATTTGGAATTTATTGAAAAATCTTTGCATAAAAATGAAATTATGTATAAGCAGTTATTTGATAATATGACTCAGGCTTTTGCTTTGTATGAAATAATTACTGATGAAATGGGTAAGCCTGTAGACTATAAGTTCTTAGAGGTTAATAAAGAATATGAGCGCATTACTGGTTTGAAAAAAGAAGAAATAATTGGTAAAAGTATTAAAGTAATTGTACCTGATGCTGTTGATTATTCGATTGTTGGATATGGTGATGTTGCTTTAAATGGGGTAACATCTAGGTTAACTAAATATTATATGCAATTGGATAAATATTTTGATATTTTTGCCTATAGTCCACAAAAGGGTCAATTTGCTACGATTTTAAATGATATTACTGAAATAGTAAACTTAGAGAAGGAACTTAGAGCTAGTGAATTAAAATTTAAAAACTATTATGAATTTGCTCCAGATGCTATTTTTATTGTTGATGAAAATGGTGATTTTTTGGATGTGAATAAGGCTACTGTTAAGTTGACTGGTTACTCAAGGCATGAATTGTTAAATATGAGTTTGTTGGATATTATTTCTGTAGAGGACAGAGAGGCTGGGATATTTGAGTTTAATAGATTATGTGAATTAGGTGAATTGGAGAGTAAGTTTGCTTTTATTACAAAGAATAATTTAGCTAGGATCTTTAGTATTAAATCTGTTAAGTTAGAGAAGGATAGATATATTAGTTTTGCAAAGGATTTAACAGAAAAATATGAATTTGAAAAGAAATTAAGGTATGAATATTATCATGATAGTATGACTGGCTTATATAATAGAAAGTATGTTTTTGATAATTTACATGAAATAGATAATGAGAATAATCTTCCTTTGTCTTTGGTTCTTGCTGATATTAATGGTCTTCGTAGTATTAATGAGTCTTTAGGATTTTTAGTGGGGGATCAAATTATTATTGCTATAGCTAATGCTATAAAAAATACAAGTGGTGATTTTATATCTTCTCGTTGGAGTGGGGATGATTTTCTTATAATTTTACCTAATACTAATTTGAAAGTTTTAAGTAAATTTATGAAGAGATTTAAAGAAGAAGTGAAAAATCAATTACCTGAAGAATTAAATAAAGTGAAAATATCTTATGGTTCATATATAAAAATGTCTGAAGATCTTGATTTTGAACAAGCTCTAAATTTTGCGGAGTTAAATCTATTAGAAAATAAGACAACTAGTTCTGGTAGCATTCAAAATACACCTATAAATATGATTTTGCATACTTTGCATGAAAAAAATATGAGAGAAGAGATGCATTCTAAAAGAGTAAGCAAGATTTGTGTGGCTATTGGTAAAGAAATGAATTATGAAAAAGATGATTTGAATAAATTAAAGATTATTGGTCTGGTTCATGATATTGGTAAAATTGGTATTGATGAGTATGTTTTAAATAAGCCTGGTAAGTTAAGTGATGATGAGTTTGATTTGATTAAGAAGCATCCGGAAATTGGGTTTAGGATATTATCGGCTAATAAAAATACTTCTGAGTTGGCTTTTTATGTGCTTTCTCATCATGAGAGGCTTGATGGTAGGGGTTATCCTAATGGTATTAAAGGGAGTGATATTTCGATATTTACTCGTATTTTAACTATTGCTGATTCTTATGATGCGATGACTAGTGAAAGAACATATAGGGATACCTTAACTAGTGAAGAGGCTATTGGGGAGTTGTTAAAGTATTCAGGTAGTCAATTTGATGAAAACATAGTGAATGTTTTTATCAATAAGGTTTTAAATAAAGACTATGATTTTAATGTTCAGTAGATACATAAAATAATTGATATTGTAAAGATAGAGCTTATAAGAAAAAGGTAGTTGGATATTAATCCAATTGCCTTTTTTAATATATAAAATGAAAATAATTGACAAAAATGTTTTATGATATTAAAATAATATCATAAAGATATATAGGAGGTTTCTTATGGACGTTAAAAATATTGAATTTGAGGAGAAGGTTTTAAAGGCTGGGAATGGTATGTTTATGTTGGTTTTAAATATTCTTTTAATGATTGGTGGAATAGCTGTTATTATTATTGGTGGTACTTTGTCGGAGAGTGTGGATACTAGGACTTTAGGCTATGTGCTTTTAACTCTTGGTATTTTGTACTCATGTATATCATGGTTACCTTTTATGGGATTGAAGATTTTAAAGCCTCAGGAAGCGTTGGTTTTGACTTTGTTTGGTAAGTATATTGGTACTTTAAAGGGTGAGGGTTTCTTTTTTGTTAATCCTTTTGTTTCTGCTGTTAATCCTGCTGTTGCTACAGGGGAAAAGACTGGTATGGAGGATCAGGTGAATATTGCTTTTAATGCTAGAAGTGCCAAGCCTGTCAGGAAGGTCATTTCTTTGAAGGCTATGACTTTAAATAACAATAAGCAGAAGGTTAATGATGAGTTGGGTAATCCTGTGGAAATTGGGATTGTGGTTATTTGGCGTGTGGTTAATACTGCCAAGGCGGTATTTTCTGTTGATAATTATAAGGATTATTTGTCTATACAAAGTGATTCTAGTTTGAGGAATATTGCTAGGCTTTATCCGTATGATGTTGCTGCTGATGGTGAGGAGAAAACCTTGCGTGGAAGTAGTCAGGAAGTTGCGGATAAGTTGAAGGAGGAGATTCAAAGGCGGGTGGTTATTGCTGGTATTGAGATTATTGAGGCGAGGATTACTCATTTGGCTTATGCTCCGGAGATTGCTGCTGCTATGTTACAAAGACAGCAGGCTTCTGCTATTATTGATGCTAGGAAGATGATTGTTGAGGGTGCTGTTGGTATGGTGGAGATGGCTCTTGCTCAGTTGAGTGAAAATAATGTTGTTGTTTTGGATGATGAGAGAAAGGCTGCTATGGTTAGTAATTTGTTGGTGGTTCTTTGTGGAAATAAGGATGCTCAGCCGATTGTTAATAGTGGTTCTATATATTAGTAGTATGAGATGTTTGTAAAGGAGGACAGCATGGGTGATAAAGAGAAGAAGCAATTGTTATTGAGGCTGTCTGGTTCTTTATGGGAGGATATTGCAGCTTGGGCTGAGGATGATTTTAGGTCTATTAATGGGCAGATTGAGTATTTGCTGCATGAAGCAGTGAAGAAGAGAAAAGGTCCTAAGCAAAAAGATTGAAGTTAGAAATAGATTTATTTAGTTGAAAAGGATAGAAAATTTTTATTTTCTATCCTTTTTTGTGTTTATAGGGTTTTGAAATAAATCTACTTATAGTATTGTATTTTGTATATTCTTATGTTAATTTATAATTAACATTGTGCAGGAGGTAGTTATGAAGAGGTATATTCTATTGGTGATGGTTGTGTTAGTTATGGTGGGCTTGACTGCTAGTTTTGGATGTGTGGATGTTTTAAATAGTAAAGTGAGTGATAAAGTGGATGATAAGATGATTGAAAGTGTGAATTTATTCAACCCAAATATGCCATATTCTTTAAGAGGTAGTATGTCCCTTGTTATTAAGAAAAACTATGTTGAAGAAAGCTTGGGAAAGGCTGATATAACTAGAAGGTTAGACACTAAAACATATGAGATAAGAAAAGGTGATGATGGGAGTTTTGTTGTTGTGGTTTATGATAATGAAACAGGTAGGTTAATAGATGTTTGGAGGCTTGATAAACTTTATGAGAGGAATGACTTTGATAGGCTTGTTAATGGGGTGTCTTCTTTAGAGGATGTTGTTTTGATTGATCCTTACACGAAGGTTTTTGAAAAATCTAATAGTGAGGGTGTAAGTGAGCATAGGTTAATTAATGATGAGATTGTTATTATTGATTATAAATTGGTAGATGATTATTGGCAGGTAGAAAAAGTTGGCTTTGAAAAAGATCCTCTTGGATTTTCATCCCTAATTAGTCAAGATTATAGTGAAATAAAAAATAGTAGATGTGAGTTTTAATACTATTTAAGAACAGAAGATAACAGGCAATTGCCTGTTATCTTCTGTTTTTGTTTATTTATTTGTTTATTTGTTTGTCTATCTGTTTGTTATATTTCCACACCTGTTATTGCTATGAAGAGAGCTACTATTGTAACATATGCTGTGGCTACGTAATAGAGCCAGGATAACTTGTATTTATATATTAGGAAAGTTACTCCTGATACTATGATGGCTCCTAATATATAAACTATCCATTGTGGTTGTTCATATAAGAAGACTGCTTCTGATATTAAGATAACCATCAAGGGCATAGTTAAATAGGTAGCTTTTATCAAATCATTTAATTTGGATTTAAATATTAACCAGGATATTACTGTAAGTAATATCAGATAAATAATCCAACCTAGGTATGGTGGTTTACCTACATTTCCAATTAATAAATTAACGGAATTCATAACTATTGCAGCTAATAGAAAAGCTACATTGAAAAGTATGTATCCCCCACTAATAATTACTAGAATGGATAGTATATTTTTTTGCCAAGATTTTAGTTTCAAAAATAACCCTCCTTTCTTGTTTAGTTTTTTTATTATATTTTTTTGGTTATTTAACCCATTTTTCTTGTGAAGAATCTTGGGTTTGTTTCAATAGTTCTTTATCTACTTCTTTGCCTTCTAGTACTTCATCTACAAGTTCTGTATAGGCTTTATAGTCTTGGTATAGTGGTACTTCCTTACATAGTGCTGTAACATCTGCTGCTATTGCATCTCTGTCATTTTGGAAGTGTTCGTCACTTAGTGCTTTGTAGATGATTTCTGCTATTCTTACCATGTGTTCTTCTTTAAAGCCTCTGGTTGTTGCAGCTGGTGTTCCAAGACGAATACCGCTGGTTACAAATGGGCTTTGTTTGTCGTATGGTATTGTGTTTTTGTTGCAGGTAATGCCGATTTCATCAAGTCTGTGTTCGGCTTCTTTTCCTGTTAGTCCTAGTACTGATACGTCTACTAGCATTAGGTGATTGTCTGTTCCTCCTGATACTATGCGTAGGTTGTGTTTAGTTAAGGCTGCTGAAAGTGCAGCTGCGTTTTTAACTATTTGTTTTTGGTATATTAGAAAGTCAGGTTCTGCTGCTTCTTTGAAGGCTGCTGCTTTGGCTGCGATTATGTGCATCAAAGGTCCTCCTTGAAGTCCAGGGAATACTGCTTTGTCTATGGCTTTTGCGTGTTCTTCTTTACATAGTATCATGCCACCACGTGGTCCTCTTAGTGTTTTGTGGGTTGTAGTGGTTACGAAGTCAGCATAAGGAATAGGGGAAGGATGTTGTCCTGTTGCTACAAGTCCGGCTATGTGGGCCATGTCTACCATAAAGTAGGCTCCTACTTTGTCGGCTATTTCCCTAAAGCGTGGGAAGTCTATTATTCTAGAGTAGGCTGTAGCTCCGGCTAGTATTAGTTTTGGTTTGTTTTCTATTGCTAGTCTTTCTACTTCTTCCATGTCGATTCTTTCTGTTTTGGCATCAACTCCATAGCTTATGAAGTTAAAATAGAGGCCTGATAGGTTTACTGGGCTACCGTGTGTTAGGTGTCCACCATGTGCCAGGCTCATGGCCATTACAGTATCTCCTGGTTTTAGTACTGCTAGGTATACTGCTTCGTTGGCGCTTGATCCTGAGTGTGGTTGGACGTTGGCATGGTCTGCTCCAAATAGTTTGCAGGCTCTGTCTCTTGCTAGGTTTTCTGCTACGTCGACGTATTCACATCCTCCATAGTATCTTTTTCCCGGGTAGCCTTCGGCGTATTTATTGGTTAGTACAGATCCTTGTGCCTCTAGTACGCAAGGGCTTACGAAGTTTTCTGATGCTATTAGTTCTATTTTGTCGTTTTGTCTGTTTCTTTCGTCCTCTAGTACTTTTGCTAGTTCTGGGTCATAGTGTTTTAGTCTTCTCATTTTATATTGTACCTCCTTAAAATAAGTATGTTTTATACTTTTATTATATTCTTCTGTTGGTTTTGTTTCAATGATAAATATAATCATGTTCTTTTATTGCTTAAATTACTTGGTGGTAGTATTATCATATATATATAAGTTAGGGAGGTTTGTTATGAATATTTTTGAGTATGCTATTAATATGGAAATAGATGGTGAGCAATATTACAGAGATCAGGCAGAGAAGAACAGGGGTAATGGTTTGTTTGTTGTTTGTAATATGTTGGCTGATGATGAAAGGGGTCATGCTGCTATCTTAAGGGATAGGTTGGCTGACAGGCCTTTTGAGTTGGTGTTAAAAGATGGTGTTGATAAAGAAAAGAATGTTTTTTCTAATCTTGGTGACATTGGTGCTGGTGAAAGGGAAGTTCCTGGTCAGTTGGAGTTTTATAGGTTGGCGGCTATCAGGGAGCAGGAGAGTATTGCTTTATATAGTGGTTTGAAGGAAAGTGCTGATTGTGATGGGGATGTTGAGTTGTTTGATTATCTTATATCTCAAGAAGAGGAGCACTATAGGGTTCTTGGTGAAATTATTAAATTATTGCAGCATGCTGAGGATTGGGTTGAGTCTGCTGAGTTTGGTAATCGTGAGGATTATTAAAAGAATTTAAAGAAAATAAAAGAAATTTGTAAAAAGGTGTATCTTTTTAGATA
Organism: Bacillota bacterium; assembly: GCA_028683955.1. Classification (GTDB taxonomy): domain Bacteria; phylum Bacillota; class TC1; order TC1; family TC1; genus WTXA01. The sequence continues at coordinate 74,927 of JAQUGR010000005.1, read as the reverse complement.
TGTGTGCTATAATAAGAAAGTAATGGAATGTAAAATTAATTAGTTTCCCCATTGATAAGTGGTTAAATGAATTGAAATGACAAGTCCAAATATTAATGGAGGTAACTAAATATGAGCGACAAAAACTTAACATGTTCTGATTGTGGAGCTGAATTCGTATTCACTCAAGGCGAGCAAGATTTCTATGCTGAAAAAGGTTTTACAAATGAACCTAGAAGATGCCCTGAATGTAGAAAACAAAAAAAGCAACAAAGAAGAAACTACAATTCTGAATATTAAAATTAAAAATAGATATTAAGAAATAAGAAAGTGCCTTTATGGCACTTTTTTGTTTGTCTTTTTTAATTTGTTTATTTACTTATTATTTGGTTGTAAATTTTATTTATTATTAAATGATGGTATATTATTACTTTGTGTGTTATACTAAGAAAGTAATGGAATGTAAAATTAATTAGTTTCCCCATTGATAATGGTTAAATGAATTGAAATGACAAGTCCAAATATTAATGGAGGTAACTAAATATGAGCGACAAAAACTTAACATGTTCTGATTGTGGAGCTGAATTCGTATTCACTCAAGGCGAGCAAGATTTCTATGCTGAAAAAGGTTTTACAAATGAACCTAGAAGATGCCCTGATTGCAGAAAACAGAAAAAGCAAGAACGTAGAAACTACAATTCTGAATATTAAAATTAAAAATAGATATTAAGAAATAGAAAAGTGCCTTTATGGCACTTTTTTGTTTGGCTTTTTTGCTTGACTGGTTTAGTGGATGGTGGTATCATATACACATATACCGATATGAGTATATGATACTTTTTGATTGTGGGGTGTAGTATGGATAATATTACTAATATATTTAGGGTTTTGTCTGATGAGACGAGGTTGAGGATTGTGATGCTTCTTTATAGGGAGCGTTTGTGTGTTTGTCAGTTGTCTGGTGTTCTTGGGCTTTCTCAACCTAGGGTTTCTAAGGCTCTGGGAAAGCTTAGGGATGTTGGGTTGGTTAATGATGAGAGGCAGGATAAGTTTGTTTATTATTCTCTTTCTAGTACTGATGGTATGTTGTGTCATATAATTGAGGGTATTGTTGAGAGTATTGATGAGTATCCTGTGTTGGTTAGTGATTATAATCGTCTTGGTTTGAAGGATGGTTTGTTGAATGGTTGTATTGTGCCTACTTTTTTAGGTTAGGTTTGATAGGATAGATTATTTTATTTAATATAAATATTTTTGGATTTGGGAGGTTTTGTTGATGTTTGTTTTTACTTGGATGAATGATCAGTTGTTGAAGATGAACTGGTTGAGTGATCTTGTGGGCAGGTTGGTTAAGGATGTTTTTGGGTTGGATTTAGCTAGTCGTCTTGGTGGTAGTGTTCATTTTTTTATTTATGATGTGGTGAAGATTTTTATTCTTTTGTCTTTTTTGATTTTTACTATTTCTGTGGTTCAGAGTTTCTTTCCTCCTGAGAGGACTAAGAGGATTCTTGGGCATTATAAGGGGATAACTGGTCGTATTTTGGCTGCTCTTTTGGGTACTATTACGCCTTTTTGTTCTTGTTCTTCTATTCCTTTGTTTATTGGTTTTACTAATGCTGGGCTTCCTGTTGGGGTTACTTTTTCTTTTTTGATTAGTAGTCCTTTGGTGGATTTGGCTTCTGTGTTGTTGTTGGCTAGTATTTTTAATTGGAGGATTGCTATTGCTTATGTTCTTGTTGGTTTGGTGCTTGCTGTTATTGGTGGGTCTATTATTGATAGGGCTAAGATGGATAGGTATGTTGAGGGTTTTGTTTATAACAAGGGGCCTAAGGTAGATTTGCCTGAGGTTGAGACTTCTTGGAAGGATAGGTTTGTTTTTGGAAGAGAGCAGGTTGTTGATATTGTGAAGAGGGTTTGGTTGTATATTTTGATTGGTGTTGGTATTGGGGCTGTTATTCATAATTGGATACCACAGGATTGGATTATGGCTGTTCTTGGTCAGGATAAGTGGTATTCTGTTCTTGTGGCTGGGGTTGTTGGTATTCCTATGTATGCTGATATTTTTGGTACTTTGCCTATTGCTGAGGCTTTGGTTCTTAAGGGTGTGGGTATTGGTACTGTGTTGGCGTTTATGATGGGTGTTACTGCTCTTAGTCTTCCTTCTTTGGTTTTGTTGAAGAAGGTTGTTAAGACTCCATTGTTAATTATGTTTTTTGGTATTGTTGCTGTTGGTATATTTTTGATTGGTTATTTGTTTAATGGTTTTGGGTTTTTGTTTATTTAGTTAGTTTTTATTAGTGATAGTATACTGGTTGGGAAATGAAATCAAAATTTATCATTAATTTAAGATGGTAATTGTATGGTTGGAAATATGTTGTGGTATGGAATATACTATAGGTAGTAAAGTAATTATTAAATGTAATTGAAAAGATAAATTAATAAATTAATAAATTAATAAAAAGTTAAAGTAATAAATAGTAAATTAATATAATTATATTATTTATAAATTGTGTGTGTATAGGAGGGTTATGTTATGGTTGTTAAGGTTTTGGGTACTGGTTGTAAGAAGTGTGTTACTACTTATAATAATGTTAAGGTTGCTTTGGAGGAGTTAGGCATTGAGGCTGAGGTTGTTAAGGTGGAGGATCTTCCTTCTATTATGTCTTATGGGGTTATGAGTACTCCTGGGTTGGTTGTTGATGAGAGGGTTGTGTTTATGGGTAAGGTTCCTAGTGTTGGTGAGATTAAGAAGGTTTTGGTAGTTTAGTTTTATTGTATGGGTAGTAAAAGATCCTGGTTTAGGCCAGGGTCTTTTTTATGTCCAATAAATTGACCATTATTTTATTATTTTACGATGTTTTTACTAAACGTAAAAAAGCTATTATTATTTACTATAAACTTTGTTATACTTATAATAAATTATTGTTTAAACTTAGCTCACTTATATGATTAGAGTATAAGTTTATTAAAATCGTAAGGAATTAATTAAACAGATTTTTAAAAAATATATATTTTTAAAAATGATTACATATATGCATAAATACTTATTCTATTAAATATTAAAGAATTTAAAGGAGCTAACTTTTTATGGAAGTACAATTTTCAGATTTAGAAAAAGCTGATTTGGTTATAGATGCAATATATAAAGGTGGAGCAGCACCTAATATGTCAGCTGAACCATTTCATAAACTGATTCCTGGATGTGAGAATGCAGGTGGTTTCAGGAAAAAATTGAGAGATGATGGATCAGGGAAATATGCATATGTTATTTTATATACTTCAATGGAAGAGTTAGAGTGGCCAGATTATCTTGATGAAGAAACAGGTATTTTTCGGTATTATGGAGATAATAGAGTTCCGGGTCGTGAGCTTACTGATACTAAAAAAAAGGGTAATAAAATTTTAGAAACAGTGTTTGCATTATTAAATGAAGGTACTAAGCTCGAAGATATTCCTCCTTTTTTTATTTTTAAAAAAACGGGGAATGGAAGAGATATTCAATTTTTGGGGTTAGCGGCACCTGGAAATCCTAAAATTTCGCCAGATAAAGATTTAGTAGCATTTTGGAGAACATTTAAAGAAAAAAGATTTCAAAATTATGAAGCTCACTTTACAATATTGAATACTGGAATTAAACCAATAAATAAACAATGGATAAGAGCTCTTATAAGCGACTACGCTAATAATTTACTATATGCTCCTGATGTATGGAAGAAATTTATAAATAAAGGAAGAGTAGGAATCGTAGCATTAAAATCACCTAAATTGATAAATATTCCATCTAAGTATGAGCAGTTGCAAAGTGATATTGAAGGAAATAAGTGTTTAGAAATAATTAGAGATTATTATCGTGAAAATCCATATGGGTTTGAAGCGTGCGCAACTAATATAATTTCTAAAATGGATACGAACTTTATTGGGTTTTCATTAACAAGACCATGGCGTGATGGTGGAATGGATGCTATTGGCTTTTACTCAATTTCCACTGGCGGAAAAGCTAATTTCCCTCTAAAAATTGATTGTGCATTAGAAGCGAAGTGTTATGCAATTGATAATGCAGTACATGTACGGCAAATGTCTAGACTTATTTCTCGTATTCGATATAGGCAGTTTGGTATATTGATTACTACAAGTTATGTTGATAGTCAAGCTTATAAAGAAGTTGTAGAAGATGGGCATCCAATTTTAATAGTTACTGCTTCAGATATTGCTGCAATTTTGAGAAAAAATGCTATCAATACAACAAATATAAATAGTTGGCTAAATTCCATTGATGAAGCAGATAGAAAATAATAAATATATAAGTATAAATCATAAAGTTTAGAACATAAAATAATTGTTTAATTTATGTTTGAATAAAATTTTATAGATGATATTTAATTACAAGAACTAATAGAAAGGGATAAGAAGTTGGATGATTCTAAACACTATGATAAAACGAATCCATTATCTATAGAAAGCTACGCACAAAATTTAATAGGGAAAACCTTTGCAAATGTATGTTTGGATGATGATAAAAGATATGCTGAGTTTGTTCGAGAAGTCGGTGATTATGCGGAAAGTCATGAGAATAAGAAAAGAAAAGGTGGACTTGGAGAACTAATTGAAGAAAGATTTTTTCATTACCAAAGCAACAATGATTCTCGTCCTGATTTTGATGAAGCGGGAGTAGAATTAAAAGTTACTCCATATAAAATCAATAGAAATGGTTCATTAGCTGCAAAGGAGCGTCTAATAATAACAATGATAGACTATTTTTCAGTTATTAATGAAAAATTTGAAATAAGTCACTTGTGGAAAAAAGCACAGTTAATATTACTGATATATTATTTATACCAAAAAGAAATAGAAAATAGATTAGAATATAAAATTGGTTATGTTAAACTTTTTTCACCTCCAGCCGAAGATATTAAGATTATCAAAAGCGACTTTGAAGTAATAGTGGAAAAAATTAAATCTGGGAAAGCTCATGAATTATCAGAAAGCGACACTATGTATTTAGGAGCTGCTCCTAAAGCATCAACATCAAAAGATCGTAGAAAGCAACCGTTTAGTGATGTACCTGCTAAACCAAGGGCATTTGCATTTAAGAATTCATATATGACATATGTATTGAATAATTATATGGTTACTGGCAAAGTAACTTTTGAAAAAGTTATAAAATCTGAGACAAAAGAATCTTTTGAAGAATATGTTGTATCTAAGATAAATTCATATCGAGATTATACTGTAGAAGATTTATGTAAAGTCTTTGATATAAAAATTTCTAAAAGTTATAAACATTTAGGAGCAATGATTGCATATAGGATACTTGGAATCAAAAGTAATCATGCGGAGGAGTTTGAAAAAGCAAATATTGTCGTAAAAACCATTCGTATAGGTAAAAATAACAAAATCAAGGAAAGTATGTCATTTACACCATTTAAATTCAAAGAGCTTGTTGAAGAAGAATGGGATAATTGCACTTTTGGTTCATATTTAAGAGAGACAAGGTTCTTCTTTGTTATATACAAATTTGATGAAAATGATAAATTGCTCCTAAAAGGGTGTCAATTTTGGAACATGCCATATAGTGATATTGAAGAGGAAGTTAAAAAAGTATGGAAAAGAACGCAACAAGTATTGATTGATGGCTTACAAATAACAAAGAAAAATGGGAATAATTATAATAATCTACCAAACGCTTCAGAAAATAAAATATGTCATGTTCGTCCACATGCTAGGAATGCCGATGATATGTATGAGCTGCCTGATGGTAGGCTTTATACAAAACAAAGTTTTTGGTTAAATAATAGTTATATTTTGTCACAAATAAAAATTGAGTATTAGATCAAGGAGACGGGAATGGAAGAATGTAGTAAATTGATAACTTATTTAGGGAAAATATCAAAAAAAGTTATTCTATTAAAGGAAAGAAACAGAGGTAGCAATATAAATCCAGAAAATTTATTATTTGCATATAGGGGTGAATCGAAAGATTATGAAAGAACTAAGTTAATGCCTTCACTTTTTAGGAATATTGAATATGTCAAAAAAGAAAAATATTTATTCGAATTATTGGGTGATTATGATGTCATAAATGACTCTAAAAACCGAAATATTGAACGTGCTATTGAAGCACAACATTATGTGCAAATAAGTAGAATGCTAGATATAACGTTTAATGTACTTCCATCGCTTTATTTTTGTTGTAAAAATATTGAAGAACATGAAGATAAGGATAAAAATAATGGCGTCCTATATATTTTTGCATTTCCAGAGCATTATTCACCACATTCGAAATACATTGAAGAATTTTATTCTGATATTTTGGCTGGTAAAGATAATGCTTATTCAAAAAATTTTAAAGTTATTTCACATAGCTTTTATAATGATAGACTAAAGTCGCAGAATGGTGGTTTTATATTTTTTCAGGGTAGAGATTTTGCGCCTATAGATGATATATATTATGAAACTATACCTATAGAATATGATGATAAAAGCATAATATTAAAAGAGTTAGAAGAAATGTTTGCAATTTATGAATCAAGTATATTTCCAGAAAAAGAAAAAAGAGCAACATTGATAAAGGATAAATTTAAAAGTGGGAAATATAATAGTAAAGAATTATCGTTAGAAGCAGAAATTGATACATATTTTGAAAGAGTTGAATATGAATTCGAAATGCAAAAGAAAAAGCTAGGCAAAGAATATGATAATTGTCTATTTTTGAGAAAAATAAGAAAAGAAAAAGCTGATTTATTATCATATGTAGAAGATGTGATAAATCAATTAGATATTAGTGATGAAGATAAAAAAATATATTTTAATGAAAAGAGTAAACTTATAGATATTAATTTTAATATATTAAAAGTGATTTAAGGAGATAAATGATGAGTGTATCTTTAACTTTACGTAAAAAGATAGTAGAAAATTTTGGAATTTTAGAAAATACAGCAATATTTTTAAAATGCGAAAAGAATGAAAATATAATTTTTTTAGAGGGTGAGTATAGAAATAGTCAAACAGAGGTTAGATTTTTAATATATGATTGTAGTGGAAAAAATATATTTGATTTTAAGTTATATGAAAGTATATTAAAGGATGAAGAGAAAAAAAGTATTTTTATACCAGTTATGATATTTGATAATCTTGATCAAGAATCAAATATTAGAATTGAACAATACAAAAAATTAAGATTGGCAAGAGATAAAAAAGAATTAGATAAATGGTTTAACGAAAAAATCGCTGTTTATAAGGATTGTAAAAGTACAGTTACAATTGAAGTTGATGAAGAAGGTATTAATTACTTGGAGTATATATTGAATGAAAAATTCAAAGGATATATATACAATGTTTCTTATTATGAGTTAAAAAAAATTCTAAATATAACTGGAGATAAATTGTTTAGCGAAAATGTAAGAATTGGAATTAAGAATAATAAGACTGGTAAAAAATTAAAAGGATTATTCAAAGACTATATCAAGGTAGGGCTGTTTAATTTGTCTAAAGTAAAAATTGGTGATAGTAACATGCTTAGTGAATTTAAGGAGGATTTAGAATTAGACGATGAAATAATTGAAATTACTTCACCGGAAAAATTTTGGTTTTACCACAACGGAGTTACCATTTTTTCATATGACAGTAAAAAAATCTCCAAATTTATAAATAAAATTGAATTAAATCCTAATAAAATAAGTGTGATTAATGGTGCACAGACTTTGACAAATTTTCATAATGCTGTTAATGAAATATCAGATGAGTTTAATAAATATCTTGAAGTAATTGATAAAGATTCAAATAAAGCTCAAGAGTGGTTGGCAGAATCATTAATTGAAATATTTAAAAATATAAAAATAAAGACGATTATAATAGATGGGACTCGAGATTATATTAAAAAAATATCAGAAGGTCTAAATACACAGATACCTATTGAGGAAAGAGATATATTGGCAATTTCTAATGAAGTATTCGAAATAAATAAATTTTTAAAAACAAATAATATATCAATAACTAGGGTTGGAGAAGTTACATCAGATAATAATTTAAATGTTATAGAATATGCCAAAAAGTACTTAATAATTAAAAATCGACCAGGTAAGAGTAAGAATCTAAGTAAAACTGAAATTGATAAACTAATAAAAGAATCTTTAGGTGATTTAAAAAAAGAAAATTTTTCAAATAAATTAAGTAAACTTATCGATTTAGATAGTTGGTGGAAAGAACTTGGTAAAAGTGAAATTTTAGACACAAAAAATTATAATTATAATTTATATAAATATGGTAAATATTATTTTGGCAGTTACTTCCTTATGCATGAAAATGTAATATTTGATGAAGAAAATCTATATAATTTATATAACCAATTTGTTAGTGATTTTTCAGGTTTGATGACTGATATTACGCTTGATGAGTTTAAAAAAGATGAGTTATTTAATAAGTATATGAAATTTAAAAAAACTGATGGTAAAGATTTGAAAGATAATAATTGGATTAAAAAAATAGATAAAATAGAGCTTTGTAACTATATAAATAAGAATTTCAAATCAAGATATACTATAGCAAAATTGATATCAGCATTTTTGCAATCAAAGGAAATTAGTTTAGACTACTTTAGAGTAATAGCAGTTACAAACAAGAAAGTGAATGAGGCTTATCCATTTCCAAGACGAACTTTTAATCAATTAATTCAAAGTAACAATGAAAAGACTGGTTATAAAAAAATTGGGTATGAAAATTCAGATTTTAAAAATGAAATTTATAGGGATTTCTTTGTGTTTATCATTTTCTGGAATGATATTGAGAAAATTGAAAAAATTGAAATTGTTGAGAAATTTTCATTTAAAGATTATTCAGATTATGCTAAAAAGGTATTTGATTTAACTGAAAAAGCATTTCTAGAAGGTAACGAAAATTCATTTCCTAAAAGTGAAGATTTAGAGTTTTTTCATATCAGAACAAAAGCTATAAATGGTGATGATACATTTGAATTTACGAATGGAAAAGAGATTACAAAAAGAACATTTTGGGCAAACAAATCAACCATTGAATTAATTTTGAAAAATAGGGATGTCCTTTAAATTAAAAATATTATATATTTAAATTAGGATTATTTATTTTGTTAACTAAAAAAATAAAAAAGAAGCAGAGTTTTTACTCTGCTTCAAATATTTTATTTAGTGTTTGTCCCATTCTAGTTATTAGCGGAACAACTAATGCATTACCCATACAAAAATATCTAAATTTTTCTGGCATGGTTTCAGTTTTTGTCCAGTTATCATTAAAACCATTTATTCTTTCAGCTTCAAGAGGTGTGATTAACCTTAATTTGCCAGTTTGAGGATCCTCGATTACATGAGTACTCCTATTCAAGCTAGACTCACTAGTTAACATAGTTCTTGCTGGTTTATTAATATCATCAGGGAATGCAACTGGTCCTTCACTAAAAACATATTCATGACCTGATTTACTAGTTCTATTTATTTTTTTGGAACCTTTTAAATATTCCCATTTTTCTACATTACTATTTAGATAATATTTACTATCAACATCCTTTTCCAATAAATATTTTAGTGGGATGGAATCTTCAAATATTGGTTCTATCCGTGCAGTAATTATTTGTTTGCCTTTAAGATATCCGGAATTAAGAAAATCATATTTGAAGTTTTCTGAAATATCAAATATAGTTTGATTTTCCAACGATACTTGTTTTGTGTTAAATATTTGATTTATTGGAAAAGTTTTAGCAAAAAAACCATCTGAATTAATAATATCATTTTCATTAGTATCGTTTGTTTTTTTAAAATATTTAGATGTATTATTATATGCGAATATAAAAACCCTTCTGCGTTTTTGAGCACATCCATAGTCAGCTGCATTAATGACTCTCCATTCTGCATCATAACCTAGGTCAGATAGGCATTTCAACATAATTCCAAAATCTCTTCCTCTTTGAGATGCTGGAGATTTTAATAATCTATCTACATTTTCTAATAATACAAAAGGCGGTCTTTTAGTTTCAATTATATCTCTTATTTGCCACCATAATACACCTTTTTTACCATCTATTCCATGGCTGCCAGACAAAGATCTAGCAACTGAATAATCTTGGCAAGGGAATCCACCAACTAATAAATTATGATTAGGAATTATACTTTTATCAATTTGACTAATGTCATAATTAACATGATTTTCGGAATGCCCAAATTGTTTACAGTAGCAATCAAATGCATGCTGAGATCTTTTACCAGGCTCCCATTGGTTAGCCCAAACAGTATTCCATTCATGTGAAGATTTTTCTAGACCTAATCTAAATCCTCCAACACCAGCAAATAGTTCGCATACAGTTTTTTCCATCATAATTCTCCTTATCACATTATTAAAATTATATCATATTAAGTGTTTTCGATCAATCAAATATAAATAAATATTAAATATCTTTAATTTTACATAGTTAGTTTAAACTTTCTTTATAAAAACCATACTTTATACTACCCATATTAAAAAATAATGATATAATAGTTTTAATACTGCGGAATAATAAGATGGATTATTTGGCAAAAGGAACAATGTAATTGATGTTTTGGTGATATATTGGTATTTAATTGGGATCAATAAGAAATTAATTACATAAAAAGTACGAGAGAACGAAAGCTCAGAAACAAGGAGGATGACAGATGAAAACATACTCAACTGACAAAATCAGAAACTTAGCTCTAGTAGGCCACAGTGGATGTGGCAAAACAACACTCATTGAAAACCTACTATTTAGAACAGGCGTTACAAATAGGTTAGGAAAAGTAGAAGACGGAAATACAGTATCAGACTTTGACAAAGAAGAAATTAACAGAAAAGTATCCATCAGACTATCCATAGTACCAATCGAATGGAAAGACATCAAAATAAATTTGATAGACACACCAGGATACTTCGACTTCAGTGGAGAGGTATACGCAGCAATGAGAGCTGCTGAAGCAGCCCTAGTAGTAGTAGACGCCTCATCAGGAATAGAAGTAGGAACAGAGAAAGTATTAAGCTATACACACGACATAGAACTACCAAGAATAATCTTCGCCAACAAAATGGACAAGGAGAATGTTAATTTACATAAGCTTGTTGGAGAATTAAGAAATAAATACGGAAAAATCATAGTACCCTTTACCCTACCAATAGGAGAAGGAGAAAACTTTAACGGAATAGTAGACATAATAAACAAAGTAGCCTACGACAACTCAAGTGGCGAAAGAAAACAAATACCAATACCAGAAAATATGGTAGCAGAAGTAGAAGAACTATTTGGAGAAATAACCGAAATAGTAGCAGACACAGACGATGGACTAATGGAAAAATTCTTCTCAGGAGAAGTATTTAACCACGATGAGTTCTTAAAAGGAGTAAATACAGCACTATTAAACGGAACAGTAGTACCCCTATTAGTAGGAAGTACCACAAAAGGCATAGGCATAGACCTACTATTAGATCTAATCCTAGAATACATGCCAGCACCAAACTACGAAGGAGCAAAATACGGCTTTAGACATGATATGGAAGAAGACAGACCAGTAGATGTAAACCAACCATACTGTGCAGTAGTATTTAAAACCATAGTCGATTCCTTCGTTGGTAAAATATCAATCTTTAAGGTAATATCAGGAAAAATAAAAAAAGAAAACGAAATATACAACAGCACAAAAGAAAAAATGGATAAGGTCGGCGGGTTATTTTATTTACGAGGCAAGACTCAGCTGGAGACTAACGAAGTAGTAGCCGGAGACATAGGAGCCTTCTCCAAGCTAACCATAACCCAGACAGGAGATACTCTCTCAGACAAAGCACACCCTATGGTCTTTAAACCAATTAAATACCCACAACCTAACCTCTACATTGCTATAGAACCAAAGAATAAAGGTGATGATGAAAAAATAGGGGCGGCGTTACATAAACTACACGAAGAAGACCCAAGCTTTGTTGTTGTTAGAAACAGCGAAACTAAACAACTAACAATAGGAGGACAAGGAGACGTTCAACTACAAATAATCCTGGATAGATTAAAAAATACCTTTGGGCTAGAAGCTAAGATAATACCATTTAGAATAGCCTATAGAGAAACAATCAAAGGCACAGCAGATGTTCAAGGAAAACATAAAAAACAATCAGGTGGAGCAGGACAATACGGTGATGTTCATATAAAATTCGAACACTGCGATGAGATGTTTGAATTTAAAGAAGAAGTATTTGGTGGAGCAGTTCCTAAAAACTTCTTCCCTGCTGTAGAAAAAGGTCTAAGAGACTCTCTAGAAAAAGGAGTACTGGCAGGATATCCTGTTGTTAATATTAGAGCAACTCTACATGATGGTTCATATCACCCGGTAGATTCTAATGAAATGGCCTTTAGACTAGCGGCAGCCTTAGCTTTTAGAAAAGGTATGGAGGTAGCAAGTCCAATTCTGCTAGAGCCTATAATGAAGATAGAAGTCAAAGTGCCAGAAGTCTATATGGGTGATGTTATGGGAGATATTAATAAAAAAAGAGGCAAGATTCTAAAAATGGAACAACTAGAAGATGGCTTCGAGCTTGTAATAGCTGAAGCACCACATAGTGAACTATTTGAATATGCCATAGATCTTCGATCCATGACTCATGCTAGAGGTGGCTTTGATATTGAGTTTGTCAGATATGATGAAGTACCAGTACATATAGCAGACAAGATTATTAGTGAAGCAAAAATAGAGAAATAGAGGAAAAGAGGCTAATAGCCTCTTTTCTTTTGTTCTTATGTAAGGTTCAGTCTATTAACACATAGTTGTCAAGAGATATTCAGTTTGAGTCCAAGTATATTACACAGTACATTAGTAGAATTATATTAAAGATAAATTAAATCTAGGAGTGTATAAGATGAAAAAACACCATAAATATATATTAGACCTGATTATGACTATTATTATGGTTCTATTAATGAAGATAATATTTGTAGGAATACTTTGGCATGAGATACTAGGTCTTGGAATACTGTTTCTTTTTATTGTTCACAACATATTGAACTTTAAATGTTTTAAAACAGTATTATTAAAATTCAACTCAAAAAGTATTAAAACTAAAACAAAAGTAGGGATTGTTCTTGATATTCTACTAACCTTGGTTGTGGTTGGAATTATATTTACTGGAATATTAATTTCCAAGGAATTGTTCCCCTTTGCTATGACTGGTTTTGTATCAAGTCTGCATCATAGTTTAAGCTATTTGGCCTTAATTTTAATATCAGTCCATATAGGTCTACATTGGTTGGAAATTATGGGAGGATTAAGAAAACTATTTAGACTCGAAACACTAAATAAGGGGAGAACATATTTTTTAAGGGTGGTTACAATATTTATTGTTATCTTTGGAATTAAGGGTTCTTTTAGTCAGGATCTTAGTGGTAATTTACTTGAGGTTGTTAATGGGGTTGATGATAAAACAGATAGCGACATTCAACCAGTTGGTTTTAGTAAAGAGGAAACAAGTGATGATTATGATGAACATGATGAGGAAGAGACTGATAATCATGAAAATAGAAGTGATGATGAAGAAAAAATTACTGTAAGTAGTGATACAACAACTACTGCACCAGTTAGTCTTGAGGAGTATTTAAGTAAACTACACTGTACTGGTTGTAATAAACATTGTCCACTTACTGCACCACAGTGTGGTATTGGAGAACAGCAGGCAATCCAGGCAGCTGATGAATACAAGGCTACACAGACAACAACATATATCACTACAGAAACTACAAAGACTACACCAGATGCTCCATCAGAAAATCCAGCAAAAACCAGTGATCTGGCTGATACAACAACAACTACTGCACCTGCTACTCTTGAGGAGTATTTAAGTAAGCTTGTTTGTAATGGTTGTAGCAGGCATTGTCCTCTTAGCGCTCCACAATGTGGGGTAGGAGAGCAACAGGCAGTAGAGGCTACATCACAATACTATATTGATATTGGAAGTAGTGGGGAGATTGTGAGTTCCTTTACTCTTGGAGAGGTTTTGACTGATTATTTGCCTATTATGGGTATGTTTATTGCTGGTACTCATTATTTGGTAATGATACCTAAATACCTTAAAGAAAGGGACTTGTAAGGTTGCAATATGTCCTCTAATGTTGTATATTTAGTACAATGAATTTTTTGGAGGATATAAAATGGAAAATAGTAATGAACCTATGAATGTGTATAATTTTAAAGGGAGCAATGGAAAATATTCTAAATTGTTCCCTTTATTTGTAGTTTTGATAGCCTTGAGTATTTGGCTTATTTCTGGCTTTAGGCAAGTAAGTCCTACAGAGGTTGCTGTGGTGGAAAGATTTGGTAAGATTGTGGCTGTTAAGTCATCTGGAATCCATTATGGTCTTAGGGGGATTGATGTATATAACAGGATACAAATAAATCAACAAAACGTCCAGGATGAATATAATACGGCTACTAGAGATATGCAATCTGTTAATCAGATAGTGCAGACTCAGTATACTATTGATAGCTCTAAGGCTGAGAGTTTATACTTGAAGTTTTTGAATAATCATGCAGATTCTATTATCAAGCCTATATTGAGTCAAAGTATCAAGGAGACTGCTTCTAAGTTTACAATTGAGGAATTGATCTCAAGACGTGCTGAACTTGGTCAAAATATGACTGATACAGCCAAGGAGAGACTAGAAAGTTATGGGATAAAGATAATTTCTATTCAGATTGTGAATTTGGAATTGCCGGAAGAATATAGAAATGCAGTAGAACAAAAGAAAGTTGCAGAGCAAAGGGTACAAAAGGCAACTGCTGAATTGGCTGAAGCTAAAATTAAGGCTGAGGCAAACAAGGTTACTTCTGCAAGTTATGATGAGAATATTAAATACAAGGAGTTTCTAGATAAGTGGGATGGCAAGTTGCCTTTATACCAAGGTGGAGATGGTGGCTTGAATATGTTATTACCTAGTGTTCAATAATTAGATATTAAAGAAATTTATGAATGAAAAAAGAGACTGAAGGATTTTCCTTTAGTCTCTTTTGTTGTATTAAGAACAGGACTTGTAGGTTTGCAATTTAATGGTTCTTATAGTATATTAATTACAAAGAATTTTTGGAGGAATTAATATGGAAAACAATAATGAAGCTGTTAATAAGTTGGACTTAAATGGGAAAAAGAGTAAAAATAAAAAGTTTGTTATTATATTAGGTATTCTGATAGCTTTGGCTGTTTATTTGATTTCAGGGTTTAGATTAGTAAGTGCAACAGAAGTAGCTGTGGTTGAAAGATTTGGGAAAATCGTGGCTGTTCAACCAGCTGGAGTCCATTATGGATTAAGAGGTATTGATTTCTATAATAAAATACAAATCAACCAACAAAATATTAGAGCTTTATACACTACAGCTACTAGTGATATTTATGCAGTAAAGCAGATTGTTCAAACTCAATTTACTGTTGATAGCAAAATGGCAGAGAGTTTATATTTGAAGTTTTTAAATACTCATGTTGATTCTATTATTAAGCCAATCTTGAGTCAGAGTATTAAGGAGGTAACTTCTAAGTATACGATAGAAGATTTGATAACAAAGCGTGCAGAACTTGGTCAAGCAATTACAGATAATGCCAGAGCAAGATTAGATGGTTATGGTATTAAGATTATATCTATAGAAATTGTAAATGTAGAATTACCTGCAGATTATAAAGCAGCATTAGCACAAAAAACAGAGGCGCCGTAAAAAGTTTAAATGATATTAATGAATTAAATGATATTAATGAATTAGATGAGGTGAAAATAAAGGCTAAAGGTGAAAACCTTTAGCCTTTTGTTTATTTTTTATAGTCTAGTCTTCGTTGACTAGTGTTTGTATGATTTTGATTATTTTATCTTTTTCTTTCTTGTCCATTTTGCTTATTTTTTTCATCAGTTGGGCAAGGTCTTGGTTTTCATATTTGATTAGTGTTTCTGCTATCATTATTGCTTGTTGATCATATATTGGAGAGTCTTCATCATTGACCAAATAGCTTTTGGTAACGTTGAAGTATTGGGCTATTTTGTGTACTGCGCCCATTCTTGGTTCGTTGACTCCCTTTTCCCAGGCTGATACGGCACTGGTTGTTACTCCAATGGCTTTGGCCAGGTCTGCTTGGGTTATATTGTTTTTTTCTCTTAGTTTTTTTATTCTGTCTGAGATCATTTGATCACCTCTCATTCATTATATGTTATTTTATTATGGCTAACAATATATATTTTATATTTAGTTGGTTTTTTATCTATTTAATTTATGTTAAAAGTTTATATTATTATTGACATTCAATTTTAAATTGATTATGATGTTGGTTAGGGAGGTGACGTTGATGGCTAGGGTTTTATCCTTAAGGGAGCATAGAGAAAACAAGGGTTTTAGCAAGAAGCGAGTGGCTGAATTAAGTAATATACCCTATACAAGTTATATTAGAATAGAAAAGAATGTTGAAGCGGCTAGTATAGAAAGACTTCAGGCTATTTGTGTTGTTTTGGATATATCGTTGGATGCAATTTTTTTTGGGGATTAATTCAATTTAAAGTTGAGGTAATTATTTTGGGTGTATTTTTGATGGATAGATGGGATGTTTTGAATATTTTAAGGTGTCATGGTCTGGTGGCGACTTCACAGAGATTGAGGATGTTGTCTTTTTTTCTGAGTGAGTATGGGAGGCCGGATTCATTTATGATTGTGGGTGATGAAAAGGAGCTTATTTTAGCAAAGAGGGTTCATGATGCTCTTATGGAGGAGGGTTATTTTATTTCTTTGATGAGTATTTATAGGAATATTAGGTTGTTTAAAAGGTTGGGGTTGTTAGGTGATGATGTTTTTTAATTATGAATTGTCATTAAATATTTGAATTTATAAATGAAACTTTAAAAATAAGGAGAATTTCATGAAAAGAGTACTTATAAGTCTTTTAAGAAATAAATATTTGATTATAGTTGGTATCATTATAAGTTTTTCGATTCTTACTTTAATAACTAATGTTAATAATTTAAGGATAATAACCATTAATTCAAATAATTATTTTACAAAGGATGCCAATGAATTCTTTCTGCAAGTTGCAAATGAAAAGGACCTGGAAAAACTAAAGAAGGTTATTAAAGAAACGAATGTTACAGAAATAAAAACTGATGATGGTTTCACTTATTACTATTTTAACCCAAAAAGCAGCTATAAGCCTTTTTTGGTGAAGAATAAAAATTATGTGGCAGGTGCTTTGGGTGTTTATCTAGGTGAAAAGGAATATGTGAAATATAACAGGGTAGTTATGAAAAAATACATAATTACTGGAAATAATAATAAATTGAAAGTGGATATTTTTGGATACATTAAAAATAGCGAGTTTGATTTTAAAGAGAATAGTTATTATTTAATAATGAATTTTGGAGATGAGGTTAAAAATTATAACGGTATTTATAAAATAGAGGGTAATAATAGTCTGGCATTGTTTAAAGAATTAGAAGAAGAAAAGGTGATTAAGCTTAAGCCTTTGGAATTATCTTATTTTGATACAGCGGGTGATGAATTTAAAAGTATGAAATTTAAATTTTACTATGGCTTAATATTAGTGGGGATGATTGTTTTGATTTTAATTAGTAAAGTTTGGTGGTCTACCTACAGTGAAGAGCTAAGAGTTAGGGAAATTTTTGGTGGTAATAAAAATATTATTAAAGGTTATTTTGTATTTAAATATGTATTTATGATTTCTTTAGGACTTTCAGTAGGATTTTTATTATTTAGGTTAATTAAGAGTATTTAATAATTGGTGTTTTATTTGATGTAGATGAGTTTTTTAATTAGGATTTATGAAATATAGATTAGAGTGTTACTTATGTTTGTTATTTATTGCAATGAATAAATATTTTAAAGAAAGGAGAAAAAACATGGAAGAAAACAAAGCAATGAAAGGTATTTGGAGCAGCTTAAAGATAAAATTAATCTTGGGAGCAGTTTTGCTTTTAGGTATGGGTTTGGTCATTACAAATCCTGCAAAAGCAATGGTGGTAAATGTAGGTGGTGGTCTTTGGGATTATGGTGTTCAGTATAATGCGATATGGCAACAAAGGCAATATTCTAATTATTGGCATCCTAATTGGCATCGTTCATCAGTAATTCAGGATACTACTCAGGTATTTTCATCTGGCACTCTATTTGTGAATCAAAGGTATTATAAAATCGCGAATTCTTGGTCTTATGCAAAAATAGCGACCTATTGGTATCCTTGGCAATGGCGTTCCTACTATGATTATTTAAATTATTAGTTAATAAAAGTTCTATCTAGTCAAAAGAAGAAAGAGAGGTGAACCAGTGCGTAAAATATTATTAAGTCTATTTATAATCAATATTCTCCTCTCTTTCTTTGTATTTTATGATATGCAAAACAATTCTTTGAACGATAAAATATTTAAAAGCGGAGAAGAACAATCGATAACAATAAAAATTGAAAAAGAAATTAATGAACGCAATAGAGTTTCAACAATAGATACCATACAAAAAGTAGCAGAAGAGTATGATGCGGATATTATATATAAGGTCTATAACAACCCACCAGGTCAGACCTTGAATTTAATTAAATACGTATATATGAAAGATAGTAATAAGGTTTTTGGGAATATAAGGATAACAGGCAAAGGGTTAGGTGATTATGATAAGAGCAACAATTATTTAAGCAGTAAAAATACTGAAGATAAAAGTATGGTGGGGAAAATATTAGTTTTAAACCCTGATATTAGCTTTAAAATAGCTACCTTTGAAAACCTAAAAAGTGAGAAATATGTCTTATCTGGGTATTACTCAGTAAATGTTGAAAAGGCTAAATTTGATTCATTCCTAAATGACCTTAAAAGTAATTTAGGGGTGGAAGTTAGTAGAGAAAGTGGTTTTCATAATACAAGAGTAGTAATACCACCAATCTTAAAAATTATACCTATGATAATTGTCTTTCTTTTATCTATATTGGTAGTTGTTTATGATTTAATATCAAGATTTAAGGATCTTGGAGTTAAAAAGTTAAATGGTTATAGTGTTAGAAGATTAAAGTGGGAATATGTTAGAGGTATTGGGCTAGTCTTTTTGATTGGGGTAATAATTAGCTATATAATTATTGGTCTTTTGTATTTTAAATTTAGTAGTTTGTTATATATGGAGTTAGTATTTAAATCCTTTATATATACAAGTATTTTATTTTTAGTAGTTTTGTTAATTCTTTTAATACCTCTGTCATACATTAATAGAATTACAATTTCTTCTGCTATTAAGAATATGAAACCTGTACATATTGTTAAACGTTTAAGCGGTGGTTTTAAGATTGTTTTTACTGGTATTCTTATTGGTTTATTCATTTTTGCGCTAAAGCTATATGTTCCTGTATATAACTTCTATTTTGAGAATGTTAAGAAATGGGAGGATACCATCAATTATGCTCAAGTATCTTTAAGTTATGATAATCAAAATCCTACCTTCGAAGATATGATATGGGAAATGGTTCAGAATAAAAAACTTTATGTATATGCTAATGAACAAGGTGGTATTCAATTTAAAGTAGATGAAGACTCTAAAAGTGAGGCAATAGATCCAAAACTAAGAGAATTAGAAAATATTATATATAGAAGTATTAATATAAATAATAATTATCTAAAAAAATATCCTATTTATGATATTAATAATAAAAAGGTTGTTGTTAACGATAGTGAAAATATTAATTATATATTGGTGCCTGAAAAATATGCTAGCTACGCAGATGATATTAAATATAGTTTTGAAAATAATTGGTATTCAATTCATGATATGCCAATCCAATTTAAAGAGGGGAGATTAAAAGAGCAAAAAGCAGGTTTTGAAGCTGCACCAGAATATTTTGACAAGGAGTTTGGGAAGTTAGAGATTATAATAATAAGAAATGGCCAGGAATACTTTACTTATGATTTATCTATCAGTCCTGAGACTAATAATATGGTCAAGGATAGAGTGGTAGTTGTAAATACTAATAAAGCAAGTATGATATATGATATATCAAATAATGGAGGTTACTTTATTAAGACTGATAATCCGGAAGAACCCTTTATTTCCATAAGTGATAAGGTAGCTGAACTAGGACTTAGTGCCTATTATTTTCAAGCTTACAGTATATATGGAAGTGTTGCAGGTCAAGTTAACTTCTACCTTGATGCACTTAGTCAAATAGCAGTTATATTCGGGATTGCTGGCATAACCATTGGAATACTAATAGCCTACTCCATCATGATCTATATGGAAAAGGAAAAAATGGAATTAAGCATTAAAATGCTAAATGGCTACAGTTTTATGGCACGACATGGGAAGAAACTTTTAAATACTATGTTGCTATATATCATCTATTTACCAGCTTTCTACTTTGTCCACTGGAATAAAACAGAGATGATAGCCTTGACTATTTTATTAATTTGTATACTCCTTCTTGATTTAATTACTTCATATATTTTCATTAGAATATATGAAAGAAAAAATATTAAGGACATACTGAAAGGAAACTAAAATGGAACCAATAATAAAATTAAAAGATATAAGTAAAAAGTTCGGAGACCAGGTCATATTAAAAAATATTAATCTAGAAATACCAAGAGGAAGTATGACCGCAATAGTAGGCGAAAGTGGATCTGGTAAAACCACCCTTTTAAATATTATTGGACTTTTAGAGAAGGCTGATAGGGGTAAACTGATAATTGACGAAGAGACAATCAATGATAAATACGTAGGTCAAAAGACCAGATATTTAAGGTCGAAGATTAATTATCTTTTTCAAAATTTTGCCTTAATAGATAATCAAACAGTAGACTATAATCTGGACATTGGATTAAAGTATGTTAATGAAAGTATTTTTAAAAAAGAAGAAATGAAGAAGAAGATACTGGCTAAAGTAGGTCTAGAAGGCTTTGGTAATAAGAAAGTATTTCAACTAAGTGGGGGAGAACAACAAAGAGTATCCATTGCCAGAGCTTTGCTTAAACCTTGTGAGGTAATTTTAGCTGATGAACCTACAGGTTCGCTAGATGATAGAAATGCTTCCATGATTTTAGACTTCCTGCATACTTTGAACAAACAGGGTAAAACTATTTTGATAGTAACTCATAATCTGGAAGTGGCAAAAGAATGTAACCAGATTATTAAGATTACCATGGACAATTTAATATCATCTTCAATATAAGGATAAGATATGATACAATTAACTAAATAATGTTGAGAGGGTGAATTAAATGAATTTAAAAATTAAAGAAGCCGTTACATGGGGTCGAGTTGTAGCAATATTTGGGTTTATTACTAGTGGATTATCAATGTTATCATGTGTTGGTATTCCAGTTGGGGTTATCATGTTACTTGGTTATATTAAATTAAACAATGCAACTGATGAGTTGAAAAAAATCAGTATGAGAACTGATGATTTAACAGCTGGAGATTATGAGGAAGTTATTACACTTTATGGTAAGTTTTTTAAGATGATTGGTATTGGTACTATAGTTTCAATTGCAATGGGAATAATTTTAGCAATATTTTATTTTCTTTTTATAATGGCTATTGTTGCAAGTTATAGTGGTTATGCATACTAATATTATTTTTATACATTAGTTATTAATAGGTGAAGTTATACTTCACCTATTTTATATTAAGGAGTAATCATGTCACTTCAAGGTATTTTGTTCTATACTCTAAGAGCATTGCTTTTTGCTTTTGGTCTTTTGATAGTTTATAGTGTTGTACAAAAATTTAGAAATAAAAAAATATCCATTCCGGTTGTTTTGTCTATTTTTTATTTAGGTGCACTTATTGAGATAACTGTTATTAGAGGTGGTATAAACCCTTTTGGGATTAGAGGACAATGGCAAATGGAACCTCTGGTATGGACAATTTATCAATTAAGAGGTGGCCTATGGACCTTTTTATATCCTTCTCTTGGTAATATTATCTGGTTTATTCCAATGGGGATTTTATTGGGTAGAAAGTTTAAGTTTTTATCCACAATATTACTTGCTGGTTTAATATCTTTTTCCATTGAGTTTCTTCAATGGATTTTTAATAATGGTATTAGTGATATTGATGATATTATCTTTAATGTTATGGGAGCAATAATTGGTTATATTATATATTATATGATAATAAATAGGAAAAGATCGAAATCATAGATATATTTGACTATAAGATTGTTGAGTAATATAATATAAATAATAAAATATTTTTGGAAGGCGGTAAAATTATGGAATCATCAAAATCAAGATTAACAGCCCTTTTATTATGTATCTTTGTTGGAGTATTGGGAATTCACCGTTTCTATGTAGGTAAAACAGGAACAGGGATTCTTTGGTTATTAACTGGTGGAATATGTGGTATTGGTACATTGATTGACCTGATTATGATTATAGTTGGTAGTTTTACAGATCAAGCTGGACTTCCAGTGTCAAATTGGGATGCTAAATAGAATTAAATTAAAAATGTCTTATATGTCCCACCTTATGTTTTAAGGTGGGACTTTTATTTGTCAAAATATTGATAAAATAAATTTTATATATGATATAATTAATTTAGGAAATATACTGAAATGAGGTGATTTCAATGAGAAGAATTTTAACAATATTGTTGCTATTAATGGTTGTTTTAGCCTTTGGTTGCAATCAGACAACAGACAACAATAATAATAATACAACTGATGAATTAAAACTTGCAGACTATTACCCAGTATTAGAAGACACTAAATATTTTTATAAAGGTGATGGTAATGAGTTTGCAGAATATTCCACTTTTGTTGACTATACGCTAGAAGATAGATTCCAAGTAAAAGTCGACAATCCTGGAACATCACTTGCTAAAATTTATGAACTTAAAGATGGAGTACTTAAGGAACTTTATACACAAGGCGAAACCTATTATAGAGAAGACTATCTTAGAAATCCAAGTTTAATAAGTGATTTTACTGAAAATATCTTGTTACAAGAACCGTTAGTAAAAGGTAATTCTTGGACATTGGCTGATGGGAACAAAAGAGAAATTACAGGAATAGATGTTAAAGTCACAGTTCCTTATGGAGAATTTAATGCAATAGAAGTAACAACTATAGATTCAAATGGAACTACAAAAGATTATTATGCTAAAGATGTAGGCTTAGTTCAAAGTAAATATATAACTGGTACAGATGAAATAAGCTCTTCACTAGAAAAAGTAGTAAATGATATGCCATATACTAGCCAAGTAAGATTTTATTACCCTAATCTTGATAAGGATAAATACTACTACATAGTAGCCAATGTAGAATTTAACACTAACGACATTACAAGACAAGTGCTTGAAAGTGCCTATAAAGCTAAATATACAGATGGCATGAAAAATCTGAATATTGGAAATGTTCTAACAACCAATACTAAGATAAATTCTTTGTACCTTGATAAATATGCCACAGTACATATCGATTTAAGTGGGGCTTTTATATCTGAAATGAGTGCAGGATCATATTATGAAACAATGTTACTTCACTCAATAGTAAGCACATTTGGATCATATTACAGTGCTGATAAAGTAATTCCAACAATTGATGGAGATAATTATTCATCAGGACATATTTACCTTCAAAACGGTGAATATTTAAAAGCAGATTATTCAAAAGCTATTAAGTTGAATTAAATAATTTAATCAAAAACTTGATATTTAAAAAAACATATTATATAATGCAATTGAATTAGATATTATTAACTGGTTTGGGCCCATACTGCTGATGCAGTGTGGGTCTTTTTTGTTAAAAACGGAAAGGGGCTTGTTATGAACAGAATTAAAGAACATCCAATACTAGACTTTGAAGAGAGGGCTGATATACCCTTTACCTTCAATGGTGTGGAATATATTGGCAAAGAAGGAGACACTATTGCAGGAGCATTAATTGCCAATGGTATAAAATATTTTAGAATAACAAGAAAGTTAAAAGAAAAAAGAGGGTTGTTTTGCGGCATAGGTCAGTGTTCAGATTGTAGTGTTATCTTAAATGGAATTCCCAATATAAAAAGCTGTATAACCAAATTAGAAGCAAATCAAAAAATAGAGACACAAGGAGAAGGTGAATAAATGTGGGATATTGTAGTAATTGGCGGAGGACCTGCTGGCCTTGGAGCATCAATAGAAGCTAGCAAAAAGGGAGCAAAAGTTCTATTAGTAGATGAAAATAAACTACCAGGCGGACAACTCTTTAAACAAATACATAAATTCTTTGGCTCTAAAGAACACTATGCAGGTATGAGAGGTAATCAAATTGCCCAAACACTTATAAAACAAGCATTGGACAATGGAGTTACCTATATGGGAGAAACAATCTGTCAAGGCTTTGACGATAAGGGCAATATTATATTAAGTCATAATAACAGTGTAGATTTTATTTCAACAAAAGCTCTAATACTCGCAACTGGAGGAATAGAAAAAGGCTTGCCTTTTAAAAACTGGACAATTCCAGGAGTAATGACCGCAGGCTGTGCCCAAACCTTTGCCAACATACACGGAATAAAAGTAGGACAAGAAATAGTTATTATAGGATCAGGAAATATTGGCTTGATAACAGCCTATCAACTTATACAGGCTGGAATCAAAATAAAAGCAATTGTTGAATTCCAAGATAGAGTGACCGGATATGAAGTCCATTTAAATAAAATCAGAAAACTCGGTATACCAATATTTACTAGCCATACAATTGTAGAAGCTATTGGAAAAGACCATGTTATCGCTGGGAAAATAGTAGATTTATTGACTAAGGAAGAAAAGATAATTGATTGTGACACAATAGTTTTAGCAGTAGGACTAAGGACTAACAGTAGAGTCGCTGTAAGCCTTGGTTGTAAGACTATATATAGTGAGGCATTTGGAGGGATGATCCCATTACATGATAGTAGAATGGAAACTACTATAAATAATATCTTTGTAGCAGGAGATCTAACAGCCATAGAAGAAGCAAATACAGCCTTAGATGAAGGACGCATAGCAGGACTAGCAGCTGCTCAAAATATTGGATTTAAAGTTGATGATAAAGAAATTCAAGTAATTATTGAAAGATTATCCGATTTAAGAAGTGGCTTTTTTGGAGAAAAACGAAAAACTTTCAAGCAAGAGATAATTAGGAGGTATGAGGATGAAACATCAAATTAAAGTCTATTGCAAACAAGAAATACCATGTAATCCCTGTGCTGCTTCATGTGTGAGGGGTGCTATTTTCAAAAAAACTCTCACAACTCCTCCAATATTTGATGATGAAAAATGTGTTGGTTGTTTATTGTGCGTTGCCAACTGTCCAGGTCAAGCTCTTTTTTATATTAATCAAGAAAAGGGTGAATTAATATTTCCCTATGAGTTTGTTAATAGACCTGATATTGGAGAGATAGTTAATTTAGTAGATGAATTTGGCTTTATTCTTGGATTGGGAGAAGTTGTTGAATATATTGAGAAAAAAGCCTTTAACAAGACAACACTAATAAAAGTAAAGGGTCCTGTTGAATTTTTAGAAATAACAAGAGGAATAGTGAAAGGTGAATAAAATGGATGATAATTTAATCATATGTAGATGTGAAGAAATAACCTATGGTGAAATAATCTTGGCTATTAAAGCCGGCTGTCACAATGTAACTAGTATTGAAAAATATACACGAAGTGGAATGGGAAGTTGCCAAGGGCGAATTTGTGCTCCCATAATTATTAAAATCTTAAAAAGCCAAAATATTGAAGTTTTAGCAGAGGATAAACCTAATTTCCCATATTTACCAATAAGAATTGGAGATTTGGAGGTAGGTGATGATAAGTAATAGTTATGATGTAATTGTTATTGGTGGAGGTTACTTTGGTTCATCTATAAGTTACCATTTAAGCAAAGCAGGTTTTAAGACTATATTACTTGAACAAAAAGAAATAGCATCAGGTTCCAGTGGGGCAAATTATGGTTGTATTCAAGTGCAAGATTCTAATATGGGAATTAGTTTGGAACGTACACTAAGAGGTTTTAAAGAAGCAATGCAATTAGAAAAAACACTTGGTTGTAATTTGGACCTAAGAGAAATGGGAAGTCTGATAGTGGCAGAAAATGATGTAGAAATGAGTGAATTGGTAAAATTATATAATTCTAAAAGAGATTATGGTCTACCTGTGGAATTCCTTGATCCTAGGGCTATAAAGAAAATAGAACCATATATTAATGAAAGTATCTTAAAAGGAGCCTCCTATATGAAGCAAGGCAGACTTACACCCTGGAAATTAGTTTATGCTTTTGTTAATAAGGGCAAAGAATATGGATTGAATGTTAGAGAAGGTTCAAAAGTTGTAGATTATATAAGAGTTGGTGATGTTATTAAAGGAGTAGTACTTGAAAATGGGGATAAGATTTATGGACGTCATGTAATAATAACAGCCGGTGCTTATTCTAAGAAACTAGGAGAATTGGCGGGTATAGGTATTCCCGTAGATTATATTAAAGGGGAGGCTTTAGTTACAGAAGCAGTTAAACCGATGATGTTTAATTATTTATCTTCAGCTGCATTTTTTACCGATGCTCATGGAGGATCTGGTAATTGTGCCCTGGCCATGATGCAAAGTCACGATGGCAACTTTTTACTAGGAGAGACTGGAAGTGCTGGTCCCAAGGACCCTGATACCATTAATAGATTACCTTCAAAATTACATTTAAGAGAAATGGGCAGGCTCGCAACTAGGTATTATCCTGTTTTAAAAGATTTGAAAATTATTAGAACATTCAGTGTTCCTTCTCCATATACTCAAGATCTAGAACCGGTTTTTGGCAAAACAGAAATTGAAGGGTTGTATGTAGCAGCAGGTTTTAAAAGTTGTGTTGTTATAACCACAGTAATAGGTCAAGAAATGACTGATATTATTAAAAAAAATGATAATTGACAAAAAAAGTTAAGAGTGCTAAACTTATATTGTTATCGGAAGGAGGAATGATTGATGATTGACTTTTTAATATATGCATTTATCATTTCTGCAATTGGACTTAGCATTAAAAGGATTTTCTTTCATAAGAAGAAAAAGTCAACTTGTGGTGGTAATTGTCAAAATTGCCAAATGTATAAATAAATATTGTTTATTTTAATAAAAAGGAAGGAATTGTTTTAGATTCCTTCCTTTTTTTCTTTTTAAATAACAACCTTAATGATATAATTAGATGAAATTATTAAATTTATGAAATGATAGGTAGATGTAATGAAAAAGATTTTATTATTATTATTTGTTCTAACAATAAGCTTTACTGGATTAATGGGAGGCTCAGTTAGAGCGAAAGAAATATATTCAATAAAGGAAATATTTCCTGACCAAAACTTACGAACAGAAATATGTCTAAATTTAAATAAAACTGAAACAGATACAATAACAACAAGTGAAGCAGAAGAAGTAAGAAGTTTAGTATTAAATGCAAAAGGGATTAAAAGCATCGAAGGCTTGGATATATTTACCAACCTTCTTTTACTAGATTTAAGTGAAAATGAAATAAAAGAAATACCAAAAGATATGAGTAAACTTCAAAGTCTTAGAATTTTGATAATAAATGATAACCAGATAAGTGAACTTGGATCAGGAATCATGTCCTTAACAAAACTAGAAGTTTTAGCAGCAAATGGTAATAAAATTAATGATTTACCAAGTGATATAGGAAACTTTGATAAATTAGAACAACTTCAATTACAAGGTAATTTAATAACCAGCCTGCCAAAAGAAATATCTGGATTAAAGGCTCTGGAATTATTTATTCTAGAAGGAAATTTAATTAAAGAACTACCAAAAGGAATTGGAGAATTAAATAATCTTACAATTCTAGATATGAGAGGAAACAGACTAGAGAGTATTCCTTGGGAAATTGGGGATTTAAGTAAAGTCTATTTTTTAGATTTTTCTTCCAATAAAATACATAAAATGGATATTCACCTTTTTAATAAACTAGATGGTATAAAAGCTGTATATTTTTTCAATCAATATTATAGTGAAAACATTGATTACCAGGGAATTGTATTTCAAGATATGGAATTCAAGGGCTTAGATATCTATACTTTAGATTTAGGCTTTAATATAAATCAAGTTTTAGTTAAACCAGATGGTACAGAGGTTAATATAGAAAATGCTATTCATGGAGATTTTGTTATAATTTCAGCTAATGATTTAGATTATAGTGGTGATTATACACTTAGGACTACTTTAACAGGTGGCACAAAAAATTCATTTGGAGACGAAGAAATGATACCGTCAGTTTATGAACAAAAATTTGAAATAAATGAGTCTAAAAAACTACCTGAAAATGACAGAATTATATATTTATATGGTTCAATAGGAGCCTTTTGTCTAGGTTTAGTATTATTAGTATCCACGAGAGTTTTTAAAAACAAAGGAGGATTTTAATGGATTTCGACCAATTGTTTTTTTATTTTATTATATATAGCTTTCTAGGTTTTATTTTGGAAACAATCTACAGGTCGATTATAAGTAAAAGGTTAGTTTATCCAGGTTTTTTGTTTGGACCTTATTGTCCAATTTATGGATTTGGGTTAATTGCCTTACTTATATTTTTAGTTCCCTTAAAAGGTGGTCTTTGGTTATTTTTACCTGCTGCCTTTATTTTAACTTCAATTTTAGAATATGTAACTAGTTATTTATTAGAAAAGCTTTTAGGGATTAGACTTTGGGATTATAGACAAAACAAAATGAATATTAATGGTAGAATTTCTTTAAAATTTTCAATTTATTGGACATTCTTGGCATATTTGTTTATATATTTTATTCATCCCGTATTCTATGTTATGCCTAAATATTTAGCCAGTATTGGTGTTTTAGTTTGGCTGAAATATTTGTTAATACCGATTCTTTTTGTGGATTTTGTATTTTCTGTTAATAAGGCAATATTTACAAGAAAAGAAATTTCTGCACTTGATTTAATATTAATTGAGATGGAAGACTTAAAAGATAATGCTGGAGAAAAAATAGAAAGTTTGAAAGCGGACTATGAAGAACTGTTAGGAAAATTATTAAAGGTTAATAAAAATATATTTATATATAGAATTAGCTCAACAAAATTTCCTAAAGTAATAAAAAGTATAAAGGAAACTGGCAAGAATATGAAAATTATCAAGTGGCTTAAGGAGGATAAATAATGAAATTTAAAAAGGCGATGATTATAGCATTATTGATGTTAGGTTCCATTTTATTGGTTGGGGCAGCTAAAACTAATGATATTACAGAAGAAATTATTCCAAGCGGAACAGTTATAGAAGAAAACCATTTTTTCACTGGAGATAAATTTGAAAATAATGGAACTATCGATGGCAGTTTATTTGTAATAGCTCAAGATGTATTAATTAATGGTGATATAAATGGAAATATATTTATTTTATCCCAAAATGAAACCATTATTAATGGAGAAGTTAAAGGGGATATTTACATCGCTGCAACAAGTAAAATTAGTATAACTGGTAGAGTTGATGGTAGTATTTTTGTTGTAAGTAATGTTGTATCTATAGAATCAAGAGCGAATATCAATAGAAGTTTATATGCAGTAGGACAAGAGATTAATGTTTATGGAATAATCGATAGGAATGCAAATCTCTATGCGAGCAATAATTTACTTGTTAAAGGTGTTATTTTAGGAGATCTTAAATATAACTCTCAAACAACTAATATAGTAGAAGGTAGTGTTAAGGGTCAAACAACAGTTAATAAGGTTGCTGAAAATGATGCAAATAAATTATTTGAAACTACCCAAAGCAGACTATTTTCAACTATAAGTTTCATTTTTACAAATTTAATCATATGGTTCTTATTAGCTTTTGTCTTTAAGGATACAAGGAAAAAGACAAGCAGTTTACTACAGGCCAATAAAAATAAGTTGTTTTTCCTATATGGTTTAGTAGGATTGCTAGCAACTGTAGGTATAGGCATAGTATTTTTAATATCTTATATAGGTATTCCATTTGGACTATTTGTCCTATTATTAATGTTTGGTTTGCTTTATGTAGCAACAGGAATTTTTATTGTTACTTTAAGTGATATTATTGGCAGTAAATATCCTAAATTTGCTGGTGGTAACAATATTATATATGTTATTGGCTTTTCAGTTATATATAGTTTGATTAAACTAGTTCCTTTTATTAGTCCTATGATAAGTATGTTAGTAGTTATTTTTGGGTATGGTTTGATTATCGGAAGTTTTTATCATAAGCCTGAAGAAGAAGAAGAACATAATTTAATTTTATAAATGCACTATTCAGATAATGTTAATGGGCTTTTCAGTAGAAGTACATCTGATATACACATGATATTAGTATGATGTATATATCAAAGATGAAAGGAGCATAGTAATGGAAGAAGATAAAATTATAGAATCCAATCAAGATGCTATTGTTCAAGAAAAACCTAAAAAAAATAGTAATGCTGCATTAATACTTGGCATTATCGGAACATCAACTGGAATAGTTGCTTTAATGCTATTAGTTGGAGGGTTCTTTTTTCAAGGAGCCGGAGAACATATGATAGATAATGTCAGTAATGACAGAGCTAGTGGTATAGAAGTAAGAATGGGAAATGGTAGTTCTGAAACAGGAATGAGAAGATAATCATAGCGATTGATTTAAAAAGAACTGTCACTAAAGTGACAGTTCTTTTGTTTTAAGGAACAATTCATACTAGATTAATGGGAAATTCAGTTAAAGTTCATCTAGTTTTCACATAGAATTATTATGATGTATATATAAAGATGAAAGGAGAATAGTAATGGAAGAAAATAAAAATACTATTGTTCAAGAAAAACCTCAAAAGAATAGCAATGCTGCTTTAATACTTGGTATTATCGGCACATCTACAGGAGTATTAGCTTTACTAATAATATTAGTCGGTTTATTTTTTGGCGGTGCTAGATATAATATGATGGATGAATTCAGAAATGATAGATCTGGAATAATTGAAGCAAGAGGAAATAATGCATATGATAGCGATTTCTGTGGTGGATTTAGAAGATAGATAATTAAAAAGACTGAAAGAACTGTTAATTAAATGACAGTTCTTTTTTTTACGATAAAAACCTTGTTTATTTTTCTTGCCAAATATTATATAATCGAGATAGTTGATTTAATTAATAAGTAATGTGTAGGAGGATGGGCATGGTTAGAATATTAGTTGATACTTCAAGTGATTTACCCAAGGAATACAGAGAAAAATACAATATTGAGTGGGTATATTTTCCAATAGCTTTTGATACAGAGTCTTACTTAGATCGAAAAGATATGAACGTTGAAGAGTTCTATAATAAAATAAAAGAAACAGGTATAATACCAAAAACATCTCAAGTAACTTGTGAACAGTTTGAACCAGCAATAAGAAAATTATTAGAAAATGAAGATGATCAAGTTTTAGTAATTACCTTATCTTCAACTTTAAGTGGAACATATAATGAAGCAGTAAGAGCAAAAGAAAATATTGATTCTGATAGAGTGTATGTTTTAGACAGTAATCTTGCAACAATAATGATTGGCGATCTTGCAATAACAGCAGCAGAAATGGCTGAAAACGGAGCAAGTCTTGAGGAAATTGTAAAAGTACTGGAAGTGAAAAAATTTAATAGAGAAGCAATATTTGTGCTTGATACCTTAGAATTTCTTAGAAAAGGTGGAAGAATTTCCTTTGCACAGTCAGTAGTTGGTGGTTTGTTAAATATTAAGGTTGTTTTAAAATACACTAATGAAGGAAAAATTATATCTTTTGACAAAGCCAAAGGAAAAAAACAAGCAGTTAAAATAATTTTGGAATATATTAGAAAGAATAGAGTAGAAGGTAATAGACTATTATTAGCTCATGCAGTTAATGAAGAGTTTGTTACTGAAGTTAAAAATGCTATTGAATCAGAACTAGGTTTACAGGTAGATATGATTGCAGAAATTGGAGCAGTTATTGGAACTCATGTTGGACCAGGAACGATAGCTATAAGTTGTTAAGGAGTAAAAAGTGTTTTTCACATTAATTTTAGGCAAATTAGCAATAAAATTAGCTTGTTTAGCCAAAAAGGATATTAGCATTGGAGGTAAAATAGCTTCTAAATTGCAAAAGAATATTCTGCAAAGGTTAAAGAAAAAAATAACTGGAGATTTTATCTTTATCGTAGGAGCAAATGGTAAGACTACAACAAGACATTTGCTAGTAGAGATATTTGAAAAAGAAGGTTTGAATACAGGTAATAATCACCATAGTAAAGATAGCTACTATGGTGTGTTGTCTGCGTTAATTGAAAAAATAAAAATATTTGGTAAAACCAAGGTGGATTATATGGTCATTGAAATCAAAGACATAACCACCTTGTCTTTATATAAGGAAATTGTTCCAGAGTATTTAATAATTACTAACCTTATAAAAGAGCAATTATCAAGAAATGGTGAATTTCAATCTACTATAGAAAATTTAAAAACAAGTTTACAATCATTGGAAAATACAACAATGATATTTAATGGAGATGACCCAGTTGTTGTAAATATAGGCATGGATATAAAAAGTCATGTTATATATTATGGGATAGATGATTATAATGAAGATGATGTAACAGAAGTGAAAAAATGCATCAGATGTGGTGGGAAACTTAATTACGAATACTTGAATTATGGTCAATTAGGTAAATACAGTTGTGAAAGTTGCGATTTAGAAAATCCGGAAATAGACTATTTAGCAACTAACGTTTCTTTAAAAGATGGAATTTACTTTGATTTATGGACTAAAGGAGAAGAGTATCCTTTTGATTTACCTTCACAGGGTTACCATAATATATATAATATTCTAGCTACCTTAGCTATTTTGGATGAATTAGATATAGGCATTGAGGCTGGAGAATTAGCACTAGAAAAAATTGACATAGAAGATATTTTTGTAGATACATTCTATATAAAAAAACCGATATTTCTAAAGGAAGCAAATAGTATATCCAGCTTTGAACAGGGCTTGGAAATAATAGGTGAAGATGAAGGTAAAATTGATATTCTATTTATTTTTGATGATGAGGATGATGAAGAAGAAATAACTTTTATATATGATTGTGATTGGTCAGTGCTTGATAAAGGAAATGTTGGGAAAATATATGTAAGTGGCGACAGGGCTTATGATTTAGGCTTTTGCATCAGGTATTTAACGAATGCTTGCAAAAAAATAATTGTAGAAGAAAATGAAGAAACGATTTTAAATCAGGCAATAAATGGTAAAGGGGAAAAACTTTACATAGTTACAAAAGGTGATAGTGATAAAAATTTTGAAAAAACACTAGTAACAATGGAAAAGAAATGGAGCAAAAACAAGAAATGGACAGGAAAATAGTTATAGGTCATCTCTTTAAAGAACAGTTAAACTCCTATGGAGATGCTGGAAATGTTGAAGTTTTAAAAACTAGATTATTAGAAAGGCATATCGAGGTTGAAGTCAGAGAATATGCAATCAACGAAAATATCGAATTTGATGAACTTGACATCATATACATAGGTGGTGGCAAAAATCGAGAAAAAAGATTAGTTGCAGATTGTCTTAGAGATTGGCTTGTAGAATTAAAAGAATATATTGATAGCGGTAAACCCCTATTAGTTACAGGGTCTAGTTTGTCGTTGTTTGGAAAAACAGTACTAAATCAAGAAGAAGAAATCCCCGGACTTGGAATACTTGATTTTACTACAAAAAAACTTGATGATGAAATTAAAGGTCAAACTGTCTTGGATATAGATATTGAAGGTCGAAAATTAGCCCTTATAGGCTATCAAAATTTAAAAGAGCAATATGTGTATGCCAATGAAGATTTAACTAAAAAAAATGAGCAAATCCAAGAGGGATTACTTTATAAGAGATTGGTTGGAACCACACTACATGGTCCAGTCTTGGCTAAAAATAAAGAATTAGCTGATATATTAATTAAATGGGCTGGTGAAAAGAAATTTGATAATTTTAAATTGGTTAATTTAAATGATCCTTTGGAAATTAAGTATAGAAAGCTAGTGGTTAAAAAAAATGTATGATTTAGTTATAAATAATGGATTAATAGTAGATGGTAATCTAACACCAGCATATACTGGTAGTATTGGTATAACAGGTGATAAAATAATAGAAATAAGCCAGGATAATTTAGCCGGTAGAATAGTCTATGACGCTACCGGCTTAATAGTGTCTCCAGGATTTATTGATATGCATAGTCATGGTGATTTTTTACCTTTATTAGAAGATGATTATAAGTATTCAAGAATTAAACAAGGTATTACAACAGAAATTGTTGGTCAGTGTGGGATAGGTCCAATACCCTATAATCAGAAGACTATGGCAGAGTATAAAATATATACACAGCCAGTGTTAGGTGATTTGAAGAGTAAGTGGAATTTTACAGATCTAAATAGCCTAACAAATCTAACAAAAGATAAAATGCCTCATAACATGGGCTATTTAATTGGATTAAGTGCATTAAGAAGCTACATAAGTGGTCTAGAGTTTAGAAGATTAAACCCTAAAGAAATGAAAGCTTTATTCCAGATTTATGAAGAACAATTACAGCAAGGAGCATTAGGAATGTCAATGGGCTTATCTTATCTTCCTGGCGTTTTTGCAAATCATGAAGAATTAATAGGCTTGGCAAAACTTACAAAAAAATATGACGGTATTATTATGGCTCATATAAGAAGTCATGGAGTAGATATGCTTAAAGCAATTGAAGAGTTTATTAATATTGGTAGAGAAACTGGAGCGCGAATTCATATTTCACATTGTAGATCATATAAGAATAAAGATTTTGGTATAACTGCTAGTGAAATACTAAATTATATAAAAAAAGTGAGAAAAGAGGGCGTGAAAATAAGTTTGGATCAACATCCTTATACAACAGGAAGTACATTCTTAAATCAACTCCTTCCTCCTGAAGATAGAGAACTTGATAAGTATGAGGACAAGGATTATTGTTCATTAGTAGAAAAGAAAATAAATGATAAAAGTCTTTTGATAGAGGGTTGGGATAATATGTCCCTTATGGTCGGCTTTAATAATATTTATTTACCAACTTATGGTTGTACTGTTGAGGACTTGGCGGAGGCTGATGGAGTAAGTAACTTCAGGAAGTTAATTGAAATTCTTAAATTAGAAAATGGCAAAATTGCCATGGTTGTACAAGAGATGTTTGATATTGATGAAATCAGTCTTCTTTTAAAAGATCAAGAAACCTTTATTGGTAGTGATGGTCTTCCTAGTGGTAGACCTCATCCAAGACTTTATGGGGCTTTTCCCAAGGTGATAAGCGATTATGTGAGGAATAGAGGAGATTTAAGTTTAGAACAAGCTATATATAAAATGACAGGTGGTCATAATATTGGTTTTAAGAATAGAGGTATTATAAGTGAGGGTAATATTGCTGATCTTGTGATTTTTGATTATAATACTATTAGTCATGAGGAAAGTTATAGTGGTGTTAATAAATCACCTGTCGGTATATCTAGAGTTATAATAGGTGGTAAGATTGTCTGTAGTGATGGTAAAGTTTTAGGAGAGTACGGTCAGTTAATAAGGAGAGTTATTAATGATTAACTTGGAGAATCAAAAATTAGTTGAAAAACATTTGACCTTTTGGAACAAATTAGAAGACAAACAAAAAAATATTCTCTTGAATAATATTGCAGAAAAGAATTTTATTAAAGGGGATAGTATACATAGCGCTGATGAAGAGTGTCTTGGTGTTTTACTTATAAAATCAGGAGTATTAAGGGTATTTATTCTTTCAGAGGATGGCCGAGAGGTTACTTTATATAGATTGTATCCTGGTAATACTTGTATACTTTCTGCATCATGTATTTTAAACAGTATGAGTTTTGAAGTTCATATATCAGCTGATGAAGACACTCAAGTGTTACTGATTAACATAGCAGCTTTTGGGAAAGTGACAAAAGAAAATGTTTATGCGGAGAATTTTTCTTTGCGTAATGCCATGGAGAGATTTTCGGAAGTTATGTATGCTGTTGAGGAAGTTTTATTTAGCAGTATTGAAAAAAGATTAGCTAATTTTCTTTTAGAGGAATCGGACCGGATAGGAGAAAATAAAATAAAAGTAACACATGATCAGATAGCTAAAAATATAGGTAGTGCAAGAGAAGTTGTAACAAGGATGTTAAAAGTCTTTCATGAAGAAGGACTGATAGAACAAGGTAGAGGACGTATAAAAATATTAAATGAAAAGGGTTTAGAGAAATATCTCTAAACCCTTTTACTTTACTTTACTTTAATTAATGTTATCTATAGGAATACATTCCACCAGAAACGTTAACTACGTTAAATCCTTTATTTTGTAGCATCATGCATGTTCTTCCGCTTCTACTGCCTGACGCACAAATTATAAAATACGTTTGATCTTTGTTAATGTAATTATCAGGATCCATTAATAAAATTCCCATAGGAATATTTTTAGCCCCTTCAATATAACCACTGTTTAACTCATAAGGTTCTCTAACATCGATAATGTTACTTTTATCTTCTATTGTTACTAGCTCTTCAATTTCAATGTTTTTAATCATTTTATCTCCTACTTCAATAAATTCATTAAAGCTGCTTTAGATTGGAAACCAACTGTTGAATTAACAACTTTTCCATCTTTAACAACGACTAGTGTAGGTATACTCATTACATTAAATGATTGAGCAAGTTCCATTTCTTCATCAACGTTAATTTTTCCGACTTTTGCTGATCCGGCCACCTCATTGGAAATTTCTTCCACTACAGGTCCTACCATTCTACATGGTCCACACCATTCAGCCCAAAAATCCAATAATACCGGTTTGTCTGATTTTAAAACTTCTTGTTCGAAATTATCTTTTGTTATTCTGATTGTACTCATAAATATTCTCCTTTGTTTTTAGTATCTAATGTAATTATAGCTTATTTAGGAAATATTTCTGTGATTAGGTCACAGTAAGCTGATTTTATATTAGAAACTTTTCTAAGAAGTAAATTAGTGAAACATTCGTCTAATATTTGCTGGATTATTTCATCTTTATAACCAAGAGATAATATATCATTTCCTTTAATTTTCATTTCTTTATAGGTTATTGAAAAGATGGGAGTTAATAAATCAAACTGGTTGTTGAATTTGTATATATCTTCTAATAATTCCTTATTCCATCTAATTTCTTTATAGGTATTTATAATATCTAAGGCATCAATATTTGCATATTTTATAATTATGGCAATGTCTCTTAAATCACTTTTTCTTATTCTAGAACTAACTGTCAATTTTTGCTCCATCATTTTATCATAGGCAATTTCAGGGTTACTTAAAGCTGAAAAAAAGACCGCTAGTTTAAGTTTTAGAGAGGGCATACTATCTAATTTTTTACTATTTACTATACCTAAATCAGGTATTAGATATTGAAATATTGGTAAGAATTCATTAATTGTGCTTTCTATATTTGAACAATTAAGTATTTCGATTAATTCTATAGCTGTTCTTTCCTTGGTTATATTTGATAGGAGAGGATATGATTTCTCCATTGCTAGCTTTGTGTTAATTTCTAATTGGAATTTTAGTTTTGCAGAAAAACGAATACCTCTTAAGATTCGAAGGGAATCTTCCTTGAATCTCTCTAATGGATCGCCTACTGCTTTTATTATTTTCATATTTAGATCATTAATAGAGTTAAATAAGTCTATTAAACCAACTTTATCATTATAGTATAAGGCATTGATGGTGAAATCACGTCTTTTTAAATCCTCTTCAAGATTATTAATAAATTCAACTTTATCAGGGTGGCGATTATCAGTATAGTTACTTTCTTTTCTAAAGGTTGTAACTTCAATATTTTCTCCTTCAACTACAATTACTAAAGTCCCGAATTTTTCTCCAAGGTCAATTATTGTAAATTGATTTAGTATTTTCTTCATTTGTAGTGTAGTTGCTGAGGTGGCTATATCATAATCCTTTACTTCTATTCCAAGAAGTATATTTCTAAGACAGCCACCTACTAGACCTGCTTGATAGCCCTGGTCTAGTAGTATGTCAATTATTAATTTTGGTTTGTTCGGTATTTGTATTAACATTTTGCCTCCCTGAGGAAAAGTATACTTTGCCTTTATTTAGATTATATCTGATAAAGAGTATTGAGACTATTGCAGTTCCTACTTCTGATAAAGGTACAATCAGGTAAATGCCATTTACTCCAAAAGTTTTTGGTAATATTAAAATCAAGGGTAGCATAAAGAAAAGTACTCTTGAAACTGCCAGGAAAATACTGGTTTTACTTTTGCCGATTGATTGGAAGTACATAGCTACAAGTACATTGATTCCCGCAAAGGGTAGAGCGTACATCACTAGGTAGAAACCATGTTTAGTGATATTGAAAAGTTGAGGGTCATGTTGGCTGAAAATGGATATGATTTGTTCTGGGAATATATAGAATAAAAGGCTGAAAAAGGTTGAAAAAGCAATTATGAAGATAAAACTTATCTTCACTGTTTTACGTACCCTGTTCCCTTTATCAATTGCGTGATTAAAACTTATAATAGGTTGGCTACCACCTACAAATCCATTTATCAATAACCAAAAGGCAGTTAGTGCATATCCGATGATACCAAAACTTGATACATACAGTTCATGACCATATTGTAAAAATAAACGATTATGAATAATTAGAATTAACATGGTGGAAATTTGGATTATAAATGAGGTGGATCCTGTTTTAATAATATTAAGATAGGATCTGTATCTTATGTGATATTTGTTTCTTTTTACTTTCCAGATATTATGTTTTCTTATAAATAAAAGGATGACTAAAGTGGCTACTAGCTGGCCTGTTATGGTGGCAAGTGCAGCTCCTACAAGTTCCATATTGAAGATGAAAATAAAGATATAGTCTAAGATTATATTGGTAATTGTTCCTGCTATCATTGCGAACATGGCTTCTCTTGGTTTACCGAGATTTTTTAAAATATCATTTAAGAAAATTGGGGCTAGATAGATAACACTACCTAGTAGAAGTACTGAGACAAAACTTTGGCTTAAATCTACTATATAGGCATTTGTTCCCTTCCCGAGAAATGACATTATTTGTGGTGCGAAGAAAGTGCCTATTGTGGTTATGAAAGCAAATAGTAAAAATAGGTTTCTTCCTTTAAATATATATGTTTTAGCCATTTCATGATTACCAGAGGCTGTGTTTTTATTTACTAATATAGATGTGCCAATACTAAGTAGTACTCCTAAACCTATTAGTAGAGAAGTTATTGGGAATGCTAATGTTATGGCTGCTATACCTTCTGGGCCCATTTTTTGTCCTATGAAGATACCGTCTATTATACCATATAGTCCGGTTATGAGTGATGCGAACATTGATGGACGAGCATAAAGCCAAAGTAAGGCTGGTATGCTTTTTTCTTCTAGATGATTTTTTGTGTTCATGCATATTTTCCTTATCTCATTTTTATTAGAATATCAAAGAACAAAAACTATTGCAACTTGCTTAATATTTTTTTAGAATAAGTATATGATAAAAAATAAGGAGGAGCTTTATGAAGAAATTTGTTAAAGAGTTTAAAGAGTTTATTTCAAGAGGAAATGTTATGGATTTAGCAGTTGGTGTAATTATTGGTGGAGCCTTTAAGACCATAATTGATTCCTTAGTCAAAGATATACTAATGCCAATTATTGGAGGTATTACAGGAGGAGTTGATCTCTCATCTCTAACCTTTAATATTAGAGGAATAGCAGTAAGCTATGGTCTATTTATAAATGCAATAATCAACTTTCTAATAATTGCCTTTGTGATTTTTGTTATAATTAAGTTATTAGCTAAGATGCAAAGAAAAAGAGTAGTGGAAGAAGTAGCAGAAATTGAAGCAGTTGTAGCAGAAGAAGTACTATTGCTAAGAGAAATAAGAGATACACTAAGAAATAGCGGGAAATAGGATTGGATTTTAAAATAATAAGAAGTCAAAGAAAATCTATAGGAATAATTGTAGGTGCAAATGAGGTGGTCGTAAGAGCACCTCATTATTTAAGTGATGAAGAAATTAAATTAGAGCTTAAAGATCACCAACTTTGGATTAGTGAAAAGGTATCAGAACAAGAAAAGAAAAATAGAATAGTTGATAAGTATTTGGAAAATGGAATATTTCTTTTTAGAGGAATTGATTTAAAAGTTGTGAAGACTGAAGGTAAAAAGATTTTTGTTGATGGTGAATATATCTATATTGGTATTGATAGTAAAATAGATATTTTTTTAAAGAAAGAACTTGATAACATAATTGAAGAGTTAATAATAAAATGGAGCCATATAAACAAACCGACCTCAATAACCTATAGAAAACAAAAAACTATCTGGGGCAGTTGTACTATAAAGGGGAAAATAAACCTTAATATAAAGTTAGCAAAAGCACCAATTGAAGTTATTGAATATATATATATCCATGAACTGGTTCATTTAGAGATTAGAAACCATAGTAGAACCTTTTGGGACAGGTTAGAAGCAATATTACCCAACTATAGGAAATCTAAAAGATGGCTTAAGGATAATGGTCATTTAATTGGCAGGGATTTTATGGTAAAATAGGAACATGGAAATTATAGGAATTGGTACTGATATAGTTAAAGTTAAAAGAATGAAAAAGTTTCTAGAAAGAGAAACTCTTGGAGCAATGGCCTTTAATCCACAAGAAATGGATTATGCCTGTAAGCACAAGGACCCTCTACCCTATTTGGCTGCAAGATTTGCAGTAAAAGAAAGTATAATTAAAATTTTAGAAGATGTAACAATTATGGAAGCTAAAAATATTATAGTTTTAGAAAAAGGAAGAGTAACTTTAGAGGGACAGGCTAAAGTTGTCATGGAACTAAAAGGAATTAAGGAATTTAAAGTATCAATAAGCCATGAAAAAGAATATGCACTGGCTTTTGTAATAGGTGTAGGACAATGATTGGACTAAGCAATAAAGGTTCAAGAACAATTGATAAACTAATGATAGAAGACTTTTGCCTCCCAGGTGTTGTTCTTATGGAAGAAGCAGCTCTGGGTATATTTAGTTGTTTAAATGATAAGTATATATTAGAAAATAAGTTAATCTATATTTTTGTAGGCAAAGGTAACAATGGTGGAGATGGATTAGCCTTAGCAAGAATACTTTTTAATAGAAATTATAGAGTAAAGATTATTTTGTTATTTGATGAAGGATTTAGTAGTGAAGCTACTATACATTTAAATGTAGCAAAAAAGATGGGCCTAGAAATAGAGCCCTTTCATAAAGATCTAGAAAAACCAGATTTGATTGTAGATGGTATTTTAGGTACTGGTTTTTCAGGCAGTCTTGAAGGTATTGTTAAAAGTTGTGTTGAATGGATTAATAATTGTACTTGTATTAAGGTAGCTATAGATATTCCTACTGGTATTAATGGTGATAGTGGTGATGGTGAACTTTATGTTGAAGCTGATTTGACAATTGCCTTAGGTTACTTGAAAACAGGACATTTAATTAGTAATAAATTAAAAAGTGTATATTTAGTAAAGCTGGAAATTGCCAGTCAACTAGAAAATAGATTGGCTGAAGAAGATAAAGTTCAATATTTGACTGCTCTTGAAGCAGGTAAAATGATTCCTAAGCGAGAGTTGGAAAGTCATAAGGGCACATTTGGAAAAGTAGGTATTCTTGGTGGTCAAAAAGAAATGCTCGGTGCAGGATTACTTGCTGGTAAAGGAGCCTTAAGAGCAGGCTGTGGTCTGGTTACCTTATGGTTAGAAAGTTTTGAAGGTATTTTAGGACAAGAACCTGAATTGATGTTAGAAAATTGGTCAGAATTTTTAAATAAGGAAATTGATGTTTTAGTTATCGGTCCAGGGCTTGGAAGAATGAAGACAATTGATTTAGAAAATATATTAAGATCATTTAAGGGTAATGTTTTAATTGATGCAGACGGACTTTTTTGGTTGAAACAGGGTTGGATAAAAAGAGAGTGGATCAGGGGAGAGGTGGTATTAACACCCCATCCTAAAGAAATGGAAATGTTATTAGGGGTGAGTCTTGAACGCAGTCATAGTGTGATAGAGGCTGCTAAAAGATATAATTGTGTAGCTATTATAAAGGGGTATAGAACCTCTATTAGCGATGGTAAGAGATTATGTGTCAACTTAACAGGTAATCCTGGTATGGCAACAGCTGGCAGTGGTGATGTGCTTTCAGGTATAATTGGTAGTTTAATGGCACAAAGACTTGATGTATATGATGCTGTGGTTTTAGGAACCTATCTTCATGGCTTAAGTGGAGACTTGGCTGGTAATGTTATTGGCTTGGAAAGTTTAATAGCAAGTGACCTGATTGATTATTTACCAAAAGC
Source organism: Bacillota bacterium (assembly GCA_028683955.1). Taxonomy (GTDB): domain Bacteria; phylum Bacillota; class TC1; order TC1; family TC1; genus WTXA01. Next base: position 32,597 of record JAQUGR010000005.1, on the reverse strand, counting down.
CATAAGTAGAGTAAAAAAGATTATAGATGAAAAGCAAATAGTAGTTAAGATATATTAATGATTCATTAAGGAGTAGAAGATGAGACCAATATGGGCCGAAATTAACTTAAAAAATGCTATAGGCAACAGTAAAGAAATTAGAAAGTTTGTAGGAAATGATGTTATGATCATGGCTATTGTAAAAGCCAATGGTTATGGACATGGTGCTTTACCTATTAGTTTAGAAATTGAAGAACAGGTTGATATGTTCGGAGCTGCAATAATGGATGAAGCACATCAACTAAGAGAAGGTGGCATTAAAAAACCGATTCTAGTTTTAGGTTATACTAGGTTTGTAGATTATGCTGTTCTTGTTAAAAACGAAATAATGCAGACAATTTATTCAAAGAAACAAGCAGAAGAACTTAACAAGGTGGCAATTAGTTTAAATAAAGTAGCCAAGGTTCATATAAAGATTGATACAGGTATGAATAGACTGGGCTTTGGTGACGGAGATGCTACACTAGATATAATTAAGGCCATTGATAATATGAGCAATATACATATTGATGGTATTTTTTCACACATTGCCAATGGTGGCTCGAGTGATTTAAGTTATAGCGTTTACCAAATTGATAGATTTAAAAGATTTGTAGAAAAAGCAGAGCAGGCTATTGGTAGAAAGGTTATTAAACATTTAGCTAATAGTGCAACTTTAGTTGAATTTAAAGAGGCCCATTTTGATATGGTTAGACCAGGTTTGATGTTATATGGTTCTACCTCAACAGAACATGAGAATATTAAAAAAATGAATTTAAAAAAAGTTTTAACGTTAAAGGGCATAATCACTCAAATTAAAGTAATAGATATAGGTGAGCCTGTAAGCTATAACGGTACTTTTGTTACAACCAGAAAAACTAAGATAGGGGTTTTACCAATTGGTTATGCAGATGGTTTTGCTCGTAGCTTATCAAATAGAGGGCAGGTTTTGGTTAATGGAGTTAAGGTGCCTTTGATAGGTAATGTTTGTATGGATCAGGTGATGCTTGATTTAACAGATATTGCTGATATTGAAGTTCCTCAGGAAGTAATAATTTATGGAGAGGATAATCCAGTGGAATACTTTGCTGATTTACTTGATACAATTAATTATGAAATTTATTGTAATCTAAGTGAAAGAATTCCAAGGATTTATTTGGAAGGTTAATGTTAGCTTTTGAGGGTGAAATCTGGGTTAGAAGTGATTTGATTATACCTTGGGGTATTTTGTTGGTTGATCAGGGAAAGATTGTCGCTGTTGGTGAAGATGTTAAAGTGCCTAGTGGAGTGAAAGTTAGAAAGTTTACTAATGGTGAAAAAATACTACCTGGATTTGTTGAGCCTCATTGTCATTTAGGTCTTTATGAAGAAATAACAGGAAATGAGAATTTAAATATAAAAGATAAATTAATATCCGAAGAATTTATCGCTTGGGAACAGATTAATTTTAATAATATTGGACTGTTTGAGAGTGCTTTAACTGGTGGTGTAACTACTGCTGGTATATTGCCGGGTAGTGCAAATCTTGTAGGTGGAATTGGTTCAGTTGTTAAGACTGTGGGTTCAAATGAGATCTTAGTTAATAAATCATGTCTAAAAGTTGCTCTTGGAGAGAATGTCACTAAAGCTCATAATCTTGATAGGGAAAGTTTAAAGAAAGTATTGATTGGGTATTTTACTGATAATATTGACAGGGTAAGATGTATGGCTGTAAGGGTGCATTGTCATTGTTCTGATGATATTCGCCTGGCTTTAGAAATAAAAAACATGTTTGACTTGAATATGATCTTGGAACATTTAACAGAGGGACATGTGATACTTGAAGAAATTAGTAAATCAGGGGTAAAGGCTGTAACAGGTCCTTTTTTTGTAGGAAGGCCTAAACTGGAAATGGCTAATTTGGATAGAGGATTAACAACTAAATTGGTTGATAGTGGTGTTGAAACTTCTTTTATGACAGATTATCCAAGTAACCCTCCAGAAATGCTAAAGATTGCTTTATTAGAGGTTATCAAAAATGGTGTTCAAAAAATGAGGGCTTTTGATATGATTACTTTGGGTAGCGCTAGAATGTTAGGTGTTGCTGACAGGGTTGGTTCTTTAGAAGTTGGTAAAGATGGGGATATTGTAATCCATAGTCATAGTCCTTTTTTATATAAGGACAGGATTCTGGAAGTATATGAAAAAGGAGTTAGAATAACTTGGCCAAATATATTTTAAATAGTGTAGATGAGACGATTAAGTTAGGTGAACTGTTAGGTAAAAGCTTAACAGAGTCTGTTATAATTAGAATGGACGGAGAGATGGGAACTGGTAAGACTCATTTTACCAAGGGCCTGGCTCTTGGTTTGGGTGTTAGAGAAGAAATAACCAGCCCTACTTTTAGTATTTTAAATATTTATGAAGGTAGAAATATGAAGTTATTTCATATTGATGCTTATCGTCTTAAAAATATTGAAGAAGCAATTGATGCTGGATTGGCTGAAGTTTTTAACGATGATGGGGTAGTTGTTCTTGAATGGGGAGATTTATTATCTCCATTTTTTGAGAATAAAGTAATTGACATTAAAATTAATGATCTTGGAGATAATAGTCGTGAGATGATAATAGAAGGATGGAATGATGATAGTTTTAGGAATTGAAAGTTGTGCAGATATAGGTAGTGTTGCAATAAGAGATGAGAATAAAGTTATTGGTGAAATTACTATCAATGTAAAGAAAAATCATTCAATTGCTCTTGCTCCAATGGTTTCTGATTTATTGAAATTGATTAATTATGAATTGAAGGATCTTGATGCTATTGCTGTTGATGTAGGTCCTGGTTCCTTTACTGGTTTAAGAATTGGTATAGCATTGGCATCTTCTTTGGCCTATGGTCAGGAGTTACCTATTGTAAGAGTTTGTGGTCTTGATGCCTTAATTGAAGTTGGGAAAAAACTGGTGGCCGATTCTAGTGTAGAGGTTATACCGGTGATTTATGGCAGGCATAATGAGGCATATGTTTCTTATAATGGGGAATATATGGTTGTTGATATTGATGAGTTTTTAAATAGCCTTAAGAGGGACAGACAGTATTTATTTATTGGTGATGGGTGTCTTTTTTTTGGAGAAAAAATAAAAGTTACTGGTCTTGAAATTGTTGATGTTGATGATAGTTTTCATAATTTAAGTGGAGTAGCTATTGCGAATCTTGGCATAATAGGGATGGGAAAAGGTGAAGGTATTAGTCCTTTATTAGTTGAACCTTTATATTTAAGAAGACCGGAAGTTGATGTGAATTTAGAAAAGAAGTTGAAGTTAAATGATAAATGTTAGAAAGATGTTACTTGAAGATATAGATAAGGTTATGGTGGTTGATAAGGATAGTTTTTCTATACCTTGGAGCAGGGAAAGTTTCCTATTGGAGGTTAAGTCTCCTTTGTCATCTTATGTTGTGGCGGAAGAGGATGATGGAAAGATTGTTGGGTATGGTGGTTTTTATCTTATTATTGATCAGGTGGAGATTACTAATATTGCTGTTTTAAGTGAGTATAGGGGTAGTGGTATTGGTAAAACTATCTTGGAAGCTTTAATTAAATTAGCTGTTGTTGGTGGTGGTAAGTTGATTAATTTGGATGTAAGATCTTCTAATGAGGCTGCCCAGGCACTATATTTTAACTATGGTTTTAAGTTGGTAGGTACAAGGAAGGGATATTATCAAAAACCATCTGAGGATGCTTTGTTATTATCACTTGATTTAGAGGAAGGAAGATTTGATGATTAGGGATTTTATAAAATATTACAAACCTCATAGGAGGTTGTTTTATCTTGATATGTTTGCTGCTTTAGGTGTGGCTTTTTTTGATTTGTTATTTCCTTGGGCAAGCAGGTTTTTTATTAATGATATAATTCCTTCTGGTAATTATTCTTTCTTATGGATCTTTGCTGGTGTATTTGTTGGCTTGTATGTTATACGTTTTGCTTTAGACTATATTGTAACTTTTTATGGGCATGTGCTTGGGGTTAGAATTGAGTATGATTTGAGGAAGGAATTGTTTGCTCATATTCAGAAATTTTCTTTTAGTTTTTTTGATGAAACTAAAATAGGTCAGTTGATGTCTAGAATTGTTAATGATTTAAATGAGATTACTGAGTTGGCTCATCATGGTCCTGAAGATGTTTTTATTTCTGTTATTATGTTGGTGGGTTCATTTTTTATTTTACTTTCAATCAATGTTCCTTTGACTTTAATTACTTTTACTCTAATTCCTTTTATGATTTATTTTACAATTAAAATAAATCTGGCTATGCGTACTAATTTTAGAGATATTCGTAAGGTTATCGGTGAGGTTAATACTAATGTTGAGGAGAGTTTGCTTGGTATTAGGGTTGTACAGTCTTTCGCCAACGAAGGTTATGAGCAAGAAAAGTTTGATGTAGGAAATAAGAAGTTTAAGGATTTAAGGACTCATGCTTTTAAGTTGATGGGTATTTTTAGTGGTGGTATTTTATGGTTTGCGAGTATGTTGACCTTGATTAGTCTTGTAGCTGGTGGTTATTTTGTTTTTAAGGGTTCTATTGATGTTGGTGATATGGTGGCTTATCTTCTTTATATGGGTATAATGGTGCAACCTATCAAGAAGGTTGCGTCTTTTGCAGAGTTATATCAAAGAGGGATGGCTGGTTATCAGCGTTTTTATGAATTGATTAAGTTAAAGCCTGGTATTGCTGATAAGAAGGATGCTATTGTACTAAAGGATGTTAGAGGGGATGTTCGTTTTGAGGATGTTTCTTTCCGTTATAACGAGGAGGGGAGTTTTGTTCTTAGTAATTTGAATCTTCATGTTTCCCCGGGTGAGACTGTGGCTATTGTGGGGCCATCTGGTGTTGGTAAAACTTCTTTGTGTAATTTAATACCTCGGTTTTATGAGATCGAATCAGGTAAGATTTACGTTGATGATGTTTCTATTGATGATGTTACTTTGTTATCACTTCGTGCAAATGTTGGTATTGTAGCTCAGGATGTATTTTTATTTTCAGGTACTATTGCGGAAAATATCGCTTATGGCAGGATTTCTGATTATTCGATGGAGGATGTTATAGCTGCAGCCAAGTTGGCTTTTATTGATGATTTTATTATGTCTTTAGAAGAGGGTTATGATACTTATGTTGGTGAAAGAGGTATTAAATTGTCCGGTGGTCAAAAGCAGCGTATTGCTATTGCTAGGATTTTCCTTAAGAATCCTCCAATTTTGATTTTTGATGAGGCGACTTCTGCTCTTGATACTAAGAGTGAAAAGATTGTTCAAAAGTCTATGGAGATTTTGTGTAAGGATAGGACTACTTTTATTATTGCTCATAGGTTGTCTACTATCAGGGGTGCAGGAAGGATTCTGGTGCTGACTGATGATGGAATTGTGGAAAGTGGTACTCATGATGAGTTGATGGCTCTTGGTGGGGTATATACGGGCTTGTATCAGGCTTTTACTGAGTAGGAGTTGTCAAATATGAGCTGAAGAGACTTAGAGCTTTAGTAATATAGGGTAATATATCCTTTAGTTTCTATTAGATTATCAATGCTTGACTATAATAGAGAAAACTGGCTTATAAATCTACCACTTTGGGCAATTGAATCAGGCGAAAATGAGTTATATAAAGTTGATAATTTATAATGGCAGTGGTAAAATTTAATTAGATAAATTTGTTCATATAAGGAGGTAATTATGAGGAAAAATAATATATTAGTTTTGCTTTTATTTGCTATTAGCATGTTTTTTGTTGTGGGTTGTGATGATAATAAAGATGGTGGTGAAGATAGCCATTATAAGCCATCAGAATATAAGCATAACGTAGCTATTTCTGATGCTAATCGTGCTGTTGCAGATATTGAAAGAGAGATAATCTCTTTTGGGGCTGAGACTTCAGTAGATATCCTTATTAATACCTATAACGATGGCATCAAAGAATTAAACGCCCAAATAGTAAAATTAAATGAAACTAAAGCACAATTAAAAGAAGATTCTGATTTAACTTCAAGTGAACTGCAAAGTTGGGAGAGTAATTATAAAGATACAATTACAGGTGTGAAAAATTCTATAAAAGAAATTGAAAGAAAGAAAGCGAAAATTTATGAATAGCTAGCTCGATAATTAATAAAAAATAGGACTATCACCAATCATATTAGATTTGTGATAGTCCGTTTTTATTATTTATTTTATTGATTGTTGTTCTATTTTTTCTTAACCATTGGTGCATCAAGTGAAACTGTTTTTTTAAAGTCTGTTCCAATAAGTGGGTTTGCATATTTTATGAAGGCATCAGTTATATTATTGCCTTCTTGATTTATAAATTCATCTGGCATGTGTTTTGTTTTAGCGGCTATGTCTTCTAATTGGGTTAGGGTATATTGGATTTCATATTCCCCAATTCTATCAAGTATTACTGAGCCACTTTGGTACTCTTCCATCATGGCAAATTGGACAGCTGCCATTCCTGCAAGTCTTGCTTCTTTTTGATCTGTGTCTGAAATACTTCCTGGGAAGCTTCTTTGCAGGTATCCAAAAGTATCAGCTCTAACTCTTGATATATTTAAGTTTTCTTTAACTGCCTTACTAAGCATGTCTCCAAGTTCACCACCTGCTAGTTCTATATTACCGTGTGAGTCTCTGCTGATACTGGCTTTTAGTTTTGCTGCTATTGGTGTTCCTTCTTCGTCAATTATGCCTTCTGATACTGCAATTACACAACGTCCAAGTTTTTTGTATATAGCTTCTATATCTTTGAGGAAGTTATCTATATTGAAGGCTCTTTCAGGAAGATAAACTAAATGTGGTCCATCTTCTTCGTTTCTTTTGCCTAGGGCTGCAGCTGCTGTTAGAAAACCTGCGTGTCTACCCATGACTATTCCTATGTATATACCGTCTAGGGCTTTTGTTTCAAGGTTTATTCCCATAAAAGCTTGGGCAACAAATCTTGCTGCTGAACCAAAGCCAGGGGTATGGTCGTTTATTACTAAATCATTGTCTATGGTTTTTGGTATATGGAAGGCTTTAAATTCGTAGTTTTCATTTTCGGCATATTCGTTTACCAGCCTGACTGTATCAGAGGAGTCATTTCCTCCAATGTAGAAGAAGTATCTGATATCGTATTTTTTGAAGACTTGGAATATTTTTCCGCAGTATTCCTGGTCTGGTTTGTCTCTGGTTGATAGTAGTGCAGCACAAGGTGTGAGTGCTACTTCTTCCAGGTTTTGTTGTGAAGCGTTGGTAAGATCTAGGAAGTTTTCTTCTATTATTCCTCTTACTCCATGTAGTGCTCCGTATATTGCGGTTATTTCTTTGTGTTTTTTCATTTCTATAACTGCTCCTGCTAGTGATTGGTTAATTACTGCAGTAGGTCCGCCTCCTTGGGCGATGATTGCATTTCCTTTAATGTTCATGGGGCCTCCTTTTTGCTTGTTATTCATTAATGATTATATCAAATTTAGTGTTGATAAAATAGGGTTACAGAATTTGGTCTGGATATGTTATAATAAGTATCGATGCGAGGGTGGCGGAATGGCAGACGCGCACGCTTGAGGGGCGTGTGAGTAACATCGTGTGGGTTCAAGTCCCATCCCTCGCACCAGTATAGTAAAGAGCCTTTTTTTTAGGGCTTTTTTTATTACTTTTATTTTGACTTTTTATTATTTGAAATGGTAGACTTATTATTAAGATAAGGGGAAATGATTTGTGTTGTTAAAGGAGCAATTATGATAATTTATATTGATGAAAAAGAAATTATTGTGTCAGATTCAAGTAAAAATATTGTGGAAATTGGGGATGAAAATGGTCTGCATATTATGGCTCCTTGTTTTAGGAGTATAAAGAAATTTGGTTGTTGTAAAACTTGTGTCATTGAAATCGACGGTAAACAGAAATTTGCTTGTGGTACCAAACCTATAGATGGTATGAAAATTATCTATGATCGTGAAGATTTGGTTAATCTTAGAAAAGAAAGAATAAGTGAATATGCACAAGTAATTGAAAATGGTGGTAAGGTTACAAATACTTGTTGTGGTAGTGATTTGAAAAATTAATAATAAATTATTTGAATTTATATGTGTGTTAAAATAAAAACTCTTATTTATGTTATAATTAAGTCAACAGATAGAGAGATTATTTAACCACTTACTGAAGTTATCTGGAATTCAGCTCCCTTTATTTTGAATCTACATTTTTTAATCGGGAGTTCAATATTTTGATTTAGATATTAAACCTATTATAAGTCCCTTGGGGCAGAGGAAAGTTGAAATTTCATTGAGGACACCCACCTATTCTAACGGATAGGTTACAAAATAAAGGGAACTGAATTCCAGAATTCTTTTTAGCGAGAGTGGCGGAATTGGCAGACGCGCACGTTTCAGAGGCGTGTGAGTAACATCGTGTGGGTTCAAGTCCCATCTCTCGCACCAAAAGATATTTAGCCCTAATAGGGGCTTTTTTATTGCCTGATTTTCTTGAACTAATTACAAATACTGATTAAGCTATTTAAGTGATATAATAAAAATAAAATACAATACGTTACAATATATTTGAAAAAGTTAGCGAGGTGTTAAGATGGATTATAACAAGATGGATCATGAAAAAATGGAGAAGGATATGAAAATGGAAATGGGTCATGATGAACATGAAGAACATCATGACCACCATAAAATGATGGTAGAAGATTTTAAAAGAAGATTTATATTCTCCCTTATTATAATGGTGCCAATCCTAATACTTTCACCAATGATACAAATGTTTATGGGAGTTAATTTGAGATTTACTGGAGATTCCTACCTATTATTTATTTTAGCTACAATCCTATATATATATATGGTGGGAAACCATTTCTAAAAGGAGCAGTAGATGAGTTAAAGAAAAAATCGCCAGCAATGATGACACTTATTGCTATGGCTATATCTGTTGCTTATATATATAGTTCTTTAACTATATTTATCTTAAAAGGAAATGATTTCTTTTGGGAACTAGCTACTCTAATTGTTATTATGTTATTAGGACATTGGATAGAGATGAAATCAGTTATGGGAGCGTCAAAGGCACTTGATGAATTAGTTAAACTAATGCCCGAAGTCGCTCATAGAATTAATGCTAATGGAGAAATGGAAGATGTTTTGATAAAGAATCTTCAATCTGGTGATATGGTCTTAATTAAAACAGGAGAAAAAATACCTATTGATGGTATAGTATTTGAAGGAAATTCATCAGTAAATGAATCTATGATAACAGGAGAATCAGTACCAGTAGAAAAGAACGAAAATGATGAGATAATTGGGGGATCAATCAACGGAGAAGGCCTTTTAAAATTTAAAGTAACTAAAGTTGGTGATGAAACTTTTCTTTCACAAGTAATTAAACTAGTACGTGATGCTCAAGCATCAAGATCAAATACCCAAAGGCTAGCAGATACAGCAGCTAAATGGCTTTTTTATATTGCCTCAGTTTCAGGTATACTTACCTTTACTATCTGGAGTATTCTAGGGAAAGGACTTGATTTTTCAATAGAAAGAGCAGTTACGGTTATTATTATATCTTGTCCTCATGCTTTAGGACTTGCAACCCCTCTAGTTACTGCTGTTTCAACCAGTATTGGAGCAAAAAGAGGACTTTTGATAAGAGATAGAGCTGCATTTGAAAATGCCAGAAAAATTAATACTATTGTTTTTGATAAAACAGGAACTTTAACTAAAGGTGAATTTGGAATTACTGACATTGAGGAAGTTACAATTTCTAAAGATAAACTATTAACAATAGCATATTCTGTGGAATTAAACTCAGAACATCCAATAGCTAGAGGAATAGTTGAAGAGGGCAAGAAAAGGGAACTTGAGAGATTAAATGTTGCTGATTATCAGAATATTTCAGGAAAAGGACTTAAGGCAAAGGTTGAGGGCAAGGAAACTATGATAGTCAGTCCTGGATATATGAAATCAGAAAAAATAGAGTTCGATGAAACAAATTATGAAAAACTTGCTCAGCAAGGAAAGACAGTTGTATTTATATTGGAAGAGAATAAGCTGTTGGGATATATAGCTCTATCAGATATTGTTAGAGAAGAAGCTAAAGATGCTGTTGAAACCTTGAAAGATATGGGTGTATCATCAATTATGCTAACAGGTGATAATAGTAAAGTGGCAGCCTATGTGGGCGAAAAGGTTGGAATTGATAAAGTTATAGCGGAGGTTCTTCCTAAAGAGAAGGCTTCAAAGATTAAAGATTTACAAGCTGAGGGTAGAATTGTAGGTATGACAGGGGATGGTATTAATGATGCTCCATCTTTGGCTATGGCTGATTTGGGAATTGCCATTGGGGCAGGTACTGATGTGGCTATAGAAACTGCTGATGTAATCTTGGTTAGAAGTAATCCGAATGATGTGGTTAATATTATTAAACTATCTAGGGCAACGTATAGGAAGATGCTACAAAATCTTGCTTGGGCTACAGGTTATAATTTAATTGCCTTGCCACTTGCAGCTGGTGTCTTATTTAACCAGGGTATTATAATTAGTCCAGCTTTAGGTGCTGTTTTAATGTCCTTAAGTACAATAATTGTGGCTATTAATGCTAGATTAATAAAAATAGATTAAGTATAAAAATAGAGCTATCATATATCTAATTTTGATTTACGATAGCTCCATTAATATTAAGATTTTGTTTTATCCATCTTATAACTGATTTCACTCTTTAGTTTCTTAATAATTCTCCAACTTCCTAGAAGTGCAAATACTAATCCTATACCAAGATTTAACCAAACTTTATCCACTAAGAATAGCTGATTATTATAAAAGGCCTGGGGTGCATAATATAAAGCATTAACAAAAGATATTCCTGTAGCCTGAGAAAGTCTAATGGCTATCTCAATTGTATTAGCGAAAAAGACACCAAAAATAACGGAAAGTATTATTATAATAGGCATGCCTATACCAAACCTACCACGAAAAAGACGATATCCAGCTTCTGAAATAATTGACATAACAAAACCGACAATAGCTACATAAAAGCCAAGAAAAGAAACAAGTAGCCAAAGACCAGAACCAATCATAGCACCTAATACGGCCCCGACTGCACCAGATATATAACTGCCATAAGGCTTTATTTTCATAGTAGACATTCCAGGATTGTTCTGATAAGACTTTATCTGATTAGGCTTTGAAGTAGAAACTTTACCATTTACAAGCTCAAAACGTGCAAATAACTTAGATAAAACACCCAACAAGGTATTGAGACTTTCTACATCATCATTAGAGCTAGAAGTTGGAGTAATATTCAGCATTATTACCTTATCAAAAATATTGAATTTAGCAATTTGATAATTAGATTTAATACTTTCAATAGCTGTGGTAAGAGATTCTTGCGTTGTTGGAGATAAATCAGTGAAACTTGAACTAAGGATAATAGGAGAAACCTCATTAGGTTGTAATACAGAATAACTATAGCCCTCTAATTTACCAGCGGTACCTATAGGATCAACCTTCCAACCATTTGATTCCCAATTTTTTTAATAAAACTTGTTGCTTCTTTTTCCAATTTAAGATCCTTTCTATCCGATAAAATAATTAATCTTGGATTTTAAATTAATATGTATATACTTATAATATAAATTCCATTTTATATATTTTATATATACCTGCCAAGAGATTTATGTAAAAAATAATTTTGAAGATAATATTGTTCATAGAACAAATTCATGATAATGTTTATTTAGTAAGTTAGAAAGGAATCAATATTATGTTTTCAGATGTAGAAGTGAAAATGAAGAAAAAAAACAAGATATTGTTTTCTAGAGAAAGCTTATGCTTACAAGAGTTAATCCAACTAATACAAAAACAAAAACACAGAACTATAGCCCTATGGGCATTAGACTGTGCCCAAGAAACTTTGGGGAAATTTGAAGAAAAATATCCAGATGAAAAAAGACCAAGAATATGTCTGGAATTATGTGATGCATGGTCAAGAGGCACTATAAAGATGCCTTTGGCTAAAAAAGCCATACTAGAAGCACATGCTGTCGCTAAGACTATTAATGATCCTGAATATGAAGCCTTATGTCATGCAATAGGACATGCAGGAGCAACCGTACATGTAGAAACTCATGCAATTGGCTTACCCATGTATGAGCTAACCTCAATTGTTATTAGCTGTGGTTTGAAAAACTATCAGATTATGGTTGGGAAAAAAATTAATTATTACTATGATAAACTATTGTACTGGCAAGAAAATACAGATAAAATAAAAAGGGATTGGGCAAAATTTTTGTTAGATGATACTAGAGAGAACAAGGAGAAAATCTTAAAAAGAAACAGTCGGAAGGACTAGCAAATGACAATAATATATACTATTTAAGTAAAAGAAAAAGAACACTAAGAAACATTGTAAATAGAAGTAAATTGAAGAATAAATAACACTTTATACAGAAAAAACAGTTTGAAAACATTTACAAACTGTTTTTTTTATAGTAATATGTAAAAAATAGTAATTTAGAAAAGGGAAAAAATGGATATTAACGGTAATGAGAAGAAACGCTCAACAATAAAAGAAGTTGCAAAAAAAGCAGGAGTATCTGTAGCTACTGTATCTAGAGTCATGAATAATCAAAACATAGTCAAGGATGAAAAAAGAAAAAAAGTCCTTAAAGCAATTGCAGAACTAAATTATGTTCCAAACCCTGCAGCTAGAACATTAGGTAAAAAACAAGTTTATAAAGTAGCTGTTGTGGTTCCCAATATTATGAACTATGCACTTGCTGATATTATAAAAGGGATACAAATTACCTTAGATGACAATAAAGTAGACATGCTTCTGTTTAACTCAAATGAAAATCCAGAAGTAGAAAAAAGAGTATTTTTAAGCCTTTCCGATAAATTAGTTGAAGGTGCAATATTTATTGCCCAATGTGGACCACTTCACGATTTCTCTATCTTAGCTAGGAGAATACCTGTAGTTTTAATTGAAAGAGCTGAAAAAAATAATTATGTTGATAGGTATGAAATAGATAATGATGATGCAATGCTGAAAATAGTGGGTCACTTATATGACTTAGGACATAGAAAAATTGCTCATATGACAGGGCACTCATCAAGTTATAATTCAAAAACATTAACAAAATCGTTTCTTAAAGCATTAAGAAAATACAACTTGCCATTTATGGATGAATACTTTGTAAACACAGCCTATTCATTCCGTGGAGGTAAAGAAGGCTTAGAAAAACTATTAGAAAAGGGTAATGATTTTACTGCAATAGTTTGCGCATCAAATGTTATAGCCATTGGAGCGGTAAATACGGCAATAAAAATGGGCTATAAAATACCTGAAGACTTTTCAATATCAGGATATGACAGTTTTCCAGATATTGATGTGCTTAACCCAAGCATTACAACAATTGAATATCCAGCATATGAAATGGGCAAACAAGCCGCAGAAGCAATACTTAAGAAGTTCGACAGTGAAGTATATCAACATGGTAGTGACAATATAATCAGAGTTAATTTATCCAAAGGTGAATCAACTGGAACAGCGAAAATAGAATAAGAAGCTAATATGTGGTATAGTATAGGGAGACTTATAATAGAATAAGTAGGATTTATATGGTAAAGTATAGGGAGACCTATACTTTTTTTTAGGAGGAACATTGAAATATCAATATGAAATGAAAATAGAAATAGAAAAAGAAAAAGAAATAGAGGAATTAGATAAACTTCTATTAACAAAACTGAAAATTCAAAGAAATGAACTCTTGTCTTGGAAAATGACAAAAAAATCATTAGATGCAAGAAAAAAACCTAATCTTTATTTTTCTTTCCAATTTGAATTAGAATTAAAAGATAAAATTGCACAGATATTACTTAAAAAAGGAACTCTCAAACCAATAATTGAAAAACAGAAGGAAGTTATAAACAGTAAGGGATTAAAATTAGAATATAGACCTGTTATAATCGGCAGTGGACCATCTGGTCTGCTTTGTGCTTATAAACTAGCCTCCAAAGGATTAAAACCAATTATTATTGAAAGAGGAGAATCAGTAGAAGTAAGAGTTGATGCAGTTAATAAATTTATAAAAACAGGAGAATTCAATGAAAATACCAACATTGCCTTCGGTGAAGGTGGAGCTGGAACATTTTCCGATGGTAAATTAACAACTAGATCAAAAAGCCCACTAGTTAAAGACGTACTAGAAATTTTAATTGCCGGAGGCGCTGACAAGGATATAAGTTATATTAATAATCCACACCTTGGAACAGATGGAATAAGAAACATAGTTATGAAACTAAGAAACAAGATTATTGACAAAGGTGGAACATATATCTTTAACAAAGCTTTTTCATCACTAGATTATGATAAAGAAAATTCAAAATTAAAAGGTATCTATCTTGATGATAAAACCTATATAAAAACCAATACGCTTATACTAGCCATAGGTCATAGTGCAAAGGATACAATTAAGTATTTATATACAGCCGGAATACCCCTTGAAGCTAAACCTTTTAGCGTTGGTTTTAGAATTGAACACGAAGCGAGTTTAATCAACAAAAACCAATATGGTAGAGATGATATTATTACACAAAAACTATTAGGTAATAGTGAATATCATCTTACATACAAAGGTGATAGAGGCGTATACTCCTTCTGTATGTGTCCTGGTGGAGTAGTTGTGCCAAGTAACTCCCATAATGGAGAAATAGTAACAAATGGTATGAGTTATAAAAATAGAGCAGGTAAACTTAGTAATGCAGCAATAGTTGCTACTGTAGGTCCTGATGACTTTGAACAAGGTGCTTTAGGTGGTATTGCATATCAAGAAAAGATAGAGCAAAAAGCTTATAAATATGCGAGTGAAAATTATTTGGCTGTTGGTCAAAATGCAAAAGATTTTATAAACAAAGTTAAATCACCTGAAATAAAAGTGGACTTTAAGCCCTCATATATACCTGGTATAATTATGGGAGACTTTTGGGAAGTTTTACCAGAAAATATTTGTGAAGAATTAAGAGCAGGACTAATTGACTTTGATAGAAAAATCCCTGGATTTATCGAAAAAGGATTTATCACAGGACCAGAAACTAGAACCTCATCACCAGTTAGAATATTAAGAGATGAAAATGCCATGATTTTAGGATATAATGGAGTATATGCCATTGGAGAAGGTGCCGGATATGCTGGAGGTATTGTAAGTTCAGGAATAGATGGATTAAAAATGGCTTATGGAATATTAAAAGAATATGATGGAGTGAATAATTAATGGGAAGACTATTTGGAACAGATGGAATAAGAGGAATTGCAAATGAAGGTTTAACACCTGAACTAGCCTTTGATCTTGGGAGAGCTGTAGCTCATGTATTAACAAGTGATTATGAAAATCCAGTAATAACTATAGGTAAGGATACAAGAATTTCTGGAGATATGCTTGAGGCCGCATTAGCTGCTGGTATTTGTTCTCGAGGAGTAGATGTATATTTATTAGGGGTAGTGCCTACACCTGCAATTGCTTATCTTACAAAACATTTAAAAGCGCATGCAGGAGCAGTAATATCAGCTTCTCATAATCCAGTTGAAGATAATGGTATAAAATTTTTCAATCAACATGGATTTAAGTTATCAGATGAAATTGAAGATCAGATTGCCAGTTTTGTTGGCGAGAGAAAAAATGAAATACCTAGACCAGTTGGTAGAGGTGTTGGCAGAATAATTCAATTGGATAAAGGTAAAAATATTTATAAGACTAGATTGAGTAATATATTTGGCGAAAGTATGAAAGGTCTTAAAATTGTAGTTGACTCTGCAAATGGAGCTGCTTCAGATATAACTCCAAGTCTTTTTAAAAGTTTAGGTGCTAAGGTAATCTCTATAGCAGATGAGCCAAATGGCTTAAATATTAATGATGACTGTGGATCAACTCATATGGAACACCTAAGAGATAATGTAATTCAACACAAAGCTGACATTGGCATAGCTCATGATGGAGATGCGGATAGAATGCTTGCTGTAGATGAACTTGGCAGAATAGTTGATGGAGATCAAATAATGGCTATTTGCGCTAAATATTTAAAGGATAGAAATGAATTAGCAGGTGGGAAATTAATAGGTACAGTAATGAGTAATCTTGGACTAAGAAAATTTTGTGAAGCAAGTGATATAGAATTTATCGCTGCAAATGTTGGAGATCGTTATGTTTTAGAAGAAATGCAAAAAAGTGGTGCTGTTCTAGGTGGGGAACAATCAGGACATGTTATCTTCAGTGAATTTAACACTACGGGAGACGGACCCTTATCTGCCTTAATGTTAATTAAGGCTATGAAAAATAGTAGCAAGAAACTATCAGAATTAGCAGATATAATGAAAATATATCCACAAGTTCTGAAAAATATAAAAGTTAAAGATAAAGAAACAGCAATGAATAAAGAAGCTTTTCTTGAAGGTATTAAAAATGCTGAAGAGGAATTAGGTGGAAAAGGCAGGATTTTAGTACGACCTTCTGGAACTGAATCACTAATCAGAATTATGGCTGAGGGTGAAGATTTAGATGAAATAGAGGGAATTGTTAAGAGATTGAGCGAATTATTAGTGAACTAATAAAAAGGCCTAATAACAGGGCCTTTTTTTAACTTGCATTTTTATAGTTAAAAAGTTAAAATTAAGTGGTTAAAAAGCTTTAATTTAGATAAAAAATTGGAGGTCATAATATGTGTGGAATTGTAGGATATATCGGCGACAAAAGAGCTCAAGATATCTTGCTTAGCGGCTTAAAAAGATTAGAATATAGAGGATATGATTCAGCCGGAATTTGTATTTTAGAAGATAATGATATAAAAGTTATAAAATCAAAAGGTAACCTTGAGGTTTTAATTAAGAAAGTTGATGACCAAACATTTGGTTCTCAAGGTATTGGTCATACAAGGTGGGCTACTCATGGAAAACCTTCTGATGAAAACTCACATCCTCATTTAAGTAATAGTGGTCAGTTTTGTTTGGTTCATAATGGGATTATAGAAAACTATAATGAGATAAAAACAGATTTGACAGAGAAAGGCTTTGATTTTAAATCTGAAACAGATTCTGAAGTTATAGTTAATTTGTTTGAATATTTAAATGATGGGGATTTACTTTCAACAGCTAAAAAAGTTACAGAAAAACTTGAAGGTTCATATGCTATTGGAGTGGTCAATAAAGAAAATAAAGATGAGTTTTTAGTAGTTAGAAAAGATAGTCCTTTAGTTGTGGGCGTAGGTGAAGGAGAAAACTTCATTGCCTCTGACATTCCGGCTATATTAGAATATACTAAGAAAATATACATACTTGACGATGATGAAATGGCACTGATTAGTAGAGGTGATGTCAAGATATTTGATGGTAATGGGAAACGTATCATAAAAGAAATAAGAGAAATAAACTGGAGTTTAGAATCAGCTGAAAAGCAAGGTTATGAACACTTTATGCTTAAAGAAATAAATGAACAACCTGAAGCTATAAGAAAAACCTTAGCTGGAAGAATAAAAAATGGATTAATTAATCTTAATCTTGATATGAGTGAAGAATATGTTAAATCAATTAATAAAATAGCAGTTGTAGCATGTGGGACAGCTAATTATGCAGGAAGAGTAGTTGGGCATTTAATTGAAGATAAATTAAGAATACCAGTATTGATTTCTTATGCTTCAGAATTTAGATACAACAACCCGATTATTGATCAAAATACACTAACCATTGTTATAAGTCAGTCTGGTGAAACAGCTGATACCTTGGCAGGGTTAAGAGAAGCAAAAAGCCGAGGCTCAAAAATTGTAGCTATTACCAATGTAGTTGAGTCTTCTGTAGCAAGAGAGGCCGACTATGTTATATATACACAAGCGGGACCAGAAATAGCTGTAGCATCTACAAAAGCATATAGCACTCAAATTGCAGCCTTATTTATGTTATTGATGGAATTAGGTTATAAAAGAGGTAGTTTAGATGAATCAACAGTAAAGCACTGGGTAACAGAGTTGATTGGTATTCCAGAAAAAATGCAAATAATTCTTGAAAATTCTGAGTTGATAAAAAAATATGCAGAACAAATTAAAGATAGCACAAGTTTATTTTTCATTGGTCGAGGAGTAGATAGTGTAAGTTGTCTAGAGGGAGCTCTTAAATTAAAAGAAATATCATACATTCATGCAGAAGCATACCCTGCTGGAGAGTTAAAACACGGGACACTTGCCTTGATTACTGATGATGTACCTGTTATAGCAGTTGCGACCAATAAGTCCTTAATGGATAAAATTATCAGTAATATAGAGGAAGTTAAAACTAGAGGTGCAGTTACTTATGGAGTTGCATTTGAAGATGAAATAAAATTAAAAGATGAAGTTGACTATTTTATGCCTATACCAAGAGTTGATGAAGCTTTGGCACCATTATTGGCTGTACTGCCTTTACAATTGCTTGCTTATTACACTTCTGTAGTAAAGGGTAATGATGTTGATAAACCAAGAAATTTAGCCAAAAGTGTAACAGTTGAATAATTTAAATAAAACTAATGCTTTTTTTATGCTGATATGCTATCCTTAATAAAGGATAGGTGTTAAAAGGAATTCTCCAAATCGGAGAAGTCCTTTTTAATTGAAGAGAAATGAGTTGTATCTTGACAGACAACCCTATTTGTTATAAAATTGATTGGTCTAAGTAAGTGGCTAATAAAGGCTGGAGGTGTAGAAAAATGAGAGTTGGAATTACCCTAGAATGCACACAGTGTAAAAATAGAAATTATTCTACTAGTAAAAACAAGAAAAAAACAACTGACCGTATAGAACTTAAAAAGTACTGCAACAATTGTAAAGCACAAACTGTTCATAAAGAAACTAAGTAGTAAAGGAAAAATAAAAAATGGCAGTGAAAACTAAGGAAAAGGACAAGGCTAAGAATAATCAAAAGCCTCAAAAAGTAAACAAGGAAAAGACAAATATCTTTAAAGGTATGTTTCGTGAACTGAAAAAAGTTACATGGCCTACTAAAAAGGAGACTACTGTATACACTATCGTTGTAGTGGTTACAGTAATTGTTTTCGCTTTAGTGATTGGTATTTATGATTTATTCCTTAAAAACTTGATTGAGACTTTGTTATCTTGGTAAAGTGGGTGAATTAAGTGGAAAACGAAAAACGCTGGTATGTTGTTCACGTCTATTCAGGTTATGAAAAAAAAGTTAAAGCTAATTTAGAGAAAAGAATTCATACAACAGGTATGGAGGATAAAATCTTTAGCATATTAATACCTGAAGAAGAAGAAATGGTATCAACAAAATCAGGCGCAAAGAAAATAGTTGCCAAAAAGGTTTATCCTGGATATATTCTTGTTGAAATGATAATGGCAGATGATTCTTGGTATATTGTAAGAAATACTCAAGGAGTAACTGGCTTCGTTGGTTCTGGCTCAAAACCGGTGCCATTGGAAGAATACGAAATGGATAAAATATATAAGCTAATGGGATTGAAGAAAAAATTAGTTGAATTTAAAAGCCAAGTTGGTGAAAAAGTTCAAGTTATTGATGGCCCATTTGCTGATTTTATTGGTTTAATCACTGATATTGATAGTGATAAAGGTAGAGTACATGTACTTGTATCTATGTTTGGTAGAGAAACACCTTTAGAACTTGATTTTGATCAGGTTAATGAATTAGATTAAAAGGAGGTGAAATAGATGGCGAAAAAAGTAACAGGTTTAATTAAATTACAAGTTAAAGGTGGGAAAGCTAATCCAGCACCTCCAGTAGGTCCTGCATTAGGTCAACACGGTGTTAACATTATGGCTTTTTGTAAAGAGTTCAATGAGAAAACACAACAACAAGAAGGTACTGTTATTCCAGTAGTAATTACTGTATATGAAGACAGATCTTTTAGCTTTATCATGAAAACCCCTCCAGCTCCAGTTTTATTAAAAAAAGCAGCTGGCATAGACAAGGGATCTGCAGTTCCTAACAAAACTAAAGTAGCTAAAGTTACCAAAGCACAAATCAAGGAAATTGCTGAATTTAAAATGGAAGATTTAAACGCACATACTATTGATGCTGCAATGTCAATCATTGAAGGTACTGCAAGAAGTATGGGAATTACTGTAGAAGAGTAATTATTAAGTGGGAGGCATGTCCGTTTGTACCACGAGGAGGTAAAATTAATGGCTAAACAAGGAAAAAGATTTGTAGATGCTGTCAAGAAAATTGAAACTGACAAATTCTATGATGTAAAAGAAGCATTGGCTTTAGTTAAAGAAGTAGCAAATGCTAAATTTGATGAAACAATCGAAGCTCATGTAAGACTTGGAGTAGATCCAAGACACGCTGATCAACAAGTTCGTGATACAGTTGTGTTACCACATGGGACTGGTAAAAACAAAAGAATATTAGTATTCGCAAAGGGTGAAAAAGAAAAAGAAGCTCTTGACGCTGGTGCTGATTATGCTGGAGTAGATGAATATGTAACTAAAATACAAGGTGGTTGGGTAGATTTCGATGTAGTTGTTGCTACACCAGATACTATGGCTATTGTTGGTAAACTAGGTAAAATCCTAGGACCAAGAGGTTTAATGCCAAATCCTAAAACTGGAACAGTTACAATGGACGTTAAAAAAGCAATTGATGAAATTAAAGCAGGTAAAATTGAGTTCCGTGTTGATAAAGGTGGAATTTTACACATCGGTTTTGGTAAAGCTTCCTTCGATCCTGAAAAACTTGAAGATAACTTCAGAACTTTCATGAACGCAGTAGTTAAAGTAAGACCATCAGCAGCAAAGGGACAATATATTAAATCAATCACTGTTAAATCAACAATGAGCCCTGGAATTAAAGTAGCGGTTGCTGAAGTAAACAAATAAATTGATTTGACTATTTCTCCTTATGATGTTAGTATTATGGGAGTGAAAAATAAATAACGAATACTGTAGACAGTAGGTGCTAAGTCTTAATTTCCTACCGAGGTTAATAATGATGTAATATCATATAACCCTAGCTGTCTATAGCTAGGGTTTTTATATAGTGAGGAGGTGTAATATTGAAACAAGTAATAGTTGCAAAACAAGCATTGGTTTCTGAAATAAAAGAAAAGATTGCCGCTTCCACATCTATGGTCGTAACTGACTATAGAGGTTTAAGAGTAGACGAGGTAACCGAATTAAGAAACAAATTAAGAAGCGAAGGTGTTGAGTATAAAGTTCTTAAAAATAATTTGATAAGAAGAGCTTGTGCCGATTCTGGAATAGAAGGCTTTGATGATGTTCTAAAGGGTCCTACAGCTGTAGCCTTTAGTGCTGATCCAATTGCTCCTGCAAAAATAATATTTGAATTCTTAAAAAAACATAAAAACTTAGAAGTTAAAGGCGGATTGCTTGAAGGAAAAGTTATGGACATAGCTCAACTTGAAGCGTTAGGTAACATACCTTCAAAAGACATTCTGTTAAGTCAGTTAGTTGGAGTATTTGTTACTGCAATGAGGAATTTCATTGGAGCAGTTGATGTACTAAGAGAAAAAAATGAAGAAGCGTAAAAGATTTAAAGGACAGAGAGGAGAATATATTAATGAGTAAAGTAGAACAAGTAATCGATATCGTTAAAGAAATGACGGTTTTAGAATTAAGCGAATTAGTAAAAACATTTGAAGAGGTATTTGGTGTAACAGCAGCAGCTCCAGTAGCAGCAGCAGCAGCAGCAACAGCAGCTCCAGAAGAAGAAAAAACTGAATTTGATGTAATTCTTGCTGAAGTTGGTCCAACAAAAATTGGTGTTATTAAAGTAGTTAGAGACCTAACTGGTCTTGGCCTAAAAGAAGCTAAAGAGTTAGTTGAAGGCGCACCTCAAAAAGTTAAAGAAGCAGTAAGCAAAGATGTAGCTGAAGAAGTTAAAGCTAAATTAGAAGCTGCTGGCGCAAAAGTAGAAATCAAGTAATTTGATTTTATTTAAAGAACCTGTGTCTACACAGGTTCTTTTTTTTACTATAACTGTTGACTTTGATAAAAATAAACAGTATAATGATTAAATGTAATAATGGGTGAATTTTCTCATTTACATTTTTACTATTTCAAAATAATAGAAATCCAGGAGGTGTCGAGCGTGGCTTATACTCCACAAAAGAACAAACAAGCAGAACGTGTCAATTTTTCTAAAATTAATGAAATTTTAGAAATGCCAAATCTGATCGAAATCCAAAAGAAATCATATGAGTGGTTTCTTTATGATGGTATTTCATCTATTCTTCAGGACATATCACCAATAGAAGATTTTGGCGGAAGATTAGTCTTAGAATTTCTAGAACACAAATTCGGAGACCCAAAGTACACAGTTCAAGAAGCTGTAGAAAAAGACGTCAACTATGAAGCTCCCCTAAGAGTGATGACAAGACTCATCAACAAGGATACTGGAGAAGTTAAAGAAGATGAAGTTTACTTAGGTAATTTTCCTTTAATGACTGGTACAGGAACCTTTATCATCAATGGAGCGGAAAGGGTTGTAGTAAGCCAGTTGGTAAGATCACCTGGTGTCTATTACGGTAAAGAAGTTGAGCCGAATGGAGATGCTAAATACACAACAACTATCATACCTAACAGAGGAGCTTGGATAGAGTTCGAGACTGATAACCAAGGAATGATTTTCGTTAGAATTGACAGAACCAGAAAGGTATCTGCCAGTACTTTCTTCCAGGCCTTAGGCTGTGGAAACAAAGAACAAATCAATACATTGTTTGGTAATAACGAAGCAATGAACAAGACAACAGAAGCAGATAAAATCGAAACCAGAGAAGCTGCTTTAATTGAAATTTACAAAAAACTAAGACCAGGTGAACCTCCAACAGTGGATAGTTCACAAAATCTTATTAACAGCATGTTCTTTGATCCTAAAAGATATGATCTAGATAATGTTGGAAGATATAAAATAAATAAAAAATTAAAACATAACGTGCCTCTATTCAAAACAAAAGAGGATGAAGAAAAGAAAAGATATTTCAGACAGCTTGATATTGATGATATCGTGTGGTCAATGAAAAAGTTCTTGGATGTTATTGAAGATGATCAAAAGAACCCAACTGATGATATTGACCATTTGGGTAATAGAAGATTGCGTTCAGTAGGTGAATTGTTGAGAAATCAATTTAGAATAGGTTTATCCAGAATGGAAAGATCTGTAAAAGATAAAATGACTCAACAAGATATTGAAGGAATTAGTGCAAGTCAATTAATCAATATTAAACCAGTAATTGCTACTGTAAAAGAATTTTTTGGATCCAGCCAACTGTCTCAGTTTATGGATCAAACAAATCCATTAGCAGAACTAACTCACAAAAGAAGACTATCAGCTCTAGGACCTGGCGGATTGTCAAGAGAAAGAGCAGGCTTCGAAGTTAGAGACGTACATCACTCCCACTATGGCAGGATGTGTCCTATTGAAACACCTGAGGGACCAAATATTGGTTTGATCGGGGCATTAGGAGTTTACGGAAAAGTTAATGAATTTGGCTTTATAGAAACACCTTACAGAAAAGTTGATAAAAAAACTGGTAAGGTTACAACTAAAATCGAATATTTAACAGCAGACGAAGAAGAGAAGTATATTGTTGCACAAGCGAACTCGCCAATTGATGATAAAGGTTACTTTATTGACAAAAAGGTTGATGCTCGTTTTGGTAAGGATTTCTTGTATGTTGATATTAGTGAAGTGGACTACATGGACGTATCACCTAAACAAGTATGGAGTATTGCGACAGCATTGATACCATTCTTGGAGCATGATGATGCTAACAGAGCCTTGATGGGTGCTAACATGCAACGTCAAGCTGTGCCGCTTGTCTATACTGAGTCACCAGTTGTTGGTACAGGTATGGAAAAAAGAGCCGCTCAAGATACTGGAGTTTGTATTTTAGCAGATAATGATGGTGTTATTGAAAGTTCAACTAGCGAAGAAATAGTGGTTAAAAAAGCTGATGGTGGCTTTGATTCCTATAAGGTTATAAAATTCAAGCGTTCTAACCAAGGAACTTGTATTAATCAGAAACCTATAGTTAAAAAAGGCGACAAAATTAAAGCTGGTGAAGTTTTAGCTGATGGGCCTTCTGTAGATAATGGTGAACTTGCTCTAGGAAGAAATGTACTTGTTGCATTTATGACTTGGGAAGGTTATAACTACGAGGATGCTATTTTAATAAGTGAAGAATTAATACATGATGATGTTTACTCATCAATACATATTGAAGAATATTCTTGTGAAGCAAGAGATACAAAACTTGGTGCTGAAGAAATCACAAGAGAAATTCCAAATGTTGGCCAAGATGCAATAAATGATTTAGATGAAGATGGTATTATCAGAATTGGCGCAGAAGTTAATCCTGGAGATATTCTAGTTGGAAAAGTTACACCTAAAGGTGAAACTGAAATGACTTCTGAAGAAAGATTGTTAAGAGCTATATTTGGTGAGAAATCAAGAGATGTTAAGGACAATTCGTTACGAGTTCCTCATGGAGAATGTGGTATTATTGTCGATATTAAAATATTTAATAAAGAAGATAAAGATAATGCACTTTCACCTGGAGTTAATAAAATTGTAAATGTTTATATAGCTCAAAAAAGAAAAATTTCAGTTGGAGATAAAATGGCCGGACGTCATGGTAACAAAGGTGTTATTTCCAGAATACTGCCAAAAGAAGATATGCCATATTTACCAGATGGCACACCTGTTCAAATAGTCTTGAATCCATTAGGGGTTCCTTCTCGTATGAACATCGGTCAAGTATTAGAGTGTCATTTAGGTATGGCGGCTACTAAAAAAGGTGTGAAAGTTGCAACATCAGTATTTGATGGAGCGGCAGAAAGCGATATTCATGAAATGCTAACAGAGGTAGGCTTAGATACTTCTGGTAAAACAGTGCTTTATGATGGAAGAACAGGATTACCATTTGATAATCAAGTAACTGTTGGTTATGTATACATGTTGAAACTTCACCATTTGGTTGATGATAAAATGCATGCAAGATCAACTGGACCTTACTCACTTGTAACTCAACAACCACTTGGTGGTAAAGCACAATTTGGTGGACAACGTTTTGGTGAGATGGAGGTTTGGGCACTTGAAGCATATGGTGCAGCCCATACATTACAAGAAATCTTAACAATTAAATCTGACGACATTGTTGGACGAGTTAAAACATATGAAGCAATTGTCAAAGGAGAAAATATTCCTGATCCTGGAGTGCCGGAATCTTTTAAAGTTTTGATTAAAGAACTACAAAGCTTAGGACTTGATGTTCAAGTTTTAAATAAAGAGATGACTGCTGATGTATTTGGTACAAGTGATGATGATATCTCTGCTGATTTAGTAGAAGAACTAATTTTAGACGATGCTGATTTAGCTGAAGCTGGCTTGCATGAAACTAGTGAAGAAGACGATGATATCGATTTTGGACTAGTTGACGATAATTCAGGTCTAGAGTTAGAAGAAGAATAGAGGGGAGCAGGTTATGAGTATAGAAAATGAAGGAATAAAAAAGCTTGGTAAAAACAATGAAAAAGCTTTGGATTCAAGTGATTTTGATGCAATTAGAATCAGCTTAGCCTCTCCAGAAAAAATTAGAGAATGGTCTTTTGGTGAGGTAAGAAAACCAGAAACTATTAACTATAGAACATTAAAACCTGAAAAAGATGGTCTTTTCTGTGAGAAAATCTTCGGTCCTACAAAGGATTGGGAGTGTCACTGTGGTAAATATAAAAAAGTTAAATATGAAGGTATAATCTGCGACCGTTGTGGAGTTGAAATAACAAAATCAAAGGTACGTAGAGAGAGAATGGGTCATATTGAATTTGCTGCACCAGTTTCAAGTATCTGGTACTTTAAAGGTATTCCTAGTAGAATGGGTCTTTTATTAGACCTTTCACCAAAGAATATTGAAAAAGTTCTATATTTTTCAAGCTATATTGTTACTGATGAAGGCGATACACCTTTAACTAGAAAACAAATACTTAGTGATTCAGAAT
This sequence comes from Bacillota bacterium, assembly GCA_028683955.1. GTDB lineage: Bacteria > Bacillota > TC1 > TC1 > TC1 > WTXA01. The sequence continues at coordinate 6,583 of JAQUGR010000005.1, read as the reverse complement.
TTAGAGAAAACAGAGACAAATTTGGCTATGACTTTACTGCTGATATGGGTGCACAAGCAATTAAAACCTTATTACAGCAAATTGATATAGTTGAATTATCTACTCAATTAAAAGAAGAACTTTTAGTTGCTTCAGGACAAAAGAAAATGAAACTCTTGAGACGCCTAGAAGTGGTAGAAGATTTCAGAAAATCAGGTAATAAACCTGAGTGGATGATACTTGATGTACTTCCAGTAATACCACCAGAACTTAGACCGATGGTTCAATTAGATGGTGGAAGATTTGCAACTTCAGATTTAAATGATTTATATAGAAGAGTAATTAACAGAAATAATCGTTTGAAAAAATTAATTCAGTTAATTGCTCCTGAAATAATAATTAAAAATGAAAAAAGGATGTTACAAGAAGCTGTTGACGCATTAATCGACAATGGTAGAAGAGGCAGACCTGTTTCAGGATCAGGAAATAGACCTTTAAAATCTTTAAGCGATATGCTAAAAGGTAAACAAGGCCGTTTCCGTCAAAACCTATTAGGTAAACGTGTAGACTATTCAGGGCGTTCAGTTATTGTTGTTGGTCCAGAATTAGAAATGCATCAATGTGGACTTCCAAGAAAAATGGCTTTAGAATTATTCAAGCCTTTTGTTATGAAGTGTTTAGTTGAAAAAGCATATGCCTTAAATATCAAACAAGCCAAGAAATTGGTTGAAAGAGAAGATGAAAGAGTTTGGGATATATTAGAGGATGTTGTTAGAGATCATCCAGTTCTTCTAAACAGAGCCCCAACACTTCACAGATTAGGTATACAAGCTTTTGAACCTATGTTGGTTGATGGCAAAGCAATTAAGCTTCATCCTCTAGTATGTACAGCATACAACGCTGACTTTGATGGTGACCAGATGGCTGTACACGTACCATTATCAATAGAAGCTCAAGCGGAAGCTCGCTTATTGATGATGAGCGTTCACAATATCTTGAATCCAAAGGATGGATTCCCTGTAGCGACTCCTACACAGGATATGGTTTTAGGTTCATATTATTTGACTATCGAAAAACCAGGTGCTAAAGGTGAAGGTATGATTTTTGCCAGTTATGACGAAGCTATGATGGCTTATGAACATGAAGTGGTAACCTTACATGCGAGAGTTAAGGTAAGAGATAATGGTAAAATTTTAGATACGACTTTAGGAAGATTGATTTTTAACAAAGAAATTCCTATTCCTGAAGAATTAGGCTACTATAATGAAACTATGGATAAGAAAAAACTTGCTTTGATGGTTTATGACTGTCATAGAAAACTTGGAAGCCAAAGAACAGCAAATCTTCTTGATGGAGTAAAAAGACTTGGTTATAAGTATTCAACAAAAGCAGGTCTAACAGTAGCCGTGTCAGATATAAATATACCTGAAGCAAAACAAGGCATTTTAGATGCAGCTGATGCTGAAGTAGAAAAAATTGAAAATCTATATAAGTCAGGTTTTTGTACAGTTGAAGAAAGACATGAAAAAGTTGTTTCTTTATGGAGTACGGCTACAAATGATGTAACCAAAGCCATGATGAATAACTTGGATGAATTCAACCCTATATTCATGATGGCGACATCAGGAGCCAGGGGTAACTTACAACAAATCAGACAACTTGCTGGTATGAGGGGACTAATGACAGACCCATCTGGTAAAATTGTTGACCTGCCAATTAAAGCTAACTTTAGAGAAGGTTTGACAGTGTTAGAGTACTTCTTATCAACTCATGGAGCTAGAAAAGGATTGGCTGATACAGCACTAAGAACTGCTGACTCTGGATATTTAACAAGAAGATTAGTTGATGTTTCACAAGATGTGATTATTCGTGAAGATGATTGTGGTGATACAGATGGCTTTGAAGTTGAATCAATCATAGAAGGAACTCGTGTAATTGAACCTCTAAAAGAAAGAATTACAGGAAGATATGCTGCTGATAATATTGTTCATCCAGAAACTGGAGAAGTAATTGTAGGCATAGGGGAATTCATTGATGAAGATAAAGCTGAAGAAGTTGTAACTGCTGGTATTAAAGTTGTTAAAATCAGATCAGCTTTCAATTGTAAGACTAGACAAGGTATTTGCGCTAAATGTTATGGTAGAAACCTTGCAACAGGTGGCGCAGTTGAAAAAGGTGAAGCAGTTGGTACAATTGCAGCCCAATCAATCGGTGAACCTGGCACACAACTTACAATGAGAACGTTCCACACAGGTGGTGTTGCAGGAGATGATATTACACAAGGTCTTCCTAGAATTGAAGAACTATTCGAAGCTAGAAAACCTAAAGGTAAAGGAGAACTTGCACCTATTAGTGGAGTAATCAGTATTGAGTACGGTAAAGGTAAGATTTTGATAAAAATATCAAATGAAGATACCACTTCTGATATACAGGTAGCTAATACAGCTAAGATGAGAGTTGAAAATGGCGATATTGTTCAAAAAGGTGATTTAATGACTGATGGTCCTTTAGATCCACATGTGTTACTTGACTTTAGAGGCATAAAAGCTGTTCAAAACTATATTCTTAGAGAAGTTCAAAAAGTTTATAGAACTCAGGGTGTTGATATTAATGACAAACATATTGAAATTATTATCAGACAAATGCTTAAGAAATACAGAGTTAAAAATAGTGGAGATACAAATCTGCTAGAATCTACAATGATTGATATTTTCGCATTAGAAGAAAATAATGAAGATGTAAATGCAAAAGCAGAAGTAAATCCAATATTACTTGGTATTACACAAGCTTCACTCGCTACAGAATCATTCTTGTCTGCTGCTTCCTTCCAGGAAACAACAAAAGTTCTGACAGATGCTGCTATTAAAGGTAAGTATGACAGACTTGTAGGTTTGAAAGAAAATGTTCAGATTGGTAAATTAATCCCAACAGGAACAGGCTTTGTTAAATACAATCTTTTAGAAGTTAAGAAGATTGGTGATCAGACTAATGTACCAGTTGAAGAATTACTAGAAGATCCAATTATAGAAGCGGAATAAAAAAGATTTTATGGGCTTGTTCTCCTAAAAGGTGAGCAAGCCTATTTTAATTTTTAAATTATTGACATCAATATAATAAAATGATAAAATAATAAGGCTATGATTAGATGTGAGGGGTGAAGTATGTCTTTAGATATTATAAAGGAAGCTAAAAGACGGACTGTCGGTACCAAACAAACTAACAAGGCTCTTGAAAAGGGCCAACTTGTCGGAATTTTTATAGCTATGGATGCTGAACATAGATTGATAAAACCCGTCATAGCAGCAGCAAAAGAGCGAAACATTCCAATATATTATGTGGAATCGATGAAAAAGCTTGGAGCTGCTTGTGAAATTGAAGTAGACACTGCAATAGCAGGTGTTTTAAAAGAAGAAAAATAAAGGAGGTGTCATATGCCTACAATTAACCAAATATTAAAAAACGGCAGAAGCGTTAGTGCTAAAAAATCAACTGCCCCAGCATTAAAAGAATGCCCACAAAAAAGAGGCGTTTGCACTAGAGTATATACTGCTACACCAAAGAAACCAAACTCTGCATTACGTAAAGTGGCAAGAGTTCGTTTGACAAACCAAATTGAAGTAACTGCTTACATACCGGGTATTGGTCATTCTTTACAAGAACACTCAATGGTATTAATCAGAGGTGGAAGAGTTAAAGACCTTCCAGGTGTACGTTATCACATCGTAAGAGGTGCTCTAGATTCAACTGGAGTGGCTAACAGAAACCAATCACGTTCTAAATATGGAGCGAAAAGACCAAAGAAATAGTAAAGAGGTGAAATATAAATGCCAAGAAAAGGTAGTGTACCAATAAGAACAGTTTTACCAGATCCTTTATATGGAAGTGTGGTAGTAACTAAATTAATTAACCAAATCATGTTAGACGGTAAGAAAAGTATTGCCGAGGGCATTTGCTACAAAGCATTTGATCAAATAAAAGAAAAGACTAAAAGAAATCCATTAGAAGTTTTTAACGAAGCTATGGAAAATGTTATGCCTGTACTAGAAGTTAAAGCCCGTCGTGTTGGTGGAGCAAACTATCAAGTACCTATCGAGGTAAGACCTGACAGAAGACAAACTTTAGGCATTCGTTGGATAACAAAATATACAAGAGCGAGAAACGGAAAATCAATGGAGCAAAAATTAGCTAATGAGTTAATGGATGCTGCTAACGGAACCGGAGCTTCTGTTAAGAAAAGAGAAGATACACATAAAATGGCTGAGGCTAATAAAGCTTTCGCAAGTTATAAGTGGTAGAAGGAAGGGGAAGTAATGGCAAGAGAAAATAGTTTAGAGAGTACTAGAAATATTGGCATTATGGCCCATATTGATGCTGGTAAAACTACAACTACAGAAAGAATCCTCTTTTACACAGGACGTGTGCATAAAATTGGAGAAGTTCATGATGGCGCAGCCACTATGGACTGGATGGTTCAAGAGCAAGAAAGAGGTATTACAATTACTTCTGCTGCTACAACAGCAAAATGGGATAACCATAAAATTAACATAATAGACACACCAGGGCACGTGGACTTTACAATGGAAGTTGAAAGATCTCTTCGTGTACTTGATGGAGCTGTAGCTGTATTCTGTTCAGTTGCTGGGGTTGAACCTCAATCTGAAACAGTTTGGAGACAAGCGGACAAGTATGGTGTTCCTAGAATAGCATATATAAATAAAATGGACAGAACTGGTGCAAACTTCTTTAATGGATTGGATATGATTAGAACAAGACTAGGGTCTAATCCTATTGCTTTACAATTACCAATTGGTTCTGAAGAAAATTTCAAGGGTATTATTGATTTGATTGAAAACAAAGCTATCATCTATACAGATGATCTTGGTCAAACATCAAGCTCAAGCGAAATTCCTGATGAAATGAAAGAGCAAGCTGCAGAATACAGAGAAAAACTAGTTGAAGCAGCTGCTGAAAACGATGAAGAATTAATGATGAAATATTTAGAAGGGGAAGAGCTAACAGTTGATGAAATCAAGTTAGGCTTAAGAAAAGGAACGCTAGCCGTTACTATTATCCCTGTTGTATGTGGATCATCATTTAAAAATAAAGGTGTACAACCATTGCTTGATGCAATTGTTGCTTTATTACCATCTCCTTTGGACGTACCTCCTATTGAAGGGGTTAATCCAGACTCAGGAGAAGTTGAAGTTAGAAAAGCTGACGATGGGGAACCATTTTCTGCATTAGCATTTAAAATAATGGCTGATCCATTTGTTGGTAAGCTTACTTTCTTCCGTACTTATTCAGGTGTTGCTGAAGCCGGCTCATATATCTTTAACTCTGTAAAGGGTAAAAGAGAAAGATTGGGACGTATTCTACAAATGCATGCTAATTCACGTGAAGAGATAAAAGAAGTTAGAACTGGTGATATTGCCGCTGCGGTAGGCTTTAAAGATACATCTACTGGAGATACATTGTGCGATGAGAAAAATCCTATCGTCCTTGAATCAATGGAATTCCCAGATCCAGTTATTGATGTTGCTATTGAACCTAAAACAAAGCAAGACCAAGAAAAAATGGGTATGGCTCTTCAAAAATTATCTGAAGAAGATCCTACATTTAGAGTTCACACTGACGAAGAAACAAGTCAAACAATTATTTCTGGAATGGGTGAATTACACCTTGAAATTATCGTTGACCGTCTTCTAAGGGAATTCAAAGTTGATGCTCTTGTTGGTAAACCTCAAGTTGCCTATAAAGAGACTATTACTAAATCACACCGTGCTGAGTGTAAATATGCTCGTCAATCAGGTGGTAAAGGACAATATGGTCATGTTGTTATTGAAATACAACCGCTCGAAAGAGGAACTGGTTATGTATTTGAAAACAAAATTACAGGTGGAGCTATTCCTAAAGAATATATACCTGCAGTAGATGCTGGTATACAAGAAGCAATGTTAAATGGAGTTTTAGCTGGATATCCAGTTATGGACGTTAAAATTGTTCTTGTTGATGGATCATATCATGATGTTGACTCATCTGAGATGGCCTTCAAAATTGCTGGAAGTATGGCTTTTAAAGATGGAGCTAAAAAAGCGGGAGCTGCAATTGTGGAGCCTGTTATGAAAGTTGAAGTCTTGATTCCTGAAGATTATATGGGAGATGTTATTGGAGATATTAACTCAAGAAGAGGTAGAATCGAAGGTATGGATCCTAGACCAGGAAAAGCTACAGCTATTAGAGGTTTTGTGCCTTTAGCAGAAATGTTTGGATATTCTACTGACTTACGTTCTAGAACGCAAGGAAGAGGTCAATATACAATGCAATTCGATCATTACACAGAAGTGCCTAAGAGTATTTCTGAAGAAATTATAACCAAAAGACAAGGTTAAATAGGAGGAATAAGAAATGGGAAAAGCTAAATTCGAGAGAAATAAACCACACGTAAACATAGGAACAATAGGACACGTAGACCATGGTAAGACTACACTAACAGCGGCAATTACATATACATTGTCAACAGTTGGTGGAGCAGTAGCCAAAGCTTACGATCAAATTGATAATGCCCCAGAAGAAAGAGAAAGAGGCATAACAATCAATACAGCAC
>JAQUGR010000004.1 GCA_028683955.1 Bacillota bacterium | reverse complement strand
CAAGGTATTCATGTACCATATTCAACTTGTCTAATTGTGTGAATTTACTTTTTCTTCCCATATTAAATGCTCCCCTTATGTTAAACAGTTTTATTTTTTAACTGTCTACCATAAGGGGAGCATATCATTATGGGGGCTTTTTAATATTGTGTTTATATTTATTTGATTCCTATTTTCTACTTTTTATTTTCTAATATATTTTTTAGATTAGTATATTCTTCAGGTGTTATTTCACCTTTAGCAAGTCTTTCACTTAATATATTCAATGAGTTGTTATTAACTGATTGAGTTGAGTTACCAGAAGACTGAACCAATTTAACAATTAGATAAATAAAAATTCCAATTATTATAGCAACTATTATAAAAATCAATAAAAATAAACCGCCAAATGAATTTAATTCATTACCATATCTAAACCACATCATCATTAACACCTCTTTCAATTCATGTCACTTTATTATTATATTTTAATTATATCATAGTAAGTATATTATAAAAGTTTTACTATAATATTAGAATTTTAGAATTATTATGTACAATATTTATTAGGTTATGTTACTATAATAAGTATATTATAAATATGGAATTCAGTGCTAAGTAAATGATATATTTGATTTATGATTAATAATGAAAGGGAGTTATGATATGGATATTAGACAAAAAAGAGCTATACTCTACATAAGTATTTTTACTGGATTCCTTTCATTTATTATATTACAAGTCTTACAAGTATTTTTACCAATACCGATGGAATTTAGATATTTATTCCCATTACTATTTGCTGTTGGAATATGGTCTATAATGCCAACCGTATTATATTTAGAGGACAGAAAATATAAAAAGATAGAGGAAAAATTTGAATCAGAAATACTTTTAAAGACAAATGGAAACTTAATTACAGATAAAGGACAAAGAAATGGAAACATATATTTAGAAAATGATAAACTTCATTTTATATCTTTAAATAAAAGACCACATGTTTTTATAGAATTGAAAAAAGGGCAATTACTGAAGATCGAATTAAAAAACTTTTTTGATCTTGAAATTGTAATAGATAATGAGGTTAGAATATACCTTAGAACAGTAGATGCAGAACAATTATTAATAAAGATGATAGAAAAAGGCTTCATTTAAAAAAATGAAGCCTTTTAAATATTAATTATAGTTAGCGAAGATGCTTTCTGCTTCATCAATATATTCTTCACTACCCATTAAGATAATGCTAGCATCATGTTTAATAACAGTATCATCACGAGGAATGATTTGCTTAAAGTCACATTTTTAAATTTATCTTTATATAAAGCTGCAAAAGAAATAACCTTTCTAAATCTTAAAATCTTATCTAGAATACTCTAGTCTGGTAAATCATACCTCAGATGTAAAATATCCATTTGTCTTAACTTTTCACATATATCTGTAGAAGTATCAATTATTATTAGACCATATTGGGATTTATTAATTTTTTTAGCTATAGAAATCTATCCTGAAACAGGAAAATTTGTTGATCAAAGTTTTAAAGAAAGTCTTGGAAAATAAAAAAATTAATTTCGATAACAATGGCTATCCAATTTACTGGATAGCCATTGTTTATTTTTTGTTTTGATGAACTTATTCATACTTTTTTTACTATAAATTATGTGCTATACTTATAAGGTATTTTTAAGTAATAAGAGGGAGAATATCGATGCAAACATACGATAGTTCAATTAAAGAAATTATCTACTCAGAAGAAGTTATAAGAAAAAGAGTAGAAGAAATCGGAAAGCAAATAACAAAAGACTATAACGGGGAAGAATTAGTTGTGGTTGGTGTCTTGAGAGGATCAATTGTATTTGTAGCAGACTTAATTAGACATATAGACTTACCAGTAGTTTTAGATACTGTCGCATTATCAAGTTATTATAATGGAACAGACTCATCAGGTAAAGTGAAAATCAATAAGGATCTTGAGAGTTCAATAACAGGTAAAAATGTTTTAATAGTTGAAGATATTGCAGATAGAGGAGTAACCTTAACTTTTCTAAGCGAAATGCTTCAAGTAAGAAAAGCAAAAAGCATTAAGATATGTACTTTGTTAAATAAACCATCAAGAAGAACAACAGAAGTTCAATTAGATTATATTGGGTTTGATATAGAAGATAATTTTGTGGTGGGCTACGGCTTAGATTTCGCTCAAAAGTATAGAAACTACCCACACATCGGCATTTTAAAAGAAGAAATGTACAAGGAGTAATTATGACAAAAGAAACAATAGTAGTCCTCGATTTTGGTGGACAATACAATCAACTAATAGCTAGAAGAGTAAGAGAAGCTGGTGTTTATTGCGAAATGCTACCATATAGTATTAGCGTAAAGGAATTAAAAGCGAAAAATCTTAAAGGCATAATATTCTCAGGTGGACCTAATAGTGTTTATGAAGAAAATGCTCCACAATTAGATCCTGCAATATTCAATATTGGTGTGCCAATTTTGGGTATATGTTACGGGATGCAATTAATGGCTCATATGCTAGGCGGAAAAGTAGAAACTTCAGATTTAAGAGAATATGGTCGTAGAGAATACACCATCGAAGATAAGTCACCATTAGTAGAAGGTATTATGTTGGAAGATACTTGTTGGATGAGTCATACTGACCAACTAACACAACTACCAGATGGCTTTATAAATCTAGGAAGTACGGAAACCACACCTCATGCAATAATGGCTAATGAAGAAAAAAGATTATATGGAATTCAGTTCCATCCTGAAGTTAAACATACTCCAGAGGGACAAAAATTCTTAGAAAATTTCTTGTATAATATATGTAATTGTACTAAAAACTGGACTATGGATTCATATATAGAAGAAGAAGTAACTGAAATTAGATCCATTGTGGGAAAAAGAGAAGTGCTTTGTGGTCTAAGTGGTGGAGTTGATAGTGCTGTAGCCGCAATGCTAGTGCATAAAGCCATTGGAGATCAGTTAACTTGTATGTTTATCGATCATGGTATGTTAAGAAAAGATGAAAGAGAAAATGTAGAAGAGACTTTTAAAGGTAAATACGGAATTAAATTAGTAACAATTGAAGCTAAAGAAAGATTCTTGAATAAATTAAAAGGTGAAGCTAGTCCTGAAGCAAAGCGTAAAATTATTGGGGAAGAGTTCATTAGAGTATTTGAAGAAGAATCTAAAAAAATTGGAACTTTTGATTTTTTAGTACAAGGAACTCTTTATTCTGATGTTATAGAAAGTGGTACAGCCACAGCTCAAACTATAAAAAGTCATCATAATGTTGGTGGTTTGCCTGAGGATATTTCATTTTCACTTATAGAGCCACTAAAATGGCTGTTTAAGGATGAAGGAAGAAAATTAGGTCTAGCACTTGGGCTGCCTGAGTCGATTGTCTATAGGCAACCATTTCCAGGACCAGGACTAGGTATCAGAATATTAGGTGATGTTACACAAGATAAGTTAGATATCCTTAAAGAAGCTGATGCAATAGTTCGTCAAGAAATAGAAGCTTACGACCATAACAGAGATGTTTGGCAATACTTTGCTGTATTACCAAATATAAAAAGTGTTGGAGTAATGGGAGATGCTAGAACGTATGCGTATACTATAGTTGTAAGAGCTGTGGGTAGTGCAGATGGTATGACTGCTGATTGGTCAAAAATACCATATGAAGTACTGGAAAAAATATCGAATAGAATAGTAAATGAGGTTCCTCATGTTAACAGAGTTGCTTATGATATAACAAGTAAGCCGCCTGGTACAATCGAATGGGAATAAGTACTTGTCTAGTATTTATATAAATGATATACTTTAATTGTAAAAAGCAATATCGCCCCCCTATGTTTCTAGGAAATTATTAAATTAACTTAACCTAGGAATATATATTATATAAAAAGATGACTGAATAAGTCATCTTTTTAGATATTCAGAGAAAATTGGAGGAAAAATGACAAACAATGCTAGAAGAACATCAGGACTTTCTAGAAGAAAAGTTAAGAGTAAGACTAGTGGTAGTCTTAAAAAAACAAGACATGATCGTTCTTTAAGAAAAATACAACCTAAGGGTAAAAATAAGAAAATATATGCAAAATCACCGTTTAATAACTTGCTTACAAAAGTTGGAATAATATTTGGGGTAATTTTAGTATTTTATTTAATATTTATATTTGAATTTCCAGCTAACTATCCAGATAAATTCAATATAAGCAATATTACATTAGATTCAAATAAAATTTCAATGCAAATTGAGACCGACAGTTATAAAGGTAAACTAATACCACTTGATATTCTATTAACTATAGGAAAAGGTGAAATAACACTAATTGGAGAAAAAGAAACAACAATAATTTTTTCCAATAATAAAAAAGTCATATTAACTGAAGGATCTAGAAAAATCAAAATTGATGGTAAAACAGAAAAATTAAATGCACCAGTTGTAAAATATAAAGAAGTTGTTCTAGTTCCAGGAGAATTAGCTGAAACATTATTTCCTAAATCAGCTAAATTTAATAATGGTGAAATAGCTTTCATACTATCTGATAGTAAACCTGAAGGTGATTATCTAGATTTTTCAGACTATGATGGCTATTTAAGATTAGTCAATAAAGAAAATCCTTTAACAAAAAATTATGAACCAACAGATTTAACAAATGTTAATTCACTTGACTCTATTATAGCTTACGGAACTAATACAAAATTAAGAAATGAAGCGGCTAATGCTTTAGCTGATATGTATAAAGAAAATGATGTGCATTATGCTATGTCTAGTGGCTTTAGAACCTTTGAAAATCAAACAGAATTATTTAAAAATGAGGTAGCTGATAATGTAAAAGCAGGCCAAACAGAAGAACAAGCCACCATAAATGCAGGAACTGTAGTGGCGTTCCCAGGAACTAGCGAACATCAATTAGGATTGGCAGTAGACGTTGCCATACCTGGAGTAGTACTAACCGAAGAGTTTAAAAATACACCAGCTGGTAAATGGTTAGACAATAATAGTTATAAGTATGGTTTTGTACTTAGATATACAAAAGAACAAACTGCAATAACAAATATAATTTTTGAACCATGGCATTTTAGATACATTGGATATCCCCATAGTGAAATATTATTTAAAGAAGGTATAGTTTTTGATACATATATAGATACATTAAGAACACAGAAGGTTAAATATTACCAAGCAGAAGATGGTAATGATTATATAATTTGGCTTTTATCAGGATCTTTAATACCAGAAAAGCTAAACTTCAATACTAGTAATGGAATTGGAGCTTCTTCAGATAATGGAGATGGAATAATCTTAACTATGAGAACTCAAAGTTAATAATTAAATATAAATATAAAAAAATAGAGAAAAGGTTAAATTCAAATCCTTTTCTCTATTTTATTTAATAGACTTTGTGATATTAATCCAATTATTAAACCGAACAAGACGGAAAAAACTATAATAACAGGGAGGTAGAAAAGAGCAATATTCCAACCTAATGTAAAACCAATAATTATGAATTGACCAAGATTATGTCCCAATGAAGACATAAGACTTGTCATTGGTATACTAAATTTTAATTGCTGAGATAGGCCAATAAATAAAATCGAAAAAATAGCACCTGACAAATTAACAAAGAAAATATAAGTTAAAAAATATCCGAAAAGTAAACTCATCATTAATACTTTTCCAGTGGATACAGCAGCAGACGATTTTAAATCAAATAAGTAGAAGGTTAGTAAAATTGGAATTTGACTAAGACCAATTTTAAAGGCAGGATTTGGCAAAAAAGAAGGTAGAATCATCTCTAAATAAGCAAATATTAGAGATAGTGCCAATAAAACACCAATTGTTACTATATGCTTATGATTTTTCATTTTAGTACCCCATCAATTTTATCCGCATCATTTATTATAGTAATAACAACTTTATTGGGCAAACAAACAATAGTTTGACCTGATAAACTAATTTCACCTTGATGTACACAGATTTTATCTTTGCATGTACTTGAAATTACATGTATCTTACCATTAATAATTAGACTTCTAAGTAAAATATTTCCTCCATTATCTCTAACTAAGATTTCTTGAGTTTTATTTAAATCATAAGTGCCATAAAGTCTTTGATTAACTTCAATCTTAACCTTTGCTCCTGGATTCTGGTTATTTATAAACAAATAACTAGTTAAAGCAAGTATTAATAGACCAATAACTATTAATATTTCTTTCTTATTGATTTTTATAAATGTTATCTTGGGAATATTCAATATTAAATCCCTCCGATTTAACTATAGTATCATCATTTAAAACATATAGTACTTCAATAGGATAATCTAATTTATTAATTAAATCGCGTCCATCATCAATTGATAAAAGGAAAAGAGATGTCGACAGAATATCACTAATAATACCTTTATTTGTTATAACGGTAACTGATTTATATAGTTCTGTTGGATAACCAGTCTTCCCAGATAGTATATGGGAATATTTTTTACCATTAATATCATAGTATCTATTATAACTACCTGAAGTTGCTATAGCTTCTCCATCATGTAATTGCACTGTTCCAATAATTTTATTAATAATCTGTGGATCTTGAACAGCGATATTATAATAGTTTCTATCAACTGGTTGGCCTAGTGCTATTATGTTACCACCTGCATTTATTAATGCTGAATTAATATCAGAATTTTTTAGAAATGAAATAACCCTATCAAGACCATAACCTTTACTAACTCCACCTAGATCAATTTCCATATCAGCAGGTAAGAGGACTCTACTATTAAATTTATCAACGACTATATCGTCAGGAGTAGATTTACCTAAAGAATTTAATGTTTCTTGTCTAGTTGGTAGATAATTTTTCTCAGAACCATTTTTCCAAATATTAACAGTTCTAAAAAGCCCGATATCGAACTCTCCTGAAGTTAATTTACAAAAGGGTATACTTGTTGACAGTTGGTCTATTAAATCAGTGTTAACCGTATAATATTCGCCTCTATGAGCATTTAGTGATGCAGCATTACCTTCATATTCAACATAAGAAGTAGAATTATCTTCTACTTCCTTCATAACGTCGAAAGCTTTAGCAATTGTTTTTTCTAGTTTTTGTTTATCACTATTTTTACCGAATAATTTGATTTCAATAGTTGTATTCATAATAAATTGTGTTTGAGTGATTACAATATTTTTATTCATATAAAAATAAAACAAGAAAATTAATAATATTGATGAAATCACACCTATACCTAGTTTTTTAACGTTCACAATTAGCACTACACCCTGCACAGCCAGATTTTTCTTCTTCCTTAATATGAAGATTAACAATCAAATTATTTTCATATCTTAAAATTGAATGAGTTGGACATACTTCAACACAAGCACCACAATTAGTGCATTTTGTATAATCGATAATTGCTACTTTTCCAACATGAATAGCATCAAAATTACATGCTTTTTCACATTTTTTACATTTTATACAAGCAACCTTACAAGCAGCCATTGCATTTTTACCTTTATCAGTGTTATTACAATTTACAAGGACTTGTTGATTTTGAGGAATTAATTCCATTAGAAACTGAGGACAAGCTTTAACACAAACTCCACAGGCTGTGCATTTCTTTGGATTAACTTTTGGTAAACCATTGACCATTTCAATAGCATCAAAAGGACAACTAACAGCACAAGTACCTAAACCAAAACATCCAAAATCACAAGCTTTCATACCACTAAAAGAATTCTTAGCCAACAAACATGATTTTGCACCACTATATTCATAAATAGTTTTAGCATTAGTAGCACCATTACATTTAACTCGGGCAACTTTAGGAATATTATCAGAATCTGATTCGATTCCAAGTATACCAGATATTACTGTTGCAGTAGTTGTGCCACCAACTGGACAACTATTAACAGGTGCTTTACCTTCAAAAATTGCAGTACCGCAACCAGAACAGCCTGGATAACCACAAGCACCACAGTTAGCGCCTGGTAAGGCTTTTATGATTTCATCTAGTTTTGGATCCGTTTCAACGTGAAATTTTACACTTGCAAAAGCTAGTATTCCACCTAGTAATAAACCAAGTAGTAAAAATATAATAAGAGTATTCAACATTATAGAACACCTCCAAAACCAATGAATGCCAAAGACATAAAAGCCGCAGTTATAAGAGCTATTGGTAGTCCTTTAAAAGCCTTAGGTATATCTAAAAGATCCAATTTTTCTCTAATTGCAGAGAATAGTACGATTACTAATAAAAAGCCTAATCCACTTCCAAGAGCATATAATATTGAACCTAAGAAATCATAACCATTATTTATATTTAATATTGCAATACCTAAAACTGCACAATTTGTAGTAATTAGAGGTAAATATACACCAAGTGATTCATAAAGCCCCTTCATATATTTTTTTGTTATTACTTCAATTAATTGTACAATAGACGCAATTATAATAATAAAGGAAATAGTTCTTAAAAATTCTAAATGGAAAGGTACTTGTACTAAATAGTAAAAGGCATATGAAATCATTGATGCAACAACGAGAACAATAGTTACAGCCATACCCATACCAACTGCACTAGAAGTTTTTTTAGAAACTCCAAGAAATGGACAGATTCCTAAAAATTGAGCTAGTAGTACATTTTTTATTAGAAGACCAGAAATAATCAATCCAAAATAAAACGATATATTATTCATTTTCTAGTTCCTCCTTTTTTTTATTAGTAAAATGACTAATAACTCCTAGAAGAATACCTAAAGTAAGGAATGCACCAGGAGGTAAAATCATAATTAACATGTTTGTAGAAGCTGGTAATATATGAAATCCTAAAAGAGCACCTGTTCCAAAAAGCTCTCTGAAAAAAGCGATTATTATTAAAGCTAAAGAAAAACCTAAGCCGACTGCCAAACCATCAAAGGCTGCATGTATAACTTTATTTTTACTTGCAAAAGATTCTGCTCTTTCAAGAATGATACAATTTACAACGATAAGAGGTAAATAAATACCAAGACTTATATACAAGGTAGGTATATACGCATGAATAAGCATTTCAATAACAGTAACTAAGGCAGCAATTATACCTATAAAAGCTGGGATTCTTACTGCTGGAGGTATAACCTTACGTAATATAGAGATTAGTATATTAGACATTGTTAAGATTGCTATTACAGATACACCCATACCTATAGCATTAGATAATGATGTAGTAACAGCCAAAGTAGGGCACATTCCTAACAACATTATAAATATTGCATTCTTTTTATATATTCCATTTTTAAAAATATCTGAAACTTTCATATTTACCTCCTTACTTCATATAGTTATTGTTAAAATCATTAAAAGATTCATTAACACTATCAACGACTGCTTTAGAGGTTATTGTTGCACCTGTTATAGCAGTAATATTATCTTTGGTTTTTAGTTCTTCGTTAGTAACTTTATCCATAAATTGATCTAAAAATTTAGGTTGTGTAGAAAGAGTTCCTAATCCAGGGGTTTCACTTTGTTTAGTAACAATTACTTTAACGATTTTAGCATCTGTTTTATCAATTCCGATTAAGCTTATTACATCACTAGAATAACCAGTAGTATAAGTTAAATATAGATAACCTATAATTTCACCATCTTTACTAGCAGTAGCTACTGTTAAAATATTAGCGCTTTTATCTTTATCTTTCTGGCTGTTATAGATAACTTCATAATCGCTTTCTGGAAATATTGTTTCATAGTATGAGTTAAGTTGTGTAGCTTCACTTTTAGCAATAATATTAGAGGTAATACTATTAACAAAAAAAACTGATACAGCTAAAAATGCAGTTATAAAACCTAGCAAAAGACTTGTAGCAATTAAACTATTTTTTTTCATTGCTTTGCACCTTAACCTTTCCGAAAATTTTATTACTAGTATATCTATCTATTAAAGGTGTAGACATATTCATTATTAAAATTGAAAATACAACTCCCTCAGGGAAATTGCTAAATGTCCTAATAATAATTGTTAAAATACCAAGACCAATACCAAAAATAATACGTCCTTTTTTAGTCATCGGGCTAGTTACCCAGTCTGTTGCCATGAAAACAGCTCCAAATAAAAGTCCACCAGCTAGAATACTTATTAGTGGAAACAAAGGTCCCAAGTCATAAGCAAAACTAAGTATTGCAGCAACAACAAAAGCTGAACCAATATAGGAAGCAACAATTTCTGTATGGATTCTTTTTTTAACAATTAAATAGATTAAACCAATAATAATAGCCAAGGCACTTGTTTCTCCAAGGGAACCAGCTACTTCACCAGTAAATAATAATTTAATTAGATTCCAGGCATCTGATGAAATTAAATTATAAGCAGTTTTAGCAGCATCTAAATCACCACCCTTAATATTTAACATTACAGTTTTTACTAAGGATAAAGGAGTAGCACTCGTAGTTGCATCAACATAAGTTGATGTTATTGGATTAACCCATTTAGTTAAAGGTACAGAAAAAGCAATTAAAAGAAATGCTCTTCCGGAAGCTGCTGGATTAAACACATTGTTGCCAATACCTCCAAACAATTGCTTAACAACTACTATTGATATTAATGATCCAAGTATTGCAAGTAGTAAAGGAGTATTAGGCGGTAAGGTTAATCCAAGGATTAAACCAGTAACTACAGCACTTAAGTCTTGACATGAATTATATCTTTTCAAGACTAATCTTGAAATATATTCAAAAGTAACTGCTGAGGCAGTTGTAGTAAGTAAAACTAGAACGCTGCTCATTCTGAAAAACAGAATACTAGCAAAAATTACAGGAACTAATGCGATGATAACATCTAACATTGCTTTATTTACACTATTACCACTATGGGCAAAAGGGGAGTAGGTAACTTTTCTCATTTTGTTTTCCATTATGATCTTCTCCTTAACTCTAGTTTGCCATGCCTAATATAATCAAGCAATGGGATATGTGAGGGACAAACATAAGAACATGTACCACATTCGATACAAGCCACAAGGCCATAATCTCCAAGTTCATCAAATTTATTATTTTTAACTAATTGGGCTAAGGTAGTAGGTGATAAGAATGCTGGACAGCTATCTACACAACTACTGCAACGAACACAAGGAAGTTCAGGTCCAACTTTAGGCAAATCCTCAAGAAGGATTATGGCATTTATACCTTTAGTTACAGGAGTCATTTCGGTATACATTGTTTTTCCCATCATTAATCCACCAGCTAAAAGTACATTGTTTCGATTAAGTTCATCTTCTTTAAGTAAATCTTGAAATAATATACCAATAGGAACATAGTAATTTGCTGGATTTTCAATATTGCCAGTTACAGTCAGATAATGGTGAGTTAAAGGTTTACCTAGTTCGACAGCATCACATAATGCTTTTGCAGTTCCAACATTGTTTACGATTACACCAATATCTATTGGAAGTCCACCATAAGGTACTTCTTTATTAAGCAAGGCACTTATTAATTGTTTTTCAGCACCTTGTGGATATTTTTCCTTAAATAAAGCTACCAAAATATCTGTGTCACCAGTTAAGGACTGTCTAAACTCTTCATAAGCATCCATTTTATTATCTTCTATACAAATATATCCTTTAGAGGCACCACTAGCCATCATCATGTATTTCAAACCTCTGATGATTTCTTTGCAATGGTTTTTCATAATTACATAATCTGCAGTATTATATGGTTCGCATTCGATGCCATTTATAACAACGGCATCACATTTTTTAGAACCTGAGTATTTGACAGGAGTAGGGAATGTTGCACCACCTAAACCTACTAAACCAGCTTCCTCCATAATATCAACTAAATTCTTAGGAGTTAATTTCATGGCTTCTTCTGAAGATCTAGTAATATAGTCGACTTCAAGATTGCTAAAATCATTTTTTATAACAATAGATTTACTCAATTGTCCAGTTGGTTCATTGATCATATAATCAATATGCTCAATTATTCCACTTACAGGGGCGTGTATATTTGCAGAAAATCCACCATCTTTTTCAGCAATTAGTTGTCCAGCTTTGATCTGATCACCAACTGCAACAACAGGTTTTGATGGTTTACCAAGTTGTTGGTTAAGAGGGAGATAAAGATATTCTGGATCTTTAGGTATGATAATTTGCGAATTAGTGGTTAACGCTTTTTTAGCATTAGTTCCATGAATATGGATACCACCTTTAAAGGAAAACTTTTTCATATTTACACCTCAATAATTTTTTTAAACATTAAATCTAAAATGCATAACATCGCCATCTTGGACGATATATTCTTTACCTTCTATACGTAATTTACCAGCTTCTTTAGCTTTTACTTCAGATCTTAAAGTAATAAGATCTTCATAACTAATAACTTCTGCTTTAATAAAACCACGTTCAAAATCTGTGTGGATAACACCGGCAGCGCCAGGTGCTTTTGTGCCTCTATTTACTGTCCAGGCTCTTGTTTCTTTTTCCCCAGCAGTAAAATATGTAATTAAGCCTAATAATTCATATGTAGCACTTATGATTTCCTCAAGACCAGAATTTGCAAGACCAAGATCTTTTAGAAACTCTTTTTTTTCTTCGATTGATAATTCAGCAATTTCTGATTCGATTTTGGCAGAGACGGGTATGGCTATCGCTTTATCTTCTTTGGCTTTTTCAATAACCTCTTGAACAAGTGGTAGAGAAAAACGCTCATGAATTTCATCTTCACCAATGTTTGCTATATAAATTATAGGTTTTATGGTTAGTAGATTAAGACGTTTAACAATTTTTAATTCCTCTTCGTTAAAATCAATACTTCTTGCAGGTTTGCTATCTTGCAGAACTACTAGAATTTTTTCGATGAGACCATGTTCTTGGATACTTTCCTTATCTTTGGATTTAATTTTACTCTTTAATTTATCAAGTCTTTTTTCCATAGAATCAAGATCAGCAAGTATAAGTTCGAGATTAATAATATCAATATCATCTCCAGGTCGTACCTTGCCTGAAACATGAGTAATATTTGAATCCTCAAAACAACGAACTACTTGGGCAATTGCATCTACTTCTCTAATATGAGCTAGAAATTGATTACCAAGTCCTTCACCCTTACTAGCACCAGCAACTAAACCTGCAATATCTACAAATTCATATGTAGTAGCAATCGTTTTTTTTGAGTTATAAAGATCGCTCAAATCATTTAATCTTTTATCTGGTACCGCTACAACACCAACATTAGGTTCTATGGTACAGAAAGGGTAATTTGCAGATTCAGCACCTGCTTGAGTTATTGCATTAAATAAAGTTGATTTACCTACATTTGGCAGGCCAACTATTCCACATCTTAAAGCCAATTACATTCCTCCTATACATTTTTAATAACATACATTATTAGTATATTGGAATTGGTTACAAAAAACAAGGAAATATATACTATGAGAACATATTTGTGGTCAAAAATAATAGAATATGCCTATAATCCTAAAACTATGAAATATATGTACCTTGACTATATGCATAATATATCTGAAGACGTTTTTTTAGATAAATATCTTTCTTTGCAAAATTATCGTTTTGACAATAATGCCTTTACTAATTTTAAGATGAATGAATCAAGATTAGGGTTTAAAATTATGACAATTTATGATGGCAAATATCCTGCAAAGCTTAAGTGGTCAATAAACCCACCAATTGCTTTTTATTATAGAGGTGATATTAAGTTGATTGAAAAAAAATCGATAGCAGTAGTAGGTAGTAGAACCTCACCAGATAGATACTTGAAAATTGCTAAAAACCTTGGATTAGGGTTTAATAAGCTTCAATTGACAGGAGTAAGTGGGTTAGCGAAAGGAATTGATGGTAATTTTCATGATGGTTGTAATAACAGCATTGGTATTTTAGGATGTGGAATTGATGTAATATATCCCTATTGTAATAAGACATTGTTTCATAAAGTTTTGCAAGATGGATGTTTAATCTCAGAATATCCACTTGGATCAAAACCATTACCATGGCATTTTCCAAGAAGAAATAGGATAATTGCTGCTTTATGTGACTTATTAGTAATTATTTATGCAAAAGAAAAAAGTGGTTCATTAATAACTCTGGATTATGCACTTGATCTTGGTCGTGATATTTTTATTACTTCAGAAATGTTCAATAGATTAGATATACCAGGATATAGCATTAGAGACTTAAAAAAGCATATAAATATGTTTTAAAATGAATTTTATCTTCTATTAATATAGTTGGATATTTAAACAATAGACTTGCAATAGAAAAATTGTTTGTGTAGAATAACCATTATATCAACCAAGGAGGATTAAATGGCTAAAAATCTTATTATAGTCGAATCGCCATCAAAGGCTAAGACGATAAAAAAATATTTAGGTTCTAATTATACTGTTAAATCATCAGTAGGTCATATTATAGATTTACCTAAAAGTACGTTAGGAATTGATCTGGAAAATGACTTTAAACCAAAATACATAACAGTACATGGGAAAGCAAAAATTTTAAAAGAAATTAAGGATGCTGCTAAGGGCGCATCAAAAATTTTGCTGGCAACTGACCTTGATAGAGAAGGAGAAGCAATTGCCTGGCATCTTAGTAATGCTCTAGGTTTAAAAGAAGATGACCTTAATAGAATAGTATTTAATGAAATAACTGAAACATCAATTAAAGCGGCCGTAAAAAATCCTAGAAAAATTGATCAAAGTTTAGTAGATGCCCAACAAGCAAGAAGAGTGCTTGATAGAATTGTTGGCTATAAGCTAAGTCCTTTATTATGGAAAAAAATAAAAAAAGGATTATCAGCTGGAAGAGTCCAATCTGTAACTGTTCAGTTAATTATAGATAGAGAAAAAGAAATTGAAGCATTCATTGAAGAAGAATACTGGGATATAGAAGGAAAATTCTGTAAAACAGATGATACTTGTTTCTCAGGTCAACTTTTTAGATTTAAAGGTAATAAGTTAAGTTTGGCAGATGAAAAAGTAACCAATGAACATATTGAAGAAATAAAACAAAAAAAAGCAATTGTAAGCAGTGTGAAAATGAAGGACAAAAAAAATAATCCGAAACCTCCTTTTATTACAAGCACATTACAGCAAAAAGCTGCAAATGTATTAAATTATACTAGTAAGAAAACTATGCAAATTGCTCAAGAACTATATGAAGGTATTGATTTAGGAAAGTCCAATGGAGGTTTAATAGGTTTAATTACATATATGAGAACAGACTCAACCAGGATTTCACCTACAGCAAAAGAAGAAACCAAGGAATTTATAAGAAATACTTATGGTGAAGATTATATACCAGCAAAAACAAGAATATATAAAATAAGTAATAAAGCTCAGGATGCCCATGAAGCTGTTAGACCAACTTCTATTAATCGAACTCCAAATGATCTGAAAACTTTATTAACAAAAGATCAATATAAACTATATAAACTAATATGGGAAAGATTTTTAGCAAGTGAAATGCCTTCAGCCATTTATGATCAAATGACTGTAGAAATAGAAGTTGGAGATTATATATTCAAATCCATAGGAAGTAAACTGAAGTTTAAAGGATATTTAATAGTAGGAACTGATAAAGAAGAAGTTGATAATTTATTGCCTGAAATTAAAGAAGGAGAATTACTTTCTATCAATTCTATAATTGGAAATCAACACTTTACTCAGCCACCACAAAGATTTACAGAAGCTACATTAATTAAAAAACTTGAAAGTTTAGGAATTGGCAGACCAAGTACATATGCTTCAATCATGGACACGATTACGAAAAGAGGCTATGTGGTTAGAGAAAAGAAAATTCTATATAGTACAGAATTAGGAAGACTTGTACTTGAACTTTTAGATGGATATTTCCAAGATGTTATTAACGTTAAGTTTACCTCAAAATTAGAAAATGATTTAGATTTAGTAGCAGATGGAAAAAGAGAGTGGAAAAAAATAATAAGGGACTTTTATACACCTTTTGGCTCTATTCTAGAAAAGGCAGAGTTAGAAATTGCAAAAATAGTTTTGGATAAACCTTTGGATGAAGTAACTGATGTTATTTGTGAAAAATGTGGTCGAAATATGGTGATAAAAAATGGTAGGTTTGGAAAGTTTCTAGCTTGTCCAGGCTTTCCTGAATGTAGAAATACAAAGGTGCTTGTAGAAAAAATAGATGTTCCTTGCCCTAATTGTTCAGGTGAAGTTGTTGTTAAAAGGAGTAAGTCCGGTAGAGTATTTTATGGTTGTAGCAATTATCCTGATTGCAATACTTCCTTCTGGAGCAAACCGATTAATGAAAAATGTCCGGAATGTGGATCTATATTATTAGATAAGGGCAAGATTATAGCTTGTTCAAATTGTAAATATAAAAAGGAAAAACCTCAACAAGGTGAAGAATAATGGTAGAAGTTAATATTATTGGTGGTGGCTTAGCTGGTTGTGAAACTGCATTCTACTTAGCTCAAAGAGGAATCAAGGTTAAGCTTTTCGAAAAAAAGAAAATCAAAAAAAATGAAGCTCAAAAATCTGAATTATTAGCTGAATTAGTTTGTAGTAATTCATTTAGAGGTAATGATATAAGTCAAGGAGTTGGGCTACTTAAAAAGGAATTGTTAGAACTAGGTAGTCTTTTAATGGAAAGTGCTTTAAAAAATGAAGTTCCTGCTGGTGGAGCGCTTGCAGTTGATAGGATTAAATTTTCTCAATATATAACTAAGACAATTAATGAACATCCAAATATAGAAGTCATTGATGAAGAAATTTGTGAAATTGACGAGAATAAATTAACAGTTTTAGCTACAGGGCCATTAACTGAAGGATTGATTTTAAATGAAATAAAGAGATTGATAGGTGATGAGTTTTGTTATTTTTATGACGGATCAGCTCCAATAGTTTCAACAGACTCAATAAACATGGATAAGGTTTTTTATGCTAGTCGATATGATAAGGGAAATCCAACAGACTATTTAAATGCACCAATGAACGAAGAAGAATACACAAAATTCTATAAAAAACTGATGAATAGCGAAAAAAATATTCCGCACCTTGAAGGTGAAAAAGAAAAATATTTTGATGGATGTATGCCAATAGAAGAAATGGCTAGAAGAGGAGAAAAGACCCTTCTTTTTGGTCCATTAAAACCTGTTGGGTTAAGTAGGAACGGAGAAAGACATCATGGAGTTGTTCAATTAAGAGCGGAAAATGAAAGTAAGACTATGTATAATCTTGTAGGTTTTCAAACGGGATTAATATTTTCTGCACAAAAAGAATTAATTCATCTAATTCCAGGACTTGAAGGGACAGAAATTTTAAGATATGGCGTTGTCCATAGAAATACCTTTATTAATAGTCCTAAAGTCCTTACAATAAAGGGTAATTTAAGGGAATTTGAAAATGTCTTTATAGCTGGTCAATTATCTGGTGTTGAGGGCTATGTAGAAAGTGCGGCTAGTGGATTAGTTTGTGGTATGCATATAGGCCAAATAATAAATGGCAAGGGAAATTTGAATATTCCAGAAGAAATGATGCTTGGTGCTTTGATGAAATATATAAGTACTGATATAGGTAATAGAAAATTAGAACCAATGAATGCTAATTTTGGACTACTACCACCTCTAGATGAAAAAATAAAAGATAAAAAACTCAAAAAACAAAAACTTGGTGAAAGAAGCTTAAGCTTTTTAAAAGAATTTAAAAGGGTTTTAGAAGATGGATAGTTTTTTTAGCATGGAAAGTCAATTTATGGATTATTTACAGAATGAGAGAAGATATTCCCTTAATACTATAACGGCATATACAAATGACTTACAGGTTTTTTCATTATGGCTTAGAGACAATATAGCTGGAGCTTTATTGATAAAAGACGATGAAGATAATATAATTGATTTTAAAGTAGAGTTTAATAATATTGATCATCATTTAATAAGATTATTTATTAATTTTTTAAATAGAACAGGATATAAAAAAAGAACCATGTCTAGAAAAATTGCTACATTACGTTCTTTTTTTAAATTCTTAACAAGACAGGAATTAATAGAATCTAATCCGATGATACATATCATATCTCCTAAGTTAGATAAGGGATTACCTAAATTTATGTATGAATATCAGATAGAGGCTTTAATGCAAGCACCTGATTTAACTACAGCAATAGGTTTAAGAGATAGAGCTATTATGGAAGTTCTTTATGCTTCAGGAATAAGGGTAAGTGAGTTAGTGTCAATTAAAATTATGGATGTTGATTTAGAATTAGGTTCTATTCATGTAACAGGTAAAGGTAATAAGGAAAGAATAGTTCCATTAGGCAGCTATGCAATTAAGGCAATAAATGATTATTATGATTCTGGATTTTTAGAGGATAAAGAAGATTACTTGTTTTATGGGATAAGAGGTAAACAACTTGGAGACAGGAGTGTAAGAACTTTGGTTGAAAAATATATTCATCAAGTTTCTACAACTCTTAATATTTCTCCACATACCTTTAGACATAGTTTTGCTACTCACTTATTAGAAAGAGGTTCTGACTTAAGAGTGGTACAAACGTTTTTAGGACACGAGAGTTTGTCAACTACTCAAATATATACACATATTACTAAGAATCAGTTGAAGAAAACCTATGACCATGCCCATCCCAGAGCAAAAAAAAGGGATTAAATATTGCTTTTACTATAGATAAGGTATATAATTTAAGAGTAGATTAGTTTTGAAAAGTGGGAAAACCCACTTTTTTCGTTTAAAGAAGGAGATTTGTGAATGTCAATTAGTCAAAAAATAGAAGATGATTTTAGGCCTTTAGTTGCAGAACTAGGTTATGAGCTTGTTTTTGTAGATTATGTTAAAGAGGGACAGGATTGGTTCTTAAGATTTTTTATAGACAAGACTGACGGAATCGATATTAATGATTGTGAGAAAGTTAGCCGATATGTTGAGATTATTCTTGATGAAAAAGAATATGTTCAAACACAATATGTTCTTGAAGTTTCTTCACTTGGTCTTGAAAGGCCATTAAGAAAAGATGAGGACTATTTCAATAATATAGGTGAGAAAATTGAGGTTAGTCTTTATAAACCAATTGACAAGAAGAAAAAATATATAGGCATTCTTATTAGATATGATGAAGAACTAGTGTTGAATGTTGATGATAAAGAAATAGCGTTTGCCAAAGCGAATATTAGCAAAGCTAATATTTTACTTGATTTTTAGGAGGATAAAATGAACGAGAAATTGATTGAAGCAGTTAAAGATCTAGAAAAAGATAAAGGTATAAGTTCAGAAATGCTTTTTGAGACTATTGAGACTGCAATTGTTATGGGTCTTAAAAGAAAACATGCAACTGATCATAAGCATGAAAAATTAGATGTGAAGACACCATATGATAATTTTAAAGCAGAGTTAAATAGAACTAATGGCGAAATAAAAATTTACTATATGAGAGATGTAGTTGATGAAGTAATTGATGCAGATAGTCAAATTGCATTAGAAGATGCAGTAGAAAAATTTGGTGCTGTGACAGTGGGTGATGTAGTTAAAGAAGAAGTAGAGATGGACACTAAAACTATGGGCAGGATGGTAGCACAAACTGCTAAGCAAATAATCACTCAAAAAATTAGAGAAATAGAGAGAACTAATATTTTTGATGAATTTTCTAAAAAAGAAAAAGACCTTGTTAGTGGAGTTATATCTAGAATTTCACCTGTAAATAAAGACGATGAGAAGAATGATAAATATAACGTTTTTTTAACAATAGGCAATGGAGAAGTAATTCTGCCTCCTGAAGAACAGGTTGATAATGAGAGATACCATATAGGCGAAAGATTAAAAGTTTATTTGGTAAATGTAAAGAAAACAACTAAAAATCCTGTAATTACTATTTCAAGAAGACATAAAGATTTAATTAAAAGATTGTTTGAACTTGAAGTACCTGAAATACATGATGGGACTGTATTAATTAAAGGTATAGCTAGGGAAGCAGGATCTAGAACTAAAATATCGGTTTTTAGCACTCAGGAAAATGTTGATCCAGTTGGAGCATGTATTGGTACAAGAGGTAGTAGAATTGGTAATGTTCTTAATGAACTAGGAAGTACCAAAGATGTTGGTGAAAAGATTGATATAATTGAATATTCAGAAAAAATTGATGAATATATATGTAATGCATTGGCTCCAGCTCAAATATTAGATATTGTATTAAATGAAGAAATAAATGAAGCTAAAGTATTGGTTTCTAGAGATATATTTTCACTTGCAATAGGTAAAGATGGTCAAAATGTTAGATTGGCTGCAAAGTTAACTGGCTGGAAGATTGATATTATCAGTGAAGAACAAGTTAAGGGCCTGAAGGATTTATAAAAATGGTGAAAACTAGGAAAATTCCACAACGATCATGTATTGGCTGTGGTTTGAAGACAGATAAAATTAATTTAATTAGAGTTGTACGGAAACCAAATGGTGTTCTTGTTATTGATAAAAAAGGCAAAGAACCAGGTAGGGGTGCGTATATCTGTCATAATGCTGAGTGCCTTAAAGCGGCAATCAGAAAAAAAGCTATTGAAAGAGCATTAGGGGAGAAATTGTCTGATGACATAATTGTTGAATTAACCAACCAAATTAGCTCAGACTAATTTGTGGCATAGAAAAGGAGATGAGAAAATGTCTAAACGTATATATGAATTAGCCAAAGAAAAAGGCGTTACCAATAAAGAAATCGTCTGGATTTTAGAAAAGTTGAATATTCCAGCAAAATCTCATATGAGTGTATTATCTGATGAAGATGTTTCGAAAATTGAAGGTTATTATACTAAATTAAGAGAAAAAGCTCACCAAAAAGAAGAAGAGAAAAGAGCTGAAATAGAAAAAACTATGTCTAAGGCAAGAGCTCTTGAAGCTAAGAATCTTGAAGATGAAAAAAAAGACAAAGATAAAGTAATCGAGGAGATTATTGTTCATAAACCAAATCAAAGAACTCCGGAAAGAACTCAACAATCTAGACCACAAGGTGACAGACCACCTCAACAATCTAGACCACAAGGTGATAGACCGCCTCAACAATTTAGACCACAAGGTGATAGACCACCTCAACAATCTAGACCACAAGGTGATAGACCACCTCAACAATCTAGACCACAAGGTGATAGACCACCTCAACAATCTAGACCACAAGGTGACAGACCACCTCAACAATTTAGACCACAAGGTGACAGACCACCTCAACAAGCTAGACCACAAGGTGACAGACCACCTCAACAAGCTAGACCACAAGGTGATAGACCGCCTCAACAGCCTAGACCACAAGGTGACAGACCGCCTCAACAGCCTAGACCACAAGGTGATGCAACAGCAGTAAAGAAAGATTTCAAGAAAAAAGTGGAACCTAAAAAACCGGGAACAACCAAAGTGGAATATAAAAGTAATAGAATGGTTGCCGATGGTGATGATAGATGGAAACATAATAAAAGACGTAGAAGCAAAAGACAACGTTCTGATGCTGAAAAAATAGAAATTAATCTAAAGAAAATCACATTAGGTGAAGAAATTCAGGTTAAAGATTTAGCAATGCGTTTAAATAAAGCATCAGGTGAAATTATTAAAAAGCTTATTACTTTAGGTGTTATGGCAACTATTAATCAGTTTGTTGATTTTGATACAGCTTCATTAATTGCCGCAGAATATGGAATTGAAGAAATTGAATTCAAATCTTTAAAAAGACAAACAGAATTAGAAATAGTTGAAGATGATCCTAAAACATTAAAATCTAGACCACCAATAGTTACAGTAATGGGACACGTTGACCACGGCAAAACTTCACTATTAGATGCAATTAGAAAAACAAATGTTATAGCAACAGAAGCTGGTGGAATTACACAACATATTGGAGCATATCAGGTCCATCATGGTGGTAAAAAAATAACTTTTATTGATACACCTGGACACGCAGCATTTACTTCTATGCGTGCAAGGGGTGCAAATATAACTGATATAGCAATTTTAGTAGTTGCAGCTGACGATGGTGTTATGCCGCAGTCTATTGAAGCTATTAATCATGCTAAAGCAGCTGGAGTTCCAATAATAGTAGCAGTAAATAAAATTGATAAAGAGGGTGCTGACCAAAGTAGAGTTATGCAACAATTAACTGAATATGGTCTAGTATCAGAAGAATGGGGCGGAGAAACAATTTTCGTACCAGTATCAGCAAAAAATAATGAAAATATTGATACTCTTTTAGAGATGATACAATTACAAGCAGAAATGCTTGAATTGAAAGCAAACCCAAATAGATTAGCTGAAGGTTTTGTTATTGATGGTAGATTAGATAAAGAAAAAGGTACAGTTACATCCCTTTTAATTACTAAAGGAACTTTGAAAATCGGTGACATGATTTTAGCTGGTGAAGCCTATGGTAAAGTTAAAGCTATGTTAAATGATGGTGGTAAAAATATTAAGAGTGCTGGACCAGCAACTCCTGTAGAAATTTTAGGCTTATCTGTAGTGCCAGAAGCTGGTGACATATTTCAGTCTGTTAAAGATGAAAAATTAGCTGCTTTCTTAGCTGATCAAAGAAAAATTGTTAAGAGAGAAGAACGTGGCAGGAAAAATCAAATGGTTTCTTTAGAAAACCTATATGAAAGAATTAGTGAAGGTAAATTGAAAGAACTTAATGTTATTGTTAAAGGTGATGTTCATGGTTCAGTAGAGGCATTGTGTCAATCAATTAGAAATATTCAAAGCGATGAAGTTAAAGTTAACATTATTCATGAGGGTGTTGGTGCAATTACTGAAACTGATGTTAAATTGGCTATGAGCTCTGAGGCCCTTATAATAGGTTTTAATGTAAGACCAGATAATAATTCTAAAAAATTAGCTGCTGAAGAAGACGTTAATGTTACTTTATATAGAGTTATATACGAAGTGATTGATGACATCAAAAAAGCTATAAGTGGACTTTTAGCCCCTGAAATTAAAGAAGTTGAACTAGGCTCAGTTGAAGTAAGACAGGTAATTAAAGTGCCTAAAATCGGCTTGATTGCTGGTTGTTATGTTATTGATGGAAAAATCACTAATAACTCCAAATTAAGAGTTCTAAGAGATGGAATTATAATTTTTGAAGGTGATATTGATTCTCTTAAACGATTCAAAGATGAAGTTAAAGAAGTTGCTCAAGGATATGAGTGTGGATTGAGCGTTATTGGGTTTAATGATATTAAAATAGGTGACGTTATAGAGGCTTATACATTAGAAAGTATAGCTAGAAAGTTAGATTAGGAGTATATTATGATAAAAAAACATCATCGTAGTCAAAGACTAGAGGGTGAGTTGATGAAAGTTTTAGCAGAGATTATTAGAGAAGATCTTAAAGATCCAAGATTACATATGATAACAATTACTGATGTATCTGTAGCTAAAGATTTATCTTTTGCTAAGATTTTTATAAGTCATCTTGAAGAAGACAAGGCTAAAGCTGGTTTAGAGGCATTAAATAAAGGAAAAGGTTTTATAAGAAAGCAAATTGGAATGAAATTAAAATTAAGAATTGTTCCGGAAATTGCCTTTTATATTGATGATACTCTAAACTATAGTCTGAAAATAAATAAAATTTTAAAGAGTTTTGAAAAAGAAGAGAAAGAATAGTAATGAAAGAATTAAAGAAATATCTTAAGAAATTAGTGAAATCTCCTGTATTAGTTGTAAGTCATGAATCACCCGATGGTGACGCTATTGGCTCATCAATTAGTATGGGCTATTTACTTAAAGAATTAGGATTTATTCCTATAGTTCTTAATAAGGACAAAGTTCCTGATAAGTATAAATTTTTGGAAAAAGATATTCAGATTAAATGCTTAGATGATTTAACTGAAACTGATAAATTAGTTAAATACAATATATTTATAATGGATTCTGCTAAAATTGACAGAATAGGTTTTCCTTTAAAAGAGATATTTCCAAATTATGAGAATATAGTTAATATAGATCATCATGTAAGTAATGACTATTTTGGTAACAAGAATTTTGTATTCCCAAAAATGTCTGCTACATCAGAAATTGTAGGTAGTGTATTTCTTGATATTTTTGGATTTATTAATAAGGATGCAGCAACCTCAATATACACTGGAGTCATGACTGATACTGGGAATTTAACTTATGAATCAACAACCAGTGCTACGGTTGCTCTAGTAAGTATACTTCTTGAAATGAAAGCTGATTTCAATAACATGAGAAAGTCAGTCTATGAAAATGAAAGTATTGGACAAATGAATGGTTTAAAAGCCATTCTAAACAATATGGAAGTTATGAATGATGGAGTTATTGCTTATACTTACTTACCTCATGATGTTGCTATTACAAATAATTTGACTGCTGGTGATATTGAAAATTATGTTGATTATCCTAGAAAGGTATCAACCTGTGAAGTTGCTATACTGTTTAAAGAATTTGTAAAAGATGAAATAAGAGTTTCAATTAGGACTAAGGCCGTAGTAGATGCAAACAAACTGGCATCTTCCTTTGGCGGAGGTGGTCATAAAAGAGCTGCTGGTTTCAGAATAAGAAAACCGATGGATCAAGCAATGAAGTTTGCTTTAAATAGAATCGTTGAAGGTTTAAATAATAATGAATGGAATAATTAATGTTTATAAAGAAAAGGGTATGACCTCCCATGATGTAATACATGGATTAAGAAAAATACTTAAAATAAAAAAGATAGGTCATGCTGGTACTTTAGATCCTGAAGCTGAAGGTGTTTTAATTGCTGGAATAGGTAAAGGAACAAGATTATTAGAATATGTTGGCGATGGTTACAAAGTATATGAAGGTGAAATTGTTTTTGGACTATCTTCTGATACAGAGGATATTTTTGGAACTATCGTTAAAATTGAATATTCCTCAGAGCTTCTTAATGAAAATAAACTTAGAACTATTTGTGAAAATTTATCAGGAACAACAATATCACAAAAACCACCAATGTATTCTAGTGTTAAGATTAAAGGAAAAAAACTTTATCAATATGCTCGAGCAGGGATTGAAGTGGATAGACCAAGTAGAAATATAGAAATAGTTAAGTTGTCCTTAAAGGATGGCTTATATTTTTCGGATGGATATTGGAGAGCCAAGTTTATAGCAGGAGTTTCAAAAGGAACATATATTAGAACATTATGCGTTCATTTAGGAGAACTATTAGGTGTACCCGCTGTTATGGGAAGTTTGCTAAGGAACCAAATTGGACATTTTATATTAAAAGATAGTTTAAAATTAGATGCCTTGACTGAAATGATATCTCATGGTGATATGTCATTTATTCTTCCTATGAGAGATGCTATAGATGAACAAATGATGCAGGTGGAATTAGATGAAGAGTCTTTCAATAAGATAAAATTAGGACAGAAAATAGAAAATAAATTCTCTATTGAAAATGAAACAGTTTTTGCAGGGATTTTTCAAGAAAAATTAGTGTGTATATTGAAAAATGTAGATGGAATTTTAAGAATAATAAAAAATGTAGGTGAATAATGATTGTATTTAACGGAATAGAGGAATTTAATCTTACTGGTGAAATAACAGCAATATTAGGTAATTTTGATGGATTGCATCTTGGTCACCTTGAGTTGATAAAAGCAGGTTTAAGTTTGGGTGGCAAAGTAGTTATTGTTACATTTGAACCTCATCCATTATCCGTTAAAAGCCCATCTTTTAAGAGATTACAAACTTTTGATGAAAAAATAGATACTTTAAAGAGATTAGGCATAGATGGTATATTAATTATTGAATTCAATAAAAAGTTCGCTGCCATGAATAAAGAATCATTTATAGAAGATGTTTTAGTTAAGAAACTAAAGGTTAGAAATGTCGTAGTAGGCTACAATTATCATTTTGGAAAAGGTGCCAGTGGCAATAGTAGTGATATTATCCAATTAGGCAAGAAGTTTGATTATAATTCTATTATAATTCCTGCATATAAAATAGGACATAAAGTTGTTAGTTCTTCACATATAAGGAATTTTGTCAATGAAGGTAGAATGGTAGAAGCTAATGAGTTTTTAGGCAGATTATATTCCTTAGAAGGTGTTGTAGTTAGAGGTCATGGAGTTGGTAGGAAAATTGGATACCCTACGGCTAATTTATCGATAGAATCAGATAAACTTTTGCCTAAGCCAGGTGTATATAGTATCCTTGCTGATGTTAAAGGTATTCAGTATAGTGGGTTTTGTAATGTTGGTTTTCAACCTACCTTTGATGACAGAGAGAAGAAAATTGTGGTAGAGGTTAATTTATTTGATTTTGATGAAGATATTTATGATGAATCAATGTGTGTTTATTTTATAGATTATTTAAGAGATGTTAAAAGATTTTCCTCAATAGATTCTTTGATTGAAGAGTTAGATATTGATAAAATACGGGCTAAAAAGTCAGTTTTAAATAATAAAATAACTTTGTATTGATTTAATTAAATTTTTGTTATATAATATTTAATGAACTTCATGCTTGGTTTTAGGAACTCCGACCTTTAACGAGGCTAGTAAGGGATAATATATTTAGGAGGAATAATAATGGAAAAAATGGAAAAGAAAGATATCATTGCGATGTATCAAACTAAAGAAGGGGACACTGGTTCACCAGAAGTTCAGATCGCATTACTAACTAATAGAATTACTTATTTGACAGCACATTTAAAAGTTCATAAGAAGGACTTTCATACTACAAGAGGACTATTAATGCTTATTGGTCAAAGAAGAAGATTTTTAAATTATTTAGAAAAAAATGATTTTGATAGATACAGAAGTATTATTACTCGTCTTGGTTTAAGAAAGTAAACATTTTTAATTAATATAATAAATAATTGAACAAACATGGTAATACCGTGTTTGTTTTTTATTGTTTTAGTATGTTTTTTTATTATGATTAATAGGAGAATTAGTTTTATCATTTGTTTGATTTATGATATAATCAAGGATGTTATATTATAAATCTATTGATAATTTCTTTGATATATTTAGTTATCTGATTTTACGAAGAATTATAATAATTTTATGAAATGGAGTGTATATTATGGAAGAATTTAAGGAGTTAAATTTAAGTGACTTATTTAAAAAGATTAAAAAAAGATGGAAATTAATTCTAGTTATTACAGTTGTCTCCGTTATAATAACGTATGGAGTAAATGTTGTAACCGCTAAACCAATTTATGAATCTAATCTTAAAGTATTAGTGGTAAATACAGAAAATAATCAGGAAGTTGTTAATACTGAAATTATAAATTATGTAAATTTAATGAATACATATATAAGCATTTCTAAAACAGATTCAGTTAATGAGTTAGCTGCTACTAAATATTCTGAAATTAATGAAAGTGAGTACGAAAGTAGTGGAACTGTTACATTGGATGAGGGAACAATGATTCTGAATATTAATTTGCGAAATGGAGACGCCAAAGATGCTTTTTATGGCGTAAAAGCTTTTTATTCATCATTTTCTGAAGTTGCTAGTATATATTTAGAAGATTGGAAATTAGTGAAAATAGAAGATCCTAAATTACCAGTAGCACCAGTAAATAGTGATATTACTCAATCATTAATAAATGCTTTTGTAGTTAGTTTATTGGCATCAGTTACTTTAGCAATAGTTTTGGAATACTTTAGTACTAAAAAGAGTGAAGATAAGTAGGAATTCAAGGAGTAAAAAGATTTATGAGAATACTGGTTGTTTGTCAAAATTATTATCCTGAACAATTTAGAATAAATGATATATGTGAACAACTTGTAGTAAATGGCCATCAAGTACAAGTGCTTACTGGTTTACCGAATTATCCTTCTGGTATTATAACAAAAGAATATAAGTGGGGCAAAAAAAGAAATGAAATTATTAATGGAGTAAAAGTGATTCGTTCTTTGGAAATTGGACGGAAAAAAGGTGTGATTGGGTTAGGTATTAATTATATTAGTTTTATGATTTCTGCCTCAATAAAATCACTTTTTATAAAAAAAGATTTCGATATTATTTTTATATATCAACTTTCACCAATAACAATGGCTTTACCAGGAGTATTGCTTAAAAAGAAATTCAAGCTACCTTTATATCTATATTGTTGCGATATTTGGCCTGAATCAATGAAAAATCTAATATCTAATGAAAAGAATATAATATTTAGATTAGCAAAAAGATTTAGCACTTATATTTATAAACAATGTGATGCAATAACAGTTACATCTAAACCATTTATAGAGTATTTTAATAAAGTACATTTTATTCCTTTGGCAAAAATTTCATATATCCCTCAACACGCTGAAAATCTATATTTAAAGATGGATAATGATAATAAAAATACTATTATCGATTTTGTTTTCATGGGTAATATTGGTATTGCTCAAGATATTGATTGTATACTTTCAGCTACAGAAAAAATAAAAGATATGACAAACTTTAAAGTTCACTTTGTTGGAGATGGTTCATATTTAGAACAAAGTAAAAAAATTGCAAAATTAAAAGGATTGGATAATAAAGTTGTTTTTCATGGCCGTCATCCACTTGAAATGATGCAAGATTTCTATAAATTAGCCGATGCTTGTTTAATAACCTTAAAAGATGATAGCTTAATAGGACTAACTATGCCATCTAAACTTCAAGGATACATGGCAGCAAGTAAACCTGTGATAGGAGCGATTAATGGAGCTGCACAAGAGGTAATAAAGGACTCTAATTGTGGATTATGTGTTAATTCAGGAGATTATACAAGTTTAGCTCAAGCTATGAAAAGTTTTATTGAAAATCCTGAAAAGTATAAAGATTGTGGTATAAATGGAAGAAATTATTTTTTAAAGAATTTTACCAAAGAAATATTTATAGAAAATATTGAAAAATTATTATATAAGTTATTGGAGGAATAAGAATGTTCAAAAATAAAATTTTATTAATCACTGGGGGAACTGGTTCATTTGGAAATGCAGTTATGAAAAGATTTCTAAATACTGACATAAAAGAGATTAGAATATTCTCTAGAGATGAAAAAAAACAAGATGATATGAGAAAAATATATAATAATGACAAATTAAAGTTTTATTTAGGTGATGTTAGAGATTTACCTAGTGTGAAAAATGCAATGAATGGGGTGGATTATATTTTTCATGCTGCAGCGCTTAAACAAGTGCCTTCATGTGAATTTTTTCCTATTGAAGCAGTTAAAACCAATATACTAGGTACTGATAATGTTCTGACCGCTGCCATTGAAATGGGAGTTAAGAAAGTTATTTGTCTTTCAACTGATAAAGCAGCTTATCCAATAAATGCTATGGGAATATCAAAAGCTATGATGGAAAAAGTTTTTGTTGCTAAATCTAAAACGGTTGACTCTGATAAAACATTAATTTGTGGTACACGTTATGGGAATGTGATGGCTTCAAGAGGTTCTGTTATACCTTTGTTTATTGATCAGCTTAAAAGTGGTAAACCATTGACAATAACTGATCCTAATATGACAAGGTTTTTAATGAGTCTTGATGATGCTGTGGAACTTGTAATATTTGCATTCAATAATGCTGATTCAGGAGATATTATGGTTCAAAAAGCACCTGCCTCTACAATTTCTGATTTAGCACAAGCTATTAAAGAAATTTTCAAGGCTAATAATGAAATAAAAGTAATCGGCACTCGTCATGGAGAAAAATTATATGAGACTTTATTAACAAAAGAAGAACATTTAGTTGCTCAAGATATGGGTGATTTCTTCAGAGTACCCGCAGATAAAAGAGATTTGAATTATGATAAATATTTTTATGAAGGCATTGAACAATTACAGAATGAAGAAGACTATAATTCTCATAATACAAATCGTCTTAATATAAAAGAGATTAAAGAAAAACTTCTTAAATTAGATTATGTTAAGAAGGAATTGAAAAGTTGGGAAGGACAGTAAATGAAAATATTGGTATTAGGTGCAACTGGTATGGCTGGTCATACAATATCCATATATTTTAAAGAAGCAGGTCATGAAGTAACGGCATTTAGTAGACGTGGATTGAAAGATATTAATAATATTATAGGTGATATAACTGATTTTGAAAATCTTAAAAAAATTATTATTAATGAAAATTTTGATGCAGTAATAAATGCAATAGGTATATTAAATAAAGATGCAGAAGATAACAAATCAACAGCAGTTTTATTAAACAGTTATTTGCCATTTTTTTTAAGTGATATAACCAAGAGTTTAAAGACAAAAATTATTCATATGAGTACAGATTGTGTTTTTTCTGGAAAAACAGGTGGGTACACAGAAAATAGTTTTAAAGATGGCTTTACATTTTATGATAGAACTAAAGCTTTGGGAGAACTTGAAAATAATAAAGATTTAACATTTAGAAATTCTATAATTGGACCTGACATAAATGCTGATGGAATAGGATTATTTAATTGGTTTATGAAACAAGAAGGCACGATAAATGGCTTTACAAAAGCAATTTGGACTGGAGTTACAACTTTAACCTTGGCTAAAGCAATGGAAAGAGCAATTGAAGTTGATTTAACTGGTTTATATAACCTTGTAAATAATCAATTTATTAATAAATATGATTTACTTAATTTATTCAATAAATATATGAAACAACAGCAACTTCTTATAAATCCTAGTAATTCATTTATATTAGATAAATCTTTAATAAATACTAGATTAGATTTTTCATATATAATTCCTAGTTATGAGGAAATGATTATAGAAATGAAAGAGTGGATAATAAATCATAAGGATTTATACCCACATTATTATATTTAAGTGAAAGGTGATGCTATGAGTAAGTTAAAATTGATGACAATTGTAGGTACTCGTCCTGAAATTATTAAATTATCTGAGATAATTAAAAAATGTGATAAATATTTTGATCATATTCTTGTTCATACAGGACAAAATTATGATTATAGTTTAAATGAAGTTTTTTTTGAAGACTTAGGATTAAGGGCTCCAGATTTTTATTTAAATGTAGTGGGTGATAATCTCGGACAAACAATGGGAAATGTTTTGGCAAAATCATTTGAACTTATGTCAGAACAACTACCTGATGCCATATTAGTTCTAGGAGATACAAATTCATGCTTAAGTGTTATTTCAGCTAAACGTTTAAAAATTCCTATTTTTCATATGGAAGCAGGAAATAGATGCTTCGATGAAAATTTGCCAGAAGAAATAAATAGGAGGATTGTTGATCATACGAGTGATGTTAACCTTTGCTATACTGAACATGCAAGAAAATATCTTAATTTTGAAGGTGTGCCTAAGGAAAGAACATTTGTTGTTGGCTCACCTATGTCAGAAATACTAGACCTTAATATAGATAATATAAATAATAGTAATATTCTTAAATCTTTGAACTTAGAAAAAGGTAAGTATATATTATTATCTGCTCATAGAGAAGAAAACATTGATAATGAGAACAACTTTTTAGGATTAATGAATGCTGTGAATATAATGGCAGAAAAATACAATATTCCAGTAATTTATAGCACGCATCCTAGAAGTGAAAAAATAATTAAACAAAGAGGCTTCTCATTTAATAAGAATGTTAAAAACTTAAAACCTTTTGGTTTCGCTGATTATAATAAATTACAACAAAATGCTTTTTGTGTTGTTTCAGATAGTGGGACCATTGCCGAAGAAGCTTCATATTTTAAGTTTCCTGCTGTTTCAATTAGAACTAGTACAGAAAGACCAGAAGCTTTAGAAAAAGGAAACTTTATAATTGGTAATATAACTGAAGAACAGGTATTACAAGCTGTTGATATGGCTGTTGAAATGAATGCCAATGGAGATATTGGAATAAATGTGCCTAATTATATTGATGGAAATGTTAGTACAAAAGTAATCAAAATTATTCAAAGCTATACAGGTATAATAAATAGGATGGTTTGGAGAAAGCAATGAAAATAATGGTTTTTGATGTACCGGCTGTTAATGGTGGTGCATTATCTGTTTTAAATGAATTTTACGATCAATATAAAATGGATAAAGAAAATGAATATTATTTTATAGTTAGCCTACCAGAATTAAAAGAGCAAGATAATATTAAAGTCTTAAGATTTCCATGGATTAAAAAAAACTGGATTAACCGAATTTATTTTGATAATTTTATAGCACCAAAATTAATTAAAAGATATAGTATTGATAAAGTATTATCATTGCAAAATATTATTATTCCTCATACAACTATTTGGCAAACTGTGTATATTCATAATTCATTACCATTTTCAGAATATCGTTTTTCTTTTTTAAAACATAGAGTTTTATGGATATATCAAAATATATTAAGTAGGAAAATCTATAAGTCAATAAAAAAAGCTAAAGAAGTAATTGTACAAACAGAGTGGATGAAAAAAGCTATAATTAATAAATTACATGTAAATGAAAGTAAAATTAAGATTAATCCTATCGAAATAAGTTTTAAAGTTAAAAAATATTTTGTAAAATCTGAAGAATCTTATAAAACATTCTTTTATCCTGCAAGTGGGGTGGAATTTAAAAATCATAGAGTTATTGTTGATGCTTGCTTATTATTGCAAGAGAAAAATATATGTAATTATAAAGTTATTTTTACCTTATATGGAAATGAAAATAAACATATAACAAAATTGTTGGAAATTATAAAGAAAAATAATTTGCCTATTGATTTTGTAGGGAGTTTAAAGATAGATGAAGTGTTTGATTATTATACAAAGTCTATATTGATTTTTCCATCATATATCGAAACTGTGGGTTTACCTTTAATTGAGGCTAGTCTTCATAAGACTCCAATAATTGTATCAAATTGTGAGTTTTCAGCTGAAATTTTAAAAAATTATGAAAATAAATTTACTTTTAATCCCTTCGATTCAAAAAAACTAGCCAATTTACTAAAACAATTTATTGTTGGATAAAAATTTTAGCTAACAATATATATTATAATAGTACTGAAAGGAGAATAAATGATTAAACCATTTGGGGCAATACTACTAATATATTTTTTATACAAAATACTATTCAGTAAAGAAATAACTGTGAATAATGTTTTTAAGTATTTGCTTGGGTTGTTAATATTTTTTGAATTATTTATAAATGTAGGGTATATGTTTAAAATTGCTAATTATGAAGTGCTTTATTCTGAATTTATACTTCTACTATTATTTATTATTTCGCTTATAATAATTAAAAATAATTTTAAG
Organism: Bacillota bacterium; assembly: GCA_028683955.1. GTDB lineage: Bacteria > Bacillota > TC1 > TC1 > TC1 > WTXA01. Next base: position 82,509 of record JAQUGR010000004.1, on the reverse strand, counting down.
AAGATAAGAATAAAAGGAACAGTAATTTTAATTACTATATCGGTTATAGCGACAGAAATAAATCTATTGATAAATCCTATTACTGAAAATATTTTTAGAAATAAAGGCTATTTAATACCAGTATTTTCGTATTATTCAATATTGATATTATTAAGATTCTTGATGATGTTGGTGATTTCTGTAGCAGCTATTAATATTATAAAATATGAAGATGTGATTAACATAATAGATGGATTAGCCCGAAAAGCTAAATATATATTTGTCATATGTATCTTAGAATGGATTGTTAAAAATCTATTTTTCAGTCAAATGTATAGTTTTATTGTTGATTATATATTTGGAGAAGGTATTTACCAGGTAGGAGTACTACTTAAAAGAGGTTCAATTTATAGTTTGCAAGGATTATTAAGAGAGCCAGCATATCTAACATTTGGTGTTTTTATATTTTTAATCATAATCATACTTTCTAATTATAAATCTAAAGTTAAGTACACCTATTTAATAGTTGGTAGTTCTTTGATTTTAGTTAGTGGATCACTATCAGGAGTTGTTTATATTTTAGCTCTATTTATGATGGTTGTTTCTATGAATAAAAATAAATCAAAATTATTGGGATTAGGTATAGTTGTTCTTATAGGTGGAATATTATTCTTGCAAACTGAATTAGCAAGTTATTATATAGGTAGAATAGTTAACAGTTGGCGTATAGTTAATTCTTCAAGTGGCGCAGTATTCTCATCTGAGCAAATTAGGTTATTTTCTATAACAGAAACATTTAAAACTGTATTTTTAAAAAGACCAATACTAGGAGCAGGTCTTGGAATTCCATATGCATTTGGAACGGATATAATGATATTTAGTTCTATTGGTATATTCGGATCAGTATTATGGTTCTGGTATTATTTCATTTCACTTGGCAAAATGATAGCTAATAAGAAAACATTTATAATCTTATCCATGTTTTTTGCTTTATTATTTATTGGTACCATTAATGTTATATATAGTGCGTATATTGTGTTAATAGTCCTAGAGATTAATATGTTGAATAAACCTGCTAAAAATAATATGAATAAGAATATAACATAAAAAACAAGATTAATTGATTATAATTAGAGGTAAATATGGAAAATAAAATTATCAAATCAGGAATTAGAAATACTATATTTGTTATAATTGCCCAGGGCACAACACTTGTTTTAGGTGTTTCTAAGAATTTGATTTTACCAATTGTATTGGGCGTTACAAATTTTGGATATTGGCAAGTTTATTTACTTTATGTTTCTTATGTTGGTTTATTTTCATTAGGTTATAGCAATGGTATATACTTAAGGTACGGGAAATATAATTATGAAGAACTACCCAAAGATAAATTCAGATCTAGTCTTAAACAATTCATAGTTGTTCAATTTATAATCACTATTTTAGTATCTTTAATTATTCTATTAGAACCTGATCATAATAAACAGCTAGCTATGGTTTGGGCCTCTATAAATATACCAATTGCTGGATTAACAAGTGTTTTCTTATATGTATTACAAACTACAAATCAAATGAAAAAGTATAGTTTTTATACTGTATTAGATAAAATCATTATGTTAGTATTCATTGGTTTTATTTTAGTTACAAGTATGGATCAGTTTATTTTTGTGGTAATGGCCGATACATTTTCTAAAGTTGTAGTTGTTGTCGCCTTAATTTATTCATGTAAAGAGTTAGTAATAGGAAAAGGTATTAATCAAAAACTAGCAATTAAAGAAACCCTTGTAAATATTAAGGTTGGTTTGATATTAATGTTAGCAAATTATGCCGGCATATTCATATTAGGTTTTGGCAGGTTTCTTATTGAACGTTTTGAAACTGTAGAATCTTATGGAACTTATTCCTTTGCAATATCAACTATGAACCTGATTTTAGTTTTTATAACTGCAATTGGATTAGTTATATTTCCTACATTAGCTAGATTGGCTGAAGAGAGATTTTCTGATTACTTTATAGAATTGAATAAAATCACTAACACGGTAGTATATATTTTGCTTTTAATTTATTTTCCATTTAATATATTTATAAATTACTTTATGAAAAATTATATAGTAATATTTGCATATTTACCTATAATATTTGCGATTGTATTCCTTCAAGCCAAAATGTCAATATTAATAAATACATACTATAAATTGCTGCGAGAAGAAAAAGCGATGTTGAAAGCAAATGTAACTGGATTAGTTATGGCAATAATTATAATTTCTATTTCATACTTCTTTAGTCGTTCTGTTTTATTAGTAGCTATTGGAACTTTTATAGCTTTAAGTATAAGGTTATATTTATCAGAAATTTATTTAAAAAAATTACTTTTAATTAAGAACTTTAAAAATATAATATATGAAATAATAATATTATTAGCTTTTATTTTATTTGCATATCAGTCAAATATTGTAATCGGTTTTACAGGATATTTTATTTTTGTTTGTATATATACTTTTAAGAATATTAGTAGTATTAATAAAATATTGAGTTATATTATTAAGAAATAAATTATTTTTTTTGAAAAATTATGGCAAGTGGTAATTATAGAATTGAGGATTATATGATAAGTGTTTATAATGAAAAAAACAAATGTTGTGGCTGTGAAGCCTGCAGAGATGTTTGTCCAACGACAGCAATAAAAATGGTGCCTGATAAATATGGCTTTATTTATCCTGTGATTGATCAAAATGTATGCATTGATTGTGGACTTTGCAAAAAAGTTTGCGCTTTTCAATTTGTTGAAATTTCAAATAATGAACCATTAACTGTTTATGCAGGTATAAATAAAAATAGAAATTCAATAATAAATAGTAGCTCAGGTGGTTTATTTAGTGCTTTAGCATCAATTACTATTAAAAATAATGGTATAGTATATGGCTGTGCTTGGAGTGAGGATATGCAGGCAGAACATATATGTACTGATAAACTGGAAGATCTGCATAAAATTCAAGGTTCTAAGTATGTCCAAAGTAATATGACTAACATCTATAAAAATGTGAAAAAACAATTAATAAATGGCAGAAAAGTTCTCTTTACGGGGGTTCCTTGTCAAATTGCAGCATTAAATAAATTTTTGGATAAAGAATATGTTAACTTAATAACAGCAGATGTTATATGCCATGGAGTTCCTAATCAAATATATTTTAAAGATTATATCCGAAATTTAGAAAGTACTTTAAATGGTAAAATTATCAATATGAATTTCAGAGATAAATCAAATGGTTGGAGTTTGTTAGCGAAAATTTCATATAAAAAAGGGGATAAATTACTGAATAAAAAAATACCTAATAGTGAATCATATTATTATAAACAATTTCTAAATGGTGATATTTACCGTGATAGTTGTTATGAATGTAAATATGCAGGTGGAACAAGACAAGGTGATTTTACCATGGGTGATTTTTGGGGAGTTGAAAAGTTTCATTCCAAATTAAATACAAAAAATGGAGTATCAATACTTTTAGTAAATAGTGTTAAAGCTGGAAAATTAATAGATGACATAAAAGAATATATGGAATTAACTAAATCAACATTTACAAAAGTAAAAAAAGATAATGGTCAACTTAACAGTCCAAACGATATAAGTGTTGTAAGAGAAGATTTATTGGAATTATGGTTGAAAGAAGGACCAGAAGGTTTAGTTAAAAAGTATAAGACTGGAATTTTAGAAAAGTCTAAAAATATTATTAGGACTTATTTGCCATTTGTGGTGAAAGATAAATTAAAAAGAATTATTAGATATTTTAAAAATAGTTGGAGGTAAACATATGAAAATTAGAATTATTACTTTACATAGAGTTATTAATAATTATGGTTCAGTTCTGCAAGGATTAGCTTTGTGTAAATTTTTAAATAATAATAATTATGATGCTGAAGTTATAGACTATAGACCTAAATATGATTTAAGTTTAAGCTTAAAATTAAAAAATATTTTAGTGAAAATTATTTTTGCACCTTACTATATCATTAGAACCAGAAAGTTCATTGATTTTATAGAAACTAATAATAAATTGACTGAGAAGAAATACTATAATTATAGTTCTTTGTTAAAAGAACCACCTGAGGCTGATGTTTATATTGCTGGCAGCGACCAGATTTGGAATAATTTTTTTCCATGTGGGAACGATTTAGCTTATTTTCTTAAATTTGTTAAAAAAGGAAAAAAAATATCATATGCTGCTAGCCTAGGTAGAGATAACTTATCTGACAAAGAACTTTTTGATATAAAAGACAGAATAAACGATTTTAGCAAAATACTTGTAAGAGAAGAATCTGGGATGGTTCAACTAAAAAAAGTAGGATTACTTGAAGTTGAGCATGTAGCTGATCCTGTGTTTTTATTAGATAAAAATGATTATTTAAAAATGATTAAAAATAGTCAAGGGCATGATAAAAAGAAATATAAAAATTATATGCTTGTATATGCTGTAGATCAGGATACTTTTTTGAATTATACTGTAACAAAATTAGCTGAAAGATTAGGCTTAAAAGTTATTTCTATCGGTGGATTTTCAAAGAAATGCAAATGTGATAAATTTGATAGAACAGCAAGCCCAGGAGATTTCATTAAATTAATTAATGAAGCTGAATTTGTTGTTACAAGTTCATTTCATTGTGTTGCTTTCTCTTTAATATTCAATAAAAAATTTGCAGTCGTTTTACCTAAGAAGAATCCTACAAGGATAGAAAACATAGTAAAAGTTTGTGGCTTAAGTAATAGAATAGTACAAGATGATAAAACATTAAATGACGTAGTTAACGATATTAATTATGTACTACCTAATGAGAAATTAAATATTTATATTCAACAATCAAAAGATCTTTTATTTAAAGCAATAGAAAACTAAAATAATATATTGCATTATATAACTTGTATGTTAAAGGGAACCTGTTTATAAGGTTCCCTTTACTATTGCTTGAAAATAGAAAATAGGGTACAATTAAGAAGATTATAAAGAAGAATGAAAAGAAGAGAAAGATTTGGAGGAAACCAAGTGAACAACCCATTAATTAAAAAATTACAATTAGGAAATGAAACATTAACCCTAGAAACTGGAAGAATGGCCAAACTTGCTGATGGAGCTGTATTAGGTACATATGGAGATACTTTAGTATTAGCAGCAGCCTCAGTAGCAAAGAAAGCAAGAGAAGGCTTTGACTTTTTTCCATTAACAATTGATGTTGAAGAAAAAATGTATGCTGCAGGAAAAATACCTGGAGGCTTTATTAAAAGAGAAGGTAGAGCCGGTGAAAGATCAATTCTAACTGCAAGATTAATAGACAGACCTATAAGACCTTTATTCCCTGATGGATATAAGAATGATATACAAATAGTATGTACAGTTTTATCTGTTGAAGATGACAATGAACCTGATATTTTAGCTATGAACTGTGCTTCAGCAGCACTTCATTTATCAAGTGCACCTTTTAATGGACCTATTGGTGCAGTAAGAGTTGGATATATTGACGGAGAATTTATTATAAATCCTAATCTTGAACAAAGAGATAACTCTTTAATCAATCTAACTGTAGCTGGAACTAAAGAAGCAGTAATGATGGTTGAGGCAGGTGCTAAAATTGTTGCTGAAAGTATTATGTTAGAAGCCATACTATTTGGTCATGAAGAGATTAAAAAGGTAGTAGACTTTATAGTAGACTTTAGAAATGAAGCCGAAAAACTTGGGCTTTGCAAAGATAAGTTCATTTTTGTTCCAGAAGAAAAAGATCAAAGTGTCATTGAAAGTTTTACAGCTATAATTACACCAGCTGTAACTCAATGCATCGAAGAAATTCTGTCTGAAAATCTTTCTAAACAACCTAGAGATGAAAAGATTAGTCTTTTAAAAGAGACCTTAGTAAAAGAATATTTTGCTGATAAAGAAGCTATATTAGTAGAAAAACCTGAACAAGTTAGATGGTTCAAGGAATTATTTGGTGAAATTGAAAAGGAAGCTTTTAGAGATTTGATGCTTGACAGACAAATAAGAATTGACAATAGGAAGTTGACACAAGTAAGACCAATCACTTGTGAAGTTGATATTCTTCCTAGAACTCATGGTTCTGCCTTGTTTACAAGAGGAGAGACGCAAGTTCTTAGTGTTGTAACACTTGGACCAAATAGTGATGAACAAATAATTGATGATATAAATACAGTAACGTCAAAAAGATATATTCACCATTATAATTTTCCAGCTTTTAGCGTAGGTGAAACAAAACCGATGAGAGGACCTGGAAGAAGAGAAATAGGTCATGGTAATTTAGCAGAAAGAGCAATAATACCAGTATTACCAGCACAAGAGGATTTTCCTTATGTGATGAGAGTTGTTTCAGAGGCATTAAGTTCTAATGGTTCTACGTCTATGGGTAGTGTTTGTGGAAGTTCACTTTCATTGATGTCTGCGGGTGTTCCATTATTAGGACAAGTATCAGGAATCGCAATGGGACTTATTAAAAAAGGTGATAAAATTGCAATTTTAACTGATATTCAAGGTATGGAAGATCATTTAGGAGACATGGACTTTAAAGTAGCGGGAACTAAAGATGGTGTAACAGCTTTGCAAATGGATATTAAAATAGATGGAATAAATAGAGAAATACTAGAAACAGCACTTGAACATGCTAAAGCTGGTAGAATGCATATAATGGATATTATGAATGAGACTCTAAATTCAAATAGAGAATTATTATCTCCATATGCGCCTAAAATTATTTCTATGGATGTAAATCCAGATAAAATAAGAGAAATCATTGGACCTGGAGGAAAAATGATTAAGAAAATTATAGAAGATACCGGCGTAGCAATTAATATTGACGATAGTGGAAGAGTTGAAATTGCTGGAGTAGATCAAGAAGGAATCGATAAAGCTATAAATATAATTAATAAAATTTGTGCAGAAGTAGAAGTTGGTAAAATTTACGTAGGTAAAGTTAAAAAAGTAACAGACTTTGGTGCATTTGTTGAAGTTATTGAAGGTGTTTATGGAAATCCAGGAAGAGAAGGACTTGTTCATATTTCTGTCTTAGATGTGAAAAGAGTTAATAAAGTTGAAGATATAGTACATGAAGGTGATGAAATTTTAGTTAAAGCTTTAGGTTTTGATGACAAAGGCAGACTAAAACTTTCTAGAAAAGATGCTATTTTAGAGCAAGAATAAAAGGAGATACTTGTGAAGAACAAGCTGATAGTTCTATTATCCATACTTTTATTGTTATTATCAGTGATTTCAATTGTTATATTGGTGTTGAAAGATAGTAAACAAACAGTAGAAGTTGATATTAGATATGCTGTAACAAGTACTACTGTAGAAGATAATAAAGCTGAAATAAAAGTAATGGCAGGTGTATTCTCCGGTAAGGATGTTGATCCGTTTAGTTATGTTAGATTAATTGATGACTATAAATTATCATATTATCCGCTAAATGGATTTAGCAAACCAAGTCTTAATAAAGGAGATTCATTAGAGATAACATTTGATTTTTTTAATCCGGATAGGGTAGAAAATGTTTTAGAAATTAAAAATAGTGCTGGGGTTATAACTAGAATAGATATAACCCTTCCAGAAATTATTAATAAAGAAACAACCGGAATTCAAATAATTACAGAAAACACAGTAGAACCACAAATTACAGAGAAATAAATAAACAAAAAAAATGAGCAGGATAACCTGCTCATTTATTTTAATATTTTATTAAAATGTTTGTTCCAGTAAGAAATCAACACTAGGTTGGCTGTTAAGCTCTTTCTACTTTGCCAGAACGTAGGCAACGACTGCATACATTAAGCTTTTTAGATGCTCCAGCTACTGAAGCTTTTACTGGTTGAATGTTTGGATTCCACTTTCTTTTAGTTTTAACATGAGAGTGGCTTACATTATTACCGGACATTTGACCTTTTCCACAAATCTCGCATTTTGCCATATTTGGCACCTCCTATCTATCACAAACGAAATATATCATATATCAATACTCTAAAATTATAGCAAATGTAAAATAATAAATCAAGTTCATATTTTGAAAATAATATAACTTTACACTGTTTTTTATTTATTTCATATCTGATATAATATAGAAAATAAGATATTTCTTTATGAGGGAGGAATTTAGCATGGTAGAACTAAAATTAACACAAGAGGGCAAAATTGATATTTCGGAAAACTTAGTAAGTAAAGTTGCAGGCAAAGCTGCTGTAGAATGTTACGGCGTTGTTGGAATGGTTTCTAAGAATTTCAAAGAAGGTATCCAAAAATTTTTAGGTAAAGAACAATACGACAAAGGTATCGAAGTAATATATAAAGAAGGTCTATGCGAAATTAATGTTCATGTTATTTTAGCCTACGGCGGAAAAATTGATGCTATTGCACAAAATATTATGGACCAAGTAAGTTATGCAGTAGAACATTATATTCCTCATATGGAGAAGATTGTAAATATTTATGTTGACGATATAGCTATAGTGAATTAAGAAAGAGGAATATATTATTGAATGCGATAACTGAAATAGGTGAAATAAAAAAGATATTTAAAGGGGCATTAGCATATTTAGAAAATAAAAAAGAAGAGATTAACAATTTAAACGTTTTTCCTGTACCGGATGGTGATACAGGGACTAACATGTATTTAACTATGTACTCTGCTATAAAAACAATTGATGACAGTGAACCAAAGAATTTCACTGAATTTGCTGAAGCACTTTCTAAAGGTGCTTTATTAGGTGCGAGAGGAAATTCTGGAGTAATACTGTCTCAAATTTTTAGAGGTATTGCTGTTGGGATGCACGGGAAAAGAGCAGTTGATGGAAAGGTTCTTAATGAATGCTTTAAACTGGGAACAGAAATAGCATATAAGGCTGTAAAAAAGCCTGTTAAAGGAACGATATTAACAGTTATGGATGGTATTAGTGAAGGCGCGACTGAAGCGCTCAAAAAGCAAGATGACATATATCATGTTTTGGAACATAGTATCGTTGCAGGTAAGATAGCACTTGAAGAAACCCCTAATTTATTACCAGTTTTGAAAGAAGCTGGTGTTGTCGATGCAGGTGGATATGGTTTATTGATAATAATTGAAGGCATGTATAAAACTGCTATAGGTGAAAGTTTGATTTTTGATACAAAAGAAATGGTTATAGACTCACCAATAGTTGATCAGTCATATCAAAATCTAGATGAAATAAAATACACATATTGCACTGAATTTATTATACTTGAGCCAAAAGTAGATAATGATAGTTTAAGAAATAAACTTGATAGTCCTGATATAGGTGATAGTTTAGTTACAATAGTTGCTGATGGAATTGCAAAAGTACATATTCATACTAATATTCCAGGAACTGTATTGGATTATGCATTAAGTGTAGGTAATGTAACTAATATTAAAATCGACAATATGAAAGAACAATTTTTAGCTAAAAATAAAAAAGTTGTAAAAAAACCAATTAAATTTAAGGAATATGGTTTTGTAATGGTTGTACCAGGAGCAGGACTTGCTGAGATAGCTAAAAGCATGGGAGTTGATGCTGTTTTAGATGGTGGTCAGACAATGAATCCTAGTACCCATGACATTCAACAAGCTATTGATGCAGTACCAGCTAAAATAGTTTACGTTTTCCCAAATAATAAAAATATTATTCTGGCTGCAGAACAGACGATAGCCTTAAATAATGATAAAAAAATTGTAGTGGTACCTTCTATAAATGTTCAACAAGGTTTTACAAGCATATTATCATTCAATGAAGAAAAAAATTCCAGAGAGAATCTTTTATTAATGAAAGAGGCTTTTGCAACAGTTGATACAGGCGCTATTACTTATGCTGTAAGGGATACTCAAAATAATGGGCTGAAAATCAAAAAAGATCAAATACTAACAATAAGAGGAAATTCAATAATTGCATCGAAAAATACAGTAGATGAAGCTGTGGATGAATATTTGAATCAAGCTTATGATAATCATGAAATAATGACGATTTATTATGGAGATAAAGTGAGTAAGGCTGAAGCTGATAAATTAAAAGATAGAATAGAGAGTAAATACAAAGAACTAGATGTCTTAGTTTACGAAGGTAAACAACCTGTATATTTCTATTTTCTATCTTTGGAGTAGAGGGGTAATTTTTGTACAACGAAAGAATACTTGACAATAATTTAAAAATATTATCGTATAAAATAGATAGTTCCTTTACTACAAATATAGGTATTTTCATAAAATCAGGAACAAAAAATGAAATAAATATAAACTATGGCTGTGCTCACTTTTTGGAGCACATGCTTTTTAAAGGAACAAAAAAAAGAACTGCTAAAGATATTGCTGAAGAAATAGATGGTATTGGTGGCATTATTAATGCTTATACAACTCATGAATTTACAGCATTTTATACCAAAACATTGAAAGAAGAGGCTATTACAGCACTTGATGTTCTATTTGATATGTTAACTAATAGTCTTTTTGATGGAGATGAAATAGAGAAAGAAAAAAAAGTGATTCTTGAAGAAATTAATATGTATGAAGATGATCCAAATAGTTTTATACAAGAAGAGTTTTCTAAGAACATCTTTAAAGACACGGAATTAGGATATAGTATTCTAGGTGATAAAAAACTTATTAAAAAAATTAATAAAAATATTCTTCTTGAATACTTCAATACACATTATCGTCCAGAAAATATGGTTATAACAGTAACTGGAAACTTTAATGATGGATTGATAAACTTGATAGAAAAGCTTTTTACTGATAATTTTCTTATTAGAGAAGCAAATGCTATTGAAAATAAGCTTACACCTTCACATAATTTTGGTGTAAAAATTTTTGAAAGAGACAACATAAACCAGATATATTTTGCAATTGGGATGGAAGGCTTAGGTAAAACAAATCCTGACTATAACAAGCTGGTCCTGTTAAATAATATTCTTGGTGGTAGTAGTAGCTCTCATTTATTTCAAGAAATCAGGGAGAAAAGGTCGTTATGTTATGATATTGGCAGTTTTACAACAGCATATAGAAATGCAGGAGAACTTTTAATCAGTGGTGGAGCTAATATGGAAAATTTTGAATTAGCTTTAGAGGGAATATTTAGCATTATAAACAATATTTCAACTAATGGTATTAGTGAAGAAGAATTTCATAGAACAAAAAAACAAATTAAAAGCCAAACCTTAATGTCATTTGAAAATCCTCAAAATATTATGTTTAAAATGGCTACTGACTACATTTACAATGATAGTTTTAAGGGTATAGAGGTTATGGTGGATTTAATAGAAAATATTACATATGGTGAGTTATTGGAATTCATCCAAATTTATCTAAAAAAAGACAAGTTGAATGCTTGTTTTCTAGGACCTAAAGGAACAAAGAAGATTGTTAGTAAATGGGAGGAATTACATGGATAAGTTAAAAGTTAAGATTATTTCAAATATATATACTGCAGAGGATTTATTGCCGGAATATAAAACTGAAGGTTCTGCAGGTATGGATCTTAAAGCTGCTGTTAAAGAAGAAATAATTCTAAAACCAGGTGAAAGAAAACTGATTCCAGCTGGTATTGCTATCAGTTTAGGTAATAAAAAAACTGTAGCTTTAATATACTCAAGGAGTGGCCTCGCGACTAAGCATGGTATAGGGTTAGCTAATGGAGTTGGTGTTGTTGATAGTGATTATAGGGGCGAAATATTTTGTCCTTTAATTAATTTATCTGATAGAGATTTCACATTGAAGCCACTAGAAAGAATGGCACAATTGATTATCGCACCAGTTCATATTATGGATATCGATGTTGTTGAAGATTTAGATACGACCGTAAGAGGTAGTGGTGGATTTGGTCATACTGGAAGGTAGGGTTAATTAATGAATTTAAGAAAAATATTAATGGTTATAGGTATATTATTGATAGTTAGTGGAGTGGGAGTAATCATTTGGTTCTTTACTCAAAACCATATAAGTGAAGTTAAAATGCAAGAAAATACAGATGAATTTATGTCTTCTTTGAAAAATTTAACAATAGCTGAAAAACCTACTGAAAAAATTCTTGTGGGAGATACAACTGGAGTATTAGAATTTCCTTCTTTTGATAATTATAGAGTTGCTATAAAAGAAGGTACGAGTAACTATATACTTTCAATAGCTGCAGGTCATATGACGAATACAGAACAAGTTTGGGATAGTTCTGGAACTTGTGCTATAGCTGCACATAATAATACCTTTTTTAAAAATGTTAAAGACTTTAAAGTTGGAGAAAAAATTATAGTCTATACTAGAACTGGAGTATATGAGTACATAATATATCTTAAAAAAATTATTGAACCAACAGATTTTAGTGTGTTAAATGATGTGCCTGGGCAAAAAACGCTTACATTAATAACATGTAACTTTTCAGGTACTAAACGTATAATTGTTATGGGCAAAGGTGGAGAAAAAATTTCAGAACCCCAAGATATTTAAATATCAAAAATTGTATTGACATAAATACTTAATAAGTATACAATAAAAAAGAAGTGGAAACAGCCTGTTTCTCACCTTATAGCATTGCTAATAAGGTAAAAATAATGTAAATTTAGTGCAGCAGGCGTTTGTCTGCTGCATTTTTTATAGAAGAGGTGAATAAAATAAGTAAAGAAGTTTCAATTAACGAAATGATCAGAGCTAAGGAAATCAGAGTTATTGACGAAAATGGAGAGCAATTAAACATTATGGATACTAATGATGCTTTACAGCTTGCTATGTCAAAAAACATGGATTTAGTAGAGATATCTCCAAACTCAAAGCCCCCTGTTTGCAGGATAATGAATTATGGTAAGTTTAAGTTTGATCAGGCGAAAAAAGAAAAAGAAGCCAAGAAAAAACAAAAACAAATAACATTAAAAGAAATTAAGATGAGAATCGGTATAGAAGGTCATGATTTCAATGTTAAGAACAAAGCCATAGAAAAGTTTTTGCTTGAAGGGCATAAAGTTAAAGTAACTATTATGTTTAGAGGTAGAGAAATGAATCATCCAGAGTTAGGACTTGATTTATGCAATAAGACTGCTGAACTACTTAAGGAAATTGCAAATGTTGAAAAAGTTCCTAAGAGCGAAGGCAGAAATATGATTATGATTTTATCACCTAAAAGTGACAAATAAGGAGGGGAATAATTATGCCAAAAATGAAGACGCACAGAGGTGCTGCTAAAAGATTTAAAAAAACTGGTACAGGCCTTTTTACTAGAGCTCAAGCTAATAAAAGCCATATTTTAGAAAAGAAGAGTCCTAAAAGAAAAAGACAACTTAGAGGAACTATACTTGTTGACAAAACTCAACAAAAAATGATTAAAAAATTATTACCATACATATAGAATGGATAAAAGGAGGAATTAAATATGGCTAGAGTTAAATCAAGCACATCATTACATAAAAGACATAAGAAGATTCTGAAACTGGCAAAAGGCTATTTCGGTTCAAAATCAAGATTATATAGACCAGCAAACGAGCAAGTTATGAAGTCACTAAGTTATTCATATGCTCACAGAAAGAAAAGACAAGGTGATTTCAGAAAACTTTGGATTACAAGAATAAATGCTGCAGCTAGAATAAACGGACTTTCATATAGCCGTTTTATCAATGGCTTAAAAGTAGCTGGCGTAGAAGTTAATAGAAAAATATTAGCAGATTTAGCAGTTACTGATGCTAATGGATTCAAACAACTTACTGATATTGCTAAAAAATCACTAAATTAAGACTGTGTAAACAGTCTTTTTTCTTTTAAGGAGAAAAATGGATATAATAACATCTTTAGAGAATAAATTAGTCAAAGAATTAATTTCTTTGCAAAGTAAAAAACAAAGACATAAAACAGGAAAATTCTTACTTGAAAGTAAAAGAAGTATAGAAGAAGCTATTATATATAAAACAGAACCAGAAATGCTTATGATTAGGGAAGGCTTTGATGTTCCAGAATTTCTGTTAAAATATCAACAAATCACTTTTGTAGTAACAGATAAAGTGTTTTCTAAAATATCAACCACTGAAAATAGCCAGGGTATTATTGCTGTTTATAAATTCTTTCAATCAAAATTGAATAATTTACTTACTAAAGATAAATTGTTGTATTTAGATGGTATACAAGATCCAGGCAATTTAGGAACTATTATTAGGTCTGCAGCTGCATTTGATTTAGGAGGAATATTAATAGGTCCAGGTACAGTAGATCTTTATAATGACAAAGTACTTAGAAGCACTTTGGGAGGAATATTTGCTATACCAATAATTGATATAAAAACAGAAGAATTAAAATTATTCAAAAAACATGGTTTTAATATTATTGGAGCAACACTAGGTGGAAAAAATCTGAAAAACTATAATTTTACTAAAAAGATTATTGTAGGTATTGGGAATGAAAATAAGGGATTGTCACAGGAATTTATTAGTCTTGCTGATGATTTTATTACAATAGAGATAAGTGATTCAATGGAATCACTTAATGCAAGTGTTGCTGCTAGTATAATTCTATATGAATTAAATAGTATCTAATCAATTTATTCTATTTAATTAGATTAAAAATTAGTGTATAATGTTAAGGTGGTATTTTAATATAAGGAGGATGTTTTTGATGTTAAAACTAGGTATAAATGGTTTTGGAAGAATTGGAAGACTTGTACTAAGAGATGCTTTAAAAAGAGATGATATTCAAGTTGTAGCGATAAATAGCTTGAGAGATGAGGCTTCTAATGCACACTTGTTTAAATATGATTCAGTTCATGGTACATACGAAGGAGTAGTTGAAACTGGAAATGGCGAACTAATTATAGATGGTAATAAAGTAAAAATTTTAAATGGTAGAGAACCAAAAGATATAGATTGGGATAGTGTTGGTGTAGATATTGTAATAGAGTCAACAGGTAAATTTACTGATCATGAATCTTGTGAAGATCATTTAAAGGGATCGGTTAAAAAAGTAATTATTTCATCACCAGGAAAAAATGAAGATATTACAATAGTTTTAGGTGTTAATGAAAATAAATATGA
The DNA here is from genome assembly GCA_028683955.1 of Bacillota bacterium. Lineage (GTDB taxonomy): Bacteria > Bacillota > TC1 > TC1 > TC1 > WTXA01. The sequence goes on along the minus strand of JAQUGR010000004.1, from coordinate 67,495 downwards.
TAAAAATAAACATAATATTATTTCAAATGCATCCTGTACAACAAATTGTTTAGCTCCTTTTGCTAAGGTTATTAATGATAAATTTGGAATTGTAAAAGGGATGATGACAACAATTCATGCCTATACTAACGACCAACAATTATTAGATAAATATCATAAAGATCCTAGAAGAGCACGAGCAGGGGCTCTTTCTATGATACCTACATCTACTGGAGCTGCAAAGGCAGTTGGACTAGTTTTACCAGAATTAAACGGGAAATTAAACGGTATGTCAATGAGAGTGCCGACTCCTAATGTTTCTGCTGTCGATTTAGTAGTTGAACTTAATAAATCAACAAATAAAGAAGAAATTAATGCTGTATTGAAAGAAGCAAGTGAAAATGAATTAAAAGGTATTTTAGGATACAGCGATGAACCATTAGTATCCAAAGACTATAATGGTTCAAAATTATCTTCTTGTATAGATGGTTTATCAACTATGGTTATTGACGGCAATATGGCTAAAATAATTTCTTGGTATGATAATGAAATGGGATATGCTACAAGATGTACTGATTTAGCAGTATATATTAATTCTAAAGGATTATAGGAGGATTTTAAGTTGTTAAAAAAATCTATTGAAAACTTTGTTGTTAAGAATAAAAGGGTTTTAGTTAGATGTGATTTCAATGTTCCAGTTAAAGATGGAGTTATAATTGATAGCGCAAGAATTTTAGCATCTTTAAAAACAATCCATTATCTTTTAGACAATGGGGCTAAAGTTATTTTGATGTCACATTTTGGTCGTCCAAAAGGGGTGCCAAATAAAGAATATTCACTAGAGTTTGTCGCAAAATATTTAGAAGCTGCTTTAGGACAAAAAATACTATTTATGGATGATGATAGAGTTGTTAGTCCTAAAACGAAAGCTTTGGTTGATAAAATGAATAGTGGCGATGTTGTTCTATTGCAAAACACTAGGTTTAGAAAAGAAGAAGAAACTAATGATGATAGTTTTTCAAAGGAACTTGCAGATTTAGGGGATATATTCATTAATGATGCATTCGGAACATCCCACAGAGCACATTGTTCAACAGTAGGAGTTGCTAAATATTTACCTTCGGGATTAGGCTTTTTAATGAAAAAAGAAGTAGAAATACTTGAATCAGTTATGGAAAATCCTAAAAGACCTTTTGTAGCTATTCTTGGTGGTTCAAAGGTAACAGACAAAATTGGAGCGATTAATAATCTTATTAATAAAGTAGACACATTAATAATTGGTGGAGCAATGATGTTCACCTTTTATAAAGCTTTAGGTTATAATATAGGCAAATCCTTAGTGGAAGATGATAAGGTAAGTTTAGCCAAGGAGATTTTAGCATTAGGAAAACAAAAAGGGGTTGAAATAATTCTCCCAGAGGATGTTGTAGTAGCTGACAAATTTTCTAATGATGCCAATTGGGAAATAGTAGATAAAGAAAATATTGGGTCAAATGTTATGGGCTTAGACATAGGACCTAAGAGTGTTAAAGAAATAACTGATATTGTAATGAAAGCAAAAACTATAATATGGAATGGACCAATGGGAGTATTTGAAATGAATACTTTTGCAAAAGGTACATTTGGTGTTGCAGATGCATTGGCAAATTCTGATGCTATAACAGTTATTGGTGGTGGCGATTCAGCTGCAGCCATAGATATGGCTGGTTTAGCTAATAAAATGACACATATTTCTACTGGTGGTGGAGCTTCTATCGAATTTATGGAAGGGAAAATATTACCTGGTATTGCAGTATTAGATAATAGATCAAGAGTTCCATTTATTTGTGGAAACTGGAAAATGAATACAACATTATCAGAAGGGCTCAAAATTGTAAGTGATATTAAAAATGAAATAAGTGATGACAAAGTTAAGGTTGCAATTTGTCCACCGTTTACTCATTTAGATAGATTTGGTAGTTTTTTAATGGGAAGTTATTTAACAGTTGGGGCACAAAATGTTAATGCTGTTGATTCTGGTTCATTAACAGGTGAAATTAGTGTATCTATGTTAAAAGATTTAATGGTTGAGTTTTGTATTGTTGGACATTCAGAAAGACGTATCAACTTTGGAGAAACTGATGACCTAGTTAATATTAAAGCTAAAAAGTTACTTGAACATAATATAACACCGATAATTTGTTGTGGTGAGCCTTTAGAAGTTCGTCGTAATGGATTGGAAAAAGAATATGTTAAACAACAGATAGTTACTGCCTTTAAAGGAATAACAAAAAAAGAAGCCATTAAAGTAAAAATTGCGTATGAACCAATTTGGGCTATAGGCACAGGTAATACCGCAAGTACTGAAGAAGCCAATAGTATGTGTTTATTCATAAGAGATACTATTAATAGCTTAGATTTTGCTGGGGAAGAAGTTGCTATACTTTATGGTGGCAGTGTAAATATTACAAATATTAAAAGTTTAATTAAATGTGAAAATATTGATGGAGCCCTTATCGGAGGGGCATCCTTGAATAAATATGAGTTTATTAATATAATAAATGAATGTAAGTAAGGAGATTTTAATGATAAAACCAGTTGTTCTATTGATACTGGATGGGTGGGGAATTGAAAATTCTAAAGAGGATAATGCTATTAAATTAGCTGAACTCCCTAATTATAGAAGAATTATAAAAGATTATCCCAATACAAGCTTGTTAACATCAGGATTAGATGTTGGTTTACCACATGGACAAATGGGAAACTCTGAAGTTGGACATTTGAATATTGGAAGTGGCAGAGTAGTATTCCAGGAATTAACAAAAATCGACAATGAAATTAAAACTTGTAATTTCTTTAAGAATAAAATAATAATAGAAAATATGTTAAAAGCAAAAGAGAACAAGTCAAACCTGCATCTTATGGGTCTTTTGTCTGATGGAGGGGTGCATAGCCATATAAATCATATAAAAGCACTTCTAGAAATGGCTAAGAATCTAGAGGTAGAAAAAGTCTATTTACATGCATTTTTAGACGGAAGAGATGTTCCACCAAAATCTGCAGCAGAATATATAAAGTCAATTGAAACTTATATGTCCCATATAGAACTTGGTAAAATAGCTACTATACAAGGTAGATATTATGCTATGGATAGAGATAAAAGATGGGATAGAGTTGAATTAGGTTATAAAGCTATGGCTTTTGCTGAAGGTGTAAAAAGTAAATCTGCATTGGAAGCATTAGAAGAAAATTATAAAAAAGAGGTAAATGATGAATTTGTCATTCCGGCTGTAATTGATGATTACACTGGAATGGAAAAAGATGATTCAATTATATTTTTCAATTTTAGAGGAGATAGGGCTAGAGAGATTTCTGAAGTATTTGTGCATGAAAATTTTGATGCTTTTCCACGTAAAGATATAAAAGTGAATTATGTATGTTTAACTGAATATGATGAAAATTTAGGAGTCCCAATTGCTTTTCCACCAGAAAGATTAAAGAATACTCTTGGTGAGTATTTAGGTAATAAAGGCATCAAACAAGTTAGAATAGCTGAAACAGAAAAATATGCACATGTAACATTCTTTTTTAATGGTGGTGTTGAGGAAGCAAATAAATTTGAAGATAGAATTCTTGTACCATCTCCAAAAGTAGCTACCTATGATTTAAAACCAGAAATGAGTATTTTTGAGGTCACAGAGAAAGTTTTAGAAGTAATAGAAGCAAAAAAACATGAAGTGATAATAGTTAATTTTGCAAATGGAGACATGGTTGGACATACCGGTAAATTAAAAGCAGCGATTTTAGCTGTTGAAGCTGTTGATAAATGTTTAGGTATGCTTGAAACTGCAGTGAAAAATAATGATGGAGTTCTATTAGTTACCGCAGATCATGGCAATTGTGAGCAAATGTATAATAAAAAACTAGAAGAATCACACACAGCTCATACTACTAACCCTGTACCGTTCATTGTTATTAGCAACAATAAATATGAATTAAGGAAAGATAAGAAATTAGCATTGAGGGATATAAGCCCTACAATATTAAAATTGTTAGATTTAGAAGTGCCAAAAGAAATGACTGGTATTTCAATTATAAAGAATTAATTTAAGGAGGAAATAAATTATGGGTATTATTACAGACGTATACGCAAGAGAAATTTTAGATTCTAGAGGAAATCCTACTGTTGAAGTAGAGGTGTATTTAGAAGAAGGTTTTATGGGAAGAGCAGATGTTCCTAGTGGAGCTTCTACTGGTGCTTTTGAAGCTGTAGAATTAAGAGACGGTGACAAGGACAGGTATCTTGGAAAAGGAGTACTTAAAGCTGTTGAAAATATTAATAGTGAAATAGCTCCTGAACTTATAGGATTAGATAGTGAAGACCAAATTGGAATCGATGCAATATTGTGTGAACTAGATGGAACAGAAAATAAAGCTAGATTAGGTGCTAATGCACTTCTAGGAGTTTCTTTGGCTGTTGCTAAGGCTACAGCAGAATCACTAGGGATGCCTCTATATAGATATATTGGTGGAGTAAATAGCAAGCAATTACCAGTTCCAATGATGAATATTGTAAATGGTGGAAAACATGCTGATAATACAGTTGATTTCCAAGAATTTATGATTATGCCTGTAGGTGCCCCTAGCTTTACTGAAGCGTTGAGAATGTGTGCTGAAGTATTTCATAGCTTGAAAAAAGTTTTGAATGATGAAGGCTTAAATACAGCTGTAGGTGATGAAGGTGGATTTGCACCTGATTTAAAATCAAATGAAGATGCTTTGATATATATTTGTTCTGCTATTGAAAAAGCCGGTTACAAATTGCATGAAGATTTTAAAATTGCTATGGATCCAGCTGCAACAGAAATTTATAATTTAGAGACTAAAAAATATGAACTTAAAGGTGAAGGTAGAGAATTAACAACTAAAGAGATGATTAATTACTACAAAGAACTTATTGATAAATATCCAATTATTTCAATTGAAGATGGACTTGCTGAAGAAGATTGGGAAGGCTTTAAGTTAAAAACTGAACTTTTAGGAGACAGACTTCAAATAGTTGGTGATGATTTATTTGTTACAAATACAAAAAGATTAGAAAGAGGAATAGAAAACAATACTGCAAACTCTATTTTAATCAAAGTAAATCAAATTGGTACATTAACAGAAACTTTAAATGCAATTGAAATGGCTCAAAAAGCAGGTTATACTGCAGTTATTTCACATAGATCTGGAGAAACTGAAGATACTACAATTGCTGATATTGCAGTTGCAACAAATGCAGGACAAATTAAAACAGGTGCACCATCAAGAAGTGATAGAGTTGCTAAGTATAACCAATTGTTAAGAATTGAAGATGAACTAGGCGACTTAGCAGTATATAAAGGTTTGAAAACATTCTATAATTTAAAAAACAAGTAGGAGGCATAATATGGAAATATTTCTATCTATAGTAATAGGTGTGATTTCAGTTTTATTGATTGGAGTGGTATTAGTACAGCCAAGTAAAACAGATGGATTTCAAGGTGAGGCTCCAGCTTTAGGAGATAATCGATATGGTAAAAATAAGACCGAGGAACTTTTAAAAAATATAACAATAGTTTTATCAGTGTTATTTATAATATTAACCTTAGTATTAGCCATAATTAGTTAATTAAATGATATAAAAAAGCTATTGCCTTGCAATAGCTTTTTTTAAAAAGGAGAACTTATGGATAAAGAATATATATTAGAAAAAATAAATAGTAGTGATTATAAGCCTATGAATTTTGCTGAAATGGTAGATAAATGGGATATCTCAAATGAAGATAAACCTATATTTGAAACAGTCTTAGAATCATTAATTGCATCTGGGTTAGTTTACACTACTAAGAAAGGTAGATTTATATCAATAAAAGATAAAGGCATTATGCTAGGAAAAATTAGTACTAATGAAAAAGGTTTTGGGTTTTTTCAAGAAACTGCAACCAAAGCAGAATTTTTCATACCTCATAATAGTCTTAAAGATGCTCAAAATAATGATATTGTTTTAGCTAAGTTAGTTGCAAAAACAGGTGGTAAAAATAAAGAAGCTAAAGTGGAAAGAATAATTAGTAGAGGCACTAAGAGTTTTGTGGGTGAAGCAACATTTTATAAAGGGGAAATAACTATAATTCCAATAGATAATAAAATATTTGGTAAGTATAGAGCCCAAAGCGTTGAACTATCTAAAGGTGCAAGAGTTTTTTGTAAAATAGTTAGTTATCCTGATAATAATAACTTTGGACTAGTTGATATCATTGGTTTTGCAAGTGATTTAGATGAAGCAGACATGGCAATTGAAGAAGTAATGATAAAATACAATCTTCCAAAGGAATTCCCAAAAGAAGTTTTGGAAGCAGCTACTAATGCAGCACATGAAGTAAGTAGTGATGAAATTACATCAAGACGAGATTTAAGAGACTTGTTAATGGTAACTATTGATGGAGAAGATGCAAGAGATTTTGATGATGCGGTATCTATTGAAAAAACAGAATCAGGTTATAGGTTAGGAGTTCATATTGCTGATGTAAGCCATTATGTGAGTGTTAAAGATACAATAGACCAGGAAGCCTATAAACGAGCTACAAGCATATACTTCCCAGATAGGGTACTGCCAATGTTACCGGTTGATTTATCTAATGGCATATGCAGTTTACAACAAGATAAAGATAGATTAGCAATGACAGCAATGATGGAAATTGATGGAAAAGGCAAAGTTGTAAGTTACGAAATTTTTCCTTCTGTAATAAAAGTTAATAGTAGGATGACCTATACCAAAGTAACTAAGATTCTTAAGCGAAATCAAGCTGATACTAATATTGAAGAAATTAAAGAATACTCTGATTTATTTTCCTTCTTCGATTTAATGGCTGATTTGGCAGATATATTAACAAAAATGAGAGCTAGCAGAGGAGCGATATTCTTTGATTTCCCAGAATTAAAAATTTTTGTAGATGAAAAGGGGAAAGCGATAGAATTAGCTAAAAGAGTTAGAAATCAAGCTGAATCGATTATTGAAGAATTTATGCTACTAGCAAATGAGACAGTTGCAGAACATTTATTTTGGTTAACTGCACCATGTATTTATAGAGTTCATGAAGAACCGCCACTTGAAGGCATTAATAATTTTAATACAGTTGCTGCCCCATTTGGCTTTAAATTAAAACTAGATAGTAATGGGAAAATATATTCAAAACAGTACCAGGAAGTAATTGAAAAACTAGAAAATCATCCTATGAAAGATATGTTAATGAATTTACTTTTAAGATCTATGAGTCATGCAAGGTATGATATTAAACCAATAGGTCACTTTGGACTTTGGGTTGTATATTATTGTCATTTTACTTCACCAATTAGAAGATATCCAGACCTAGAAGTTCATAGAATTTTAAAAAGATACATGAAAGATAATTTACCTAGTGAAAATGAAAAATCAAAAATTAATTTAAAAGCTTATCAGTCAGCAGTCCAGTCAAGTGAAAGAGAAATAATAGCTGAAAGTGCTGAAAGAGAAGTTGATAAAATTAAAAGCGTTGAGTATATGAAGTCCTTTGTGGGAGAAATATTTAAAGGTAAAGTATCAGGTATGATAAATAGTGGTCTTTTTATTGAGTTGGAAAATTTAACTGAAGGATTTTTACCATTTAATTCATTAAAGGGTTATCATACATTTTTCGAAAAGGAAATGGTTGTTAGAGATGGTGGTAATAAAGTTAGGTTTAAAATAGGTGATCAAATACAGGTTAAACTTGTAAAAGCTGATATATTATTAGGTCATTTAGACTTCAATCTAGAGGAAGGTGATACTGTTGATTAAACTCGCTGAAAATAGAAAAGCTTATCATGATTATTTTATTATTGAAAAATTTGAAGCAGGAATTGTACTAACAGGAACTGAAATGAAGTCTCTTAGGAAAAGAAGATTAAATCTAAAAGATAGCTTTGGTACTATTAGAAACGGTGAACTATTTCTTGATGGAGTACATATCAGTCCCTTTGAAGAAGGCAATATACATAATCATGATCCATTAAGAAGTAGAAAAATCTTAATGCATAAAAAGGAAATCATGAGACTAATAGGTAAAATAAAAGAAGAAGGCTTAACTTTAGTGCCAATATCTTTTTATATAAATGATAATGGTAAAGTTAAAGTTGAAATCGCATTAGTTAAAGGTAAAAAACTTTATGATAAAAGAGATACATTAGCAAAAAAAGAAGCTCAAAGACAAATTGAGAGAGCAATGAAAGATAATAGACATAGTATGTAATCAAGTTATTGAAGTTTTTAAACCATTGATATAAAATAGTGTTAAAGGTCATTTTGGAGGTTATTATGGATGATAAATTAAAAAGTATAATTGCCGAAGAAATAATGTTTGCAAAAGAAGCTGCAGAATTTCTAGGAATTAGTGTACAAAGGCTTAATAAGTTAGTGCACAAAGGTGACATTATTCCTGTTAAAATGAACCCATCAGGAACACTATTTTTGAAAAGAGATTTAGAAGAAAGACGTTATAGTGGTAATAGTATAGGCAAAGAAATACAAGCACCTAGAAATGTTGAATTGTTAAAAAACAATAAGGATTCAATTCAGGAAGCTATAAATTATTTCGCCATACAAAGCTATTTTAATTATGCTTATAAAAAAACAGCTCCAGCTTATAATGAATTAAAGGAAAAAGTTGATTTTAACAAGCCTTTATTTTATAAGATGGATTTGGTTGCTGGATATTTAGGTGTTACTAACGAGGAGTTCTTATCTCGATATGAAAGTGTTTTAAGGGGATTTGAAAAGCTTTTAGCAACTGATCATATTATTGGCATTAATGATGAATATTATCCTTTTGAGTTAAAACGCATAGAAGGACCTCCTCCTTTCCTCTTTTTAAGAGGGCACAGAGAGTTGTTAAATAAACCAATAGTTTCAATTATAGGTTCTAAAGAACCAATATTTGAAGAACAAGATTTAGCATATAAAATAACAAAATTTTTAGCGGAAAAGGGATATATAATAGCATCAGGCCTGGCTAAAGGAATTGATACAGTTGTTTTAAATACAGTTGTTAATAATAGAATGCCATCTATTGGTGTACTCGGAACACCGCTTAATAAGGCTTATCCAAAAGAAAATGAACAATTACAAAAAGATATGGCCAGAGATGGTCTGGTTATATCCCAATACTGTCCTTCATCACCAGGAAAAAGATGGCAGTTTCCTATAAGAGCTATTACTTTAAGTGGAATATCTCAATTTACTGTTGTGGTAGATAAGAAATATCAAGAAGGCAATTATAAGCAGATAGAATATTCATTAAAACAAGGGAGAGTAATTTTTATGCCTTATCCTTATAAAATTGACTCTAATAATAAGTGGTTAGAGAAATATATTAATAAGAAAGGCATTATTTTATATAGAGACTATGATGATTTTATAAGACAAATAAAAATTGTCTTAAGTTAGTAGGTTTTAGATGAATGTAGAATTTGTTTTAGGTAATAGAAAAAGTGGCAAAAGCCTATATATGAGCAAAATATTAAAAAAGCATATTGACTCAAAGGAGATATGCTATTTTTTAGTACCTGAACAAATAACCCTGGAAACAGAAAATAAATTAATTTCAAGTTTAAATTATAAAGGGTTATTAGATATTCAAGTAATAAGTTTTAAAAAACTTGGAAATTTATTACTTAAAAATTCAGATTTAAGAACAAAAATATTTTTAAATGAACAAGGACAACTATTAATACTTAACAAGGCAATAAATGATCTTGATTCAGAACTAAAATTCTTTAGAAAAGCTAAAGCAAGTACATTAGAAGAAATAAATAAAGTAATAAGTGATATGAGAGATGTGGACCTTAGTCCTATTCATCATTATGAAAATATAGAAAATAAGGATTTAAAAAGTAAATTAAAAGAGATAGAAATGATTAACAATAAATATCAAGAATATTTAGAAGACGGTTATATTGATGAAATCAATTTTAATTTAAAATTAATTGAAGCTATTAGTGCATCAGATAGTATTAACAAAGCACATGTATTTATTGATGATTTTTTTACCTTTTCAAATCAACAATTGAAAATAATTAAAGAATTAATAATATCAGCTAAAACTTTTACTATAGGCCTCAATATTGATATTAATAATCCGGAATTTAACCAACTTGGTCAAAATATATATAAAAACTTACATGATTTTACTAAAGCGAAAAATATTAATATTAAAAATACAATATTAAATTATCAGTTTTTTGAATCAAAAGAACTAGAACATTTAGAAAATATTATTAGCAATAATAAAATGGTGAAATATCCTGAAAGTACTAAGGATTTGACCATTTTAAGTTTTAATAATATAGATGAAGAAGTAAAAAACATTTTTGAAAGTATAATTAGATTATCAGATCAAGGGATTAGTTACCGTGATATAAAAATAGTATGTAATAATATAGATGATTATAGGAACTATTTTAAATTATATAGAAAACTATATGAAGTACCATTATTTATTGATGAAAAATTATACATACACAATCATCCTATAGCAAGAGCTATAATTTCTATTATCCAACTATTAGATGATATTAGAACAGAGGATGTAATAGTATTACTAAAAACTAATTATTTGGACTTCGAAATTGATGAAATCGAAAAATTAGAAAAATATGCTAATGAAAATGGCATTAATTATTATAAGTGGACTAAAGTTTTTAGCGATAATCCTGAAATCGAGACAATAAGAGAAAAAGTTTACAATATAATTAAATTTATTAGGGAAACAGTAAATGGTACAACAGTAAGAGAAAAGATAATTAGTATATATAAAATTATTTCTTACTTTAAAATATATGAAAAACTTTCTGCCAATATTGAAATTTACAAAGAAAATGAAAATTTCAAGAATGTTTATATTAATACACAGTTTTGGAATACCTTGTTGGAAATACTTGATCAACTAGTTAGTTTCTTAGGTGAAAATACAATTAGTAATAATGAATTACTACAATTATTTAAAAATAGTCTAGAAAGAGAATTTATTAGTATACTTCCAGTAAATAATAATGAAGTTATGGTAATAAACAGTCAAGATGCTTTTAAGGAATCTGCAAAAATAGTTTTTGTAATAGGTGCAAATGAAGGTTATTTACCAGAAAAAATTTCGCATGAGGCATTATTCCCTCTTGATGAAACAATAATTTTAGAAAAGGTTTTAAATTGGAAGAAAGATGACCTTTCAAAACAATTAAATAGGAATATGGAGTTATACTTTACTTTATCTATGGCTAGTAAAAATCTTATAATAACCTATAGTCTTAGTGATAGTAAAGGAGAAGGATTAAAACCGGCTTATATAATAAGAGTAATTAAAAAAGTTTTTAACCTTTCAAAAACTCAAGAATCTGCTTTAAGTGATGATTCATACTTTTATTCGAAAAATATTAGTTTATTGAATTTTTTAAAACTAGAAAATAAAAAAGAGATTAAGATTTCAGAAAAAATGTATAAAAATATCTTTTCTAATTTTGGAGATTTCCTAAATACTTTATATCAATATAATAAAAATGAAACAATTGAGGGCGAAATAGATAGTGATATAGTCAAGAAAATTCTGTTTGATAGTAAAGAACCCTTCTTTACTATCAGCAAATTAGAAGAGTATGGAAAATGTCCTTATAGTTTTTTTATAAAATACTGTATTAATCCTAATGAAGATTTAGAGTATGAATTAAAGCCGATGGATATTGGTAATATATACCACCACGTACTAGAAAAAATTGGTGAAAAGAATTGGTATCTTGAAAAAAAAGAAAATCCTAAAAATATTATTGAAGAACATTTTGAAAAAGAGTACTTAGAAAATAACTTTTTAAAATTTGATAATTATCAATTTACTTATAGATTAAATAAAATTAAAGAAGAAGGCATTAAATTAGTTGATACTTTAAGAAATGATATTATTAATTCAGAATTTAAGCCCAGTTATTATGAAGTTGAATTTGGTCCAGAAAAAACATTTCCTGAATATAGACTATTTTTAGATTCTAAAGAAAGTATATTTTTAATAGGTAAAGTAGACAGGGTGGATATACTTAATACAATAAATAAGGATTATTTAAGAGTTATTGATTATAAACTTAGAGGAAAAAAAATCGATTATAGAAAAGTTAGAGATGGAATTATGTTCCAATTGTTTGTTTATCTTAATGCATTATCAAGTGAAAAGTATCAACCATCTGGAGTAATATATAGCCAATTAATTGATGAGTACAAAAAAAACAGACTAACTGGCCTAATTATAAAGGATGAAAAACAGGAATTTTCTTTACCAAATGATTTTAAAGAAAGTAGTATAATAAACAACTTGGAATTTGATTTGATAAAGAGATTTACTGAAGATAAAATCAAAGATCATGCTAAAAATATAATCAATGGTAATTTTAAAGTTAACCCTTATTATTATAAGAATGACGAAAAAGGGTGTAAATACTGTAAATATTTAAAAATTTGTAAGAATAAAAATAAAAATAGAGTTTTAGAGAATGGTAAATATGGGAAAAATAACTTTATTGAGGAGTTAAATAAGAAATATGCAAAACTGGACTGATTCTCAAAAATTTGCAATTGAAACTAGGAACAAGAATTTAATAATTTCGGCTGCTGCAGGTTCAGGAAAAACTGCAGTACTTATTGAACGCATTTTTCAAATTATTAAAGAAGGTAAAACTGATATAAGTAATATTTTAATGATTACTTTCACAAGAAAAGCTGCATCTGAAATGAAAGAAAAATTGCAAAAAAAACTTGATTATGAAATAGAAAATAACCCTGAGGATTTAAACTTGAAAAAGCAGAGGAATCTTCTGGATGCATCAGATATTAAAACAATTGACTCGTTTTGCTTACAAGTATTGAAAAATCATTTTAATGAATTTGATTTAGATTTAAAGTTTCAAATAATTGATGATAAAAAAAATATAGAATTAAAAGCAGAAGTACTTGATAGAATATTTGAAGAAGAATATAAACATAGAAATTCACATTTTATAAATTTGGTAGAAACATATGGAAAACTTGAAAGTGATGAAGAATTAAGGAAATCAATTATAGATGTATATGATTTTAGCCAGAGTAACCCAGATCCATTCCAATGGTTACAGTCGTCCATCTCATCCTATATTGATAATGTAGAGGAATTCGAAAAATCTCCTGTAGGTCAATATTATAAAAATATAATTATTGGTAGAGAGACGAAGAATATTACTAATTATTTTGATTTAGAAGGGGTATATATTGCAGCTGGAGCAGATGAATATACTCAAACTTATGAAGATGATTTAGAACAATGGCAGACTATGTTATATAAATTAGAGAAAGAAGGTCTATCAGCTTTTCTAAATTGTAGTATCAATTTTAAAAGACTTTCTATTGTGAAAAAAAATAATCAAAGAGAAGAACATATTAATTTTAAGGAAACAAGAAATAATATAAAAGATAAAATTAAAGAATTAACAATAGATTTGAAATCAAAGTTAGAGGAACAGGCAGTTATTAAAGAGGATAATTTATATTTAATAGATTTAGTATCAAGATTTAATAAGGAACTTATAATAGAAAAAAGAAAAATAAATCTTTTTGATTATAATGACATTGAACATTTTGCATTAAATTTATTAGAGAGAGCAGAATATAATGAGATATATAGACAATATTATCAATATATTTGTATTGATGAATACCAAGATACAAATGGTGTGCAAGAACGGATTTTCAATCTTATTGCTAGAGAAAATAATATGTTTTATGTTGGTGATTTAAAACAGAGTATTTATAGATTTAGATTAGCAGATTCAAGTATCTTTCAAGGTAAACTAAATGTTTACACAAAAGAGCTAAATAGTGAAGCATTAACCCTCAATAAAAATTTTAGATCTAGTCATAGTGTAGTTAATGGTGTAAATAGTCTATTTAATCACCTTATGGATGGGTATATTTCACCTGTAAAATATAAAGAAGATGCACAATTGGTTCATGGATCAGATTTAAAAAACGATATTAAAATTCAAACACATATAATAGATTTAAATGATGATACATATTTGGATGAAGAAGAAGATTATGAAGAGAGTTTAGAAAATACTCACTTAAGAGATAAAGTACGTAAAGAGGCTGAAATATGTGCTAATAAAATACGTCATATGGTTGATAATAATGAATGTTCATATAAAGATTTCACGATTTTAGCAAATTCCGTAAAATATATTGTTGATCCATTTAAAGAAATTTTTGATAAATATGGAATTCCATTGTATGGAGAAGTTGATACAGGTTTTATAAAGTCTTTAAGCGTAGGTTTTATTATAGATTATCTTGATATTATCAACAATATCAATAATGATTTGGCGTTGATAAATGTTTTAAAAAGTCCGATATACAATTTTACGTTAGAAGAACTAGGAATTATCAGGAAATATAAAAAAAGAGGTGAATTATTAATCAATTCATTAAATAATTACTTAGGTTTAGATGAAGGATTATCAGAAATCAAGATTAAAATTAAATCATTTCTTGAAAATATTGCTGAACTAAAAATAAAATTAAATGAACATAATTTAACTGATTATACTATTTTATTATTATTAGAATCAAAATATTATTTCACTTTATTCAGAAAAAGCGATTATGAAATTGAAAGTCTTAATATTAAAGAATTATTAAGACTTATTTCTGATTTTGAAAAAACAAATAATAGCCATTTAAGTGGATTTTTAAAATACTTTAAACACATTGAAAAAAATGATATTAGTTTACCAAGTTCTAGTTTGACTTCAGAAGAAGATGATGTTGTAAAAATTCAAACTATACATAAAAGTAAAGGATTGGAATATGAAAATGTATTTCTTGTTAAACTTGGTGATGTATGGAAAAATACTGGGATTAAACAGATTAATTTTCACCAGAAACTTGGAATAGGCACAAAGATATTTACTCCAAATGATAAAAATAAAATTAAAACATTGAATTATGAAATAATAAATAAAGCGTTAAGTTATGAAAACTTAGAAGATAAGCTAAACCTCTTATATGTAGCAATGACCAGAGCTAAGAATAATTTATTTCTTGTAGGCTCTGTCAAAAAGTATGATAAATATAAATCCTTTAATTTTGATAGTATAATAAAAGCTAAATCAATGTATGACCTTATCTTACCTATAATATTTAATGAAAAATCAGCCATAAGTAAGTTTGAAGTTTTAAAAGAAAGTGTTATTATTAACGATGATGGTTATAAACTTGAAAAAGTATTAAACATAGATAATAAATTAGTTGATGAAGAATTTAAGGATAGGTTGTTAGTACAAATACCTAGAAAATTATCTGCTACTGATTTTTTAAAAATTAATTCTATTGAAAAAGCTTTAACAAGAGACCTGTTGAAAAGTAGTCTTAAAATCAAACCTGACTTTTTACAAAATAATGAAGTATCAAGTGCTGAAAAAGGTATACTCTTCCATCTCATTATGGAATTAGTAAATTTCAATAAAATTAATTCTATTGAAAGTTTAAATAAAGAAATTATGTCTTTGATAGATAACGGAGTTATTTCACACAAAGAATTAGAAACGATTGATATTGGAGGGATTTTCGGATTTTTCAACAGCAATATATTTAATAGAATTACTAAATCATTATATTTTGAAAAAGAGAAACCATTTAATTTAATGGTTAATCCTTCTCTAATAAGTAACGATTATGTAGGTGAGGATAAAATATTAGTTCAAGGTATAATTGATTTGTATTTTATGGAAAATTCTAAATATATCTTGATAGATTATAAAACCGACCATGTAGATAAATTAAAAATATCTATAAAACTAGATGAATATAAAAAACAATTAGAACTTTACAAAATGGCACTAGAAAATATTAAAGGTGTTCAAGTTGCTGAAGCATACTTATATTTTAGTAATATAAAAGAATTTATAAAAATTGACTTTGGAGGATAATATGAAAGAATTACTATTTGCCATTTTTGGAATAATATTAGGTGGCTATACTATATATCTTTTAAAAGTAAGAAAATTAAATGAAAAAAATAGATTTTTAAAATCTGAAATAGAAAAATCACAGATATTGCTTGATGGAGAAAGACGACTAGCTGAAGAAAAAGAAAAACACCTTAGAAAAAGTGAAGAAGCTTTAACTGAATCCTTCAGATCTATTTCATATAAACTATTAAAAGAAAATCAAGAAAATTTTTTGGATTTAGCAAAATCTGAATTCGCAAAAACCAGTATAGAAAATAAAAATGAACTTGAAAAAAAAGAAGATTCTTTTAAAAATTTAGTTAATCCAATGAAAGAAATTTTAGGGGAAGTTAAAGTTAAGATGGATGTTATTGAAAAAGAATATCAAAAAACATTCACTGAAGTAAAAGAACAATTTAAGTTCTTAAAAGAAGATCAAACAAAATTACAACTAGAAACTGCTAATCTAGTTAAAGCATTAAGAGCTCCACAAACTAGAGGTAGATGGGGAGAAATACAATTAAAGAGAGTTGTTGAAATGGCAGGAATGATAAATTATGTTGATTTTGTAGAACAGGCATCAACTGACACTGATTGTGGTAAATTAAGACCAGATATGTTAATTAAATTACCTGGTGATAAAACTATAGTCATTGATGCTAAGACTCCATTAGATGCATATTTGAATTTAATTGAAGCAACAGAAGAAGTTAATAAACATAAATATTTATTAGAACACGGCAGACAAGTTAAAGACCATATTGGTAAACTTAGT
The DNA here is from genome assembly GCA_028683955.1 of Bacillota bacterium. Taxonomy (GTDB): domain Bacteria; phylum Bacillota; class TC1; order TC1; family TC1; genus WTXA01. Next base: position 50,712 of record JAQUGR010000004.1, on the reverse strand, counting down.
AGTAAAGCATATTGGGATCAATTTCCAGAAAGTCCTGAGTTTGTCGTATTGTTTTTACCAAATGAAGCACTTTATGGTGCCGCTTTAGAAGCTGAACCACAACTAATTGAATTAGGTGCTAGTAAAAATGTAATTATTGCTACACCAACAACATTAATTGCACTTTTAAAAGCAATTGCCTATGGATGGAATCAAGAAACTTTAGCAGTTAATGCTAAACTTATAAGTAGTCTTGGAAAAGAGTTATACGATAGAATGTCAGTTCTAGCTGAACATCTTGATAATATTAAAAAAGGGATTGATAAATCTGTAGATTCATATAATAAAGCGGTTGGAGCTTTTGAATCAAGAGTTCTACCTACAACAAGGAAATTTAAAGAATTAGGTATATCAAGTGATAAGGATATATGTGAATTAAATAGTATTGAAGTAGTTACTAAAGAATTAAGGAGCAAGAATTAATGAAAACTGCTATTGATTTTAGTAAAGGAAACATATATAAATTAATAATGATGCTTTCATATCCGTCTATTATAGCGATGTTAGTAAATGCTTCTAATAATATAGTAAATGGTATGTATTTAGGGAATTTAATTGGTGGCAACGCACTTGCAGTAACCGCTATAACTTTGCCTATAGAAATGGTTTTTGTAGCACTAGGAACAATGGCAACCTTGGGCACAGCAGCTATGGTTTCAGTAAAGCTTGGCAGTAAAAGGCACAGGGTAATTGACAATATTGCTTTTACAGGTATTATTTCTGCTTTAATTCTTACTTTGGGGATTATTCTATTTGGTACAGTTTTTTCAGATTTTATAATTAGTTTAGTTGGGGGTAAAGGTGTACTTTTGGCTGACACTAAAATATATTATTTTGCGATTTTAATTGGGTGGATTTTTGCTCCAACTATATTCTTGGCAAATAATTTGTTAAGAACTGTAGGTGAAGCAAAAAAAGCTTCTAGTATAATGTTAACTAGTATTATTACCAATGTTATTTTCACACCAATTTTTATTGTAATTTTTGATATGGGAATTTTCGGTGCTGGATTAGCTAATTCATTTGGTCAGTTTTTAGCTTTCTTAGTAGCATTATATTATTATAAAGTGAAAAAATTGCCTTTTGAATTAGATTTCAAGAAAGTTAAGTTTAAATGGTTATATTATAAAAAGATGAACTTATTGGGCTTTTCTGCTTTTATGAGACAAGCTTTAAATAGTGTAGGTGCAATTATATGCAATAATCTATTTCTAGCATATGGAGGGGTAGTAGCCTTAAATGCAATTGGTATTATTTTAAAAATCAATACATTTTTATTTTTACCAATCTTTGGATTACTCCATGGATTACAACCTTTATTAGCTTATAACTATGGCATGAAAAATTTCAAAAGAGTTAAAGAAATATTGAATAAAGGTATGCTTATAGCATTTATGATGTCACTATTTGCTTTTATAATGGTTATGATATTTAACAATCAAATAATTAACTTATTTACTAAAGATGATAGTTTTGTTGCAATGGCAAAATATGGAATGTTCTTTGTTATGGTTGGGATGCCATTAGTTGGGATTCAGTTAGTAGGCTCTTCGGCGTTTCAATCATTTAACAATCCAATCACAGCCTTATTTCTTGCAGTATTAAGACAATTATTCTTAACTATACCATTTTTGTTAATCTTTTCTTTTTATTTTGGTTTAAAGGGTGTTTGGATAAGTTTTCCTTTAGCTGATTGTTTAACAGGAATTATTAGTTATTTAGTTATTATAAATGGTTTAAGAAGAATTAAGAAAAGATGGGAGAAACAAATTGCCTAACAATAAAGAAAGCTCATTAATAAAAAATGCATTTATATTATCTGCTGCTGCAATTATAAGTAAATTTTTAGGAGCATTTTATCAAGCATTCTTATATCAATCTGTTGGTTCAGGTGGTGTGGGAATCTATATGAAAGGTATAAACTTCTATGCTATGCTTCTGGCAATTTCTGCTGCTGGTATTCCAATAGCTATATCAAAATTAATGGCAGAAGAAAGAGCAGCTGGTAGGGTAGATGTTGCAAATCGCATATTTACCTACTCTGTAAAGTTATTAGTATTTATTGGATTAATTTTATCAATTAGTCTTTTTGTTTTTGCACCAGTTATTGCAGATAAAATATTTTTTGATCCGAGAACAACTTATGTATTACAAGCCATGGCCCCTGCCTTATTTATAGTTACGGTAATGTCTGCTTTAAGAGGATACTTTCAAGGTAAACAACAAATGCTACCTACCGGATTATCACAAGTTTTTGAACAAATAGCCAGAGTTGTCTTTTCGGTTGGGATTACAATATTTATTTTGAATAATGCTACTGGAAATGCTTCCTTAAGAATTATTAATGGAGTAGCATTTGGACCATTTGTAGGTGCAATATTAGGTTTAATTGTACTTTTAATATTTTTTAAGAAAAAAAATGAAGTTTTATTATTAGACAATAGGAGTAATATTGATAACCTTAAAATACTGAAAAGAATAATTTTATTTGCTTTGCCAGTAACTTTATCAGCACTATTACCAACATTTTTAGATGTAATACAAGGTATTATTATACCCACCAGACTATTTTCTTCTGGTTTTAGTATGGCGGCATCAGATAGGTTATATGGTTCATTTAGTGGCGCTGTTTTAGCTTTAGTAAATCTAATTGTTTCCACATCGTCAGCTTTTGCAATAAGTCTTGTTCCTGCAATAGCCGCTGCTATTGGTAGAAATGATAAAGCTGATTTAGCTAGAAAAGTTAAGTTATCAATAAAAATGGTTAACTTTATCAGTGTTCCTGCTGGATTTGGGTTATTGTTCTTAGGAAAACCTATCTTAGATTTGATCTTCCATGCAGGTGATGCCTATCAAATTATGCAATTTAGTTTTATAATGGTTTTATTTATAGGGTTATATCACAATACCACCGGTATACTTCAAGGAATGGGTAAAACATTTATTCCAATAATTAGTTTAGGAACAGGATTGCTGGTTAATGTAATAGTATTAACTTTCCTTTTATCAGTTGATTCTTTAAATATTTTAGCAGCACCAATAGCTTATACCTTAACATATATAATAGCCTTCATAGTTAACTATATATTTATTAAAAGAAATATTGAACTTAAATCTGACTGGTTATACTGGTTCCCTAGAGTTGCTTTAAGTGGCTTGATAACAGGTGCAACAGCACTTTTAATTTACAATATCTTTTTTGGTTTATTATCAGGATTAATAGGATATACATTTAGTCAGTTGATTGCAATTTTAATTAGTGTTATTATAGCATTTATCGTTTATATATTTGTTTTAGTATTAACTAGAGGTATTAGTAGGAATGAAGCCTTAGCAATACCAAAACTATCTACGATAGTTATAAAAGTATTTGATAAACTAAGGATTATTGATTAGGAGAAATTTATGATTAAAAAATTAATTAAGGACAATAAAGAAATAATTTTATTAGGTACTGCACATGTTTCTAAAGCAAGTGCGGCTGAAGTTACTGATGCAATTACTGAATTACAACCTGATGTTGTAGCAATAGAATTGTGTCAAGGAAGATTTGATAATTTAAATAATGATAATAAATATGAAAATTTGGATATTGGTGCAGTTTTAAAAAAAGGTCAAGCTTTATTTGTTATGACTAATTTATTATTATCTGCTTATCAGAAAAAAATAGGAGATAAATTAGGTATAAGACCTGGAGCTGAAATGATTGCGGCAATCGATGAAGCAGAAACTATTGGATCTAGATTAGTTTTAGTCGATAGACCTATTGATGTTACATTAAAGAGAGTAACCCGACAATTAGGCTTTATTGATAAGATAAGTGCTGCTTCAAGTGTACTAACTTATTTATTTAGTAAAGATGAAGGGGAAGAAATTAATGAAACTACTATTGAAGAACTTAAGGATAGTAGTATGATTTTAGATACAGTAAATGAATTAGGCTTGAACTTTCCTAATGTCAAAAAGTATATGTTAGATGAAAGAGATAGTTATATGGCCTATAGGATTGGAAGACTAAGTGGGGATAAAATACTAGTTGTTTTAGGTGCAGCTCATTTAGAAGGTGTATATGCCCATCTCTTGGCAGAAGATGTAACAAAAGAGATGATGAAAGAAATATCAACAATTCCTAATAAAAAGAAATATGGACATTTAATAGCATTGGCATTATTAATATTAGTTTTACTAGTATTAGCCTTTACTATAAATAAAAGCCCTGTGGAGGGTGCTACTAATATTATTAGATGGCTTATATTAACTAGTAGTTTAGGAGGGATTGGGGCTCTAATAGCAGGTGCTCATCCACTTTCTATATTAGCTACTATGATTGGTTCTCCAATTGGAGCTGCTTCACCAGTACTGTCTTCAGGTTTGATTGGAGCTATAGTAGAAGCAAGATTACGTAAGCCACAAGTTAAAGATTTTAGCGCTTTGGGAGATGATATCTTTATTTGGAAAAACTGGAGAAAAAACAATTTGCTTCGAATTTTTCTAATATTTTTTCTAGCATCATTTGGTAGTGCTGTTGGTAATATAATTGGTTTGAAAAGTATATTTTCTAGTTTCTTGAATTTATTTTAGAGGTAAGAATTATCTAGATTAAGTGTAAATAAAAAGAGGTAGAATAAATTCTACCTCTTTTTATTTAGCTACTTGTTTGTTTGTATGATTTTAATAGATATTATATATGAAACTATGTAGATAATACCACTAAAGCCAATTCCAATTAATGTTGCTAGATATGGGCTGGACTTGTTGAAATCCTGTATTGCAGCAATAAATGGAATTCTAGCTTGGTAAAGATTAATGATAGCAAAAAGGATTACTACTAGATAAAGTAAATATTGTCCTTTCCTAAAACCAAGTTTATAAAATATTGGTAGTAATATTCCAGAAATAGTTAAGAATATTATTATCATCAAAATGATAGAATAGATTGAAATCAAATCTATATTTGATGCTGAAAACATAGATGCAACATTTGAAGTAAAAATACTTATAATGAGTACCACTAGCAATAAGGCTAAAGTGAACAAGTATCTAGCTCTAACCATATAGATATTTTTTTGCTTTAAAGTGATATTTTGATAATCATCTCTTCTAAAGGGTATGAGGGCAAAAGATAAAGGTATTAGAAAAAATACTGCTCCCATATCAGATATTGCATAAATTGCAAATAGTGCTCCAAATAAAATTAACATTCTTTTGTTAAAAATTGCTTGAAAATCATTAATTAAGTACTGTTTTAATTTTTCGTTAATTTTCATCATAATATCTCCTTTTTGTTAATATATTCATTATATAAAATTGACACTATATTAACAACTAAAGATAGTTCATAATTTTTCGTCAATAATATTCAGATTTATGTTATTATATAAAAAGACAAATGAAAGGGAGTGTATTATGGAAATTAATAAAGATATGACTATAGGAGAATTAGTAAGAGATTATCCTGAAGTAGTACCAGTATTATTTGCTTATCAATTAGGCTGTATAGGGTGTCCATCTGCACAAGCAGAAACATTAGAAGAAGCTTGCATAGTTCATGGTATAGATCTTCAGGTTATGTTAGAAGATTTAAGAACAGCTGTAGAAGAAGAAAAAAACAAATAAGAAAAACCCTGTTAAGCAGGGTTTTTTTATTCTTGAAATTTTTCTAATTCATGTATTTTAATAACTTTTATAGTTTCTTTATAATAGTCAATTATACCAATTTTTTTAAAGTAGCCTAGTTCCCTTGATAAAGATGGTCTAGATACATTTAGATACTCAGACATTTTTTGACGATTGAATGGAATTGAAAAAGTTGAACATTCATTACTTTCTAATAAATCTAACAAGTATCTGCTCAATTTTCCTCTAATAGATTTTAGTTGTAGATAATAAACTCGTTTGTTTAAATAAAATGCTTTCTTTGCCAATAGCTCAATTAAATTATTTTTCAAATCCTCAAATTTATAAATATTACTAATTGGAATAAACATAATTTCAGTTTTATCATGTACAGAAACTACCAAGTTAGTTATCTTGTTTTTCGAAATAGCCATAACCTCACCAATCATATTATTTTCATCTAGATAAGCAATCAAAGTTTTATTACCATTGGATGTTTCTTTTGCTATAAGTACTTTGCCTGATAAGATTATTCCCAGACTATCAATATATTCATCACCCTTAAATATTATTTCATTCTTATTATATACTTTTAATATTGCTTCAAGTTCAAGCATCATCTTATCAACCTTATGTCTTTTTATGTTTTTAAATAATTCGCTTTGATATGGAATAATCAATTTTACACCTCCATTTATTCATCTTCTTATAGTATAAATTACCTTAAAACATTCATCAAGTAAAATATTAACTCTTTTGTAAATGATTACATGGGAAAATATTGAATTATTTGATTTTGATGTAGATTATTTAATAGTTTTGTAGTAGAATAATAGATGCGTCAAGAAAGGCAAAAAGGCTTTTCTGTGACTTTTAATGTTTATAATAATTATTAGGAGGATACTAATGAGAACACTTATTGACTTAACAATCAATGAAGCACAATTAGAAAAAACTGTGCAACGTGCCAAGGAACAGAATATAATTATTCCTACCATGGCTCAAATGAAAAACCCTGACTTGATTCCTGAACATATCAAGGAACAATTAAAGGATGTTGGACTTCAAGATTTGAATCCACTAAACCTTTTCAGAATTTCTTGGTATAATCAACCAAAAGAAAAAGGTGGTTTATATAATGAACTTCCTAACTACATTGAAATACCTTCTGAGATTTCTGGAGTTAAAGCAAGAATTTTTGCAATGTCAGGAAAATTTTTTCCAATCGGAGCTCACAAAGTGGGAGCATCTTATGCATGTTTAGTTCCTAGATTAGTAACTGGACAATTCGATCCTACATATCATGATGCAGTTTGGCCTTCAACAGGAAACTACTGCAGAGGTGGAGCATTTAATTCACATCTTTTAGGATGTAGATCAATTGCTATTCTTCCTGAAAATATGTCAGAAGAAAGATTTAACTGGTTGAACAACGTAGCTAGTGAAGTTATTGCTACTTATGGTTGTGAAAGTAACGTTAAAGAAATTTATGACGAAACTTGGAAATTGAGAAGAGAAAGAGGAGACAAAGTTGTCATCTTTAATCAATTCGGAGAACTAGGAAATAACTTATGGCACTATGAAGTTACAGGTAGTGCAATGGAAAAAATGTATTTAGCTAATAAAACTGAAACATCAAGAATAGCTGGAGTTTGTCTAACTTCCGGTTCTGCTGGAACATTAGGATCTGGAGACTATATTAAAGACAATTATGATGGCGTTAAATTAGCAGTTGGAGAAGCAACACAATGTCCTACTCTGACTCAAAATGGTTTCGGAGACCACTATATCGAAGGAATAGGCGATAAGCATGTGCCATGGATTCATAACGTAAAAAATTCTGACATGTTAATGGCTATTGATGATGAAGATGCTTTAGCACTTTTCAGATTAGTAAATGAACCAGTTGGTCAAGAATACTTAAAATCAATTGGAGTTAAACAAGATGTTCTTGATAAATTAACTTGGATTGGTGTTTCTGGAGCTGCAAATATCATTATGGCTCATAAATTTGCAAAATATTATGAGTTAACTGAAGATGATTGTATCTTAACAGTATTAACTGACTCTGCTGATATGTATCAATCACGTCTAGCTGAAATGAAAGAAGCTAGAAATGGTGCTGAATACACTACACAAGAAGCTGCTGTAGACCATGCTGTATCTATCTTGACAAATGATTTAGATCATGTTGAAGAGTTAACTTACCAAACAAGAAAAAGAGTTCATAACTTGAAATATTATACTTGGATTGAACAACAAGAATACCCAATAGCAGATTTATATGCTCAATGGTATGATTATGACAATTATTGGGGCAAATTACACAAAATGGGTCCTGAAATTGACAAATTAGTTGAACAGTTCAACGAAAAAACAGGTTTGTTAAAATAGTTTAAATTTCTAATATTAAGGAGTTCCTGAATAGGAGCTCCTTTTTTTATATTTTAAAGTAATAATAGGACAAATTTGATATAATATAAAAGTATTGGAGGTTTAATATGAATGCACAATTTGAATTAGAAGAATTATTAAATATTTTAAAAGATCTTGTAGATATACAAAGTCACTACCTAAATATTGGTGGAGAACTGCAAGTAGCTGAAAAATTAGGCGAAATTGCCAAAAAAGAAGGCTTGAATGTCGAATATGAAGAGATTACTCCAGGAAGAAGTAATGCTTATATAACTTTTATAGGAAGTGAACAAGGTCAAAATATAGTTTTATGTGGACATATGGACACTGTTTCATCTGAAGGGATGACCATTGAACCATTTAATGGATATGTAGAAGATAACAAATTCTGGGGTAGAGGTTCTGTAGATATGAAAGGTGGATTAGCTTGTATGCTATATGCCATGATTCTATTAAAAAGACAGAGTTTTAAACCTAAGGGAAGTATTAAATTAATAGGAACTGTTGGTGAAGAATGCCCTACAAACAGTGATGGGGCCTTTGCTCTTCGCAGTAAAGGTAAATTTGCAGATATGGCTATTGTTGGAGAAGCAACTTCGTTAAATATTGCAGCAGCTCATAAAGGGACTATGTCAATGGAAGTTAGAATAAAAGGCAAAGCTGCACATAGTAGTAATCCAGCACTTGGAGATAATGCGATTTATAAGGCAGTTGATTTAATATCACTTATAAAAAATGAATTACTTCCTGAACTTGATAAAAGAAGTCATCATTTATGTGGTAAGGCAACTTTAAATGTTGGGATGATTGAAGGTGGAATTCAAAACAATATTGTACCAGATAAGTGTAAATTTAGCCTGAATAGAAGATATATTCCTGGAGAACAGGAAAGTCAAATTATAGAGGAAATAGTTGATTTATGGAAATCTCTGCCATATGAATTAAATGATCTAGAAATTGAGGTTTTAAAAGAAACTGAAAATAGAATACCAATGGAGACAAATGTGGATGATCCAGTAGTAGTTAAATTATTAGATTCATGTAAAAGACAAGGCCTGGATAGCTTTATAAATGGTGTGAATTATTGGACCGATGGTGCTCATTTAAGAGTAGCAGGGATACCTACGGTAGTTTTTGGACCAGGAGATATAGCCCAAGCTCATGCAGCTGTTGAATATATAGATATTTATTCGATGGAAAAAGCAGTGTTAGTATATATGGATTTTATAAAGGAGATGTGCAGTTAAGTGTATTTTAAAATAATCTCCATAGGAACATTGAAAGAGGACTACCTTAAAAAAGGTGTTTCAGAATACCAAAAAAGACTTAGTAAATATGGAAAAGTAGATTTTATTGAAATTCAGGAGTCTTCTAGGGATAATATTGCAGAAGAAGGCCTTAGTATTTTAAAGAGAATCAAAAATGATGACTTTGTTATAGCGATGGCGATTGAGGGTAAACAACTCAATTCTGTAGAATTGGCTACTTATATTGAGAATACATTTACTTATAAAAATTCATGTATAAATTTTATAATAGGTGGGTCTAATGGCTTAGATAAAAGTGTCTTAGACAGATCTGATTTAAAATTATCATTTTCAAAATTAACGTTTCCTCATCAATTAATGAAACTTATCCTGATTGAACAAATTTATAGAAGTGTTAAAATTATAAAAAAGGAACAATACCATAAATAAGGAGATAAAATGGAAAAGGAAAAAATAATAGATTTATTAGAAGATTTTAAAAAAATCATAGTTACAGATGGTGGTGATTATGAAATATTAGAAATTAGCGATAACTATATAAAACTTAAAATTAAAGGTCGGAAAAATAGTAAAAGATCAAGAGAGAATCTATTTTCTCTAATTAAATATACTGTTCATAAAAAATATCCCAAAGAAAAAATAAAATTTGAAATAGAACACTGGATTGTTCCAACTGAACATCCAATTGTAATAAAACTAAAAAAGTGGTTTAAGATTAATAATAATAAAGAATAAATTTAGAATTGAGAAAGGAGTCAGCAATGTATAAACAAAAAGTAGCAGAAAAGGATTTAGAAGATCTTTATCAAGCCATGTTATCTTTAAATAATGATGAAGAGTTTCATGCTTTTTTTGAAGATTTATGTACTGTTGATGAACTTAAATCTCTTGCCCAAAGGTGGCAAGTTGTGCAAATGTTATATGAAAAAAATAAATATAATGACATCATGAAAGAGACAGGTGCAAGTTCTACTACAATAAGCAGGGTGAAAAAATGTCTTGATTATGGAGAAGGTTATGCAATGGCATTAAAAAGAATTAATAAAAAATTAATTGACAAGGATTAATATCAATTGTATAATTACTTTAGTAAACTAAATTAATAAAGAAAAGAGAAGTATAATGAAAAGAAAACTACTAATTCCCGAAGGAACAAAAGATTATTTACAAGAAGAGGCTTTTATACAAAGGAGTATTGTTAATAAACTTTTAAATCTTTTTACTTTATGGGGTTATAATGAAATAAAGACACCGATGCTAGAAAAATGGGACATAGTTAAAAAAAATAATGTCTATGATCAAAAATTCTTTTCTCTTCTAGATAAAAGTGGGGACTTATTAATATTAAGACCTGAAATAACTGCACCAGTTGCAAGAGTTGTTGCAACACATTTTAGAGATCATGTAACTTATCCATTAAGACTAGCTTATGCAGGAGAAGTCTTTTCTCAAAATAGTTTAAAATCAGGCAATAGAAGACAAAAAACTCAAGTCGGAACTGAATTAATAGGGGCTGATTCAATTATAAGTGATTGTGAAGTAATTCTAATGGCCTTAGAGTCATTAGAAAGCAATGAAATAAAAGGTTACTCACTAGGTATTGGTCATATGGATATTACCATTGGTTTATTAAATGAACTAATTGAAGATGCTGATATAAGGGAAATAGTTTTGGAATCAATGATAAATAAAGATATTGTGACCATTGAAAATATTCTTCCAGAAAACATTAAAGAAAAAGTAATGATTTTAGCTGCTAGAAATGGTGGAATGGAGTACATAGAACTTGTTAAAAATTTTTCAAATGATGTAAAATTCAAAAAGGCAATAAATAGACTTGAGGTTATATACAAAATATTAGAAGATATTGGATATAAGGATAGGGTGTTTTTTGACTTTGGAATATTAGCGGATTTTTCCTATTATACAGGTCTTTTGTTTGAAGGATATGGTAATGGAATAGGGATTCCTATTCTAAGAGGTGGTCGTTATGATAATCTTATAGAAGAGTATTTTAAATCAAAACCAGCAGTTGGTTTTGCAATTGATGTTGATTTATATATGAAATCAATGAATTGTAAAATCGATCTTCCAAAATCAGAAGGAAAAATAGATAACTCTAACTATATTGAAAGATTTAGAGAAGCAAGATTTGCTCATCAAAATGGTAGTATAGTAGAAATTAATCTGGAGGATAACAAAAGTGAAAAATAATAAGTTAGTAATTGCTTTACCTAAAGGTAGACTAGGTGAAGAAGCACTTGAACTATTAAAAGAAACAGGCCTACCAATTGATGGGGTAGAGGTAGAATCTAGAATTTTGCAATTTGAAGTTAATGATGTTAGATATTTAATTTGTAAACCTACTGATGTGCCAATTTTTGTAGAGCATGGTATAGCTGATATTGGAATAGTAGGTAAAGATACTATTGAAGAAGAAAAAAGAGATGTATTCGAACTTTTAGATTTAGGCTTTGGCAAGTGCCATTTTTCAGTTGCGGTACCAAAGGTTTTAGCTTATAAATTTGGTTCACCATTTCCTTTGTATCAATTTAATCATAAAAGAGTTGCAACAAAATTTATCAATGTTGCCGAGGAGTTTTTTGCTGGGGAAGGTTTGCAAATGGAGTTGATAAAACTTCATGGAAATGTTGAACTGGCTGCTACAATAGGCTTGGCAGATATGATAGTTGATATTGTTTCAACAGGAACTACTTTAAGAGAAAATGGACTTGTAGAAGTTAAGGAGATATTTCAAGCATCGGCTAGACTTATAGCTAATAGAGTTAGTTATAGAGTTAAAAATGAACAGTTGTTTAAATTAACAGAAGATATAAAAAAAATAATCAATAAAAGAGGTAATTAATGAAAAGAATTTATTATAATGATAAAACTTCTATTGATGGTTTGTTAAAAGATAATAAGTCACTTGGAACTAAAGAATTATTTGATAAAGTTCAATCAATATTAGACGATATTAAAAATAATGGCTATGAAGCTGTTAGAAAATATACAGCAAAATTTGATGGAATAGACTTGGCGGAAAATGAATTTAGAGTTTCTGAAAATGAAATAGCAGAAGCAATGGACTATGTAGATTCTGATTTTATTGAAGCAATTAATTTAGCAATAATTAATGTTGAAAAATTTCATAAAAAACAAATGCTATCAACTACTTTAGAAGAATCAGAAGATGGAATTATTTTAGGCCAATTGATTAGACCAATTGAAAGAGTTGGCTTATATGTACCTGGAGGTACTGCTGCTTATCCTTCATCAGTTGTTATGACGGCTGTTCCAGCTAAAGTGGCAGGTGTTAATGATATAATAATGATCTCACCACCAGGTAAAGATGGAAAAATGAACCCATATACTCTTGCTGCTGCAAGGCTTTCAGGTGTTACCAATATATATAAGGTTGGTGGTGCACAAGGTATTGGAGCACTTGCCTATGGAGCCGGTTCTTTAAAAAAAGTTGATAAAATAGTTGGACCAGGTAATATTTTCGTTACTTTAGCTAAGAAAATAGTTTATGGTACAGTTGATATTGATATGTTGGCAGGGCCGAGTGAAATCTTGGTAATTGCCGATGATAAGGCAAATCCAGTTTTTATTGCAGCTGATCTTTTGTCACAAGGAGAACATGACAAATTGGCATCATCCATATTAGTTACTTTTTCAAACAAACAAGCTGATGCTATTGAAGTTGAGTTAGAAAAACAGTTGAAACTATTAAATAGAGAAGAAATTGCTAAAGCATCTATTGAAAATAATGGGGCTATAATTATAGCTGATAATATTCAAGAAGCCATTAACTTTGCTAATGAATATGGACCTGAACATTTAGAACTTGCTATAGAAGATCCATTTCCTTGGCTCGAAAGCATTAAAAACGCTGGGGCAATATTTATGGGCTACTACACACCTGAACCAATTGGAGACTATTTTGCCGGACCAAACCATGTTTTGCCAACCAATGGTACAAGTAGATTCTATTCTCCTTTAAATACTCATACATATTTAAAGAAAACTAGTGTAATTTCATATACTAAAGAAGCAATTCTAAAAAAGGGGAAATATATTGAAAAGCTGGCAACAGTTGAGGGCTTTACCGCTCATAAAAATTCAATAACAGTGAGGTTAAAAGATGAATAGAATAGCAAAAAAAGAGAGATTTACTAAGGAAACTAAAATTTCATTAGAATTATCTATAGATGGAGAGGGTGTTTGTCAAGGTAATACAGGTATAGGTTTTTTTGATCATATGCTTGATTTGTTTATTAAACACAGTAATATGTCTTTAAAAATGAATGTTGAAGGTGATTTGCAAGTAGATGCTCATCATACAGTAGAAGATTTTGGAATAGTTTTAGGGGAAACTTTAAAAGAAGCACTTGGTGATAAAAAAGGCATAGAAAGATATGGTAGTATTATTTTGCCAATGGATGAAGTTCTAATAATGTTAGCACTTGATTTAGGGGGAAGACCTTTTCTAGTTTTTGATGTTGAATTACCTTATGAAATAATTGGTAATTTTGAAACAGAGTTAATTGAAGAGTTTTTAAGAGCCTTTACTATGTCTTCTGGTATGAATTTGCATGTTAAGCAATTATCTGGTAAAAATACTCACCACATTATTGAAGGCGTTTTTAAAGCCTTGGCTAGGGCCTTAAAACAAGCTGTGAAGGTTGATATGAGAAATGGTATACCTTCTACTAAGGGGAGTATATAATGATTGGGATTATAGATTATGGCAGGGGTAATATAAGTAGTGTGGAGACTGCTCTTGAAAAAGGTGGATTTAAAAATATAACTACTGATGATCATGAGTTGTTAAGAAAATGCGATGGACTAATATTACCTGGTGTTGGAGCATTTAAAGATGGAATGAAAGATTTAGAAAATCGGGGTTTAATACCAATTATTGAAGAAGTGGTAAAATCAGGTAAACCTTTATTGGGTATTTGTCTTGGCCTTCATCTCTTGTTTGAAGTAGGTGAAGAGGATGGTGAATCTAAAGGCTTGGGATTATTAGAAGGTAGAGTAGAGAGATTAACTACTACTTTTAAAATACCTCATATCGGCTGGAATGATTTAAAAATTATAAACCCATCTCCTATTTTAGATGGAATTGTTGATGGGGATAATTTCTACTTTGTTCATAGCTATCAAGCTCATCCTGTAGATAAAAGTATTATTAGTGCAACCTGTAATTATGGACAGGATATTGTTGCTGTTGTAAGTAAAAACAATATTTTTGGAGTTCAATTTCATCCTGAAAAAAGTTCTCATAAAGGAATGGTTTTAATTCAAAACTTTGGAAAGTTGGTGTCACAATGGTCTTAGTACCTGCAATTGATATGTTAAATGGAGAATGTATTAGATTATATAAAGGTGACTATAATAAAGTTACAGTATATGGTGATCCAGTAGAAATTGGTAAGAAATGGCAAGCTCTTGGTGCAGAAATAATTCATCTTGTTGATTTAGATGGGGCTGAAGCTGGAAATCCTAAGAATCTTGAAGTTATAAAGAAATTAGTTAAAAACTTAGATATACCTTTGGAATTAGGTGGTGGCATAAGAAATATGGATACTATAAAGATGTATCTTGATCTTGGTGTAAAAAGAATTATCCTTGGTACAGCAGCGGTAGAAAATATGGCCTTAGTAGCATGTGCAGCGGCTGTATATGGAAACAGAATTGTTGTTGGCATCGATGCTCAGGACGGCATTGTAAAAACTAAAGGTTGGTTAAATGACACAAAAATAAAGGCTATAACTTTAGCTTTAGATATGAAGGAACTTGGCATTGAACGTATAATTTATACTGATATAAATAGAGATGGAACTTTAAATGGTCCAAATCTAGTAGAAACTGCGGCTCTTGCAAGAGATTCTGGTCTTAAAGTTACTGCTTCTGGTGGTATGTCCTCTTTGAAAGATTTAAAAGAGGTTATGAAACTTGAAGTATTTGGTGTTGATGAAGTAATATTAGGCAAAGCTTTGTATGAGAATAAAATAGATTTAGTTGAAGCTTTAAAGCTTATAGGAAGGTAGGAGTATATGCTGAAAAAAAGAATTATACCTTGCCTGGATGTAAAAGAAGGTAGAGTAGTTAAGGGTATTAACTTTGTTGATATTATTGATGCAGGTGATCCTGTAGAAATGGCAAAGTTTTATGATCAAGAGGGTGCTGATGAATTAGTCTTTCTCGATATTACTGCATCTCATGAAAAACGTGATACTATGATTGAGGTTGTGAGACAAACTGCTAAACAGGTTTTTATTCCTTTTACCGTAGGTGGTGGTATTAAGACTATTGATGATATGAGAAATATCCTAAGAGCTGGAGCTGATAAAGTTTCTATTAATACCCCAGCGATTTTGAACAAGGACCTTATAACTCAAGGAGCTAAAATTTTTGGTTCACAATGTATTGTGGTAGCAATTGATGCTAAAAAAAGTGAAAAGGGTATTTATGAGGCTTATATTAATGGTGGTAGAATTAATACTGGTTTAGAAGTTATTTCTTGGGCTAAAGAGGCTGAAAAGTGTGGTGCTGGGGAAATACTATTAACAAGTATGGATAGAGATGGTACTAAAGATGGTTATGATTTGGAATTGACAAGGCTTATAAGTGAAGCTGTTTCAATACCGGTTATTGCTTCTGGGGGTGTAGGTAATCTTGAACACTTGTATGATGGTTTAGTTGAGGGTAAAGCTCAGGCTGCCTTGGCTGCTTCTATTTTTCATTATGGAACATATTCTATTAAAGAAGCAAAGCAATATTTGATAAATAAAGGAGTAGATATAAGATGGTAGATTTTAATGATCAATTAAATTGGAATAAGGATGGGTTAATTCCGGTTATTACTCAAGATGCAATTACAGAAGAGGTATTAATGTTAGCCTATATGAATAGAGAATCACTTAAAAAATCAATAGAGCTTGGTGAAACTGTATATTTTTCTCGTAGTAGGAATGAATTGTGGCACAAGGGTGAAACTAGTGGACATTTTCAAAAAATTGATTCTATGAGTTATGATTGTGATGCAGATACACTTCTTATTAAAGTAAACCAAATTGGTGCTGCCTGTCATGAAGGGGATAAGAGTTGTTTTCATTATGACTTAAAATCACTTTTAGATGATGGATCAAAGATCAAAATTGAAAATAGTATTAATGGTAATGGTATTTCATTAGGTAAAAGATTAGGTCTATTGGAAAATGTTATTGATGATAGATTTAAAAAAAGGCCTGATGGAGCTTATACAACATATCTTTTTGAAAAAGGTATTGATAAGATTCTTAAAAAAGTTGGTGAAGAAGCTGCTGAGGTTATTATTGCAGCAAAAAATGAGGGCAATGAGGAATTGATTTATGAAGCTAGCGATTTAATTTATCATTTATTAGTGCTATTTAGAGAAAAAAATGTTAATATTTCAGATATAGAGGCTGAATTGGCTAATAGATACAAGTAAATATATATAGGAGGGTTAATAATGGATTTTATCTTTCGTATTAATGAGCAAATAGGTGAAATTATTAGTAGTAATGTTAGAGGTATATGGGGAATGATTATCCATGGCGCTTTGGTTACTGTAATAATTGGCATACTTGGGTATGGTGTTTATTGGGTGTTAAAGTTATTGTTAACTTCTTTAGTATGGCTTACTCCGGCAATAGTTATTATTTTAGTAGTTTTAGCTGTAGCGTATCTTTTATCTAAAGTGAATAAATTGTACAAATAATTTGTCAAAATAAAAATATACAAGTATGGTGTTGGTATGTAAAAAGATAGTAGATTTAAAATTTGCTATCTTTTTTAATATTAAATTGTTCAACAATAGAGTATTACCTATCTATAATGGAGAATTCTTTCAAATCAGAGTTTACAATATTTTCTAATTCTCTAATGTTTTCAGCATTAGTTTCCGTAAAGATAAAGCCAAATACTGGATTAGTTACAGGATCAAGTTTTCTTAAACAAAGAATTTTTTTGAAGTATTCAGATAATAAATTATAATTTAAAGTATCTCCTTTTTTATAATCCTTATATTTATCAAGAACTATCAAACTATATATCTTATTTTCTTTCTTTTTAAGTAATTCTTTCCAATCAGGCTTGATATTATTAAAGTAATAATCATAAGTCTTAAAACCAAAGGCGAAATAAGTTAAATCTGTACAACACCAGCCAGCAAATCTCATTGGATTAAATTCAATAGGAACAATTTTACTTTTATCAATTCTTACTTCTGCATGAAAGGGGAAATTTTTAGCATTAATTTTTTTATTAACTTTATTAAGAAATTCAGTTAGTTTATTAAGTTGTTTTTCTATAATATCTTTACTAGTATAATATAGTCTGTCACTAACATCTGAACTTGAATAAAAATCATGTTTCATTATATTAAGTATTGTTGCATTACCACAATCATCATAAAATGCATCTATTGCGTATTCATCACCTGAAATAAATTCTTCTAAAATATAGGTGGAATTGTCTATAACTTGTGTAGGGTATAATTTTTTCCATTCTTCGATGTTCTTAAGTATTTCTGTTATTGCACTAGTCCAATCATAGAGATTTGTGATAACATAAACACCAACGCTAAAGAAGCCTACTGATGGTTTAATTACAAAGGGAAGTGGCAATTTAGTGAATTCGATATTAATTAACTCTTCAAGTTTAACTTCTTTATATAAAAAATCTGGATAAAGGTCCTTTAGATAGTCTCTGAATTTTACTTTGTCTTTCATTATATTAATATTCTTTATTAGTTCTTTATCAGGTATATTTTGATAGATCCATTCTATGGAGTTTTCAGAGAGGGTATATAGTCTTTTAATATTTTTTAAGTTAGAAATGAATTCATCTTTTTCTTTTAAATTAATATTATATCCAATTCCTTCAGTTATTGATGTATCATTTTTTAGGACTGGGATTTGGCTTTGTTCTAAATACTCTTTTATTTCTTTAGAAACATAGGGTTTATCTAATATAATCATTATTATGTCCTTTCTCAATTTATATAAGTTGAAAATTATTTTATTCGATTATATAAATAATATAATGCTTAAAATAAAATAACAAGTACCCATAATAAATAGCTTGGAATATCCAAGTGCTTGTAAGTATATATAATAAAAGGTAAAATGATAATGTTGCACACTATTTTAAGATACAATAAATATAGAAAATCAAGTAAAGCATTATTGATAATAAGTTTTAATAAAAATCAGATGTTTAGTATTATTAAAGAAGGAGTAAGTTGTCATGGATAATTTAAATATAATTGAGATTAAAAATGAATATAAAAGAATAGATTTTGACTGGTTAAGATTGCATTTAAAAACATCAATGTGGTTGGTAATTTTTTCCTTAGTTATTGAATTTATTATGGGCTACATACTTTATATCATGGGGGAGATACATATTACAATATTTCTCTATATTTTAAAATATCTCATAGCTCCATTTATTCTTAATTCTTTATTCATTATAATTGGATATAATGTTACAAATTCACCTCGATTAAATCAAAATTTTAAAATGCATATAATATCATTACTTTTTGCAGGAATCTGCTTTGTTCTTTTTTCTGTACATGGTATTTTTAGTTTTGTTGGGATGATTTTTATTATACCTATATTGTTTACTATAGTTTATGGTAATTATTGGTTAACAACTATAACAACTTTCTTTAGCTTGTTCTTATATGTTATTTCGGAATTTTTCATAACTTGGGATCCTGATAAGTTAAATATTTTGTCAAGTAATATTGAATTAGCAAATTTTAGTATCTCTGTTATTATAATGTTAGTTTTTTATGCAATAACTTTAGTTGTTATTCGATTTGAAAGATCGAAAAATGCAGTTAGTATACAAAAAGAATTAGACAGATATGAATTAAGACATAGATTACGAAAGGATGAGCTGACGGGTATTAATAATAAGACTGCTTTGCGTGATGCCTTTAAAAAAATGGAAGAAGATGAATCTAGTGAAAGTTATTATTTAGGTATGATAGATTTAGATGATTTTAAAATGTTGAATGATACATTAGGACATCATAATGGAGATATAATTCTAGCCAAATTTGGTGAGATACTTAAAAGGAATAAAAATAATGCAAATCCTTTCCGTTTTGGGGGAGATGAATTTTGTATCTTGTTTAAAAATCAAAATTTAGAAGCTATAATTCAAAAATGTGAAAAAATACAAAGAGAATTTGAGGAAATTGATATTATTGATGGTACATCTTTAAAATTAACAGCGAGTTTTGGGATAGCACAATATACTAATAATATTTCAGCAACCCAATTATTGAAAAACGCTGATGCAGCATTGTATAAAGCAAAGTCTGAAAAAAATACTATATATATTTATGATGATGAAAAAATCTCATCGTACCAAAAAAAATGAGCAAAGTTTTAAGGTACTATATTTTAAAATCATTATTTAATAATAAGCTTTAATAAATAGTTATAATACTTATATAATTAGGTTTTCGAAAAGTATTAGTTATAGTATTGAAAACCTTATAATATTGGAGTACTATGTTATATATGGCAGTTATATTTGCGTAGTTATTCTTTTTCCTACTAATATATAAATAAGTAAGGAATAGAATAATTTTATTGAATAAAGTTGTTTGTAAGAAATTGTTTGCATTGTAATTTAAATAAGGTATAATTAAGATTAATCCTATTATAATGGAGTTTTTATAATGAATTATTGTATTATTGGCGCTATAAGTTATTTGCTTTTTCTTATATATGATGTAAATGAAATAAAAAAAATACATAGGGTCCTTAAATTGACCTTTGTTTTAGGCATTATACTACAAATTAGTGCAACTATTGGAATATTTTATAGCAATCTATCTAATCTGATAATATCAGGTTTTGGGATTGTGATTAGCCTTTTTGGCTTAGTTTTTTTAATATACTCCCTATTTTTTGCACTGCCTTTTGAAGAAAATTACATTAAAGTTGAAGAAATAAGGAAAGTATATAATAGAGGTGTTTATGCAATGTCAAGACACCCAGGAGTTCTATTTTACATCATTTTTTTCATTGGACTCACAATACTTGAACCAACAATAATAGCTATTAGTACTTATTTTATTTGGAGCTTATTAAATATAACCTATATAATATTTCAAGAGATGTGGACGTTTCCAAGAACCTTTGTAGACTATGAAACATATCGTCAGTCCACACCATTTTTAATACCGACGATAAAAAGCATTAATTCAAGCATTAAAAATATATAAGGTGGTAATTATGAATTTAAAAGAAATGCTAGAAGAAAAACAATATGATAAAATATGGCAGTCTTATTGTGGTTTTCTAGATTTAAGTATTGAATCATATATGGAAATACAAAACCGTTTAATGGAAGAACAGATTGACTTATGGTGCAAAAGTCCGCTTGGTAAAGGAATACTAAAAGGGAAAAGTCCTAAGACGATTGACGATTTCAGAAACATGGTACCTTTAACTACCTATGATGATTATGCCGACGTGTTATTACAGAAAAGAGCAGACCTATTACCTGGAAATCCTATTATATGGATACAGACAACTTGGGAAGGCGGAAAACATCCAATAAAAGTAGCACCTTATACAAGAAGTATGCTAGATGTCTACAGACAAAATGCTACAGCCTGTCTCTTACTATCAACTAGTACCGAAAAAGGCAAGTTTGATGTAGAACATACTGACAGATTCTTATATGGGTTAGCTCCATTACCTTATGTGACAGGATTGCTGCCTTTAACGCTTTCAGAAGAAATTGATTTACAATTTTTGCCAAAAGTAAAAGATGCTGTAGGAATGACTTTTTCTGAGCGTAATAAATTAGGTTTTAAACTTGCCATGAAAAGTGGAGTTGAATACTTCTTTGGCCTTGGTAGTGTAGTTTATGCTATAAGCAAAAGTCTTTCTCAAATGTCAGCAGGAAGTAGTAGTGGACTTAAATCCTTATTAAAATGTCATCCTAAAATGATCTTTCGTATATTAAAAGCTAGACATATTACTAAGAAAGAAAAAAGACCACTTATGCCAAAGGATCTATTTAAATTAAAAGGGTTTATGATAGCAGGAACCGATAGTAGTTGTTATAAGGATGAATTGGAAAAACTTTGGGGTATACGACCAATGGAACTATTTGGTGGAACAGAGCCTTCTTTAATGGGGACAGAAACCTGGACTCGAAAAGGAGTATATTTTTTTCCTAACACCTGTTTTTATGAATTCCTTCATGAAGGCGATATGCTTAAACTTAAAAATAATCCTGCCTATCAACCAAAAACTTACCTTATGAATGAGGTAATACCTGGTGAAAAGTATGAACTTGTTTTAACATTGTTAAAAGGTGGAGCATTTGCTAGATATAGAGTTGGAGATATATTTAGATGTGTAGGTCTAACTAATCAGGAAGATGAAACTAAAATTCCAAGATTTGAATATATTGATAGAGTCCCAACAATTATTGATATTGCAGGATTCACACGTATTTCTGAAAATGGTATTAAAGATGCAATACAACTATCAAAATTACCAGTTATAGGGTGGACTGCATTTAAAGAATTTAACGAAGAAAATAAACCATTTATGCATCTATATATCGAAATAGATAAAGAAAAATTTGTTGAAAGTGCTGTTAATACTGAAATTGTAAAAAATATTTTATCTACTTATTTTAAATATATAGATCAAGACTATAGAGATCTTAAAAAAATACTTGGAATGGATCCACTGAAAGTGACATTATTAAGGTGTGGTACATTTGAGACTTTTGAAAAACTCAATCACAGACCGATTGCTAAAATGAATCCGCATTCGTCTGAATTAAGAGAATTAATAAATTTTCAATCCATTGATTTGACTTATAGGGGGTGAGCTTTATGGATCAAGGCATTTTTGCATATATATCTAGTTTTGCATTGCTATGTTATGTATTTTTATTCATGATATTCATCAATGCCGAGAGAAATAAAACTGTGAAATCTTTTCAATTGATTTTAGTTGCCATGATATTTTGGACTGGCGGCTCCTTATTAATGCGTCTACAATTCTGGCCAAGTTATGTTTTTTGGTACCATGTATCTTTAGGCGGTTTAATGCTTATAGTTTACAGTTATTTCAATTTCATATCTTCCTTTACAGAACAGAAATTAAGAACCTTTTCTAGATTGTACTTTGTCTTATTATTTTCTTGTTTTGTTATCAATATTCCCAAAGGGGTATTATTGCATTGGCCTATGCCAATTGTAGAGAACGGAATAACAAAAATGGTTTACACCAATATAAATCCTGCTGTTGCGATTTTATTCGGTATAACAGGAATTGTATTTTGCCATGTTATTTGGTTACTTATAAAAGCACAAAGCGGAAATGTCAAATTTAAGAAACAAGTTAAACCAATTACTGTTGGAATAATTATTTTATTTGCTGGTAATTTAGCTTTAATGTTGCCAATATTTTCTGGTTTCCCTATTGATATCGTGGCAGGCGTATTAAACGCAGGTTTTTTGATGTATGCTCTAATAAGAAAACAATTGTTTAAACTTAAATTTATGGCATCTAAGAGTGTTGGATATTTATTCTGCGTTGTTTCAGGATTTCCAATATTCTATTTTATATTACCATATGCAGAATATATCATTTTAAAACTTAGTGATATTGGAAACTTTCAATTACCAATATATTTATTAAGTTATATAACTGTAGTTTCATTACTATATTATTTATGGAAAAAATTGATATCTACGATATTTATTAGAGATGAGGAAGAAAGAAACGATATACTTAGAAATTTCTCAACAGAAGTTTCTAAAACCTTAAAGTTAAATGATATTATGCATAATACAGTTGAAACTATTGGACTAGCAACAGGCATAAAGAAGATTGTGATAGGTTTAAACGAATTTAATTCTGAAGATTTTAAATTAATTTATAGTGATCAGTCTCTAGCTGATTTGTCCTATGTTCTCAAAAAAGATAATCCAATAATTAGTTGGTTAAGAGAAAACGATGAAATTTTATATTTAGATGAATTCGAACATACAATAGCTTATAAAAGTTTTTGGGATGCAGAAAAGTACCAACTTAGTCGTTTATCCGCTAAATATTGTATAGGATTAAAAGAAAATGAAAAGTTGTTTGGTATAGTAATGTTCTCAGATTTTGGAAGAAAAAATAAGCTGAAATCATCTGATTTTAATATAATAGAATCAATTTGTTCAGTGGCATCTATCGCTATTAATAATGCTCATACATATGAAAAAGCATTTTTAGAAGCTAGAACAGATGATTTGACCGGAGTATTAAATCGAAAATATTTCTTTGAATTATTTTCAGAAATCTTTGAGAATTGTAGTAAAGGCTCATTGGCCCTTGTAATTATTAATATAGATGACTTTAAATTATATAATCAACTTTATGGGGTGAAACAAGCAGATGAAACACTGAGAAGAGTAGCTGAAACTATCAAAGCAAGTATTGGTGAGCAAGGTTATATAGCTAGATATAGTGGTAAAGAATTTGCAATACTCTTACCTAATTATGATGTCTTTATTGCTAAAAGACTTACAGAGTCAATTAGAGATCAAATAAGTGAAATTACCACAAGTATGACAGGAGAACGTCTGAAAAGACTTACAATAAGTGCTGGGATTAGTGTGGCTCCTTATGGCGCGAAATCAGTAAAAGAATTAATTGATAATGCTGACCAAGCAGTTTTCCAAGTTAAACGTAAAGGTAAAAATGCCATAAGAGTATTTGATACATATATAACTTCAGATAAATTTGAAGAAGAAGTAGATTATTCACAGATTTATGATGACTATAAATCTACTATACTATCACTTACTGCTGCCATTGATGCGAAAGATCATTACACCTTTAATCATTCTGATAATGTAGCAAAATATGCAGTAAATTTAGCAAAAGAACTTAAACTGAATCATGTAACAGTTGAACATATTAGACAAGCAGCATTACTACATGATATTGGGAAAATAAGTATACCTGAAAGTGTCTTAAATAAAACAGGAAGATTAAATAGTGAAGAATTTGAAATCATGAAAGGGCATGTAGAGGCGTCTACAGACATTATTAAACACTTGCCATCTCTTGATTATGTAATCCCTGCCGTACTGGGACATCATGAAAGATATGATGGAAAAGGTTACCCAAGGAGGATTGCTGGAGAAGATATTCCTTTAACCGCCAGGATTTTATGTATTGCAGATTCATTTGATGCTATGATATCATCCCGTTGTTACAAGGCTGAAATATCGGTCGAAGAAACTTTGAAAATTTTAGAAGATGAAGCTGGAAAACAGTTTGATCCAATGTTAGTCAATGTTTTCACCGATATGATAAAACGTGAATACAAAAATACTAGTTTTACTGACACACATTAAATTAGTTATCGTAAATGAATAATAAAGATATGACTATATAAAGTTCTTCAGAACTTTATATAGTCATTATTATTTGATAGTAAATTAATAAAACATGATATTTCGAGATAGTTTACTATTTATATGAAAATATGGTTGACAAAGAAAATCTCAAATGTTATTCTTAATTTGGCACTCGGAGACTTGAAGTGCTAAAGAGGTGATTTAATGGATTCGAGGAAAGAACAAATTCTGAAAGCTATAATAAAAGAATATATTTTTGGAGCAGAACCGGTGAGTTCAAAAACTATTGTTAATAGATATGGTTTGAACGTTAGTTCTGCGACTATTAGAAATGAAATGGCTGCATTAGAATCGTTAGGTTATATTAAACAACCTCATATTTCTAGCGGTAGAATACCTGCAGCTTCTGGCTATAGATATTATGTTGATTTCTTAATGGATAATGACAGGATTGCAGATGAATATAATATCTTAGACATTAATACTAGCAATATTAAAAATATACATAACTATTTAAAAGAAATAGCTATTTTATTAGCAGGATTAAGCAATTATACTGTAATCATTACTGAAGAAAAACAAGGTGAAGATAAAATCCACCATCTAAAGTTAGTGGGCTTGTTAGAAGATAAAGCGTTATTGGTTTTAGTTTTAAGTTCACAAAAAGTTAAGGATTATGTACTATCATTTTTAGAACGGATAAGCGAAGATGAACTGAAAAAATTAACAGATATTTTAAACTACTATTTAATTGATAAAAATATAGATGAGATTACACAAGAATTAAAACAAGAAATTATAAATATATTTCCTAGTAATCCTTTGTTAGTAGAAGAAATATTTAAGCTTGTAGTAAATGCTTTATATGAGGAAAACAATGTAGATGTAATAGTTGAAGGTGTTAAGAATATATTTAAATTTCCAGAATTTAATGAAGTGAAAAAAATAGAAAGTTTTATAAATACTTTAGAAGACCAAGGACAATTAACTAGAATATTTGATAATATATTAGGCCAAGAAAAAGGCGAAATTGATATAAAAATTGGTGATGAAATAGGATTGGAAGGACTAAGTGACTTCACAGTAATTGCAACCAATTGTTTGTTTTGTGATGGTATTCAAGGTAAAATTGGCATAATTGGGCCAACTAGAATGTTTTATGAGAAGAACATCACTTTATTAGAATCGTTATTCAAACAAAAGGAGGAATAGAATTGGAAGAAAAGTTGGAAGAAAAGCTTGAAGAAAAGGTAGTAAAAAAACCTAAAATAAAAAAATCGGATAAACAAGCTACAGAAATTAATGAATTAACAGATAAACTGATGAGAATCCAGGCTGAATTTGAAAATTACAAAAAAAGATCTAAGACAGAATTAGAGGATATGGCAAAATATGGAGCTCAAGCAATTATTGTTCCACTACTAGGTGTTATTGATAACTTAGAAAGAGCATTAGCAGTTAAACCTGATGATGTATCGAGCGAAAAATACTTTAACGGTGTAGAAATGATACATAAGCAATTCGTTGAAATTTTAAAAGCTAATGGTTTGGAAAAAATAGAAGCTGAGGGTAAAAACTTTGATCCCGGTTACCATCAAGGAGTTATGAATGAAGCAGTAGATGATGAAGAGTTAGTCAATAAAGTAATTGCAGAATTTCAAAAGGGATATATGTTAAATAAAAAAGTAATAAGACCAACTATGGTTAAAATAGGTATTAAAGGATAAATTAGGAGGAAAATTTAATGGGAAAAGTAATAGGTATTGATTTAGGAACAACAAATTCATGTGTAGCAGTTATGGAAGGTGGAGAAGCTGTAGTAATTGCTAATGCAGAAGGTAATAGAACAACTCCATCAGTTGTAGCTTTCACGAAGGACGGAGAAAGATTAGTGGGACAGGTTGCTAAAAGACAAGCAATAACTAATCCGGATCATACAGTAGCATCTGTTAAAAGACATATGGGAACAGATTTTAAAATTAAGATTGAGAATACAGACTATAACCCTCAACAAATATCAGCATTAATCTTACAAAAATTAAAAAAAGATGCTGAAGCATTTTTAGGACAAGAAGTTAAAGATGCAGTAATAACTGTACCAGCATACTTCTCAGATAGCCAAAGACAAGCAACAAAAGATGCTGGAGCAATTGCAGGACTAAATGTTCTAAGAATTATTAATGAGCCAACGGCTGCAGCACTTTCATACGGTTTAGATAAAGGTCATGATCATACTATTTTAGTATATGACTTAGGTGGTGGAACATTTGATGTATCCGTTCTTGAATTAGGAGATGGAGTATTTGAGGTTAAAGCTACAAGTGGTAACAATAAATTAGGTGGAGATGACTTTGATGACAGAGTTATTGAATATTTAGTTGGTGAATTTAAAAAATCTCATGGTATTGATTTGAAAAATGACAAAATGGCAATGCAAAGATTAAAAGAAGCTGCTGAGAAGGCAAAATGCGAATTATCAACAGTAACCAATTCAAATATTAACCTACCATTTATCACAGCTAATGAAGGTGGACCTCAACATCTTGACATAACATTATCAAGAGCTAAATTCGACGAATTAACTGCAGATTTGGTTGCTAAAACAATGGGTCCAACTGACACAGCATTAAAAGATGCAGGCTTAAATGCCAGCCAAATTGATAAAGTTATTCTTGTAGGTGGTTCAACTAGAATCCCAGCTGTACAAGATGCAATTAAAAAGAAACTTGGAAAAGATCCTTTTAAAGGAGTTAACCCAGATGAGTGCGTTGCTTTAGGAGCTGCAATTCAAGGTGGTGTATTAACTGGAGAAGTTCATGACATTCTATTATTAGATGTAACACCATTATCACTTGGAATTGAAACTTTAGGTGGAATTGCAACTAGAATTATTGAAAGAAATACTACAATACCAACATCTAAGAGTCAAGTATTTTCGACTGCGGCTGATAATCAACCAAGTGTTGACATTAACATTGTTCAAGGTGAAAGACAAATGGCAGCAGATAATAAGAGTATTGGTAGATTTATGCTTGATGGTATAGCACCAGCACCAAGAGGAATTCCTCAAATCGAAGTGAGCTTTGATATTGATGCAAATGGTATTTTAAATGTTTCCGCTAAAGATAAAGGTACAGGAAAAGAACAAAAAATTACTATCACCGGTAGCACTGGTTTGTCAGATGAAGAAATTGATAAAATGGCAAAAGATGCAGAAATGTATGCTGAAGAAGACAGAAAGAAAAAAGAATCAATCGAAGCAAAAAATACTGCAGATTCAACCATTTATCAAGGAGACAAATTAATAAAAGACAATCCTGATAAAATAGCTGATGAAGATAAACAAAAATTTGAAACAGCTAAAAAAGTACTAGAAGAAGCAGTAAGTAAAGATGATGTTGAATTAATTAAAACTGAAACTGAAAATATACAAAAAGTACTAGAAGAAATTGGAGCTAAGATTTATCAACAAGCTGCAAGCGAACAACAAGGTGCTGAGGAAGCAACAGGACAAAGTCAAGGTGATGATGTAGTTGATGCTGACTTTACTGCTGAAGACAAAGACAAATAAGATAAATTAAAATTATTAAAGTTGCATACATCACCTCTCTAGAGGTGATGTATGTCTTGAAATAGTTTATTGGAGGTATTTAATTGAGTAAGAAAGACTTTTATGAAGTTTTAGGCGTTGAAAAAAATGCCACAGAAGCTGAAATAAAAAAGGCCTATAGAAAAATGTCCATGAAGTACCACCCAGATAAGAATCAAGAACATGATTCTACTGAAAAATTCAAAGAAGTTCAAGAAGCTTATGATGTGTTGAGTGATGCCAATAAAAGAAGTCAATATGATCAATATGGTCATCAAGATTTTAATGCAGGTGGTTTTAATCAAGGTGGATACAGTGGTTTTGAAGATATGAACTTTGGAGGATTTGGAGATATTTTTGATAATATTTTCGGTGGCTCTAGAAGTAGAAAGAAATATAATGGACCAATAAAAGGTGATGATTTAACTTATCGTTTTACTATTTCATTTATGGAAGCAGCTTTTGGTGTGGAAAAAGATATAGTAATTAGACGTGAAGATCTTTGTGATACATGCGGAGGCAGTGGAGCTAAAAAAGGAACAAGCAAAGAAACTTGTCCTACTTGTAAGGGGACTGGCCAAGTAATGTCATCTATGGGATTTTTCCAATCAGTAAGATCATGTCCTCATTGTAATGGTACAGGGACGATAATTAAAGATCCATGTCAAACATGTCATGGTCATGGTAGAGTTAAAAAAGATCGAAAAATTCATTTAAACATACCAGCAGGTGTTTTTGAAGGAGCTAAAATCAGAATTCCAGATGAAGGTGATGCAGGTAGAAATGGAGGATCTTATGGTGATTTATATGTATTAGTAAATATTGCTCCACATAAAGACTTCAAACGTGAAGGCAACGATGTATATAGTGAGGCAAAAATCAATATTATTCAAGCTGCATTAGGTGATACTATTGAAATTAATACAATTCATGGGAAAGAGAAGTTAGAAATACCTGAAGGAACTCAATTTGGATCTACTTTTAGAATAAAAGATAAAGGTATTCAAAAGTTAAAAACTAATGGCTTTGGTGATCATTATATATACGTTAAAGTAGTTGTGCCAACCCATCTATCAAAAGAACAAAAAGAACAGATGGAAGCCTTGAAATATTCATTAAGTAATTCACCGCTATCTTATAAACCAAGAAGAGAAAAAAAAGTTTTTTTTGAAAAAATTAGAGATTTCTTTTCAGGAGAGTAAGTGTTTTCAAATACTAGCTATTATGATATAATTCTATTGGATAATCATCTTAAATAAGATGATATTTAGTAGTAACAATTTAATTGCCACTCATTATTAAATTGGGTGGTAATTTGCTTTTAAGGAGTATAAAATGATTGATCGTTATTCTAGAAAAGAAATGAAATCAGTTTGGACGGAAGAAAATAAATATAAGGCTTGGCTTGAAGTTGAAATATTAACAACTGAAGCTTATGCTGAATATGGTTTAATCCCCAAAGAGGATGCTGCTAAAATAAGAAAAAATGCTAGTTTTACTGTTGAAAGAATATTAGAAATAGAAGAATCTACCAAACACGATGTTGTTGCTTTTACTAGAGCGGTGAGTGAAAGTCTTGGAGATGAAAAAAAATGGGTTCACTATGGGCTTACTTCAACTGATGTTTGCGATACAGCATATGGTTATTTATTTAAACAAGCAAATAATATCTTGTTTGAGGATATAATCAAGATTAAAGAAACGCTTAAAGATAAAGCAATTGCTTATAAGAATATTCCTATAATTGGAAGAACACATGGGATTCATGGAGAACCTACTGCTTTAGGATTGAAATTTGCTCTTTGGTATGAAGAAATGAATAGGAATCTAGATCGTTTTGAATTGGCTAGGAAACAAATTGAAGTAGGTAAAATTTCAGGAGCAGTTGGTAATTTTGCACATGGTAGAGTAGAAATAGAAGAATATGTTTGTGAACATTTAGGTATTGATTATGCTAAAATCAGCACTCAGGTGCTTCAAAGAGATCGTCATGCCTTTTACCTTTCAACCCTAGCAATTATTGCTTCAAGTCTAGAAAAAATGGCAGTAGAAGTTAGACATTGGCAAAGAACTGAAGTTCAAGAATTAAGTGAATATTTTAGTGAAGGTCAAAAAGGTTCAAGTGCAATGCCCCATAAGAAAAATCCTATAGGATCAGAAAATATAACAGGATGTGCTAGAGTAATTAGAGGATATATGTTAACAGCTTTTGAAAACATCCCTCTATGGCATGAAAGAGATATATCACATTCTGCCCCTGAAAGAATAATAATGCCCGATTCAACAATTTTACTTGATTATGCATTAAACAGGTTTAATAACATTCTAACTAATATTTTGATTTTTGAAGACAATATGATGGCTAATATAAATAAAACCAATGGTTTAATCTATTCACAAAGAGTTATGTTAGCCTTAATTAATAAAGGCTGGGCTAGAGAAAAGGCCTATGATATAATTCAACCATTGGCGATGAAATCATATAAAGAGAAAGTTTCTTATAAAGATTTATTAGCCGCTGATTCACAAGTTTCTGAAATTATGACTAAAGAAGAACTTGACGAACTTTTTAATCCTGAGTTTTATTTAAGAAATGTAGATAAAATATATAAAAGAATGGGTTTAATGTAATTGAAGGGTGAAGAAATGAAAAAAATCATAATATTTTTATTTATAGTTGCAGTTGGGATTGGTATATTCTTTGGAGTTAAAAGCTTTATGAAAAGTAAAGAGACTTTAACACCAGTAGAAAACCCAGCAGAAATTGTCTACAAACTTGTTTCGATTGAAAGAATGAAAAACCTACCAGGTGATATTACTACTAGTAGTGATAATGAATGGTTAGTTATTAAAGTCTTTGGTCAAAATTATGACTCAGTAAAAAGACTTTATAATATGTATTATTTTAGTTTTGAAGATGAAAATGGTACAATTATAGAAAATAGTCCTAATAGTTTAACTGATGCAATATTATATGGAGAAGTTGCACCAAATGGAACAATTTCAGGCACTATCGTTTTTAATGTTCCTTCCGGTTTAATAGGTAAATTGATAATAACAGATGAAAAATATAATACTACACAAGAGTTAACTGTAAATAAAAGGTAAAACCTAGGTTATCCTAGGTTTTCTTTTAAAAGACTATTTTAAATTAGTAGATAAAGGAATAATATGGAAAAATATCTTATTTTAATTAAAAAATTTGATAACTTTAACAAAGATGCGCATGAAGTAGTTATTGATAAACTTTATGATTTTGGAGTTGAAGGAGTAGAAATAAAAACACCATGGACCAAAAAAGAGTTGGCTCAAGTTAATGGTGATTATATTGATATTGAAAATAATATTAGTGAAACAACAATTAATGCATATATACAAGAATTAGATTATTTCAAAAATAAAACAGAAATAGATAAAATATTAGGCGATTACCATATAAAAGGTGTTGAAGATGAGAAAAAATGGCTATTAGCTTATCAAAAATATTTTAATATAACAAAACTTGGCAATAAATTTGTTATAGTTCCAGCTTGGTTAGATTATGAATCTAAAGAAGGTGAATTAATAATAAAAATTGATCCAAGTATCGCTTTTGGAACAGGAAGCCATCCTACAACTAAAAATGTACTCTTGTTAATGGAAAATATTGATTTTGCAAACAAAAAAGTAGTCGATGTTGGAGCTGGATCAGGTATTTTATCAATTGGTGCAATATTACTGGGGGCAAAAGATATTTTAGTTTTAGATAATGATGTTGACGCTATTAAAGTTTCCAAAGATAATTTAATTGAGTACAATAATATAGATTTTAAAGTAAATAACTTATTAGATGATATAGATATTAAATTTGATGTAATTATTGCCAATATAGTTGCTGATGTAATTAAAAAATTAACCGAATATCTTGAAGATAATTTAATTAATGGTGGAATATTCTTAGTTTCAGGAATAATTGATAGTAAATGGGCTGGAGTTAAAGAAAAAATATTAGCTAAAGGACTTAAATTAGAAAATGTAATAGAAGAAGATGGTTGGATAACAGCCAAATTCATCAAGGAGTAAAATATGAAAACAGCAGCTATATATATACTTGGTTGTAGAGTTAACCAAAGTGAAGGTGAAAGTTTTCTAGAATATTTCAAAGAAAATGGATTTCAAATAGTTGATTTTAATTCAAAAGCAGACATATATCTGATACATACCTGTACTGTAACAAGCCATGCAGATAGTAAAAGTAGACAAATGATAAGAAAAGCTAAAAAGCTAAATCCTTTTGGTAAAGTTATAGTAACAGGTTGTTATGCACAAACTGAGCCTGGCATTCTTTTAGGTATGCCTGAAGTTGATTTTGTTTTAGGGATGAGAGATAGAAATAAAATTCTAGAGCTTTTAGGTAAAGAAAAAGCTCATGTAATTGAACTTGAAAAAAATCAAAAATTTGAAGATTTGAAAATTGCCACACCCGAAACAACAAGAGCTTTTCTTAAAATTCAAGAAGGTTGTGAAAGCTTTTGTAGCTATTGTATAATTCCAATAGCTAGAGGACCCATAAAAAGCAGACCGTTGGAAAATATAATTGAAGAGATAAATATGTTATCATATAAAGGGTATAAAGAAATAATCTTAACTGGAATTCATGCTGGAGCCTATGGCAAAGATATTAATTCCTCTATAACAGAATTAATGAAAAAAATTCTTTATACTACAAAAATTGAAAGAATAAGATTTGGTTCATTGGATCCTAATGAAATAAGTTCAGAATTCATTGAATTATTTAAAGATGATAGATTTATGCCACATATTCACTTAGCCTTACAAAGTGGTTCTGAAACGATACTAAAAAATATGAATCGTAAGTATGATACTTTGCTATATGAAAATGTTATTAAAAAACTAAGAAAAATTAAAGGTTCAATATTATCTGTTACGACTGATATAATGGTTGGTTTTCCAGGAGAAAGCCAAGAAAATCACCAAGAATCAAAAGATTTTATAAGAGATATCGGTTTAGATAATCTTCATATCTTTAAATATTCTAAAAGAAAAGGTACGAGAGCAGCAAATTTTTCCAATCAAGTAGAAGATAATGTTAAAAAAATTAGAGCTAAAGAAATGGCCGAGTTAAGAGATGAACTTCATTCTAATTTCTTATTTAAAATGATTGGAAAACAAATGAATGTTTTAGTAGAAAAAAATAGAGATAATATCACTGAAGGATATAGTGATAACTATTTAAAAGTATTAATTGATACTAAAGGTGAAAAGATTATAGAAAATACAATAGTAAAGGTAAAAATACTATCAGTTAACAAAAAAGTTTTGATTGGAGGCTTACTATAATGGATTGTTTATTTTGTAAATTTATCAATAAAGAAATACCAACTGAAATTATAATGGAAAATGATTATTTCATGGCGTTTAAGGATATTAATCCCAAAGCTCCAATTCATGTGCTAATAATACCTAAAAAACATTTTGCGGATATTTCTGATATGGATGGAGAGATTCTTGCTAAGTTCCCTGAATTTGTCAGGAATTTATGTGATAAATTAGGAGTTACTGATACTGGCTATAGAATAATAACTAACAAAGGTAAAGATGCTGGACAAATAATATTTCACGTTCATTTCCATTTACTAGCTGGAAATGACTTAGGAGATTTAATTTAAAGGAGTAGAATATTGAAAGAAGTAAGAACTAGATATGCACCCAGCCCAACAGGATATATGCACATAGGCAATTTACGTACAGCATTATATGAATATTTAATTGCTAAAAAAAATGCTGGCAAATTTATTTTAAGAATTGAAGATACTGATCAAGAAAGATTAGTGGAAGACTCTTTAGCCGTTATTTATAAAACATTAGAGTTAGTTGGTATTAAATATGATGAAGGTCCATATTTTCAAAGTGAAAGATTGGATATTTATAAACCTTATGCAGAAGATTTAGTTAAAAAAGGTAAAGCTTATTATTGCTTTTGTACTAAAGAAAGATTGGATGATTTGAGGAAGAGTCAGGAAGATTCAGGGGATTTTGCACATTATGATAATCATTGCAGAAACTTGTCCCTTGGTGAAATAGAAGAAAATCTTAAAAATGGCTTGTCATATGTTATAAGACAAAAGATGCCTACAACAGGGGAAACTAGTTTTGATGATGTAGTATATGGAACAATAAAAGTTGATAATAAAGAATTAGAAGACCAGGTGCTATTAAAAACCGATGGTTATCCAACATATAATTTTGCTAATGTAATTGATGATCATTTAATGAACATTACTCATGTAGTAAGAGGTAGTGAATACTTATCATCAACTCCAAAGTACAATCTTTTATATAACTCTTTCGGGTGGGAAATTCCTACATATGTTCATTTACCTTTAATTCTAAATGAAAATGGACAAAAATTGTCAAAAAGACTTGGTGATAAAAGTTTTGAAGATTTATTAGAAGAAGGTTACTTGGTTGAAGCTGTTTTAAATTTTATAGCTCTACTTGGCTGGAACCCTGGTGATGAAAGAGAATTTTTTACATTAAAAGAATTAGAAGAAAATTTTACAATTGAGGGTATTAGTAAATCACCTTCAGTTTTTGATAAAACAAAACTAAAATGGATGAACGGTGAATATATAAGAAAAATGGATCTAGAAGTTTTTACCAAGTTGATTGAAAAGCCAATAATATCTTTTCTTGGAACTGAAAAAATGAGTGTAATGAAGATCGCAAAACTTTTACAAAAGAGAATTGATTTAATTACAGAAGTGGAAAGTCATTTAGTAGTATTCATGGAAGTCTCAGAGTATTCCACAGATTTATATATCCATAAAAAAATGAAAACAGATAAAGAAATTGCCCTAAATAGCTTATTGTTAGTATTTGATAAATTAGAAAAGATAGAAGATATTGAATTTACTCAAGATATATTACATGATACTTTAATAAAACTTGCAAGTGACAATAACTTGAAAAATGGACAATTACTTTGGCCTTTAAGGGTAGCCCTAACTGGTACTGAACAATCCCCTGGAGGTGCTATTGAGTTAATTGATATCTTAGGTAAGGAAGAAAGTTTAGAGAGAATAAATCAAGCTATTGTTAAATTGATGAAGGGTGAATAAATATGCTGAATTTTAAAGAAGTTAATTTTGGATTTTTAGATGATATTATTACTGATGATTTAAATTCTGGTAATTATAGCGAAATAATTACTAGATTTCCACCTGAACCAAATGGTTATTTACATATTGGTCATGCGAAAGCTATTTCAGTAAACTTTGGCTTAGCTGAAAAGTATGGTGGTAAGTGTAATTTAAGGTTTGATGATACAAATCCTCTTAAAGAAGACTTGGAATATGTGGAAGCTATAAAAAATGATATCAGATGGCTTGGTTTTAAAGTTGATGGAAATATATTTTATGCGTCAGAATATTTTGGTAAGATGTATGAATTTGCATTAAACTTAATTAGTGCAGGATTAGCTTATGTATGTCAGTTATCTCCTGAAGAAATGAGAGAATACAGAGGAACTTTAACTTCACCAGGCAAAAATAGTCCCTTTAGAGATAGAACAATAGAAGATAATCTTAAATTATTCAAGGAAATGAAAGATGGCTTGCATGATGAAGGTTCCATGGTATTAAGACTTAAAATTGACATGGCATCACCAAATCTTAATATGAGAGATCCTATTATATATAGAATATTAAAAAAAAATCATCATCATGTAGGTGAAGGTTGGAATATTTATCCTATGTATGATTATGCCCATCCAATTGAAGATGCTCTTGAAAATATAACTAATTCTTTTTGTAGTTTAGAATTTGAAGATCACAGGCCTTTATATGATTTTATTATTGAAAAACTTGAATTTAAACAAAAACCTAAACAAAGAGAATTTGCTAGATTAAATATAAACTATACAGTAATGAGTAAGAGAAAGCTTTTGGCATTAGTAGAAGAAGGTTTAGTTGACGGTTGGGATGATCCAAGAATGCCAACAATATCTGGACTACGTAGACGTGGATATCCAAAGGATGCGATAATTAAATTTGTAATTGAGGCTGGTATAGCTAAAAGTAATAGTGTGGTAGATATATCTCAATTAGAAGCTGCAGTAAGAGAAGAACTCAATTTTACAGCTGTAAGAGGTATGGCTGTAGTTGAACCCTTGAAAGTAATAGTAACAAATTTTGAAAATGATGTAGACTGGTTAGAAGTAGATGTAAATCCAGAACAAATAGAACTTGGCAAAAGGAAAATTCCTTTTACTAAAGAGTTATATATAGAAAAAAGTGATTTTTCATTAAACCCACAAAAAGGCTACAGAAGACTTTTCAAAGGGAATGAAGTGCGTTTTAAAGGGGCATATTATCTTAAATGTGAAGATTATAAAGTGGATGACAACGGAGAAGTTATCGAAGTCTATTGCACATATGATGGAACAACAAAAGGTGGTTGGTCTACTGATGGTAGAAAAGTAAAAGGCACAATACATTGGATTTCAGTTGAACATGCCTTGCCATGTGAGTTTAGATTATTTGATAGATTATTTGTAGATGCAAATCCGGAAAAAGGCGATTTCAGAGAAAATATTAATCCTAAATCAAAAGTTGTTAGTCAAGGCTATGTTGAATCCTTTTTGAAAGATACTAGTGTAGATAATGCCTGTCAATTTTTAAGAAATGGTTATTTCGCTTTAGATAAGGATAGTACTGATGAAAGATTGATTTTTAATAGAGTGGTATCTTTAAAAGATTCCTTTAATAAATAATATTATTAAAAAACTCACTATATTATTGACTAAAGACAAAAAATTAGCTATAATATTTATTGTAGTATTAGAATAAACCCATCCTGTAACGGTGGAGGGAGGGATAAATATGAGTGAAATTAAAGTAGGAAAAACTGAGTCTCTTGATGCTGCGCTACGTAGATTTAAGAGGTCTTGTCAAAAATCAGGAGTTCTTTCAGAAGTAAGAAAGAGAGAACACTATGAAAAGCCTAGTGTTAAAAGAAAGAAAAAATCAGAAGCTGCAAGAAAACGTAAGTTTAAATAGCAAGTATTGGGTCTACCTTAGGGTAGACCTATTTATTTATATGGAGGTTGTCATGAAAGGTCTAATTATATTACCTTATACTTCGATTAAGAAAAATAAATTATTATCACTAATAGAAAAATATGATTATATAATTGGTGTTGATGGAGGGTGTGATATACTTTATCAATATGATATTTTACCAAATTTAATAATTGGAGACTTTGACTCTATAAATAAAGATGTTTTAGATTTCTTTGTAAATAAAAACATTGAAATTATAAAACTAGCTTCAGAAAAAGATGTGACAGATGGTGAAGCTAGTGTAGAAGAAGGCTTTAAAAGAGGTTGTTCAGAATTATTAATATGTGCACCTAGTTTCTTTTTAGAAACAGACCATATACTAGGAAATATATTTCTTCTTTCAAAATATAATAATACCAAGATAATAAATGAAAATGAAATCATTAGGATTATTAATCCTGGCAATTTACAGATAAATAAAAATACTGGTACTACTGTATCATTTATACCTTTAGAAAAATCTTTAATTATACTGAAAGGAATGAAGTATAATGGGAAATTTGAAGTTGAACTTGGGGATACATTAACTTTAAGAAATAAAATAGTTGAGGATAATGCTGAAGTTTCGCTCTTAAATGGTAAAATATTGATTATTCAAGGACTAAAAGACATTAGTATGATATAATTAAAGATGATGTTTTTAGCTATAAAAAAAGATTTAAATATTTAATCTATTAAATTTAAAATTATTAAGGATCAAATGAAATTATCAGAGAAACAAGATGCTTGTTACTACGATAAAAGTAATTTAGGTCATAAAATAAATAATCAGTTGTAAATGGTCTTTTCTTTTAATAATTATCTTAGCAATATGAAATATTATTGATTTAAGAATTATTTAAGCCTGTCAATCCTGGAATGAAATTTTTGACAGTAAGAAGTCACATGACAACATCAGTAAAATGATATATAAATATACTTGTTAAATATGCTATTAAATAGAGAGGTAACAAGGTATTTGAGTTTAATTTTCTAATTAATAAATTAATAAAATAAATAAAAAATGGAGGTATCTAATGGACATTGTAATAGCAAATGAACAAGATAAAGTTAAAATTGAAGATGACCTTTATGAAAAACTAGAACAAGTAGGTATTGTAGCACTGACAGAGGCTGGCAGCGTTGATAATTATGAAGTTTCAGTATTAATTACAGACAACGAAGAAATCAGAAGCTTAAATAAAAAATATAGAAATGTAGACAGTGATACTGATGTTCTTAGTTTCCCTTTGTTTGAAGAAAATGATGAAAGTGAAGAACCATTATTCTTTAATGAAACTGAAGAAATTATTTTAGGTGACATAATAATATCAGGAGAAAAAGCATTAGAACAAAGTATAGATTTTGGACATTCTTTTTTGAGAGAAATGAGTTATTTGCTTGTTCATGGGATATTACACCTTTTAGGTTATGACCATGAAAAAGAAGAAGACAAAAAGAATATGAGGATTATGGAAGAACAAATATTGATGAAATTGGATATAGGCAGATGAATAATGATCAATTACTAAAATCAACAGCGGAAATTGCATTGAAAAATGCATATAGTCCTTATTCTAAAATTAGTGTAGCTGCAGCTATTCTTACTACAAAGGGTAATATTTATACTGGCGTTAATATAGAAAACAGTAGTTATGGATTAACAGTTTGTGCAGAAAGAAATGCCATTGCTAATGCAATTATTAACGGTGAAAAAGAATGGGTTAAAATGGTTATATTAACAGATAGTAAGTTAGTGAAATCTCCTTGTGGTGCTTGTAGACAAGTAATATATGAATTTGATAAGAATTTACCGATAGATTTTTATGGTCCAGATGGTTATCAAAAAAGCTTTACTATTTCAAAATTATTACCTGAAGGGTTTGAATTATAATGAAAAATTTTAAATCAGGTTTTATTTCAATAATCGGTAGACCAAATGTAGGTAAATCTACATTGCTTAATACTTTAATAGGTAAGAAGATTGCGATTATGTCTGATAAACCACAAACAACAAGAAATGAAGTATTAGGAATATTAACAAAAGAAGATGAATATCAGTTAGTTTTTATTGATACACCAGGTATACATAAGCCTAAGACTAATCTTGGTGAGTATATGATGGATATGGTCAAAAAGAATTTAAGAAATATTGATCTGATTTTATATATAGTTGATAGTAGTAAGGAAATAGGTAAAGGTGAAGAATATATTATTGAAATGTTGTCTAAAACTAAAACGCCTATAATTTTAGTAATTAACAAAATTGATTTAGATAATAAAGAATCTGTTTTGCCGATAATAGAAAAGTATAACCAATTAATTAAAGTTGAAAATATAATTCCTATATCAGCTTTAAAAAATCAAAATTTGGATGAATTATTATCCAAAATATTAAATAATATTGAAGAAGGCCCAATGTATTTCCCAGCAGAAGAAACTTCTAATGTAAGTGAAGCTTTTCTTGTAAGTGAAATTATCAGAGAAAAAATATTAAGATTAACTGAAGAAGAGGTTCCTCATTCTTCAGCAGTATTAATTGACTTGATAGAAGAAGAAGGGGAATTGATTAATGTTTATGCCTCTATTTACGTAGAAAGAAAATCTCAAAAAGGAATAATGATTGGTAAGGGTGCTTCTATGTTAAAAAAAATCGGCCGATTATCTAGACTTGAACTTGAGAAAATGTGGGGAATGAAAGTGTACTTGAATATTCAAGTCAAAGTTAAAGATAGCTGGAGAAAAAAAGATTTTGACATGAGAAACTTCGGTTATAAAAGGGAGAAATAGTGGCTGGAAGAAATACACTTTCTGTTGAAGGGATTGTTATTTTAAGTCGTGAATATAGAGATTCTGACAAATCTATTATTATATTTACTAAAGATAGAGGACGTTTGTCCTTTGTGGCTAAAGGCGCTAGAAAGCTTAATAGTAAAAATAGATCATCAACTGATTTATTAGTTCATGGAGAATATCAATTAAGCAAGGGTAAAGCATATTATGTACTAAACCAAGGCCAAGTAATTGAAGGCTTTATGAATATTAGAAAAGATTTATTAAAAACTAGCGTAGCTATGACAATGACAGTTTTTTTAAATGATGTTTTAGTTGATAACATGTCACAAAAAGAAGTGTTTGAATTACTGATTTGGACGTTTAATAGATTAGGTAATACAAAAGATCCTAAATTTTTATTAAGATATTTTTTAATAAAAAGTATCTTATATCTAGGACATCAGCCAAATTTAGTAGCTTGTAATATTTGCAATATAAATAGTGATAATTATTTTTATCAATTTTCAGAAGGAAACCTAATTTGCGATAGTTGTACTAAAGAAGGGTTTTGTATTGAAGCAGATTTAATTAAAATATATAAAATACTTGAAACTGATAGTTTTGATCAATTAAAAGAATTTGAAGTAACGAAAGCTTTATTGGAAAAATTGGATTATTTTTTAGAAAAATTAATTGAACACATTACAGATAAAAAGTTTACAGGTTTTGATTACCTAAAAAAGTTGACTTTTGAGGTTTAAATGTTGATACTTGATAAAAATATAAGGAAAATGAAAAAAACTGATATTAGTAAATTGCATGACCGGTTAAACGGCCAATTTCTTGATGTTATTTCAGATATATTACTATTGTCCTATTCAAAAGAAGTTATGCAAGATTTAGTTAGTGTTCAAAATACTTCTAAAGAAAATTTTATTGAAAAAGCTAAAGATATAATTCCCTTGAATTTTGCGGATAGTTGTTATGAAGGATATTTAGATATTTACAAGAAAAAATGGAATTATCTTTGTTTTACAGAAGATGAAAGAACAGGTTATGAAAGTATATCTTTTTATAAAGATAAAGTATTAATAATTGGCATTGCAGGCTCAGATAAAAGTGTTGAAGACTGGATTGACAATGATGCAAGACTTTTAATACCAAAAGGGAATTTAATACCAACACAATTTAAAATTGTTGGACAAAGAATCCTCGGAATTATTGAAGAGTATAAACAAAAAAACAATGGCAATATGCCTAAAGAAATTATTATAACAGGAAATTCTCTTGGCGGTGCGGTTACAGTGGTTGCTTATAGCGAAATTTATCATTTTGCACTTTTAAATAATATTGAAGTATCTGCCTTAACATATAATAGTGCACCTTTAAGAATTGAATATATTGAAGATCTTTTGCTAAATAAGAATCAAGAATACAAACATTTAATAAATGAAGTAGAAACACAAAAATTTCTTGATGGAGTA
Source organism: Bacillota bacterium (assembly GCA_028683955.1). Lineage (GTDB taxonomy): Bacteria > Bacillota > TC1 > TC1 > TC1 > WTXA01. Next base: position 8,980 of record JAQUGR010000004.1, on the reverse strand, counting down.
ATAAATTTAATTAATGAAGATGACTTATTAAATAATATACTTTATATATTTATTAAAAATATAGAGAATTTTGGTCATATTGGTAAATATTTGATAATTGAAAACATGGGGCATTTAAAAGATTTAGAATTAATTCATTATGCTAAAGAACATATAAATGTTGAACCTATTAGATTTTTAACTGTATCTAAAGTTCAAACTTTGGAATATCATGCCAAAAATATGTTTGAAGATTCTGCACATATAATACGTAAGAGTATCAGAGGTAAAGTGATTCAAAGAGTTGAAAAATATAATGAAGCTGTTACTATACTTGATAAGATCCGTGGAGGCATAATTGGAACAGGAATTGGAGACTATTATGGTAATAAAAAAATAGGCTTAACTGATGCATCAAAATTAACTATGGCAGTGGCTAAAGGCTTGATTAAAGAACCTGATGACCCATTGATATCTATTGGAGAAGAAATAATTGAATGGCATGCTTTAGATAGACAATATATTGGGAATACTACGAATATTGCAATTAAAAATGCAATCGAGACTGGTAGCTTTCCCACTGGAGCTAAAAATGCACATCAAATACTAAATAATAAAACTGCAGGAAGTTGCTCTCTAAAACGTTGCTTGCCTATTGCCTTAATGTATGAAGAATTAGATATTGTTATAACATTAGCTGGATTACAATCTAACATGACTCATTTTGATTCAAGAGTTAAAGAGGCTTGTCAGCTATATTCTTGGTTAGTCTATAATTTACTTAAAGGTCAATCAAAAAAACAAGCTTTACATGATATTTTTAGTAGCCATCTTTATTATGGGCAGTATAAAAATATGAAACTTGATGAAATAAAAGGAAGTAGTTATGTTGTTGAAACATTATTAAATAGTTTGGCATTATTTAATATTACTGAAAATTTTGATGATTTAATTAACACTTTAGCAAAAATAGAAAATGCACAAGAAATTGGATCATTGTGTGGTGGTTTAACTGGTCTTTATAGAGGGTTAAAAACAATCGATTTTAAATATAGAGAACAAATCGATATAAGAATAGAATTATTAAATATTGCAGGAAATATATTCGATGAAAGGATGAAGAAACATTAATATGCTTACATTTCAAGATATGATTATGAAATTAAACGAATATTGGGGAGAAAAAGGTTGTGTTATACAGATGCCTTATGATATTGAAAAAGGTGCAGGAACCATGAATCCAAATACATTTTTAAAAGCAATAGGTCCAGAACCATTTGCTTCAGCTTATATTGAACCTTGTAGGAGACCTACAGATGGCCGTTATGGAGAAAATCCAAATAGATTACAACATTACTTTCAATACCAAGTCATTATTAAACCGAGTCCAAATAATATTCAAGAACTTTATTTGGAAAGTTTAGAAGTACTTGGGATTAATCCTTTACAACATGATATTAGATTTGTTGAAGACAATTGGGAATCACCTACACTTGGAGCCTGGGGCCTTGGTTGGGAAGTATGGCTTGATGGCCAAGAAATATCCCAGTTCACTTATTTTCAACAGTGTGGTGGTATTGAATGTAAGCCTGTATCTGTAGAAATTACTTATGGATTAGAAAGAATTGCTGTTTATGTCCAAGAAAAAGATAGTGTATATGATATTGATTGGACTAAAGGCATTAAATATGGAGACATATATTTAAATAATGAAATTGAATTTTCAACATATAATTTTGAAGTATCTAATAAAGAAAACCTATTACAACTTTTTAATATATATGAAAATGAAGCAGATATTTGTTTGTTGGCTGGTCTTGAATTACCAGCATATGATTATGTTTTAAAATGCTCACATGCATTTAATCTTTTAGATGCAAGAGGCGCTATCAGTGTAACTGAAAGAACAAATTATATTGCTAGAATTAGAAATTTAGCGAAAAAATGTGCTTTGGCATATTTAGAAAAAAGAGAAAGTCTTGGCTTTCCATTATTGAAAAAGGAGAGTATATAGATGGCAGACTATTTATTAGAAATTGGTCTTGAAGAAGTGCCGGCTGGAACAATTGATGATGTAATATGTCAATTAGAAAATAATATTAAAGTTATTTTATCAGAAAAAAAGATTGACTATGAGATACTTAAGACATTTGGTACACCTAGAAGAATTGCTGTTCAAATTATTGGAATTTCACAAAAAGGTGAATCAATAACTTTAGAAACAAAAGGACCAAGTATAAAAGCCGCCTATAAAGATGGAGAACCAACTAAAGCTTTAGAAGGATTTTGTCGAGGTCAAGGAGTAACACCCGATAAACTTGTTATTAAAAAGTTCAATTCAGATGAATATGTTTATTCAATCAAAGTAATTAAAGGGGTTAATGTTAAACAAGTATTGCCGGAAATAATAAAACAAGCCATAAGTAATATTAGTTTTGCAAAACCTATGTCATGGGGCGATAGCAAAATTCAATTTATAAGACCAATAAGGAGTTTGATTTCATTATGGAATAATGAAATTTTACCATTAGAGTATGGTGGAATTATTGCTGATAGAAAAAGCAGTGGTCATAGATTCTTATATCAAGGTGATATTGAAATTGAATCAGTTGAAGAGTATGAAAATAAATTAGAAGATGCTTTTGTTATTGTAGATAAGGATAAAAGAAAAAATATAATATTAGAAGGAATAGCTCAAAAAGAGAAAGAGTTAGACTTTAAAGTTGTTATACCTGAAGATTTAATACAAGAAGTTTTGTATTTAGTAGAATTTCCAACTGTTTTTGTAGGAGCATTTAATCATAAATATTTAGAACTTCCAAAAGAAGTAATTATAACATCTATGGTCAAAAATCAAAAATATTTCCCGATAACAGATAAAAATGGTCATCTAAAGCCTTATTTCATAGGTGTGAGATGTGGTAACTCAGAAAGCATAGATAAGGTTATATTAGGAAATGAAAAGGTATTAAAAGCTAGATTGGACGATGCTAGATTTTTCTTTGAAGAAGATAAAAAAATCCCTTTAATAGATTTAAGAGAAAAGTTAGATAAAGTTATTTATCAAAAAGATCTTGGTTCCATAGGAGATAAAATTGATCGTATTATTAATATTTCACAATACTTAGGTGAGCAACTAGATTATCGAAGTAAAGACGTATTAGTAGCTGCTAGTTTAGCAAAAATGGATTTAGCTAGCCATATGGTATATGAGTTTCCTGAATTACAAGGAATTATGGGCTATTATTATAGCCTGCTTGAAGGGTATGACGAAAACATAGCTATGAGTATAAAAGAACACTATATGCCTATAAATGCTAGTGACGAGGTTCCAGTTACAAATGAGGGTATTATAGTAGGGTTAGCAGATAAAATTGATTCAATAACTTCAATTTTTAAAGCAGGTCTTTTACCAACTGGCAGTCAGGATCCATATGCTTTAAGAAGAATGGCCCTTGGAATTATTAGAACACTTTTAGAAAACAATATTTCAATATCCATTCAGGATCTATTGAATTTTAGTCAGTCTCAAACTAGCGAACTAGATAATTTAGACATTGAGACATATCTGGAATTTTTCAAGGTTAGATTTAAATCTTTACTTGAAAAAGAAGAGTTTAGATTTGATGTAATTGATAGTGTTTTTGCACTAAATTTTGATGATATTCTCGATACTTATAAAAAGGTACATGCATTGAAAGCATATACTAATGACAGTAACTTTACAATTGTTGTGGGACTACTTATAAGAATTAATAATATTGTTAAAAATAATAAAGGAAATGAGTTTGATAAGAACTTATTCGAAAATAAATACGAAATTGATTTGGCCAATGAGCTTAATAATATAGTTGCAATTTTTGAAGAGAATTTTGCTAAAAGGGATTATCTAAATTGCTATAAACAATTGGAGATTTTAAAAAAACCTTTAGATGAATTTTTTGAAAATGTAATGGTTATGGTTGAAGATGATAATATTAGAAATAATAGAATTAATCTTCTCAGTAACATTAAAAAATTAGGGGAAAAACTATTTATAGCCAACAAAATCGTCAGTTAAATAAAGGAGGAGAAAACCCTATGGGAAAAATTGAAAAACCAAATATGGTAGAAATAATACCCTTAGGTGGATTAGGAGAGGTAGGAAAGAACCTCACAGCCATTAGATATAATCATCAAATGATCATTATTGATGCTGGAATGACTATGCCTGAAGATGAAATGCTAGGTATTGATATTGTAATACCAGACATAACTTTTATAAAGGATAATATTCACCAGCTTAGAGGAGTTTTAATAACTCACGGACATGAAGATCACATTGGTGCACTACCTTATATCATAGATGACCTAAATGTACCTATATACGGAACTAGATTAACAATAGGTCTAATTAATAGAAAATTAAAAGAAAAAAAATTATTGACTAAACCAAAATTAAATGTTGTAATTCCAAGAGGTGAAATTAAACTTGGACCTTTTAAAATTACATTTATTAAAGTAAGTCATAGTATACCTGATGCTGTAGCACTAGCTATTGAAACACCAATTGGAACGATTGTTCATACTGGTGATTTTAAAATCGATTTTACACCTATAGACGGCCAAGTAACAGATTTTTATACACTTGCTGCTTTAGGAGAAAAAGGTGTCTTGGCTTTAATGGCAGACAGTACAAATGCAGAAAAAAAAGGATATACAAAATCTGAAAAAACTGTTGGTAAAAATGTTGAAGATATTTTTATGGAAACAAAATCAAGAATTATAGTTGCAAGCTTTGCCTCAAATGTCCATAGAATACAACAAATTTTCGATGCAGCAAAAAAAGCTGGAAGAAAAGTTGCTGTACTAGGAAGAAGCATGGAAAATATAACTGCAGTGGCAATACAACTTGGTTATTTAAAGGTTGTTAAAGGCCAATTAGTAGATATTAATGCAATATTAAAATTACCGAAGGATAAAGTTTGTATAATTTCTACAGGTAGTCAAGGGGAACCAATGAGTGCTTTATCTAGAATTGCTACTAAAGTTCATCATAAAATTGAAATTTCACCTGATGATACAGTTATGATTTCAGCTATGGCTATTCCTGGAAATGAAAAATATATCTCAAAACTAATAGATCATCTTATGAAACTAGGGGCTAATGTTGTTTATGGTAAAGCCTTTGATATTCATGTTTCTGGACATGCTAGTGAAGAAGACTTGAAATTAATGATGAGTTTATTAAAACCAAAATATTTTATTCCAGTTCATGGGGAATATAGAATGTTAATGGCCCACAAAAATATAGCTTTACAAATGGGTATTCCAAAACAAAACATAGTGATTCCAGAAAATGGAGTTGTTATTGGGCTTAATGAGGATAAGTGTAGCTTAGTAGGTAAAGTTAAATCTGGTGTAGTATTTATTGATGGCCTTGGTGTTGGAGATGTTAGTAATATAGTGCTAAGAGACAGAAAAATATTATCTGAAAATGGAATTATCATAGTTGTATTAACAATGAGTAAGCAAGGACAGATTATTAGAGATCCAGATATAGTCTCAAGAGGCTTTGTTTACGTAAGGCAATCTGAAGAGTTAATTGAACAAATATCTTTAGAAGCTAAAAAAATAATTGAAAAGATAAAAAAAGACAAAGTTAAAGATTGGTCAACAATTAAAGGTCGTTTAAGAGATGATTTAGATACTTTTGTATACTTGAAAACTCAAAGAAAACCAATGGTTATCACTGTAATTGTAGAGGTATAATATGATTTTTGGTATATCAGATTTGCATTTATCGTTAACTCAGGATAAACCGATGGATATTTTTGGAGATAATTGGATAGATCATCACAAAAAAATAGCCGATAATTGGAGAGAAGTAGTAAGTGATGAAGATTTAGTTTTGATACCTGGTGATGTATCTTGGGCAATGAAACTAGAGGATGCTTATTTTGATTTAGAGTATATAGCCAAGTTACCTGGGAAAAAAGTATTAATTAAGGGTAACCATGATCTTTGGTGGTCGAGTGTTAGTAAATTAAGAAGTTTGAATCTTAATAACATGTTTTTCATTCAAAATGATTCATTTGAGTATGAAAATATTAGTATATGTGGTTCTAGAGGTTGGTTGATTCCTGAAGATGGTGAATTGTCACCAGAAGATGAAAAAATCTATAATAGGGAGTTAATCAGGCTAGAAAATTCTTTAAAAAGTGCTAAATTTGAAAGAAAAGTAGTGCTTATACATCATCCACCTATAGGAAAAGATGGTGCAATTAGTAAATTTATTGATATAATGGAACGATACGGAGTAGAAAGATGCGTTTACGGGCATATTCACAATCGTTTTGACAACAGAGTTTTTATTGATGGGAAGATTGGGAATATTGAATACAACCTTTTATCCTGTGATTATTTAAATTTTAGTCTATTAAAATTACTATAGAGGAGGTTTTTAAATGTTTGATATCGTTATTATTGGTGGTGGCCCAGGGGGATACGTTGCGGCTATTAGAGGAGCGCAACTTGGGGGCAATATTGCTCTTATAGAAAAAGATGTAGTAGGTGGAACTTGTTTAAATAGAGGTTGTATACCTACAAAGGCTATGCTAGCAAGTGCTGATCTTTTTAATAAAGTGAAAGAGGCAGCAGATTTTGGAATTATTGCAGATAATGTTAGTGTTAGCCTTGAAAAGATAATTGAAAGAAAAGATTCAGTTGTTAAACAATTAACTGGAGGAGTAGCATCATTGTTGGCTTATCATAAAGTTACAGTAATAAATGGTAATGGTGTAATAAAGAACACTAATTCTATTGAAGTAACAAAAAATGATGGATCAGTAGAAATTATAGAAGCTAAAAATATTATTGTAGCTACAGGATCTGAAGCTGCTACTATAGCATCTCTAGGTTATGATGGCATTAATGTATTAACTAGTACAGAATTACTAAATCTTAAAGAACAACCAAGCTCACTTCTGATAATAGGCGCTGGTGTTATTGGTTGTGAGTTTGCAAGTGTATTCTCATCTTTAGGCACAAATGTGACTATGGTTGAGGCTCTGGATAGAGTTTTACCTATGGTTGATCAAGAAATCAGTAAAAGATTTACAATGTTACTAAAGAAAAAGAAAATTGGTGTACATACTAGTGTTATGGTTGAAAAAGTAACTAAAGGACCTGAGGGTATGATTGTGTCATTAAACAATGGCAAAGAATTAGTAGCTGATAAAGTATTAATTGGTATTGGCAGATCTTTAAATAGCAAAAATATTGGCTTAGAGAATGTTGGAGTTGCAGTAGGTAAAAGAGGAGAAATCATTACTGACAGTATTATGAAAACAAATGTTGATAATATTTATGCAATAGGAGATGTTAATGGTAAAGTCTTATTAGCTCATGCAGCAAGTGCTCAAGGTAATCAAGTTGTAGAAAATATTTTGAAAAATAAAACTGAGGATGCAGATGTAACATTTGTTCCTAGTGCAGTATATACATTCCCGGAAATTGCTTTTATTGGTCTTAATGAACAAGAAGCAAGAGAAAAGTATGAAGTTAAAATTGGTAAATTTCCATTTACAGCTTGTGGCAAAGCATTATGTATTGGAGAAAAAGATGGCTTTATTAAAGTTATTGCTGAAGCTAATACTGACCAAATACTTGGCGTTCAAATTATGGGGCCTCATGCTACTGATTTAATAGCTGAAGCTGTTCTAGCAATTAGAAAAGGTTTGTCAGTAGAAGATGTAGCTAAAACAATTCATGCTCATCCTACTATTTCTGAAAGCATGATGGAAGCTTTTGAAGCTGTTCATGGTCTTGCTATTCACTCTATTTAATTATGGATAATAATATCATTACTCCAATAAAATTTAATAATGGGATTATTACAATACTTGATCAAACAAAACTGCCAAATGAAATAGTTTATGTTGATTTAGTTACAGTTGAAGATGTATATGATAGCATTAAAGAGTTGAAAATTCGTGGAGCACCAGCAATTGGAATTGCTGGTGCTTATGGACTTTTTGTAGTTTCTAGAAATAGTAAGGCTCTGACTGTGAAAGAATTATTAAATGAATTAAAAATTAAAGGTGATTATTTAATTAGTTCCAGGCCAACAGCTGTAAATTTAGAATGGGCAATAAAAAGAATAGTTCATAAACTAAATATTAATATTTTTAGTACTACAAATGAGGTTCTAGAGTTTGTTTCATCAGAAGCTCAATTAATACAAAAAGAAGATGAACAAACATGTTATAAAATTGGTGAATTTGGGTCTAAATTGCTTGAAAATGTGAAAAATGTTCTCACTCATTGTAATGCAGGGAGTATTGCTACAGCCAAATATGGCACAGCATTATCACCAATTTATTATCTAAATGATAGAGGTAAAAATATACATGTTTATGCGGATGAAACTAGACCATTATTACAAGGGGCAAGACTGACAGCTTGGGAATTAATGAAGGCTGGTATTGAAGTAACACTAATTACAGATAGTATGGCTGGATTTGTTATGGCCAAAAAAAATATAGGAGCAGTAATAGTTGGTGCCGACCGAATTACGGCTAATGGAGATGTGGCTAATAAAATTGGTACCTACAGTGTTGCTATATTAGCAAAAGAACATAAAATTCCTTTTTATGTGGCTGCTCCACTTAGTACTTTTGATGTGAGTATAGATAGTGGGGATGATATTCCAATTGAAGAAAGAGCAAAAGAGGAAGTCACATTTATTGGTGGCAGACAATATGCACCTGATGATGTGGATGTATATAATCCAGCATTTGATGTAACGCCAAATGAATATATTACAGCAATAATTACGGAAAAAGGTATAATCACACCATCGTATAGAGCGAATATAAAAAAACACTTTGAATAATGAACTGCACCCCAAAAGTTAGACATGTGGTATAATTACCGCATAAATAACGAAAGGGGTGCAGTTTTTCTATGACAAAGAAAATAGAACATAAGAAATATTCGGGTGAATTTAAAATAAAAGTTG
>JAQUGR010000010.1 GCA_028683955.1 Bacillota bacterium | reverse complement strand
TGAGCCAGGATCAAACTCTTCGTTGTGTATCCGTGACCTCTTTCGAGATCTGACTCTTTATTTTACATTGACGTTGTTTCTTTAATTCTTCTTCTTCTATTGTTCAGTTTTCAATGACCTTGCTACCCTTTTCCTCAGGTCGCTTAAATAATATATCATTTTACAGCTACTAGGTCAACCCTTTTTTTGACCTTTTTTATTAAATTTGCATTTTTTCCTAAACAATATTCTAATAGTACACTTTCCAATTTACTTGATTTTTAACCATCCCTATAATATTATTAAGGAAGTAATTATTAGATGTAATTTTTGAAAGGACCATAAAATGACTGAGAACTCCAACATTAAAAATAAAATTAAAAAGATTATTGCAGGTATCTTCCTAACTATAACAATTCTTATATCTACCTTTGTAGTCATACTGACTCTTTACGTATCAACTATAGCAAAGAACGTACCTCCAATTAGCCCTAAAGATTTTGATATACAATTAACTTCAGATTTTTATGATGATGAAGGCACTCTAGTCTCCAGCAGATTCTATTCTGAAAATAGAGTTTGGGTTGATTATGAAAGTTTACCAACTAACTATATTAATGCTGTGGTGGCTATTGAAGATAGAAGTTTTTGGACTCATGGTGGAATTGATCTTTATGGTTTAGTTAGAGCACTTGTTGCTAACTATGTTACAAAAGATAGCTCACAAGGGGCTAGTACAATTACTCAACAATTATCAAGGAATTTATTAATAGATCCTGATGAACGTTTTTCTAAAACAATATCTAGAAAAATCCAAGAAGCTTTAATAGCTCTTAATATAGAAGAAGTAATGAGTAAAAAAGAAATTTTTACATATTATGCTAATGTTATCTTCTTTGGACAAAGTGCTTACGGTATAGATGCAGCCGCTCAAAAATATTTTGATAAAGAGCTAGAAGATCTTACTTTAGATGAATGTGCAACTTTAGCTGGTTTACCACAATCACCTTATTATAAGAATCCTGTAGATTATATGGATCAAGCCGTAGAAAGAAGAAATTCCGTACTTAAAGCTATGGAAAAAGAAGGATATATAACAAGTGAAGAAATGGATGCTGCAATTGCACTGCCTATTACGCTAAACCCTTCAATAAACAAAGTTGATAATAAATATGGCTTCTTTATTGATTCAGCTATAAAGGATGCAGAACAAATACTAAAAGAAGAAAATCTGCCATCACTATTTGTAGGTGGATACAGTATATATACAACAATGGATTCCAAGGGTCAAGAGATTCTAGAAGATCTTGCTAAAACTCCAACTAACTTCCCAAAAGACGCAAATAATGAAAAATGCGAAGTAGCAATGGTAGTTTACGATCAAACTACGGGTGAAGTTAAAGGTATTTTAGGCGGCAGAGACTATACAGCGATGGGACTTAACAGAGTATATGCCAGTGGCAGACAACCTGGATCAACATTTAAACCAATAGCAGCTTATGGTCCAGCTATTGAAATGGGTTTAACAGCTAATGATACTTATGTAGACGGTCCAATAAATATAAGTGGTTATCAACCACAGAACTCTGGTGGCACCTATAGAGGTCTTGTAACTGTACGCCAAGGAATAACAAGCTCCATAAATACTGTTGCAGTACAAATTCTTAATGATATAAGTCCTAGAAAAGGTTGGGAATTTGCAACTAGACTAGGTATTGAATTGGTACCTGAAGAAAAATATTATTTATCAATAGCTTTAGGTGGTATTGAAAATGGTGTTACACCAATGGAAATGGTTAGAGCATATGGTGCATTCGGTAATGAAGGTGTTCTAGAAAAGCCTCATTTAATAACAAAAATTGTTAATAAAAATGGAAAAGTTGTCTATAAATATGAGCCAGAATCTGAACAAGTAATAACGCCTACTGTAGCTTGGTATATTACAGATCTTTTAAAATCTGTTACAAGTTATGGAACTGGAGCACAAAGTAAAATAAGTGGTCTTGATATGGCTGGTAAAACTGGCACTTCACAACTTACAGGAACAAATGCTAATAAAGATTTATGGTTTGTTGGCTATACACCAAATATCTCAGCTGCTGTTTGGATGGGCTTTGATTTGGCAGACAAAGAAAACGGATTCTATAATCAATATGGTGGTGGTTATCCAGCAAGATTCTGGAAGCTTTTTATGGAAAAATATTTAAAGGATGAAAAAGTAGTAAAATTCCAAAAACCAAGTCCTTTGGAAATAATAAAAAGAACTATAGTTAAAAAGAATATTGTGAGTTTACCTGAACCAGAACCAACGCCAGAACCAACACCAACTCCGACTCCAGAACCTACTCCGACACCAGAACCAGAACCTACTCCAGAACCTACTCCGACACCGTAAACTAATTTTAAATTAAAAGGCGCAATGATAAAAATCATTGCGCCTTCTTTTTTTACTTATAACTACTTAATAATAATCTTGGCAAATTTTCTTTTCCCAACTTGAACAACCATTTTATCTTCAATATTTAAATTTGCTTCAGTTATTTTCTCTCCATTAACTTTAACCCCACCTTGTTCTAACATCCTTTTCCCATCAGATGTACTACTAACTAAACCAAGATTTTGTAGAAGCTTAGGGATCCAATAGTTTCCTTCCCCACCTAATTCTAATTCTACTTCTGGTATTTCATCTGGTAATTGATTTTTAGAAAATATATTTATGAACTCAATTTCTGCATTATCTGCTTCTTCAATATTATGATATTGAGTAATTATAATTTTAGCAAGTTTCACTTTATAATCCCTAGGGTTTTTACCCGCAACCATTTCTTTTTCCATCATTTTAATTTCTTCATTAGATAAAGGTGTTACTAAAGTAAAATATCTTAGAATTAATTCATCCTTAATAGACATAACCTTTCCGAACATCTCTTTCGGACTATCTTCAACCCCAATGTAGTTGTTAAGTGATTTACTCATTTTCAACACACCATCTAAGCCTTCAAGAATAGGCATCATCAATGCAATTTGCCCTTCTTGCCCATACTCTTTTTGAAGATTTCGTCCCATTAGCAAATTGAATTTCTGATCAGTTCCGCCTAATTCAATATCGGCTTTAAGTTCAACTGAATCATAACCTTGCATTAGAGGATAAAAAAATTCATGTATTCCTATAGGTTGATTATCATCATACCTTTTTTTAAAATCGTCTCTTTCTAATATTCTTGCCACAGTTGTTTTAGCTGCTAGTCTAATAACATCTTCAAATTTAAACTTAGCTAACCAATGACTGTTATATACAACTTGAGTTTTATCCGGATCCAATATTCTAAATATCTGTTTCTTATAAGATTCTGCATTTTTATTTATTTCATCTTCTGTTAATTGTTTCCTTGTTGCTGATTTACCTGTAGGATCACCTATCCTTCCAGTAAAATCTCCAATAATCAGAATAACTTCATGTCCTAAATCTTGAAACTGTTTTAACTTTTGTAAAACTACCGTATGACCCAAATGTATATCTGGTGCTGAAGGATCAAGTCCTAGCTTCACCTTCAAAGGTTTTTTATCATTTAATGATTTTTCAAGTTTTTTAACCAGCTCATCCATTGGTACAATTTCAACAGTTCCTCTTTTAATAATCTCTAATTGCTTTTCTAAAGACATTTCCATAAGTATTTCTCCTTAACGATTAATCTATATAAGTTTATCATAAAAAGCTACTTTTGAATATTATTTGTTTTTTTGCTATAATAAATTGGATATAATTTAATTATGAAAGTGAGTAGCAAAAAATGTCTTCAAATAATAGAAGAACATCAAGCAGTGCCTCAAGTAAAACAAAGCCAACTGCTAAAAAAAATAATAAATACAATGGGAAAAAATCTAAAAAGAGAACTATATTGAAAATTTTCATTGGTTTTCTAACTTTTGCTATAATTATGGCGGCAGGTGGTATTATCTACCTATCTTATTTATCTAAGACATTACCATCATGGGATGAGTCTGCTTTTGATCAATCAACTACTTCGAAAATTTATGATATGGATGATAGTGTTGTGAGCATGAAATTCCAGAATGAAAACAGAACACCTATACCCTATAGTCAAATGTCACCAGATTTTATTGAAGCAATTCTAGCAACGGAAGATGCTGATTTTTATAATCATAATGGATTTAGTATAAAGGGCATCATACGTTCAACTTTTAATAATTTAATTACTACTGGTCGTCCAGGTGGTGCAAGTACCATTACGCAACAACTTGCAAGAGGAGTTCTACTAGTTAATGAAGATACTACCTCTGTTAGTTATGTAAGGAAAATCAGAGAAATATTGTTAGCCATGCAAATTGAAGATAGATTAACTAAAGAAGAAATTTTAACAAATTATGTTAATACTATTCCTTATGGACATGGAGCATACGGTGTAGAAGCCGCAGCAATAACATATTTTGATAAATCAGCAAAAGATTTAACTTTAATTGAAGCTGCTTTACTGGCTGGTTTACCCCAGGCCCCTAGTAATTATGATCCATTTAAATATCCAGAAGCAGCCTTAGCAAGAAGGAACATAGTTCTTGACCGTCTGGTAGCTGTAGGATATATAACAAAAAAAGAAGCTACAGAATTAAAGAAAACACCTATAACTTTAAAAGCAGGTGTTCCAAATCAAGCAGTTAATGAAGAAAAGGAACTTGCTAATTATCAATATTTCATTGATTATGTTACTTCGGAAGCAGATGAAATTATTAGCTCAAAGAATTTAGAAAGTATATATAATGGTGGTTATAAAATCTACACTACTTTAGATACTAATGTACAATCAGCTATGGAAACAGTATATAACAATGATTCACTTTTCCCTCAAGGGATGGGTGGATCAGAGCCTGAAAGTGCAATGGTTGTTGTAGACCAAAGCACTGGTGCCATAAGAGGTATGGTAGGTGGCAGAAGTTATACAGTAGAAATGGGCTTCAATAGAGCAGTTAGTGCTCAAAGAAGTCCTGGTTCAACTTTCAAACCTATTGTTGTCTACGGTCCTGCATTTGAAAAAGGCGTTTTAAGTCCTTCAATGATTGTAAAAGATACAGCTGAGCCAAAACTTTTAGATGGGAATGGAGAGGTGTATGATTTCAAGAATTATAGTGGAACTTATGTTGGGAATGTTACAGTAAGAACAGCTGTTAAAAACTCAATAAATACTGTAGCTGTAAGAGTTTTAAATGAAATAACTCCTAGATATGGTTATGACTTCGCATTAAGACTTGGTATAACAAACTTAAGCGCCAATGAGAAAGATAATTTATCAATGGCGTTAGGTGGTTTGCAAAATGGTGTTACTCCACTTGAAATGGCTAGAGCTTTTGGAGTTTTTGGCAATAATGGTGTTTTAGTAGAAAGTAATACAATTAGAAGAATTGAAGATAGTTTTGGCAACTTAATTTATGAGAGTAAACCCAAATCAACTCAAGCAATAAGTCCTGAAGTTGCCTATATGGTCAATAGCGTACTTATTGATGTTGTTGATAGTGGAACTGGTACTAATGCCAAACTTTATAAAAGAGAAATCGCTGGTAAAACCGGTACAACAGATTTAGTAGTTAATGGCGTTAATAAAAAAGATGGTAATGGTGATTTATGGTTTGTTGGTTACACCCCACAATTATCAGCCGCTGTTTGGATTGGTTATGATAAAAATAGCAGCACTTCATATCTGCAAAAATCAAAATATGGAAGTGGCAAAGCAGCATATATATGGTCACAAGTAATGAAAACTGCCTTACAAGGAGAACCTTATTTATCCTTTACTAAACCAAGTGGAATAATTGAAATGAGAGTTGATCCAATTACTGGATTACCAACAACAGAAACCACTAGTAAAAAAGATATTTTCATTAAAGGCTTATTACCAACTAAAGCTAGTAGCACTCTTAATCTACCTACTGAAGGAAAGGCAGTTAAGTCAGGAACTTCTATAAAATTAACCTGGGAGGGCTTAGCAACTGATGTTTATACTATATATAGAATTGATGCTAAAGATAAAGTAACTGAAATAGCTAAAAGAAAAGGCAACACATATACAGATACCGAACCTAAAGATGCAAAAGCTTACCGTATAAAATCAGCTGATGGTGAAATTACTATAAGTTTATAGGTGTTAAATGAATATTATTAAACTATTAATCTTTTCGTCTATACTAATTTTAATACAAGAATTTTTAAGCAAGAAAGATATCAAAAAAGTATTTATGATTAAGCCACATTATTTTGTGGCTAACATTCTTATACTTTTTGATATCATCTTGCTTTTTAGTATGATAAATCAAAACTATTACCCTATATTACAAATTATAATATTAGTTATAATAGCTCTTAGTATTGCCAACAGAATTAAAATTGATTATCGTCAAACAGGTTTTACCCCTAAAGATTTTTTAATATTTAAAGAAGCTAAATCAATGACTGGAGCTTTAAATAAAAGGAGTATGTTATATCTCATTGTTTCTTCCTCCTTTTCATTGATTGTTTTATTGGTTTCATCTTTGAATATTAAATATACTCTTTTGAGTAAAACTATTTCTGTTCTAATAATAAGCGCATCAATACTTCTAATTTTATTTTTTTATATTTTTGGTCCTAGGTATAATCAAAAGATTAGTATTTATAAAGTTGGTTCAATTTTTTACTTTTTTTCTTACCTTAATGACCCTCCAAAAATCAAAGTAACTAAAAGAGAAAGAATAATTGATGATAACAAGGACATTGATTTTGAAGGACCAGATATTATAATTATTCAAAGCGAATCATTTGTTGACCCTCTTACACTTGGTTTAAGTAAATATAATAAGGATCCTCTACCATTTTATAGATCTTTATTAAATGAAACATACTCATTTTCGATGTCAACACGAGCTTTTGGTGGTGGGACTGTCCATACAGAATATGAGATTCTTACAGGATTATCAACAATATTGTTTCCGAGAGATACAACTGTATTTTCCAGTTATATTAAAGCCCCACTTCCATCAATAGGAAGCATTCTTAAAAAACAAGGATATGATTCCCTATTGATACATCCATACCTTGAGTGGTATTATAAGAGAATGCAAGTTTATAAAAGATTAGGTTTTGATAAATTTCTTTCGGGAAACTCATTTCCCAATGAAGGAAATCAGTATATTAATGATATCGATGTTTTTAAAAAAATATTAAATGAACTTGATGATGGCAATAAACTTATAGTAGGAGTAACAATGCAAAACCATACTCCCTACAACAATCAAAGATACAATAATGATATTAAATATTTAGGTGATTTTACTAACAAAGAAACATACCTGCATTTTAATAATTTCTTAGATGGAATAGCTGAAACAGATAAAGCATTAAAGTTTTTAATTAATCAATTACGAAAACGCAAAAGGGAAACACTCTTGTTATTTTATGGTGACCATTTACCTGTTATTAATCAAGATGCATCATTTTATGAAGAAAGTGAGTGGTCTAAGGCAAAATTCGACAGTTGGAAATATCATTATGATTTAAGTAAATCACCTGGTTTTATTTGGTCTAACAAGGTAAAAATTGAAAGTAAATTCAAAAATATCGATGCTACTGCTATATTACCATCGCTTTTAAAAGAAACAGGTTGTAATTATCCTGATTATTTAAAAACCTTAGGGAATCTTTTTGAAAATGAAAGTATCAACGGTCTATTTAGAAATTTCATTATCAAAAACGATAGTTTTTATGGCAGCGATAGCCCTGAATATAAAAAAATATATAAACTAGTAAAAGATATAAATAATGATGTATTTAACAACACCAATAATGATAAATGGTGTTTTGAAAATAAATCATACACAGTTAATTAGGAGGCGAACTTATTGTTTAAAAGAAAATCAGAAAAATTCCAAATTATGGTATTGGTGTTATATTTCCCAATCAGCATTTTAGTTATAGAGATTTTAGCTCATCTAAGTTTATTTAATGGATTATCACTATTAATGAAAAATCCATTTGCATTTTTACTTAACACTGTGCTTTTTGCATCTATTACTTACTTTTTCTTAGCTTTATTTAAAAAGCAAACTATCGTGTTTACTTTTATGTCTATAGTAAGTTTATTTATAGGATTAGGGACAAAATTAAAGATTGATTTCAGAGGCGTTGGGCTTAACATTCTTGATTTTTCTATTTTAAAAGAAGCTGGTGGTATGACAAATAATTTATCCACTTCTTTTATAATTACAGCCTCTATTATGGTTTTCATATTTATTATATTGTTTATTTTTCTAATCGCAAATATGCCAAAAATTCAATTGAGTTCTAAAATAAGAAGGAATGGAATTCTTGCTTTTATTCTTGTTTCTTTATTTCTTTATTTTTTAGGACCTTATACCGTAACAATCAAAAGCGCTGGTATTAAAAGAAAATTATATATAGAAGAATCTGGATCACTATACTATTTTGCGGCACAAATACAAAATACAACTAGTCTTAAAATACCTAGTGAGGAAGATGTTACTACTAATTTACAACCAATAGTTGATGCAACTGCTATTAAGGAAGATACTGTTAAACCGGATATCATTATTATTCAAAGTGAATCATTTACTGATCCGACTTTAATCGGAATGGATAAATTTTCAGAAGATCCAATTCCTTATTTCCATAGTTTACAAAAAAATTCATATAGTTTTGGAATTTCAGTACCTAGTTTTTGTGGTGGTACTGCAAATACAGAGTTTGAAGTAATGACTGGTATGTCTACAATCTTTTATCCAAGTGATGCAACTGTTTATGCCAATTATATGACTAACCCTACTATTTCTGTGGGTAGTATACTAAGAAATAATGGATATACAGCGACTTTGCTCCATCCCTTCCATAGTAGTTTTTATAGCAGAAATAACGCCTATAAACTTTTAGGATTTAATAATTTTTATGGACTAGAATATCTTACTGGTGTTAAAGCAGTGAATATCGATACTAGATATTGGGATGCGGTTGATGATTATATGACTGATGAAATGCTTTATTCCCATGTAATAAATGAATTAGAATTAAAATCTGATGAGCATAAATTTATCTTTGCTGTAACTATGCAAAATCATACACCTTTTGTAACTCCTGATGGATATGAAAATTCTATCAGTTATACAGGAGATAGTATATCTAATAACGTTACATTGTTAAAATATAATACATACTTATCCAATCTAAAAGCTAGCGACGACGCTTTAAGTGATTTAATTACTTATTTAAGCAAAAGAACTACTCCTACCATAGTCTTATTTTATGGTGATCATTATCCTAAGATCAATCAAAATGGGAATGCATATACCGACTTAGGATTAGTTGAAAATTTAACTACCCCAGAAAATGATTATACTACTCATGTTACGCCTGCTTTTATATGGAGTAATTATAAAAATGTTGGTAAAGAAGATAAAAATATTGATGCAAGTTTAGTTTCTGCTAAATTACTTTCACTGACAGGTGTTGAAGTGCCAAATTATATGAAAATTAATAATTATCTTGAAAGCTTAAATATTAATTCTATGACCAATGCCTATATGGTAATGAATGGGCAGTTCTACAATAATGATAGTGAAGAATATAAACAAGTCTATAATCTATATTCCATGTTGAATGGAGATATTCTAGGTGATAATAAATACTTAGAAACAAAAGATTGGTTTATAGAAGATAATGAAAGTTATATAAATCCACAAGATTAATTAAGTATAAACATTAACAAAAAAAGAAGAAACATAATGTTTCTTCTTTTTTTATAAGATAAATAACTACTAATTATCTATTATTAATTATTTATCTAAAACAGACTTTAACAATTCATTAACTATTCCTGGATTAGCCTTGCCTTTTGATGCTTTCATTACTTGTCCTACTAAGAAACCTATAGAATTACCCTTACCATTTTTATAATCATCTACAGCCTTAGGATTTGCAGCTACTACTTCTGCAATTATAGCCTCAATAGCTCCAGTATCAGAAATTTGTACTAAGCCCTTTTCTTCAACAATAACTTTAGGGCTTTTGCCATCTTTTACCATTAGAGGAATAATTTCTTTAGCAATCTTCCCACTAATAGTCTTTTCTTGTAATAGTTTCAACAACTCACTAAAATCTTTAGTACTAACCGGGCTACTACTAAAGTCCAGACCAACAGCAACTAACTCCCTATAATAGTCTCCCATCAAGTAATTTACTATCAACTTTGGATCATCAATACTCTTCCTTACCTCATCATAAAAATCAGCCAAAAACTTCTCTGCTATCACTAAATTAGCATCATATACAGAAAGACTATCCATCTCTATTAAACGCTTCTTACGTGCTTCAGGAAGCTCAGGAAGCAACCTTCTAATATTGTCTATATATTCATCAGTTAAAATAATAGGTGGTAGATCTGGCTCAGGAAAATAACGATAATCATGAGCATCTGCCTTACTGCGCATAGACAAGGTTATCCCTTGCTCATCATCCCATGTTCTTGTTTCTTGTTCTATAACCCCGCCATCTTCAATAACCTCAGTTTGTCTCTCAACTTCATATTCTATTGCCTTTTGCAAAGCTTTTAAACTATTTAAGTTCTTTGTTTCGGTTCTAGTTCCAAACTCTTTTGCTCCTATCAATCTAATAGAAACGTTAGCATCAGCTCTTATCGAACCTTCTTCCATCTTACAGTCAGATACATCAATATAAGTTAGAATCATTTTCAAAGCCTCTACATATGCCTTTGCTTCCTCGCTTGATCTTATATCAGGTTCAGAAACAATCTCAAGTAATGGAACACCAACTCTATTGTAGTCTACATTTGACGAATTAGAACTAGAAATAGTTTTTCCACTATGAACTAACTTACCAGCATCCTCTTCCATATGAGCTCTAGTAATTCCAATCCTTTTAACCACTCCATCTACTTCAATATCTAAATAACCATTTTCACATATAGGTAAATCAAACTGAGAAGTTTGGAAATTTTTAGTTAAATCAGGGTAATAATAATTTTTTCTGTCAAACTTACTATAATTTGGAACCTTAGCATTAATAGCTAAACCCGTTCTTACTCCATACTCAACAACCTTTTCATTTACAACAGGTAATACACCAGGGAGTCCTAAACAAATTGGACAAACATGAGTATTAGGATCACCACCAAATGTTGTTTTACAACCACAAAATATTTTAGTGGCCGTTTTTAATTCAACATGAACCTCAAGCCCTATAACAACTTCATATTTATTATTCATCTATTTTACCTCCGGCTTTCTTAAATGAAAATCATTGTTCTGTTCAAATCTATGAGCAACATTAAACAATAGTTCCTCACTAAATGGTTTACCTAATATTTGCATACCTACAGGCAGTCCATCGGCAAATCCACAAGGGATTGCTATACCGGGAATACCTACTAAATTAATAGTAACAGTGCAAATATCACCTAAATACATAGTTATAGAATCCTTTATATTTTCTCCTATTTTAAAAGGCAAAGTAGGTGCTACAGGTGTTATAAGTACATCATACTTCTTAAACGCTTCATCAAAGTCCCTTTTTAGTAAAGTTCTAACTTTAAGAGCCTTTAAATAATAGGCATCATAATATCCAGCACTTAAAGCATAGGTACCTATCATAATTCTTTTTTTAACCTCTTTGCCAAAAAATTTATCTCTAGTTACAGACATCATATCAGTTACATCATTTTGATCAAAATCCCTGGCACCATAACGAACTCCATCAAATCTGGCTAAGTTAGAGCTAGCCTCTGCAGATGCAATTATATAATAAGCTGGTAAAGCATATTCTGTATGAGGTAATGAAGTTTCCTCGACTATAGCTCCCATCTCCTCAAATTTTGCCAATGCTTTCTTCAAGGTTTTTAACACCTTCTCATCACCGCCAAAATACTCTTTAGGCACTCCTATCCTTAATCCCTTAATATCTCTATTGATATTATCCAAAGACTTCGTAGAAGGCATATTTGCAGATGTAGAATCCATTTTGTCATACCCACTTATAATGTCATGAACAATAGCGCAATCTTCCACATTTTTAGCAATAGGACCAATCTGATCCAAACTAGAAGCATATGCAATCAAGCCATATCTTGAAACTCTACCATACGTTGGTTTCATTCCAGCTACGCCACAGAAACCAGCAGGTTGTCTAATACTTCCACCAGTATCTGACCCTAATGAAAACACTACTTCTTCTGCCCCTACTGTAGCAGCTGAACCACCACTAGAACCGCCAGGAACTCTATCAATATCCCAAGGATTTCTTACTAACTTGTATGCAGAATTTTCACTAGAAGAGCCCATTGCGAACTCATCCATATTACACTTTCCAAGTATAATACCACCCTCATGATAAAGCTTGTTAACAACAGTTGCATTATATACAGGCTTATAATTTTCTAAAATTTTAGATCCACAAGTTGTAATAATACCTTTAGTAGATATATTATCTTTAATACCCATAGGTATTCCCGCCAATAACCCTATACTTTCTCCATTGGATATTTTTTTATCTATAGCTAAAGCATCAGCTATAGCTTTTTCTTCTGTTATAGCTAAATATGTTCCTAACTTATTCTCACTAACTTTTAAGTTAGCCAAATATTCCTTGATTAATTCTACAGCAGAGATTTCCTTATTTAATAATTGATTATGAATGTCTTTAATTTTTCCCATAATTCACCCCTATAAAATACTTGGAACTTTAAAGTAATCTTCATCTCTATCAGGTGCATTTGCTAAAACATCCTCAACATCAAGACTATCTTCAACCACGTCACTTCTAAAAACATTATGAATATCTAAAACATGACTCGTTGGTTCGACATCATCAGTATTCAATTCATTTAACTTTTCCATAAAATTCAAAACATCATTTAACTCTTTTTCATACTTTATAGTTTCTTCATCATTCAAGCCTAATCTTGCTAGATCAGCTACATGAATAATATCTTTTTTAGTTATACTCATCTTTTTTCAACCTTTCACCAATCATTTCTAAAAACTCATCTATAGATATTATTTTTATCCCCAAAGCAACTGCCTTACTCAACTTACTTCCAGGGTCTTCACCAGCTAAAACATAAGTTGTTTTCTTAGAAACACTTGAACTTGCTTTTCCACCATGTAATTCTAATAAATTGGTCAATTCTTTCCTGTCATAATTAGAAAAACTACCTGTTATAACAAATGTTTTTCCCTTAAGATCATCACTTAAGCTTTTAGTATCATCATCCATCAATATACCTAAATCTTTTAATTCAGAAATAATATTGATATTTCTACTTTCTTTAAAAAAAGCAATTAAACTGTCTGCCATTTTTTCACCAACAGTTTCTATATTCAAAAGATCTTCTTTATCAGCACTTATCAAACTATCAATAGTTCTAAAATTTTTAGCTAATAACTTCGCGCCTTTATTGCCTATTAAAGGAATGCCAAACCCGTAAAGTAAAGGTCCAAGACCTCTATTTTTACTATTTAAAATAGCCTCTATTATATTATTGGCTGATTTTTCACCAAGTCCCTCTAAACTACTAATATCTTCTTTTTTCAGTTTATATATATCAACAGGCGTATTAATTAAACCCTCCTCAACAAAGTATTCAATATATTTTTCTCCTAACCCATCAATATTCATAGCATCTCTAGAAACAAAATGTATTAAGCCTTTTACCAATTGAGCAGGACAATAAAGCTCTCCTGTACATTTTATACTTGCTTCTATCTTTATGACCTCTGAGCCACAAACTGGACATTTCTGAGGAAAAATATATGGTTTACTTTTAAATGGTCTTTTCTCTATTACCACCTTAACTATTTCAGGTATAACATCTCCCGCTTTTTGTAAAACAACAAAATCTCCAACTCTTATATCTTTTTCTATTATATAATCTTCATTATGTAGAGTTGCACGTTTAACCTGACTTCCACCTATTAAGGTTGGTCTCAATTCTGCCATTGGTGTTAGAACACCAGTTCTACCTACTGATATAGTTATATTTTCAATAATGGTCTCTTTTTGTTCTGGAGGGAATTTATAGGCTATTGCCCATCTTGGACTTTTTTCTGTATATCCAAGTTCTAGCTGATCAGTTAAACTATTAACTTTCACAACTACTCCATCAATTCCATATGTAAGGTTGTTTCTTTCTCCTAATATTTGTTGACAGAATTCAATAATATCCTCAATATTCCCCTTAATCCACCTATTATTGGTTGAGAATTTATAGTTCTTTAATATTTTTAGCGCCTCAGCTTGAGTCTTATAATCCAAATCATTACTGTAGGTTATTTCATAAATAAAAGATTTTAAGCGTCGCTCTCTTGTTACTTCACTATTTAATTGTCGCAATGAACCTGCTGCTCCATTTCTAGGATTCCTAAATTGGGGCAAACCTTCTGTTAATCTTGCTTCATTTAAATCATCGAACGTTTTATTATCCATATAGACTTCACCTCTGACCTCAAAATCTCCTTTAACATCAACTACTTTAGGTATATCTTCTACTGTCATAATATTTTTAGTAACATTTTCTCCAGAACTGCCATCACCTCTAGTAGCGCCAACAATCAGATTACCATCATGATAAATTAGAGCAATAGATAACCCATCAATCTTAAGTTCAGCAATATACTCTATTTCATCTTTATTTATAGATTTCTTAACTCTTTGATCAAAAGCTCTTAACTCATCAAAACTAAAAGCATTACCTAAACTTAGTAGTGAATACCTATGGGTATATGAAGTGAACTTTTCACTAACTTTTCCACCGACCTTACTCGTTGGACTGTCTGCCTTTTTATACTCTGGATATGAATTTTCCAACTGAATCAATTCATTCATTAATTTATCATATTCACTATCAGTGATAGTTGGCATATCTTTTTCATAATAGTTCATATTAGCTTGATTAATTAATTTCCTAAGATTTTCTATCTTTTCCAATATATCCATACTTCACCTACCTAGATAATTTCTTGATTGGAGCATACATTGCTAATAATTTCTTTATACCTGCATTTGGGAAAGCTATAGATAATAATAAATCTTTACCTTCACCTTCAATTTGTACCACTACACCTTCACCAAATTTACTATGAAAAATCTTATCTCCAAGTCTAAATCCAGTTAGTATCATTTCATCTGCTTCAGCAGTAGATTGTCTAGAAATATTCGCATCACGATCATAGGTCTTTTTACTTTCAGCTAATGCTTTATGAGGGAAATCCTTTAAGGTAGATGGTATTTCATTTATAAATCTAGACATTTCATTACCCCTGGTAATACCAAATTGATTTCTCAAATAAGCTCTTGTTAAATATACTTTTTCTCTCCCTCTTGTTATACCTACATAACAAAGCCTTCTTTCCTCTTCCATTTCAAGTGAACTTCCCAAAGATCTAAAATGAGGGAAAATACCTTCTTCCATACCAGCTATAAATACAACTCTATACTCTAAGCCTTTCGCCATATGCAATGTAATTAAAGTCACCTTATTATCATCATCTAATTCGTCAGTTTCACTATAAAGTGCAATATTACCTAAAAATGACTCTAAGGTCTTTTCTTCATCATGTATATCAAATTCTTTTGTTTCTGACAAAAGTTCCTTTACATTCGCTATTCTATCCTTTGCTTCATCAGTTCTTTCTAATTCAAGTTCTTTTAAATAACCAGTTTTATTAATTACTGCTTCAGTCAAATCTGTTAGACTTGAACCTTCCATTTTTCTAAACTCTCTAAATAAATCTAAAAAGCCAATAACCTTCTTGGCACTTCCACTATTTAAATATTCGCTTGCTCTTGACATACTCTCTTCAATTGATACTTCTTCAGCCATTACTAAGTTAAGAATTTTATTTACTGTTGTATTTCCAATTCCTCTTTTCGGTGTATTAATTATTCTTTCAAAAGCAATTTGGTCTTTTGGATTATTCAAAAATTGTAGATAAGCTATAATATCTTTAATCTCTTTTCTTTTAAAGAAACTTAGACCACCAAATAATCTGTAGTTAATCCCATAACGAGCTAAACTTTTTTCAATTATACGTGATTGGGCATTGGTTCTATATAAAATAGCTAAATCCTTATACTTATATCCTTTTCTAACAAGTCTTTCAATTTCTCTAGCTAGATATACCGCTTCTTCACTTTCGGTTTCAGCTTCATAACAAGTAATTAAGTCACCATCTTTTTTATCCGTCCATAAGTTTTTTGGTCTTCTATCACTATTATTTTTAATTACCGAATTGGCAGCTGCTAGAATTTGTTCTGTAGAACGATAATTTTGTTCTAAAAAAACCACTTTTGCCCCAGGGTTATCTCTTTCAAAATTAAGAATATTGCCCATATCTGCACCCCTCCAGCCATAAATTGACTGATCCGGGTCTCCTACCACACAAATATTCTTATGCTTATCTCCTAGCATTTTGCTTAATAAATATTGAACATAGTTTGTATCTTGATACTCATCAATAAATATGTACTTAAATCTATTTTGATAATACTCAAGAACTTCTTTTTTCGTTTTAAATAATTCTACAGTTAAGTACATTAAATCATCAAAATCCAAACTATCAACAGAATGAAGCTTATTTTGATAATGCTTATATATTTTTGCAACCATTTCTTCAAAGTAATCTGATGCTTTTTTAGATGCTTGTTCAGGACTGATGAGATTATTTTTTAACATACTTATCGCATATAAAACTGCTTTTGCTGTAAACTTTTTATCATCAATATTCATTTCTTTTAAAACTTTTTTCATCAGATTTTCCTGATCACTGGAATCATAAATATTGTAATGAGTTGTATAGCCTAATGCATCAATATCTCTTCTCAAGATTCTATTACACATACTATGGAATGTACTAACCCATAAAGCTTTTGTTGTAAAATCACTTGTAGCATTAGCTATTCTATTTTTCATTTCTTCTGCCGCTTTATTTGTAAAGGTAATAGCAAGAATCTCATAAGGACTTACACCCTGTTCAATTAAATGTGCAATCCTATTAGTAAGTACTTTGGTCTTGCCTGAACCTGCTCCCGCAATTATTAAAAGAGGTCCTGAACCATATATTACTGCTTCTTTTTGTTTTTCATTTAATCCTAATAAAAGTTTGTTCATTATACCTCCTTCATACAAAAACAATTATATCATTTATATAGAAAAAAGGCATCTAGGATGCCTTTTAAAATATGTTTTAAACCTTACTATTTTTTCTTCTTTTTCTTTTTACCTTGAGTCATATCAGCAGTATAAATATATAATAAATATACTAACGACATTAAAATAGCCACTCCTCCAACTAATTGAGCAACTTTCATTTCACCTAACATTAAACTATCAGTTCTTAAACCTTCTACAATTATCCTTGTAATAGAATTAGCTATTATAGCTAAAGCTATAAAAGTTCCTTTTTTTAACTTAGGAAATAATAAAAATAGAGCTGTTAATAGACTAAACCATAAAACACCATTTATTGATTCATAAAGAAATGTTGGATGATAATACTTACCATCAATTAACATGCCCTTCTGGATAAAACCAGGGAATTTTTCAATAAAGCCTTTAGTAACTTCGCTACCATGCGCTTCTTGATTAAAGAAATTACCCCATCTACCAACTGCTTGAGCCAATAATGTTCCAATACCAATAATATCCATATACCTAAGAGTATCCATTTTTTTCTTTCTAGTAAAAATAACTATTGCAATCAGACCAAATATTACTCCACCATGAAAGGCTAATCCGCCTTGTCGTAAATTAAACACTTCAAAAAAAGAATTATATAAGTCTAAATTAAAAATGACATAATATAATCTTGCACCTATAAATCCGCTAATAATTACGGCAATTATTAAACCGAAAAAATCATCTTCATTATAAATTCCTTCTCTTTTAAGCATAAGACTAGAATATATAATTGTTGCCATAACGCCAATTGATATAAATATCCCATACCACATAATACTAACTCCAAAAATTTCAAATGCTACTGGATTCATTTACTCACTCCTTAATTTTGTTAATTTAAAATATTCTTCAATTGATAGGGTTTCGGCCCTTCTTTTACCATCTATATTACCTTTATCAAGAAACTCTTTAACAGCTTCCTTATCTCCACCAAAAATACCGGCAAAAGAATTAAGCATATTTTTTCGTCTCATACCAAATCCACTTTTAATAAGTTGGAAAAATTTCAATTCATCCTCTTTGCTTAAAAGTTCAGATTTATTTTTTAATATTAGTTTAATAACTACAGAATCTACTTTGGGGATTGGAAAGAAATTTTCTTTTCCAACATTAGTTACTAAACTAGCCTCTGCATAATATTTAACAGCTAATGTTAAAACTCCATAGCTTTTTGTTCCTGGATCGGCAAGAATTCTCATTCCCACTTCCTTTTGGACCATTACAGTTATACTTTCCATACCAAAGTCATTTTCTAATAAATACATAATAATTGGAGATGTTATATAGTATGGAAGGTTTGCTACAACTTTAATTTTTTCATTAGTTTCAAATATTTTGTGTAAATCTACTTTTAAAATATCATCATTAATAATATTAAGATTATCAAATTCTTTTGTATTATTTTTAAGTAAAGGAATAGCATTTTTATCTAATTCCACTGCTACTACTTGTTTTGCTCGTGGGAGTAAATATCTAGTTAGAGAACCTACTCCTGGTCCAATTTCTAAAACAATATCATCTTTATCAATATTAGCTCCATCAATAATTTCTAAAGCTATACTTTCATTTACTAAAAAATTCTGACCAAGCCCTTTTTTAGTATGAAAGCTATTCCCACCTAAATTAGCCCTTAAATTTTTCAGTTCACTTAATTTACTTTCAACTTCAATTTTCATTTTCTACCCGCTTTTCTAAGCTATAAATTAACTCGTCAATATATTTATTTATATTTTTTTGTTCTGTATCTATTATTATATCTGCTCTTTTCTTTTTATCTCTACTTGGCATTTGACATCTTATTATATCAAGAACTTCAGCTTCAGACAAATTATTTCTTTCAATAACTCTTTTTATCTGAACTTCTTTACTACAATTTACAAGCCATATAAAATCGAAATATTTATCTAAGTTTTCTTCAAATATTAGTGGCATTTCAATAAAATATATTTTATCATCATTAGAACTTTCCAATATTTTTTTAATAATATTTGGATGAGTAATACTATTTAATAAATGACGCTTCACCTCATCATGAAATACAATCTTTCTCAGTTTCTTTTTATCTATTTCACAATTACTATCTAATATATCTGAGCCAAATACCTCAATTATATTAAGGTAATTATTATTCCCTTTTAACATCAATTCACGTGCTATATTATCAGCATCAATAACGCTATATCCTTTAGATTTAATATACTTGCCGATATATGTTTTTCCTGTACCAATGCCACCAGTTATTCCAATTCTCATAAACTCACCTAATCCTTTGACAAATAGGACAAAATACTGAAGTTCTCCCAGCAACTTTAATTTTTTCTAGTTTACAACCACAAGAAATGCACTCCTTACCACTTTTCCCATATACTTTATGAGTATCTTGATAAGCACCAGCAGCACCTTCCCCGTTCACATAGTCTCTTATTGTTGAACCTCCAGCTATAGTAGCTTCTTCTAAAATTTCTCTAATATTATTATATAGATTTTCTAAATCACTTTCTAATAAATTCTTTGTTTCAAACAGAGGATGAATACCGGATGCAAATAATATCTCATCTGCATAAATATTACCAATACCAGCTATTACTGTTTGATCTAGTAAGTTCTTCTTAATTGCACCAGTTTTTTTCATCAATTTATCTTTAAATTCATCAAATACCATAAGTCCTGGTTCTAGTCCAACTTTAGTATTTAAATAAACTTCTAGTTCATCATTATTCAAATAACTTACACGACCAAATTTTCTTACATCGTTATATATAAGATAATCTCCATCTAAAAATTTAAATCTAAGGTGTGTATGTTTATTTACTTCACCATTATATAATAATTTCCCAGTCATTCTTAAATGAATTAACAAATTACCTTCACTTAGTTTAATTATTATATATTTACCTCTTCTTAATAATGTAACTATTGTTTTACTTATAACTAAATCCTTAAATTCCATTCTATTATATATTATATTAGGTGTCACAATTTCTATGTTAATAATTATTTTTCCACTAACCTTTTTAACAAGGCTTCTTATTACATTTTCAACCTCAGGCAATTCTGGCATTTAAACCTCCTCAACAGTAAACCAATTTCCACCAACTTTTAAGTCAACAACTAAAGGAACATCCAAATCCATAGCGCAACTCATCTCAAGTCTAATTAATGATTTAATAGTTTCCAACTCTTTAGGTATAACTTCCAAAATAAGTTCATCATGTACTTGAAGTACAACCTTTGATTCAAGTTTTTCTTTTCTTAATCTACTATCTACTTTAATCATAGCCAACTTTATCATATCTGCAGCTGTGCCTTGTATAGGTGCATTCATTGCCATACGTTCAGCTGCTGCTCTAACTTGATATTGACTGCTCTTCAAATCAGTTAAAAGTCTGTATCTTCCAGTTAACGTATAAACTTTAAGTGTATTTTTTGCTTCTAAAATAGTTTTGTCAATCCAACTTCTAATCTTAGGATATCTTTCAAAGTATTTTTCAATATAATCTTTTGCTTCGGACATCGGAATATTTAAATCTCTACTTAAACCAAAATCGCTCAATCCATAAACTATGCCAAAATTAACAGCCTTAGCGGCTCTTCTCATTTCGCTATCTACTTCATCATATTTAACGCCAAATACTTCACTGGCAGTTTTTCTATGAATATCCTGACCACTTTTAAAAGCAGAAATCATACCCTCATCACCAGACATATGTGCTAAAATCCTTAATTCTATCTGAGAATAATCTGCACACAAAAAAACATTTCCTTTAATTATTGGTATAAAAGCTTTTCTGATTAATTTACCTTCAGCTAGTCTCACAGGAATATTTTGTAAATTAGGATTTTCACTGGATAAACGTCCAGTTACAGCAACAGTTTGATTATAGGTTGTATGGATAGTATTTTTATCCTGAGTAATATTTAACAAACCTTCTATATAAGTGCTATATAACTTTGAAAGTTTTCTATATTCTAATATTTGAGGGATAATTTCATGTTTATCTGCCAGTTTTTCTAGAACTTCTTGATTTGTTGAATAACCTGTTTTAGTTTTTTTACCTGTAGGTAATTGTAAAGTTTCAAATAGAACTTTACCTAATTGTTGGGTTGAATTAATATTAAAATTATCACCAGCAATTTCCCAGATATTATTAGTTAAAATAGTGATTTTTGCCATAATATCTTTTTCCATTTTTTTTAGGTAATCCCTATCTATACCTACTCCATGATACTCCATTTTTGCTAAAATTGGGCTTAGAGGTTTTTCAATTTCTTGATAAACACTAAATACCCCTTCCTCTACAGCCTTATTAGTTAGTAAATCAAGTATTATATAAAGATGCTGACAGTAAAACTTTTCATCACCATCACTGCCAATAAACTCTTTTACTACATTTTCCCTGGTGAATTTTCGCTCAGGATATATCACATAAGCCAATAAACTTAAATCTTCAAAATCAACTCCATAAATATCCTTATCATTGTTTAATAATAAGTGATATATAGATTTTGTATCAAAAAAAACAATTTCACTTTTTTTATTAATCACTGCTTCTAATATAGATTTTGTTATTGAAGGATTTATAAAATCCACCTCATATAGAAGATGTTTTTCTCCATCAAACACCTCAACGCCTACTATATCCTGATTATCAATTTTTATATCCATAATAATTTTTTCTTTATGAATTCTATTAAAAGCTTCTATGAATTCTATATGTCCATAACAATAATCACAAGCTTTATAGGCTAACTCTTCTTTTTCTATAGCAACTTGATCTTTAAATACATTATTAAATTCTAATCTTTTAAATAACTCAATTAACTTGTCTTTATCACCTAGTTTTTCCAGAGAAAATTCAAGATGGTTATAGTCAATTGGTACTTCCTGATGAATTGTTCCCAATTGTCTGCTAAATAAGGCATCATCTTTATATTTAATCAGATTTTCTTTAACTTTACCTTTTAAGTCTTCTATATTTTCATAGATTCCTTCAATACTTCCATATTCTTTTATTAATTTTAAAGCGGTTTTTGCTCCAATTCCCATTACCCCTTTAATATTATCTGATGAATCACCTTGCAAACCTTTTATATCAATAGCTTGCTTAGGTGTAAAACCATAATCCTCATATAACTTATCTGGAGTAAGTTTTTCTATTTCAGATAAACCTTTTCTTGTTAAATATAAGGTTGTATAGTCATTAATTAACTGGAATGCATCTTTGTCACCTGTAACTAGTATTATATTATCTTTATTATCAGAGCCTATTTTACCAACAGTGCCTAAAATATCATCAGCTTCAAATCCTTCAGCTTCTAAAACTGGAATCCCCATATATCTTAAAGCTTCTTTTAATAGAGGAAATTGGCTTTTCAATTCCACATCAG
This sequence comes from Bacillota bacterium, assembly GCA_028683955.1. Lineage (GTDB taxonomy): Bacteria > Bacillota > TC1 > TC1 > TC1 > WTXA01. The sequence continues at coordinate 22,690 of JAQUGR010000010.1, read as the reverse complement.
TTTCTTTTCGACCAGCTTTGTAAGTATCACACATATCATGTCTGAATGTTCTGCCTATATCGAATGCTACTCCTAGCCCATCTGGTTTTTCTTCCTTAATTAGGTTTTCTAGCATTCTAAGAAAGCCATATATACCATGGGTATATTCACCATCTTTGTTAGTTAATGGTCTCATTCCGTGATAAGCTCTGTGTAATAAACTATTTCCATCTATTATTATTATTTTTTTATCCAAAATTTCACCCTTACTTCATTTATTAATATCTTAATAATTATATCATATTAAAATTGATATTTAAGGTAAAAAACAAATAAGGATTGACCAAATATGGTCAATCCTTATTTTTAAATAGCATGGATTATATTTCGAAGGATTAAAGCCTAAATTAGATATCAAATAACATTACTGTATGTTGGAAATACGAGTAAGGAGGACATCAATCAATATCGAGTATTTTCAATTTGGACTTTAACCCTTCAAATATCAAAATTTATTTTATGCCTTTAATAAGTTTTAGAGTTTCCCCTAATTTTCTAGTTAATGTATCAAGATTTTTAATTCCATATTCATCAACTTCTTCAGTGAAAGGCACGGTATCTTTACTCCAAATCCCAGCTCCAGCATATACTCCCATTGAAGCTCCAATCGGAATTATACCATTTGTATGAAAAAAACCATGAAGTGAATTGATAGTCATTTCTTGACCACCATTTCTTGCACCTCCAACAGCAATTGCCATACCTAATTTATCATAGAATACATTTGGATTTTCTTTTAATACATTGTAATTACATCTAGTTCTACTTAAAATCGCACTCATTTGAGGTGACATACCCATTTCAAAAATAGGAGATCCTAGAATTATTACATCACTTGATAAAAATTCTTCATTAATATGTGAAATATCATCAGTATATATTGTACACGTCTTAGCATTTTTTCTAACACAATCATTACAATGTATACACATATTGATTTTCTTTCCTCTAACTGTAAAATAAGTAGTTTCTACACCATACTCCTTTTCTAGTATTTCTAGAGCACGTCTCACCGCGAAATCTGTACCATTTTTTCTGGTACTCCCGCAAATTCCTATTGCTTTCATTACTATACCTTCCTTCTGTTCTTAAAGAAGCTACTGGAGATAATGTCTTCCCTAATACTTCCTTGTGAGAAAATATTACCTGTATTCATATTGAAAATTTCAACTCTAGCAGGTGAATGAATATTTAAATCCATTTTATAGTATGTTCTATCTGCTTCTAAATACAGCTCCCTAAATGATCTACCATAGTCCTTTGAATATTCTGTTACTAATTTAGGTAATATTCTAGTGATTTCCTCATCACTATTACATTTAACCCAATATTGTGATCTACCTCCATAAAGGAGTGAATCGTTAATTTTACCCATTGCTTCGTCATCATCAAGTGTGACAGGTGCAACTAATGCAAACCCTCTTGCAAATTCCAAGGCATACTCAATGCTCTCTTCTTCTTGCATCATAATTTTATGTAAAGTTTGTTCTAAGATCCTCGCTGCTACTTGAACAGCAGCTACTATTGATGTATTATTATGAACTAATAAATAGATTTTATCAGGACTCATATTACATTCTGCTGCTATCTTTAGAGCTACTTTATCATCTGGTATTTTAGGACCTTGGACACCAAGTACAACTAATTCAGCTTCAGTATCTGTGTAGCTGTCAGGAATATCAAAACAATAATCTTCCTTATTTCTAGCAACAGCTCTACCTGGTCCTGAACCAATCATACCATCACCAATTGGGTAAGATGCTATCTGGCTATACCTCAGAGCCAAAATAGGCTCCGAGGTCATAACCTCAACTGCTAAACAGCTGTGTCCATCTTCTAAAACATAATCTCTATAGGTTACAGTACCAAGGTCTGCCATGTTTATTTCAGTAAACAATCTAGCTGCTTCAAAGCTTCCTTTAGCCTCTACGCCCATATCAATTATATTTGCCCCGCAAGGCAACTTGTAGCTTTTACATGATAATGCTTCATAATTATCTAATAATATTTGTAATTTTCTTTTTACGTTGTTGTTTAAACTAATCATGTTCCACCTATAATTCGTTAATTAATTCTTGTATTCTATTTAGAAAACGAGCAGCTGGTGCACCGTTAATCACTCTGTGATCATGTGTTAAGCTAAATGACATATATTTCTTTTTCAAAAAACCACCTTTTTTAGCTACTAGTTCTTTTCTTATTGCTCCAAGTCCCAAAATAGCACTTTCCCCAATATTTAATACTGGAGTGAAATATTTGATTCCAAACATTCCAAGATTAGTAATTGTAAAAGATCCACCTATCAAATCATTTTCTAATAACTTACCAGTTTTAGCCTTGTTAGCTAATTCTGCAAGTTCTGTAGCAACCGCTGAGTAGAATTTCTTGTCGGCATTTTTAATGTTAGGAACAACAAGTCCGCCAGCAATATCTACTGCAATGCCAATATTAATCTCAGTAAGTTCTTTAAACATATCACCATCAATAATTGTTCTCATAATTGGATACTCTTTCAAAGCTTTTCCAACAATGTTTATAATAACTGAAGTATAACTTAGTTTAACTCCCATAGCTGCATAATCTGTTTTGTTAGCCTTATAGAAGGCTACTAAATTATCAACATCCATATCCATAGTAATAGTAGTTTGTGCTGTTTCTTGCAAACTTTTGTACATTCCAGCCGCAATAGCTTTTTCCATAGCAGTCATTTTTCTATTAATAGGAACTGATGTTGAGCCAGCTTTGCTTAAAGCACCAGCAGCATTAGCTTTTTTAATATCTTCTCTGGTAACCATATTGCAATAACCTGTACCTTTTAACATCGTGGCGTCTACCCCTAGTTCATCAGCTAATTTCTTAGCTTTAGGTGTAAGTTCTGAACAGCCAGAAGTGACCGTTTCAACAGAATCTGCAGAAACTGAAACAGTTTCTTTCTTGCCAGTTATTACATCATCCATTTCGCTAGGAGAACATTTTGAAACAACTTCACCTTCTTCAGCAACATCACCTTCACCTATTTTAGCGATTGTCTTTCCACATTTAACAGTAGAACCTTCATCAACTAAAGGATAAAAAGGTCCAGCAGTTGGAGACAACAATTCATTTGTAAGCTTTTCGATTGAAATTTCAGCGATAACATCACCTTCTTCAACCATATCTCCATCTGAGAAGAACCAAGTTGAAACAGTGCCTTCTTCCATGTTAGCACCATATCTAGGCATAACTATTATAGTTGCATCACTAGATAATTCTATGGTATCAGCAGCATTAGATGTTTCAATTTCTACTGATGTAGATTCTTCAACATTTTCACCTGCTTGTCCTATATAGGCAATAGTAGTTCCACAATCATATGTTTCACCCTCAGTACCTACTAATTTTAAAATCACTCCATCTTCAGGCGCAAGAAGCTCGTTGCTTAATTTTTCAATCGCTATTTCAGCAATTGCCTGACCTTTTGTTACTGATTCTCCCTCTGTAACAAGCCAAGTAGCAATAGTCCCTTCATCCATGTTAGCCCCATAACGAGGCATTTCGATTATTGTAGACATACAATTTCCTCCTTAATATGCCATTACTTCATTACAAGCTGTAATTACATCCTCATAATGTGGCAAGACATAATCTTCCATTCCTGGAGCAAAAGGTACTGGTGTATCAAGAGAAGTTACTCTTTTGATAGGCGCTTTTAGATATTCGAATAATTCTTCACCTAACATAGCACCAATCTCAGCACCATAACCCATTACTTTAGGACCTTCTTGAACTACAATCAATCTACCAGTTTTAGCAACTGACTCTTTAATTGTTTCTTTGTCTAATGGGAAAATTGTTCTTGGATTAATAATTTCAACTGAAATTCCTTTAGCGGCCATTTCATCAGCTGCTTTTTGAGCGAATTTCAACATGCTCATTGCTGCAACTATAGTGATGTCCGTACCTTCTCTTTCAACATGAGCCTCATATAGAGGTATTTCATATAGTTCTTCAGGAACTTCACCTTTTACGTTATATAAGTGTTTATGTTCTAAGAACACAACAGGGTTATTATTTCTAATAGAAGCAACTAATAAACCTTTAGCTTCGTATGGAGTTGCTGGTGCCACAATTACTAGACCAGGTATATTCATCAACCATGGCTCAATACATTGTGAATGATGATAAGCACATCTTATGCCACCACCAGTTACTGCTCTAACAACCATTTGAGCACTAGCCTCACCTTGGTACATATAGTTTAATTTAGCTGCATTATTTACTAACTGATCATAACATACTGTTATAAAATCAGCGAACATTAATTCAGCTACTGGTCTAAGACCGCAAACGCTTGCACCACAACATAAACCTGTAATTGCAGACTCTGATAAAGCTGTATCAAAAGCCCTATTTGGCCATCTTTCCCAAATTCCTGTTGTAATACCGAAATCGCCACCCATTTTGGCAACATCTTCTCCTAATATAAAAACGTTTTCATCACGTTCCATTTCTTGTGTCATAGCTTCGTTAAGAGCCTTGCTAAATGATATTATTCTAGCCATTATCTTCCCTCCACTTCTCTGTCAGTATACACATATTTAACTGCGTCTTCAGGTTTTGGAACTGGAGACTCTAATGAGAACTTAACATATTCAGCAATTTCAACTTCAACTCTATCAGAAATAGCTTGAATTTCAGCATCACTTACTCCATGTTTTTCTTGTAGTTTTTCTTTAGCAAGTTTTAAAGGATCTTTTTCCTTCCAAGCTTCTAATTCTCCATCTGGTCTATATGCTGCAGGGTCTCCTGAAAAGTGACCTTGCCATCTATAAGACATCATTTCAATTAGTGTTGGACCTTCACCACGTCTAGCTCTGTCAACTGCTTGTTGTGTAACTTCAATTACTTCTTCAATATCATTTCCATCAATTGTCATACTAGGAACTTCATAACCTAATCCCCAAGTTGATAATTGTTTTTGTGGATGAGCTTCTGTGTAGTGAGTAGATATAGCATATTGATTATTAATCAATACATAAACTAAAGGCAACTTCCAGGTAGCAGACATGTTAAGACTCTCGTGACATGTTCCTTCACCTAGAGTACCATCACCCATAAATACTACAGTTACATCATCATTTTTTCTATAAACAGAATTAAAGGCTGTACCTAAAGCTGTAACAACTGTAGAGCCTTGAATGCCATTGAATCCCATGTTTCTAACTGATAGATCGTGAACGTGCATACTTCCACCTCTACCTCCATTGATTCCAGTCGCCTTAGCGAAAATTTCTGACATGCATCTTTTTCTTTCCTCAGGTTTGCTTGATAACACGATTGCACCGTGTCCTCTGTGATCTGGGAACTTGTAGTCTGTATCTTTTAAAACATCGACAACCCCAGCTTGTGCTGCTTCTTGTCCAATGCTCAAATGTATAAATCCTGGTATAGTTCCATTTTTTGCATATACTTCAACTTCTTCTTCAAAACGTCGTATAAGCAACATGTCCTCGTAAACTTTTAATAGATGTTCTTTACTTAATGCCATTATTACATCCTCCTTTCTAATTTAAGAAGCTTTTTCTAATAACTTCTTTATTTATCTCACCAGCTGTAAAACACTTTCCGGATCTTACGCTTTGCAGCTGAATTCGAGCAATTGAATGAAAATCATGATCAACTTTATAGAAGTCACAACCACAATCTTCAAATACTTTAGCAAATGGTTCTGGATAATAAGGTGATGAAGTACTTGAAACTAGTTGATGAACTACTTTTTGACATTCTACATCATCTGCATCTACCCAAAACTCTGTTGATCCACCATATAAAATTGCATCATTAATTCTACCCATAGCTTTTATTTCATCATTTACTAATGGTGCTATAGGTGCAATACCTCTACAATTTACAACACTGCTTACTTCAAAACCTTTTTCATGCATTTTGTGACATACTTGCTCTAAAAGCCTTGCTGCCACTTGAACGCTACCAACTATGCAAGCACTAGGTGCTAGTAGAAGATATACATCTTTAACATCTACTTTACATGCTGCAGCCACTTCTTTAGCTATTTCATCTGACGGATATTTTATATCTTGTATGCATAAAACAACTTCATCATTTCTATCTCTATAAGGTGTCATATCTAAATACATGTCTGTTGGAACTACAGCTTGTGCTCGAGCCGGTCCTGAACCTATTGTTGCAAAGTTTCCTTCACCTAACTGCCAACCAGCAATTTGTGATCCCAAGCATGTAATTAGTGGTTCTGTTACAAATAGTTCAACTGCACTAAATGATATATCATCATCAAGTTTCCAAGTACTTAATTGAACTGTACCAGTATTACCCATTGTAACTTTTGTGAACATAATCCCTGCTTCATATGAGCCTTTAGCTTCTAATCCACAATCAATTAAAGTTGCACCACAATCCATATTAACAACTTTAACACCAATTTTTTCACTATCTTCTATCATTGCTCTGACTACTTTCATAGCCTCCTTGTTAATGCTTAAAGCCATTATCTTATCCCCCTAATATCTGTTGCCGAATACATCGATTGCAGCACCTTTGATTGGAGCAGCATCGTCAGAAACCAAGAAAAGAACTACTTTTGATACTTCTGGTGGTTGTAACATTTCCTCTAAAGGAATTACCACTGCAGAATCTGAATCAATTCTTTCTCTAGTTTTTTCTGTGTTTACCATTCCTAAATATATTGAATTAACATTAATGTTATCGTATTTAACTTCTTCTGAAAGAATATTTGAGAAGGTTATTATACCTCCTTTTGAAGCACCATATGCTGCAAAACCAGGGAAGAATACTTTTGCTCCAGCTGAAGCAATATTTAATACTTTTCCATATTTCTTTTCTAGCATATATGGTATAACTGCTTTCGTGAAGTAGAACGTTCCATTTAAATTGATATTTATTTGTTTCTCCCAATCTTCAACAGATGTTTCTACCACTGGTTGTCCTTTGTAATAGGCTGCATTGTTAATTAATATATCCACACCACCTGCGGTTTTTACAATATCATCTACGCAATCTTTTACAGCTTTGGCATTACTAACATCAACCTTATAAATTAAAGCTTTTCCACCAGCTGCTTCTATAGTTTTTTTCATGTTCTCTAGTCCATTAACATCCATGTCTATTAAGGCAACTGTTGCACCTTCATTTGCTAAATCAGTTGCATACTGTGCGCCTAGCCCTCTTGCTGCTCCAGTTACTATTGCTACTTTGTTTTCAAATCTTCTCATTTTACACCTAACTTTCTAGAACTTTCTCCAATATTATATAACAATGGAGTTCATGTTCCTCAATAACATCTCTGATTTTTTTCTTATTTTTTTCAATTATAGCTTCTAAAATTTTTAAATGATCTATTGCAAGTTCATTAGCATCATCAGGAAATTTATTAACTCCTTCTATATATAAGGATTTATGAAGGAATGTATGATCCGCTAATATATTTTTTACACTAGGTAAATCTACCATGTCATATAGAACTTCATGGTATCTATCAGCGCATTCAACATAGCTTTTACCATCTCTAGTTTTGATTGCTTTCATACTATTTTCAACATACTCATTACATAATCTTTTTTTACTCTCAGAAATCATATTACTGTCAATAATATAATCCATAGCAACTATTTCTAATGCGCCAGAAATCAATAAACTTTCTTTAATTTCACTAAGTGATAAGTCTTTTATCCTAAATCCTACTCCTGGATATATAGTTACATATCCTTCAGATTCAAGAATTTTTATTGCCCCACTTACAGGTGTTCTACTAACTCCTATTTCATTAGCTACATCAACAATTGTGTAAAGATTATGTATTTTATATATTCCTTGACCAATTTTATCTTTTATCTCATTATAAGCAAATTCTGTTTTTGTCATAAATTTCTTAACCATAGCCCCTCTTTTCCCCCCTAGTTAATCTAGGTAAATGTCTTTTATTTTAATAGTCTCTAAAGACTTTCTAATTGAAGTGAATAGTTCATTATCATTATTAATTTTTGCATTTGCTTCAATCGTAGTAATAAAATTTTCATGACTTCTACCTTTTCTATAATCAGGTTCCTTAGAAGGATGGGTAAGATATTTTGAAATAGAATTAATATTCCCTCTTATAATAAGAGTACAATAATATGTAATATATTCCTTTGTACTATATATACTAGAACCTAGTATTTTTTTATCTTCAATACATAAATCTCCATTACCTCTAATTTCAAGAGGTATCTGTATATAATTTAGTATTCCTTCTTTAATTTTCTCCACAGCAACATCTAGGCATTTCATTAAGTCTACAACTCTGTGATCTTTTTTAAAGCTACAGCTAATAATAGTAACTCCAGGGAAAAGGAGGACTGCGCCTCCTCCACCTTTTCGTCTAAATATCGAAATATTATCAGTTTTACAATTTTCCGAGTTAACATCACTTGTATGAGGTGTTACTCTGCCTAATACAACAGAAGTATTGTTCTGATATTCAATATTGATAAACATATCTTCATGAATTAGTTTTTCCTTAATATATCCATCTAAAATATATTCCGGGAATTTCTCTATTTTCATAATTAATTATCATCACCCTCATAAGGTATAGCCCATGCTTTAGGAGCATTTCCTTGTTTAGAAAATATCAATAATAATAAAGTAATTATATAAGGTATCATAATTGAGGTCATATATCCACCTGGAATAGACCAAGCAAATATCTGAATGTAGTTTCTAAAAGCTTCTGATATACCAAATACCAATGCTCCAAAAGCTGTTCCCATAGCAGTATAACGGCCAAATACTATACAAGCAAAAGCGATAAAACCTTTACCAGCTGTCATGTTGTTTACAAAAACCCTTACATCACCAATAGTTAGGGCTGCACCAGCTAAAGCTGCTATTGCTCCACTATAAAGAAAACATAACATTCTTACTCTTCTAACTCTAATTCCCATAGTTGCTGCTGCTGTAGGATATTCTCCTACTGCTCTTATAGCCAAACCTATAGTGGTTTTTTGAATCACAAACCAAGTTAGTGGAATCATTATAAGTGCTAAAATAAAAAACCAGTTAACACCAATAATAGCTTCACCAAGGTTAATTTTAAATAGAGGTTCAAATCCAGGTGAAATGTTATTACCAGCTGAGGTAGTCATACTGAATTTTCCCATCAAAGTATTGGTAATACCAAGCGCTGCCATATTTATTGCAACAGCTGTTACTACCTGATTTGTATTCCAGTAAATCATTGCTATACCATGGAATAAAGCTATAACAAGTCCACCAGCTATACCACCTAGTAGTCCTAACCAAACACTTCCTGTTGTTATAGCAAAATAGTAAGAAAAAAATGCTCCAGTTAACATAGTTCCTTCAAGTCCTAGATTAAGAGTTCCACTTCTTTCAGTTATTACTCCACCCATGCTCATAATCAATAAAGGTGTACCCATAACCAATCCACTTAATATAAATAAAATTATTGCATTAAGCATCTTCTTGACCCTCCTCTAATTGATTAGCTTCAAGAGCTTCTTTTGCCAATCTATTCATAGTTAATTTTTTATTTATTATCTTTGGCAATACTGCACCGGCAATTACAAAGAAAACTACAATACCTTGTACCAGTTTAGTAAATGACTCCGGTACATCAGCAACTATTTGCATTGTAATACTGCCTGCCTGTAAGGCACCAAAGAAAATTGCTGAAAGTACAACACCAATAGGGCTTAAGTTAGCCAAGAGAGCTACTGCTATTGCATTATATCCAATTCCAAGAGAGAAATTTTCTACCAATCTATAGTGATAACCTAATAGTTCAATAGCACCGGCTAATCCAGCCATAGCACCACTTACTATCATTACATTAGTTTGTATGAAATTCATATTCATCCCTGCATATTGGGCAGCTTTTGGATTTAATCCAATAGCTTTCATCTTAAAGCCAATAGATGATCTAGACATAACAAACCATACAATAACAACAAGTACTATAGCTATTATTAAACCAATGTGAACCTTAGTTAACACACCACTAAATAACAAAGGTAATTTCATACCTTCATGTATATATGCTGATTGATTTGCTGTAACACCTGGTTCATGCAAAAATCCTCCAGGTTGAACTTGTTGGCTTAAAAAGAATATAATTATATAGTTTAATAACATGGTAACTACAACTTCGTTTATTCCCCTATATGCTTTTAAATAACCTGGAATAAAACCTAGTATTGCACCAAACATCATAGCAACAACTATTGATAATGGTATTGAAATGAATGGAGGTAAATCTTGAAACATTGGTAATGTTGCAATAACAGCACCACCCATAGCTCCAAAGAATAATTGTCCTTCTACCCCAACATTAAAGATACCTGACTTGTAGGATATTATTACTGCCAATCCACCAATAATTAATGGGATGGCTTTTATTAGTGTGTTTGATATAGCTCCTAAAGTACCAAATGACCCTATATAAAGTCCTTCAAATGCTTTTAGCGGGCTAGATCCCCACATTATTAGCAATAAACTTGAAACTAGAATACCTACAACCAGACCAAATATTGGAGCGATAATATTTTCTCTATTTTTCATCCTTATCCCCCCTCATACCAGTCATCATTAATCCTAATTCAAGAATATCTACATTTTTATTATCGATAACTCCCATAAATTCTCCTTCATGAATAACAGCTATCCTATTTGAAACCATCAATATTTCTTCTAATTCTGTAGAAATAAGTAATACTGCTGCGCCTCGTTCTTTTTCTTCTAATAGTTTATTTCTAACAAATTCTGTAGCACCAATATCCAGACCTCTAGTTGGTTGGACTGCTATAATTATATTAGGTTTTCTATCAATTTCTCTAGCTACAATTACTTTTTGTTGATTGCCACCAGATAATTCCTTTGTTGGACAAGAACCATCATAGCATTTAATATTATAATCTTTTATCATTGCTTTACCGTGACTTTTTATATACTTGAAATCAATAATTCCATTGTAACTAAAAGGAACATGTGATATGCCTTCCAATGCTAGATTTTCATTTACTGTCATATCTAGAACCAATCCTCTTTCATGTCTATCTTGAGGAATATGAGACATTCCTTGTTCATATATCATCTTAGGTTTCAAGTGTGTAAACACCTTTTCGCCTATTACTATCTCACCTTTGTCAATTTTCATTAAGCCGGTTAAGGCTTCTGCTAGCTCCGCTTGTCCGTTACCATCAACTCCGGCAACTCCTAATATTTCGCCTTGTTTTATTTCGAAAGATAAATTTTTAATTTTTTCTAGTCCATGGTTGTTTTTTACAGTCAGGTTTTTAACCTGTAAGATCAAATTGTCATGAACAACCGGTTTGATATCAAAATCCATTAGAACGTCTCGACCAACCATCATATTCGCTAATTGTCTAGGGTTTGTATCAACCCTATTAACTGATCCAGCCATTTTACCATCAATTAAAACTACTACTCTATCTGCTAATTCCATAACTTCTTCAAGTTTATGAGTAATCATTAAAATAGATTTGCCTTCATCAACAAAATGTTTTAAAGTTTTAAATAGTTCCACAGTTTCTTGTGGTGTAAGAACTGCTGTTGCCTCATCAAGAATTAAAATATCAGCATTTCTATATAACATTTTTAAAATTTCTACTCTCTGTCTAGTCCCTACAGATAAATCTTTAATTTTAGATTTTGGATTTAAACCAAAATTATATCTATCAGATAGTTCTTTAACAGCTTTTTCAACTTTTTTTAAATCTAAATATGGTGTAATTCCAGTTTTTCTGCCTAAAATTATATTTTCAGCAACCGTAAGGTCTTCAACCAACATAAAGTGTTGGTGAACCATCCCTATACCTAATGCTTCTGCATCTTCAATTTTTGTTAATTTAACTTTTTCACCTTTAATATAAATATCGCCCTTTGTTGGATGATAAATTCCATATAGACAGTTCATAAGAGTGCTTTTACCAGCACCATTTTCTCCTAGTATCGCAACAATTTCGCCCTTTTTTAAATCAAAGGATACATTATCGTTAGCTACAACTTTTGGAAATATTTTAGATAGGTTTTCAACCTTTAAAACAGTTTCCATTACTAACCTCCCCTTAGGTTAAGAGGAGATAAGAGGTAACCCTCTTATCTCCAACTTATATTATTTTGAATAAACTAATTCTTGTGCATCATAGTATTCACTAGCAGGTACACCAGCAAGATCAAATATTGATCTAGGTGTAACTTTACCGTCTTTTATGTCTTGAACAGCTGCTTCTCCAGCTGCTTTTTGAGCATCTGTAGCTGTTGGTGACCATTCACCAATGTGTAGCATTCCTGATGCAACATCTGGTAACCAGTATCTTGAAACAAATTTATCATCTTTAACTTCTTGACCAATTGTTTTAATTACGCCTTGTACATCTTGTATACATGAAGTAACAATAAAGTCTTTTTGGTAAGCACTGTAGAAATCACCAGTCCAACCAATAAATTTAACATCTTTGCCTGCAGCATTAGCTTCATCAATTGCTTGAATAGCACCAGCATCGCATGCATCACCAATTCCTAAAATAGTATCAATACCTTGATTTATCATTTGTTCTGCAGCTTTTTTACCAGCAGCAACATCTGTCCAGCTACCAGTATAAATTTCTGCTACTGTTATTGTAGGATCAGAATCTTTGATAGCGCCTTTAATAGCTGTAATTTCAGCAATTAATGTAGGTATTTTTGCAGCTCCAATAAATCCGAATTTTTTAGTTGTAGTTGTAGCAGCGGCAATTTTACCACCAATATAACCTAGTTCGTAAGATTTGAACTCACCTGATGTTAAGTTAGGAACTTTACCACCAGCATTCCCGCCAATTTGCAAGAATTTAATGTCTGGGTATTTGTTAGCCATTTCTGTTAAAGCATCGCCCCACTCATAACCATGACCTATAACTAAGTTATAGCCTTGATCACAATAAGCTTGAAGTGCTTGTTTTTGGCCATCTTGTTGAACATTTTCAGTATTGCTCACTTCATAGCCAATGTCTTCTAGTCCCATTAGGCCTTCATAAGCCATTTGGTTCCAACCACCGTCATTAACTGGTCCACCAGTTAACAAAGCAGCTTTTAGGGTTTCTGTCTTTGTGTCACTTCCGCTACAAGCAGTAACCATTAAGCCTGCTAATAGAACAAGTAATAGGGAAATAATTTTTTTCATTTTCTTTCCTCCTTTTTTTTCGGTAATTTTATTACCAAGATTGACTGATTTATATGATTTAATCTGTAATGTTGTCTTTTGACCACATACAGCGAAATCCAGGAATGGAAATTATAGTGATGAAATTTGGCCCCATTTTGTTTCTTCTAAAGAAACAGTTTCTCTTAAGTCTTTGGCTCTTTCAACCAAATCTTTTATTGCATCGTCCTTAGACCATTTTATTAATATATTGTTTTCTTTTACTATTTCACCACCAACTATAACTGTTTCAATATTGTCTGGTTCTGACGAATATACAATAGCAGCTATCGGATCAGCAACCGGACATGAAGACAATGTATGTGGTGTAAAAATAAAGCAATCTGCAAGTTTGCCAACTTCAATTGAACCAATTTTATCGGACAACCCTAGAGCTTTTGCTCCATTTATAGTTGCCATCTCTATCACTAATTCAGCAGGCATTACAGTAGGATCTTTAAGATTCCCTTTATGTACTAGAGATGCCGCTTTTAGTTGTTCTAAATAGCTTTGAGTATCACTGCTAGCTGAACCATCAGCCCCAAGTCCTACATTCAAGCCTTCCTTTATCATTCTTGGTACTGGTGCAAAACCGCTACCAAGAATCATATTAGACATTGGACAATGACAAACATTTAATTCATGTTTCTTAAATATATTGAAATCGCTTTCATTCATTTGTACACAATGTACTGCTATAAAACGATTGGATAATACTCCTGTTGATTCTAGAAATTCCATTGTAGTTTTACCATACTTTTCAATTGAAAAAGCATCATCATCACCAGATTCTAAAGTATGCATGGTAACATTCATATTATATTTTTCTGAATATTCTGCACACTTTTTAAAGCCTTCTTCGCTCAAGTCCCAGATAATTCCAGGAGCTAAGGCAAGAGAGATACGTTCTTCATCTTTTAATTCATCAAGCAGACGATCAACATCTGCAAAAAACATATCTTCTGTTTCATCAATAGGACAAGGTGGTAAGCCTGGGTAATTAACTACTTTTGTATGTCCTCTGCCTAATATCCCTCTTATGCCTGTTCGCTTGAATGCTTCAACAACCGCATTGTCTAGACCCATTTCATGGGCGTGGCAATATTGGTAATCTAGAATTGTGGTTGCACCTGTATTCAAATTCTCTAAACAACCTGCAGTAGCTGCGGCAAGAATAAGATTATAATCTATAAAGCCATAGGCTTTTCTAACTGATGCATCTAACCAATCAAATAAACTTTTATCTCTTCCTAATCCTTTTAAAGAATTTTGGAATAAATGACTATGTAAGCTTATAAACCCTGGAAAAAGAGCTTTACCTTCTCCATCTATTACTTTATCAGCTTCGTATTTAGTTTCAAGTTCTTCTGTTTTTCCAACGGCTACAAATTTTTGACCTTTAATAGCCACTAGTCCATTATTTATAAGTTCTCTTTTTTCATTAACTGTAACAATCATTATATTTTTAATTATTAAATCAACCTTAATCATTTAACTTTCCTTTCTTGCATCCTGCATGCAGGATGTTGCCTTAAACACATTATACACGGTTTTCACAAAATAAACACCTTTTTTTAAATTTTTTATGTGAAAATTTTTATGCCATTTATTTATCATACTTTATAGCTTGCCTAGTATAAATAAATGACGATTTATGGTTATTAATTTGTAAAATTTCTGCATGTGGATGATTATCGTAACTAAAAGGCATATTCCATCCCGGGCTTAATTGGCCACCAATAAATACACTTGTATGTGTTAAGAAATACTCATTCATTATTTTTTCTTTCATTAATAGCCAAGTTATTGTAGGTGATTCAACAATTGCTTGATTAACTCCACCTAATTTTAAACTCTTCATAAATAGCTTAAGATCCGTTGCATTTCCTTTATCAGCACTTATAACTGGGATTATATTACTTACTTCCTTTAAAATCACTTTCATCTTAACCCCAATATCACTATTTCCTTCTACAAGATTCAAAACGTGTTTGAATTTACCATTTCCTTTTGCTTCTAGGTATTCTGCTCCTCTAGTTGTTGTAAATATACATAATGGTAGTTTGTTTTGGCTGAATAGCTGATGATCTAATGGTATATCCGTACCATCAAGGGTAATTATAACAGTGCCAGGATGCTCTGTTTTTTTACCAAGATATTTTATTCGTTCTTCAACTAGATCTTTGTCAAATACAACATTCCATAAATCTTCTTCTGCTTTTAGTGTATTACTCCCTTGAATTATAATATCGCTATATGCTCTCAAAAAATTCAAAATATAAAAGTCTGTTAAAGCTCCATCTGGATTCAGCCTGTTTGATATAGCAACTAACGGTCCTTCAGGTCTTTCTGGATATGCCATTTTCCCATCCATTGATAAAGCTATCGAAGCGAAAGAATATGGATACTCATTTCCATCAGGAAAAGATAATCTACCATATGTTTGTTCTACTTTAGGTGAATACTTGCTATTATCGGCCTTACTATTTATTTCAGATAATAAATCTATGTTTTTATAGCAATTGGTTGTTGTAACCTTATTTTTATTAAATTCAATACTTGGAAATTCCATTTTAATTCCTCCTAATTTATAGTTAACTAAAAAAATAAAAGGTTAAACTCAGAAGACATTTAACAGACGAACATAAACCACAATAATTTGTGGGGGTATGTCAAATATTAGTTTGTTAACTCTAATTTCTTTTACCATAAATTACTCCGTGTTATGTTCTTTTTTATTAATTACTAAATGATACGTTATTATTTTTATATTTTCAAGTAGATATTTTCTAATCGTAATTTTCTTGACCTTTATTCTTTTAATGGTATAATTGCCTGATAAGGAGGTGATTTAATGATTAAGCATATTGTTTTATTCAAATTTTTTGAAAACAAAAAAGAAAGTGACACTAAAATCCTAATGGATAAATTAATGAAACTTCCTGAAAAAATTGACCTTATTCGAAGTTATGAAGTAGGGGCTAACATTATAGAAGGTCCCAGAAATTATGATGTTTCCTTAATTGCAACATTTGATACTTTAGAAGATTTAAAAGTATATGGAAAAACAGAACCACATATAGAATTTTTAAAGTATATGGATACAGTTGTTATTGATGTAAAAGTTTTAGACTACGAATTCTAAAATAACAAAAAAATGGATTGAATAAAATTCAATCCATTTTTATATCATATAATAAAGTACTACTTATTTGCTAGTAAAATTTCTTTAATAAAATCTTCTAAATTCTTACCTTCAATTTCTACTTCACCTGTACCAAAATCTGTAGATAATTTAAAGAAATTAATATACAGTTGATTACCTTCTACATAGAAAGTTTTAATATGTCCAGGAATAAAATTAATAGTTATATCTTTATTTACATAAGCATTGAATTGTTCACCATTTAGTTTTTTAATTGGTGTAAGCATTCCCATTGTTATGCCTAGATCTTCCAACATCCACATATTATTATTCCAAAAACGTCCTTCTGTCTTTGTTTTTTCAGAAAGAATTTCTCTATTTGTAATACTACTTAAAACTTTTCTAATTGAATCTTGTGTAAAATCTTCATTAAATAAGACTTTTAATTCTTTCCTAGCAGCTAATTCTGTTAAGAAAATATCACTAACTTTTTCACGGTCTGCAGTTGCCTGCCAATAATAGATAAATAGTTCAAGAACCTCAGTATTTATTTTTACATTCATGCTAATTTATTCTCCTTCTCAAAAAATACTTCATACCATAATAAGAAAATATATATAGTCCAGATTTTCCTACTGTTATCCTTCTTGCCTTGAAAATGATGATCCAATAAACTCATCAATTCCTCATAAATAAATATTTCTCTTGCAATAGGTTTCGAGAAATACGATTCCACTTTATCATAATATTTTTTCTCTTTTAACCATAATCTTATAGGTACAGGAAATCCAAGTTTTTTCTTATCTGCAACTTTTTTTGGAATTACTCTTCTTGCTGCTAATCGTAAAGCAAATTTAGTGTTTTCATCATTCACTTTATACTTTAAAGGTATTGTTCTAGCTAACTTAAACACTTCTTTATCAAGAAAGGGTACTCGTAATTCAAGTGAATGGGCCATACTCATTTTATCAGCTTTTAATAAAATATCCCCTATTAACCATGTATTAATATCTACTATTTGCATTTTTGTAGTATCATCATAGTTTTCACCTAATTTATAGAATTCCTTTGTTACTTGATTAGTTTCAGGAGCATTAGTTTTTATATTAAGAATTTTCTTTCTTTCCTTATTATTAAATACTCTAGCATTACCAATATATCTATCTTCTATCTTCTGCCCAGCTCTTTGTAAAAATGATTTTCCCTTAACATCAGGTAATACATTAGCAAATTTACCTATTAACTTTCTTATAGGAAAGGGTACTTTACTATATGCTGCTAAACTAAATGGTTCTCTATATATATTGTAACCCCCAAATAGCTCATCTGCCCCTTCACCTGATAAAACAACTTTAACATAGTTACTTGCTAGTTCACTAACAAAATATAGAGCTACAGCTGAAGGATCTGCTAGTGGTTCATCCATATGGTATTGAACTTTTGACAATGAGTCCCAATACTCTTCATCCCCAATCATCTTGCTTTCATTTTTAATACCTATAATTTCAGATAATTCCTTTGCGTATTCTACCTCGTTATATTTATCATAATTAAATCCTACTGTAAAAGTTTTATCACCTTCAAAAACTGTAGCCGCATAACTTGAGTCTATACCACTTGATAGAAATGAGCCAACTTCAACATCGCTTATTTTATGAGCTTTTATTGAATCTAAAAACACATTTTCAATATCATCAACTAATGGTTCAAGTTCAAGCTGGTCATTACAATCAAAGTCTGCTTGAAAAAATCTATTTATCTCAATTTTTCCATCTTTATAGACAATATAGTGCCCAGGAGTCAATTTATAGATTCCTTTAAAAAAAGTTTCTGGTAAGTTTGAATATTGGAAACTTAAATAACTTTCTAAAGCATCATAATTAAGTTCTTTCTTAAAGTCTGGATGATCTAGAAAACTTTTAATTTCTGAACCAAATAGAAAACTATCTCCGGCTTGCCCATAATATAAAGGTTTTATTCCAAAATAGTCTCTAGCAATAAATAAACTTTTTTCTTTCTTATTGTATATGGTAAAAGAAAACATACCTCTTAATTTATTAAGCATATTGTTGCCTTCTTCTTCATATAAATGTATTAAAACTTCTGAATCGGCATGTGTATAAAAAACATGTCCTTTTTCAATTAGTTCACTTTTTAAAATTTGATAATTATATATTTCTCCATTAAATACTAAAACTAGACTTTTATCCTCATTGAAAATTGGTTGCATACCATCTTCAATTCCTATAATACTAAGTCTTCTAAAACCCAAAGCTACGAATTCATCTGTATAACTGCCTTCGCTATCAGGTCCCCTATGGATAATTCTATCCATCATCTTTTTTATGATAGGTTCTTTTGTAACCATATTGCTATTTACAAAGCCAACGTAACCGCACAAATGATAACCCTCCTTTTTTTAACCTCTTAATTATATCTTAATTTTAAAAAAATAGGAACATCATTTAACCTTTTCAAGATATTATGTGGTATAATTTATTTAGTTAGGAGGTTGTATGATGACAAAAAAACATATAATTACATTAGCAAAACCTTTGCTACAAGCAACAAAGGAAACTGGAGGATGTGGCAACTGCCAATCAGCTTGTCAATCCGCTTGCAAGACGTCTTGCACTGTAGCCAATCAGCTATGCATAAATGAATAAACAATCCCTAAAGGTCCATTAAGGGCCTTTTTTACTTGGAGGAATTAATGAAAGATATAAAAATAATTGAAAAAAACGGGATGAATATTGTCCTTGATGTAAATAGTGGCTCAATACATATATTTGATGAAATAAGTAAAAATACACTGCTAAAACATATTAAAGCTGAAGAAATAACTGATACAAGAGAAAAAGAAGCCTTACAAGAAATTGAAGTTCTAATAAATGAAGGTAGCTTATTATCGAAAGATACTGGCGAATTACCTAAATTAGTAAATAAAAGTTTAAAATCAATATGTTTAAATGTAGCTCATATTTGTAATCTAGCCTGCCCTTATTGTTTTGCTTCAGGTGGTAGTTACAAAGGTGATGAAGCATTAATGACTTTAGAAGTTGGTAAAAAGGCTATTGATTACCTTCTCGATAATAGTATAGGTAGAAAATTAGTTGAAGTAGATTTTTTTGGTGGTGAACCACTTTTAAACTTTCAATTAATAAAAGATGTTGTTGCCTATGGGGAAAGCAAAGCTAAAGAATTAAATAAATCTATTAAATGGTCAATGACTACTAACGGGGTTCTTCTTGATGAAAAAGTTTGTGATTTTTTAGAAAAACATAATGTTGGTACCGTCTTAAGTATTGATGGTCGTAAAGAAGTTCATGATAAATATAGATATTTCAAAGATAAATCTGGTAGTTATGATAAAATAGTATCAAATTATCAAAGGTTTAAAGAATATAGTGATGATTACGTGGCTAGAGGTACCTTTACTAAATCTAATCTGGACTTTTATAATGATATAGAAGTGTTAAAAAATCTTGGATTTGATCATTTATCTATGGAACCAGTAATCGGTGGAGATTTAACTTACGAAGATTTAGATGATATTAGAAAAAGTTATGATATTTTAGCCGAAAAATACCTAAATTGGTTAAAAGAAGAAAAACCATTGGACTTTTTCCATTTTAATATTAATTTGAAGGGTGGCCCTTGTATTTATAAGAGGATAACTGCTTGCGGAGCAGGATTTGAGTACTTAGCTATTACCCCTATTGGTGATATTTTCCCTTGCCATCAATTGATCGAAAACAAGGAGTATCGCCTTGGCAATATAATGAATGGTACTTTTGATAATAATTTAAGTACTAAATTTGAAAATATTAATATATACACAAAAGAAAAATGTATTAAATGTTGGGCTAGATTTTATTGCAGTGGTGGTTGTCATAGTAATAATTTAAAATATGGCGGAGACCTTAGTTCTCCCGATGATTTAAGTTGTGAAATACAAAAAATTAGACTGGAAACAGCAATTTATGTGCAAACACAAAAATTATTGAATGAAATGTCAGATAAGAATTTAAAAACAAGTGATAAGATCACTAAGGAAAAGATAATAGATATGTTAAAATAAATCTATATGATAATAAGGAGTGATAATATGCTAGATTTAACAATTATAGGTGCAGGTCCTGCTGGTATGACAGCAGCTCTATACGCATTAAGAAGTGGCCTGAAAGTAGGAATGATAGAACAAGGTGCTCCTGGAGGTCAATTATTAAAAACAGAAAAAATAGATAATTATCCAGGATTTGCTGATGGTGTTTTAGGAATGGATTTGGCTACTAATATGTTTATGCAAATAAGTAATTTTGATAGTTTTAAGCTAATCAATGATACTGCCAAAAAGATAACAAGGTCATCAAATAGTTTTATTGTTGATATATCTTCTGGAACAGTAGAGTCAAGAACAGTAATTATTGCTACTGGTGGTTATCCAAGAACATTAGATATACCAGGAGAAAAAGAATATTCTGGTAAAGGTGTTTCTTATTGTGCTATTTGTGATGGTTTTTTCTTTAAAGATAAAATTGTTGCAGTTATTGGTGGTGGTAATACTGCTTTAGAGGATGCTATGTATCTTTCCAGCATTGCAAAAGAAGTATATTTAATTCATAGAAGAAATAACTTTCGTGGAAGTAAGATTTTAGTAGATAAAATTAAAAGTATTAGCAATGTTCATCTAGTATTAGAAAAGGTACCAGTTGAAATAAAAGGAGATACAAAAGTTTCTGAAATTGTAGTTAAAGATGTAAAAACTGAATCAATAACTAGTTTGTTTGTGAATGGTGTATTTTTAGCAATCGGACAAATAATGAATAGTGATTTTGTTAAGGATTCTCTTGCTACAGATGATTCAGGGCATATTGTTGTTGATGAAAAAATGGAATCAATAACGCCTGGTCTTTTTGCCTGTGGAGATGTTATAACAAAAGATTTAAGACAAGTTTCAACTGCTGTAGGAGATGGCGCTATAGCAGGTCAAATGGCTTATGAATATTTAAGCAAATTATAGATGGAGTCACATAATGAAAGAATATTTTAAAATGATACTTGCTGGTATTATTGGGGCATTAATAGCTATTGTACTTTATACTGGCATAATTTCAATAACTGACCGTTATAAAGTAACTGATAATAGTACAGTGACACAAGTTGATGAAGTACTGGTGGGAGAAAATGTATCAATCCCTAAAATAGTAGAAAAAACATCTCCTTCTGTTGTACAAATATCAAGAAGCGCTGGCATAAACTCTTCTACTTTAGGTTCAGGTGTTATAATTGATGCTACTTTAGGTTATGTTGTTACTAATTATCATGTAACTGGTAGTTCAGGAGATTTAACTGTAACCTTATTAGATGGACGAGTAATTAAAGCGACCAGAGTAGGCTCAGATCAAGATTTAGATATATCAATTATCAAGCTTGCAGATACCTCAGATTTAACATCCATTGAACTTGGAGATTCAGGTATTTTAAAAACTGGTCAACTAGCTATAGCTATTGGATCACCCCTTAGCGCAGATCTAGCCAATAGTGTAACTGTTGGCGTAATAAGTGCTGTCTCTAGAGAAATCACTTATACTGCTCCTAGTGGTAATGATATTGTGATTAATGTCATTCAAACTGATGCTGCTATAAATCCAGGTAATAGTGGTGGTGCTTTAATAAACTCTCTTGGTCAATTAATTGGCATAAATAGTATTAAAGTTTCACAAACTGGTATTGAAGGTTTAGGCTTTGCAATTCCAATTAATGATGCTAAACCAATAATCGAGGAAATAATTAAAACTGGTACTGTTTCAAACCCCTATCTTGGGGTAAGTAATTTGACTAATATTACTCAAGAGATGTCAGATTACTATAAACTACCAATAGGCATTCTAGTTGGTGAAGTTGCTCCAAATTCCAATGCAAGCAATGCAGGTGTTATAGTTAATGATATTATTACCTATATTAATCAAACAAAAGTGGAAAATACTGCACAATTAAGAGCAGCAATTAATAAACTTAATCCTGGTGATGATTTAAGAATTAAAGTATATAGAGATAAAAGCTATATTACACTATATGTTGTTTTAAAATAATATTTAAAATTAACAATAACATAATATATACAAAAAATACCCCTCACAAGTGAACTGCTCCCTGTCAAGTAGACAGTGAAAAATGAAAAATTTAATATTATGCTGCCAAAGCCTGGTTTCTCGCTTGTAGTGGAGCCAGGCCTTTGTATTTAGCTTGGTACCTTTTATTGTTGT
>JAQUGR010000015.1 GCA_028683955.1 Bacillota bacterium | reverse complement strand
GTCTATTAAGATATTTCAACCCAGTAGGTGCTCATGAAAGCGGACTGATTGGGGAAGACCCTAATGGCATCCCTAATAATCTTATGCCTTTTGTGACTAAGGTAGCTAAGGGTCAGCTGGAGAAGCTAAATGTATTTGGAAACGATTATGATACCATTGACGGGACAGGAGTACGAGATTATATACACGTAGTTGATTTAGCAAAAGGCCATATAAAGGCTATTGAGAATCTTAATGATGGTGTTGAAATTTATAATCTTGGAACGGGTAGAGGTACCTCTGTTCTAGAACTTATTAATGCTTTTATGAAAGTTAATAATATAGATGTTCCCTATGAGATTGTCGGAAGACGACCAGGGGATATTGCGACCTGTTTTGCTGACCCTAGTAAAGCTGAGAGAGAATTAAATTGGAAGGCGAAACTTGGAATTGAACACATGGTGCGGGATGCTTGGAGGTTTGAACAGCAGAATAAATAACTTAAAGGGGAACATCTAATGCAACCATTACTAAATCAACTACTTAACTTTTTATCCATAGAATTAACGGTAATGCTAACAGCAGCATTACCTATTATAGAACTTAGAGGGGCAATCCCTGTTGGTATGTCACTTGGGATGTCCCCTGCCCATGCAACTGTTATCAGCTTCATTGGAAGTATGATCCCAGTACCATTTATTTTATTTACCATCAGGCCTATATTTAATTATTTGAAAAAGACAAAGACATTTAAAAAACTAGTACATAAGCTAACGGATAAATCAATGTCTAAGAGTGGCAAGATTCAAAAGTATGGAGCATGGGGTTTACTTGTATTTGTAGCTATTCCTCTACCTGGTACAGGCGTATGGAGTGGAAGTCTTGCTGCTGCACTACTAGATATGAGATTTAAATGGGCGTTCCCTGCTATACTTGTTGGTAATATTATTGCTGCTGTGATTATTATGGGGCTGAGTAATGAAGCGTTTAAGTTGTTTGGGTAGATACTTAGAGTGAAGATGGACATCAGGAGAACGGGCATAAGATTTTAGGAATGAAACTGTGTCCGTTTTATTTTTATATAGCATTGTCAGAATACTGTATCAACGGTTAAGTTGTTAGGTTGAGGTGTAGGGCGCGAGATATGAAATGAGGAGATTCGATGGACGATTTAGTAATTGATATTATAACGACTATTTTAAGTGTTGTAATTGGTGGCTTAATTGCCATCTATACTAGCAATCTAGTCAATAGAAAAATGTTAAAAAAGGAACACACACTGGACCTACTAAAGAAAGTCAAAGAGTTATTAAGTGAATGGAGTTATGATGTTCTTGAGGACAGTGTCGAATTTACTCAATGCTCATCGATAGATAAATATAAGGGATATCACTTAAGTTTAAGTCTACGAGCTTTGATTAATATTTTTGAAACCAATCCAAGCATACTAATGAATTTCAAAGTTGAATTTACAGAAATTAGAAACAAAGACATTCAAGTACAGATATTGGCTAGTAAAAATAAAGAGTCATTATTGGTATTAAGTGAAAAGTATGGGACTAAAGATCCTATGATTATGTTAGAGAAAGAAGATGTAAATCAAATACTAGAAGAACAGATCTCAAAAAACACAGAAATATTTGAAGGCACGTGGGCTTTAATTGCAAAGATAGATAAGCATATCGCAGAGAAAATATTATAGTGAAATAGATAAGGAAGTGAAGGGGAATGATCAATAAATTAAGACGGATACTTAGATATATTGAGGCTTTGAATAACAAAAGAAAATTAAAATTTGAGATAGTTGTTAAGAATAAAATTCCCCGTATTCAGATAAAAGAAAAGCATGAAAAAAAGGTAAAGAACATAACACGGTTCATCACAGCAGTTGGAATTCTGATTTCTGTAGTTTCATTTAGGGCATGGTATTATTCACTAGGAGTTGCAATCTTAATTTTTGTTATCGGGCAAATTTTTGAAAAGATTATATTTACTTATACTATTATGATGGTGCAACCACTGCCTGAAAAATGGGATGGTTCAAAATGGTCAATGATGATTGTAGGGTATAAAAATAATAAACCTATACTTGGATTTGGTTTTATCGATGAGATCGTCGCAAAAGACTTTTTTAATACGATTTTGAGGTGGAATGATGGTAGCTATAAAAATAAAAATAACATTGTAATCAGCTTAGTCTTAGAAGATGGCAATAATTATTCAGTTCATGTGTATCCAAATATCGAAAGAGATTTTGTGATAAAATCTATGAAGGAAACAAATGAACACTTTAAGTGATCTGACACCCATATACTGGACATGGTGTTTATAAAGTAAATTTCCTTGAGCAAAGTATTAATGGCAAGGTATTAGTGTTAATAATAAAATATATATAAAGTTTTAAAATCAGGTGGTGTCCATAAAAATGGGGCCGATTTTTAGAATTTCGGCAGGAAAATTCATTTTTTTAGATATCATTTCTGTAATAATTGTAGATTAATAAAACTAGATTAGAATTATGGAAATAAAAAAAGCACTGTATATATGTATGCAGTGAAAATTAATAAAAGTAGTTTTCATTATTTTATTTTATTTATAAAAAGCTAATCGAGTTTCCATTGGTGTCATTTGATTATATGTATGTATTCTATAGAAGTTATAAAAGAAAATATATTGTTCTACAGCTTGTTCAACTTCGGATTTTGAATAAAATTTGTAATGATAAATTCTTTCAGTTTTTAGATTAGCGAAAAAGCTTTCAATAACAGCATTATCAGTTGGAACGGCTTTTTTTGACATCGATATGAAGAAATTATTTTTCTTTGAAAACTTATTATAAGCAGCAGATGTAAAGTAAGCGTCAAACCTACCGGTACATTTACAGCTAAAATATAAAATGAGATAATACTCCAATAGAATCTAATAAAGATAGTTAGGTTCAAAGAAAACTAATAGAGGAGATTGGAGGAAGGTGTCATG
>JAQUGR010000009.1 GCA_028683955.1 Bacillota bacterium | reverse complement strand
TTAAATATTGTATCATTTCACACCTTTCAGGTCAACCCATATTTTTAATATTTTTTATTTATTTTCCTGTATAAAAAAAGAAGCGCTTCACAGCACTTCTTCTTGCATCTTTTATCATCATTCTAATCAGGTCTAAGGTAACAATGATTGAATCTTTGTTACTACTATACTATCCAACAATTCAATACCATGGACTTTCAAAATATTATCATCTAAACTAACCTCGATATTTTTTCCACTATCAGAATTATTCAAATAATTTTGATAAACTAAATCAAATATAGCATTATAGTTAATAACCACTCTAGGAACATCAGTCTCATTTTCTGCTCCGCCTAATGTATCAAATAAATATTTTTGCGCAGTTAAACTTTTTTCTAAATTCGGAGAATAAAACATGATACTTGCTAAACCAATACTATTGCCCTCGAATTTTTCAATTAAACCTGAATAAGTATCCTCACTACTAAAAATAAATTCTTTCACTGGAGTCTGACTACTAATCGACTTCACCCCGTCTAAGAATCCCTCATAATATGAATTCCCCTCAGCAACTTGAACATATGCAATACTATTAGCTTTGTTTTCATTATAGCCTGCACTAACTAAGCCCATTATGTTCCCAATTTCATTAACCGGCAAAGAACATGCAATAACATTATCTTCAGTAACATCTCCACCAATGCATACAAACTTAGTATTAATATATGATGGAGCTACATCCAAAATCGGCGCTTGAAACATATTACCCACAGCAATTACTAAATCGAAATCCTTTTTACCATAACTATTTAGTAGGTAACCTGCATTATCCACACTACTTACATTTTCATTATAAGCAATCTCAACACCATATTTTGTCTCCAAGGCCTTTAAAGCATAATATCCATAATATCCTTCAGAATACATATCATCAGGGGAGCTCATAAGAAGAAGGCCCACTTCAATGGGCCCTTCATCTTGCGTTTGAATTAATTCACAACCTGTTGCCAATAACATAGAAAATACAACAATAATTATCATTATAAAGTTTCTTCTTTTCATACTAACTCCTAAAAATGGAAATTGCCATCAGCTAATGACTTATACATATGGTATTTTGCTTTAGCATTTTTTTCAGCAGCATCAAAAAGATGTTCAGCTAAAATTTTATTCACCCCTATTAATGAAGTATATCTGGTTTCATGTCCCAAAAATTCTTTAAAAGGTTTAGTAGGTTTAGATGAATCTAAAGTAAATGGATTTTCACCAGTCAATTTACGATCCGGATTATAGCGATATAAATGCCAATATCCAGACTCTACCGCATCTTTTTCTCTTTTCATAGTATCTACCATTCCACCTTTTATACCATGACTTATACAAGGAGCATACGCAATAATAAGAGATGGACCTTTATAACTTTCTGCTTCTTGTAAAACCTGCATGAAATGATTTTTATTTGCTCCAATAGCCACTTGAGCTACATAAATATGACCATAGGTCATCTGCATTAATCCTAAATCTTTTTTTCTTATTGCCTTACCACCAGCAGCAAACTTAGCTGTAGCACCTAAAGGAGTAGCCTTGGAAGCTTGTCCTCCAGTATTAGAATAAATTTCAGTATCAAAAACAAGAACATTAACATCCTTGCCTGAAGCTAAAACATGATCTAATCCACCAAAACCAATATCATAAGCCCAACCATCTCCACCTACAATCCAGATTGACTTTTTAGATAAAAGATAATCATTAGCTATAATATTATCTACCAACACTTTTTCATCAGGCTCAAAAGTGCCTGCCTGAAGAGCTATTTCCAATTTTTTAGAAGCATGTCTTGACTCCTTAGTGTCCTTGTATCCCTCTAACCAATTTTCAATTGCAAATTTTGTATCTCTACTAACTTTCATATCTTTTAATTTTTTCAGTATTTGTTTAACTTTACGTCTTCTTTGACTAATACCCATTAAAATACCCATACCGAATTCAGCATTATCTTCAAATAATGAATTTGCCCAAGCAGGACCTTTCCCTTCGCTATTGGTACAATATGGTGTTGATGGAGCAGAAGCACCCCAGATTGATGAACAACCGGTTGCATTAGCTATTATCATCTGATCTCCATACAACTGAGTAGCCACTTTTATATATGGTGTTTCGCCACAACCAGCACATGCTCCAGAAAACTCTAAATAAGGTTGTAAAAACTGACTACCTTTAACGGTATCTTTATCCACTCTATCACTTTTTATACTAACTTTTTTAAGCATATAATCCCAGTTATCTTGTTCAGGTAATTCATCTTTTAAAAGACTCATCTCCAATGCACCAGTTGGACAAGTATTAACACAATTTTCACAACCAGTACAATCCAATGGGCTTATTTGTATCTTGTATTTTAAACCACTTAAGTCCTTACCTTTAGTCTCTAATAAGACTCCCTTGAATCCAATTCGCTCTTCTTCATCCAATAGGAAAGGTCTAATAACAGCATGTGGACAAACAAATGAACATTGATTACACTGTATACACTTTTCAGCTATCCATTTAGGAACTTTATTAGCAATACCTCTTTTTTCATAAGCAGTTGTGCCTAAAGGGAAATGCCCATCTTCTCTTCCAATAAATGCACTTACAGGAATGTTATCACCCTTTTGAGCATTCATAGGAGAACAAACATTCTTAATGAATTCAGGATTATTTGAAATTTCAATTTCAACAGCTACTAAATCCTTCCAGCTGTCTAAGACCTGTACTTCTTCTAAAGAATTTAAGCTCATGTCTACTGCTTCTTTATTGATCCTTATAATACTCTCACCTTTTTTAACATAAGTTTTAGCAATAGACTCTTTTAGTAAACTAATAGCTTCATCAATTGGAAGCACCTTCGCTAATTTAAAAAATGCTGCTTGCATAATCATATTAGTTCTATTACCCAAACCAACATCCTCAGCAATGCCAAGAGCATTTATAATATAAAATTTAACTTTTTTCTCATAAAGTTGTTTTTTAATTTTAACAGGTAATTTACTTTCAACTTCCTCCTTGGACCAAGGAGTATTTAATAAAAAAACACCCCCTTCTTTTATATCATCTAAAATATCATATTGTCTTAAATACGATCTTTGAGAGCATGATATAAAATCTGCAGAATCAATTAAATAAGTTGATTTAATAGGTTCTTTGCCAAATCTCAAATCAGATACTGTTACCCCACCCGATTTCTTACTATCATAGGAAAAATAAGCTTGTACAAAAAGATCTGTGTTATCCCCTATAATTTTAACAGCTGATTTATTTGCACCTACTGTACCATCAGATCCTAAGCCCCAAAACTTACAATTAATTGTACTTTCAGGAATAGTATGAATCATATCTTTTACTTCCAATGATTTAAATGTAACATCATCAACAATACTTATAGTAAAGCCATCTTTTTGTTCACCTGATAGATTATCAAAAACTGTTTTTAAAGCAGATGGATTAACATCTTTTGAGCCAAGTCCATATCTCCCTCCAATAATTATTGGACATTTATCTGATCTGTAAAATATTGATCTAACCTCTTGATATAAGGGTTCACCTAAAGCTCCAGGTTCTTTCGTCCTGTCAAGAACCGCTATTCTTTCCACAGTATCAGGTATGGCATTCAATAAAAGTTCTTTAACAAAAGGTCTAAATAAATGAACTTTTACTACACCTGTTTTTTTACCTTGTTTATTTAAATAGTCTACAGTCTCTTCTAAAGCTTGAGTTACTGAACCCATAGCAATTACAATATCAGTAGCTTCAGGATCTCCATAGTAAACAAAAGGACTATACTTTCTTCCTGTAACTTCTGATACTTTATCCATATATTCAACTATAATACCTGGCAACTTATCATAATATAAGTTGCTAGCTTCTCTATTTTGGAAAAATATATCTGGATTTTGAGCTGTACCTTTAACAACTGGACTTTCAGGATTTAACCCTCTATCTTTAAACTTACTATACTCATATATTGGTAAGAATTTTTTATAATCTTCCTCTTCTAAAACTTCCACTTTTTGTATTTCATGAGAGGTTCTAAAACCATCAAAAAAATTAACAAATGGCAGGCTGCCTTTTATAGCTGCCATATGAGCAACAATCGAAAGATCTGCAACTTCTTGTACACTACTTGAACATAACATAGCAAATCCTGTTTGTCTGCAAGCCATCACATCAGAATGGTCACCAAATATAGATAAAGCATGAGTAGCTAAACTTCTAGCAGTCACATGAAATACCGCCGGCAACAATTCTCCTGCAATCTTATACATATTAGGAATCATAAGTAATAACCCCTGTGATGCTGTGAAAGTTGTAGTTAATGCACCCGCTGATAAAGAACCATGCACTGCACCAGCAGCCCCACCTTCTGATTGCATTTCAGTAACCCTAACAACTTGTCCAAAAATATTTTTGCGACCTTTAGCTGCCCATTCGTCTACATTTTCAGCCATGTTTGATGATGGAGTTATTGGATAAATAGCCGCTACATCTGTATAATGATACGCTACATGTGCCGCAGCACCGTTTCCATCTGTTGTAATTTTAATTTTCCCCATTTTTTTCCTCCTGTACGACATACTTGTCGAATTGTTTTAATAACCCTTAGTAATCATACCCTCTTAAATCCTCTAAAACTTATATAATTATTATTTTTCTAAATTTTTTCTAATTGCTTTTAAAAATTCGAATGTATCTAATATTTTAACATTGTCTAATGTTGACATTAAGCCAAGATCTTTTGTCATCAAACCTTCTTCTATAGTCTCAATAGCTGTTTTTTCAAGTTTATCCGCAAAATTAACTAGTTCAAAATTATTATCTATTTGTCCTCTTTTTCTAAGAGCACCTGACCAAGCAAATATTGTTGCCATTGAATTTGTAGATGTCTTAATGCCTTTTAAATGTTGATAATAATGTTTAGTCACTGTACCATGAGCAGCCTCATATTCATAATATCCTTCTGGTGAAACTAAAACTGAGGTCATCATTGCTAAACTTCCGAAAGCTGATGCAACCATATCGCTCATAACATCACCATCATAATTTTTACATGCCCAGATCATACCCCCTTGCGAACGTATAATCCTTGCCACTATGTCGTCTATTAAAGTATAAAAATACTCAATTCCTGCATCACTAAATTTGCTTTTATATTCATTGTCAAATATCTCTTGGAACAAATCCTTAAAATGGTGATCATACTTTTTAGATATTGTATCTTTTGTACCAAACCATAAATCTTCTTTTGCCTCAAGAGCATAATTAAAACAACTCCTGGCAAAACTCTCAATAGAAGAATCTAAATTATGCATACCTAAAAGTACGCCTTTATCTTTAAACTTGTGAACCATGACTTTCTCTTCTTTGCCATCTGTATTTTGAAATGATAAGAATGCTTCTCCAGGACCATTCGCAATCAATTCAACATCTTTATAAATATCTCCGTAAGCATGACGAGCTATTGTAATAGGTTTTTTCCAAGTGCGAACAAATGGTTTTATACCTTTAACTACAATCGGCTTTCTAAACACTGTACCATCAAGTATAGCTCTTATTGTCCCATTAGGACTTTTCCACATTTCTTTAAGTTCATACTCTTTTACTCTTTGTGCATTAGGAGTGATTGTAGCACACTTAACCGCCACCTTGTGTTTTTTTGTGGCAAATGCTGAGTCTATTGTAACTTGATCATTAGTTAAATCTCTATTTTTCAAACCTAAATCATAGTATTCTGTGTTTAACTCTATAAAAGGCTTTAATAATTCTTCTTTTATACCTGCCCAGATTACTCTAGTCATTTCATCCCCATCAATTTCAACTATTGGGTTTATCATTTTGATTTTATTCATACTTCACTCCTTAAAGTTCTTTTCTATCTTCAAACGCATACATCAAAGTCATTTCATCAGCAAACTCTAATTCTCCACCAATAGGTAATCCATGGGCAATCCTAGTCACTTTCATAGAAAATGGCTTTAATAATCTATTTAAATACATAGCTGTTGCCTCACCCTCTACATTTGGGTTTAGCGCAATTATAACCTCTACAAATTCGCCTTTATCTAAACGTTCTAACAGTTCCTTAATCCGCAAATTGTCTGGCCCTATATTTCTACCGGGGGACAAAGAACCTTCTAAAACATGATAAAAGCCTTTGTAGTTACCAGCTTTTTCAAGAGCGATAACATCTTTAGCATTTTCAACTATGCAAATAACACTCTTATCCCTTAATTGATCCTTACAAATTCTACATGGTATTTCATCAGTAATACTAAAGCATACTGGACAACGTTTAATATTTAATTTTGCATCCATTAAAGCCTTACCTATACTAGCTACTGCATCTTCATCCATATCTAAAATAGAATAAGCAATTCTCTCAGCACTTCTAGGTCCAATACCCGGCAATCTTTTAAGTTCTCCAATAAGATTTATTAAAGGTTTAATATGTCCTATCATCTTTAACCTACATACCTGGGAGACCTAAGCCTCCAGTAACAGTACCCATTTCTTTTTCTTGCATACCTTTTGCGGTTTCTATGCTTTCTCTCATTGCTGCTAACACAAGATTTTCTAACATTTCTACATCATCAGGATCGACAACATCCTTATCTATATTTATTGATTTAACCGATAAATCTAATGCTATTACAATTTTAACAGCACCACCACCACTTGTCACTTCTATGGTCTTTTCTTTTAACTCTTCTTGTTTTTTCAACATATCCTGTTGCATTTTTTTTGCTTGTTGCATTATTTTTTGCATATTGCCAAAACCCATTTTATTCACGCTCCTACTCAATTATACAGTTAAAATTATAACATAAAAGGGGATAGTTATAAACAACTATCCCCTTTCATTTAATTAAATTATTTTAATCTACTCTTCTTCCTCTTGCGTCATCTTTGCTAATTCAATTTCAAACAATTCCAATACTTCTTTTTGCAAAGTTTGACGTGATTCGGTACTTATAGGATGGAAAATATCTTTATAATCTCCTTCTTTCAATTTCTTTGAAGGCATTGCAATATAAAATCCATCATCACTTTTTAATACTTTAAGTCCATGCACTACATAAGCATCATCTAAGGTAACCGAAACTATAGCTTTTACCTTACTGTCCTCCTCGTAGCTTTTGCGAATTCTAACATCTGTAACTTTAGCCATAATTTTCTCCTTTACTTTGATTAGTTATAATATTAATATTACTACAATTAATCAATTAATGGAAGCATGTATTTTAAATACATGACTATAACGACTAATGCTAAGTCTTCAGTGAAGTAATTAACACATCTTTATATTTAACTTTAAATATATCATAAAGTAAATTTATGGCCTTCTCATCTCCAAAAGCTAAACAAGTTGGACCACTGCCACTCATTATTGCATATTCACATTCCTGATGCATAATATCAAGAATCTCTTTTACTTCTGGGTATACTTTAGCAGTCACCTTTTCCAGATCATTATATAAATATCTTTTGTAATCTCCTTCATTAATAATCTCATTAATCATTAAATCTGTATTATTCAACTTATTCTTTTTATCCAACTCATCATACTTACTATAGATTAATTTAGTACTTGCACCAAATTCAGGTTTGACAATTAATAACTTTTCTTTCGAAGGAGATTTTAAGCTCGTAACTTTTTCTCCTCTACCTTCTACTAAAGCAGTTTTACCTACTAAGCAAAATGGAATATCTGAACCAATTTGTGACCCAATACTGATTAATTCATCTATTGATAAATTTAATTCCCATAAATTATTTAGACCAATTAATGTTGCTGCCGCATCAGCACTCCCACCAGCCAAACCAGCTTCAAGTGGTATTCTTTTATCTAAATAAATTCTTACGCCCATCCCCTTATCGTTATAATCCAACAATGCTTTTGCAGATTTATA
Organism: Bacillota bacterium; assembly: GCA_028683955.1. Lineage (GTDB taxonomy): Bacteria > Bacillota > TC1 > TC1 > TC1 > WTXA01. The sequence goes on along the minus strand of JAQUGR010000009.1, from coordinate 45,000 downwards.
TATAAGGTTTTTTTCATTATATTCAAGAAGTTTACAATTTCCAGTTAGCTCAATCGTCCCATCAGAATTATTCTCAAAAGTCAAATTATCATGAAGCTCTATATTTTGCATAATACTTCTAATTTCATGATAACCATCCACTCTTAACCCTAAAACCTCTAAAGTCAAATTAATTTTCCCATAAGCTTTTAATTGGACCATATTTATTAATTCCTCTCAATATATTTATAAGGGCCTAACACATCTTTAATAACTATAGAAAATTCTTTAGATATATTTCTATATTCATTTGTATTATTAGCAAAGATGACTTTATTAATTTCTAAATAATCAGAACTTATTCTAGAAAGTCCTTCTTCATCTTTTAAATATTGAAAATATTGAAGATAATTAGGCATTGATAGTCCACATTTATTTAAAAGCAAGAAAGGAATACTACATAAATCAAAAGTATCACCATTTTGATAACTAGCTCCTTCATTATAATTATCCCATAATAATATATCCCCAGTATTTAATTTTTTTTCTATTTCTAACTTTGAATCAGTACTCTTTAAATATCCAGAATCATAATATATCTTATTATCAATTCCTAATGTAGGTAGTTCATCACTATAAAACATTAGTATTGTAGGTTCTTTAGATTCTAAAATAGTTTTTTTCAAATCAGCAATTTGAGCATCAAGTAATTTCAAATCATTAATATATTGATCGGTATCAACATCTTCATAATTAGATTGTAGCAAATTAAAGTGCGTATATATAAAAACAGGTTTGTTTGTATCTACAGATTTATCTAATTTAACTTTTATTTCAGCTAAAATATCTTTTATAGCACCATCACCTAAATCTTCCGAACCTATATAATCATCAAAACCTAATTTTTCATAAAATTCTGCTCTATCATCACTTGAATAAGGTAAAATGCTTTCACTCGCATATCCTTGCTCTGAGAGAATACTTCCTAAACTAATAGTCCCTAAACTTGTATTACCAGCACGAACTTGAAGTTCATTTGGATGAAATTCTACTGGAAGTCCTGCCAAAACTTCAAATTCAATATTCAGATTATTATTGTCTTTTGCTGATAAATCAACACTATAAGTTGAAGCTTCATTAAAAGTATTATGATAATTATTCAAAGGGTCAGTATCAAGACTCTCAATTCTTGATATATCAACAAAATTTGTTAATTGAACCATAATGATATTAGGTTTAGTTATTGGTTCATTTGTTTTCAAATCTACTTTCTCTATAATTTCTTTCACTGAAATCTCATCAGGATACTTAATATTATTCTTACTAAAAACTCCGTTATTAAAAAACAATATAACCCCTAGTTTATCAACATTAGATAAACTATTTTTAGATGAGGAAATCAAAGGAATTATTAATTGAGAGATAAATAGAAATATCAGCAAAGATCCAATAGCAGCAATTTGCCTATACTTCAAACCTTGTTTCCATTGATACATAAAATATATTAATAAATATAGTATTGGTAGAAAAAATAATATCATTATGATAAAAGGAGTAAAAGAAATTAAACTAGCACTTTGTATTAACCCCAGTTCTTTAAATATACCTATGTTATTTATAGCTAATCCAGTTTCCCCTTTAGGTATTGTAAATCTATTCCCTAAAGCTAAAATTAAACCTAATCCATTTAACACAGAAAAGCTTATCCATCTATTTTCAAAAAACAACCATAAAACAAATGAAAAACCTACTACTAAAAGATATGTAAGCACAAAATAATAAGGATTAACTAAAGTATTAATAAAGCCTTTTATTAAACTAGCAAATGATAATGATTGAATAAAAAAAATATATATGACAGGATAAATAAACCAAAGTGCCTTTGGTAAATTTCCATTAATCCTACGTTTTCTTCCTGTCTTAGTTTTTAATCTAGTTTTCTTAACATATCCAATATTTTTTCTCATTTTTCACCTACTTGTTTAAGTATAACAGATATTAGCTTATCTATAAATTGGTTTTTAGTTCAAATATTAAATCTCTTAATTCTGCTGCTTCCTCAAATTTTAAATCCTTAGCTTTTATAGCCATTTCCTTTTCTAATGTTTTAATCATATTCAACATTTCTTTTTTCTTCAATTTAGCTGCTGGTTTTCTGTTTGCTTGTTCACCTTTATATGTAATTTCAAGAATATCTCTTACATTCTTAATAATTGTTTTAGGTATTATGTTATTTTTAACATTGTAATCTGCTTGTATTTTTCGTCTTCTATTAGTTTCATCAATGGCTTTGGCCATAGAATCAGTAATTTTATCACCATAAAGAATTACTTTCCCCTCACTATTTCTAGCCGCACGACCAATTGTTTGGATCAATGATCTTTCTGATCTTAAAAAGCCTTCCTTATCCGCATCTAATATTGCAACTAAAGATACTTCAGGTAAATCTAATCCTTCTCTTAGAAGATTAATACCAATTAGCACGTCAAAAACACCTAATCTTAAATCTCTGATTATTTCCATTCGTTCTAATGTTTTAATTTCACTATGTAAATATCTAACTTTAAGCCCTGCATTTTCAAAATATCCCGTTAAGTCTTCTGCCATTTTTATCGTTAATGTTGTTACTAGAACCCTCTCTTTTTTAACTATTCGCTTATTTATCTCTTCTTGTAAATCATCAACTTGATGCTTAGTTGGTCTTACTTCTAAAATAGGATCTAGTAGGCCGGTTGGTCTAATTATTTGCTGAACGAAATTACTACTATGTTCTAGTTCATATTTACCTGGAGTAGCTGAAAAATATACAATTTGATTGACTTTGCTTTCAAACTCTTGAAATGATAAAGGTCTATTATCTAGTGCTGAGGGTAGCCTAAATCCATAATCAACTAAAACTTGTTTTCTTGATCTATCCCCAGCATACATTCCTCCAATTTGGGGTATAGTAACATGGGATTCATCTGCAAAAATTAAAAAATCATCTGGAAAATAGTCAATTAATGTATTGGGCATTTCCCCTGCTTTTTTACCAGTTAAATGTCTTGAATAGTTTTCAATACCTGAACAATGTCCTATTTCTTTAATCATTTCCAAATCATGGAGAGTTCTTTCTTCTAATCTTTGTGATTCTAAAAGTTTATTATTACTTTTAAAATACTCTAATCTATCTACTAATTCAATTTTAATATTTTTAATAGCTTTATTTAACTTTTCTTCAGAAACTATATAGTGACTTGCTGGGAAAACTGCTAGATGTTTTAAATTACCTAGAATTTCACCAGTTAATATATCAAACTCAATTATTTTTTCTATTTCATCACCAAATAATTCAATTCTATATCCCTGTTCAGATAAACTTGCTGGTATTATTTCTATAACATCTCCACGAATTCTAAATGTATTTCTAATAAAGTTAATATCATTTCTAGTATATTGAATATCTACTAATTTATTAACTATATCATCTCTAGAAATAATTTGTCCTTCCCTTAAAGATAAAAGCATTGTCTGATAATCTTCTGGGGAACCTAGTCCATAAATACAAGAAACACTTGCGACTATAATGACATCTCTTCTTTCAAAAAGTGCAGAAGTGGCTGAGTGTCTTAATTTATCAATTTCATCATTGATGGCACTATCTTTTGATATATATGTATCAGAATTGGGAATATATGCTTCAGGTTGATAATAATCATAATAACTAACAAAAAATTCTACCGCATTATTTGGAAAAAACTCCTTAAACTCACTACATAATTGTGCCGCTAGAGTTTTATTAGGTGCCATAATTAAAGTTGGTTTATTAACTTCAGCAATAATATTAGCCATTGTAAAAGTTTTACCACTACCTGTAACTCCAAGTAATGTTTGATGAACATGACCTTCGTTCAAGCCCTCAACAAGAGATTTAATTGCAACTGGTTGATCACCTGCCGGTTTGAAGTCTGACACTAAATCAAATTTACCTAATTTATTCAAGGTTCCTCCTATTTACAAAAAACTGGCCTAAGCCAGTTTTCATTTTATTATTTTAAGTAATTAATTCCTTCAACTAATTGAAGATCATTTTTCACGTCAGCCAAATTTGAATAATCTATCTTACTATATTCATCCACTGTCATGCTTTTAATTACATCTGGGGTCAATCCTACTTTATTAATATCTCTTTTATCTGGGGTCAGGTATCGTTGTGTGGTTAACTTAAGTGCTCCACCAGTAGGTAAAGGAAAGACAGTTTGGACAACAGCTTTACCAAAAGTTATATCACCTATTAATGTTCCAGATTTATGATCTTGTATAGCTCCAGCCAGTATTTCTGACGCACTCGCTGAGTTTTCATTAACTAACACAACCAATGGTAAATCTAAAAACAATTGATCATCTACACTGAAGGTCTGTAATGTGTTTCTATCACGACTAGTTTCATACATAACTACACCACCAGGTATAAAATATCTAGCAATTTGAATAGATTGATCTACAAGTCCACCACCATTATCTCTTAAATCCAAAATAACTTTTTTAGGATTTTTTTCAAGACTACTTAACATATTTTGAAATTCACTTGTAGTAGACTCATTAAAGCTTGATATTTGAACATATAATATATCATTATCTAAAAACTTATAAGTTACTGTAGGAATCCTTATTATTTCCCTTGTTATATCAAATTCCAAATAATTATTATCTCTAAAAACAACTAATTTAATTTGACTACCCTCTTCACCTCGAACTGTATTGGCTACATTTTCTGTATCCATACCTTCTGAAGATTTACCATCAATTGCGACAATTATATCTCCAGGTAATAATCCGATTTTTTCTGCTGGAGAGTCTTTAAAAACTCTTATTGCCTTAACAAGTTGAGTTTCCTTATCAAAGCCTAAAACCATTCCTATCCCAGCATATTCTCCATTTAGTTGGGTATTAAATTCCGTTATTTCTGATTTGGTATAATAGACTGAATATGGATCGTTTAACGCTGCAGTTAATCCTTGAGATATACCTTCAATTAAATTTTTATTATTAACTGTATCATAATATTGTGATTCAATTAACTGATATGTACTAATTGCTGTTAACAACTCTGTTGGAGTTTTTAACAACTTAGATAGCATAATTATTGCTGTGATTCCAATTAATGCAAATATTATTGTAATAACTTTTATAATAATAAAAGCTATTTTTTTAAATTTTTTCAAATTATTTATTCTCCACTATCTTTATATATTCATATGGATCTATTGTATTATTTTCTACATTTCCTGATTTTGTCATTTGTATATGCAGGTGGTCACCTGTGCTATTGCCAGTATGGCCAACTAATCCGATAATTTTACCTTCTTCAATATATTGTCCAACTTGTACTTTCATAGTTTGCAAGTGAGCATATAAAGTATATGTATTATCCCCTTGATAGACTACAACTTTATTACCAAAACCATCGCCATCATTTATTGCTTTTACAACAATGCCCGTCTGAACTGCTACAACATTAGGATGAGCTCCTAATGTGTTGATATCAATTCCTTTATGAGTGGCTCCATAATATTGAGAGACGTTAAAATAATCTTCTACTGGCCAAGTATAACTGCCATCACCTAAATAAGGCAATTCTGCAGTATCACCAACGCTTAAAATTTGTTTGTTCACTAACTCAAATTCTAATTTATCTTTAATTAATTCTATTTCTAAGTTTTCAAGTGTTTTTTGAAAAGTCATCTCTAATGTCAAATCAATATTTAAAGCATCTGAATCAGAACTTTCTTTATTCTTAATAATTTCCAACTCGGTCTTAATATCTGCTTGATATTTAATAGACTTTATAATTTCCTTTGCCAACACCACTTGTTTGCTCTTTAATTCATCAGCTTGAATATTACCTTGATTCAAACCAGTAAAGCTTAATACTCCAAGTAGAACAGCAATTACCACTACTTTTAACTTACTCTTACTCAAATATTTCTCCTATCTAATATAAGATTCAGGATTTACCCTAGTCCCATTTATAATAACTTCAATATGTAAATGTATACCAGAACTTTGTCCAGTATTACCCATGATACCTATAACTTGTCCTCGGCTTACAGTTTGACCAGCTTTTACTTTTATACTAGCAAGATGTCCATATAAAGTCATCATTCCATTATTATGATCTATAATAACTGTATTTCCATATCCATAATAGCTTTTAGCTAATATCACTTCCCCATCATCTGCAGCAACTATTGTTCTACCTGTAACACCATAGCCTCCAATATCCATACCCATATGAGTTGGTCTTGAAGGTGTTCTAAAACCTGATATGTTGGTAGTTGATGTAGGTATAGACGGTACTGGCCATTGCAACCTGCCATTACCTGTATAATTGCCTGACACAGGTCTGTTTAATGCAGCAATTTCTTTTAGAATTGCCACCCTATCTGCTTCTTCTGCAGCTAACTGTTTTTTTACACTTGCCATACTATTGTCATATGTTTTTTTAACAGCGGCTAACTTTGCTCTGTCCAAAGTTAAAGTGTTTTTTTGTTCGATTGTTGTTTTTTTATTTTTCTCTATAACTTTTTTTTGCGTTTCTAAATCAGCTTTAACCTCTTGCAGTTTATTTATTTGTTCTGATTCTTTCTCTTTGATAATTCTATAATACTCATTGTAATTAATAACATCAGTTAGATTAGTTGCATCAAGAACAACAGACACATATTGAACATCTCCTTGTTCATATTTGTTTCTAAGATGATCATAAAAACCAGCCTTTTGCTTATTATAACTTATAGTTGTTGCCTCTAACTGTTTTTCTTTTGAAGTTAGATCTTTTTCTAATTGAGCAATTTTCTTTTCTACATTAATTATAGAAACATCTACAGCTTCTAATTTAGCAATTATTTCAAATCTTTGATTCTCTAAATCATCGAGATTTTTTTTAAACTTTGCTATATTTTGCTCAGTTTCTTTTTTATCACTAGATAGTGATGCATCGACTTTACTATATCCAGTTAGGGAAAACACCAATAACACTGCTATTATAGAAATTATTCCCATTACTATTTTCTTCATCAATTACTCCTTGTTCTAATTATCTAAAATTAAGGTAAATATTAGGGTCAACATAACCGTTGAAAATATCGCCTTTGTTTGTTACTTGGAAATGGAGGTGATTCCCTGTACTCCAACCAGTACTACCAACAGCTCCTATTTTTTGACCACTAGAAACTGCTTGACCTGCAGATACAGATCTAGCACTCATGTGTGCATAGAGGGTCATAACACCACTACCATGATTTATTACTACAGTATTACCAAATGAACTTGAATAATATGAAAGTAATACAACTCCATCCTCAGATGCTACAATAGTAGATCCACCACTTGCACTAATATCTATGCCTTTATGAAATTCACTTCCTCCAAAAATAGGACTTGATCTCCAACCATAATCACTTGAGATTCTATTTGAAGCTGGTACAGGCCAATTGAATATACCATTTCCAGTATAAACCAATCCACTACTACCAGTACTCTTCATAGCTTCTTTTATTTTATTATTTATATCAGCTAATTCTTTTTCTTCTTTTGCCAATTCAGCTTTATACTTTTGAGCAATAGAAGCAAAATATGCTTTTTGAGATGCTAGTTTTTCTTGTTCAATAGTTTGTTGTTTTTTTTGAGCAACAATATCAGCTTTTTTACTAGCTAAAGAAGCTTGGATTTTTTCCAAGTCCTTTTTCTGTACTTCAAGAGCTTTTTTCGCTTCAACTATTTCATTTATTTTTTCTTGTTCTTTTTCCTTAATAATTCTTGAATATTCATTTATATTTATAAAATCTGTTAAGTCAGACGAATCTAAAATAACTGATGTATAATCTACGCCACCCTTTTCATATGTAGTCCTAAGATTTTCATAAAACGTATTTTTCTTTTTATCATATTCAACTTTTGCTTTTGCAATCTCTGCTTCTTTAGTAGTTATATTTCCTTCAATAACTTTTATTTCTTGATTGATTTTAACCAAGTTAGCATCTATTTCCTTAATTTTATTAACAACTGCATCAACTTTAGCGGAAATAGTCTCAATATTTCCGTTGGCACTATCAATCAATTTCTTAAATTCCGCTATTTGCTTTTCAGATTCAGCCTTATCATCTGTCAAACCTGCATGAACCATTGATGATGGCATAACAAGAATAATTGTTAAAACCATTATTCCTATAATTCCTTTTATTATTCTGTTCAAAATAAAACCCCCTTACAATTTAGAGCTAAACCTCTAAATACTTGCGTAATGATAAATAACTACCAAAAGCGCCTACTAATATGCCTGAAACTAACAATGCTGCAATAATTCCAGCAATCTGTCCCCCCTGAAATGTCAAGTTTAAAAATTCTACATTTTTAGCCCAATCCATTAAGAATTTATATGCTACAAACAATATTATTGATGCAAATAAAGCTCCTAAAAAGCCTAACAACATACCTGATGCTAAAAATGGACCTTGTATAAAACTATTAGAAGATCCAACATATTTCATAACTTGGATTTCTTTTCTTTTTGCATACAATGATAATTTTATAGTAGTAGATATTAAGAATAAAGCTATTAAGAACAATATTCCAACTGCTACTATACCTCCTACTCTGACAGCATTGACAATACTTGTCAACTTATCGGCCAAATCTTTGGCATAATCCACTTTATATACGCCCTCTATTTTTTTTGCAGACGCACTTATACTCTCAAGTTCCAGATTAGTTTTACCTGTTATTATAAAAGTATGAGGCATTGGATTCTCATCACCTAATATTGATTCAAGTCCAGATTCTCCACCCTGTTTGTCAATCATTTCTTTTAAGGCATCTTCTTTTGATTTATAATCAATTGTAGCTATGCCTGGTATTTTTTCCAGTTCAGTGCCTACCTTTTTAGCTTCTGCCGTAGTGTATGCTGTATCAACAAAAACAGATAGTTGAGTTTTATTACTTTGTGTTTCAATAAATATGCCTGCATTAACAATAAATACAACGAAAGTACCTACAATTAATAATGATATTGCAACAGTTAAAATAGTTGAAAAACTCATAACTTTATTTCTTGCCATATTTTTAAAAGCTTGTTTTAAAAAATAACCTATTTTCTTAAGATTCATAGGTATATCTTCCTCCTTCTTGATCTCTGACAACTTGACCTTTTTTAAGTTCAATTACTCTTTTAGCCAATTGGTCAACAATAAATCTATCGTGTGTAGCCATAATGATTGTTGTTCCTACACTATTAATTTCTTTAAAAATATCCATTATTTCCACCGCTGTACTAGGGTCAACATTTCCTGATGGTTCATCAGCTAAAAGAATTTTTGGAGAGTTAATTATTGCTCTACCTATAGCTATCCTTTGTTGCTCTCCACCTGATAATTGTTGTGGATAATGTTCTTGTCTATGTTGCATCCCTACTTTTTTGAGTATTTTAGGAACCCTGTCCATTATATCTTTTTTCATATAGCCTAAAACTTCCATCGCATATGCAATATTTTCATATGCAGTTCTATCTTCTAAAAGTCTAAAGTCCTGAAAAACTACTCCAATATTTTTACGAAGCATATTTAATTCTTTAGTTTTTAATAGTGAAATATTTTTATTCCCCACATAAATTTTACCTGAAGTTGGTTTTTCTTCTCTAAATAATAATTTTAAAAAAGTTGATTTACCAGCTCCGCTAGCCCCAACTAAAAAAACAAATTCCCCTTTATGTATATTAGTAGATACGTGATCTAAACCAATAGTTTTATTGCCATATACTTTTGTTACATTTTCTAAACGTACAATTGCTGGTTGATTCATTATCTATCCTTTCAAACTACTTTCTTTTTATTACTAATTCAACTTTATTCACAATCTCACTTGGAGTGAGTTTGAATTTTTCCAATAATTCTTCTGGAGCGCCGGATTCTCCAAACACATCCATTACACCTACCATCTCTAAAGGAGCTGGAAAATTACGACCTAATACTTCTGCTACTGCAGAACCAAGACCACCATAAATATTGTGTTCTTCTACAGACACAACACATTTAGTTTTCTTAACAGACTCCAATAAAGCTTTATCATCAAAAGGCTTTATTGTAGATGCATTTATAACTTCTGCCTTTATACCTTTTACATTTAAGATTTCTGCAGCTTCAAGAGCTTTAGATACCATAATTCCACAAGCTATAATAGTTACATCAGATCCTCTTTTCAAGGTGCTGAATTTACCAATTTCGAATTCATATGAATCATCATATATTACTGGAACCTTGGACCTTCCTAATCTTACATATACTGGTCCCTTATATTCCACTATCTTTTGAATAACTTTTCCTGTTTCCACACCATCGGCTGGAACAATTACTGTCATATTAGGCACGCTTCTCATTAAACTAATATCTTCTATAGCAGCATGACTTCCACCATCTTCACCGACTGTTACACCTGAATGAGTAGCAACAATTTTAACATTAAGTTTTGGATAGGCTATAGAATTTCTAATTATTTCAAAAGCTCTACCTGTTGCAAACATTGCAAATGTACTAGCAAAAGGAATTTTACCTGTTGCTGCAATACCTGCAGCTACCCCCATAAGATTTTGTTCGGCTATACCTATATTTATAAAATGTTTTGGGTTCACTTTTTTAAAATCAGCAGTTTTAGTAGATTTAGATAAATCCGCATCTAAAACAATTACATCATTATTATTTAATCCTAATTCTTTAAGAGCCTTACCATAGGCATCTCTAGTTGCTATTTGTTCCATTATTTCCCCCTATTTCAATTCTTCCAAGGCTAGTGCCACTTGATCCATATTAGGAGCAGCTCCATGCCACTCTGCCCTGTCCTCCATAAAGGAAACACCTTTACCTTTAATGGTTTTTGCTAGAATTAAAGTTGGTTTATCTTTAATTGTTCTAGCTTCATCTAATGCTTTGATAATTTGTTCTATGTTATGACCATCAATTTCAATTACGTGGAAACCAAATGATTTCCATTTATTTTGAAGTGATCCTAAACACATTACCTCTGAACATTTACCATCGATTTGAAGTCCATTATTATCAAGAATTGCTACAAGATTGTCCAAATTATAATGAGCAGCAGACATTGCTGCTTCCCAGACTATGCCTTCCTGACATTCACCATCACCAAGCAATGCATAAACTCTATTTTCTTTACTATATATTTTAAAACTTAAAGCCATACCAACAGCTGTAGAAAATCCTTGTCCTAAAGATCCAGTTGACATCTCAACGCCTGGAACTTTATTCATATCAGGATGACCTTGTAAAATACTGCCTGTTTTTCTTAATGTTTTTAATATATCAATGTCAAAATAACCTTTTAATGCTAAAACACTATATAAAAGTGGTGCAGCATGTCCTTTAGACATAACAAATCTATCCCGATCTTCCCATTTCGGGTTAGATGGATCTAGCTTCATTTCTTTATAATAGAGAGCCGCAATAATATCTGCTCCTGATAAAGAACCTCCAGGATGACCAGACTTGGCTTCTCCTAGCATTTTAATTATTTCTCTTCTAATTTCTTTTGCTTTTTCTTCAATCAATTTATTTTCCATATATCCCCCACCCTAATTGTGTATAAAATCCCTTTTAGTATTATAGCAAACTTGTTTTATTTAATCAAATTACTATTATTCTAATTCCTTATATACTAATTTAAGATTTTCACTTATATTTTCATCTTCGTGTTTAGAATATTTTTCTATTAAACCTCGTAATAACTCTTGGTATTTATCTATATTTTTAATTGCTTTATATAGTAAAGCTAATTCATAAATTAATATAATTTTATTCTCATTATTTTCTCCTGCATTAATTACAGGCAAGATTCGTTCCTCAATTTCCTTGATAAGTTTTTTCATGTTGCCTCTAAATAAGGATTTTTCTTTTTTTTCTAATCTTATTTTTTCTTTAACAGATTCAAATAGTTCCCCTGATATGTCATGTTCAACTATATCGTTAAAAGCTTTTAATGCTTTCTTGTTTTCTCCAAGAGCTGTTAAGGTTTTCCCATAATATAACTTAGCTAAAAACATTTCATTATTAAAATCCAGGATTTCCTTTAGAATTTTCTTGGCTTTTTTCAAGTCATTTCTTTTTAGATATTCTTTACCATACATTAATAAACCTTGATTACAGGTATCCTTAGCAAAATCAGATTCTTTGCCAATAAAGAAACTCTTATAATCTGCACAACTATGATCTAAATCATCAATAGTATTTTCTTGAATATTTATTTCTAGGATTCTATTATAATGATAAGCAGATTCTATTTGATAATCTAAAGTTTCTTTATCTCCAAAATATTTAACTATTTCAGTTCTCATAGATTTCTCATCAGTTAGTAAATTTGATTTCTCATATATTTCAGCAGCTATTCTCATAGATTCAAAGATTTTAGCCTTTGTACCCTTAGACAGGTTTTTAAATTTACTTAAAGCAATTTTCAAATAATCTGAATATAAGTTAATATCTCTTTTCGCTATATCAACAGCTATTTCAGAACAAATATTTACTAAAGTTTCTAAGATATTATTATCCGTTTCTCCTTTAAAAGTCTTAATACTATATTCATAAATAAGATAACCTTTATCATTATCTAATTCATACAATAATTTACTTTTATCCAACAATGCCACTAATCTGCCTATCGGCACAAATTCAACTTCAAGTAGTTTGTCTAAATATTCTATAGCTCGTTCTTTTCTACCTATACTTACAAGTAATTTGCTCAATGCATTGTATATCGGTCCTTTAACATCCTCAAAGAAATTTTTATCTTTAATTTTAATTAAATATTCTTCATATCCACTAATAGCTAATTCACGGTTCCCCAGCTTCTCACTACATTTAGCTAATAATAACTCACGGCTGGCATCCGTATCTGAATTAAGTTTTCCTTCTATGGACATTAAAGAATCTCTTACTTCCTCATAATTACCTTTCTTAAAAGATATCTCACCTTTTTTTATCATTGTGTCTTGCAATATACTTTCTAATTTTTTATATTTATTCCCACTATATTCTTCAATCAATCTTTTATATTCTTTCATTGCACCATTATCATCGCCCATACTAAGCATATAATCAGCCAATTCCTTTAATGCAAATGCTCTTCTAATTCGTATTTCCGTATTTTTATTATCTCTGTACTTGTCAACTATACGTTTTAATTGCAACATTCCAGTTTCCGGTACATCTGTAGCCTTATATTGCTCTTTAGCTATTTCCAACATCTCTAGAAGATCAAATTCAATATTCTTATCTGTTTCCTCTTTATATTCGTTATAGCTATTTTCTATAATATCTAAGGCTTCTCTTATTCTTCCATTCTTGACATATGCTCTTACTAAAATATTATTCATTTTAACTTGTAATGGTTTGTATTCAGACATGTTCTTTTTATCGCTTAAAATATTGTCTAAAATTTCTATTAGCTTCTTGTCATCTTCTCCAGTTTCATTAATTATTTCTAATTTTATTAAAAGAAGTTGTATATGAGCCTGATTTTCATAAACACTGGTTTCATCTCTTTTTATAGACAAGCCTTTATCAATTAAATCTAAACTTTTCCTAGTATTTTTCATAGATTTTTCTAAATCAGCAATTTCATATAGTATTTCTAATATTAGACTTCTATTATCTTTTTCAAAATCTTCACTATGTGCTTCCAAGTTATTATAGTACTCAATCAAACTTTCTCTAATATTCCCCATATATTTTAAAGCTCTAGCTTTTAATAAGGATACAATAAGCAAAACCCTTCTAGCTATTAAATTTTGTGGATTAACGAGTACTTCCTTCATACGATTAAATACTTTTATAGTATCAACGTACTGTCCATCTTTCATTAATGCCATTGCAATAAGCATATCATTATAAAGTGATAATTTTGTGAAGTTTACCTCTTTCATAATGCTATGTGCTGATATTTCAGCTTTATTTAATTTATATATATTTCTTAAAAAAGCTTTTTCTTCACTGTCACCTTTAAGGAACTGAGTCGCCTTTTCATAATTTCCTAATTCATTGTGAGCTAAAGATAAACATAGTGCTACACTAGGTGCATCTTCACGATTTAATATTGACAGCTTTTCCTCCACACCAATATCTATTATAGCTTGGAACTCACCTGCCATATAAAGTAATTCAACTTCTTTTCTTAAGAAATTACTACTTATGTTCTTTAACTCTCCATTTATATTTTCCAAATTTGAGAATCGTCTGTAACAACTTGCAGCAGCATTTAAATCTCCTTCTTTTTGATATGTTATAGCTAATTTCTCATATACTAAAGGAAGAAATCTGTTATCTATAATTACATCATCAGATTTCAAAGTATTTTCCAATATTCCTTGAATTACATTATTTGGCGCCTTACATTCTAAATACTTAATCCATTCGTAAATATTATTAAATTGGCTAGCATCTTGATTAATAAGATTTTCAACCAATTGTGGAAGTTTATCATAATCACCTTCTAAAATAGATTTTTCAATACTTTCTTTTAAAGTTAATGGTCTAGCATTAAATTTATCTATTGAAAGATCAATGGCTTTACTTGGAATCTTATAATTCAAGATTGTTTCTAATTCATTTTTCTTTTCTTTATAAATGTTTTCCAAATATTTATATAAATAACCCTTTGTATTACGTACATTTAATTTATCTTCAAGTATACTTCCCCAATATAGATCAATATATATTTTAATATCAAATAGATCCTTATAATAAAAAGGATTTTCTTCTTTTGGAACACCTTCTATATGAATAGGGAAGTGATTAAATAATATTGGCAAATGAACAACGACTGTATTTTTTTTCAATTTCTCAATAAAATGGTAATAATATTCAGGATTGTTTAAAAGTACATGATGCTTTATCTTCGAACTAGAATCAAGAATGCTTTTAATCCTTACTAAATCATCATCATTGACCTGAATGAACAAATAGACAGCCTTTTCTATTAGTTGCGCATCAACATCAAGAAAGACTGTCTGTATATTGTAGAATGAACATAATTTTTTCAAATCATAACCACTCTGATTTATAACATAGCTTTTTCCTTTTATATTAGGAATTATTTTAAATAAATTAGTCCCTTCAAGTGAGAATTCATGTCCTAGAAAAAAGACAATATCCTGACCTTCAGTTAAATTCAGTTCTTCATTATCTGTTATCCTCATTATTGTCCCCCTCCATAAAGAAAACCTTTAATAAATTGATCCAATTCACCATCTAATACTGAATCAATTGATCCAGATTCAATATTTGTCCTATGATCTTTTACAAGTTGGTAAGGTTGGAAAACATATGATCTAATTTGGTGGCCCCATGCAATTTCTTTTTGATCACTTCGCAAATTTTTCAAATTGTTTTCTTCTTCAACCCTATTATATTCTAATAATTTGCTTTTTAAAATTTTTAAGGCAGCATTTTTGTTGGTCAATTGACTTCTTTCACTTTGACACTGAACTACAATGGCACTTGGCATATGTGTAATCCTCACTGCTGTATCCTTCTTATTAACGTTTTGACCTCCAGCGCCACTTGCTCTATATGTGTCGATTCTTAAGTCTTCCTCCCTAATATCAATTACTTCTTCATCGTCTATTTCTGGAATTACATCAAGAGATGCAAAAGTAGTGTGCCTCTTTTTATTTGTATCAAATGGAGATATTCTAATCAATCTATGAACTCCATTTTCTGATTTCAAATAACCATAAGCATAATCACCAATAACTTCAAATGATATACTTTTTATTCCAGCTTCATCCCCAGGAAGAAAATCAAGTATATATACTTTGAAACCTTTTTTTTCACTCCACCTTAGATACATTCTATATAACATTTCCACCCAATCTTGTGCTTCAGTACCACCTGCACCAGGATGTAGTGTTAGTATAGCATTTTTAAAGTCTGTTTTACCTTTAAACATTTTTTTTATTTCTAAACTGTTAATTCTCGTCTCTAACTCTATGATTGAAGCTTTTAACTCTTTGAGTATTTCTTTATCTTCATCAATATTCAACAATTCTATAGAAGCTGAAATATCACCAATCAATGAATCTAAATTAATAATTTCAGCTAAATCATTTTCTAATGTATTGATTTCTTTATTTATTTGGCTAGCATTTTTTTGATCTAGCCAAAAATCCTCATCAAGTCTTTTTTTATTAAGATGCTCAATTCTTTGAGTTTTACTCTCTAAGTCAAAGAGACTCCTTAATATCATTATATGTTTTTTTCAACTTTGTTAATTGTTCTAAAATATCTTCAGATAACATAATTATCTCCCGCAACACTGCTTATATTTCTTGCCACTACCACAAGGACAAGGATCGTTTCTGCCTATTTTACTTGAATTTTTGACAGTTTGTCCACTTTCTTCATCAAAGCGATTTTCCTTGATATTTTTTATTCTTTCTTGAGGTTCTACAATTTTAACTCTATAAATTAATCTTGCAACTTCTTCTTTAATATCTTCAATCATCACTTGGAAAATATCATAACTCTCAAATTTATATTCTGTTAACGGATTTTTTTGACCATAGGCTCTTAAATTAACACCTTGTCTTAATTCGTCCATATTATCTATATGAGCCATCCAGAATTTATCTACTGATCTTAAAACAACCTGTTTTTCTAAAAATCTCATTATTTCAGGACCGACTTCTTGTTCTTTTTTCTCATAAGCTTCAACAGCAATTTCTCTGAATTTCATCCTTACTTCTTCTTCAGTCATTTTTATCAAATCTTCATTTGTTATCCCAGCATGAGGAAGAAAAGTTTGTCCTCCATAAATTAAAAGTCCATCTATATCCCAATCCTTTGTTTGTTCCTTACCTTCAGAAAATCTATAAACTGAGTTTTCGATGACATCTTCAATCATAGAAATTACGCTGTTTTTAATGTCTTCTTTATATAAAACATCTCTTCTTTGTCCATAAATAATCTCTCTTTGTTGATTCATAATATTATCATATTCAAGCACTTGTTTCCTAGCTTCAAAGTGTCTATTTTCAACTGCTTTTTGAGCTCTTTCAATACCTTTTGAAATAATTGGATTATCAACTGGCAAATCATCATCAGTACCCATTTTTAAAAGATTCTGCATTCTTTCTCCGCCATAGACTCTTAATAAGTCATCTTCACTGGAAATATAGAATCTGCTTACCCCTGGATCACCTTGACGTCCTGAACGACCTCTTAATTGATTGTCAATCCTTCTAGATTCATGTCTTTCTGAACCAATAACGTATAAGCCTCCAGTATCAGTAACACCTTCTCCTAAAACAATATCGGTACCACGACCAGCCATATTTGTAGCTATTGTTACAGCTCCATATTGACCTGCCATAGAAATAATTTCTGCTTCTTTCTCATGATATTTGGCATTTAGCACTTGATGAGGAATTCCTCTTCTTTTTAACAAACCACTTAATGCTTCAGACTTTTCAATACTAATAGTACCAACTAAAACTGGTTGTCCAGTTTTATATCTTTCCGCAACTTCATCAGCGATTGCATTAAACTTACCAAATTCTGTTTTATATATTCTATCATCTTCATCTTTTCTATTTACATCAACATTTGTAGGTATTACTACAACGTCCATTCCGTAAATTTCTCTAAACTCATTTTCTTCAGTTTTTGCTGTACCAGTCATACCTGAGATTTTATTATACATTCTAAAGTAATTTTGGAAAGTTATAGTAGCTAAGGTTTGTGATTCTTTTTGTATTTTAACTTTTTCTTTAGCTTCAATTGCTTGATGCAATCCATTACTATATCTTCTACCATACATTAAACGTCCAGTAAAACTATCAACAATAATGATCTCACCATCTTTTATAATATAGTCTACATCTTTTTTCATAACTGCTTGAGCTACAAGTGCTTGATTTATATGATGTCCTAATTCCGCATTACTATCTTCATATACACCTTTAACACCTAACATTTTTTCTACTTTAACTAAACCATCTTCAGTCAATGTAGCTATTCTTTGTTTTTCATCAGTGGTAAAATCTGTTTCTTTTTTTAACACTGGCATAATCTTAGCCACAGTTTCATACATTTCAGTAGGCTTGTCTGCCTCACCTGAAATAATCAAAGGAGTTCTAGCCTCATCAATTAAAATACTGTCAACCTCATCGACTATAACATAATTAAGCTCACGCTGAACCATAGCCTCTTTTGTAACAGCCATATTATCTCTTAAATAATCGAAACCAAACTCATTATTTGTTCCATATACTATATCTTTACCATACTCAGCTTTTCTTGCCATAGGATGTACATCATGGACAATCAAACCAACATCAAGTCCTAGGAATCTATATATTTGACCCATCCACTCGCTGTCCCTCTTTGCCAAATAATCATTGACAGTAATTACATGTACACCTTTACCAGTTAGTGCATTTAAATAAACAGGTAGCGTTGCTACCAAAGTTTTACCTTCACCAGTTTTCATTTCCGCGATACGTCCTTGATGCAATACCATTCCACCAATTAACTGAACATCAAAATGTCGCATTCCCAAGGTACGTATTGATGCTTCTCTAGCTGTAGCAAATGCCTCTGCCATAATATCATCAACTGTAGCTCCATTAGCCAGTTTTTCTTTAAATTTAGCCGTTTGAGCCATTAAATCTGCATCACTCAATTTGGAGATGCCATCTTCTAAAGAATTTATCGTATCAACTATAGGTCTCATCTTCTTGATAGTCTTTTTACTATCATTTACCAGGTTGTCTAAAAATTTTAACATGTAAGTCTCCTTTTAAAAAAATCTATCTTATATTCTATCACTATTATATTTTTTTTGAAAGTTTTTTATAGTATTTACATTTATCTGTAAAATTACATATTTCACACATTGGCGTCCTCGCCTTGCAAACTCGTCTGCCATGAAATATTAAACAATGATGCAGCTTACTCCAGTCAGATTTTTCAATAACTTGCATCAATTGTTCTTCTGTGTCTTTAACATTATTAGCTTCAGCTAAACCCAATCTATTAGATACTCTAAAAACATGAGTGTCCACTGCTATTGCAGGTATATTGAAAGCATTGCTAACAACTACATTAGCAGTTTTTCGACCTACACCAGGAAGTTTTACTAATTCATCAATTGATTCAGGCACATTACCATTATATTCCCCAATTAATATTTTACTCATCCCTATAAGGTTTTTCGCTTTATTCTTATATAGACCGATGCTTTTTATTCTGCTTTCTAATTCTACAACTGACATAGCTGCAATTTTAGAAGGTGTTCCTCCAACCAAGAAAAGATCTTTAGTAACTTTATTAACTTGAACATCTGTTGATTGGGCTGACAATATTGTAGCCACAAGTAGTTCAAAAGGATTATTGAACTCAAGTTCAGCTTTCGCGTACCAATATTCCATTTTTAATAATTCTATTATTTCTTTTCTTTTTTTAGTAGCTCTCATTTTCTAGCATTTCCTTAATCAAACTTATTTCTCTTCCATAGCCTTCTTCTTCGTTTGGTGTCTCTAACAAAAATGGGATATCCTTAAGGCGTGGATTGGAAACTATATTTAAAATTGTACCTAACCCGAGTGAACCCTCTCCTATTTTCTCATGCCTATCTTTCCTGGCACCAAGTGGATTTTTACTGTCATTTAGATGTATTGCTTTTACTTTAGCCAGACCAAAAGAATTTTCTATCTGGTCTAAAACACCTTCTAGGTCATTTACTAGATCATAACCACCTTCATATAAGTGACAGGTATCTAAACATACTCCAAATTTTTCTCTATAATTTACACTATCTAATAAAATCTTTATTTCTTCAAAATTGCTTCCGATTTCGCTACCCTTACCAGCCATTACCTCAAATAATATTGTAGAAGTCGATTCTTTAAAGACAACTTCGTTTAAACCTTTTATTATTCTTTCCAATCCCCAATCAACACCCATACCTGTATGGCTGCCAGGATGAAAATTATATAAATTGCTAGGCAATTCTTCTAATCTTTCCAAATCTTCTCTAAAAACTCTTTTGGCAAAATCATAAGTATCATCTTTAGCAGCTGCCATATTTAATGTGTAGGGAGCATGCGTTAAAATTGGAGCAAAATGATTTTCTTCCATGAGTTCTCTTAAAGCTTGTGCATCATTTTTATCAATGTCCTTTACACTACCACCTCTTGGATTTCTTGAAAAATATTGGAATGTATTACCACCTAGTTCCAATATTCTTTTCCCCATATATTTATATCCTTTTGACACAGACATGTGGCATCCTATATTAATCATCCATACCGCCTTGTCCGATAAATTCCCTGAGAATTGAATTTGATGGAACCCACTTAGCATCTAATGGTTCACAATATCTTAAAATATTCAATAAATGTTGAGCATCTATATAATATTTAGAATCTCTCTTTACTGCCTTAAGTAAAGGTTCAGCATAAACTTTTAAAACATTTAATTCATGAGGCAGGCTAGAGTTAAAATGAATATCTGCTAATTCTTGATATTTAAAGATATTTTGTTCTTCACCTTTTCTAACACTTGGCCATAGAATGAAAGTTTTTTCAATATCTAAAGATCTGAATCTATCATCTCTGACCATTCTTCTAATAATTCTTCCTTCTGAAGTTTTAATATGATTAGAAGGGTCCAAATTTAAAGGAGTAAGTGCTGTAACATAAACTATGTATTTCATATGTCTAGGAACTTTATTTGTTAGTATTGGGTTCATCCCATGAATTCCCTCAATTATAATAGGACTTTTTCTATCTTTCTTTATTTTTCTTCCATTATACTCTCTTAAGCCTGTTTTAAAATTAAATACTGGAGGCTCAACTTCTTCACCATTAATCAGTCTTGTTAAAATATCTTGAAAGAGTTCTATATCTATAGAATGTATATTTTCAAAATCTGGTTTTCCATCTTCATCTAATGGTGTATTGTCCCTATTTAAATAAAAATCATCTAAAGACATTAAAATAGGTTTATGACCACGAGCCATCAAAGATACCTTTAGTTTTTTAGAGAAAGTCGTTTTCCCAGAAGATGATGGTCCAGATATCATTACTATTTGATATTTATAACTATTTAAGGATATATGACTAGCAATTTCAGCTATTTTTTGTTCTTGAAGTGCTTCGCCTATCAAAATCATCTCTTTGGCTCTACCTTCAATAATCTGTCGATTTAGTGATGTTATATATGATAATTCCAAAATATTTGTAATTCTATTAGTCTCTTGAATCATATCAAATATTTTGGGTTGCTCATTAAACATAAATAACTTTGAAGGATTATTTCTTTTAGCCAACTTAACAAGTAACCCAGGCATAAATTGCATTAAATCAAATGTTTCTAAATATTTAGTTGAGGGTACAAATGGTTCATAATAGTAATCACTATAACTAAAATCATCCCCTATGCTATACATAGTTATAACATCTGGAAATCTAGCACCATACTGAAATTTTTCATCATGGTTACCTATTTTTTTAAATATTTCTAAAGCTTCCTCTCGTTTGATCCTTCTTATATTAAAAGGTAAATCAGCTTTTATTAAAGCTTTCATTTTAGCCTTAATTTTAACAACATCGTCACTTGTAATTATCATTCCATTTCTAAAACTTCCATAAATACCTTTTGAGATAGTATGTGAAAGTTCAAAATTGCCTTTAGGCATAAGTGTTTTAACCACATAACTAAGTAAAAAGGCTAAGCTTTGTTTATATATATTATAGCCAATCTTATGAGTTTGGCTATATGATTCTACCCAATCGTTTTCTTTAATTAAAGTGTCATGTGGAACTAATTCATTATTTAAGCTATAAGCAAATGGGACAAAGTCTAATTCTTGTTTATCAAAGAAATCAAAAATTGAAATGCCAGTATCTTCTTTAGTTATTACAAAATTCTTCATTTACCCTCCTAGTGAATTGATTTCTTTTTATATTTCCCATCCATAACATCTGCAACATCTGATATTGCAACAAATGCATCGGCATCTTTTTCATG
The DNA here is from genome assembly GCA_028683955.1 of Bacillota bacterium. Classification (GTDB taxonomy): domain Bacteria; phylum Bacillota; class TC1; order TC1; family TC1; genus WTXA01. Next base: position 22,948 of record JAQUGR010000009.1, on the reverse strand, counting down.
TACTATTATTAATAGCTTGGGCATCTCCAACCTTGTTACAGTTGTATATAGCAGTGTTTTCTTCTCTTTAACTTCACCAATTTTAGTATCAATAAAGGTTACCATCCTGCCTAATCTACATTCAATTGCTGATCCTATTTCTTCAGCTTCATCAGATATTATCATGGCAGATTTTTCTTGGTCTAGTCCATCTAAAACAACATCAATCGTTTTTTGAACTATAAAGAAGGCCAATATAGAATAGAAAGCTCTATCCCAACCATAAATCCAGGCAGCTCCACTTAAAATGAATAAATTAAAAATCATTAAAATTTGACCAACTGAAAATATAGTTTTTTCATTTAATATCATTGCTACAACTTCTGTACCATCTACATAGCCCCCGTACCTTAATATGAGTCCTACCCCAATACCAAGTACAATTCCTCCAAATATACTACCTAAAATAACATCATTAGTTATAATTGGCACATAGGATAAAATCGCAATAAAAAATGAAAATAAGCTTATTGAAAATATTGATGTTATTGCAAAATTCTTTCCTATTTGATTATATCCAAATATTAAAAACACTATATTAAATAAAAATGTGAAAATCCCTAATTGCATTCCTGTCAATATATGTAGAATTATGGAAATACCAACTATACCCCCATCAATAATTCTATTTGGTAGAAAAAAGACCTGTATAGAAAAAGCCGCCAAAAAAGCACCTAACGTAATAAAGAATATTTTTTCTAATAATTTAATATTAACAATTTTTTTCATCATAAAATTATCACCTCACTCTTAATTATATAGTCTTACTTAAAGATATTAAAGTAAAATGACAAAGTTTATTTACTATAGTATAATTACATTAAGATTTTTAATAAGGAGAAGCATGAAAAAAGAGGAATTAATCAACTATACAGTTCGTGAAAATGAAGATGGAATGTCTATAAAAAATTTTTTAACACATAAAGAATTATCTAGACATTATTTAATTAAATTAAGAAATAATGATAAAGTAACCGTTAATGGAAAAATCTATAAGTTTTGGAATCCAGTTTCTTGTGGTGACTTGATAACTATTAATCCCTACTTAGATGATGTTTCAAATGTCAGTCCTGTAAAGATGGATTTAGACATACTATATGAAGATGCAGACTATATAGCACTAAATAAAGACTTTAATACAGTCACACATCCAACTCCTGGGCATATGGATAATACAATCGCCAATGGTGTTCTATACCATCTTCAATGTAGTGGGTATAAATCACTTCATCCTATTAACAGACTGGATAAGACTACATCAGGTGTAATTATTTTCGCCAAGCATCCAATAGCTCAACATGCTCTTACTTTAAATAGACCATATAAAGAATATATTGCTTTAGTTGAAGGTATAGTAGAAAAAGATCATGAATTAATAAATCTGCCAATTGCAAAGATAGATGCCCCAAGTATAAGACGTATAGTGACTCAAAATGGTAAAGAATCAAGAACGGAATACTTCGTTTTATCTAGGAGTGATAAGTATAGCCTCTTGAGAATTACCCTTCATACAGGCAGAACTCATCAAATAAGAGTGCATCTTTCCCATATTGGACATCCCTTGGTAGGAGATTTCTTATATGGAGAAGAAAATGCGCCTAGGCTATTTCTCCATTCTAACATAATGATCTTTAAGCATTTTAGAACAAACAAAGAGGTCAGGGTTATAGCACCCCAACCTCCAATTTTCAATTCTTATTTAAAGGCTTGACTAGGAAGAAAATGCTTCCATCTTTTCTAAGCCCAATTTGACCAATATGTAATTTTGACATGCTACGAACATCATAAAATAACTGTTTTTCCCCTTCAGCCACCAATGAGACAACTGAACCTTTTCTAAAACCTCTACCTGTTCTACCACTTCTGTGTATATATATATTCCCTGTTTTTGGCAAGTCGTAATGAATCACACAATCTGTATCTGGAATATCTAATCCTCTTGAAAAAACATCTGTTGTAACTAGAATAGAATAATTAGAATTTCTAAATCTTTCCAACACAGTTTTTCTTTGTTGCATATCCATGTCAGTATGAAGTTTGAAAACCTCCCTGGTTTGTTGATTAAATCTAGCCACTAGACCTTCAACACCAACTGACCTATTTATAAAAACTATACTCTTCTTTGCATCAAGTCCTTTTAATACCTTAAACATATTTTCAGTTTTTCTTTTATCATCTGTCATCAAGTAATAATGTTTAATTTCCCCTACCATTACCTTAGACTTAATATGAACTATTTCTTGCCTATACTGACTTATCGTTTCTTGATCTACAGGTCTAAATGTTGCTGAAAAAAACGCTAAAGGGGTAGATTTCAAGGAACTTTTAAGTATTTCTTCTACATATTGTTGATTTTCTCTTTTTAAAACCTTATCTCCTTCATCAATAATCAGATATTCTAAATGATTTAATTTAATTTTACCTATAACAATTAATTCAAAAATTCTATTAGGCATCCCTACTAATATTTCAGGCCTAATTTTTTTAAGACTAGCCAATTGGCGTTCTTTTCCAACTTGATCAGGTAGAAACAATACTTTATCAGTAAATTTTTTAATTTCTTTAGTTATTTGAGATCCTAATTCCTTTGTTGGAACTAAAATAATATATTTTATATTTTTATCATTGTTAATATTATTTAAAATAGGTATAGTATAAGCCAAAGTCTTTCCTGATCCAGTTGGGGCTTCAACAACTAAATTTTCTTTAGCCATCATATGTGGTATAACTTGTTCCTGAACATCTAATAACTTTCCATAACCTTGCTTTTCTAATTGGTCCAACAATGATTTTTTTAATTCGAATTCCATTATTTGCCTCCCAACAAGAATTTTTGTAACTCTATGACTGATTCTACTAAATAATCGGCATCTCTTACTTCAGCCAAATCTCCATATCCATAAAGAACTCCCAATGACTTGATACCATTTTCTTTAGCACCTATTATATCATGATCTCTATCTCCAATCATAAGGGTACTTTCTCTATTAAAATCAGGTTTAAATTTATTTAATAAATTTGTTATAACTTGAGTCTTTCCAGAAACACTTCCATCTAGAGTTGATCCACTTATATCATCAAAATATTTAATTATTTTGAAGTATTCTAGAACTCTAATAGCATAGGGCAAGGGTTTAGCAGTGGCAATATAAACTGATATATCATTCCTTTGACTTAAAAGGTGTAGTAACTCCCTTATCCCTGGATATAATTTGTTTTCATAAATCCCTATAGTTTGAAATCTTTCTCTATAGAAACCTAATGCTTTTTCAGCTTTTTCTACAGATAATTTAGCTTTATTAATAAATGAATCCATTAAAGGAGGTCCTACAAAAGACATCAAAAATTCATCATCATATTGTTCTAGTTTCATTTTATCTAAAGCATATCTTAGAGAGTTTAAAATCCCTTCTTTAGAATCTGTTATAGTTCCATCTAAATCAAATAGAACCTTGTTAAATTTTGTCTTCACTTTTAATCTCACTTTCCTTTTTACTAAACTTACAACCACAATAATCTTGTCTGTACATACCTAATTCTTTGCTCAAATCTACAGATTTCTTATAACCATCTTCTTTTTTAAAATCACTAGCTAAATAACTAACTTCATAGTTCCTAGCTATTTTTATTCCAGCTTCGTTAATTAATTGACTGTTCTTATGAGCACTAACAGTAAGAGTAGTTGTAAAATATCCTATATTCAATTCATCAGCCTTCTGTGCAGTCTTTTCCAAGCGTAACCTAAAGCAAGTTAAACATCTTAACCCGCCTTCTTTTTCTTTTTCTAAACCTCTAACTGCTGATTCATATTTTTCAATTTCGTAATCGCCTAAAACATATTCGATTCCTATACTTTTAAGATAGTTGATTTGTTCCTCAGCTCTCCTTAAGTATTCTTCTTCTGGTGAAATATTGGGATTATAGTAATAAACTATAATCTCAAAATAAGGATTAAGCCTATCAATAACGCTAGTACTACAAGGTCCACAACAACTATGGAGTAAGATTTTCGGTCTTTTCCCTTTAAGTTCTTCTATAGTTTTATTCATCTCTTTGTTATAATTAATTTTCATATTATTTCCCAAACCAGCCAGTTTTTACTTCTGCAACTTTTTCTTTATCAAATATAATTTCAACTAATTTAAATGCAAATTTTTCTGCTGTACCAGGTCCAACTGAAGTAATAAATTGATTATCAATAACAATATCCTCTTCTAAATAGATACCCATACTTATTTCATTCTCTACTCCTGGATAACATGTATATTTTGTCTCTTCATTAAAAAGCCCGAATTTGTCTAATACTATAGGTCCGGCGCATATAGCTCCAATCTTAGTTTTATCTCTAAAAGCTTGTTGTAGAAAAATCTTGGCAGATGGTGAATTTATAATTCTTTTAACTCCACCCATTCCTCCAGGAATGACAATCATCTGATGTTTTCTATCTTTTATATCATCTAATAATTCATCAGTTTTTATTACTAAATTTCTTGCACTGCTCACTTCGATTGAACCTGTTACTGATACTAATGCTATATCCGCTCCTGCTCTTTTTAGAATATCAAAAACTGTTATAGCTTCAACTTCTTCAAATCCTGAGCCTAATAATATACTAATCATTAAAATTCTCCTCTTTTACCATTTAGTCTATGTGAACCTGTTATTCATGCTATGATGCCTTTTACAGGCTTAAAATGCATCCTTTAAGCTTAGTTATTCTATTTGATGTAAATAAACTCCACCTTAAAACCTTAAACTCTCTAAAAAGCTATTTTTCTTATAATCAAAAACACTAGAACAAAAGCAAATATAGTCAAAATAATTCTGTCAATATTTCTATATTTTAATTCCTTAAATCTAGTTCTTCCTTCATCACCTCTATATCCTCTAGCCTCCATAGCCATGGCTAATTCATCAGCTCTAGTAAATGCGCTGATAAATAGAGGTATAAGTATAGGTACTAATGATTTCGTTCTCTTGATTATATTACCAGATTCAAAATCAGCGCCTCTTGCTTTTTGCGCTTTCATTATCTTATCTGTTTCATCTATAAGTGTAGGGATGAATCTTAATGCGATACTCATCATCATTGCAATTTCATGAGAAGGCACTTTGAATCTTTTTAAAGGTGTTAATAAACCTTCTATCCCATTAGTAAGTGTTATAGGTGATGTTGTTAATGTTAGTAACGAAGTGAAAATAATTAAAAAGAATATTCTTATCCCCATAAACCCAGCTAAATATATACCTTCTCTAGTAATATTTATAAATGCCCAATGAAATATCGCTGCGCCTTGAGTAAAAAACATGTTCATTATAACGGTTAGCATCATAAGAGGAAATATCGGCTTTAATCCTTTTATTATCTTCATCACAGGTATTTGTGACAAATAAATTGTTATAGCTGTAAGTAAGAAAACAAATATATATTCAGTAATGTTATTTATAAGAAAAATTCCAAACATAAAAAACATAGATGCCAGAATTTTAGTTCTAGGATCTAGTTTATGTACTACTGAATCTTTATATATATATTGACCTATTGTAATATCCTTAATCATTGCTACCTCTTAATATATTCTTAATCAAATCAGCTAATTCATCTAATTCCATAGGTTTTAGAACTCCTTTATACATGCCTCTTTTAGCAAGTAACTCTAAAACTTCCACACTAAATGGCACTCCAAGATTTAAATCTCTTAGTTTTTTATTTTCTTGAAAAACTTCATCAACCAAACCTTCAAAGACAATTCTTCCATCACACATAACATAAACATATTCTGTTAATAAAAATACGTCATCCATATTATGTGATACGAAAAACAAAGTAAGGTTTCTTTTCTTTTTAATACTAATTAATAAATCTAAAAGATCATTTTTACTTTTCGGGTCCAACCCTGCTGTCGGTTCATCTAATACTAATATTTCTGGATTCATGGCCAGGACAGAGGCAATTGCGACTTTTCTTTTTTGCCCGCCTGATAATTCATATGGAGATCTGTCTCTCATTGATTCAAAGTCTAGTTCAAGATCTTCCATTGCACCTTTAATAGCCTTTTCAATCTGATCATTTGTTAAACCTAGATTTTTAGGACCAAAGGCTAAATCATTATATATAGTCTCTTCGAAAAGTTGATCTTCAGGATACTGAAAAACCATACCAACTTTTTTCCTTAAGTTTTTCAGGTCTTTTGATTTTCTATCAACAATAAAATCACCAACAATAACCCTCCCCTGTTGAGGAAGGTATAATGCATTTAAATGTTGCATCAAAGTTGATTTTCCAGAACCTGTTTTGCCAATTATACCTACAGTTTTGCCTTGTTCAACTTTCAAAGAAATATCAAATATCCCATACTCTTCACTAGTATTATCATCAACATCATATTTGTAATATACGTTTTCTAAAATAACTGCCATATTGCTTCAACCAAATCCTCTTTTGTTAATACTTCATCTTTTAATATAATACCTTTTTCTGCTAATATTTCTTGTAGTATTGCTGCTTTCGGTAATTCTAAATTTATATTTTTTAACAATCCTCTATTATGGAAAACTTCCTCTGGTGTACCTTGCAGAACAATATTACCTTGATCCATAACTATTACTTTATCACTATACACTACCTCATCCATAAAATGAGTTATAAGAACAATTGTCATATTATCTTTTTTATTCAACTCTCTTAGTACTTCTATTACTTCTTTTCTTCCTTTTGGATCTAACATGGAAGTTGGTTCGTCAAGCACAAGATAGTCAGGTTCCATAGCTAGTACAGAGCCTATAGCACTTCTTTGTTTTTGTCCACCGGATAATTTATGAGGAGGCCTTTTAAGATAATCTCCCATACCTACTTTTCCAGCAGCATATTTAATTCTATCCATCATGTCTTTTGATGGATAGCCAATGTTTTCTAATCCAAATGCGATATCTTCTTCTATTGTTCCACCTACAAATTGGTTATCTGGATTTTGAAATACCATTCCTACTTTACGTCTTATTTCCCAGATATTATTATCTTCATTAACTTTTATGTCATCGATAATTACTTCACCTTTTTGAGGTATAATTAATCCATTCAGATGTTTTGCCAAAGTTGACTTACCTGAACCATTATGTCCTATTATTGATACGAAATCACCTTTTTTGATATCTATATTAATCTTTTTTAAAGTTTTTATAGATTCATTATTATCTTTTTTATATTCATGTTCTAAATCAATAATTCTAATCAATTTCCGAATCCCCTTATATCACTCATGTAATTATACCATAAAAAAACTCATTAGATGTATCTAATGAGTTTTCTTCAGCATTTAATGTTACTCTACAAGTTCAAGTATCGCCATTGGTGATGCATCACCTCTACGATGTCCTGTTTTAATTATTCTAGTGTATCCACCTTTTCTTGTTGCATATCTTTCAGCATATTCACCAAATACTTTTTTAATAACTACATCTTCACTTGTAAGATAAGCTAAAGCTTGACGAATAGCATGGAGGTCTGACTTGCCTCTTTTACCAAGAGTAATCATTTTGTCAGCTATTCTTTTAACTTCTTTTGCTCTTGTTTCAGTAGTTTCGATTTTCCCACTTAACAATAAAGAAGTTGTCATATTTCTAAGCATTGATTTTCTATGGCTTGAACGAACTCCAAGTCTTCGATAACTCATTATATTTCCTCCCTCTTAATTAATCTTCATCTTCATTTCTAAATTTAAGTCCTAGTTCAATTACTTTTGCATGAATTTCATCTAGAGATTTTTTCCCTAGATTACGAACGCGCATAACTTCTAACTCAGTTAGATTTACTAAATCACCAACAGTATTGATACCTGCTCTTTTCAAGCAATTGTATGGTCTTACTGAAAGGTCTAATTCTTCTAATGGTTTTTCTAGAAGTTGATCAATTTTTTCACCTTCTGTTTCAGTGATTGGAACATCGATAATTCCACTATCACTAAGGTTAGTAAAGTAATCGATATGATTTTTAATAAGTCTAGCTGCTCCTGTTATTGCTTCTTCAGGTGTAAGACTACCATTAGTCCACACTTCTAAAAGAAGATAATCATGGTCAGCTTCCTTACCAACTCTTTTATCTTTAACTGCATAGTTAACTTTAATAACTGGAGAAAACAGTGAGTCTATTGGGATTTCCCCTATAGCCATACCTTCATATTTGTTGCTTTCAGCAGTCTTATATCCTCTGTCTAGCTTGGCATTAATTTCTATAAACAATCTTCCATCTTTACTTAAGTTAGCTATGTGTAAATCTGGATTTAGAATTTCTACTTCACTATCATGAATGATATCAGCAGCTGTAACAACTCCTTCACCTTCTTTTTCAATACGCAGAACCTTGTTTTCCTTAGAATTGCATTTCAATCTTAAGGACTTAATAGCTAAAATTAAGTCTGTAGTATCCTCCATTACTCCTGGTATTGCTGCAAATTCATGCTGCACACCCTCGATGCGAATGGTTGTTACTGCCATCCCTGGTAATGAAGATAATAATGTTCTTCTTAATGCGTTGCCTATAGTTATACCAAAGCCTCTTTCAAGAGGTTCTAATGCAATTTTACTATAAGTACCATTGCCGTCAGTTTCAAGAATTGAAACTTGTGCTTTCTCGATTTCTAACATATTATTTACTCCTATCTTTTAGCTTTATTATCTAGAATATAGTTCTACGATTAGCTGTTCATCTACAGGAATTGTTATGCTTTCTCTATTTGGCATAGCTTCAACTCTACCGGATAATTCCTTAATATTTGAAGTTAACCATTCAGGTATAGTAGTATTTTCGTTTAAATCTTTAAATTTAACACTATCTTTACTCTTTGATCTTACTGTAATTTCATCTCCAACCATTACTAGGTATGAAGGTATATTCATTTTATGTCCATTTAGTTGGAAATGTCCGTGACGAACTAGTTGTCTTGCTTCAGCTCTTGTTGAAGCTAAGCCAAGTCTATAAACAACATTATCTAGACGTCTTTCTAAAAGAACTAACAAGTTTTCACCTGTAATACCTTTTAAGCGATCCGCTTCCTTAAAATAATTTCTAAATGGTCTTTCTAATACGCCGTAAATTCTTCTTACTGACTGTTTAGCTCTTAACTGAATACCATATTCAGAAAATTTCTTTCTTCCTTGGCCGTGTTGTCCTGGTGCATACGCTCTTCTTTCAAGCGCACACTTTTGAGAATAACAACGGTCGGATTTCAAATATAGCTTTGTGCCTTCTCTACGACAAAGACGACAAACAGGACCTTTATATCTTGCCATGTTTTATATTCCTCCCTTATACTCTTCTACGTTTTGGTGGTCTGCAACCATTATGAGGAATTGGAGTAACATCTTTAATCATAGCTACTTCAATACCTGCTACTTGTAGAGCACGAATTGCTGTCTCTCTACCTGAACCAGGTCCTTTAACATAACAATCAACTTCTTTCAGACCATGTTCCAATGCAGCTTCAGCCGCTTTTTCAGCAGCCATCTGAGCAGCAAAAGGAGTGCTTTTTCTTGAACCTTTAAATCCAAGAGCTCCAGCACTTGACCAAGATATAGTGTTACCTTCTTTATCGGTAATAGTCACAATAGTATTATTAAATGTAGATTGAATGTGAGCTATACCAAAGTCAACTTTACGTTTATCTCTTTTTTTGGTACGTGCCTTTGTTTTACCTGCCATTAGACATTACCTCCTTTATTTCTTTTTAGCAATAGCCCCTCTATTAGGGCCTTTTCTTGTTCTTGCGTTATTTTTTGTATTTTGTCCACGAACAGGAAGACCTCTTCTGTGACGAATACCTCTATAAGAATTAATTTCCATTAATCTTTTAATGTTAAGCGATACTTCTCTTCTTAAATCACCCTCAACATTATAATTTTTACTAATTTCATCACGTAATAGATTTACATCTTCTTCAGACAAATCTTTTACTCTTGAGTCTGGACTTATACCAGTAGCAGCTAAGATTTTATTAGCTGTAACACGTCCAATTCCGAAAACATAAGTTAAAGAAACTTCAACTCTCTTGTCTTTTGGAATATCAACACCAGCGATACGTGCCATATTTACACCTCCAATATTTTTTACCCTTGTACCTGCTTATGTTTAAGATTTTCGCAAATTACCATTACTTTGCCTTTTCTCTTAATCACTTTACATTTTTCACAAATGGGCTTAACAGATGCTCTAACTTTCATTATAAACCCTCCTTAATTTTTTTATTTGAACCTATAAGTGATACGTCCCTTTGTCAAATCATAGGGAGACAGTTCCAATTTAACTCTGTCTCCAGGCAATATTCTGATAAAATTAACTCTAATCTTTCCAGATATATGCGCTAAGACTTGATGACCATTATCCAATTCAACTTTAAACATTGCGTTTGGAAGTGCGTCAATTATAACACCTTCAACTTCAATCACATCTTGTTTGGACACTCAATCATCTCCTTTATTTTCTTTTCCTGAAACTCCCTAATGTGACGGGCTATTTCACTGTCCTGAAGCATTTTGTTTTGTTGTAATTTAATATTCAACACATCTATAATTATACCACTCATTTCGATATGTTTGATATTTTTTTTCTTAGGATTGGCTAATTTCCTATACACACCATCAACAACTATCACAAAACGCCGATCTTCTTCAATTTTGAGAACCATATAATATACGATCCTTGTCTCTGCCTTTAATACTATTTACAATCATACCTGGACTAATCAAGTTCTTCACCTTTAGTTAGAATAACCGGCTCTGAATCAGTAATTAGAATGGTATGTTCATAATGTGCTGAAGGCTTTTTATCCCTTGTAATTACAGTCCATCCATCATCTAAAATGATTATGGACTCTGTCCCCATGTTTACCATAGGTTCTATAGCTAAAGCCATACCAGGTTCTAATAGTGGTCCTCTGCCAGGTGGTCCATAATTAGGAACTGAAGGATCTTCATGAAGCTCTGTGCCTATGCCGTGTCCAACAAATTCTTTAACTACAAAATAACCTGCATCAAGAACTACCTTTTCAATACTATGAGAAATATCACCTAAACGATTTCCTGCTTTTGCCATTTTGAAACCTTCATAAAAGCTTCGCTCGGTTATTTCAATCAACCTTGCTTTTTCTTCTGAAATTGTTCCAACTGCCGCGGTAAAAGCTGCATCTCCATGATAGCCAAGATAGAATGCACCAACATCAATGCTAACTATCTCACCTTCTCTTAGTTTTCTTTTACTTGGTATGCCGTGGATAACCTGTTCATCAACTGAAGCACAAATTGTTGCCGGGAAACCTCCGTAGCCCTTAAAGCTTGGCTTTGCGCCCAACTTTAATATTAGCTTCTCAGCTTGACGATCAAGTTCTAATAAGGTTATACCAGGTTCGATAATTCCCTTTAATTTATCATGAACCAAACCTACTATTTTGCCAGCTTCTGTCATTTTTAAAATGGCTTCGGCATTCTTTATTGTTATCAATTGAATTACCTCTCTAAACAAGCTAATATAGCCTTGGTTGCTTCTACAACATCAACGTCACCTTTTATATTACACAATATTTTTTTTTTGTTATAATACTCAATTAATGGCTTCGTTTTTTCTTCATATACATTTATTCTATCAACAACCGTTTTATCATTGTCATCTTCTCTAACACTTAAAGAGGATTTGCATGTATCGCATACCCCCTCATTCCTTGGAGGATTAGTTATAAGGTTAAAAGAAGCACCACAGTGTTTACATAACAATCTTTTACTTAATCTGCCGATAATAACATTTGAATCAACATCTAAATTAATCACTTTATTAAGTCCACATCCAAGTCTTTCCAATAGTAAACCTAAGGCATCAGCCTGAGCTATTGTTCTTGGATAACCATCGAGTATGAAACCCTTTTGGCAATCTTCTTGTAGCAGTCTTCTTTCAACAATCTTATTTGTCAATTCATCTGGCACTAGCTGACCCTTGTTGATTGCTAGCTGTAGTTCTTTTCCCAATACATCATCGATCTCCATAGCTTGTCTGAAAATATCTCCAGAAGAGATATGTGGTATTTGGTATTTTCTAGCTAAAACTTTAGCTTGTGTACCTTTACCTGAGCCAGGAGGTCCCATAATTAACAGGAACATTATTTCATAAATCCTTGATAGTGTCTAATCAATAATTGTGACTCCATTTGTTTCATGGTGTCTAAGGCAACTCCAACTGCAATCAATAAACTTGTTCCTCCAAATTGCAATGTAGCGCCACCAATCATTCCTCCAAGAATATTTGGTACAACTGCAACTAAAGCTAAGAAAAATGCTCCAAATAAAGTTATTCTATTTAAGATTTTTCCAAATGCTTCAGCAGTAGGTCTACCTGGTCTTATTCCTGGTATAAATCCTCCATTATTTTTCAAATTATCAGCTACATCTGTTACATTGAAAGCGATAATTGAATAGAAGAAAGTAAAGGCAATAATGAAAAGTATATAAAACAATGTATATACTGGAGTATTCACGCCGAACCATTTTTGGAAAAATGTAGCAAATGAAGTTCCATTAAAAAACATTGATATTACAGTTCCCGGAAGCACTAATATTGATGAGGCAAAGATAATTGGGATAACCCCAGCTTGGTTTAGCTTCATAGGAATGAAACTACTTTGTCCACCGTACATTTTTCTTCCAACCACTTTTTTAGCATAGTGAATAGGAACTTTTCTCTCGCCCTGAGTTACGATAACAATACCAATAACTGCTATAAGTAAAGTAATAGGTAACAAGATTGACATGTAGAAATAAAAATCTTTGTAAAATACACTGCCTGTTCCAATGAAAGTATTAAGAACTGTTCCAACACTTGAAGGAAGTTTAGCTACTATACCTAAGAATATTATCAAAGATATACCATTTCCGATTCCTTTTTCGTTAATCTGTTCTCCAAGCCACATCAAAAGCATTGTTCCTGCAGTTAATGTAGATATACTTACTATCCAGGTAAATGCAGATGCAGATAAAAAGGCATTGTATGAATTAATGAATATTGTAATACCCACCGCTTGCACTAATGCTAGTCCTACAGTCATATATCTAGTCCACTGTTTAATTTTGTTATTGTCATCTTTTTGAATTTCTTTTAATTTTACAAATGCCGCAGTTAATAATTGCATAATAATTGAAGCATTGATGTATGGAGTAATGGATAAAGCAAATATTGTAAATCTACTTAATGATCCCCCTGAAAATGTATCCATAATGCTAAGTATTCCATTATTAGCAAATACCTCTGTTAGAATTCCAGGATTAACTCCAGGTACTGGTATGTATGAACCGAAACGAACAAGTAAAAGTATCAATAGTGTGAAAATTATTTTAGATCTAATTTCTTTTACTTTTAAAGCATTTATTACAGTTTCCAACATATTAGATTACCTCTACTTTTCCTCCGGCAGCTTCAATTTTAGCTTTAGCTGACGCACTTACTATAGCACATTGTACAGTTAAGGCTTTTGTAAGTTCTCCGTTGCCTAGAATTTTTATTCCACTTAAACTTTTGTTTACTAATCTTTTACTAAGAATATCTTCAGTTGTTACAACTGAACCGTTTTCAAAAGTATTTAATGCTCCAACGTTTACTATCGCATAATTTTTCGCGAATATGTTTGTGAATCCTCTTTTAGGAACTCTTCTAATCAAAGGCATTTGTCCACCTTCAAAGCCGAATCTACGGCTATATCCAGATCTTGACTTTTGACCATCTTGTCCACTGCCTGAACGGCCTCCAGTTCCTGAACCGATACCTCTACCGACTCTTTTGGAAACTTTTTTAGCTCCTACTCCAGGGCTTAATTCATGAAGTTGCATGCTAAACCTCCTGTATTTCTTCAGTTTTCACCAAATGGGCTACCTTTTTGATTTTGCCTTCAATATCTGGTGTCATCTTTTGCACAACTGTGCTACTTATTTTTCCTAACCCTAAAGCTTTTACTGTATCTTTTTGTCTTTGGGTTTGGCCGATAACACTTTTAACTAAAGTTATTTTTACTTCTTTCATGTCTCGACCTCCTATTTCCATAATTCTTCAATTGTTTTACCACGTAGTCTTGCTACATCGCTTGCTCTCTTCAATGAAGCGAGTCCGGCAATAGTTGCATAAACCATGTTGTTTTTATTTGAAGAACCTTGTGATTTAGTTAGAATGTTTTTAATACCTGCTAGTTCTAAAACTGAACGGGCAGGTCCTCCTGCGATTACTCCAGTACCACCTGATGCAGGTTTCATCCATACTTTACCAGCACCAAACTTACCTACAATTTCATGAGGAATTGTTGTGTTAACAATTGGCACATGGATGATGTTCTTTTTTGCATCTTCAACGGCTTTTTTTATTGCTGTAGGAACTTCTTGAGCTTTCCCATGGCCTACACCAACTCTACCTTCGCCGTCGCCGATAACAACTAAAGCACTAAAACTAAAGCGACGTCCACCTTTTACCACTTTAGCAACTCTATTTATATTTACTACTTTTTCAGTAAATTCTTGTTTTTTATCTTCAGCGTGCACGTTTTTCCCTCCTTTGGTTAAAATTCTAATCCGCCTTCTCTTGCTCCATCAGCCAAGGCTTGTACTCTTCCGTGGTAAATATAACCACTTCTGTCAAATACAACTGACTTAATTCCTGCTTCAATTGCTTTTTCTGCAATTAATTTTCCAACTTTTGTAGCTGTTTCTTTATTTGAAGTACTATCTTTAATTTCTAAAGAAGTAGCTGCAACTAAAGTATTTCCTGCAACATCGTCGATGATTTGAGCATGGATATTTCTTAAGCTTCTAAAAACACAAAGTCTTGGATATTCAGCTGTTCCACTGATTTTATTTCTTATTCTTCTATGTTTCTTTGAACGAATTTCTTTTCTATTAATATTTTTAATCAAAACTCTTACTCCTTTCTTATCTATTTGGAGCCAGTTTTACCGACTTTTCTCTTAACCTGCTCAGTCACGTATTTAATACCTTTGCCTTTGTATGGCTCTGGTGGTCTTACTTTACGTACGTTTGCAGCGAAAGCTCCGACAACTTGCTTATCAATACCTGAAACTTTAATCATTGTTGGTTTTGGCACCTCAACTGTTAAATTATCCGGTATGTCCATTAAAACTGGGTGGGAATAACCTGCATTAATAACTAACTTTCCGTCAGCTATGCTAGATTTATAACCTACACCAATCATCTCTAATTCTTTTATGAATTTTGTGCCTACACCGGTTACCATGTTAGCAATTAATGCTCTTGTTAAGCCATGTAAAGCTTTATTATCTTTATTGTTATTAGGTCTTTCAACTTTCAATATTCCATCTTCCAATGAAATCTTCATATTGCTGTTGAAAGTATATTCTAATTGTCCATGTGGTCCTTTAACTGAAACAAAAGCTCCGTCAACTTTGACTTCAACACCTTCTGGTATTACCACTGGAGCATTTCCTATTCTTGACATATCTTTTCCTCCTTATGGTTACCAGACATAACAGAGAACTTCTCCGCCCATGCCATCTCTTCTTGCTTTTTTATCAGTCATGATCCCTTTAGAAGTAGAAAGTACTGCTACTCCCAAACCTCCAAGAACTTTAGGTATATCTTCCTTGCCTACATAAACTCTAAGGCTTGGTTTACTAATTCTCTTAAGACCAGTAATTACTCTTGTTTTTTGATCATATTTTAAATATATGCGAATATTTTTCTTAACAGTTTCAGGTTCTTTGATTACTTCAAAATCTTTTATGAAACCTTCATCTTTTAAAATTTGTGTTAATGAAACTTTGATGTTTGATGCAGGGATATCCACTGATTTTTTCATCGCAGTATTTGCATTACGCACTCTTGTTAATAAATCCGCTATAGGATCTGTCATTACCATTTAAAAACCTCCTTTCAAAGTTTAAGCTTACCAGCTAGCTTTTCTGATTCCTGGTAATTCTCCTTGGCTTGCATGTTTTCTGAAACATATTCTGCAAATGCCAAATTTTCTCATATAAGCATGTGGTCTGCCACAAATTTTGCAACGATTGTATGCTCTTACTTGAAATTTAGGAGTTCTCTTTTGACTTACTTTTAACGATGTTTTAGCCATTATATCCTCCTTATTGTTTAGCGAAAGGAGTGCCGAATTTTACGAGCAACTCTTTTGCTTCTTCATCTGTTTTAGCAGTTGTAATGAAGGTAATATTCATACCTCTCATCTTATCAACTTTATCGTATTCTATTTCAGGGAAAATCAATTGTTCTTTAATTCCAACAGTGTAGTTTCCTCTACCGTCAAAACCGTTTAATGAAACCCCTTTAAAATCACGAACCCTTGGCAAGGAAGCGTTTATAAAACGATCCATGAACTCATACATTCTTACACCTCTCAAAGTTACTTTAACACCAATAGGCATTCCTTCTCTTAATTTAAAGGTTGCAATTGATTTTTTAGCTTTTGTAACTATAGGTTTTTGTCCTGAAATTTGAGTTATTTCACTAACAACACTTTCTATTGCTTTTGAATTTTGTACTGCTTCTCCCACACCTACGTTAATAACAATTTTGTTCATTTTTGGAACCATGTTAACATTCTTGTAACTAAATTGTTCCATCATAGCAGGTACTATATCTTTTTTGTACAAATCTTTTAATCTAGCCAAAATTGGGTCCTCCTTCCTACTCTAATTCTTTACCGCATTTTTTGCAAACACGAGTTTTTTTGTCTCCGTCTATTTTTTGTCCGTAACGAACGCCCCTTTTGCAAGCTGGGCAATATAGAAGAACATTAGAAGCATCAAAGGCTGCTTCTTTTTCAATGATTCCACCTTGTGGATTCTTTTGTGTGCCTTTAGTATGTTTTTTGATTAAATTAACACCTTCAACTAGAACTTTACCAGTTTTTGGGTAAGCAACCAATACTTTACCAGTTTTCTTTTTATCTTTACCAGAGATTATTTCTACCTTATCTCCTTTTTTAACATGTAAATTCGATGCCATTATTTCACCTCCACTATTAAAGAACTTCTGGGGCTAAAGAAACAATTTTCATGTAATTCTTTTCCCTAAGTTCTCTGGCTACAGGCCCAAAGATACGTGTGCCTTTTGGAGTACCGTCGTCTTTGATAAGTACAGCAGCATTTTCGTTAAACTTGATAAATGAACCATCGGCTCTTTGTATCTGGTAAACAGTTCTAACGACAACAGCTTTTACTACATCACCTTTTTTAACAACTCCTCCTGGTGTTGCTTGTTTGACTGAACAAACAATTACATCACCAATAGACGCGCTTCTTCTTTTAGAACCTCCAAGAACACGAATGCACAATAGCTCTTTCGCTCCTGTATTATCACCAACTTTTAATCTTGTTTCTTGTTGGATCATTTTATACCCTCCTTATAACACTAAACTCTTTTACCTTTTTCAAGTATTTCGATCACTCGAAAACGTTTGTCTTTTGAAAGAGGACGTGTTTCCATTATTTTAATTTTATCTCCTACTAAACATTCATTTAATTCGTCATGTGCTTTGAAATTTTTTGAAACTCTATAACGTTTGTGATAGATTGGGTGTTTCTTAAATGTTTCAATTTTAACGACAACAGTTTTATCCATTTTATCGCTGACAACTATACCAGTTCTTGTTTTTCGGTTTGTATTTCTTTCCAAGAGTATTTCCTCCTTCTACTGATTTTGGTTTTCAGTTAAAATCGTTTTTGCTCTTGCAATTTCTTTTTTAACCTCACTAATGCGCATTGGATTAGTTAATTGCGCTGTTGCTGCTTGGAATCTTAGATTCAACAGCTCCTTTTTAAGATTATTTATCGTAGATACAAGTTCATCATTTGAAATCTTACGCATATCCTTATTTTTCATTCGCTTCACCACCAACTTCTTTTGTTCTTAAAACGAACTTTGTTCTTAATGGTAACTTGTGAGCTGCAAGTCTCATTGCTTCTCTTGCTATAGCTTCAGTTACACCGTTCATTTCAAAAAGAACGCGTCCAGGTTTAACAACTGCTATCCAATACTCAGGTGAACCTTTACCTTTACCCATACGAGTTTCAGCTGGTTTTTGAGTTATTGGTCTGTCTGGAAATATTTTAATCCAAACTTTTCCGCCTCTTTTAATGTATCTTGTCATAGCAATACGGGCTGCTTCAATTTGTCTTGATGTAACCCAGGCAGGAGTAATAGCTTGTAAACCATAGTCACCGTAAGTAACACTAGTTCCGCCTTTTGACTTACCTTCCATTTTTCTTGGACGATGAGGTCTTCTGAATTTAACTCTTTTCGGCATTAACATAATCTACTCATCCTCCTTGCTAACTTGTTTTTTTCTTGTTGGAAGAATTTCACCAAGGTAAACCCATGTTTTAACACCGATTTTACCATAAGTAGTATCAGCTTCAGCAGTAGCATATACAACATTAGCACGTAATGTATGTAGTGGCACTTTACCTTCGCTATACCATTCAGTTCTTGCAATCTCAGCTCCGCCTAAACGACCAGATACTGCAACTTTAATTCCACCAGCACCGAATTTCATAGCTTTTTGAACAGATTGTTTAACAGCTTTTCTAAAAGATACTCTTTTTTCAAGTTGTAAAGCAATATTTTCTGCTACTAATTGTGCTTCTATTTCAGGTTTTTTCACTTCGATAACTTTTATATTAATTTGATTCTTAGTAATCCCTTTTAATGCAACTCTTAAGTTGTCTATTTCAGAACCACCACGACCAATTACAATACCTGGTTTACCTGTGTGAATTATTATTGTTATTCTGTTACCAACACGTTCAATATTAATATTGGAAATACCTGCATGGTACAATTTTTTCTTAACAAACTCTCTTATCTTAACATCTTCTAGGAAGAAGTTTTGATAATCCTTACTGTTACCGAACCATTTTGCAGTCCAATCCTGAGTTATACCTAAACGTATGGACTTTGGATGTACTTTTTGACCCACAGTTATACCTCCTTCGTTTTAACTACCACTGTAATATGGCTTGTTCTTTTTAAAATTCTATCTGCGCTTCCTCTTGCTCTAGGTCTAAATCTCTTAAGAGTTGGTCCCTCGTCAATATAGATTTCTGAAATATATAGAGCATCTTTATTTAAGTTGTTATTGGCTTCAGCATTACTCATTGCTGAATTTAGAGTTTGTAGTAAAAATCCGGCAGCTTTTCTAGGTGTGAATTTTAAAATCCCCATAGCTTCTCTGACGCCTTTACCTCTAACTTCATTTGCAACACTTCTTACCTTAAGAGGAGATATACGGATATATTTCATAACAGCTTTTGCTACTTCTTTGTTTTCTTCTGCGTATTTAATCGCCATTTTAATTATTCCTCCTTCCTCTTATTTGGATTTACTTCCAGCATGACCTTTATAAGTTCTTGTTGGAGAAAACTCCCCTAACTTATGTCCAACCATATCTTCAGATACATAAACAGGAATATGTTTTTTTCCATTATGTACATTAAATGTATGCTCTACCATTTCAGGGAAAATTGTAGATCTTCTAGACCAAGTTTTGATTACTCTTTTTTCATCATTCTTGTTCATTTCTTCAACTTTTCTTAAAAGTTTAGGTTCGCAATAAGGTCCCTTTTTTATTGATCTTCCCACAATTTTTACCTCCCTTCATTATTTACCATAGCGTCTACGAACGATGAACTTGTCAGAAGGTTTATTTTTCTTTCTAGTTCTGTGTCCAAGAGCTGGTTTACCCCAAGGTGTAACTGGATGTTTTCTACCAATTGGAGAACGACCTTCACCACCACCATGAGGGTGATCATTAGGGTTCATAACAACCCCTCTGACAGTTGGTCTGAATCCCATATGTCTTTTTCTTCCAGCTTTACCAATAGTAATGTTACTATGATCGCCGTTACCGATAGTGCCTATAGTTGCACGACAATCTATTAAAATCATTCTTACTTCACCAGAAGGCATTCTCACTTGTGCATAACGGCCTTCTTTTGCCATTAGCTGAGCATGTCCACCAGCACTTCTTACAATTTGAGCACCTTTACCAGGTTTCATCTCAATATTGTGAATTATTGTACCAACAGGAATACTTGATAAAGGTAATGCATTTCCTGGACTGATGTCTACACCAACTCCAGATTCTATCATATTACCAACTTGTAATCCTTGTGGAGCAATAATATATCTTTTTTCACCATCAACATAATGCAATAAAGCAATATTAGCTGAACGGTTTGGATCGTACTCAATTGTAGCTACTTTAGCTGGAATATGATCCTTGTTTCTTTTGAAATCAATTAATCTGTATAATCTTTTAGCACCGCCACCGCGATGTCTAACAGTAATTCTTCCCTGGTTATTTCTACCTGATTTCTTGTTTAAAGTACTAGTTAAAGCCTTTTCAGGTTTATTAGTAGTGATTTCCTCAAAAGTGGAAACCGTCATTTGTCTTAAACCAGGGGAAGTTGGTTTAAAAGATTTTAATGCCATCTTAATACCTCCTTATTCTGGTTATATACCTTCAAATATTTGAATAGTCCCTGATCTTAAAGAAACTATAGCTTTTTTACGATCTGGTCTTTTGCCTTCTGTTTTACCTTGTTTTTTAACTTTTCCTGTAACCATCATTGTGTGAACTTTATCAACCTTAACATTAAAGTGTTCTTCGATTGCATACTTTATTTCAATCTTAGTGGCTTTTTTGTTAACATAGAAAACGTATTTTCCATTAGCTGCTAAATCCATACTTTTCTCTGAAATTACTGGTCTGTCAATTATATCTGCAGGGTTACGCATTAAGAAGCACCTCCTCTAATTTCAAGGCAGCATCTTTGGTCATAACCAAAGTCTTATGTCTCATCAAGTCATATACATTTACACTACCAGTGAAAGTAATTGATACTCCAGGTAGATTGTTTGCTGACATGACTACATTATCTTCCTTATTCAAAGTTACGATTAAGGCAGTTTTAGAAACTTTTAAAGCACTAAGGATATTTTTCATGTCCTTTGTCTTTGGTGTATCTAAAGTTAAATTATCTAAAAGAATTAAATCTTTATTAGCAAATTTATCGCTTAACACTGACTTTAATGCCAACCTTCTTATTTTTTTAGGCATTGTGTAACTGTAATCTCTTGGTTTTGGACCAAAAGCTACACCACCACTTCTCCAAACAGGATTCCTAGTACTTCCGACTCTAGCTCTTCCTGTTCCTTTTTGTCTCCAAGGTTTTCTTCCTCCACCTGATACCTCTGCACGAGTTAGGGTAGAATGAGTTCCTTGGCGCTTGTTAGCTAATTGCATAACAACAACAGAATGAACAGAAGTTTTACTTGGTTCAATTGCATAAACTAAGTCGTTTAATTCGACTGAGTCAACAACTTGACCTTGAATATTTTGTACGTCTATCTTTGCCATTTACTCTACCTCCCTTGCTTTTTTATTGCAGATTTAACAGTTACGATACTTTTTTTCGAACCTGGAATCGCACCTTTTACTAATATGATATTCATATCAATAATCACATCAGCTATTTCTAAATTTTGAACAGTCACTTTATTGCCACCCATTCTACCAGGCATTTTTTTGCCCTTGAAAACATGACCTGGGTCAATAGTACCATTTGAGCCATTAGCTCTATGGAAGTGTGAACCGTGTCCCATAGGACCACAGCTGAAACCATGTCTCTTAATAGAACCAGCAAAACCTTTTCCCTTGCTTGTTCCAGTAACATCAATAATTTCACCTTTTTCAAAAATATCAGTTTTAATTTCCATACCTAATGCTAGTTCTTGATTTTCTTGAACTGCAACAGGTATTTCTTTTAAAATTTTTAATGGGCTTTCAATACTTGCTTTTGCAAAATGTCCCATTAAAGGTTTGTTTGTTCTTTGTTTTTTTCTTGGTAGGAATCCAACTTGAACTCCTTCATAACCATCATTTTCCTTGGACTTGATTTGAGTTACATAACAAGGACCAGCCTGAATTACTGTAACTGGAATCATTTTTCCATTTTGGAAGATGCTTGTCATACCAAGTTTTTTACCTAAAATCGCTTTAGTCATTTGACAATTCATCTCCTTTCCAATCTTTCTTCCTATAATTTGATTTCAACATCTACACCAGCAGGTAAATCAATATGCATTAATGCATCCACAGTCTTAGGGTTTGTTGAGAGAATGTCGATAAGACGCTTGTGCGTTCTCATCTCAAACTGCTCTCTTGAATCCTTATGAACATGTGTTGATCTCAAGACAGTATAAATGTTTTTTTCAGTTGGAAGTGGGATTGGTCCGGAAACTACCGCTCCTGTGCTTTTAGCTGTTTCAACAATTTTTTTTGCTGATAGATCCAATAATCTGTGATCATAAGCTTTCAAGCGAATTCTAATTTTTCCTTGTGCCAATTTCTTTTCCTTCCTTTCGTTTGTATTTTATACAAGCATAGCTCCGCAGAAATCTCCTAAAAGCAACCTTCTACTTCATCGCCTTTATAAAACGTGACAATGTCAGTGGTTTTTCACCACTGACTTTGCCCATAATATAACATTTTAATTATACATTAACAGTCTCAATTAATCAAGAATAACTTTACTAACAACTCCAGCTCCTACTGTTCTTCCGCCTTCTCTAATAGCAAATCGGAGGCCTTCTTCGATTGCGATTGGGGTGATAAGCTCTACTGACAATTTAACATTGTCTCCTGGCATTACCATTTCCACTCCGTCTTCTAAGTTGGCCATTCCTGTTACGTCTGTTGTTCTGAAGTAAAATTGTGGTCTGTATCCATTGAAAAATGGTGTATGTCTTCCACCCTCTTCTTTAGACAAGATGTATACTTCTCCTTCAAACTTTGTGTGTGGTTTAATTGATCCTGGCTTAGCTAATACTTGGCCTCTTT
>JAQUGR010000003.1 GCA_028683955.1 Bacillota bacterium | reverse complement strand
ATGATAATTGTCTATTTTATAAAAGAATAATTGTTTTTTAATGAGTGCTGATTTATATATCGGCACTCATTGTATTTTGTTATATATATAATGATATAATGAATAATAAAAGTAAATAGAAATTTAGGAAAGTGGTAGTTTATATGAGTGGTAATTTAATTAAGAATATGGTAATTACCGATTTGACTGAAGAGGGTAATGGTGTTGGTAGACATGATGGGAAGGTTGTGTTTGTTAAGGATGGATTACCTGGAGAAATGGTCAACGTTCGGGTCCTTCATAGTAAGAAGAAGTTTGATCAGGGTGAGGTTATAGTTTTTATAGAGAAAAGTCCTGTAAGACATGAGCCTTTTTGTATGCATTATGGTACTTGTGGGGGTTGTTCCTTACAGCATTTAAATTATGAAGAAGGATTAAAGTTTAAGACTCATTGGGTGAAGTCTGCTTTTGCTAAGATTGCTAGGTTAAATATAGAAGAACCGTCTATTATTGGAATACAAAATAGATGGAAGTATAGAAACAAGGTTGTTTTTCATGGTTTTTTTGTTGATGGAGTCTATAATCTTGGTTTTTATAGGAAAGGTTCTAATAGTTTTGTTCCTATTCGTGAATGTTTGCTTATTCCTGATGATTTTCTTGAAATTAAGTCTAGGGTAGAGGAGCTTGCTGCTTTATATAATGTTTTTCCTGAGAAGGTTATGTTAAGGTCTAATGGTAAGGAGTTTCAAGTTAGTTTAGATAGTGGTGATGGTGATAATCTTGATTTGTTGTTGAATGAATTGAAGAGTGAGTTTTCTAATCTTAAGGATATTATTGAGTTTGTTATTGATGGAAGGGTTTTTGAGGTTTCTTCTAATTCCTTTTTTCAGGTAAATATTGAGGGCGCTAAGGCATTATTTGGTATAGTTGAAAAGATGGTTGGGGATGTTTCTAATTCGATTGTTTATGACTTATGTTGTGGTGTTGGTAGTCTTGGTGTGTTTTTAGGTAAGGCTGGGGCTAGAATTAGGGGTTATGAGGTTGTGGATGATGCTGTTGTCCTGGCTCGTAAGAATGCTGAGCGTAATGGTCTAAATGATTATTCTTTTACTGTGGGCAGGGTTGAGGATGTTATTTCTTCTTCTACCATAGAGGATAATGGTGTTGTTATTTTAGATCCTCCTCGTGGTGGTGTTGAGCCAGTTGTTATTGATAGTATAATTAATTCCAACGTTTCTCGTGTTGTTTATGTTGGTTGTGGTCTTGGTAAGATGGTGCGGGATGTTGCTAAGCTTGTTGAGGGTGGTTTTGTTGTATCGGGAGTTGAGTGTGTTGATATGTTTCCTTGGACAGGGCATGTGGAGACAGTTGTATTGATAACAAGGGATAAGTAGTAAAAGAAAATTTTATAGGGGGTTTTACCCGGTGTTTGAGGAAAATAAGATGAATACTCTGAAGAGAGACCTAATCTTTAATAAAATAGGAATAATAATACCAGCAATTTTAATCGGTATATTAGGCATGATTGGTAATGATGTGCCAATAAGTATATTGCTACAGAATCTAGTAGCTATGGTTATATTTGGTTTAATGTCAATAGTATTTATAAATAAGAGTGTCAGAATCAATGATGAAATTATTATGGTTATATCTTTAATATTGTTGTTTCTTACACTATTTGGGAATGATATAGATGGTGTAAACAGGTGGATAAAGTTAGGGATAATAAGTATGAATATTGCTATGATAGTTTTGCCAATAACTTTAGTTGCATCTTATAATCTGCTCATAAAAAGAAAGATACTTTATGCATTGATTATTATAGTAAGCATTGCAATGCTTCTGGTCCAACAACCCGATGCATCTCAGCTAATGGGTTTTTCTATCCCTGTAATAATTATACTGTTTGATAAGAAGATAAACATTAATAGTATTCTTAGAAATGTTATTTCGTTATTACTTATTTTATTAATGATTTTATCTTGGATATTTGTAGATAATTTATCTCCTGTTAGTTATGTTGAAGGAATTTTGGGGTTATTAAACAATGTATCACCAATATTGTTGGTTATGGGAATTATTACATTGATTTTGATACCACTTCCATTCATCTTGTTTCCACCAAAAGAATTTCGACGTTTATCTATATGTATCGGTTTATATTATAGCTTAATTATGATATCTACTATATTTGGGAATTTTCCTATACCTTTTATGGGATATGGAATTTCACCAATAATTGGATATTATATTGTAATATGGTATATAAGAAGAAGACATATATAAACACACTATTCTCTTGCCTTTCTATAATATTTCGTTTAATATAAAGTTAGGATTTAAATTAAACGAAATATAAAATTATATAGTAGTTGTAAATAATTATAAGTAATAGATTAGGAGGTTGTTAATGTTTATTAATAGAGCGTTAGAGTCAGTAGTTGAAGAAGTATCTAAAACATATCCTGTATTACTAGTGACAGGTCCCAGGCAGATAGGCAAAACTACATTATTAGAACGTGTTGCCAAAAAGAATAGAAAATATGTTAGCCTAGATGATCCGGTAGCAAGACGTCTAGCAAAAGAAGAACCACTACTTTTTTTACAAAGATATGAAACACCTATAATTATCGATGAGATACAATATGCACCTGAATTACTACCATATATTAAATTACATGTTGACAAACATAAGCAAAATGGTGACTTTTGGCTTACAGGTTCACAAATGTTTCAGATGATGAAAGATGTAAGTGAAAGTCTTTCGGGCAGGGTAGGAATATTACCAATGCAGGGACTATCTATATCAGAACTAAATAAGTTTCCTAATGAGCCTTATACAACAGATACTAAAAGATTGTTGGTGAGGTCTAAACTTGCAAAAAAGATGAACTTACGAGAAGTATATGAACGGATATATAAAGGTTCTATGCCCGCTCTTTTTTCAAAGGAACAAAGTGTGGAAAGATTTTATGCATCATATGTAGATACATATATCCATCGTGATATTAGAGACTTAACTCAAGTCGCAGATGAAATGCAGTTTCATCGCTTTTTAACAGCCTGCGCTGCAAGAACAAGTCAAATGGTCAATTATTCGGAACTTGCTAAAGATGTGGGTATAACCTCGCCAACCGCCAAAAAATGGTTATCACTTTTAATTACATCAGGGATTATTGTACTTGTTGAACCTTATTTCAATAATGCATTAAAAAGGATTGTAAAGGCTCCTAATATGTATTTTATGGATACGGGACTATGTGCATATTTAACAAGATGGACATCAAGTGAATCCTTAGAAATTTCTGCTATGTCGGGAGCGTTTTTTGAAACTTTTGTTGTATCAGAAATTATAAAAAGTTATTTAAATGCTGGTAAAAGAGCACCTTTATTTTATTACAGAGATTCAGATCAAAAAGAAATAGATTTGATTATTGAAGAAAACGGATTGTTACAACCAATAGAAATAAAGAAGAGTGCCCAACCCAAAAATAATGCAGGTCGTCATTTTTCGATTTTAGAAAAAACAGGCAAAGTATATGGAAACGGTAGTATCATTTGCATGAGTGATGATTTAATACCTATAAATAAAGAGGTTTGGGCTGTTCCTGTTTGGTTGATTTAAGAATATACTTAGAAGTGCTTTTATTAAAAAATCAGAGCAGCACAAAGGATTAATGCATAAATTCGAAAAGGAAAAGCGATTATGAAAAACAGTATAGTAGCAAATCAACACAAATTAAGCAAGCCTCTTATCTTTCTTATGGCTTTAGCCTGTGGAACAGTTGCCGCAAATCTATATTATGCACAGCCACTCCTTTCTGATATTGCAAGAACCTTCCGCATCAGCCAGGAAACAATAGGCCTTATGCCTATGCTTATGCAAATAGGTTATGCACTAGGTATGTTGCTTATATTACCTCTCGGGGACATTAAAAGGCGGCGTCCATTGATTGTGATGATGCTTATACTCTCTTCAATAGCATTGTTAATAATATCTTTCTCAATAAACCTTGGAATGCTTCTTGCAGCATCATTTGCACTTGGTTTTACAAATGTTACTCCTCATCTAGTAGTAGCCTTTGCTGCCCAGTTATCCGACCAAAAGGAAAGAGGAAAGACGGTCGGAAGTGTAATGAGTGGACTTCTAATTGGAATTCTGATATCGAGGACCTTCAGTGGTTTAGTAGGTTCAGCCTTTGGCTGGAGAATAGTATTCATACTTGCAGTTGTGGTAATTCTTCTTCTTGCATTGCTTATGAGATTATTTCTTCCCGATAGTCAATCTGTATCCAATATTAAGTATCGTAAGCTTTTATTTTCCATGTGGCACTTTATTAAGACAGAACCAGTTCTAAGACAGGCTTCAATTACAGGAGCCTTGATGTTTGCTACTTTTAATATCTTCTGGACGTCATTAATATTTCTTCTCGAGAGCCCTGCATATAAATTAGGCGCCGAGGCAGCGGGCTTATTTGGACTTGTGGGAGTTGCTGGTGCTCTGGCTTCACCAATTGTTGGAAGGATTGCTGATAAAAAAGGCACCTGGATGACTCTTACATTTGCTATGGTTTTATCTGCTCTATCTTATGTATTCTTCGGATTTTTTGGAATGCAGTTATGGGGACTTATAGTTGGAGTTATTTTGCTTGATATAGGTATACAATCAGGACAAATATCAAACCAGACTAGAATTTATGCACTAAATGGAGAAGCAAGGAACCGAATAAATACTGTCTTTATGGTATCCTATTTTATAGGAGGATCAATTGGCTCTATACTTAGTACTTACAGCTTTGTTCACTATGGTTGGACTGGAGTTAGTATTTTAGGTATGGTCTTCATGATTGCTGCCCTTACAATACAATTTTATAAAAGGAAATCCATAAAAGATATTGTTTAATAGAATATATTATAGTAGAATATCCGATTTAGAATATTTTGAGAAAGGCAAAAGACTTCTCAATTCTCCGAAAAAAAGTAGTTTATGTGAAAGACGAGCCTAAGAATGCATTGATTGCCGGGTTAGAAGCACTATCAGAATTATCCAGGATAAATCCACCTAGTCATAAAGTAAGAGCAATTAATAGTAGTGATTTAAATAAAAATAATTTAGAAATAATAAAAAATAAAGATATTATTAAAAATGTCATAAAAAAGCCAGGAAATTCCAAAAGGATTTTATAACTATACTGTTTTTCCACTTGAGGGAGTGTGGGATTTGGTAGATAAAACCAAACCAATAACAGACAAAAGTAACTTTGCCTACTCTATTATGATACGTCAGCCAGATTTTCTAACAGATGAATTATTTGAACAATTTAAAATGATTATAAAAAAGAAAAAGAACAATGTTTATATTGATAAACTAAAATATGCAACAATATCTGAGGGATTATGTTGTCAGATGCTTCACTTAGGTAGCTATGATGATGAGTCGGTTAGTTTTGAAATAATAAAACAATTTTGCATTGATAATGGATTTGAAAGAACCTCTATGAGACATCGTGAGATTTATCTTTCAGATCCTCATAAGACAGAAGCGCTTAAACTTAAAACAGTATTAAGATATACTGTGAAGAAAACATAAAATAAGTAAAAATCATTTTATACAGGTAAAACTTATTAACCAGTGGAGGTATTATGGTAGCAAATAAACAATATGCGAATGGTCAGAAAACCTATGAATTGGTTGGAAATAGGTTAACTTATTATTTCAAGAATGGTAAGGTTAAAGCAGAAGGCTATTATGAAAATGACCAAATGGAAGGTGAATGGAAGTTTTACAGGGAGTCTGGACAGTTGTGGCAAGTTGGTAATTTTAAAAATGGCAAAAAAGATGGAACCTGGATAAGATATGATAAAAACAACATGCTAGAATATTCAGAAAATTTTAAGGATGATAAAAAAGTGAAAAAGAAAGAATAATCAAAGTTTTAAACCATTCGAAAATCAGAGTAAGGAGCTAATTTATGGCACAATATATATACTTTATTAATTATCAAGATTCTGAAGCAGAATTGTGTGCCCTTGAAATGAGGGCTCTATTTAATAGACCAATAGAAAACAAGGCATTTTTCTCGGAACTAAGGATTGATGAATCCTTAAGCCCTTACTTTAAAAGCAGGTTAGAAATTCTGCATGAGGCAACTGAGCTTGAGGAACTTATTCAAATGATTAGTTATAGTGATAATAAAGAAGATGGTTTCATGGTTAAGTATGTACCATTTATTAAACCAGATCCTATGGAGAAGAAACGAAGAGAAATTACAAAAGCAGTAGGATATGGTTTTGAAGGATTACCCTCTTTTGATACTCCCAAAATTATATATGGGATAACTTTTTATGAGGGTAAATGGTACTTTGGTATTCTCGCTTATAATACAATGCTTTGGAAAAAACATATGTCCAAGCCAAACAGTTATTCTAGTTCATTAGGTCTTAATACAGCAAAAGCAATTCTAAATGTTGCAACCAGAGGAGATACTTCAAAAAAAATAATTGATCCCTGTTGTGGTGTGGGAACGGTTCTTTTAGAAGGTCATTATTCTGGTTATGATATAACCGGGTGTGAGATTAATTACAAGGTAGCTATGAAAGCTAGAGCTAATCTGAAACATTATGGCTATAAAGGAAGAGTATTCCAAAATGATATAAAGGATATGGATAAATATTATGATGCAGCAGTTGTAGATTTACCTTATGGAAACTTCAGTAAATCGGAAGAAGTGGATATGATGGATATAATCCATCATGCTGCAAGAATTTCAAAACGGCAAGTGCTAATATCTTCTATAGATTTAACGGATAAAATTCTTGAAGAAGGGTTAGTGATTGTTGATCGTTCTGTGGTTTACAAAAATAGGAGTAAACGGTTTGCTAGATATATTTGGGTATGTGAGGGTTAAAATTAATCAGATTCAAGCATCTACTAGAAAAGTAGGTGCTTTTCTTATACCTCGTGTAGCTTTAAAGTTGAAGTCGAGGTATAAAAAGTGTATAATTAAATGTTGTTGGTCAACTTTATATAAAAATACCAGTAATTTGAGGTAGTAAAAATTTTAAGTTAGAGCTAATAAATAAAAATAGTATTTAGGAATGGAGAAATAAATTGATAAATGTAATAGATGTAGGATTAAGTTTTGGAGGACAAAAGTTATTTGAAGGGGTTAATTTAAAATTTACACCAGGAAATTGTTATGGTGTAATTGGAGCAAACGGTGCCGGTAAATCAACTTTTTTAAAAATATTGTCTGGGGAAATAGACTCAAATGAAGGTAATGTAACAACCTCACCAGGAGAGAGACTTGGAGTACTAAAGCAAGATCATTATGAATTTGATGAATTTACAGTATTAGATACAGTAATTATGGGACATAAAAGACTATATGAAATAATGTCTGAAAAAGATGCACTATATGCAAAAGAAGATTTTAGTAACGAAGATGGAATTAAAGCATCTGAGCTAGAGGGTGAATTTGCAGAACTAAATGGTTGGGACGCAGAGACTGATGCTGAAAAACTATTAACTGGACTGGGCATAACAAAAGATGTTCATTCTAAAAAAATGAGTGAGCTTTTGGGTGGAGATAAAGTTAAGGTATTACTAGCCCAGGCCCTATTTGGAAACCCAGACAATTTATTATTGGATGAGCCTACCAATCACTTGGATTTTAGAGCAATTAATTGGTTAGAAGATTTTTTGATGAATTATTCTAACACTTTAATTGTTGTATCCCACGACAGACACTTTTTAAATAAAATCTGTACTCATATGATAGATATAGATTTTGGTAAAGCAAATCTTTATGTTGGTAACTATGACTTCTGGTATGAATCAAGTCAATTAGCCTTAAGATTAATGAACGATCAAAATAAGAAAAAAGAAGAAAAAATTAAAGAACTACAAAGTTTTATTGATAGATTTAGTTCAAACGCTTCAAAAGCAAAACAAGCAACTTCAAGAAAGAAAACTTTGGATAAGATAAATGTTGAAGATATTAAGCCATCTTCAAGAAGATATCCATTTGTAGTATTTACACCAGAGCGTGAAGCTGGAGAAAATATATTAGTGGTTGAGGGAATAACTAAGACAATTGAGGGTAATAAAATATTAGACAATGTGAGTTTTACAATTGAAAAAGGTGACAAGGTCATCCTTTTAGGTAAAAACGAATTAGCTAAAACAACCTTATTACAAATTTTAATGGAAGAAATAGAACCTGATTCAGGATCTTTTAAATGGGGTGTTACAACTTCTAGATCATACTTACCAAAGGATAATACAGACTACTTTAAAGATAGTGAATATAATCTTATTGATTGGTTAAGAGGCTATTCTAAAGAACAAGGGGAGCAATTTATCAGAGGATTCCTTGGTAAGATGTTGTTCTCTGGTGATGAGGCTTTGAAGATGGTTAAGGTATTATCTGGTGGTGAGAAAGTTAGATGTATGTTCTCAAAATTAATGTTATCTCAAGCTAATGTATTGTTATTAGATGAGCCAACAAATCACTTGGACCTTGAGTCAATTCAAGCTTTGAATGATGGTTTAGCTAAATTTACTGGCACAGTTATCTTTACTTCACATGATCATAATTTCATTCAAACAATATGTAACAGGGTTATTGAAATTACACCTAATGGCTTATTTGATAAAATTATATTTTTTGATGAATTCCTTGAAAGTGACGAGATTCAAAAGGAAATTGATAAAATGTATATAGTTTAATATTATAAATTGATAAAGCTATCACTTTATGTGATAGCTTATTTTATATCAAAAATTCTTCATATCTTGTTAAATTCCTAATTATGCGGTGAATGTAAATTATGGAAAGGATTTATGTAAATTGAAGGGATAGTTTATATTAACGAAGAACTAGAATATATAATGATGGTAAGTAGTTAAAATAATATTATTTTGATTAGTAATATGTTGATTATCTCCAGTAAAAGCAGTATAATTGCTTTAGGTGGTGAAAATATGATAAAAACTACTAAAATATTATTAGATGAACTAAAAGAATATGTTAACCCAACAGCTAAGATTGGACGGTTAGTTGACAGTAAAGAATTAGTTCCGATTGTTAGAGGGTTTTATGAAACGGATGCAAGTATTCCTGGATATTATCTTGCACCCATAATTTACGGACCTTCATATTTATCATTTGAATTTGCATTATCATACTATTCCCTAATTCCAGAAACAGTGTATAATTTCACATCAGCAACATTTGAAAAGAAAAAAGCAAAACAATATGATACACCATTTGGCACTTTTACTTATCGTGATGTGCCTAGTGAAGCATATCCGTTGGGAATAATTCTACATTCAGAAAATGGATATGGCTTCCAAATAGCATCGCCTGAGAAGGCTATTTGTGATCAGCTCTATAAAATATCTCCATTAATGAATAAAAGTGAATTGGAAAACTTACTGTTTGATGATTTAAGAATAGATAGAGATAAATTCTTCAGCCTAAACATGAATGAACTTCATGAAATAGCAAATTATTTTCATACAAAAAATCACAAACTGCTACAAGCTTATGTCAAGAGGAGAGTGTAAAATGGATCAAATTATTAACCAAATGCTTGAGCAATATAGTAGTCAGACTATATATGATAAAAAGAATAGGATCAAAGAAGTTGTGCAGGAAATTATGCTAAGTGGACTTAGTAGAGCAGGATTTTTTAAGTCTGCAGCTTTTTATGGTGGAACTGCGCTTCGTATAATTTATGGACTTGATAGGTTCTCTGAAGATCTTGATTTCTCCCTAAAAGAACCTAACTCTTATTTTGACTTCGCTGAATTTATACCAACACTTGAAAAAGAAATTAGGTCTTATGGACTTAATTTTAGTGTAGAGATAAAAGAAAAATCTAAGGAATCAGATATTAGATCTGCATTTTTAAAAGGTAATACAAAAGAACATATACTAATACTTTATGCTGATGATAAACTCGCAAACTCTATTGGTTCGAATGAGTTGATTAAAGTAAAGTTTGAAGTAGATACGGATCCACCAGCTTATGCAACCTTTGAAACAAAGTATAGACTTTTACCGATTCCGTATGAAATAACTTTGTATGATATGCCATCTTTATTCGCAGGAAAAATTCATGCAGTTATTTGCAGAGCATGGAAAAATCGAGTAAAGGGTAGAGACCTTTATGATTATGTATTTTATCTCTCAAGAGGGGCAAAAGTGAACTTGAGGCATTTAAGAGCTCGCCTAGAACAATCGGGATATATTTCAGGGAAAGATCAAATCACTATTGAAGATGTTAAAATGATGCTTAGCAAAAGGTTTGAAACTATCGATTATTCACAGGCTAAGCAGGATGTTAAACCATTTATCAGGAATTTTGATACACTTAATGTATGGAATAAAGATTTTTTCTGCGAAATTACAGAAGGTCTAGAAGAGAATGATTAATAAATTTCAAAAATAACAAGAAGAAAAAGAACATTATCATTGGGAAAATATGTATATATTAGAAAGGTAAACTATGAGTGAGAAAATTGCCGTAATAGGTGGAGGACCAGCAGGAATTATTGCTGCAGGCATAATAGGATCTAGAGGAAAAGAGGTAGTGCTTCTAGAAAAGAATGATAGACTAGGTAAAAAACTATTTATTACAGGTAAAGGAAGATGCAATATAACCAATGCAGCCCCTATAGATGAGCTGTTTGATTATATTAATACAAATAAAAACTTCCTGTATAGTAGTTTATATACCTTTACTAATGAAAATATAATTGAATTATTAGAAAGTATGGGACTTAAAACAAAAGTAGAAAGAGGAAATAGAGTATTTCCCCAAAGTGATAAGTCCAGTGATGTTATAAAAGCCTTAGAAAAATTTCTGAAGAAAAATAATGTCAGGGTAATGCTCGGTGCCAATGTTAAGAATATATTCTATAACAACGATAAATTTTTCATAACTATAGGTGAAGATAAATATGAATACGATAAGGTAGTAATAGCAACAGGTGGAGTATCATATCCTGCTACAGGTTCAACTGGAGATGGGATTGAATTTGCTAAAAGAATGGGTCATAATATAATACCTTTAAAGCCCTCACTAGTACCTATAGAAATAGATAACGAATGGATTAAAGAACTTCAGGGAGTTTCCTTAAGAAATGTGCAATTAAAGGCCTATTATCGTAATAAATTAATACAAGAAGAGTTTGGAGAAATGATCTTTACACACTTTGGTATTTCAGGACCGATTGTATTATCTATTAGTAATAGTATAAATAAATATATAAATAAGGACTTAAAATTAAAAATAGACTTTAAGCCTGCATTAAGTGTAGAAAAATTAAATGATAGGATACTTAGAGACTTTGAATTATACTCAAATAAAATTCTAAAAAATGCTCTAAATGATTTATTGCTTCAAAAATTAATTCCGTTGGTAATTAAATTATCTCTTATCGACCCGAATAAAGCAGTTAATCAAATAACAAAGGAAGAAAGAATGAATTTAGTCCAAGTTATTAAGGGATTTCCTTTGAAATTTAAGTGTTTTAGGCCTATAAGTGAGGCTATTGTTACCTCTGGTGGTATTTCAACAAAAGAGATTAATCCATCAACTATGGAATCAAAACTTATTCCCAACCTATATTTTGCTGGAGAAGTAATAGATGTTGATGCCATGACAGGAGGGTATAATCTGCAAATAGCCTATTCTACAGGATACTTAGCGGGAATGAATATATAATTATCATTTTTGATAATATGAAATCAAGGAGGTAGAAGAAGAGCTAAAGGACTATGCATCTTCGACATAATATGGAAAATTCAGAAAATAAGGAACAAAAACATCAAAGAAGAATAAGATATAGTGGAACTCATCCAAAATCATACAAGGAAAAATACAAGGAACTCAACCCGGATAAATATGTAGATACAGTAGAAAAAGTTATGCAAAAAGGGAGTACTCCCGCTGGGATGCATCGTTCTATTTGTGTGAATGAAATATTAGAATTCCTACAAATAAAGCCTGGTCAGACAGGGTTGGATGCAACCTTAGGTTATGGTGGTCATACATTGGAAATGTTGAAATATCTGGATTCTAAAGGTCATCTATTTGCACTGGATGTGGATCCTATTGAATTACCACTAACCAGGGAGCGATTATTGAGTCAAGGTTTTGGACCAGAAATATTATCAATTGTACAGATGAATTTCGCTGATATAGATATAGTTTCTTTGGAATCAGGACCTTTAAATTTTGTTTTGGCAGATCTTGGAGTCTCTTCTATGCAAATTGATAATCCTGACAGAGGATTTTCCTTCAAGATTGAAGGACCCTTGGATTTACGACTTAATCCCGAAAAAGGAATCTCTGCTGCAGAGCGTTTAAAAACCATGAGTCAGGAAGAAATGGAAGGTATGTTTATCGAGAACTCAGACGAGCCTCATGCTGAGGTTATTGCTCGTGCTATTGTTAAAGCTATCAGGCAAGGAAGAGAAATCTCATCCACAACTGCACTAAGACAGATTATTACTGATGCATTAAATTCTAAACCAGAAAAAGCAAGTAAGGAAGATATTAAGAAATCATGTCAGAGATGTTTTCAAGCACTGCGAATTGATGTTAATAGTGAGCTAGATGTTTTGTATGAATTTTTGGAAAAGCTACCAGATGTATTAGCTCCAGGTGGACGTGTGGCTATTCTGTCTTTCCATTCTGGTGAAGATAGGCTTGTGAAAAAATCTTTTAAACATTTCTATCATGAAGGTATCTATAGAGAAATTGCTCCTACTCCAATAAGACCATCAGGTGAAGAGTGCAATACTAATAGTCGTGCCCGTTCTGCTAAATTAAGATGGGCAATAAAGGCATAGATATTAGTTCAGTGCTATATTTAAATTAATTGTTCATAATAGTAAACAAAGCATTCTACAGATAAATATTTGTAGAATGCTTTGTTTTTGTTAAGTTATTATATATTTTTTAAAAATTGACAGTACCACTAATAAGTGTTACTATATAGTGGTAGTAAGTAATACGTAATACAAGCTGTAATATATAAAAAATGAGGTGATACTTTGGAAAATATAACAGAGATGCTAAAAGGGGTGCTAGAAGGTTGCGTGCTTGATATCATAAATAAGGATGAAACTTATGGTTATGAGATTACAAGAAAGTTAAATTCACTTGGATTTTCAGATATTGTGATGGGTACGGTGTATACCATATTAGTACGTCTAGAAAAAAACAAACTAGTTGATATAGAAAAAAAACCATCTGATATGGGCCCCCCAAGAAAGTTTTATAAACTAAATGAAGCAGGTAAAGAGGAACTTAGAAAATTCTGGGAAAGATGGGAATTTTTAGCCTTAAAAATGAATAAATTAAAGGAGATGAAATAATGAATTTTCTAGATAAAATTACTGGAAAGGATATGACAAAAGAGTTAAAGGCTTTTGATGCTAGAGTAGATAAATTACCAGTTAATTATGCAAAAGCCTGGGAAGAAATTAAAGCAAATTTGTGGATACATTCTGATTTTTCAGGTCGAAATATAATTTCTATACTTGAAGGTGTTCTTACTATGCTTGAAGAAACGGCAGTGGATGGTTTGAGTGTAAAAGAGGCTTTGGGAGAGGATATTAAAGGGTTTTGTTCGACTTTAGTCGATGATGATGGGTCTAAGTCATTTCGTAACATATGGCGAAAGCAACTTAATCATAATATTGCTAAAAAACTAGGGAAATAGGAGGATATCATGAAAATTAAGGAAATGATTGAAGGTAAAAAAGAGTGGCGAGCACATATGTCACGTGTAAAAATTCTACCAAAAGATTATCAAATTGTTTATTTAGAAATACAAAAATATTTATTCAAAGTTGGACCAATTGAATTATTTGAAGGTATTGGCTTATTATCTGGAATAGTTGATCTTTTCGAAGAAGGTGCATTACTTGGAAAAGCTGTCCTAGAAGTTACGGGTAGTGATGCAGCAAAGTTTTGTGATGATTTAATAAATGATTCAAAAACATATATGGATAGTTATCAAGGGGTAATTAATCAAAAAGTAAATATGGCTATGAAAAAAATAGACAACTAAGATAAAGGCGTATTAGATGTTGAAATATGTATAATCATTATGCCCAATATATGAAAATGAAGATATGGTTAAAATCTGTCAGTCCCCCGTGTTATTATTGCCTTAAGATACAATAAATGCTATAGTTTCTGTATCTTAAATTGTTTGATTAATGAGGTGTGTAAAAACAAAGCAGGTAATTGTTGAATTAATATAAAATTTATTATTATAAGGAGGAAACATGAAGCCAATACAATTCGCAATCAAAATAAAAGCATCTAAAGAAAAAGTCTGGGCAACTTTATGGGAGGATGCAACCTTCCGTGATTGGGCAAGTATTATAGATGAAGGTACATATATGAAAGGAATAATGGAAGAAGGACAAGAAATACAGTATATTTCTTCAGTTAATGGATATGGAGTCACAAGTCTGATAGAGAAATTAAAACCTAATGAATTTATATTATTAAAACATAGTGCAGACACAATAGATAGCGGAGAAAAAGACCGTGAAAAAGAATGGACAGATGGAAAAGAGAGCTATTCCCTAGTTGAGAAAAATAGAGTAACAACATTAATTGTTAAGATGGATATACCTGAAGAACAAGAAGCATTATTTAACATCAGGTTTCCAAAAGCATTAGAACATATAAAGAAGCTAGCGGAAAAATCCAATAATATAGATAATTAAAAAAATTAAATCAATAAAATACTTTGAACAGATAATAGTATATAAATTATTTTATGGAGGATATATTTTGAATATACAAATATTCGGTAAACCTAAATGCTTCGATACAAAGAAAGCAGAAAGATACTTTAAGGAACGTGGTATAAAATATCAACTCATAAATATTAAAGAAAAAGCTATGAGCAAGGGAGAACTGTTAAGCATAAAACAAGCAGTAGGTGGATATGAAAAACTAATTGACCAGAACTGTAAAGACAAGGACCTATTAGCACTGGTTAAGCATCTGAGAGAAGAGAATATAGAAGAAAAAATTCTTGAGAACCAAAGAATAATTAAGACACCAGTTGTCAGAAATGGGAAAAAAGCAACAATAGGTTATGTGCCAGATATATGGAAAAGTTGGGATTAGGAGATGAATTATGCTAAAAGTAATAGCAATAAATTCCAGTAAAAGAAAAATTAATACTTATGGATTGATAATTCAAGTAAAAGAAATACTGGCAAAAAAAGATATAGAAGTAGAAATTATAAATCTTTATGATTATGAAATAAAAAATTGTTTAGGTTGTGAACACTGCATTATTACAGATGATTGTGTATTAAAAGATGATGTGTCAGAAATAATGAGAAAAATAGAAAATAGTGATGGCATCATATTAACTTCACCTGTATATTTGCAAACTGTATCTGGTATGATGAAGATCTTTATTGATAGGACTTGCAAATGGTTCCACAGACCAGTTTTATACGGAAAGCCAATCTTGGTTATGTCTACAACAAAAGGATCAGGTCTAAAAGCCACATTAAAATATCTAGAAAAAGTTGTTGTCCAATGGGGTGCTATTAATGCTGGAAGTATTGGTAGGGGTATAAGAAATATTGAAACCCCAATAAGTCTAAAAGAATGTAAGGAATTTATCAGTTTATTAAAGATGGAGAAGAAAGATTACAAGCCATCTTTAGATAGCTTAATTAACTATCAGGTACAAAAAATACTTGCTGATTTTATGTCTGGTTTAGATGAAAATTATTGGAGAGAAAAAGGTTGGAATAAAAAATTTTACTATTTCAATTGTAAGATAAATATTTTTAAAAGAATGATAGCAACACTAATATATAAGGTTATTAGCCGAGCAATGCAAAGAAGCAAAAATAGTCAAAACAACTAATAAATAAAAAGTTTTATGACTATTAGAAACCAATTTCATAAGAAAAATATAGTAAAAATTAAGGAATTCTGCTATAATAATATCTACAATAACCACATGAGGGTTACTAACAAAGTTTCGCAGCCTTGATTTAACTAGGCTGCGAAACTTAGTTATTAATATAAATAATAAAAAAAATTATCTAAAAAAGGGGAATAATAACATGAACAACTATAATGCTGTATTGGCAAGAAACACAGAAAATGCTCCAAAAAACATAGGTCCTTATTCACAAACTGTAGCTTTTTCTCATTACAATAATCTTTCAGCACAATTACCAATCGATCCAAAATCTGGAAAATTGGTTGCCGGCGGAGTCAAAGAGCAAGCTGAACAATGCTTTAAAAATATCAAGGCAGTTATCGAAAGCGTAGATCATATTATGAATGATGTTATGAGAATCACAATTTTTGTTAAGAACATCAAAGATATTGATACTATAGATGAAGTTTACAAAACATTCTTTACAAGCTATGTCCCTACAAGAACTGTAGTAGGTGTTTCAGCTTTACCTATGGATGCTTTAGTGCAAGTTGAAGCTTTAATTTCAAATGGTGAAGGTACAATTCCAAACGCACCTCAAGCAGGAGACTTAATTAAATTAACTAATAACACTATAAAAGCTCCTTTATGTGAATTATCAACACAAGCTGTAGCTTTTTCACATTACAATAATCTAACAGCACAATTACCAATCGATCCAAAATCTGGTAGATTAGTATCTGGTGGAGTAAAAGAGCAAGCTGCACAGTGTTTTAAAAATATTAAAACTATTTTAGAAAGTATTGATGTTCCAATTGATGATATTGTTAAAATTAATGTCTTTTTAAAAGATCTTTCTGATGTTGATGCAGTAAATGAAGTTTACTCAACATTTTTCCCAGATTCAGCTATAGCTAGAGCAGTTGCTTATGTTCCTGCAGTGACTATAGTTGCAGCATCTGCCTTACTTATGAGTGCATTAGTACAAGTAGAAGCAGTAGTATCTCATGGAGATGGTACACCTCCACAAGCTGTTGAAGACAGACATGGTCTTATCATTGAAGCTAATAATACTGATGATGCACCAAAAACTTCTTTATCAACTCAAACAGTAGCATTTTCTCACTACAATCATATTTCAGCTCAATTACCAATTGATGCTAAAACTGGTAAAATAGTAGCTGGTGGTGTTAAAGAGCAAGCTGCACAATGCTTGAAAAATATTAAGGCCATTGTGGAATGTATCGATCACAAAATGGCTGATATTGTTAAAGTAAATATCTTCCTTAAAAATATTGATGATATGGCTGCTGTGGATGAGGTTTACTCAACATTCTTCCCAGGTGGAGTTCCTGCAAGAAGAACAGTTGGTGTTTCAGCTATTCTAAAAGATGCATTAATTCAAATTGATGTAGTTGTGGGCAATGAAGAGGGAACACCTCCAATAGCTTAACATTTAAATTAAATATATTAATTGTACAAAGGGAACAGAAAAATTTTTCTGCTCCCTTTTTTTATTCTAATCATATTTTTAAAGAATACTTAAATATTAACAGTTATATATATCATTGAATTATTAATTTTTATTATCTATAATGTGAGTATAGTTTAATATATTATAGTTAAAGCTTAAAATATACTTAAAGACTAGCGGAAGGAACAGGAGTGAATTAGTAATGAAAAGGGATAATATAGAAATACAAAGAAAGACATTGGAACTTATGATATCGGTGTACTGTAAAGGTCAAAAACATGATTCACCCATATGTCCATCTTGTAAGGCTCTATTAGAATATTCCAATAAGAGACTAGATGCTTGCCGATATGGAATAAATAAACCAGCCTGTTCAAAATGTAAAATTCATTGCTATAAGCCTGAGATGAGGGAAAAAATTAAACAAGTTATGAGATACTCGGGGCCTAGAATGCTTTACAAACATCCCATTCTATCCATCAAACATCAATTTTGGAATTAAGAAGGTAATGAAATGAATATTGAACAACTAATAAATAGAGATGCAGAAAAATATTCTCCATATATGGGAAGTTTGATAAATCACCTGCCTATGGTTAAATATGCTCTTTATCACATCACTAATGATATAAATAAAGTTGAGATATATGTTGAGTATTATTTAAATAAATATAATATTGATAAAGTTAAAGAAAATTATGAGCAGGTTAATTCCATAGAAGAGTGTTTAGGAAAAATTGATTTATATGAGGCCTGCTTAGATTTAATAAGAGAAATTTCAAAAGAAGAAGATATAGAAAAATTAGCAGGATCAATTTTAAATAAGTATAATTTAGGATTATCTTCAGATATTTTTCATACTACTATAAGACTATCATATGCAATAGAAGGCTATAGACTAGATAAAAAGCTCAAACCTGAAGTAGAAAGAGCTCTGGCATATTATATAACTGGATATAAAGCAGGAAATTTATTTAAAAGAAAGATTATAAAAGAAGATGTAATTATAGAAATGAATAAATTAATGCAAGATGAAGAATTCAAAGAAATTAGAAATTCTTATTTAACTCTAGGACAAAAGTTAAAGAAACTATACAAAAATGAGCGATTCCTAAAAGAAGGTTTCATTATAGAAGGAAATGAAGAAGAAAAAGTGAAAGGAATATTACAAATATTAATACCAGCATTCTATAATAGTAATAGTATAATTATGCTTCACTGCATAACAGGATTACAAGCTGTTATAACTCTAAAAGATTATTTTAAAGATTATGCTGTTGCTTTAGATATTTTAACTACAACAGCTTTAACTCATCTTTTAACTCAGAAAGATTTAGATATAAAAACTCAAAATACGACACTTGATGAGTCCTGGGAGGTAGTGATTAATAAAGCTTCCAAATCAAAAGATATACATACAATCAAACTTGCTTATACTAATAAAAAATTATATGATTGTTTCAAAGTCTCAGATTTAAAATTCATTACTAATAAAAGAATTAAGCTAGAAAAATAAACTTATCATTATAAATATTAATAAATAAGAGGTGACTTAAGATTATAGATAACAATAATATGAAAAAACATATTTCAGTTGATGGCATAAACATAAAGCGCAACAGGATAGTTGTTATCTTTTCTATAATAGTTATGCTATTAATTAGTGGAATGTATTTGCGATTTGCTTGGAATAGATATCAAGACAATGCTTCAAAAGAAGCTATAATGCTTGCCCAGTCTTTAGGAGCTTTAATTGTACCAGAACAAGTTAGTGAATTAACTGGCAGTAGCGAAGATGAAGACAAACAAGTATATAGTATTAATAAGAGTAAACTATTCAAGCTTGTTAAAACAAATAATCCAATTAAATTTGCCTACCTAATGGGTCAAAAAGATAACAATATTGTTTTCTTAATAGACTCAGAAGAGAATGATTCACCT
The DNA here is from genome assembly GCA_028683955.1 of Bacillota bacterium. GTDB lineage: Bacteria > Bacillota > TC1 > TC1 > TC1 > WTXA01. The sequence continues at coordinate 135,267 of JAQUGR010000003.1, read as the reverse complement.
GATCACTCTCCACCAGGGCAGGTTTATAGTGAAGCAGATGCTGAGTTATTTAATATATTTAAATCAGGAAATACAATATTAAGTGCTCCTTCAACAGATAGATGGGGTACATGGATTAGTGCACTAGTACCAATATTAGATCCAGTTAGTGGGAAAGTCATAGCAGTTTTTGGAATAGATTATTCAGCTAGTGAATGGAATGATAAACTTTGGATACAGATGATACCAGATATAACTATAATATTAAGTATGCTTGCATTATTGTTTATCCTACTAAATTATAGGTCACAAAGATTAAGACTTAAAGAATTAAATGAAAAAATATCATATGATGAAGTTCTCTACCATAGTGTATTCGAGCAAGCACCAATAGGTATATCAGTATATAATGATAAGAGCATTACGGAGCAATCAGAAATAAACCCTATGTTTGGAAGTATTCTTGGAAGAAATATCGAAGAGTTGAAAAAAGCAAAATGGACAGATATTACTCATCCAGATGACATACAAGAAGATTACGAAAATTTTGAAAAATTTAAAAAAGGTGAAACTACCGGTTATACAATGGAAAAGCGTTATTTAAAACCAGACGGATCAAGTGTTTGGGTAAACATGAAAATTGCTCAACTTTTAGGTAGTCAATATAACAATTCAAATTATATGTGTTTAATAGAGGATATAAGTGCTCATAAAGAAATAGAAAAATCCTTGATTGAAAGCGAGCGTAGCAAGTCTATTCTTATATCAAATATTCCAGGGATGGCATACAGATGCAATTATGACCTAGAATGGACAATGCAGTTTATATCAGATGGTTGTCTTAAACTTACCGGCTATACTCCGGAAAGTTTAATAAATAATAAAGAAATATCCTTTAATGAACTAATTGTTCCTAAGTATAGAGAATATCTTTATAAAGAATGGGAACGTATTCTACCACAAAAACTTCATTTTAGTACAGAATATGAAATCATCACTGCTAGTGGTGAGCGTAAATGGGTATTAGAATTAGGTCAAGGGATTAGAAATGATAAGGGGGAAGTTGAAGCTCTTGAAGGAATTATTCTAGATATAACTGATCGGAAAAAAATTGAGAATAACCTGAAATATAACAATGAACATGATTCACTAACAGGTTTATATAACCGTAAATATTTAGAAACTGTTTTACAAAATGAAGCGATGATAAAAACAGATGAGAAAAGGGCTATAATTGGCATTAATCTTAGTGTCTTGAATTTAGTGAGCGTAACCTATGGTTTCTACTATAGTCAAGATTTAATAAAAAAAGCTGCTGAAGTGCTCATTTCATTTTGTTCAGAAAAACATCAATTATTTAATACATATTCAGATAGATTTGTTTTTTATATTAAAAACTATAAGGATAAAAATGAATTAATTGAATTTTGTGAATCTATTATTGAAGCTTTAGAACCTGTGCTTAATGTTGTTAGAAGTGGAGCGGGTATTGGAGTAGTTGAAATAGAATATAATAGTATGGAAGATGTTGAGAATCTCTTGAGAAATCTATTAATTGCATCTGAAAAGGCAATTGCTATTTTTAATAGAGAATTTGGATTTTGTTTCTATGATAATGATATGAAAAATCAAATTACCCGTGAGGAAATAATTAGATGTGAGCTAATAAAAATCCTAAAGGATAGAAAAAATGAAAAATTTTATTTACAATTTCAACCGATTTTGGATTTAAATACTAACAAAATATGTGGATTTGAGAGTCTGGCTAGATTAGAAAGTGAAAGCTTAGGAATGGTACCACCTTTAGAATTTATAGCCATAGCGGAAAAAACTAAAATGATAATTCCACTAGGTGAAACTATCATCTTTAAAGCATTTAAATTTTTAAATATGTTAACTCAAAAAGGTCATGAATCAATTAATTTAACTATAAATATTTCTCCTGTTCAATTACTAAGTAAGGATTTTGTTAAAAAAGTTATTGAAATGATAAGTGAAATGCAGGTTGAACCTTCTAGGATAGGTTTTGAAATAACTGAGTCTATATTTGCTTCAAATTACTTGGAAATAAATAATATTTTAGGTGAGTTAAAGTCTGTGGGAATTGAAATCTTAATAGATGATTTTGGAACAGAGTATTCATCATTTGCTCGAGTTAGGGAGTTAAATATTAATGTTCTTAAAATCGATAAATATTTTGCAGACAACCTTCTTTTATTGGAGGAAGATAAGACTATTACTTCTGATATTATTTCAATGGCTCATAAACTGGGTTACAGTGTTATAGCTGAAGGTATAGAGCATGAAAAACAGAGACAGTATTTAAAAAAATACGGTTGCGATAAGATACAAGGCTATCTGGTAGCGAGGCCACTAGACATGGATGTAGCAATAGAAATGCTCACGAAACCAGCTGATGTCATAAATAATTAATATATGATATCATAAAGAGAGTTATACATTGAGTAAGGATGGTGATTTTTATATGAATCCAGCAATATGGATAGCCATATACATGCCGATATTTATTATATTATTTGTTATTTTGCCACAACAATATGTGATGCAAAAAAAAATAATCTTAAAAAGAAAAAAGAAAGAGGGATTAGAAATTATGACTAATGAGATGCTAAAAAAGTATATAGGGAAAAACTGCAAGATATCAGGAGGGTCATACGGCATAAATATAAAGGGTAAAATAATAGACATTAATGAAAATTGGATTGAAGTAGAAACTAATAAGGGGAACAATATAATTAATGCCGAATTTGTCCAGAGCATAAAAACAGTTTAACAAGAGAAAAAAAGCCATCAAAACATAATTGTTTAGATGGCTTTTAACTTAGTCCAATATATGGTAAGCACTCCAAACTAAAAAAGCACAAATTATCATATCAAGGCTATAATACTATTAGGACCTAGTGTATAGTCTATGATAAAAGTATAAGGTGAAAAGAAGTAACTAAATCAATTTAATAATAATGATATAATTTAATCATTAATAGAAAAGAGGTTGAAAATAATGAGCATAGTAGAAGTAAATCGAACAGCACCGGATTTTGAACTTATGGATTTTAAAGGAAAAATATTTAAACTATCAGATTATGTAGGCAAGAAAAACATTGTTATAGTCCTAAACAGAGGATTTATGTGACCTTTTTGCAGAAAGCATATGATGCAGTTGCATCAAGATTATAATAAATTTTTTATAAAAGACACTTTGATTGTAGCAATTGGTCCTGATAATGCTGAGAACTTCAAGGAATATTGGGCAGATAATAGTTTGGAGTTTATTGGTCTACCAGATAAAAAACATGAAGTGTTAAAACTATATGGTCAGAAGGTTAATCTGTTTAAACTGGGAAGAATGCCAGCTCAAATGCTAATAGACAAGGGTGGCCTACTTCGATATGTCAATTATGGTCATTCTATGCAGGATATACCTGAAAATAAAGAGATACTTGATTTGATAGATAAACTATAGATGAAGGGGATTTTACTCAGTATGACCTGATATTTATGGTTGGAGATTTGGGTGCAGCTTATGATCTTGGTCAGAGTGCAATACTTGTAGAAAAAATATCACAAGCTAAAGCTGAGGGAATAATCATAGGTTCAGTTTGTCATGATAATATTATGACAGGACAAAATCAAAATTCAGGGCTAGAAACATGTACAAGCTATGATGAAATTACTTGAAGAAAATTTGAAGTGTTAATTTTTACTAGTTTAATTTAAATATAAAAGATATAATATTAGATATTATTAAATTATCAAAAAATTTATGAGTGATAATAACTAAAAATACTGCGGGGGCACTATTAAATGAATGTAAATGCTAATAAAAATACAGCTGAGTGGAATTGTAAGGCAGAATCAGAAAAGCTAAGAGCCTTGATAGAAAGTACTGATGATTTAGTATGGGTTGTCGAACCTTTTAATTATGGTTTAACTACATTTAACACAGCATTATATAATTACTTTAAAACTGGTAGAGGAGTAGAATTAAAAGTTGGTATGACACCAGAGAATATGTTACCAGATAAGTATGTAAAGCAATGGAAATTACTTTATAAGAAGGTTTTAAAAGATGGTGCTTATAAAATTGATTATATAACTTCATCAAATAGTATGATTCTAAACCTTTCCTTTAATCCGGTAAAAATTGATAATGAAATTATTGGTATTTCAGTTTTTGGGACAGATATGACAAACCATAAAAATATTGAGAATAATTTACATGAATCATTAAGTCAAAATAAGCGTATAATGGATAATCTTCAAGATGCTTATTTTCAAGCTGATCTAGCTGGTAATTTTACAAAAATTAATCCTAAAGCTCTAACTATGTATGGTTATAATTCAATAGATGAAATGATAGGTATTCCTGCGATAAATTTATATGCTAGTCCACTTGAAAGAGGAATTTTGATTGAAGAATTGAAAGACAGAGGTTCTATTAATGATTATAGGTGTATGGGGTGTAGAAAAGATGGTACAACTTTCTGGGTATCTATGAATATTCAATTTATAAAGGATGATACAGGAGAAATTATAGGTACAGAAGGTCTCGTGAGAGATATTACTGAAAGAAAAGAATTGGAAGATAAACTAAATAAAAAAAAGGAAGATTTAATATTTATTAATGAAAAATTAAAACAGAGATTAGACCAATCGGTTAATGCAATTTCTAAGATAGGTGAACTTAGGGATAGCTATACAGCAGGACATCAAAAAAGAGTGATGGAACTAGCTAGTGAGATTGGACAAAGTATGGGATTATCAGAAAAGACAATCTTGAATATAACTTATGGTGCCTTATTACATGATATAGGTAAAATACATATTTCTTCAGACATTTTAAATAAACCTGGGACAGTGTCCAAACTTGAATATCAATTAATGCAGACTCATGTAGAGCATAGTTATGATATAGTTAAAGAAATTGACTTTCCTGCCGAAATTCATACTATGATCCATCAACATCATGAAAGACTTGACGGTACTGGTTATCCTCTGGGATTATCTGGTGCTGAAATAATTTTAGAAAGTAGAATATTAGCTGTAGCCGATGTGGTGGAGGCAATGATATCACATCGACCATATAGACCGGCATTAGGTATTGATATTGCATTAGAAGAAATAGAAAATAATAAGGGCATAAAATTTGATGAAGAGGTAGTTGATTGTTGCATCAAAATTTTTAGAGAAAAGAATTTCCAGTTTAATGAAAATTAATATTATAAATAAATAGAAGGTTAGGTAAAATGGCTTGGAGTAAAACAAAGCAAAACTTAGATAAATTTCTCTGTCCTGAATTAAAGGATAGAGTTATTTACTGTGCATCAGGTTATCGTTATTTACCAGATAAACCAGGAATGAGCTATATATCAGTAGATCAGAAAAATATTTTCAATATGAAAGACCATACCACATCAATAAAATGGTATCAGACAGAACAGGAAATAAAAAATGATAAAAGCATACAATTACCAATAAGTGATGAAGATATAGAAACTATCAGAAAAGAAACAAAAAAAACGATACCAGAGGATAGGCTTGCTGTAATAGCTAGGAACAAGAAAATTATAGAATATGCCAAGGAAATATTAATTGCACAAATACAATTAAGTAAAAATGATTTTCAAGTTGTTGCCAATAAGTTCTTGTCATCTTCAATAGATGAAAGCTTGGATAAAGATGATATTTTATTAAATATTTTAGCCCTCTTAGATAAGAGGGTTGGTAGAAGACGCCTTTTAAATTTATCAGATAAAATGAAACTAAAACACCCAGTTGTTCAATATTTTTATAATTTAAGATGTAACAAGATATAATATAATATATTTTAGGAGATTAAGCTAATGCTTAATATAAAGTAATTTTAGAACAAGGATTTGGAGCAGATGCTGCAAGTCCGGGGAAAGTATATTTAAGATGAAGAAAATTTAATGATATTATAATATCAGAAGTATATAATATAAGCATAGGAGGTAGAGATATGGATACTTTACCAGAATACTTAACTACTATAGATAATAAAGAACATAGAGATAGATTAGAAGAAATATTTATTTGGATTAGAAATAAATACCCGAAACTTGGAGAAAAAATTGCCTGGAAACAGCCAATGTTTACAGATCATGGTACTTTTATCATAGGCTTTAGTATATCCAAGAAACATTTATTAGTAGCTCCTGAAAAAGTTGCTCTTGATATTTTTTCTGATGACATAATTGAAGCTGGATATGATTATACAAAGCAATTATTTCGCATACCTTGGGAAAGCCCGATAGATTTTAGATTACTTGAGAAAGTTATAGATTTCAATATTAAAGATAAGGTAGATAACACAACATTTTGGCGTAAATAGAAAATAGGATAACAAATATTGAAAGGAGAATTAAAATTATGGACAAAAATATTCAAAATAATCAACAAATACCTAGAATAGCCATAACCTCATTATTTCTTGGAATTAGTAGTCTTATTATACTAATTTTATCTTTTGTGATAGGAATTCTGGTTACGGAAATAGGGATCGTTAGCTTCTTTAATTTTGTATCAATTGTTGGTGTGGCTGCAATTATCTGTGGCATACTTGCTAAACAAAAGATTAAAAAAGAAAACCTTCCAGGATCTAGCATAGGAAATATTGGAATAATACTTGGTGCTATAGCTATTTTTCTTACTATATTCCTGCGTTTTGCAATTTTCTTATTCTTTATACCTTGGTTGGGAGCATAGATATAAATAGCTAACAATCTATCTCTTGTATTTAGATAGCTTGAATGTAGAATGTAGTCTTAGATAAATGAAAAATAAATATAACATTCAAAAGGGAGATGACATGGAAGAAATAGGAATAGATGAGATACTCAATAAACTAGATATTTTTGAAAAAAGCTATGAAATAATTAGGATAGTAGATCCAGTTATGAAAAAAGTACTAACTAATAATAAAAACCCAGTTCCAAAACTAGATTTTAACTGTTTTGATTTTTGGGGGAACAGTAAAGTTTGTGATAATTGTATATCAATACGTTCTTACAATGATAACAAGACATATGTGAAATTTGAATATACAGAAAATTCAATATTTTTAGTAACTGCTATACCTTATGAATTTAATGGTAGAAGAGTAGTTATAGAATTGTTAAAAGATGCTACTGATAGTTTGGTTTTAAATATAAACGAAGATGGATTAGGTGAAAAATCAGAAATTTATGAATTAATTAATAATATGAATAAAGGGGCTACAAGAGATCCCTTGACTGGATTATACAATAGAAGATATATTAATGAAAAACTACCTTTAGATATTATTAATATGTTACTTTCAGATCATAATTTATCTGTTATTATGGCTGATATTGATTTTTTCAAGAATGTTAATGATACATATGGTCATTTAGCTGGAGATGATGTATTAAAAATATTTGCTCAAACATTGTTAGGTAGTATTAGCAGATCAAGTGATTGGATTGCCAGGTATGGCGGGGAAGAATTCCTTATTTGTCTACCAGGAGCAAATCAGGCTGTAGCAATAAAAATAATAGAAGGCATGAGAAAAGCTGTAGAAGATAAAGAAATGATATTCGGAGAAAACAAATTGAAGATTACTGCAAGTTTTGGTATATGTAGTCTAAAACCCACTAATTTAGACAGTATGGAGAGCATGATCAAAATGGCTGATGAAAAACTATATTTAGCCAAAGAAAATGGAAGAAACAGAATAGAATACTAAGCTTAAGTGACTTACTCACAGATTATTTCTAGGATATTGTTACAATTATAGTCAGGACTAATTTATATGATTAAAGAAGGGGTAACAAATATGTTTGGTTTTGGAAAGCAAGTTGAGAGTATTTCAGCAAGAGAAATAGATACTTTAATTGGAAAAGTTAATATCATAGATGTAAGAGAAAAATATGAGTGTGCACAGGGAATGTTAAAATCTACTAAAAACATACCTATGAATAAGTTAATGAGTGATGCAGATAAATTAATTAAAAAGGATGAGACTTATTATTTAATTTGTCATACTGGTTCTAGAAGTAGTAGAGTTTGTAAATATCTTGATAAACTAGGGTTTAAGGTGATAAATATCAAAGGTGGGATGATGAGTTATCCTGGAAATAAAATAAAACGCTAGAAATTATATAATATGTAAAGTGGATAGAAAAAGGCTTAGATTATTTAATCTAAGCCTTTTTGATTAATTTATAATATTTATAATTTATTGTTTAGTCCAAGATGTTCCATTATATACATATGTTCCGGCCCCATTTATATAGTAGGCTGTTCTAAAAGAGTCGCTATTTTGGAAAACTCTACTTTCCATATATACATTAGAACCTATAGTTACTTTGGTAATATTGTTATTTAAAAAGGCACCATAATCAATTCTTGCTAAATTAGCCGGAAGAGATATTTCTGTGATACTATTACTTTTAAAAGCCCTAGCATGTATGCGAGTAATATTGCTATCACTAGAAAAAAATACAGAAGTAAGTTCCTTACCATTAAAAACATCTTGATTTATAGCAAGTATATTAATTCCATTTATAGTTTTTGGAATTAATATCGCTTTTTGTGACCCAGAATAACTGCCCACTATAGATCCAGTATAGCCACCAGTTCCCAAAGTTATATCTGTATTTGTAAGCTCATGTATAATTGAGACAATTGTAGATGTTAGTGACCAGGTTTGATCAGAATATGACCAACTAAAGGTAAGATTCTTTTGCTGTGGTTCTGGCGTATTTGTAAAAAATCCATTATCTACTAATATTTGTAGCAACTGATTATCATTAAGTGTTCCATCTTTAAAAGGATCATTATTATTTGTAATCCCAGCAGAGTAAAGACTGGTAACTTTATTAAGTACACTTAAAGTATGATTATCTGTAACACTTTTAGTCTCACTAATATAATTACTGAAAACAGGTATGCTAACAGCAGCTAATATACTAATTATTGAAACTACTACAATAACTTCTATTAATGTAAAACCTTTTTTAATCAAGTTTCTCCTGAACAATATAATCACCTACAATCATTAGTTGGAAAATACATTTTTCTACGTTAATTTTACATTACTTAGATTAATTAAGCAACTAGATATAAATTTCAGCCCTGTTGTGTTATATAATTTGTATTGGAAATATTATATAAATTAAAAATTGGGATTATTTTATTTTTGTATTATAATAGGACTATATTAAAACTTAATTTCACATACTAAGGAATAGAAGTAAATTAATTGAGATGTTGGAGTTTTATAATGTTAGAACAAATTTATTATATAGATAAAACAATTATATTTTATATCCATACTAATTTTCATAGTCAATTAGTAAATAATATTATGATTTTATTTACTAATTTAGGTAATAATAGTTTAATTTGGATAACGGTTGCTATTATCTTAATGTATAATAAGAAAACACGATATGTTGGGATTATAACAATAATTGCTTTACTTATTAGTACTTTATTAGGTGAAGGTATTTTAAAGAATATTATACAAAGATCAAGACCTTCTACTGATTTTTCCGAGATAAACCTTCTCATTCATAGATTAACTTCCTATTCATTACCATCAGGTCATACAACCACTTCATTCGCTGCAGCTTATGTATTAAGTAGATATTTAAAGAAATATTCACTAATATTTTGGATAATTGCAGGTATGATTGGATTTTCAAGAATATACCTATTTATGCATTATCCAACAGATGTTTTAGCTGGTATTATTTTAGGTGTAATTTGTGGTAAAATAGCCAGTATAATTTATGAGAAAAAGATTAATCACCAAATACTTAGCTAAAACAAACTATGAGATAGAGGTATGTTATAATATTATTAGTTAGAGGAGGGTGATTATGGAAACAATCAAGAAACTAATTAATGATAATTGGAATGAAATTATAAGATTTTTAATAATATTAGTTATAGGATATATATTAATAAAAATAACCTTGTTTTTCTTCAATAAATCTAAATCGATCATAAAAATAGATCCAACAATTAGCGGGATTTTAAGAGGAATCATAAAATTCTTTCTATATGCTTCATATGTGATTATATTATTAAATGTTTTAGGAGTACCTATAACAACTTTTATAGCTATGTTTGGGGCAGTTGGTTTGGCAGTAGCCTTGGCTTTACAAGGTAATCTTTCAAATTTTGCAAGTGCCTTTATAATATTGATGTTTAAACCATTTAAAGTAGGAGATTATATAGAATCTAAAGATAAGTCTGGAACAGTTAATGATATACAAATGTTATATACTCAGTTATTAACACCAGATAATAGAAAAATTATTATACCTAATTCAGAGTTGGTAAACTCAAGTGTTATAAATTACACATCTGAACCTATTAGAAGAGTGGATTTAGTTTTTAATGCAAGTTATGATAGTGATGTAGACAAAGTTAAAAATGTATTAAATAATATAGTTATTGATCATAAAAAAATCTTGGAATTTCCAGAAGCTATAGTAAGACTAGCAAACCATGGGGCAAGTTCATTAGATTATGATGTTAAAGTTTGGGTTGATACTATGGATTATTGGGATGTTTTATATGATTTAGAAGAAACTGTCAGGAAAAAATTCAAAGAAAATAATATTGATATTCCTTTTCCACAATCAGAAATATATTTAAAATATGTTCATGATAAAGATAGTGATAAAGAAAACAATAAATTAGAATAAGATAAAATGATAATTAGGAGATAAAAGATGGATGGTACTAAAAGAAATAATATAAAAATCGGACAAGAAGTAGCAGTAGTACAAAAACAGGACCAAAAAAGTGGAAAACTAACGACAGGAATTGTGAAAAGAATATTGACCAATTCTCTGGATCATCATCATGGAATAAAAGTGATGCTTGAAAGTGGTATTGTTGGAAGAGTTAAGGAGATTATGTAATGAAAATAAGTAGAAAAGACTTGTTGATTTTAATAGTCCCGGTTGTAATTATGTTACTGCTTTTACCAGTATTACCTGATAGAATACCTATGCAATGGAATGCTCAAGGTGGAGTTAACTGGTACCTTGATAAGAGACTTTCCTTTTTATTGGGATTAATACCATTTATCATATATAAATTATGGCAAAATAAATATAAGAAAAAATAAATTAAAATTAAGACGTCAACAATTAATATTGGTTGACGTCTTTTTTATTTAATACTTGACAAGTAGTGAAAGTTATCGTAATATATGTAAGTACTTACTAACATTAAGGGGGATATGTGAAAATGGAGAGAATGAAAAAAGAAGATCGAAGGATACAAATATTAGAATCAGCAATGAAAGTTTTTGTAGATAGAGGATTTAGTGGAAGCACCACTTTAGAAATAGCAAAAGCAGCAGAAATATCAGAGGTAACATTATTTAGATATTTTAATACAAAACAGGAAATATTTTTAGAAGGAATAAAGCCGATTCTTATTAGTACCTTAGAAGGATCAATTAGTACCTCTAGTGATTTAAGCCCTGCAGCTAAGTTAGAGTATATACTTTATGAAAGAATCAGTTTAATATCTAATAATTATAAAATTATTAGATTAATATTAACAGAAGCCCCGCTCTTATCAGAATTAGGAGCAGAAAATTTTATGAATAGGATATTGCAGATTCTAGAAAATATGTTGATACAAATAGGAGTAACTGGTAGTAATAAAGAATTCACCTTACGGTTATTAATGGGTTCTATCTTATCATTTCTATATATGCCAGAAAGTGACTCGGAAAATTTAAAAAAATATGTAAGTAATATAGTTACTCAAATAATAAAAGATATTAACAAATAAGACGAGGAGTATATTTATGGATAAATTATTAAAATGGATAGGTAAGTTAATACATAGGAGACCTATCAAAACGCTATTTTTTACAGTAATACTATTTGTAATACTACTAGCTGGTGTTTCAAATATGAAAATGGCAACAGGCAATGAGACCTTAGTGAAAAGTGATAATAATGTATATATCTCAAATAAAGAAATGGAAGATTCCTTCGGTGGAGATTCAATTTTAGTGCTATTTACAGATAAAACACAAGGTAATCTATTATCACATGAAAATATTGAAAAGATGTGGGATGTAGAACAGCAGTTTAAATATGAGGAAAATGTATTTTCCTTTATAAGTCCTGCTAGTTTAGTTCATCAAATGACTGATATGCAAAGTACTGAAATAAAAAACCAAGTTCTTAGCTTAAGTGAAGGCTTAGATGAGATGAGTGCTAAGATGATTGAAATTGGTAATGAACTAAACTCTAAGGATATAAAAGATCCCCAAGTAATTGGCGATAAGCTAAACGAACTTTCAGCAACAACTGATGTTTTTAACAAGCTTATAATGGGACAAGATAATCTTACCGAAGGAGCAAAACAAATTGAAGGAGGCTTACTTACAGCAGCAGATGGTCTAGGTGCTGCCTCTAGTCAATTATTGCAACTAAGTAATCTAACAGGAGAAAATCTTGAATTAAAAGCTAAATTAATTGCTTTATCTGAAAATATTAATGTTAGCTCACAGGGTATTAGAACAATAGGAGAGAAAACAGCTAATATACAAGATGGAACAACAAGTACATCAAAAGCTTTAACGGGTATTAGTGATAAATTAACAATTGAGTTTGCTTCAATGAAAGATGGACTAACTGGTGGTATTTCTCCAGATGAATTAAAAGAAATGGCGGCTGGATTTGTTACTATGGGTGATAAGCTAGGTGATATTTCCAAGGGGCTAGAAACTTTTCATACTAAAAGTAATATGATGGTAGCGGATATACCAGGTGATCAAGCAGAACTTGATAATATACTATATGATGAAAATCATGTATTGAGGACAATATTCTCTGATGTAGTTTTAGATGATGGTAGCAGTTTGATGATTGTGAAATTACAAGGTAACTTAGATGATGCGTCTAAAAATCAAATAACAGAGGATTTGAAAAAATCATTAGATGGAGAAGATTTTAAAAGTATTTCATATATCGTGTCAGGAAAACCTGTTTTAGATTCTTCACTACAAGAAGAGATGAAGACTAATATGGCGATGATGGTTGGCTTGGCTGTTGTAATAATGCTTATTGTTCTTGTAATAGTATTTAATGTTAGATGGAGAATATTAAGTCTACTAATTATAGTAGTATCAGTTATTGCAACCTTAGGATTAATGGGAATTTTAAGTGTACCGATAACTATGGTATCCATGGCTGTGTTCCCCATATTAATAGGATTAGGTATTGATTATTCAATCCAATTTCACAATAGATTTGAAGAAGAAAGATCAATGAAAAAGACTATTAGTCATATCGGGAAAGCCGTTGGGATAGCTGTGTTTGCAACAGTATTAGGTTTTATATCCTTGTTTGCTTCACCGGTACCAATGATTCAAGACTTTGGTAAGATGTTAACTATTGGGGTGATAATAAGCTTTTTAGGTGCAATTTTCTTGCTTATGCCTATTTTGAATTATAGGGAGAAAAGTATTCAGGCAAAGGGTGATGTAATAGTTTCTGCTAAAAAGAAGAATAGTGACAAGGAAACTGTTCTTGATAAGATATTGAAGTTTTCGACAAGAGCGGTTATTAAATTTTCTATTCCAATATTAATTATTGCAATAGGCTTGTCCTTGGCAGGATTTTTAGTGGATAGTAAAGTGGGCGTTGAAACAGATATTGAGACCTTTATGCCACAAAATATGGAGGCATTAGAGGATATACATACGATTAGAGATAAGATTGGCTCAACAGATCAGGTTGCAATTTATATGAAGGGTGAAAATGTATTAACTAGTGAAAATATTGAATGGGTAAAAGATGAATCCAAGAATATAGAAGAAAAGTATGGAGATATAGTAGTTAGTGTAAAATCAATAGATACATTAGTTAGTAATCTTGCAACTGAAAGTGATGTAAGTCATGAAAAATATTTAGATATGATAAGTACTTTGCCTAAAGAACAGGTCAAAATGTTTATTAATGATGATAAAACAGAATCTGTAATACTATTAAATATAAAGCACCTACCAACAGAGGAACTACAAGCATTTGTAAAAAACTTACAAGAAGATTCTAAAGAATCAGTTATGAATGTTGAGATTACAGGTAAAAGTGTTTTGGATGTGGAAATGGTAAATGGTTTGACATCAGGTAGAGTTACTATGACAATTATCGGATTAGGGTTGGTATTTATGGCTCTTCTTATTATATATAGAAATTTCTTTAAAGCCTTAATTCCATTACTTCCAGTAGTCTTAATTATAGGGATGTCTAGTGGGATAATGTACTTATTAGGTATTAAGTATACACCAATAACAGCAACCCTTGGAGCGCTGGTTTTAGGTATGGGAACAGAAATGACAGTAATGGTTATGGAAAGATATTTAGAAGAAAGAAAATCTGGTAAGGCAAAATTTGAAGCAATGCTTATTACTGTTAATAAGATAGGAAAAGCTATTGTATCCTCCGGTCTTACAACAGTAGGTGGTTTTTCAGTTCTGATGATTTCTCAATTTATTATCTTAAGGGATTTTGGATTAATGACGGTTATAAATATAACCTTAGCATTATTAAGTACCTTTATAGTATTGCCCCCAATAATTATGTTACTAGATAGATTTATTCTTAATAAAAAGGATAAGGAAAATATTTCGAAGCTAGAAAGTATAGAGAAAGAAACTATCTAGAATAAAATAATATTCAATTACTAAAAATTAAGACTAACTAATAAGGTGATTGCACCATATTAGTTAGTCTTTTTCTTATTCAAAATACTTTAATTGAATGATATACATTCCTTTAAATAAATTAGGGCATTAAAGTATCAAGTATGATATCTATGTATCTCTATAATACGTTAAAGAATCATTTGTGGGCTGAAATTCATATTGTTATCTAGGGGAGGTACCACCAAACTAATAAGTGATGATTAAAGTATATGTGAATTAATTATTGAGATGATGGAGAGCGGAGTAATATTTAACGCTTGTAAAGCCTGTGCTGATAATTATAACATCTCAGATAAATTTATAGAATTGGTTGTTGATATTAAATAAAAGGAAGATTCTTTAACTAAATATATTAAAAATAATCAATATTTAATCACAATTTAGCTTATAAAAATAATGAGAAGATATATTTAATATATAAAAAACCCCCTTAAGTTATATTTCATGCTTAAGGGGTTCCTTTATTGAATTAATATTTCCTTTATCTATTTATAACTAATAGCCTGTTGCTTACAAGTTGTAATACATTCTGTGCAGACAAGACATTCACCTTTTATAATTTCATGATTCTTTTCTTGTTTCTCAATAGCTTTTGAAGGACAAACCTTTCTACAAGCACCACAGTTAGTACACTTTTCAGGATCAATATAAATATTGTGAGCTGATTTAGAGCCAGGTAAATATAGTATAGAACCATAAGGACATAAATAACGGTGCCAAAGTTCTTCATGAAAAAAGAAGGTTAGTATTATACCAGTAGTGAATAATATTGGTAAGACTGGTAATTTTTTACCTGATACCATAGTAAAGATAAACATTATTATAAATAAACCTAAAACTAAAAAACGTACCCATGGTTTAGTTAATAATGTTGGAAGTTTACGATTTTTAATATGCAGTTTTTTCTTGAACCAAGTAACCCCTTTAAGAACAGTATTGATAGAACAAAACCAACCACAATAAATACGCCCCAAAAAAAATGAAGCTATAATACCTATAAGAAATAAACCCATCCAAATTTGAGGTTTCCCCATAACTACTAATATTAAAAATATAACAAGAAAAGCAACTTGAATTATTCTTTGTAAATTTTTTTTCATTGCTATTTCCTCACATAATTTCTTGGATTAGGAGCTTTAAAAACAAGAAATTCAAGTATAGGATCATGTGTATTGTAGACATTCATTTTTGTATGAAAGGGAATATTAATAATATCACCAACATTATATTGGTGTGGCTCTTGATCATCGAGTTTTATAGTCATGTTCCCTTTTAGAATAATCATATAAAGATGAGAGTTGGAAAAGTGTTCGGGTAGTGCATCTCCTTTTGGCAATACCATATGGTTTACCCCTACATTGTCATCATCAATAATTTTTGTAATACTTTTTTCTGTATAGTTGATTAAAGTATATAGTTTTTCTATCATTATTAAGCTCCTTTCATTTTGTCATTAGCTATAGTATACTATGAAGCATATTTCAAGTAAGTTACCAAGGTAACTAATGGAGGTGGAATCAATTAATATTTTAAACTATATCGACGCTTTAGTTAGCCAAAATCTTTTTAGCAGTTTTTCTAAAGAAGAATTATTAGAAATATTAAAAAAAGAACATTATGAACTAAAAATATATGAAAAGGGACAGATTATTCATTTGCAAAATGAAATATGTAAGGAAATAGATATTATATTAGAAGGACAGGTTAGTGTTCAAAATATTATTGAAAATGGAAATGTATTAACTATAGGTGTATTTTCTGCTTGTGATATTATTGGTGCTAACCTCATCTATTCAAATAGTAATTTCTATACTATGACAGTTATATCAACAGCCAAAACAACAGTGCTACATATGTCAAAAGAGTTAATTCTTACAATGTGTAAAAAAAGTGAGAAGTTTATGTTAAGTTTTATGCAAGCGATTTCTGACAGATCAATTGTATTAGCTGACAAGATAAATACAATATCCCTAAAAACTATTAGAAAAAGTATTATTGATTTTTTAAAGTATGAATATTATATTCAAAAAGATACTGTTATAAAACTTAATATTTCAAAAAAAGATTTTGCCGAAAGGTTAGGGATACAAAGATCTTCACTAAGTAGAGAATTAAATAAAATGAGGAGGGATAATTTAATTAATTTTGATGCTAGGTCTATTACAATAAAAGATTTGAAAATAGTAATAGGGATTAGATGACAAATAAATTAATATTAATATATTGACAATAGTGTGCGATACACAGTATAATCAAAGCAGGAGGTGATAAAGTGAAACAAGAGCAAAACAAAGATATATTCAACAGTCTAGTCCAAGAACTAAGAAGAGGCAATATTATACTAAGTGTATTAAGCCAACTAGAGACTCAACAATATGGTTATTCTCTTGTAGTTTCTCTAGAAGAAAAGGGGATACCAGTAGAAGCCGGAACACTTTACCCACTGTTAAGAAGACTAGAAAAACAAAATATCTTGGAAAGCAATTGGGATGTTGATACAGCCAAACCAAGAAAATACTATAAACTAAGTGAAAATGGGAAAGATATTTATGAAGAACTATGTAAAGAATGGTTTAAAATAACTGATAATATGAAAAAGATATTAAAAAGTCAGGAGTGAAAGTTATGGATTTAATTAATAGATATATATATGCAGTGACAAAGAGCTTCCCTTCAGCACAAAGAAAGGAAATAGAATTAGAACTAAAAAGTAATATTGATGATATGATAGGCAGGACCAAAGCACAGATATTTATGAAGAAAAAGTAGAAAAAATTCTTTTAGAATTAGGTGATCCAGAAATCTTAGCAGATAATTATAGAGGGACTAAAACATATGTTATTGGCCCTAGATATTACCATCTATATAAATTAATACTTAAAATTGTTATTTTAGCTGTAATAGGTGGAATTTCTATAGCCTTGTTAATAGAAAGTATCTTTACTACTAATATGGCTATGGTCGATATAACAACAAACTATATTGCCGGTATATTTTCTGGAACATTACAAGCATTTGCTTGGACAACAATTGTCTTTATGATAATTGAAAGAAAAAATAATAATGTAGAGGAAGAGTTATCTAATAAAAATAATTGGAGTCTGGATAAATTACCACAAATGCCAGATAAAAAAACTGATATAAAGTTATCAAATCCTATTGCCAGCATTATTGCTACAACATTTTTCGCAACTATTTTTTTAGCTTTACTCTATACAGCACCAGAAGTATTCTCAGCATATTTCCATAATGGTAAGGAACTTGTAACAATACCATTATTTAATATAGCTGTATTACAAGGATATAGGACTTTGATAATTGGCATATTCATTTTAAGTATTTTAAAAGAAGTCTTTAGTATTTATTATAGAAAATGGACCTTAAAACATTCAATAATTCATGTAGTATTGACAATTTTCACTTTAATATTAACAATCATAATATTTACAGACGGTAATCTTTGGAATCCAGACTTTTCAACTGAATTATTGAAATATATGAAAGTTAGTTTAGATTTTCCTAGGTTCTGGATTAATATTAAAAATTGGATATTAGCAATAGTAGTTGTGGCAAACATAATTGAAATCATTGGGGTGTTATACAAAGGATTGTTACACTATAGTAAAGAGAAAATATAAAAACCGATTTCTTGTAATATTTATTATAAAAATGGTATAATTTTTTCATATATACTTTTTGGAAGTGAATAATTAACGGAGAGTGATAAAAATGAATGAAGGATTAGAATACTCTAAACTATCAGAAGAATTGGATTTTAATGATTTAGAAGAGGGACCTGAAGTTTTAATCAATGATTATTTATTAGTTAATAAATTTACTCAAAATAAAAAACTGGAATTACTCTGATATTATTTCAGTATTCATATGTATAGTAAAATAAGATTGGAGCATAATATGAGTTTATTAAATAATTCTTTTTTAAATATTTATTCTTTATTGATATTATTAACCATTTATTATATGACTACCAAATGGAATGATAAAGAATTATTTAATAATAAGTTATACATATTAATTATTCAAATAACCATCTTTTTATTATTTGTTGATGTTTTTAGTAGATTTGACGGTAATGGTAGCCAAATATATGTATTATTAAACCATACTGGCAATTTCTTGATTTTTCTATTAAATCCCTTATTGGTATCTATGTGGGTGCTATATGCACACTACAATATCTATAATAATGAGAAAAAAACTAAGGAGTTGATTCCATCATTATTGGTTATTAATATCTTAAATATGGTAATGGTTTTTTTAACACAGTTTTATGGATGGTTCTATTATATTGATAGTAATAATGTGTATCATAGAGGACCATTATTTTTGTTTTCTGTAGCGATTACAGTTACTTTGATGTTGGTTTCTTTTATCATGACAGTTACAAATTATAAGAATATAGAAAAGAGATACTTTCGTCCACTTTTATTTTTTACAATTCCACCTTTTATAGGTATTATTCTACAAACATATTTTTATGGAATCTCATTAGTTTTAAATTGTGTTGTTTTCTCATTATTGATAGTTTTTTTGACTATTCAACATCACACTATGTCCACAGACTATTTAACTGGACTATATAATAGAAAAAAAATTGAACGCTATTTAGATAAAAAAATAAAAAGTTGTACACCTTTAAAAACATTTTCAGGAATAATGCTTGATATGAATAATTTCAAGTCAATAAATGACACCTTTGGGCATGATAAAGGTGATGAGGCCTTAGAAATTTCAGGTAACTTAATGAAAGAGTGTATTAGAGACACTGATATACTAGCAAGATTTGGGGGAGATGAATTTTTTATAATACTTAATATCTCGGATGAAGATATTTTAAGAGAAACTGTCAATAGAATCAAACTAAAATTTGATGAATTTAATGAAGCTAAAAGAAAACCATATGTTATTGAATTTAGTATGGGTTATGGAGTTTATGGATATTATTCTAAAATGAATGGAAAGGAATTCCAAAAGCATTTAGACGTATTAATGTATAAGGATAAAGACAACAATAATAAATTAGATACAATTGAAAGGTGATGATACAATGGCTACTTTTTTAATCGATTATGAAAATGTTGGTGTGCCAGGTTTAGATGGTCTAACCAAGTTAATAGAAAAGGATATAATTTATATATTTTATAGCGAAAATGCTGATAGATTAACATTTGGTTTACATAAAAGATTATCTGAAAGCAGGGCTCAAATTAATTATATGAAAATTGGTATTGGGTCTAAAAATGCTTTGGATTTTCAATTAGCTACTTTTTTAGGCTATTTAGTTTCACAAAATCCTAAGGAGACATTTTATATAGTGTCAAAAGATAAGGGCTTTGATTGTTTAGCTAAGTTTTGGTCGAAGAAGAATGCATCTGTAAATAATGTTATAAGTTTAACTGGTAAAAATATTGAAGAAGAAATAATGGATTTAGAAAGTCACTTGAAAAATGTTATAGATCCAGATTATCTTGTTATGGTTTCAGGGTTTTTACAAAAGTATAAAACAAAACAAGGTGTTAATAATGCTTTGGTTAAAGAGTTTGGAACTAAAAAAGCAGGGGAAGTATATAAGCTTCTTAAACCTTTCATGGTTGAGAAAAAGGGAGTATAAGGAGAAGTGCATTTAATTGAGAAGAACAGATAAAGAAATAATGGATATATTGGAAATAGCCAAGATTATGGAAAAGGCTCAAATAATGCATTTAGGTTTATGCAATGAGACTCAAGCCTATGTTGTACCTTTAAATTTTGGTTTTGAAATTGAGGATAAAGAGATAATAATTTATTTTCATTCTGCCAAACAAGGTAGAAAATGTGATATGATAAAAAAAAATAATCAGTGCGCTGTGGAAATGACTAGTTTTTTTGAATTAAAAAAAGGAGAAAAAGCCTGTCAGTGGTCAGCTTTTCATGAAAGCATAATGCTTGAAGGTATTGTAACATTGATAGAAAGTCTTGATGAAAGAAAAAAAGCCATGGATTTGATTATGGGAAAATATGGATTTAAGGGAAAGCCTATTTATGATGATAAATATTTAAATGCAATGAATGTTTATTGCATTAGGGTAAAATCAATTAGTGGGAAAAGACATCTCCCTTATACTGAAACCAATAATTAAGCTAATTAAGGAGGGTGAAATATGAGGGTAGATAACTCATATGATGTTGTTGTAGTAGGTGGAGGTATTGCAGGCTTAACTAGCACAGCGTATCTTTCGAAAAATGGATATAATACCCTATTATTAGAAAAAGCTAGTAAACTCGGAGGTTTAGTAAATTCATTCGATTACAAGGGATTTACTTATGATGGAGGTATAAGAGCCTTTGAAAATTCAGGGATAGTATTTCCTATGTTGAAACAGTTAGGTATAAATATTGATTTTGTAAAAAATCCAGTTTCAATAGGTATTGAAGATAAGTTTGTAAAACTAATAAATAGTGATAGTCTAGAAGACTATCACTATTTACTAAATGAAAAATTCCCAGAAGATGTTGAAGGGATTTCGAATATAATAAATGAAATAAAAAAGGTTATGAAGTACATGGATGTTCTCTATGGACTTGATAATCCATTATTTGTTAACTATATGGAGGATAAAGAATATATATTCAAAACTCTTTTACCTTGGCTCTTTAAATATCAAATAAACATTCGTAAAGTCAAAAAGTTAAATGAACCTATTAATGAATATTTAAGTAGATTTACTAAAAACAAAGCATTAATAGATATGATTACCCAGCACTTCTTCAAAAATACTCCAACTTTTTTTGCCCTAAGTTATTTTGGTCTATATTTGGATTACAGTTATCCAATAGGTGGAACTGGTGTATTAGTAAAGAAAATAGCTGATTTTATAAAGGATAAGGATGGTAAAATAGAAACAAAAACACAGGTGGTTGAAGTTGATGTTAAAAAGAAGGAAGTAACAACTTCAGATGGAAGAAAATTCAGATATAAGAAGCTTATTTGGTGTGCGGATATGACCACCTTGTATTCTTCTATAATTGTTGATGACCTAAATAATATTAAAGAGCAAAAAAACATAATACAAAGTAATGAGGGTTGTGATTCTCTACTGACTATTTTTATGTCAGTGAATTTGGATAGTGATTATTTTGCAAAAATTACAGGTTGCCATTCTTTTTATACACCTAATAAGATAGGGCTTAGAAATGTTAAAAATACTGAATATGAAAAAATATTAAATGATAAGCAATTAAATGATAGTGAGAAAAAGAGCAGCTTAAAAAATTGGGTAGCAGATTATCTTTCTCTAACTACTTATGAAATATCAATACCTTCAATACGTGACATTTCTTTGTCACCGATAGGACAAACGGGACTTATCATAAGTACTCTTTTCGACTATAAGTTGATTAAGTATATTTTTGATATTGGCTGGTATGAAGAATTTAAGGCATTTGTTGAAGATAAGATAATTGGTGTTTTAAAGGATTCAATATTTCCTGAATTGTCAGATAATATTTTAGATATACAATGTTCTACACCTTTGACGTTAGAGAAATTGACTGGTAATTTAGGTGGTGCAATTACAGGATGGGCTTTTTTAAATAAGAAACTACCAGCTGAGACTAGATTTCCACAAATAGCTCAGAGTATTAAAACGCCAATACCTGACGTTTTTCAGGCTGGTCAATGGACATTTAGTCCATCTGGTATGCCAGTATCCATTTTAACTGGGAAACTAGCTTCAGATGCAGTTATGGATGATTTGAAAAAGGGTAAATGAAAATAATAGATTAAGTATCTTAGGATACAGGTTAGTAGTATAGTTAGTGTTATAATGAAAGTATAAATGAAAGGAATGTGCGTAAAATGATTAAAGTTGTAGCTAAAAATTGCGTTCTAGAAGGAAGATTGGATGATGCTATAGCTCTTTATAAGGAGTTAATAGAAAAAACCACTAAAGAAAAAGGTTGTATCAAGTACGAATTGTTTCAAGATATTAATGATCCAAGAATACTTACGATGATAGAAGAGTGGGAGAATAAAGAAGCACTAAATGCACATGAGGTGTCTGAACATTTTATAAGAATATTTCCCTTATTAAAGGAAATCACCGAGAAGGATTCTGATTTTCGTATTTACGAAAGATTATTATAAATTAGCTAATATGTGCATTCCTAATAAAGGGATGCATTTTTATTTTAAATTAAAAGGGGTAATATTAATGGATAAAAGTAGAAGATTATATACATTATTTGAAGGGTATATGATTATGTATCAAGGGATTAGGACAATTAGATATGTAAGTTTGGCTAAGAAAAACAATGAATTAGACCAAGATTTTTTCGAAAGAATTATGCTTGCAGTCACTGAGGTTAATGGTTGTCCATTATGTTCTTATGCTCATACTAGAATGGCCTTGGAAGCCGGGTTAGAAGATAGTGAAGTAAAGGAACTATTAAATGGAGAATTTAACAATGTTCCTTCAGAAGAATTAAAAGCTATTTTATTTGCTCAACATTATGCTGAAAATAGAGGTAAGCCCTCAAAAAAAGCCTGGGATAAACTTGTATTAAAATATGGTTTAACAAAAGCCTTAGGAATTCTTGGTAGTATTAGAATTATCATGATAGGCAATGTATATGGAATACCACTTGGTTCTTTTATGAATAGATTTGGCAAAACTAGTGATAAAAGAAGCAATATTATTTATGAATTAGTAATGTTAGTATCATTTGTTATTTTTATGCCAATAGTTATAATGCACATGCTAATAGCAAAATTATTTAAGTTTAATATTATTAGCTTTAGTAAATAAAGAAATTAGGAGTACTGAAATGAGTTTACTATTTGATAAAATAGCTCCTATTTATGGTTTATTTTATGATTTTCAAGTAAGAAATTATAAAAAAGCATTAGGGAAAATTCCAAAAGATTTAAAACTGGAATCCTACAACAATATTATTGATATTGGTTGTGGTACAGGTGCTTTATGTTCTGTTTTAGCTGAAAATGGCTTGAGTGTTACTGGAATTGATACAGCACAAAAAATGTTGGATGTGGCTATTAAACGGACGGAAAATGAAGGTATAACTTTTAAAAAAGGTAGTGTGCTAGATAAACTTCCTTTTGAAGATAAGAGTTTTGATATTTCAATTGCATCATATGTTGCTCACGGATTAAGTCCTTTAGATAGACAGATTATGTATAAAGAAATGGCAAGAATTACCAAGAACATAGTTATTATCTATGACTATAATGATGAACGATCAATTATGACAAGTATAGTCGAATGGATGGAAAAGGGTGATTATTTTAATTTTATTAAAGTAGTTAAACCTGAACTGGAGGAGTTTTTCGGAAATTTAAAAGAAATAAATGTAGATATTAGGGCAACTTGGTATATATGTGAAATTAAAAAACAAGATAAAATGGAGGATTGAGTATGAAAAGATTTAATAGCATACAAAATATTGGTGATATTGTAGTAGATTTTCCGAAAGCAGCAGAATTATTTAAGGAACTTAAAATAGACTTTTGTTGTGGGGGAAATAGACCTTTAGCTATAGCTCTAAAAGAACAGAAACTTGATGAAGAAAAGGTTATGGCTAAACTTAATGAACTTTACGAAGTGCAACAAGTAAATCATAACAATAGTGATAGAGACTGGAATGAAGCAACAATAGGAGAGTTGGTTAAGCATATTGTAGATACACATCATGCTTATTTGTGGTCTGAATTACCAAAAATGAGTGAGTATGTAACTAAGATATTACGAGTTCATGGTGAGAATCATCCTGAACTCTTAAAAGTGCATAAACTATTTCATATGGTGAAAATGGAATTAGAAGAGCATTTGGTTAAAGAAGAAACTAATCAATATCCGGCAATATATAGGTATTTAGAGACTAAAGATAAAGTTGATTTGATTAAAGCTGTTAAAATAATTGCAGAATTAGAAGCTGAACATACTGCAGCAGGTGATATTTTAAAAGAATTAAGACTTGTAACAAATGATTATTTAGTTCCTGATGATGCTTGTAGATCTTATGATTTAACCTATTTAAAACTTGTAGAGATGGAAAGTGACATATTTCAACATATTCATTTAGAAAACAACATATTATTTCCAAAACTCGAGGCATTAACAAATAAATAATAAATAAAAAAATATAGATAATAATAAAAAAAGAAACACCAAAATATGAAATATATTTTGGTGTTTCTTTTTTCTTTAATTAAATTGGCGATCTATGACAATTTATCTACTTGTTTTTGGAAAGCAGCTAAATGGCTTTCTGATCCATTTTTTAGTTCTTCAAAAACAGTCTTAATGTTACTTGGTAAGTCATAAGATAAGAATAGATCATACATTTTTATATTATCTATTTCAGCTTGAACTCCAGTTTGGGCAGCTTCTAGTAGACTAGTTGGTATAATTAATTGTTCAGCTGATTCATCTTTAGGAAATGCCATATTATTAGCTGTATATATTTCTTCAAGATAACTTAAATGGGTTTCCTCACTTTTAACTATATTTGCATAAGGGTTATTATTGCCAAACTCTTGAATTATAGCTTCATACTCTCCATGTGCAAGATATTCATCTTGTGCTGCATACATTAACATATCAGCAATTGTAAGATCTTTGTCAGCTAAAGCACCAACTGCACCATAACCTTCAAGAGATAAAATAAGATCATTACTACTTAAGTCATCTGCTTGTATATCAAGATTATGTTCATCTTGAGTTGTTTCCTCTGTACTAATATTTTGATCAGTTGTATCGGTTGTATCTGTATTACTACATCCTATAGTTGTTAGACCAACTGCAAATATTAGTAAACCGATTAATATTGGATATTTATTTATTTTCATTTTAATCACTCCTTTTCTTTATCTGATATAAGTATATCCTAAAAATGTGACAACGTCCTGATTAAAAGCTGAATTAAAAATGAATTACAGCTATTATTTAGATGAAGTGTTATTGACATATGTTATAAACAAAGTATAATTAAAGATAGTTAATGGCATATGCTGTTAATAGATAATCCTTGGATATGAAAGAGGTGAAGGATATGCCAAGACCTAGAAAATGGAGAAAAGTATGCTGTATGCCTGAAAGTAATCTCTTTGGGCCTCTAAATGGAAAAGTACAAGAAAATCAGTTAATAATGTCTGTAGATGAATATGAGACTATAAGATTAATTGATCTTGAGAACTTAACCCAGGAAGAATGTGCTGAAAGAATGGATGTAGCAAGAGCAACTGTCCAAAAGATATACACTGATGCTCGTTTTAAATTAGCACAATCACTTGTTAATGGATATATTCTTAAAATAGAAGGTGGAGATTATAAGCTTTATAACGTTGCTGAGCAAAGGATTGGTTGTGGAGGCTGTATGAAAAACAGATGTTCAAGCAAAAATATCAATAAAGAGTAAAGAAAGGAGAAAATTATGAGAATTGCAATACCCGCTAATGAAAAAAATATGGAGGATTTAGTATGTCCTTCTTTTGGACGTGCTCCATATTTTCTAATTTACGATACACAAAGTAGTGAAGGTGTTTTCTTAGAAAATACAGCTGCTTCTAGTCAAGGTGGTGCAGGTATTAAAGCGGCACAAATAGTAGTAGATAATAAAGCTGATGTTCTAATAACACCTAGATGTGGAACACAAGCTGCCGAGGTAATTAATGCAGCCGGTATAAAAGTATATAAAAGTCAAAATATTTCAATGATTGATAATATTAAAGCTTTTGAGAAAAATGAATTAGCAGCATTAGAAAACTTTCATGCCGGATTTCACGGACATGGAGGCAATTAAAATATGAGGATCGCCGTCCTGAGTGGAAAGGGTGGTACAGGAAAAACTCTTGTTTCAGTTAATTTAGCAACTATAGCAAATAGTTCTACATATATTGACTGTGATGTAGAAGAACCCAATGGCCACCTTTTCTTTAAACCAAAAGAAATAGAAAAAAAGAATGTATCAGTAAAAATTCCTGTTATAGATGACGACAAGTGTATTAAATGTCGAAAGTGTATAGATTTTTGTAAATTTAATGCCTTGGCCTTTGTTAATAATAAGGTTAAAGTTTTTGAGGATATTTGTCATTCTTGTGGAGGTTGTCAACTTATTTGTCCAACAAAGGCAATAACTGAGAAGGATAAGATTGTTGGTGAAGTTCAGATTGGTAAATTTAAAGATATAGATGTTTATACTGGTTTATTAGATACTGGTAAAGCCTCTGGATCCCCAATTATAAAGAAATTATTAGAAGAAAATATAAATAATGATAAATTAACTTTTATAGACTGTCCACCTGGAAGTGCTTGTATAGTTATGGAAAGTATTAAAGATGCAGATTATTGTGTTTTAGTAGCAGAACCAAGTATATTTGGAGCACATAATCTGAAGATGGTTTATGAGTTGGTAACCTTATTTGAAAAACCCTTTGGAGTTGTTTTGAATAAAGTTGTAGAAGGGGAAAATCCTTCCGAAGTATTTTGTATAGAAAATAATATAAAGATAATTGGTAAAATACCTTTTGATAAAAAATTAGGTACTATAAATTCTAATGCTTTAATAGTTGTTGATGAAGATGAGCAATATAGTCAAATCTTCTCTACACTTCTTGAAACAATTTTAAAGGAGGTGGAGCATGAAACAATTATTAATTCTTAGTGGTAAAGGTGGAACTGGTAAAACTACTATAGCTAGTGCTTTTATCAAGTTATCACAAGCTAGAGCCTATGCAGATTGTGATGTTGATGCACCAAATCTACATTTGATTATGGCTCATGAAAAGCCTATAAAAACTGATTATTATGGTATGGAAAAGGCAGAAATAGATTTTGATACATGTATTGAATGTGGCCTATGTAAAGACCTTTGTAAATTTGATGCCATAACCTTGGACTCAGGTTATAAAGTGGATCAATTTGCATGTGAAGGTTGTGGAGTGTGTGAAGCATTTTGCCCTGTAAAGGCAATAACACTAAACCCCGCAATAGCAGGAGAATTAGAACTATTTATTAATGATTCAGTTTTTTCTACAGCCCAGTTAAAAATGGGTAGTGGAACTTCAGGTCTATTAGTTACAGAAGTAAAAAAACAAATATTAGATAGAGCAGAGGGTATTGATTTAGCTATAATAGATGGATCACCAGGTATTGGTTGTCCTGTAATTGCTTCATTAAGTGGAGTAGATATGGTACTTGTTGTTGCTGAGCCTTCAATGTCTGGCATTAGTGATATGAAAAGAATTATTGAAACTGCAAGTTATTTTAATACTAAGACTTTAGTTTGTATAAATAAATATGATAGTAATGAAATAATATCAAAGAGTATTATTGAATTTTGTGATAAGGAAGGGATTGAGTATGTAGGTGGTATTCCATTTGATGAAAAAGTTCTGGAAGCTACAAATTCTGGTAAATCTATAGTAGATATTGAATGTCCTGCAAAAGAAGCAGTAGAAAAAGTTTTTAAGGAAGCAATAAGCTTTTTAGAATAAAAAATAAAATAATATATTAAAAAATGGAGGAATAAAAAATGATGAAAATTGCTGTAGCATGTGAAAAAGAAATAGTAACAGGGCATTTTGGACATTGTGAGAACTTTAATATTTATGAAACTGAAGGTGATTCTATTAAAAATAAAGTTTCAGTTCCAAATCCTGGACATAAACCTGGATTTTTACCAAATTTCTTAAATGATTTAGGCGTAAATGTTATTATATCTGGAGGTATGGGTGGCGGAGCAGTCGATATTTTCAACGAGAAAAATATTGAAGTTATTGTTGGAGCCAGTGGTGATTCAACAGATATTGTTAAAGCATATTTAAATGGTGAATTAGAGTCAACAGGTTCAGTATGTCATGAACACTCACATCATGATGAATGTGAGTCATAATTAAAGATGGCTGGAATAATACATTCTATTGCAATTAGTCAAGAACGAGGTCAACTTAAAACTGAAGTCCCTGAGGTGGAAATAGTTGCTGGCCTAGGTATTGTAGGTGATGGTCACTCAGGTGATTGGAGCAGGCAAATTACATGTTTAGACTTTAATAGTCTACTTAAGTCTAACCAAGAAAATAACTTAAAGATGGGACCAGGAGATTTTGCAGAAAATATCTTATTAGAAGGTATTAATTGTAAAGAATTAACAGTTGGCGAACAATTAATAATTGGACTGTCGGTTATTATTGAAGTATCTCAAATTGGTAAGGAAGATCATCCAAGTATTGTTTCTAAAACTTTTGGAGTGAGTCTTTTACCATCCGAAGGTCTTTTTTGTAAGGTTATAAAAGGTGGTATTATAAAAAAAGGTGATAAAGTCGAGGTCGTTCAATAACTCTATATCCTTTGACTAATATTAAAAACTGAAGGTGCTTTTAGAGCTCCTTCAGTTTTTTATTTATCCTTCTGCAAAGAAAGTGGGTTTTACCCAATATTGCTAAAATCCTCAAATATGTTACACTTAAGTTAGAAAAGAGTTAAAGGATGGTGGTATAAAATGTTAGAATTAGTTAGAGAATTTCCTAATGATATTATATTTAATAAAAGTGGGCCTTGTATATCTCTTTATCAATTGACACATAGACATGCACCAGAAAACAAACAAGATATTGTACAGTTTAACAATACAATAAAAAGTATCGAGAACCAATTAAAAGAGAAATACAAAGAAGTTGAAGTGGAAAATATATTAATACCATTTTATGCTTTAAGAGACGATAAAGACTTTTGGAATAAAACACTTGATGGAATTTGTATTTTAGCTAACGAAGAAAAGTGCATACTATATGTCTTTTCAGAGAAAGTTGAAAATAAGTTTAAAGTTGATGATATATTCCATATTATTCCATTAATTAAAATATTTGGATCGAATGATAAATACAATTTATTGGGAATTAATGGAAATGAGTTCAATATATATGAAGGTAATAAATATGGTCTTGAAGAATTAGTTTTAGGTGAAGATATACCTAGAACTATTGATGAAGTGCTAGGCTCAGAACATACGGAAAAGTATCTTAATCATGATGGAGGTCACGGATCTTCAGGTAATGTAACTTTTCATGGTCAAGGATCTAAAAAGGATGATGTTAAAGAGGATTTACATAGGTATTTTGATTATATTGATGAGTTGGTTTTTGAAAACTACTCTAAAGTTTCGAAATTACCACTTATACTTGTTTCTTTACCAGAAAACCAGGGCATATTTAGAAAAGTTAGTAAAAATCAATATTTATTAGAAGAAGGTATAAAAAATTCTTTTGATTCAGATGATATTGGAAAATTAACTGATTTAGCCTGGGGTATAATGGCAGGAATTAATGATAAAAAGATAAATCAATTAGTTGCTGATTTTAACCAAGCGAAAGCTAAAGATTTAGGATCTGATGAATTTCATAAAATTAAAAAAGCTACTTTAGATAATAGAATTAAAATTATGATGATAGAAGAGGATAAATTGGTAACAGAAGAAATTGATAGTGTTGTAGAAATGGTACTAAAAGAAAAAGGTGAAATAGTGGTTCTAGCCAAGGATCAAATGCCAAGTGAAACTGGTATTGCAGCTATTTATAGATATTAGGCATATTAAATAACAAAAAATCTTAGGATAACAAAACACCCAAAACAATTTAATTGTTTTGGGTGTTTATTTTAAATAATATAAATATATAACTTTTTTAGATTTTTATTTATTCTTGAAAAATACCTTGATTTTTTCTAAGGCGAATATTAAGGCAACACCTATTAGGAAGAAAGTGACGTTAAATGTTCCAAATGTCATTGCCGGATGAGGGATTTCAAGTGTTGTTGGTCCCATAAAAATAGCATAGAATGAGCCAATCATTAAGCCTAGAATTGTATATATAGCTTTTGATCTATGGGTTTTTAATACGTAGCGTATAAGTTTTATAGTTGTAGCAACACCAGTAACTATACCGAAAAAGAATATGATTAAAATTGGTAAATATTCGAAGTTAAAAGTTATTACTTGTCGTATTGAACCAATTATTCCTGTATAAAGGCCGAAAATCAATAGGATAGTCGATCCGGATATACCAGGTAGTACCATTGCTGAGATTGCTATCATAGCAGCTATAAACACATAAATAACCAATCCTGGGGTTAAGTTTCCTGCGGCAAGACTTATACCACTTCCAGAAGAGGAAGGATTAAAATATGTTAAAAGAACAACTACAGCTATTCCAATAACTGTAAATATTAAATTCCTATATTTACCTATTACAAAGTCTTTTTCTTCATTGATTATCAAGGGTATAGATAATAGCACAAACCCAGTAAATAGTGAGCTTATACTATAAATGCTACTTTCAAAAAATGATGTTAGAAATAATACGGATATCAGCATTCCTGATATCCAACCTATACCTAATCTACCTAAAAAACTCATTGCCTTCTTTTTATCACTATAGGGACTTTTAGACATTAGTGAATTTAGTGAATTAATAAAATCATCATAAAACCCTAGTATAAAGGCAATAGTACCACCAGAAACTCCAGGCACACTATCAGCCAGCGCCATAATAAAACCTCTAATAAAATTTAATATATACAAATTGTCACCTCTTTAAAATATTGTATTCCTATTTTAACATTAATTCTATTAAAAAACTAATATATGTTAAGATATAATTAAAGTAAATTTAAGGTGATATAAGGTGATTTAATTGAGTGAAATTAAAAGGTGCGAGTGGGTAAATAGTGATAAGATATATCAAGACTATCATGACTTAGAATGGGGTATCCCAATTCATGATGATAAAAAATTGTTTGAAATGTTAATACTTGAGGGTATGCAGGCTGGTCTTAGTTGGCTAACAGTCTTAAAAAAAAGGGCAGCCTTTAGAAAAGCCTTTGATAATTTTGAAATAGATGAAATAATTAAGTACGATGATAAGAAAATTGAGAGCTTATTAAATAACAAGGATATTATCAGAAATAGATTAAAGATAAATTCAGTGATAAGAAATGCTAAAGCTTTTAAGTCTGTTCAGTCTAAGTATGGAAGTTTTGATTCATTTATATGGTCATATGTGGACAATATGCCGATAATCAACCATTGGCCTATACTAAAAGAGGTACCTGCTAATACACCACTATCAGATCATATTAGTAAGGATTTAAAAAAAATGGGTTTTAATTTTGTTGGTTCTACAATAGTTTATGCTTTTATGCAATCTGTTGGCATGGTCAATGATCACACTATTGATTGTTATCTATATAAAGGAAAATAATATTTTTAAATAAATGAACGGATTTAAAGATTTGAATCGTGTTTAGAGTAGGATGGAGGTGAAGGTGTTGAGTAAGACTTTTGAAAATGAGGATATTTCAATAGTGATAAATAAATACGGAGATATGGTAAAGCGTATAAGTTTTCTCTATTTCAGTAATAAAGCAGATGTTGAAGATATATTTCAAGAAGTATTTTTAAAGTATTTTTTAAATAAGAAAGAGTTCCAAGATGAAAACCATAAAAAAGCTTGGATATGTAGAGTAACCTTTAATATTTGCAAGGATCTTAAAAAAAGCTTTTGGCGTAAAAAAGTTATTAGTGTTGAAAATATTTATATCCCGTTTGAAAGTGAAGAGCAAAGCGAACTTGTAACAGCAGTTTTAAAACTACCTTCAGCATATAAAAATATTATTTATATGCACTACTATGAAGGCTTTACAATACCTGAAATTGCAGAAGCTAGTAAGAAGAATATTAACACAATATATTCTCAATTAAGAAGAGCAAAAGCAAAATTAAGGAAGGAATTAGGTGAGATAGAATTATGAAAAAATTTATTAAATATTTTGATAATATTAAAGCAGATGAAGAACTTAAAGATAAAACCATTAAATTCATCAGAATGAGTTCAGCAAAAAATATTGAAAAACAAGAATCGAAAAAACAATTTGGAGAGGGGATTTTAACCATGAAAAAATTAGTAGGAACCTTAATGTCAATTACAGTTTTGGCTTTAGTTGCTATAGGTGGATTTAATATATATAACAAACCAGTAGCTTATGTTAGTTTTGATATTAATCCTAGTATAGAATTAGGACTTAATTTTATGAATAGAGTAGTAAGTACTAAAGGAATAAATGATGACGGTATAGGTCTTTTAGCAAAAACTGCTATTAAAAACATGTCTGTTGAAGATGCAGTTCAAGTATTAGTAAAAGAAGCTGACAAAGATGGTTATATCTATCAAGATGGATCAACTGTAGTTGCTTTAACAGCTTTAGCTGATAAAGAAGAGGATGCTATTAAGATACAAGACCGTATAAGAGATAAAGTTGAGGCTTTAATTGATGAAGATAATTTGAATTGCATAGTTTATGCTGATCATTCTAATTTACAATTAAGAACACTAGCTAGTGAAAATAATATTTCACCAGGTAAATATAGACTTATTGAAATGTTACAAGCAATGGATTCAAGTATTACTGTAGAACAATATAGGAATGCCAGGGTTACAGAAATTATGCTTAAAGCTCATGATTTAATGGGAATAGCAAATAAAGCTCAGGTAACAGAAAAAAATAAAAATATGATTAATGATACTGTTCAAGAATTACTAAATAGAAATCAAATACAAGAAAATAATGAAATTAAAAATAATGTAATTCAAGATGAAAATGGAACTGCTACACAACAGCAAACACAAACTAATAATTCTAGTGAGGCTGATAGTTTACAACAACAAACACAACAAAAAACTCAAATAAAAACTCAAATACAAACAAATTAGTAGTTGTTTAAATTAGTATTATTAATAACTTAAAATGAAAATACTGCCTTGAAATATGAGGCAGTATTTTTTTATTTAAATTTATTTAATTAATTTATTGACATTGACGTTACGTTATAGTTTATTATGTAGATAAGGGGGTAATGAAATGGAATATTCAATAAATAAATTAGCCAAATTATCAGGTGTAAGCAGTAGAACCTTAAGGTACTATGATGAAATAGGATTACTAAAACCTTTAAGAGTTAGTGCTACTAAATATAGGTTGTATGGTCAAAAAGAAGTTGATAAATTACAACAAATATTATTTTACAAGGAACTAGGAGTTGAATTATTAGGTATAAAGAAACTATTAGAAGAAAAAGAGTTTAATGTAGCTGGTGCATTAAAGAAACATCTTAGCTCTCTAGAAGAAAAGAAAAAACAGATAGAAATACTTATTAAAAATGTAAATAAAACAATATTATCAGTAGAAGGAGATCTGGAAATGAGTAATAAAGAAAAATTCGAAGGCTTTAAAAAAACCATGATAGAAAATAATGAGAAACAATATGGTGAAGAAATTAGAAAAAAATATGGGGATAAAGCAGTTAACGCATCTAATAAGAAAATTGGAGATATGACAGAAGAACAATATAGTAGAATAGAAAAATTGGAAATTGAGCTTAATGCAAAATTAAAGGAAGCAACAACAATTGGTGATCCTGGAAGTGCTATAGCCCAGGAAGTTTGTGAATTGCATAAGCAATGGTTAACATTCTATTGGCCAAAGGGAACATATACAAATGAAGCTCATTGTAGTATTGCTCAAATGTATTGTGATGATGAAAGATTTAAAGCTTATTATGAAAACATTGCTCCTAATTCAACAGAATTTTTGAAAAATGCTATAAATATTTATTGCAAAAAATAAGAATATAGATAATAATATAAATTATTATAAAGGAGGATTGAGAATGTTTCATCATATAATATTTTATAGAGTTAAAGAAAACAAGAAAGAAAATATGCAGGAATTAAAAAAAAGACTTTTAGCGATGCCGGGTGAAATATCTGTTATTAAGAAAATTACTGTTGGCTTTAATGTTATACATTCGAAGCGTTCTGTTGATGTTTGTCTTCATGTAGTGTTTGAAAAAATGGACGACTTACAAATATATTTGGATCATCCATTTCATGTTAAGGTCGCTGAATATATTGGAACGATAAAAGACGAATCCTATTCTGCAGATTTTTACGATGAAGTTTAATTAGTTAAAAATACACTTTCTCAGTTCCAGTTGAGAAAGTGTATTTTTTATTTAAATTCTATTTAATTTTCAGATAAATTGTTGCACAGTCTAATTTGATTTTTTTATATACATCACTCTTTAATATGGCACCTAGAGATCCTTCTACCGGGTTGTTATCATTACTATAACTACCATCTTCATTCAAATATCCATAACCATCAGCTACTTGGAAGACGCAATCCGGAAGAATATAATAATTTGATTTAAAGTATTCATTTAAGTAGTCTGTTGAAATATCCATATTAACTAGTTGTGGAAAAGCTGGTTCAGCTTCTGTAATTAGATAACCAAGTGGTAAAGATCTTGTAAAGAAGACAGTGCCTTCATTTGGAACATATTCTTTTATAGCGTTATAAAGTTTATCATAATTTTCAGCAGCTGTTCCTGTTGTATATATACCTTTTGCAGGTCCAGCTTCTATCTTAGTTTTTAATTGGTTAATAGGTTCATCATGATATACTAAATTAAAATGAGCCGTACCTAGTGAAAAAATTATTGAAAATCCAAAATAGAATATTATTCCATATATAGGTATTTTTGATTTTATATCAAAATCCTCTTTTATAAGATACTCCCCAAAATAGAGAATAACAGCTATTGTTGATAAAAGAAATCCTGCAAAGTAAAAATTGGAATTATCTAATCCGATAAATAGGGCAAAAGATAATAAAATACCCATTATATATAGAGTTGTATATTTACTAGAAAATTTGTTAGTCATAAAATACAACATAGGCATTGCCAATGTGAGTGGTATTAGGGCATACATGAAACTAAAATTACTTAATACTGTAACAAACATTAAAAATTCTAGAATTACAAAAAATATTAATAGTATCAATGATCCAATATATGTAAGCCTTTCATGTTCGTTTAATTTACTATTGAAGTTAAGTCTTTCCTTTTTAAATAGTGTGTTTATAAAGGCTAGAACCCCACCTACAAGGAACCAAATAAGGCTAATAGGGAACATCTCTTGTAATCTTTGAAAATATTTAATAAATACATTGCTAAAATTTAGTCCATTATCAATTGTTTTTATATTAGCTAAAGCATTATTTATATTTTCCAATATTTGAGCTAAAGAATAGTTTGAAAAAACATAACCTAAAATTAGTACAGGAATTATAAAGAAACCACCTATCCAGGCTAATACCCAATTCCATTTATATTTAGGTTTACCTATGTGATAACTTTTAGTCAAGATATGAATTGGTAGTACAATAATAGCTATACTAATTGCTGGAAAACTAAGAACAGCAATTCCAAAAGTAAAACCAGACAATAATATATGAATTAGACTAACTTTTTTCCCTGTTATTCCATTACTAATCAAAAGAAATGATAACAAAGTCATCAAAATAACTATGGTTACATTACTTAGAGTTGGTATATTGACCGGTAAAAAAAATAACAGTATAGAAGATGCTAAAGCAGCAACCCAAGGAGTAACTACCCTAACAGCTGTCTTATATAAATATAGAGCTAAACTTAAATTAAGAATATTAAAACAAATTCTTAAAAAAAGGAAAATACCATCTGTATTGCCAACAATTATTCTATATAAGTCAATAAATGGAGCAAGGAATAATGGCCAAAATGACATATATTGAATATTTTGAAAAATGTCGCCACTCATAAGATTTACATAAGCTGCTGTACTATAAAAGGTTTCATCAGACCAATAAAATCCGAACAAACTTCTATATAACAGTAAAGATGATAATATCACCAAAAATCCTATACTAATAATATGAGGTAGTTTGGTTTTTAAATAAGTTGATTTTGTCATACTAACCTCCTTTATATGTTTGTTTTATTATATCATTTTATAACTTTAAACTGTATAAAATAGAGATTTTTTTTAAAAAATCAAGAGATATTAGCCAATTAATCGGAATTTATATGCAAAATTACAAATAAAATACCTTATTGCTTAACAGAAGGTATATATTGTAAACTAATAGTAGTGTAGGAAAGGGCTTGATTATGAGTGATTTTTCTAATAAAAAAAATAAAATAAAAAGATTTTTTGGTTTTAATAATAGTATGTTAACTATGCTGGTTATTGTTATTTCTTTAGGACTTGGAGAGAAAATAGGTGAAAGATTTTTACCTATTTATTTACTGGCTCTTGGAGGTTCTGTTTATGCGGTAGGATTTCTTAATTCTATTGATAATTTTCTATCAGCAATATATTCCTATATAGGTGGTTATGTTTCTGACAAGATAGGATATAAGAAAGCTTTGTATGTCTATACAATTATTGCCATGATTGGATATTCTATTATAATAATCTTTCCAGTCTGGCAAGCTGTATTTGTAGGGGCTATATTTTTTATTTCCTGGACTGCTTTATCACTACCGGCAATTTTATCACTAATATCAGCAACAGTAGTTAAAGAAAAACAAATAATGGGGGTTTCTCTTTATTCACTTACCAGGCGAATACCGATGGCCCTGGGTCCTTTACTTGGAGGATTTTTAATTACCCTGCTTGGAGTAAGAACTGGAGCCAGGATATCTTTTTTTATTGCTTTAATCTTAGGTTTTTTCTCTCTTATCTTTATAAAGAAATATATTATAGAAA
Source organism: Bacillota bacterium (assembly GCA_028683955.1). Taxonomy (GTDB): domain Bacteria; phylum Bacillota; class TC1; order TC1; family TC1; genus WTXA01. The sequence goes on along the minus strand of JAQUGR010000003.1, from coordinate 97,870 downwards.
AAAGAGAAAAAAATCTAAAACCTACATCTATTTTTTTAGCCTTTCAATCAATGAGCAAAGAACTAAGGATTTTACTTTTAAGCGATATTTTTATAAGATTTTCGGAACAAATACCATATGCATTTGTAGTAGTCTGGGTTACTATCAATAATGGAATATCTGCTGCATCATTTGGAGTGTTGACTGTGATTGAAATGATAACTGCAATGGTAATATATATTCCTGTAGCTTATTTATCAGAAAAAACATCAAGTAAATTGAGTATTACGATATCATTCATTTTCTTTACAATATTTCCAATATTCTTATTATTTTCTAAAAATATGCCATTATTGATACTGACCTTTATTATCAGAGGATTGAAGGAATTTGGTGAGCCAACGAGAAAAGCACTAATTGTAAAATTAGCACCTGAAGGTAGTCAAGGTTCTATATTTGGGGCATATTATTTATTTAGAGATATTATAGTTTCTATAGCAGTTCTTTTTAGTGCCTTACTTTGGATTATTGGTCCAAGCTGGAATTTTATAACAGCAAGTATATTTGGAGTAATAGGTACTTTAATATTTATCCTTTTTGGTAAGGATGAGAAAGGTGTGTTGAAGAAATGAATTTAATTGATGATTATATTATTGGATTTCCAGAAGAAGTACAAAAGAAATTAATGGAAATTAGGAAAGTTATTCGAGAAACTGCACCGATGGCAGAGGAGAAAATAAGTTATAGGATGCCAACATTCTATTTTAAAGGAAACCTTGTCCATTTTGCTGCATTTAGTAAGCATATTGGACTATATCCTGGTCCAAGTGGAGTGGCAGCCTTTAAGGAAGAATTAGTTGGATATAAAAGCAGCAAGGGAGCAATTCAGTTTCCTCTTGATGAAGATTTACCTCTTGGTCTTATTAGAAGAATTGTACAATTTAGAGTAGCTGAGAATATTAAGAAATAATTAGATAGATTAGAATTGAGGAGTATATGGGAAAGATGATAGTTAAGGGTAAAGTTGCTTACCTAACTGATGAGGGTAAGGGAGTTATTAAACATAAAGGTAGTGATTTGTTTGTGCCTTCTGTTATACCCGGAGAATTTGTGAGTGTAGAAGTTACAAAAACAAGAACTGGTGAAATATGTCGATTGCTTAAAGTAGAAAAAGCATCAGAGGATAGGGTTAAACCACCTTGTTCATATTTTTATGAGTGTGGGGGTTGTCAATTACAACATATGAGTTATGAAAGTGAGCTTAAATTTAAAGAAGGTTATGTTAAAAGACTATTATCTAAATTTGGAGAATTCTCTGGTGTTATAGGAATGGAAAATCCTTGGAATTATAGAAATAAGGTAATTTCTACTTTTGGTTATGATAGAAGTAATAAAGTAATTTCTGGAATCTATAGTGAGAGTAGTCATAAGTTGGTTGGTTTAGATGTTTGCTTGATTGAAGATGATATTGCGGATAAGATAATAGCTACTATAAGAAAACTAGTTTCTGATTTTAAAATCAGAATATATGATGAAGACCGGATGCGTGGATTATTACGTCATGTTGTAATAAGAAGAGGTCATTATAGTGATCAAGTTATGGTCACTTTGGTAGTTTCTTCTTTTGAGTTTCCATCTAAGAGTAATTTTGTTAAAGCTTTGGTTAAAAAGCATCCTGAAGTGGGATGTGTTGTTTTGAATTTGAACAAGAGACGTTCTAGTGTTGTTTTAGCTAATGAAGAGCGTGTGATATATGGTAAAGGTTTTATTGAAGATACCTTATGCAATTTAAAATTTGGTATTTCTTCAAAATCTTTTTATCAGATAAATAGTATTCAGACTGAAATTTTATACAATAAGGTAATTGAGTTTGCAAAGCTTACTGGTGAGGAATTAGTGCTTGATGCTTATTGTGGTGTTGGTACTATAGGTATGGCAGTCAGTAAGTTTGTTAAGAGCGTAGTTGGTGTTGAGGTTAATGCTGATGCTATAAAAGATGCCAAAATAAATGCAAGAAAAAATGATATAGATAATATTTCTTTTGTTTGTGCTGATGCATCTGATTATATGGTTGCTCAAGCCAATGAGGGTATTGGTGTTGATGTAGTATTAATGGATCCTCCAAGGGATGGAAGTGATGAGAGGTTTTTATCATCCATGCTAAAGCTTAAGCCTAAAAGAATTATTTATGTTTCTTGTGGACCTTATACTCTAGCCAGGGATTTAGAGTTTTTAACTTGGAGTGGAGATTATAAGGTTACTAATATGGTAGGTGTGGATTTATTCCCTCATACTTATCATTGTGAAGCCATTGTAGCATTGGAGAGAAAATAGATAAATGAGCAAATATGAAGAATTAAGAAGAAAATTGAAAGTAGATTGTGCCCGCTGTAGTGGATTGTGCTGTGTTGCTTTATGCTTTAGAAAAATAGATGGGTTTCCAGAAAATAAAAAAGCAGGGAAGCCCTGTAAAAACTTAAAGAATGATTTTCGTTGTGGAATATATCCTGATTTAATGGAAGAAAAAATGAAAGGTTGTTTAACTTATGATTGTTTTGGTGCTGGTCAAAAGGTAACTAATCATATATATTATAATAAGGATTGGTTAAATAATCCTAAGGATTCAGCTAACATTTTCAATATTTTTTTAATTATATTTCAATTTAATCAAATGTTATGGTATTTAATTGAGGCTTATACATTGATAAAGGATGATAATCTATTGTCTGAAATTGATTTGTTGATAAATGAATATCAACAAATTACTATTATAAAACATGAGGATCTATTACAAATAGATATTGAAAATTATAGACTTAGAGTTAATAAGGTTCTTAAACAAACCTGTAAAGTTATGGCAACTTGTAAAAGAGATGATTTTTTGGGAAAAGATTATTTAGGCTTTGATTTCAAGAAAACTGATTTAAGTGGTATGGATTTTAGTATGTCTTTACTTATAGGGGCTGATCTTGAAGGTTGTAGTTTAAGAGGAACTAATTTTTTGGGAGCAGATCTTAGAGGTGCCAATATTAGAAATACTGATTTAGTTGAAAGTATTTTTCTAACACAAATGCAAATTAACTCAACTATAGGAAATGAAAATACGAAATTACCAAAATATTTATCATATCCTATTTCATGGTAATTAAGCTAATAGGTTGGGTAGGTCTTATATAGAATAGACAATTTAAAAATGGAGGAATAAATGAAAAATAAAAATTTAAAAAACACCCTGGTAATTTGTGCAGTATTATTATTTATATCTTTTAGCATATACTATTTTCAAGTATCATATTTTCATGATATTCATGAAACCATGTTCTTGCTATTTCAAGAGTTGGCATTTTTACCAATATCTGTAATAATAATTTCATATATACTCGAAAAATATATGAAAAGTAAGGAAAAAGAAGAGAACTTCCAAAAATTACAAATTATAGTAAGTGCTTTTTATTCTGAAATCGGTACATCATTAATAAGAAAGATATCTAAATTTGATAAAAATTTATTTGAGTTCAAGGAAATATTTAAGTTTGAAAATGAGTTGAAAAAGAAAGATAAGAAAAATATTCTTAATATGTTAAAAAACTTCAACTATAATATTGACAGTTATGATGGAGATTTGGCTGATTTAAAAGAATTTCTCACATCAAAAAAAACATACATAGCGAGAATGTTTGAAAATCCTAATCTTTTAGAACATAGTCGTTTTACGGATATGCTATGGGCAGTCTATCATGTACTTGATGAACTAGAAAATAGAGATGATTTACTCAATTTACCTAAAAATGATATGAATCACCTTTCTATCGACTTAAAAAGAGCTTATGTCCAATTAATCAATGAATGGTTTGAGTATATGACATATTTAAATATGGAATACCCTTATCTATTTTCCTTGGCAATCAGAAAAAGCCCTTTTGAAGATAATGAAATAATTATTCAATAAAATTGGTAATTATAAATATATTAACATAATAAATCTAGGAGGAAATAATGAAAGTAACAGCAGTATTAGGTAGCCCAATCAGAAATGGAAATTCAGAAAAAATGGTTAATTTATTTTTATCTGGGTTTTCAGGTGATGATATTAGTATTTTCAATATCAATGAACTAAATTGCAAAGGTTGTCAGGCCTGTGATGAGTGTCAGAAAAGTGATAGTATAGAATGTACCTTGCATGATGAATTACAACCTGTTTTAAACAGATTGGCCATCTCTGATTTAATTGTCTTGGCTAGTCCTATGTATATGGATCAAGTAACAGCTCAAATGAGAATATTCCAGGATAGATTGAATGTTTTTTTAAGAAAGGATTTTTCTTCGAAGCTCAAGGATACTCCAACAGTTCTTATATTTAGTCAAGCTATAGAAGATATGGATAACTATAAAGATTACTTTAAGACCTTGAAAAAAGTTTACAAGAAATTTAATATGAATGTAATTGATACAATTATTTTAGCAGATGCTGGATCACATAATGAGTTACAAAATGATTTAGTAATACAAGATAGACTGAAAAATTGGAGGACTAATTATGCCACATATTATAGTTAAAATTTGGCCAGGGAAAGATGAGAATAAAAAAATTGAATTAGCAGAGGGGATTAAAGAATTGACGGTTAAGGTCTTAGGTGTTCCTGAAACTAGTGTTTCAGTTGGAATTGAGGAAATTTCTCAAGAAGACTGGCCTATGAAAGTGTATAAACCTGATATTATTGAGAAAGATAATAGTCTATATGTCAGACCAGGTTATAAACCTGAAGTTTTTAATTAATAGTAATGTTGAACCAATAATTAGGATCTGCATAATCACCATCAAATCGTGAATATGGGAAAAATATAAATACTCCATCTAGGGTAAGCTTTAAGTCTCCGGGTTGTGTTGTACTTCCTGGTTCTACAAAACCTGTACGATTGATTTTTACTCCATAATTATTGATATATGTTGTCCTGTCAGTACTATTAGTTACATATTGACTATCTCTAGTATAATAGAAGTTTCCTTCCCAGTAAAAAATAGTGCCTTGTGACACAGTAGAACCATATGGTCCAAAATCATAGGTAGCTAAATTTCCATCACTATTAACTAAAAAATCTGTGCTCTCTCCAATGTAAAAATATGAGTCTGATTCATTTGGAGTTGTAGAATTATCAGACTTTAATGTGGTATATTGTTTGGAATGAATACTGCAAGTTTCCCAATTTTTACAATAAGTAACAGTCCATTTTCCTGAAGTCATAACTAGGTGAATAATAGTACCATCATTATCTTCTATACTAGAAATATTTCCTTTGATATTGGATTTTTCTTTTATCATAGAAGTTGTAACTAAACTTCTGTTGGCATTGTTATTAATATATAACGATTGTGCTGTATTGACTGTATTTCTACATTCTGAAATCGCACTTTTTTCACTAGCAAAATCTATTAATCCACTAAAATTTGGAATAGCAACTGCTATAAGTATAGCTAAAATGGCAAGGGTAGCAACAACTTCAATTAGAGTAAAACCATTTTGACGATTCTTGATCATAAAATCCTCCTAGCAATTATATAGTATTCATTGTTTATAATATTACTATATAGACGTAGGAATTTCAATCATGTGTTATAGATAGCGATATCATATTTTATTTAAATTATCTAATAACTCACTTAGGAATATAGATATTTAGTTAACATTGTATTTCTAAAATAATATATAGTAGAATAAAATTCAGTAAAGAAAAGAGGTGAGACTATGACTAAAAAAGATACTATAACAATCTTAGAAATTGCCAAGATGTCAGGAGTAAATCCTTCAACTGTATCAAGAGTCATAAATCACCCAGAAATGGTAAATGAGAAAACAAGAGAAAGAGTCTTAAGCTTTATAAATGACTATAATTATCGACCAAATCCATTTGCCAGAGGATTACAAACAAAAAGAAGCAAGATTGTTGCTTTAGTTGTACCTAACTTTACAACCCTGTCTTTTGCAAACATTGCTAGAGGCATTCAAGAAAGACTTATGCAATCAGACTATACAATGGTAATTTTCAGTTCTCATGAAGATGAAGAACTAGAAAAAAAAATCTGTAAAAAAATATCAGAGTTACACATAGATGGAGTAATATTCGCCTCCTCTATGATGCCCAACTATAATGAACTTTCCTACGGTATAGCCAAAGTATTTATAGATAGAGATGGATCTAGGGATGGTATAGATACCTTTATCCTGGATTTAGAAGGAGCCTTTGATAAACTAATAAAATATCTAGTAGCAAAGGGACATAAAAATATAGGGTTTGTTGTTGGAGATAAAGAGTCCTATGCGGGACTAAAGAAAATATCAGCTTTTCAAAAAGCAATCAATAAATATGGATTAATTGTTGATGAAAAGAAAATTGTAGGAGCTTTATGGTCCTCTAAAGAAGGTTGGAATGCAACCATTAAATTGTTAGAAGGTAAAGATTTACCTTCAGTTATAATTGCAGGATCTGACACCTTGGGAATTGGAGTAATAGGTGCAATTAATTCTAAAGGATTACTAGTACCTGGTGATATTTCAGTAGTGGGATTTAACAATGAACCAGGGAGTGAATCAATGAATCCTCCTCTTACAACAATGGAGTATGATGATTATGGCATGGGTAAGGAAGTAGCTGAGGCTATCATAAGAAGAATAAACAATCCAGAGGGTATAAGTGAAACTAAAACCTATACAATGGATATTATTGAAAGAAAAACAGTCAGATAAAATAAGTTATATTTCAACATCAGTATAAAAATATTCATATTCAATATTTTGCAGACGCTTGAAATGTTTAATTTTATTACGGTATTTATTTACTTGAAAAAACCAGGTTGAAAACATTTCCCACATCATAACCCAACCACCAATATATAAGCCTTCGATTAAGACTTGATTAAACAAATTTATTGTCAAGGAATTTTTAAGTATTGTGCCTATTGTAATCATTAAAATTCCTAAAAGAAAAAAGATTAATGTATCACGAATAACTCTTAACATCTGGGTTTTATTGCGTTTATATTGATAGGCGAAAAAATGACGTATACCTTTTATACTTACTAATTCTTTATTTTTATCTTTAATCATTTTTGGTAAATGAAAAAGAACTTTCATTTTATAATGATGGCCTATTTCATAGGAACATTCAAGTAAATATTCAACAAGGTCATCATCTAAATCACGATTCTGATAGGGTGAATAATCCCAATCACTATAGACATCACGATATCTATCAAGTTGAAGATCAATTATGAAATCATCTTTACTATCAATACTATAAATATTTTTTAGGTCTTTGATTCTACTTAGAAACATGAAATTCACCTCTGTTTTCAAAGTATATTTATGTAATGAGTATATCAGATTTATAATTATAGTATCAACTAAATTGACAAACAAAATGATATATGGTTAAATAGAAATTAGTAAAGAATTTCTAATTAAATTTGATTGGAAATATTTTTTTAACAATAAATGCAAACGTTTGCAAGATTTACAACAAGGAGTAATATAATATGGATTTTAACCTATCAAATACCCAGAAATTATTACAAGACTTTTATAGAAGATTTGCTGAAACTGAAATAAAACCGTTAGCAAGAAAAATGGATGAGGAAGAAAAATTCGATTTAGAATTGTTAGGGAAAATGCAAAAATGTGGATTTTTTGGCATACCTTATTCAAAGGAATATGGAGGAGCAGATGGTGATACACTAGCCTATGTTCTTTGTATGGAGGAAATTTCTAAAATAGATGCAAGTTCTGGCATTACAATTTCAGTTCATACATCCCTTTGTTGCTCTTCTATCAATGACTTTGGAACAGAAGAGCAAAAACAAAAGTTTTTAAGACCACTTATTGATGGTAGAAAAATAGGTTGTTTTTCCTTAACTGAACCTAATGCAGGATCAGATGCAGGAGGACAACAAACAAGTGCAGTCCTAGATGAAGATTATTACGTTTTGAATGGATCAAAAGTATTTACCACAAATTCTGGCTTTGCAGATATATTTGTAATTTTTGCTGTAACAGATAAAGCATCAGGCACAGATGGTATTTCAGCATTTATAGTTGAAGCTGGTACCCCTGGTCTTAGTGTTGGTTCAAATATGCCAAGAATGGGAATAAGAAGCGCTTCGAATTGTGAAGTTGCTATTGATAATGTAAGAGTTCCAAAAGAAAATATGTTAAGAAAAGAAGGGGAAGGATTTGAAATTGCCCTTAAAGCATTAGATGGTGGAAGAATTGGAATTGGAGCACAATCAGTTGGTATCGCTCAAGGAGCACTAAATGAAGCTATACAATATGTAAAAGAAAGAAAGCAATTTGGCAGACCAATTTCAGCATTTCAAAACACCAAGTTTAAGATAGCCGAAATGCAAACAAAAATAGACGCTGCAAGACTTATGGTTTGGAGAGCAGCACTGGCTAAAGATGAGAAAAAAGAATATAATGCACTCGCAGCGATGTGTAAGTTATTTGCTTCTGAAGTAGCAAATGATGTAACAAGAGGTTGTGTTCAACTTTTTGGTGGATATGGATATTCTAGAGAATATCCTGTAGAAAGAATGATGCGTGATGCTAAAATAACAGAAATTTATGAAGGAACTTCAGAGGTTATGAAAATGATTATAGCCGGTTCCTTAAAGATATAGGGAGAGGGGTAGTAATTTGAAAATATTAGTATGTATGAAACAAGTACCTGATACAAGTGAAGTTACCTTAGATCCTGTAACCAATACTTTAATAAGAAAAGGTATTAGAAGCATAATAAATCCTGATGATAAAGCTGGAATAGAAGCAGCTTTAGCCTTACGAGATAAAATTGAGGATTGTACTGTTACAGTAGTATCCATGGGGCCACAACAAGCAGAAATGGCCATAAAGGAAGCTTTAGCAATGGGTTGTGATGAAGGTTACCTTGTATCTGATCGTAAATTTGGAGGATCAGATACATTAGCAACGTCTACAATTTTAGCCGCAGCTCTAAAGAAAATAGGATATGACTTAATAATTACAGGAAGACAGGCAATTGATGGAGACACAGCTCAAGTAGGACCACAAATAGCAGAACATTTAGGTATACCTCATGTTAGTTATGTGGAAGAGTTTGATGTTGATGATGAAGAGGATGCTTTAATTGTACTAAGACAATTTGAAGATAGATACCATAAAATGAGGATAAAATTTCCCTGTTTATTAACCGCAATCAGTGGTTATGGGGAGCCAAAATATTTAACAGTTGCAGGTGTTTATGAAGCTGATAAGAAAGAAGTTAAACATTTTAATTACGAAGACCTTAAGGATTTACTAGATGATGGATGCATTGGTCTTAAGGGCTCCCCAACCAAGGTTGTAAAATCCTATACAAAAGAACAAAAAACACAAGGAACACTACTTAAGGGACTAACAAGCAATGAAGCAGTTGAAGCTATAATGGCAAGATTAAATGAAGGGCATATTTTATAAGGTGAATAAATTGAGTAAAGATATTTATGTTTTTATAGAACAAAGAGATGGAAACATCCAAAATGTCAGTTATGAACTTCTTGGAGAAGCTCGTTCTTTGGCAGAAGACCTTGGACAGAGAGTTGTTGGTGTACTACTCGGAAGTGACATAGTAGAGAAAGCCAACAAACTAATAAAATATGGAGCAGATGAAGTAATTGTAGTTGATGATGCTATTCTTAAAGAATATATGACAGAACCCTATACAAAAGCTTTAACAAAGATTATTAAAGAGAATGATCCTGAAATATTACTTATTGGAGCTACTTCAATTGGTAGAGATTTAGGACCACGAATATCTGCACGTATTAGAACAGGGCTGACTGCAGATTGTACATCTTTATATATAGATCCTGAAACAAAGGGCTTACATATGACCAGACCTGCTTTTGGAGGTAATTTGATGGCTGTTATTCAATGTAAGAATCATAGACCACAAATGGCTACAATAAGACCTGGGGTTATGCAGACCTTGGAAAAAGATGAGTCGAGAAAAGGTATTGTTAGGAAAGTAGTTGTAGATTTTAGTGATATTGGAAATAATGTGGAAATATTGGAAGTAATCAAGAAAGAGAAAAAAAATTCTGATATAACCAAGTCTAAATATATTGTTAGTGGTGGAAGAGGTGTTGGTAACGCAGAAAATTTCAAGCTACTAGGTGATCTTGCTTCGACAATTGGGGGAGATTTGGCTGGTTCAAGAGCAGCTGTTGATTCAGGTTGGGTTGATGCAGATAAACAAGTGGGACAAACAGGTAAAACTGTTAAACCTGAACTATATATTGCCTGTGGTATTTCAGGAGCAATACAACATGTAGCCGGAATGGAAAATTCTGGTTTAATTATTGCTATAAATAAAAATGATACTGCACCAATATTTGATGTGGCAGATTTAGGTATAGTTGGGGATGTTAAATCAATTCTACCACCTCTAATAGCTGCAATAAACAAGGCAAAATCAGAAGGAATGGATTATGTTGCTCCTTCATCTGATAAGTATTTAGGTATGGAAAATATACTCTTTAATATAAAAAATAGAATAGCTTATCTTACAATAAACAGACCAAGGTTTTTAAATGCATTAAATAGAAAAACCTTATTGGAAATTGAGGCAGTAGTAGAAAAATTAGAAAAGGATGAATCTGTTCAAGTAGTAATAGTCAGAGGTGCTGGAGGCAGAGCTTTTGTAGCCGGCGCTGATATTTCCAAAATGATAGATATGAATGAAGAAGAAGGTGAAGAAATTTCTTCACTTGCGCAATCTGTATTTTCTAGATTAAAAAACTTGCCACAAGTTGTAATAGGAGCAATTAATGGTTATGCTTTAGGTGGTGGAAATGAATTAGCTATGGCTTGTGATATACGTATCGCTAGCAGTAGAGCTAAATTTGGACAACCTGAAGTGAAACTGGGACTTATTCCTGGTTTTGGCGGCACTCAACGTTTACAAAGGATTGTTGGGCAAGGATTATCTAAAGAATTGATTTTTACAGGTGAGATGATAAGTGCAGAAGAAGCTTTTAGAATTGGGCTGGTAAGTCGTGTAGTTGCACCAGAAGCTCTAAATAGAGTAGTTAATGATTTAGCTATGAAAATAATGAGCAATGGAATGAAAGCTGTAAAATTAGCTAAGAAATCTATTAATGAGGGTGGAAGTATAGATTTAGATAACGGATTAGCAGTTGAAAATAGAGACTGGACTAGTTGTTTTACTAACGAAGAGTCTAAAGAAGGTATGTCTGCTTTTGTTGAAAAACGTAAGCCTAAATTTAATGATTTTTAATAGGAGGTAAAAATGGAATTTTTAGAGTGTTTAAAAGGTAGAAGGAGTATCCGAAAGTTTAAGGATACAAAGATTGATCATGAAGTTTTTAAGAGGATTGTAGAGAATGCATCATACTCTCCTTCATGGAAAAATTCTCAAACTGCAAGGTACATTGTAGTTGAGGACAGAGTTTTATTAGATAAAATTGCCAATGATTGTTTAAATGGTTTTACTTTTAATGAAAAAACAATTAAACAAGCTCCAGCTCTTGTTTTGGTTACTTATGTAACTGGACGTTGTGGTTATGAAAAAGATGGTTCCTTTTCAACTAGCAAAGGGGATCGTTGGGAGATGTTTGATGCGGGCATAGCCTCTCAAACTTTTTCACTATCAGCTTATTATGAAGGTCTTGGTTGTGTAATTTTGGGAGTGTTTAATGAAGAATTGGTATCAGAAGCAGTTGGTATTCCAAAAGATCAAAAATTGGCTGCAATGATTGCTATAGGCTATCCAGATATAAAACCAGATATGCGTGAGCATAAAACTGTTGAAGAATTAATTAGTTTTAAATAAGTTTATTTATATTGCTTACTTTTGAGTAAAAGAGTATCATAAAGATTAGAGATTAGATTACTTATTAGTGAGAGGGGATATTTATTATGTTATGGAAATGTTCTAATTGTGGATTTATGCACGAAGATAATGAGGCACCTGAAGTTTGTCCTAAATGTGGAGCACCTAAAGAAAAATTTGTGGCTTTATCTGAAGAAGATGGAGAAAAAATTTATAATTCAGATCGTACAAATGATATTCATATGGAAATCATCGATTTGGCAATGAAAATTGCTGATCTTGCTTTAGAAGGTATTGAGATTAATCTTGATCCTCCTTGCGTTTCTGTTTTTGAAAAGGCCTGTGACGAAGCTTGGGTAATTAAACAAAGAAGTAAAGCTGAAATTGCTGGACATATGACCAAGGGTAAATGGTAATAATAATAAATAGTAATTTAGTGTGCACTCTCTTATATAAGAGAGTGCAATTTTTATAAGTCCAATATTGCAATATACTTGTTTGAAAAGGAGCTTTTAATGGATAGTTTTATACAAATAATAACAAAGAGAAAATCGGTTAGAACATATAATGAGAAATCAATAACTGATGAAATAAAAAGACAAATAGAATCATATATAGAAGGTCTAGAAAATCCTTGGAATGTTAAGTTGAAATACACCTTTATAGATACAAAGGAAAAAAATAGTAATGAGAAGTTAGGTACCTATGGTGTTATTAGAAATGCCAATAACTTTATTGCAGCAACTCTTACAGATGGAGATTTTGCACTAGAAGCACTTGGATATGAGCTTGAGGAGTTAATTCTTTATCTTGCTAAAATTGGAATTGGAACATGTTGGTTAGGTGGAACATTTAATAGAGGTCAATTTGCCAAGGAAGCTGACTTAAAGGCTGGTGAAATAATACCAGTAATTACGCCTATAGGTTATCCTGCTAAAAAAACATCATTAACTGATAAGATGATGCGTAAAATGTCAAAGGGTGATTATAGAGTTGACTGGGATCAACTATTTTTCAATAATGATTTTAATACAAAATTAACCAAAGAAGATGCAGGTATTTATGGAGATGTTCTAGAAATGGTCAGACTTGGACCTTCAGCTTCAAATAAACAACCTTGGAGAATTGTAAGATGTGGGAATGATTTCCACTTTTTTGAATATAGTACACCTGGCTATAGTAAAGCTTTTAGTTATGATATACAAAGAATTGATCTGGGTATAGCTGCTTCACATTTTCAACTAACTGCAAAAGAAAGTGGCCTAAAAGGTGAATTTATGGTAAAAGAAACTGGTATTAAAGCAACAGAAAATACAACTTATAAGTTTAGTTGGATAGAGGAGTAAATTATGGAAGAAGTTAAAGAAATATACCTAGCAGGAGGTTGTTTTTGGGGTACAGAAAAATACTTATCATTAATAAAGGGTGTTATAAGTACTGAAGTTGGTTATGTGAATGGGAAGACTAAAAATCCTACCTATCAAGATGTCTGCTACAATAATACTGGTCATACAGAAGGAGTTAAAGTTGTATATAATCCTTCAATTATTTCTTTATCTGAAATTCTTGAATTATATTATGATGTGATTAACCCTGTTTCTATAAATAGACAAGGCAATGATGTAGGCAGTCAGTATCGTTCAGGAATATACTATATGGATGAGAGTGATAGGGATGAAATAATGGCTTCAATTAAAGAATTACAAACTAAATATGAAGAGAAAATAGCTGTTGAAGTGTTACCTTTAAGTAATTATACAACTGCAGAAGAATATCATCAAAAGTATCTGGATAAGAATCCAGGTGGATATTGTCATATAGGACCAGATAAATTTGAAAAAGCTAAAGAAACAAATAAGTAGAAGGAGTTGAATATAATGTCAGAAAAAAAAGTATTTACAACAGAAAATGCATTAGAATATGGTGCGAAACTTAATATAGATTGGAAAAAATTTGATGTGGAAGAATTTAGAAGGGGAATGGATGTAGAATTAGAACATGGAAAAGTTGATCCTACTACAAATGTAACAGATAATGACCCCCTTTTAACTGCAAAGATAGCTTTGGCTCATTTAAATGAATTTCCAGACTACTACACACGCTTAGAAAAAATGGAAGATGAAGCAGAAGCATATTGGAATAAAATGCAGAAGAAATAAAAAAATAAGTAGAAAATGACTCCTTTAAAGGGGTCATTTGTCTATATTTTATGGTATAGTATAAGTTGATAATAAAAATTTACGAGGTGTATGATGCCGTTAACAAGCTATATAACAATAATATTAGGTATTTTTGCTACTATCTTCCTTTTTTTCAAACTTCCTAGAATTAAAAAAATAAATAATTTGCCTAATAGTAATGAAAAACCAACAGTATCAATAATAATACCAGCAAGAAATGAAGAAAATAATCTGCCGAATATCTTAAATGATTTAATAAATCAAAACTATCCGATAAAAGAAATAATCTGTGTTGATGATGGTTCAACAGATGCAACACCAAATATTATTAAAAGTTTTGCAAATAATGGTAAATATGAAGTGAAAAAAATTGGTGTTGAAAAACTGCCAAAAGGCTGGAAGGGAAAAACCTGGGCCTGTCAAAATGGAGCAAGTGTGGCAAGAGGTAATCTTCTTCTTTTTATAGATTCAGATGTAAGGTTAACAGAAAACAGTATAGATGTTTTGGTAGAACATTACTTAAAAAGTAGGAATCCTATATCTGTACAACCTTTCCATACTATGAAAAAGAAATATGAGTTCTTTTCACTTTTCTTTAATATGATACAAATTTGTTCTACGGGCCTTAGTGTTATTGGTAAAAGACGAACTCAAGGTTTTTATGGACCTCTTTTATTAATAAAAAGAGATTTATTTAATAAATATGGAGGTTATGAAAAAGTTAAAAATGATGTAGTGGAAGATTATGATTTAGGTAAATATTTAAAAACACAAGGAGTAGAAATAGAACTTTATTTAGGTGGAGATTATATAAGTTTTAGGATGTATTCAGAGTCTTTAAACCAAGTGATTGAAGGTTGGTCTAAAAATTTTGCAATTGCTTCATTTTCCATGGAGTGGTGGTTATTTCTTGCAATTATAAGTTGGATTGCCTTTTTAACTCTAATTCCTATTGAAATTATAAATTCATTATTAAATGCAGAAACTAATATTCTTATGCTACTTTTAGGTATTTATGGTATAAGTACAGTATTGATTTATAGGGTTGTTAAGACTTTAGGTTCATATCCTTTTTATACATGTATAATTTATCCAATTTATTTACTTGCTTTTCATTTTACTTATCTTTATTCTGTAATTGGAACATATTTTTTAAAATCAACAACCTGGAAAGGTAGAAAGTTGTAGGTAGACTTTATGCAAATATTTTTTATACCTGAGTGGTTAATGATTATATCCTATTTCATTGGCTGGCCAATTATGCAATTGGTAGTTGCATTCATAATTAATAGAATGGACGATAAATACTTTCAACCAAATAATTTTTGGTTGAAAACTAGAAAATGGGAAAATATATTTTATAAAAAAATATTAAGGATTCATAAATGGAAGCATCATCTCCCTGATGGTGCTAGTACATATAAGAATGGTTTTAGAAAAAAGAATCTGGAAAGTTTGGAGAATGATTATCTTAATACTTTCATTATTGAAACTGGAAAAGCTGAAATAATGCATTGGCTAGAGATATTACCATTTTTTATTTTTGGATTTTGGAGTCCAACTTTTGTAATTTGGATTATGTTGGGGTATGCTTTAATTGTAAATCTTCCTTGTATTCTTACTCAAAGATATAACCGACCAAGGTTAGTGAGAATGAATAGGGAAAAACTTATGAAAAGGAGTGTTTCTATGAGTTATGATAAGAAAGGTAAAATTAAAATAGTAAAAGACGGACCTTATATAGTTACCGGAAATATTCCACTATCTGAAAAGAAAATTACTCCTAAAGGAAAAGGGTATGTTTATACTCAAGGTAAACAATATGAAGATCAGGAAACTTATTCTTTATGCAGATGTGGTAAAACTAAGACTCCGCCCTTTTGTGATGGTTCTCATGTAAGTGAGGGTTTTATTGGTGATGAAAGTGCTACTAAAGATACATATCATGATAGAGCTACTGTATTAGAGGGACCAGAGCTTGATTTGTTAGATGATGATAGATGTGCTTATGCTAGATTTTGTCATCGAGAAGAGGGGAATGTTTGGGAGCTGACACTCATGTCTGACGATCCTGATTTGAAGAGTGAGGCAATTATTGCTGCTTACCAATGTCCAACTGGTAGATTAGTGGCAAGGGAAAAGGATGGTTTTGAAATAGATCCAGAGTTTCCTCAAAGTATTGAAATATTGCAAGATCCACAAATACATGTAAGTTGTGGGATTTTTGTTAAGGGTGGTATTACTTTAGAATCGAGTGATGGATCTACATATGAAACAAGAAATAGATATGTATTGTGCAGATGTGGAGAATCTAAAATGATGCCCTTTTGTGATGCAAGTCATGTTACTTGTAAATTCAGAGATAAGTAATTTATGTCCTGGAGGAAATAAATATGTTTATGATTAAAAATATTACCATTGCAACAGTGGATATAAGTGACAATCTTATAACCGATGGAGTTATTGTTGTAGAAGAAGAAAAAATAGCCTGGGTTGGAGAAAAATATATCTGTCCATACAATGAGCATGACATGGATGCTGTTATCGATGGTGGAGGTAATTTAATGATTCCTGGCCTGATAAATGCACATACGCATACAGTATATTACTTGATGAGAGGGCTTGGAATGGATAAACCTTTGAAAACTTGGTTATCTGATACTATTTGGCCTTACTTAGGGGAAATAAATGAAGAAGAAGCGTATCTTGGGGCTTACTTAGGATATATGGAAAACCTGCGAAGTGGAGTTACATATGTTATAGATAATTATTATATGGCTGCAAAATCCAAAAAAAATGTTGATTCAGTATTTAAAGCAATGAATGATACAGGTATCAAAGGAATGGTTGCCAGGGGTTTTCATGATCTTAATTTTAATGTTCCAGAAATATTTATGGAAGAAACTGAAGAAATTATTAATGAATATAAACGTATTTTTTCAAAATGGCATGGTGCTAATGGAGGTAAGATAAGTGCTTGTGTAAGTCCTGTTAATTTACTTTATACAACAGTAGATTCGCTTGAGAAAACGATAGACCTGGCTAATTATTACAAAGCTTGTTTTCATACACATGTTGCTGAAGCAAAATTTGAAGTAGATAAAATAAATGCTCGCTTTGGTAAAACATTTATTGAAGTCATTGATGAATATGGGGGAGTTAATGAAAGATTTCATTCAGTGCATTCAGTATGGTTGTCAAAGAAAGAAATGTCCATACTTTCTGATAGAGGAGGAAAGGTCATTATTAATCCAGCCAGTAACCTTCTTTTAGCATCTGGGATTGTACCAGTAGAGAGTATGTTACAAAGAGGAGTTAATGTTTCACTTGGTACTGATGCCCCAAACAATAATCAGGATATGTTAGAAAGTATGAAACTTGCAGCTATTTTACCAAGAATGGAAAACCTTAATCCTCTCGCAGTTTCTGCAAAGCAAGCTTTGCGAATGGCTACAATAGAAGGGGCAAAGGCTGTAGGACTTGAAGGAGAGATTGGTTCTATAGAAGCAGGTAAAAAGGCAGATTTAGTCTTGGTGAATATGCATAGCCTTCACAATACACCTTGCAATGATATGATTGCTAATTTAGTATATTCTGCAAACCAAAGTGATGTGCTAAATGTTTATATTAACGGTAAAGAAGTATTAAATGAGGGCAAGTTTAACAATTTAAGTCCTAAAAAGATAGTTGATGATGTAAACAATCAAATGATTAAACTTAATAAAAGAGTGAGTAGATTATAGAATAATTTAAAGGGGTACATTTTTTAATGTACCCCTTTAATATTAAAGTTTATTTACTAGCCATTTGGTGATTTTAGTACACATAGGCTTGCAACAATTATCTGTACCATATGATTTTTTATCAGATATTTCAATAAGTTCTTCTGGATAATCAATATCCAACAGATCACAACAATTTAGTTTACCAATATTATTAATCCAGAAGTCATGAAACTCTCTGCCAATTTTATTAGCAGTTTCTCTACTTTCAATATGAGTATCACGGCCATATTTTATACCTATACTCATCATTGCACCAGTATATAAACCACATATATTGCCACAACCATTGATGCCTCCACCAAAACAAGTTGCAACTCTAGGAATTATTGGATCTTTAATACCTAAAATATCACATCCAATTAATAATGATGATTCGGAACAGTTATAGCCATTGGAAAAATATTCCAGTGCTTTTTTTTCATAATCTTTTGACATAGTTATCTACTCCTATTCTCTAAAATATCTATTTCTGAGAGTTATTAGCTCACCAATTTCAGGATTAAAAAAAACTTCATTGTAGGATAATTTTTCATCAGCTACACTATAAAAGATCTGTTTCCAGACTAGTATGGCAGAAGGTGATTTTAGATTGAATAATTCAGCCAAATTATTATCACATAAATATGGAGCATAATTAGATAAAGAGTGTGACGTTTCTTGATGGCAATATTCCCACAAGAAGTCATCAAGATTCAATAAAGGCATTTCAACAGGTATATCTTTTTGAAAAAGATTTAAGGGAATACGATTATAGGCTACTATAGCTAGTTTGTCATCAGCCATATAGTGCCAAATTGCTGTAAAAACTTTCTCTCCAACTGGTATACCTAATTTATTAGCAACTAGCTCATCTACTTCTTCAATAAAATGCCCCATTGGTATATACTTTGCATGGTAACCGCTTTGTTCCAACATTTCAGTAAATGAATTAACTAAATCAATTCTCATATTTGGATCAAGAGCACTAGGATGAACATAATTTCCAGAACCATGTTTTTTTGTAATAAAACCTTCCATTGCAAGCATTAATAATGATTCACGCAGGGTTACCAGACTTACACCCAACCTTAAAGATAGTCCAGACTCTGAAGGCAACTTGTTATTTGGGAAATTTTCTTTCCGGAAGATTTCCAGTAATTTCTTTTTAACTCCAGAATATGTTGAATAATTTATTTTCCCCATTAAATCCCCTTTACATTAAATCAGATATGTTAATTAAACCAAATATTTTAATATAAATCAAGACAACAAAAGATCCTCCATAATAAATGAAGGATCTTTGGTTTTAATTAATCCTTTAATAAAGCTAAAACTCTTTCTGGTTTTGCAGGTGATTGGTGAATTTGCTTACCAATAGCATTACTAATAGCATTTAATACAGCTGAAGCTACTGGTACAGTAGCTGCTTCACCTATTGATTTAGCACCATATGGCCCACCATACTCACCTTCTTCAATAAAGGCAGTTTTTATATTAGGCATTTCATTAGCATGTAGTATATGATATTTTTTAAAATTATCTGAGGTTACTTTACCTTTTTCATCGAAAGTTATCTCTTCACTTAAGGCATAGCCTAGTCCCATATGAATACCACCTTCTAGTTGCCCTTCAAGAATCATAGGATTTATTACTTTACCAACATCGTGAACAGCTACATAATCTAAAACCTTTACTTTACCTGTAACTGTATCCACTAATACATCAGCAAAATGAGCTCCGTATGAGCCTGGAAGAGCAACTGAAGCATAAGTACAAGCTTCAATAAAGTCTTCCTGATATTTTTCGTGAACATAACTTACTAAATCTATGTATTTGATTGGTTTACAATTTAATTGAGTTGTAGAAACTTCCTTATTTCCAAATACTAAGGTATCTTCTTTAACTCTCAAATAATCTGCTGCATATTTTGCTATACGTTGTTTCATTTGCAAGGCAACTTTGTAAGCTGCCCCACCTTCAACAAATAAGCCTCTGCTGGCACTTTCTCCGTTTGACCAACCACCAACATCAGTATTTCCATGAATTGATCTAACTTCATCAACTTCAAGACCTAATATTTCAGCTACTATTTGTTTAAGAGAAATTACACAACCACTACCCATTTCATGGGTGCAAACACTAAGTAGAGCAGTTCCATCTTCATTCAATCTTAGTGTACAGGCTGTCATATCACGTCCAACACCGAATATTCCATTACCATGGCAAGCAACACTCATTCCTTTGCCATATAAATAACGACCATCTTCTCGAACTTCTCTAATTGGTTTTTTATCCCAGTTGAACATTTCCATACCTTTGTGCATTGCATCTTTAGGTCTAGGATTTCCTAAGGAAGTTTTTTTTCTTTGTTCTATTCCATCAGGATCAACAAGATTTTTTTCATAAAAATCTGTAATATCCATATTTAAATCCTTAGCAATTTCATTATATATTCCACATACTGTACCAAATACCTGAGGAGAACCATAACCTCTCATAGCTCCACCAGTAGGGTTATTAGTATAGATTGAAGATCCTTTGAATTTCATATTTGGGCATTTAATCATTTTATAGTACTTGGCAGACATAGCTCCTAGTATTATAGGGCCTCCACAAGTTGCATAAGCACCAGTATTGGTTATCATGTTTAGTGCCTGTCCAACAATATGACCATCTTTATCCACCCCTACTTTAATGGTAGCTTTAGCACCTTGTCTAGTATTAGTGCCAATAATATTTTCTCTTCTGTTGTATCTTAATTTTACAGGCCTGCCTGTCATTAAAGTTAGAAAAATTGGAACACCTATATTATTATAGTCTGTTCTATTACCAAATCCACCACCAAGTGCGGGTGTTATACATTTAATCATGTGCATTGGAATATTGAAAATCTCAGAAGTTATAACTTTATGTGCAATACTGTTTTGATCAGGGGCCCAGACTGTCAATAGACCATCAGGTTCTATGGAAGCACTAACTGCTTGATTTTCCATCATTGCATGATGGAGAGCTGGAAAGGTATAGGTTGCTTCATAAACCTTGTGGCATTTATTTATGGCTTGGTCAAAGTCACCTGTATTGGACTCCATTTCAAATTGTAAGTTCTGGTTTCCGTTGATATCAGGCGCATCTGGTTTGATTGCTTCATCTATAGATAATACTGCAGGTAACACCTCATATTCAACTTTTATAAGTTTAACTGCTTTTGCAGCTATTTCAGCTGTTTCGGCAGCAACGGAGGCAACTCTATCTCCTACAAATCTAACAATTCTAGGGAAAAGGTATTCATCTTCAATAATCTTATGACCAACATATTTATGTTGGCCATTGAAGGCCCTTTCTGGAGCATTGAATGTATGGGCAATAAATACTACACCTGGTAATGCTTCAGCTTCAGTTGTATCTAAACTTATTACTCTTGCATGAGCATGAGGTGAAAGTAACATTTTAGCTTGCAATTCATTAGGATGTTTTAGATCTGCCGTATATCTTAAAGCACCTGTTACTTTTAAAGCTGCATCTTGTATCGGAAATGATTTTCCTATTTGATTTAAATTATCTTTCATTTTAGGATTCCTCCATTTTTTTAGCGGCTAGCTGTATAGCATCAACTATCTTCACATAACCTGTACAACGACATAAGTTGTTGTCTAGACTATCACGAATTTCTTGTTCTGTTGGATGAGGATTTTCATCTAACAGTGATTTTGCTGTTATTATCATTCCTGGAGTGCAATAACCACATTGTACTGCACCAGCTTCTATAAATGAACTTTGTATGGGATGAAGTTCTGTGCCTTTACTAAGGCCTTCTATAGTTATTACTGATCGTCCTTGTACTTTCATTATATTTGTTGTGCAAGAATTTACAGCCTTCCCATCTAATAGAACTTTACAAGCTCCACAATCTCCAGTTTCACATCCTGGTTTGGCTCCTGTTAAGTCTAATTGCTCTCTTAATACTTTTAAAAGTGTCCAATTTTTTTCAACTGCTATTTCTAATGGTTTACCATTTACTTCAAATGATACTAGTTCCATATAATCACGCCCTCTCTTAAACTCATTATATGACTATATGACTTTAAAATCAAGATATATTTTTTAATTTATTGATAATATAGAAAAAAGCCATATCTCATTTATGAAATATGGCTTAGGTTTTTATTAATTAATTATATTTTGTTTTTTATTATTTATATGGTCTTAAAGTCTTTACGGACCATTCTTAATTTAAAAAGTTCAGGATTAAATCTAATTTTTGTTATGCATACAAGTCTATCCTCTTGATCATAAATGTATTCTTCCCATGTGTTAATAGGAGTATTAGGCTCTATAGAAAATAACTGGGCAGTAGTATCATCAACTATTTCTGGAATAAATTCAACAATTGAGTGAAGACTATACACCCCATAAGTGGCAAGAAAATCAAATAAACCTTTATCAAGTTTGGTATCAAGATTAAAATTACTTGGCAATAATCTTACGGGTATATAGATATCATGAAAAGAAGCTACCTTGTCATCACCCTTAACTATTTCGTTATAAAAATAATAATCTTCCTCTGAACATGAAGTGAATTGCCTGTTTTCCATCCTCAAGTTAGTGTATTCTATACTTGTTTCATGCCCTGCCTGTTCTAGTATTTTAAAGAAATTCATATTAGCATCAATTCTAAAAGTAGTATCTATAACACTATTTAAGATAACATTACCATGACCATGACGTCTACTAATATATGAAAGTGAAGCCAATTCAGCCAAGGCTTCTCTGATAGTATGTTTACTAGTGCCTAAAAGATCAGATAAACTCTCTTCGGAAGGAAGGGTAGGTGAGTCAAAATCTCTTTTTTGAATTCTATCTAAAATAGCTCCTGCAACTTTTTTATATAGTGGTGGATTTTTTAATACTTTCATCGAAGTCTCCTATGTTTTTGTTATTTATTTAAATCATTCAATATCACATAATATACCATAACTTGGAGAAAAAAACTATGAATTACATTGACTAAACATGATCGAAACCTTATAATTAACCAAAGTCATTAAGTCATTGGATGACTAATAAATTATGAGGTGATATTATGTATCTAGCCCTTGATGTTGGCACAACAATTGCCAAAGGTGTATTATTCAATAAAAATGGTAAAGAACTACTAGTAGTAGAAAAACCATTAGAAACTATAATAAGACAAAAGGACTTCTATGAACAAGACCCAGAACAAATAAAAGAAACAATATATCAAGTGTTGAAAGAACTTTTTTCCAGTCAATGGAAAGATGAGATAAAAGCAATTATTTTATCAACACAAGGTGGAGCAATTATTCCAATTAATAAAGAGGGTAAAGAAATATATCCCTTCATATCCTGGCTAGATAATAGAGCAGGTAAATTAATGGAGGATATGAAAAAAGACGGTACAGCAAAGATTGTTAGAGAAAAAAGTGGATGGTGGCCACAAGTGGGATTACCTTTTGTTACTCTATCTTGGTTAAGAGATAATGAACCAGAAATATTTGGGGGAACAGATAAATTCCTATCACTTAATGATTATTTAGGATTTGTTCTTACAGGTAACTGTGTAACTAATCTTTCTTGTGCCGGTGAAGTGCTTTTAGCTAATAGTATTGACGCAGACTGGGACCCTGAACTTTGTAGAATACTAGGTATTAAAAAGGAACAATTATCAGTAATAAAAGAAGCAGAAGCAATAGTTGGTCATTTAACAAAAGAAATAGCAGACAAAATTGGAGCCAGTATAAATGTACCTGTTATAAATGGAGGACAAGACCATACGCTTGAAGCCTTAGCTTTTGGTATAAACGGGATTGGTAAAAGTATGCTTGCTTGTGGTACTGCTTGGGTTATAAACTGTGCTACAGATAGTGGAGAATTAAAAAACATACCTAATAATATGGATCTTAACTTTCACATTCTTAAGAATAAATGGGTTATATCTCAATATCTAGGAAGCTTCGGAGGTAATTTTGAATGGTGGATGAACAATTTCTGGCAAGATTGTCAGGGTAAAACTGATAGAAAAACAATGTTTTCTGTAATGAACGAATCAATAGAAAATACTAAATTTGACAAATCACTTATATATCTACCATATAGTGGAGGTAGACAACTAGACGGGGTTAGAGAATTTGGCAACTTTATAAATTCTGATACAGGACATAACAGAGCTGATTTCACTAGAGCCATGATGGAAGGCTCAGCCTTTGAAGTGCGTTGGGCCTTGGATAATTTAGAACAGTATGGAATTAGAATTGATGAACTCTGGATGATTGGTGGAACAGCTAGAAGTAAGGCCTGGACTCAGATAATAGCTGATGTGTTAGGAGTAAGTGTCTATAAAACCAATTATACTCATGGACCAGCACTAGGGGCTGCTCTTATTGGTGGAGTAAGTTTAGGAGATTATCCAAATTATGAAGAAGCAAGAAAAGTATTTAAAATAGAAGCTACAGTTGTTGAACCAAACATGAAAATGAAAGAAATGTATGATATTAAATTTGAAGAAGTATTTAAGAGTATTATGGTCAAGGAAAGAGAGGAAAATTAGCATGGTAACTAGAAGATTAAGAAAAATATTTAAAGATGATGGAATGGCTTTTGTTGTAGCTTGTGATCATGGAATGATCAATGGACCAATGAAAGGTATTGGAAATCTTGAAGAAACATTAACAGAAGTTATTAAAGCAGATGTTGATGGAATTATGGCAACCTATGGTACTGTACGTCAATTTCCAGAACTATTTGCCAAAACTAATTGGGTTTGTAGACTCGATGGTGCAGCAAGTTTTCTTTCCCCTGTAGCTGCTGTTGGCAGTCAATTCTTCAATATTGAACAAGCTCTTATACTTGGTGCTGAAGCTCTATGTGTAACTGCTTTTCCAGGAACAAAAGATGAGGAACATGGTTGGGATGTAATGGCAAAAGCAATTTATCAAGGTCATAAATGGGGCATTCCTATGATGGCGGAAGTTATGCCAGGTGGGTTTAATGCTGGTACAGAGTTTAGAAATGTCGGGGTAACCAAAATTGCAGCACGTATAGCAGCTGAACTTGGAGCCGATTGGGTAAAGATACCATATGTAGAAGGTTATGAAGAAGTAATTGCTACCTGTCCTGTGCCAGTTGTGGTCTTAGGTGGACCTGGAAACTCAGACCCTTCTGTAACTCTTAAAATGGTGGATAAAGGTTTGAAAGCAGGATGTAAGGGTGCAACTATAGGGAGAAATATTTGGCAGGCTAAGGACACATATTTGATGGCTAAAGCAGTTAATGATTTAATACATGGCAGATTAACCCTAGAAGAAGCTATAGAATTGGTGAAATAAGATGCTTTCCCTAATTAATATTAAAGGAATAATGATAGATATTGATGGAACTTTAATGCGAGGTAACAAAATACTTCCTGGAGTGAAAGAGTTTCTTGAAACTATTGATATACCTATTTTAATAGTCTCAAATAATAGTAAATCTCCGAAAAGATATATTGATATTTTTAATAAAAATAATATTAAATTAAAAGAGTCTCAAATTCTTACAACTACAATAACAACTAAAAAATATTTAGAAAATCATCCTGAAATAAAAAGTGCTTATGTGATTGGTAAACCTGATTTAATAAAAGCTATTAGTGAAACTAGAGTAAAGATAATTAATACATTCCAAGATGAAGTAGCTGATGCAGTAATAGTTGGTGGAGATTTTAACTTAAACTATGAAAAATTAAAAAATGCTGTTCTTCATCTTCAAGGTGGTTCTATTCTAATAGGAAGTAATGGAGACATGCTAATCCCTACGGAAGAGGGACTAGTTCCAGAAGCAGGAATGACTCTAGCTGCTCTTACAGCAGGCTCTGGTGTTAAACCAATAATTTTAGGTAAACCTTATAAATACTTCTTTGATATTGCAATAGATATATTGGGGGTAAATAGGGAAAATGTAGTTATGCTAGGAGATAGATTAGATACAGACATATTAGGAGCAAGCGATTATGGCCTAAAAACAATACTAGTTATGACTGGTGTTGATGATGAACTGGAAGTAAAGAAAAAAGGAATATACCCAGATTTAATAGTTGATGATTTAATAGAACTAAAAAAAATATGGACTCGGAGGAACAGAGATGAAAAATAATGTAGTTATAGTAACAGGTGCTGGAAATGGAATTGGAGCAGCTACAGCTAAAATATATGCTCAAAATGGATATAAAGTTGGTGTCTTGGATATAAAGGAAACTGATGCTGCTAAAGTTGTTAAAGAAATTGAAGAAAATGGTGGTACTGCAATATCTGTTGTTTGTGATGTTGGTTTGAGAGACAGTGTAGAAGCTGCTGTAAAAAAAGTAGAGTCTTTGTTTGGAGATATAGGTACAATTGTAAATAATGCAGGAATAGGTGGTCCATTTCATAGAGTGGATGAAGTAGAAGATGATGAATGGGACATGGTAGTTCGTACAAATCAAAAAAGTGTCTTTATGTTTTCAAGAATACTTTTACCTAAAATGAAAGAAGCTGGATTTGGAAGAATTGTAAATGTTTCGTCAATTCAAGGCTTGCTAGGTAGTCCATATTCTTCAACTTATGTTGCAACAAAACATGCTGTAATAGGATATACAAGAACAATTGCGGCAGAATGGGGTAGATATGGAATCACTTGTAATGCAGTTTGTCCAGGATTTGTATTAACAGCAATGGGAGCACGTGATGATGAACTAGATGATTACACTTTGAAAGTAATGGCCAAAAGCCCGGTGAAAATTTTAGCTAAACCTGAAGATATTGGTAATTTAATATATTATCTAACTGGAGAACATGGTCAATATATTAATGGTTCAATAATTAATATTGATGGGGGAATAACTTCTCACGTAGGAATTATGGAAGTATAAAGAGAAATAAGGGAGAATTTACTACTTATGAATAAAAAAGTGGATGTTATTGTAATTGGTGCGGGTGTTGTTGGTGGAGCAATAGCCTATTACCTTACAAAAAAAGGTAAATCTGTTATCATTTTAGACCAGGATGAAGCAGCAAGTGGGGCAAGTGGTGGCAATAATGGACAAATAAGTATTATAGATAGAGAACCAGGAATTGAATTGGATTGGGCAAAAGAATCAATGAAATTATATAAAGAATATGAAGAAATTGATGAATTTGAAACTGACTTGGAGCTGACTGGAGGTATTTCTCTATTCTATAATGAAGATGAAATAAGAATAGGCAGGGAAGTTATAAAAAAATATAATGAAATTGGATATCATTGTGAAATATTAATAGGAGAAGATATTAAGAAACAAGAACCTTATATTAACACAGAAATTGTCAAAGGTGCAGCTTATTGTAAAGAAGAAGGCAAATTAAATCCATTTTCAATAACTTTAGGTTTTATAGATAATGCAGTTGAAAAAGGATCAAAGTTGTTTAATAAAACTAAGGTTCTAGATTTTAAGGTGAAAGATAATCTTATTCAAGAGGTTATTACAAATAAAGGTAGTTTTTACGCGGAAAAAGTTGTTGTTGCTACAGGAGCATGGACAAGAGATTTAATGAGTAAATTAGATCTTGACTATAAAATATTCTATGGTCGTGGTAGTTTAATGGTTACTAATCCAGTAGAAGCATGTATCAAAGGACCTATTGTACCAGGATGTTTTACTATTGGTACTCTTTATGAGGGTGACTGGAATTTATTAGGTTTGACACAACATAAAAATGGAACTATAACTATAGGCCAAGATACAAGAAGTTTTAATGATTACAACAAAGGCATTTCTTATGAAGGCACTGTTCATCTAGCCAAATTATTTTCCGAACATTTTCCAGAATTAATCAATTTGGATATTATTAGAGTTTGGTCAGCTATAACACCACATGTAGCTGACTCATTACCTATTTATGGATTTTCAGGAAAATATCACAACTTATTTGTAGCCGCAGGTTTAAAGGGAGCTTTTACCATAGCTCCAGCAGCAGGTAAGATGGCAGCAGATATGATATTAGAGGATACTTATGACCATAGGGTTGAAGAATATTCTCCTGCCAGATTTGAAAAGGGAGAAAAGTATGAGAATTAAGCATCATCCTATATTGGGTGAAATTACAGAAAAAAAGATAGTTGTTATATATGTAGATGGAAAGAAAATTGAAGCAATAGAAGGTGAGCCGATTGCAGCAGCACTATTAGCTGCAGGTATTAGAATTTTTAGAAAGACTATAAAAACAGCGGAACCAAGAGGTCTTTACTGTGGTATTGGACAATGTAATGATTGTATTATGGAAGTTAATGGAGTTTCTAATGTCAGAACTTGTGTTACTCTCGTTGAAGATGGAATGGTAGTTAAAACTCAGGTAGGTAAAGGAAAGGGTGGTGACCTTGATGATAAATATTGAACTATTAGTTATTGGAGGGGGTCCAGCTGGACTTTCAGCAGGAATTGCAGCAGGAAAGTGTGGAGTTAAAACCATAGTAGTTGATGAAAATCCATTACCAGGAGGACAGCTGTTTAAACAAATACATAAATTTTTTGGTTCAAAGGAACACAAAGCAGGAACAAGAGGTTATAAAATTGGAGAACAACTATTAAATGAAGTGGATCAAGATGGGGTTGAAGTATATTTAAATACAAGAGTATGGGGTATATTTGATAATAATATTGTTGGAATATTAAAAGATGGTAAAACCCAAAAGGTGAAAGCCCAAAAGATAATATTAGCAACGGGTGCCAGCGAAAATGCTATAGCTTTTAAAGGGTCAACTCTACCTGGTATTATGACCGCAGGAGCGGCTCAAACTTTTATAAATGTTCATAGAGTATTACCCGGGAAAAAAATATTAATGATAGGAACTGGCAATGTGGGGTTAATAACCTCATATCAGTTAATGCAAGCTGGAGCCGAGGTCGTTGGAGTAGTCGAAGCATCACAAAATGTAGGTGGCTATGATGTTCATGCTAATAAGTTAAGAAGAGCCGGTATACCAATATATTTGGGACATACAGTAATTGAAGCTAAAGGTGATATAGAAGTTGATGGGGCAATAATTGCTCCTGTAGATGAAAAATTTAAAGTTGATAAGTCTAAAAGCTTTTTGATAGACTGTGATACAATTTGCTTTGCTGTAGGCTTAACTCCAAGAATTGAGCTTGCACAAATGGTTAATGCTCCAATAATCTACATGAGTACCCTAGGTGGATATCTGCCAATACATGACAACAGATTAAAAATAACCGAGGATATTTTTATTGCTGGTGATATATCAGGGGTTGAAGAAGCTAGTACTGCAATGGAAGAAGGATCATTAGCTGGAGTGGCAGTTGCTATGGAACTAGGGAAATTGGATAAAAATAAAGGTGTTAAAGAAATCGAAGAAATATATAAAAGATTAGCTAAGTTGAGAAGTGGACAATTTGGCTCAAAAAGAGCTAGTGCCAAAGAAGAGATAATCAAAAAGCAAATGGAGATGAAAGGTGGTTTTAAATAAAATGATAAGAAGTAATTATCTAGCTAGAATAAATTGTTTTCAACCAATTCCTTGTAATCCTTGTGAAACATCATGTCCTTTTGGTGCAATATTAATTGGTGAAGATATAACAAATATTCCAGTACTAGACATTACTAAATGTAGAGGCTGTGGTATATGTGTAGCTGCCTGTCCTGGAATAGCTATTACTATGGCTATGGTTACAGGTGGAGATAAGGATTATGTAGCTATACCTTATGAATATTATCCATTGCCAGAGATTGGTGATGAGGTAACTGTGGTTGATGCAAATGGTAATGAATTAGGACATGGTATAGTTGAAAAACTCAAAAAGCCAAATAAGAATGATCCAACTACTTTAGTATTTGTAATTGTTGATAGTTCAATTACAAAAAGTGTAGTAGGAATAAAAAAATATATTGTAAAAGATGATCCTATAATTTGTCGTTGTGAAGAAATATTTGAGAGTGAAATTATTAATGCTATAAAAAAAGGTGATAGGACAGTAGATGCTATCAAAAGAAGAACAAGAAGTGGTATGGGTATGTGTCAAGGTAAAACTTGTAATAGATTAATAGCTAATATTATTGTTAGAGAATTAGGTATAAGTTTATCAGAACAACTTCCTTCAAGTAAAAGACCTCCGGTAGGGGTAATAAGCATTAAAGAATTAAGTCAGGAAAAGAGTTAAGTAATAGACTTAACTCTTTTCTTTAATTTTACTAAATTGATTGGTATTTTTATAATTTACTTGTATAATAAATGTAATAAATATAAATAATTTACTTTTGATTTTTTGTATTTATTATGGGGGGAATTAAATAAAATGAATTACACTTTTTTTATTGAAGAGTGGACAATTATTGGCCTTTTAAGTGCCTTGTTAATTATGTTGTTCATTATTATGCTTCATACTAATATTACTAGTAAAAAAGAGAACGAAATCAAGTTAAATTATAAGAAACTCTTTGATCATATGAATGAGGGTTTTGCTTTACATAAAATAATTTGTAACGAGGCAGGTCAGCCTATAGATTATATGTTTTTAGAAGTTAATAATGCCTTTGAGGAAATAACAGGTTTGAAAGCTGAAGATATTTTAGGTAAATGCGTTACTGAAATATTACCTGAAACAGAAGACTCATGGATACAAACATATGGTGAAGTTGCAATAGAATCAATTCCTACACATTATTCAAATTATTCTAAAGCATTAGGGAAACACTTTCATGTAAGTGTATATAGTCCTAAAAAATATGAGTTTGCAACCTTATTTACAGATATAAGTAATGAGATTAGAGTTGCAGAAAAAATTAATTTAGAGAAAAACTTATTAATAACAATTCTTGATGGAGTGATGTCTGGTTACTGGGATAAAAACTTTAAAGAAAATACAGCTTATTATAGTGCATCCTATAAAAATATGTTTGGTTATGATGATAATGAACTTGAAAATAATCCTGATTTATGGAAAGAACTTATTCATGAAGATGATTTAAAAAAGTCAGTGGTTATGTTTGAAAACCATGTAGAGAGTTTGGGCGAAATCCCTTTTTATCATGAGGCTAGATATAAACATAAAAATGGTTCAATTGTTTGGGTTATAAAGTCTGGTCGAATAGTGGAGTGGGATGAGAATAATCAACCTGTAAGGGTAGTTGGTTGTAATGTTAACATAACGAAAATGAAAAGTTTGGAAAGTACGATTAGAAATGAAAGAAATCTTTTCCAAACCATATTACAATCAATTATTGATGGGGTTATTTCTATTGATCTTGAAGGTAAGGTTCAATTTATCAATAATGCGACTGAAATAATGTCCGGCTACAAAACGGAAGAAGTGATTGGAAAAAATATAATTGATTTGATTAATCTTGTAGATGAAAAAAGTGGTGAAAGAATTATTTGTTTCCTAGAAGATTTCTTAGAACCTGATAAATTAATAAGGGATGATTTATCAGTAATTATTAAGTCTGGTGAAATAGTGCCTATAGAGTATAGCATTGCACCAATATTGGATAATAATGGAGCCAGTGAAGGCGCTGTTATGGTTTTTCGTGATATTAGAGAAAAAAAAGAAAGATTAGAAAGAATCAAGTATTTAAGCTATCATGATCAGTTAACTGGTTTATATAATCGATATTTTTTTGAAGAACAATTAGTAATGTTTAATTCAGAGGAATTTTTACCTTTAACTCTAGCAATTATTGATGTGAACGGATTAAAGCTAACTAATGATGCTTTTGGACATGTTGTTGGTGATCGTATGTTAAGAGTTGTTGGAGATGCTTTTAAAAAATTAAGTAGAACTAACGATGTTGTTTTTAGAGTAGGTGGAGATGAATTTGTAATACTTATGCCTTATACTGAAAATCAAGCGGCTGAAGAAATTATTAAAAGTATATATAGATATCTTGAAAAAGTCGAATTTGAAAATATTATAATATCTGTATCAATAGGTTGGGCTACAAGAAGGTTTATAATAGAAAATATTGATGATATTTATACACGTGCAGAAGAACATATGTATCGTAAAAAAATAACTGAAGGACAGAGTATGCGAAGTAGAACTGTCCAAGTTATCTTAAATACCCTTAATGAAAAAAACAAAAGAGAAAGAATACATTCTCAAAATGTTAGTAAGATTTGTAAAAAAATTGCTGAGATTATGAAGTTTGAACCAGAAGTGGTAAAAGAAATAGAATTAGCAGGACTATTACATGATATAGGAAAGATTGCCATAGATGAGAATATTTTAAATAAAAAAGGTGCGTTGACTGCAATAGAATTCGAACAAATAAAAAGACATCCTGAGAGTGGGTATCAAATTATGAAGTCAGTTGATGCTTATACCAAGCTTGCAGATTATATACTTTACCATCATGAGAGATGGGATGGTAAAGGTTATCCAAGAGGATTAGCTGGAGATAATATCCCATTAATTGCCAGAATAATTAATGTAGCTGATTCTTATGAAGCCATGACAGCTAACAGGTCATATAGAAAAGGTATGACTCATGAGGAGGCCTTAGCTGAATTAAAAAAATGTTCTGGAACACAATTTGATCCATATATTGTTGCTACTTTCAGGAATTATTGTTTATCAAACGAATGGTAGAATATATTAAATTAAAACAACTCAACATAATTGTTGAGTTGTTTTTTATCTAATTACTTTACTATATACTTATCAATAACAATATCTAAAAAAATCTAATTACATAACTACGATTATAACTATAAATATTTATGGTTTATAAAAATTTATTTAACTGGTTTTCCAGTTATCATATGAACAGCATTATCATTTTTCAACCCATAAATCATCTTTTGTCTTGTAGCGATAAAGTTAACATTATGCAAGGCTATTTGGACAAAATCTGAGTGAGGATGATCGTTAACCCCAAAGTCCAAGAATGCTCCAAAACCTATTTTCCCAGCTGCAAAAACTGAGGAGTAATTCATGAACATCTCATCCATGGAGTTTATGCTCATAAGATAAGTCATATATGAAGGTGACTCAATTAGAAGTCTTTCCATACCTAGGTGCTTAAGAATATACATTAATAAAGGACCATCGGTTTTAGAACCTTCACCAGTTCCTATTAATAGACGTTGTTGTGGTTTTGCTTCAAATAAACCTTTTAATTCATCTATATTAACATCTTCTTTATTCTTATAAGGTCCAATAACAATAAAATCTATATCGCTATTTTTTCTTACATAATCAACTCCATCTGGTGAGGTTGCAATAGCCAGTGGTGCATCTATATCGAAGACAGAATGTTTTAAAGGTATATCTGTTCCATCGAAAGAGACAAGAATATGAGCTGGACAATAATGTTTTTTCTTCAAATAATCTAATCTTAAATCAGCTAAATCTTTGTCAAAACAATTGGCATTCATTACTTCGTTATCAATTAGAGTTCTTGCTCCTATAATGATACCGTCAGAATAAAAACGCAAAATGTTTAATACCCAGTAATCTCCTAAACCACCATCTGGATCTCTAAAATTATTACCTGCGATTAAATCACCGTGACTATCGTCAGGAAATGAAATTTTCCCGTCTACAGAGACCACTATTGAAGCAAAAGTATATGGTCTGTCAGATGGTGCTGGTGGAAATTGAATTTCACCATAACCTGCAAGAATTTTAGCTGGAGTAGCTGGTTCTGGAGAAATGGCTCTTACTTCATTAAAGTATTCTTCATTTCTCATTAATGTTTGAAATTTGACCTTCTCCACTGGAAAGTCTAGTAAAGTAAAATTGTTCATTTAAGAACCTCCTAATAAAAATTCGCTGTTAATAAATACTTTTAACAGTTACTAAATTATACTCCTTGAGTCATCCAATGTCTAGAGGATATTGTTATAACCTTATTATTAAATACCATAGACTATATAGAATAATTGATGGTAAAATAGAAGAGTAAATGAATTAAGAATGGAGATGATAATAATGAAGCTTAAAAACAAAATTGCGATTGTAACAGGAGGCACTTTAGGTATTGGAGAGGCAATAGCCAGGGAGTTTGCAAGAGAGGGAGCACAATTAATTATTCTTGGAAGAAATACTGATAGAGG
This sequence comes from Bacillota bacterium, assembly GCA_028683955.1. Taxonomy (GTDB): domain Bacteria; phylum Bacillota; class TC1; order TC1; family TC1; genus WTXA01. The sequence continues at coordinate 64,005 of JAQUGR010000003.1, read as the reverse complement.
GACTAGTGTTTGTAAAGATATAAGCAGTGAATTTGGTGTAAAAACTGAATTTTATCAAATTGATCTTAATGATTCTTCAGCTATTAAGAAAACTATGGATGATATAATAAAAAAGTATTCAAATATTGATATATTAGTAAATAATGCTGGTATAGCTACTCAAGGTACTGTAGAAAGTCTGGATGAAGAACAATGGGATGCAATATTTAGAGTTAATGTTAAAGCACCGTATTTGATTTGTAAATATATTGTTCCAGTAATGAGAAATAATGGTAGTGGTAGTATTATTAATATTGGTTCATCAGCTGGACTAGTTGGAGCATGGGGTCTTCATGCATATAGTGCAACAAAAGGCGCAATTATTCAACTAACAAAAAGTATGGCTGCACAATATGCTAAAGAAAATATTAGAGTTAATGCACTTTGCCCTGGAGCTACAGCAACACCTTTATTGGATAATATTGACCAAGAATTCATCAAGATGATACCTATGCAAAGAATGGCTAACCCAATTGAAATAGCAAAAGGTGCTGTATTTTTAGCTAGTGGAGATTCAAGTTTTATGACTGGTGCAAATTTAGTAATTGACGGTGGTTTTACAGCTATCTAATATTTAATGGAGGTTGAAAATGAGTTTATTTGAAATAATAATGCTTTTGTGTTTTGGTGCTGCATGGCCATTTTCCATATATAAATCCCTAAAATCAAAATCCAATAATGGGAAAAGTCTTATATTTCTTCTTGTAGTAATGATTGGGTATTTATCAGGTATATTACATAAGATGTTTTATAGCTATGATTTAGTAATTTATCTTTATGCTTTGAATTTTCTAATGGTTAGTGTTGATGCAATTTTATGGTTAAGAAATAATAAACGTATTAATTTAAATAACGTTGAAACAATGGTAATTGAAGAATAAAGGAGTCGAGGGATTATGGTATATGGATATAATTTTAAAACAATTATCGGTGAATTTGGACTTTTAGAATCAAATGGAAAGTTAGTAGGAGTAATACTTCCAGGAGAGTCTATGCCTCCTAATATAGTATTGAAAGAAACTGATTTATTACTTGATGTTAAAAATCAAATTAATAATTATCTGGATGGAGATATTAAAGAATTTAATATTCCAATATCATATACTGGAACTGACTTTATGAAAAGTGTTTGGTCTGCATTAAGCGATATTCCTTACGGTACTACTAAAAGTTATAAGGAGATAGCTATAGCCATAGGTAGTCCAAAGGCTGCAAGAGCCATAGGAATGGCTAATAATCATAATCCATTACCTATAATCATACCTTGTCATAGAGTAATAGGGAGTAAAGGAAATTTAATAGGTTATAAAGGTGGATTAAATATAAAAAAACAATTATTAGAATTAGAAAGAATTGTGAGTGAAATTGAAGAATAATAGCAGATTTTGGAAAATACTTAAAAGAATACTAATCGGAGTTTTTATTGCTATAATTGTAGCAATAGGATCATTTTATATTTATACCTTAGACTATTATAGAGCTGATAATATAGCTAGGAATACGGATATTTCTAAAAATATGGATGATTACTATATTTTTAAACCAGATGTCAAGAATGATAAAAATATAGGTTTTATCTTTTATCCAGGGGGTAAAGTGGAAGCTATAGCTTATGCACCCTTAATGAAAAAATTGGCGGATAATGGAATTACAACTATTATTGTAGAGATGCCTTTTAATTTGGCAGTTTTCAAGATTAAAGCGGCAGATGAAGTAAGACACGATCCCAGTAATCTAGGTAATATTACTAAATGGTATATTGGGGGACACTCTTTGGGTGGAGCTATGGCCAGTAGTTATATTGAAGGAACAGAGTATAAGTATGATGGACTTATATTACTTGGTGCTTACCCAATAAATGATTTTGATATACCTGTTTTGGCCATAATTGGTAGTGAGGATCAAATAGCTAATTCAAAAGAAGTAAACGCTATAAAAAATCTTATAATAATTCAAGGTGGAAACCATGCGAATGTTGGTGATTATGGTATTCAAAAAGGTGATGGGAAAGCTTTAATAAGTAGGGAAAAACAACAGGATATCACAGTTGATTATATTAATAAGTTTGTATTAAATTAAAAGGAGTATTAAAATTTTGAAAATTATCTTGTCACCTAGTAAAACTCTTAGTCTAGTATGTCCATTATCAGGTAAAGGTAAAGAACTTCTTAATGAGAAAAAGAGTATATATTTGATGAAAGCAATAAAGGATATAAATAAAGAACAATTAGGAAAAGTATTTAAAATTAAGGATAAGTTGTTAGATGAGACATATAATTTATATCAAAATTCAAAGTATAAAGACTTGCGATATGATCCAATTGGCTGTTATAATGGTGTCGTCTATAAATTGTTAGGAAATAAACAATATAGTCATGATGAAAGAAATTATCTTGAAAATAACATAGTAATTCTATCTGCTATGTTTGGCTTAATAGAACCAGGTCAGGGAATATGGCCTTATCGACTTGATTTTAAGACAAAACCAAAAGGATTGAATCTATATGAATACTGGCGAGACGATGTTTTAGAGTATTTTAAAGATGAGTCTATTATTATTAACCTGGCTTCAGGTGAGTTTAGTTCTTTGTTAAAACCTATCGAAAATAAATTGGTGAATATTAATTTTATTGAAACAGATGGACGTATATTAAGTTTTAGAGCGAAGAAAGCTAGGGGGATAATGGCTGATGCTATTATATGTAATAAGGTAAAGAAAATTGGAGAAATGAAGAAGTTTATCATTGATGGCTATATTTTTAATGAAGAAATATCTGATGATAAGAACTACTTCTATATAAAAGGAGGTAAGTTATTATGAAAAGAAGTTTAACAGTTTTATTAACAGTTTTAGTATTATTTTTATTTGTTGGTTGTTCAAGTGGAAGTAGTGATACTCAGTCTGCTATAGATAGTGGTGGACTTGAAGTGTCTGATGAGGTAAGTAATAAATCAGCTGATAGTAGTATAGTTCCTAAGGTAGATGCTAGTTTTTCTTTAGATAAGATTATTCGTACAGGACGAGTTGAACTTTATACAGAAGATTATTTAAAAACAGTAGATAAAATTAATTCATATGTAAATGGTATAGGTGGTTTTGTTCAATCTTCTAATGATATCTTTGGGGATAGTAATAATACAAGTGTTGGTAGTAGTGGCTATATGACAATACGTGTGCCTTCAGCCAAATTTAGTTCCTCTATGGATGAGATTAAATCATATGGTCGAGTTGTCAGTTCTAGTACCAATAGTGAAAACATAACTGAAAATTATCAAGATATTAGTAGCGAGTTAAATAGCTTGAAGGTTGAAGAAAGCAGACTTTTAAATTATTTAACTAAAGCAGATAAGATTGCTGATATGTTAACCATTGAAAGTGAGCTTACTAGAGTTAGAACCGAGATAAATGCTAAAACATCCATCTTAAATAATTATGATAAACAAGTTGGTTATTCTACAATAAATATTAATTTAACAGAGAGTAAATCTGCTACTGGAAATATTGAGTCTCCATTTTCAGATTTTGGTTTGAAGATAAGTAGTGGTTTTGCTTCATCTATTAATTTCTTAATGTATATGTTAGCAGGATTAATAGTCTTATTTTTCAGATTATTACCATTTTTAGTAATTATTGGGGTTGTTTCAGTAATTGTTTGGATAGTACATAAGAAAACAAAAAAATAGAAAGAGGTGCTTTAATGTATGGAGTTAAAATAACTGTAGAGTCTGTAGGACCAGTTCCATGTGGATCAGGATTGAAGGTTGGAGATACATGGTCAATTAATGCTAAGAATGGCAGCTTGGTTATGGATAATTTTAATGGTTGTTGCCCAGAATTATTAAATACAGTATTACCTCATTGTTTAGTTATGGCGCTAGATGGTAAAATGTCCTGGGAAATTGAGGGTAAGTCAACTAGTTGTTGTCCAGATCCTAATAGTTTAGTTGTTGTGAGTATTGAGCGTTTGCCGGAAGTAATAGAATAATAATGTGAAAAAACTTGCAAAATAAAAAATTATTAGTATAATTATAAATACAATTTAAAATCGATGTTAACCTATATTGAAAATCAGGGATAGGGGGAATAAAACCCTTATTTAAGTTCTGGAGGCAGGAATATGTTTAAAAAAATTGTATTTATAGTTGTTATTTTAGCCATTTTATCGAGTGGCACTGTGTTTGCTGTAGATAAATATAATGCTCAACAAAAAATTGAGGCTGAAAAACAAGCACAACTTGAAAAAGAAGCATTCTTAGCTAGAGAAGAACAAACTGCTAGTAAAATAGAAAATAAGGATGCTACTATTATATCAGATCCAAAAAATCCAAATTTAGTAATAAAAGAATGGAGAGGTAAGGATAGCCTTACTTATAAGGTTGAAGCAACAAAAAATGCCAATGGTACATACACTGGAAATATTATAGGTTTTAACATGTATGATAATTTTGTTGAATACAATTTCAAGTTTACTGAATTATCTCAAAGTGGATTTCAAGATTTATTATTAAAATAGTTAATAGAATATTATAAAATAAATGACGGTTGTATTTACAACCGTCATTTATTTATGTAATTTAATATTTTTGTATAATAGTCTAATAATTATTTATGTCCGAATTTACCTATAAATTCTTTTAGCCTTGCATTATCTGTATTAAATATTTCTTTAGAGCTACCTTCTACTTGAATAATACCATCTTCTATAAAAATTATTCTATCAGATAATTCCTTAGCAAATTGCATTTCATGAGTAACAATAACCATTGTCATCTTTTCCTCAGCTAACTCTTTAATAACTTTTAATACTTCACTTGTTAACTCGGGATCTAAAGCTGAAGTTGGTTCATCAAAAAATAACAACTTTGGTTGTAAAGCAAGTGCTCTAGCAATAGAGACACGTTGTTGTTGACCACCTGATAATTGATAAGGAAAGGCATCACTTTTATCAGCTAAGCCTAACTTATCTAATAAAGACTGAGCTCGTAATTCAGCTTCTTTTTTACTAATACCATCAACTAAAATAGGAGCCTCAGTAATATTTTTTAAAACACTATAATGAGGGAATAAGTTAAAGTTTTGAAAAACTAAGCCAAAATTTTTACGAATTCTTTTTAAATCTTGCTTGGAAGAATAGATACTTTTTCCTCCTTGAGTGCTTTTTGCAGCATACTCATCAAGATAAAGAAGATCTCCTTCATCCATATGATCCAACATAGTAGCACATCTAAGTATAGTAGACTTTCCTGATCCAGAAGGACCTATAATAGATAGTACTTCACCTTCATTTACAGATAAAGAAATACCCTTAAGAACTTCTAAATTACCAAAAGATTTTTTCATATTTTTGATTTCTAATATTTTCATAATAATATTTCCTATCTATAGTAATTCAAACTATTTTCAATACGTTCTAAGCCTAAAGCTACAATTAAATTGAAAACATAATAGAAAACACCGGCAATCATTAAAGGCAACATGGTGGTTTCTGATGCAGCAATTTGCTTTGCAGTTGTAAACATCTCCACTACTGAAAGTACAAAAGCCAGTGAGGTATCTTTTACTAAAGTAATTGTTTCATTAGTAAGAGGTGGTAGTATTCTTTTAAATACTTGTGGCAAGATTATTCTAATAAAAGTCTGAGCTTTAGAAAACCCAAGAACTTTACAAGCTTCATATTGGCCAACAGGCATAGATTCAATTCCACCTCTGTATATTTCTGCAAAATATGCTGCATAATTTAAAACAAAAGCAACAATAACAGCTGTAAAACGAAAAGAACTACCCATTTGGAGACCAAAAACGTAATAGGGAGCGAAAAACACCACTATAAGTTGTAACATCAAAGGAGTACCCCTCATAATGGATATATAAAACTTGCTAATAGTTCGTATAAGAAATATTTTAGACATTCTACCAAAAGATACTACTAGACCTAAAGGTAAGGAAAATAACAAAGTTAAAATAAATATTAGAATAGTAGTAAGAAAACCTTGTCCAAGTTGAGTTAAAATAAAATAAATACTCATCTTTATCCTCCTGTTTTAAGAAAAAGAGCAGATAAATCTGCTCTCTTTTTATTTTTCACCTAAAGAAACGCTGTCTTGTAGATCCCATTTTTGAGCAATTTGCATAAATGTTCCATCATCAAGCATTGCCATTAAAGAAGCCTCAACTTTATCTCTTAATTCTTCATTTCCAAGTAGGAAGCCTACACCATATTTTTCACTGGATAGATAATCGGATAAAATTGCAAAATCATCATTGGCTCTTGATTCCATTTGTACTTTTGCAACACCAATATCCATAGCTATAGCATCAACTGTTCCCATCTCTAATTCTAAAAATGCAGTATTATAGTCACCAAACTCAATAACATTTTTAAAAGAAGCTTTAAGATCTTTATTTTCATCTGCATTAAGTGCAGATAAAGCTGAAGAATCTTTTTGAACAGCAATAACTTTACCAGAAAGACCAGATTGATTATCAATTTTAGAATCTGTTCTAACTACAAAGACCTGACTGTTATTAATATAAGCAGAGCTCCAAGTGTATTTATCTTCACGACCATTAATTGTAAAACCATTCCAAATACAATCAATATTACCTGAAGTTAGCTCCATGTCTTTAGCATCCCAGTCAATTGGTTGTTTAACAAGTTCCCAACCATTACGATCACAAACTTCTTGAGCTAGATCCAAGTCAAAACCAACATATTCACCTTTGTCATCTATAAAACCATAAGGTGGAAATTCAGCATCAAAACCTACCACAAATTTATTGTCATCTTTTGCATTTCCGCTACATGCGAAAAGTAGAACAGTACCTAGTAGTAACATAATTAATAAAGTAATTTTCTTTTTCATAATAACCTCCGTACATATATTTACTTAGTGTATCATACCATAGATTTTCAAAGCTAGTCAATAAAAAACCCTTGTACAAATAAATGAACAAGGGTTTAATTTTATAGAAAATAATTAACACCATTAGTGAAGATATCCATCTTCTTATCACCCGGTACATTCTTATATACATCAGATAAAAATCTTTCACTATGAGCCATTCTGCCAAATATTCTTCCATCAGGTGAAAGTAGTCCTTCAATACCGGAAATGGAACCATTTGGGTTAAAGGGAAATTCATCAGTTGGGAGGTTATTATCATCAACATATTGAGTAGCAATTTGACCATTTCGGTTTAAATCTTTAATTAAATCATCAGTTGCTATAAAACGACCTTCACCATGTGAAATTGCAACTGTATATATTTCACCTGGCTGAAAGTTTGTTAACCAAGGTGATTTATTTGAAGTGATAATTGTTTTAACTAGGTGAGATTGATGTTTACCGGATAAATTAATAGCCAAGGTTGGAGATAAGTCATTTTGTTCTCTAATCTCTCCATAAGGAACAAGACCTAGTTTTAATAAAGCTTGGAATCCATTGCAAATTCCACACATTAATCCATCATTTTTATATAGAAGATTCATAACAGCAGATTCTAGTCTTGGATTCCTGAAGAATGCTGCTATAAGTTTTGCTGATCCATCAGGTTCATCGCCACCACTAAAACCTCCTGGAAGAATTATCATCTGAGATTCTAAAATTTTCTTTTCTAAAATTGAAATTGATTCTTCGAGAGAACTTGGTGAAAGATTTTTTACTACAAAAATCTCAGCATCAGCACCTGCATTAGTTAAAGCTCTCTCAGTATCATATTCGCAATTTGTACCAGGAAAAACTGGTATTAAGGCCTTTGGTCTTACTATATTAGTAGGACTTTTCAAGATAACCCTATTATTGTATTTATCAATAGGTAACATTCTTTCTGCAGATTTATGCTTAGTTGGGAAAATAGAAGCTAAAGTGCCAGTCCAAGCTGCTTCAATTTCAGTAAGAGATATAATATCCTCATCATCTTTGATTACATATTCTTTAATGGTTTCACCAATGATTTCACCTATAGTTTCAGCGATTCCATGATAATCCTGACCAACTTCTATTAGAAAACTTCCATAATCAAAATTAAAAAGCTGTTTGTGACTTAATTTTTGTAAGAAATTAAAACCTATACCATTACCAAAAGCCATTTTAGCAATAGCTTCTGATAAACCACCTTTACCAATAGCATAAATAGATTTAGTAACTCCACGATTTCTAATATCTTCAATATACTTAAAGGTAGTTTTTAGACTTTCTACATCAAAAAGCCCATCATCAGTTTTTTCAGGCGTAATGTAGATAACTTTGTTACCAACTTCTTTAAACTCTGGAGAGTTAATATTATTATAGGAACCAATTGAGGCAGCAAAGGATATTAAAGTTGGAGGGACATCAAGCTCCTCATAACTACCTGACATAGAATCTTTACCACCAATTGCACCAATACCTAAGGCTAGTTGAGCTTCAAAAGCGCCTAAAAGAGAAGCCATTGGTAAGCCCCAACGCCCAGGGTCAGTTCCTAATTTAGGGAAATATTCCTGGAAGGAAAGCCAACATTTATCAATTGTTCCACCACCGGCTACAATTTTAGCGATTGAGTGTATAACACTTGTATACGCACCAATATAGGGATTGGCAGAGCTTAAAAAAGGATCAAAGGAATGTGCGAAAATAGAACAAGTATCAGTCTTACCTTTTAATACAGGGAATCTAGCTGACATTGCTTGTATAGGACTTAATTGTCTTTTACCTCCATAAGGCATTAGAACTGTTCCTGCGCCAATAGTACTATCAAATTGATCACTGATTCCTTTTTTTGAACATATATTTAAATCACTCATTTGAGAAATCCAATTATCATGGGTCTTTAAATTAGTTTTTATATTATCTTTATAGCTAGGGATTGTAACTTCCATATATCTACTTGCTCCGTTAGAATCAAGAAAGTCTCTTTTTAATGTTACTATTTCCTTATTCTGCCAGATCATTCTTAAATAGCCATCATCTGTTACTTTAGCAATTTCAGTTGCTTCTACATTTTCCTCATCAGCTAATTTAAGAATTGAGGGTAATGATTCAGGTGAAATTACAATAGCCATACGTTCTTGTGATTCACTTATTGCTAATTCAATGCCATTAAGACCGAAATATTTTTTTGGAATAACATCTAAATTTATTATTAGTGATGGGGCTAATTCGCCGACAGCCACAGAAACACCACCAGCACCAAAGTCATTACAACATTTAATGAGTTTAGAAAATTCAGGATTTCTAAATAGTCTTTGTAGTTTTCTTTCTTCAAGAGGATTACCTTTTTGTACTTCAGCACTACAAGAAGAAAGTGAATCTATACTATGTGATTTAGAGGAGCCTGTTGCACCTCCACAACCATCTCTGCCAGTTTTTCCACCGATTAATACAACAATATCTCCATCTATAGGTTTAAGACGATTTACATTACATTTTGGAGTGGCACCAAGAACAGCTCCAACCTCCATACGTTTAGCTACATAACCTGGATGGTATATCTCTTCAACCAAACCTGTAGCTAGTCCTATTTGATTTCCATAGGAGCTAAAACCATTAGCAGCAGTAGTTGTGATTTTACGTTGAGGTAATTTTCCAGGAAGGGTAGAGGAGAAAGGATCCCCACTGCCTGTAATTCTCATAGCCTGGTAAACATAACTTCTTCCAGAAAGAGGATCTCTAATAGCACCTCCCAGACAAGTTGCTGCACCACCAAAGGGCTCAACTTCAGTTGGGTGGTTATGAGTTTCATTTTTAAACATAAATAAATAGTCTTCTTGTACACCATCAATATCAACTTTAACATTGACTGAACAGGCATTAATTTCTTCAGAAATATCGAGATCGTCTAATTTACCTATACTTTTTAGATATTTAGCACCTATAGTTCCAAGATCCATTAAAGTTTTTGGTTTTATTTTGTCTTGATAAAGTTTATCTCTAAGTTTAAGATATTTTCTATAACTATTTTCTATTATAGGATCTTCAATTTCTACCTTAACTAAATTAGTTGAAAAGGTGGTATGTCGACAATGATCTGACCAGTAGGTATCTAGTATTCTTATTTCTGCAAGGTTAGGGGCTCTACCTAATTCCTTGAAATATGTTTGGCAAACTTTAATATCTTCTAAATCCATTGCCAAGGAATATTTTTGAAGGAACTCTTCTAATTCGTCAATGCCAAGTTTAAGGAATTTAGAGAGGGAAGGGAGTTTTTCAATATTCCCAAATTCTGTATTTAAAGTTCTTGGTAATTTTAAGGAGGCAATTCTTGCTTCTATTGGATTTATAAGGTAATTGGTTAGAATTTCCTTTTCTTCATCAATTAAATTACCTTTTAGAAGAAAAATAGTTGCAGTTTTAACTACAGGTCTATCTCCTTGATGATATAGTTGAAAACATTGAGCAGCTGAATCACCTCTTTGATCATATTGTCCTGGCAAATATTCAACTGCTAAAAGAAAATCCTTATTTGTTGGTAATTTGTAGTAGATATTATCAACTTGTGGTTCAAAAAAAATGTGAGGGATAGCTGATAGAGATTTATCTTCAGTTGTACCTTCAACATCATATCTATTTATAATTCTAACACCATCAAGATTAATATTTAGGACCTGATAAATATCTGTTTTAAGATGATCGGCTTTAACTGCAAATTCTGGTTTTTTTTCTACATAAATTCTATAAATACTCACTACTTGGCACCTGCCTTTTTTCCTATATCGTTACGATATATAGCATCTTTAAAACTAATCAAATGAACTCCCTGATAGGCTTTTTTAATAGCTTCGTCTAAAGTATTAGCATAGGCAGTAACTCCAAGAACTCTTCCCCCTGAAGTTATAAATTTTGAAATATTTTTATCATAGGTTGTTCCTGCATGGTAGACAGTTAGGTCAGAAATTAATTTAGCCTGATCTAAACCATCTATTGGATAACTCTTTTGATATTTAACTGGATAACCACCTGAGGCCATAATGACACAAGCAGTAGAACCGGGTTTTTGTTTAACCTCTACCTTATCAAGGTTACCATCGCAGACGGCCATTATAAGGCCTAATAAATCACCATCTAGTAATGGAAGAACAACTTGTGTTTCAGGATCCCCAAATCTACAGTTGTATTCTATTACATATGGACCACTTTTTGTTATCATTAAACCAAAATATAGGATTCCTTTAAATAGTCGGTCTTCTTCAAGCATACCTTTAATAGTTGGTTTAAATATTTTTTCATTACATTCTTTTGCAAGTGCTTTTGTATAAAGTGGATGTGGTGCTATTGCACCCATTCCTCCTGTATTTAATCCTAAGTCATTATCAGAAATTCTTTTGTGATCCATAGCAGAAGTTAAAGTTCGAATAATTTTACCATCAGTTATTGCCATCACCGATATTTCAGTCCCCTCTAAAAATTCTTCTATTATAATCTGATTGCCACTCTTACCAAAACAATGATTGAGCATTATGCTCTTGATACAAGATAATGCTTCATCTTTATTTTGAGCAATTATGACTCCTTTACCTAGAGCTAGGCCATCAGCTTTAATAACTATAGGGTATTTAGTTTGTTGCTCAATATATTCTTTTGCATCAGCATAACTTGTAAAATCTTCATAGTCAGCAGTGGGAATAAAGTGTCTTTTCATAAATGACTTAGCAAATGATTTACTCCCTTCAAGTACAGCAGCTATACTTCTTGGACCAAAGGATTTAATCCCTTTAGATTCTAAAGCATCCACCATACCCTGAACAAGGGGATCATCAGGAGTAACTATGACTAAATCAATGTGATTGTCTGTGGCAAAGGTAACCATTTTATCAATATCTGTGGCTGAAATATTAATACATTGGGCTATTTCCCCAATACCTCCATTACCTGGAGCGGCAAAAATTTCAGTTTCTTGTTTACTTTCTTTCAATTTTTTGATTATGGCATGTTCTCTGCCACCACTACCGATTACTAAAATTTTCATCTTAATTGCTCCTTTCTGTTAAATCTTTTACTACTCTAGGAAGTAGTATTTTTTCTCCTAGTTCCATTATTCTTAACTGTAAGGATATAGGCGTATCATCAATAAAAACAGGAACTTTAATCTGATCAAGTATTTTACCAGCATCAGGTTCTTCTGAAACTAGATGAACTGTTGCACCACTAATTTTTTTTCCATCAGCTATAACAGCTTTGTGTACTTTTAAACCATACATGCCAAAGCCACCATATTCAGGAAGAAGGGAAGGGTGAATATTTATAATAGTTCCTACAAATTTTTTGATAAAATAGGGACTTAAAATATTAAGATAGCCAGCTAAAACGATAAGGCCAATATTCTTTTCTTTTAAAACACCTAGTATTTTATTTTCATCATCTTTGTTATTAAAAATTATAGTTTCGATTTTATGTTTTTTAGCTCTTTGCAGTGCATAGGTTTTCTCACTTGATGATACTACTAATGAAATATGACCATTAGGTAAATCTGCATCTATGAGGTTTTGTAGATTAGTACCTCCACCAGAAACAAATACTGCAATATTCAACATATTTCGACACCACTTAGTCCTGCTTCGACTATGCCAACTTCAAATCCATCTAAACCGGCTTCATGTAAAACTTTTAAGGCTTGGTCTTTTTGTTGGGGAGCAACGATAGCGCACATACCTAACCCCATATTGAAGGTATTATACATATCTCTTTTTGGTATATTACCCTGTTTTTGTAACAATTTGAAAATTGGTTGACTTGGTATTGAATTTTTATTAATTCTTGCTCCAAAACCTTCAGGAAGGGCACGAGGTATATTTTCATAAAGACCACCACCAGTAATATGACATAAGGATTTTATGGAAACTTCTTTTTGAAGCTCAAGTATTTCTTTAACATAAATTTTAGTTGGTGTAATTAATAATTCTCCAAGTGATCCATCTAAATCTTCTCTATATTCAAGTAAATCATCATTTTCGAATATCTTTCTTACAAGAGAGAATCCATTGGAATGAAGTCCACTTGAAGGAAGTCCGATAAGAATATCTCCAGCTTTAACATTAGAAGGGTCAAGTATTTTTTTCTTATCTACCATTCCAACAGAAAATCCAGCTAAGTCATATTCATCTTCAGAATAGAAACCTGGCATTTCTGCAGTTTCACCACCGATTAGTGCACAACCGGCTTGTTGACAACCTTCAGCAATACCAGAGACGATTTGTTCTATTCTAGTTGGAATATTCTTGCCAACTGCAATATAGTCCAGAAAGAATAGAGGAGTAGCGCCACAGCAGATTATGTCATTAACACACATAGCTACACAGTCGATACCAATAGTATTATGTTTATTTAAAGTAAAGGCTAATTTAAGTTTTGTACCAACACCATCAGTACCAGAAACTAAAACTGGATCTTCCATATTTTTAAGGTTAGGTTGAAATAAGCCGGCAAAACCACCTAAAGAAGATAAGACTCCAGGTATTTTAGTTTTTGCTACATGGGCTTTTATTAGTTCAACACCTTCATATCCGGCAGTAACATCTACACCGGCAGCTTTATAGCTATCGCTAAAACTCTTCATTGCTATCAACCTCCTTACCTAATGGTATTTCACAGATATGTTTTTGACTTCCTTTTGGAACTTCCATAGGATATTCTCCAGTAAAACAACCAACACAGTAGTCACAGGAGGAGTTAATTGCAATTTTTTTAACATCGTCTACACTTAAATAACCTAGTGAATCAACATTAATTTCTTTGGCTATTTCCTCAACAGTTAGATGCCAAGCAATTAGATTTTCTTGAGTATCTACATCTGTTCCAAAATAGCAGGGATATTTGAAGGGAGGGGCAGATATTCTCATATGAACTTCTTTGGCCCCAGCCTCTCTGATTAATTGAACAATTCTTTTACTTGTAGTGCCTCTAACTATTGAATCATCAATAAGGACAACTCTTTTATCTTTAAGTGTGGAAGCTATTGGATTAAGTTTTATTCTAACTGTTTTTTCTCTTAAAAGTTGATCTGGTTGGATAAAAGTTCTGCCAACATATTTATTTTTTAGTAAGCCTACTCCATAAGGGATTCCAGATTGTTTGGAAAAACCTAGAGCTGCATCAAGACCTGAATCAGGTACTCCAATAACAACATCAGCTTGAACTGGATGTTCTAATGCTAAATATGAACCTGCTCTTTGTCTGGCAGTTTGAACACATGACCCTTCAATAACAGAATCTGGTCTAGCAAAATAGACAAATTCAAAAACACAAAGATGACATTTATCAGTGCAATGAGTCTTGATACTTTTAATTCCTGATTCATCAATAACTACGATTTCACCTGGCAAAACATCTCTTAAAAAGGTTGCCCCATTACTTTCTAAGGCACAAGTTTCTGAAGCTACCATATAGGTATCTCCAAGTTTACCTATGCATAATGGACGTATACCATATGGGTCTCTGGCGGCTATTAATTTTTTAGGAGACATAACAAGGAGGCAATAAGCACCTTTGATAATTTCCATAGTTTTTGAAATTGCTTCTTCAATAGATTGGGAGGTAAGTCTTTGTTTAGTAATGGTATAGGCAATTACCTCAGTATCACTTGTGGCCTGGAATATTGCCCCACTAAGTTCTAGTTCTCTTCTAAGTTCACCAGCATTTGTCAGGTTACCATTATGTGCTAAGGCCATAGAACCTTTTAAGTGGTTAATTATTAAAGGTTGGGCATTACTTCTCATACCTTGGCCACATGTTGCATAACGACAATGGCCTATAGCAATTTTACCCTGTCCCAGACTATCCAATATTTTTTGATTAAAAACTTCATTTACTAGACCTAAATCCTTGTGTCCTCTAATAATTCCATCTTTATTTATAGCTATGCCACAGCTTTCTTGACCTCTATGCTGAAGGGCGTATAGTGCATAGTAAGTTATGCTTGCAATATCGTGACTCTCATTGTTGTAGACACCGAAAACACCGCACTCTTCATTTAATTTATCCCACATTTTAACCCCTTCCAAGCAATCTTTTCATAACTTCTTGATATGCTCCTTCAACACCGTCCAAATCTCTTCTGAAACGGTCTTTGTCTAATTTTTCTTTTGTTATACTATCCCAAAAGCGACAGGTATCAGGGGATATTTCATCTGCAAGGATAATTGTTCCATCATTAGTTCTACCAAACTCAATTTTGAAATCTATTAATTCAATATTTAAATCTTTTAAATACTCACCTAAAAGATCATTGATTCTGAAGGCATATTCGGCTATTATCTTTAACTCTTCAGGTGTTGCCAAATCCAGGGCTGCAATATGATATTCATTAATCATAGGATCTCCAAGATCATCATCTTTATAGGAATACTCAAGAACAGTCTTATTGAGCTTTGTTCCTTCTTCTAAACCTAGTCTTTTAGATAATGAGCCCGCCGCAATATTTCTCACTATAACTTCTATAGGTACTATTTCAACTTTTTTTACGACTGTTTCTCTGTCATTTAATTCTTCAACAAAGTGAGTTTTTATACCTTTTTTTTCAAGCATAGACATTAGGTGATTTGTAACAAGATTATTAACAATGCCTTTGTTATGTATTGTGCCCTTTTTTTCTCCATTAAATGCAGTTGCATCATCTTTATAGGAGACAATATAGTAATCAGGGTTAGTAGTCTTGTAGACTTTTTTGGCTTTACCCTCATATAGTTGTTCTAATTTTTCCATGACTTAACCTCCTCTTGTAACTTTATATCTTTAGCAATAACTTTTTGAATCATCTGTTCTTTAAAAGCTTTAAGCTTATTAGATAAATCAATATTGGATATTGCTAATATTTGAACTGCTAAAATTGCTGCATTTTCTGCACTGTCAATTCCAACAGTTGCTACTGGTATGCCAGGGGGCATTTGTACAGTAGCAAGTAAAGCATCAAGGCCGTCAAGGCTCGATTTAATAGGTAATCCAATTACAGGTAAACTAGTGTGTGCGGCCATTGCACCTGCTAGATGAGCAGCCATGCCAGCGGCTGCAATAATTACACCAAAGTTACTTGCTTCGGCCTTTGCGGCAAATTCGCAGGTAATCTTTGGTGTTCGATGAGCAGACATTATATGAATTTCGTAATCCACTCCAAATTCCTTTAGTTTTTCTGTTACTTTTTTTACGACTTTTAGGTCGCTGTCACTTCCCATAACAATTGCAATTTTTTTGTTCATCCTTCACTCCTTAATCAAAAACTCTTAAAAATGAATACGTTTACATTATATAACGGAATAATGTATTTGATAAGGGGTAATTGGCTAATTTACTCAATATTTTTAATATTTTGTGTGAAAATTTAGTTCACATTTGTTTTATTTTACTAATAGATTTTTCTATGTTATAATTCAAGATAATTTTAACAAAGGAGAATGATAATGAACCTACTTAACAGTATAAAAACAGGTCTGACTTTTGATGATGTCCTTTTAGTTCCAGGCTATTCCAATATTTTACCAAAGGACGTAATTTTAAAATCTCAATTAACTAAGAATATTCAATTGAATATTCCTTTAATTAGTGCAGGTATGGATACTGTTACCGAGGCAGAGATGGCTATTGCTATGGCTAGAGAAGGTGGTATAGGTATTATTCATAAAAATATGACAATAGAAAAGCAAGCATTAGAGGTGGATAGGGTTAAAAGGTCGGAAAATGGTATTATTATCGATCCGATATTTTTATCACCAGATGATTTAATAACTGATGCACTTGCACTTATGAGAAGATATAAGATTTCAGGAGTTCCAATTACAGTTGAAGGTGAGTTGGTCGGTATTTTAACTAATAGAGATCTTCGTTTTATTAGTGAGAGTGAGTATGACAGGCCAATTAAAGATCTTATGACAAAAGCCCCACTTGTGACAGCAAGCGTGGGTACGACTTTAGAGGAAGCAGAAAAGATATTACAAGTTCATAAAATTGAAAAATTACCATTAGTGGATGATGATAATAAGTTAAAGGGATTAATTACTATTAAAGATATTGAAAAAACATATCAATATCCAAATGCTAGTAAAGATAATAGAGGAAGACTACGTTGTGGAGCTGCTGTTGGTATATCAAAAGATGTATTTGAGAGGCTTGATGCTCTTGTTGGTGCTGGTGTTGATGTGGTAGTTATTGATACTGCTCATGGACATTCACAAGGTGTTCTGGATTTAGTTAAGGAAGTAAAGTCAAGGTATAAGGATTTAGAAATTATTGCAGGTAATGTAGCAAGTGCTGGAGCAACTGAAGCTTTAATTAAAGCTGGTGCAGATTGTGTGAAGGTTGGAATTGGGCCTGGTTCTATTTGTACAACTAGAATTATTGCTGGTATTGGTGTGCCTCAGATTACTGCAATAAATGAATGTGCAGAAGTTGGAGAGAAATATGGAGTTCCAATTATTGGTGATGGTGGTATTAAATACTCTGGAGATTTAACTAAGGCAATTGCAGCTGGAGCTTCTGTTGTAATGTTAGGAAGTTTATTGGCGGGAACTTTAGAAAGCCCAGGGGATGTAGAAATATATCAAGGTAGAAGTTATAAAAATTATAGAGGTATGGGATCTATCGCAGCAATGAAAGATGGGAGTAAGGATAGATATTTCCAAGAGGATGCTAAGAAACTTGTTCCTGAAGGAATTGAAGGTAGAGTGCCATATAAAGGGGCAACTTCTGAAACAATATTCCAATTGATTGGTGGACTAAGAGCTGGAATGGGCTACTGTGGTACTAAAGATATTTATTCTTTGCAGCATAATGCGGAATTTATTAGAATTACCAACTCTGGTTTAGTTGAAGGGCATCCTCATGATGTTCAAATAACTAAAGAATCACCAAACTACAGAAAATAATAAATTTAGGCACGAGCTTAGGCTGCGTGCCTTTTATTTTAAGGAGAAAAATATGTATAGAGAAATATTTGCTAAACAAAAAGAATATTTTATTGGAGGCAATACTTTAGATATAGAGGGACGTAAAGCTGCCCTTATAAATATTAAGAAGATGATTATTAAATATGAGAGTGATATACTTGAAGCCTTAAAACTTGATTTGAATAAAAGTCCCCAAGAAGCCTATATTACAGAAATACTTCCAGCGATGACTGAACTTGATTATGCCATAAAAAATATAAAAAAATGGACTAATGAAAAGAAATGTAAAGGAACTATATTTAGTCCTTTTTCTTCTTATTCTGTAAAAATGGAACCAAAAGGGGTGGTGCTAATTGTTTCTCCTTTTAATTATCCTTTTCAATTAAGTCTTATCCCGGTAATATCTGCCATTGCTGCTGGAAATACGTTAATAATGAAGGTTTCTGAGTTAAGTTCGTATACAGGTAGATTGTTGGTTAAAATGTTTAATAGTACATTTGAGCCTGAATTGATATATTGCACTGATGTAGAACCAGATAATTTTGAAGATTTATTCGAGTTAGAGTACAATCATATATTCTTTACTGGAAGTACTAGAATAGGTAAGGAAATATACGGTTTGGGTAAAAAAAACTTAGCTACAATGACCTTGGAACTAGGTGGTAAAAGTCCAGTAATTGTTCATAAATCTGCTAATTTAAAACTTGCTGCAAGAAAAATAATCTGGGGTAAATTTTTAAATGGTGGCCAAACTTGTATAGCGCCAGATTATTTATTAGTTGATAAAAGTATTAGGGTTGAATTTATATCTTTACTTGTTGAAGAAATCAAAACGCAGTTTAACAATGCTTTAATGGATGATACCTTTGTTAAGATTATTCATAAAAGACATTTTGCCAGATTGGTTGAATTAATTGATGGCATGAAAGTTGCTTTTGGTGGTGCTTATGATGAATCTACTTTGAAGTTTGAACCGACGATTATAGAGGAGCCACCTATTAATTCTAGACTTATGAGAGAAGAGATTTTTGGACCTATATTACCTATAATGTATTTTGAAAATAGTGATGAAATATTAGAGATAGTTAAAAAAAATCCAGATCCACTAGCTTTATATATCTTTTCTGAAGATAAAGGGTTTAATAAATTTATTATTGATAGTATTCCTTCAGGGGGTTGCTGTATAAATGATGTGCTTGTCCATTTAATGAGTGTTGATGCTCCTTTTGGGGGTAGAGGTAATTCAGGTTTAGGTAATTATCATGGGCTTTATGGATTTAAGACTTTTAGTCATGAAAAGTGTATTTGTAGAAGCCAAGGTTGGTTTGATATGAAGTTGAGGTATCTTAGAGGAGATTTGTCCGGATTTATAAATATATTGAAAAAATTTAAGGGTTGGTAGGTGTTAATATGCTTGGTGCTATAATTGGCGATATTGTCGGTTCTGTATATGAATGGAATAATATTAAGAGTACAGATTTTCCTTTGTTTGTTAATAGTTCTTCTTTTACTGATGATACGGTTATGACTATAGCTGTTGGAGATGCACTATTGTCTATTAGTGGTAAAGATTTAGATGATGATGTGGTGGTTAGACATTCCATACAAAAATCTTTGATATTGTATGGAAAAAGCTACCCTAATGTTGGTTATGGTTCTAGATTTAGAAATTGGATTTTTTCAGAAAATCATATTCCCTATAATAGTTATGGTAATGGTTCAGCAATGAGGGTATCTTCTGTTGCTTATTTTGCTTTGGATTTAGAGGATGCTTTAAGACTTGCTCGTTTATCTGCTGAAGTTACTCATAATCACCTAGAGGGTATAAGGGGTGCAGAAGCTATTGCTGGTTGTATTTATTTAGCTAAGTCAGGTGAGGGTAAGGACGTGATAAGAGACTTTGTGCAAAAAGAATTTTATTCTTTAGATTTCACATTAAATGAGATACGAGATGATTATCAATTTGATGTTACTTGTCAAGGTAGTGTTCCTCAGGCTATTTGTGCATTTTTAGAAGGAAAATCATTTGAGGATGTTATAAGATTGGCTGTTTCCATAGGTGGTGATAGTGATACTATTGCTGCTATAGCAGGTAGTATTGGAGAGGCTTTTTATGGTGTTCCTGATGACTTGAAGATAGAAGTGAAATCGAGATTGGATCCATGGCTAAATGGTGTGGTAGGTAAATTTTACAAAAGAATAAATATCAATTGACATTTGTTGATTATATTGTTATTTTTAATGCAAGAATAGTACTTAAGGAGGTAATGGAATATGACAAAAAATGAAAGTAATATTGACAGACTTATTAGAACTATAGTGGGATTTGTTTTATTGATTCTAGCTGTATATACTGGTGGAGCAATACAAATAATATTAGCTGTTATAGGTGCAATATTGTTGGCTACAGGTTTAATCGGATTTTGTCCTTTATACACATTGTTAAAAATTGATACTAGAAATAAAAAGGACGATTCTAAAAAATAGTTATAGTTATGTTTAAAGCAACTCATTTGTGTGGGTTGCTTTTTATATACATAATATCTGGTATCTCTGTTATAATATGACTTAACCAGACAAAATATGAAGGTCGAGAGGTAATAGTAATGATTGATATTCATTCTCATGTGCTGCCATTCTTGGATGACGGAGCTGTTGATATTGCGGAAATGAATTTAATTTTGAGTTTGTATGATTCTGAGGAGATAAGACAAATTATAGCTACTCCTCACTTTATGACAGGTGTTTTTGAAAAAAGTTATGATGATGTGAAAAATAAAATTATTGAACTAGGATTAAAGGACAGAGTCTTGCCAGGACAAGAAATTTTTTTGACGTCTAATACTATAACTGCCTGTAAAGAAGGATTAATCAAAGGTATTAATGGAAGTAATTATCTGTTAGTGGAGCTTGGATTTGATGATTATAGAGAAGACTACGTTAGTAATATAATGGGGTTAATCAATCTTGGATATAGAATTATAATAGCTCATCCTGAAAGATGTAAGTATTTTGCAGCTAATCCATTTTTACTAAATGACTTTATTGATTTAGGTTGTTATTTTCAAGTAAATGGATCAAGTATTGAAGGCTTAATTAGTCATGAAGTTAAAAATTTTGCTTTAAAATTGGCAAGTATGGGCTTGGTAGATTTTTTGGCAAGTGATTGCCATGGGTTCAAAAGACTAGGGCCAAGTTTACATGAAGCTATTAATATCTTGGAAAAATCTTGTCCAGGAATGGGTAAAATAGTAGAAGAAAATAGTTTGGCTTTAATAAACAACCTTGACTTAGTTGAACAAAAGAGAGAAATGTTCAATGAAGGCAAAAGTATTTGGAAGAAAATGTTTTATTTAAGATAAAGATATTTATTATAGTAAAAAAGCAGATATGTTTTACATATCTGCTTTTAGTTTATTTTATCTAATTAAGTAGATTTAACTAAATCTACCTGTTATATAATCATTAGTTCTTTGATCTATAGGATTTGTAAAGATATCATCAGTTCTTCCAGTCTCGATTATCTCACCATTGAGGAAGAAAGCCGTATTATCACTTATTCTTGCAGCCTGTTGCATAGAGTGAGTTACAATCACTAAACTATAGTACTCTTTAAGGGAGTGGAATAACTCTTCGATTTTAAGAGTTGCTATTGGGTCGAGAGCAGAAGTAGGCTCATCCATTAATAGTACCTCAGGTTCAACTGCTAGGCACCTAGCAATACATAAACGCTGTTGCTGTCCACCGGATAGTTCTAAGGCAGATTTATTTAATTTATCTTTAACTTCCTCCCATAAAGCTGCTTTCCTAAGTGATTTTTCCACTAAAGTATCAAGAGCATCTTTATTCTTGAGACCATGTTTTTTAGGACCGTATATTACATTTTCATAAATACTCTTAGGGAAAGGGTTAGGTTTTTGAAAAACCATTCCGACTTTCTTTCGTAATTCTGCTAAATCATATGAGTCAGTCAATATATTTTCATTATCTAAAAGAATTTCACCTTCTATTTTTGTTTGAGGAAGGTGCTCATACATTCTATTTAGAGTTCTGATGAAAGTTGATTTACCACAACCTGATGGACCAATTAAAGCAGTAATCTTATTTTCTTCAATATTTAAATTAACATTCTTTAAGGCATGGTTACTTCCATAAAAGAAGTCTATGTTATTACAAATAATTTTCATTTCTATTTCTCCTAATCCATTCTGTTTTGGTACTTGTTTCTTAAAATAATTGCAAATGCATTCATTGAAAGAAGCAGAACCAAAAGAACAATTATACCAGCGGCTGCAATATTTTGAAATTCTGCCTGAGGTCTTGAGGTCCAGTTGAAAATTTGAATAGGCAATACTGTAAAGGAATCAAGTGGGCTTCTAGGCATAAATCCTATATAGCCTGCAGCACCAATCATTATTAAGGGAGCAGCCTCTCCCATTGCCCTTGAAACAGCCAATATAGACCCTGTAAGGATACCAGGTAGTGAAAAGGGAATGACAACACCTGTTATAGTTTGCCACTTACTGACGCCTAATGCATAGGAGCCTTCTTTTAAAGTACTTGGTACGCTTTTTAAAGCTTCTTGGGAGGCCACAATTATTACTGGAAGGATTAATAGTGCTAAAGTTAGAGCACCAGATAAAATGCTTCTTTGAAAATTTAAAAATCTCACGAAAACAGCCAGACCCAACATTCCATAAACTATTGATGGAACACCAGCTAGATTAGATATATTAACTTGAATTATTTTTGTAAACCAAGATTTTTGATTTGCATATTCTTCCAAGTAAATAGCAGTTCCAACACCTAATGGTACAGCAAATAGTATTGTTAAAGTAATAGTCCAGATACTACCAGCTAAAGCTGAAGCAATACCAGCCTGATTAGCAAAACGTGATGGCATGCTAGTGATAAAGGAAAGACTTAGGTGACTAAAGCCTACTTTAAAGACCTGATATAGCAACAACAAAAGTATAATAATAGAAAATATTATTATGGACATTAGTGCACCTTGAAATAAGGCATTCTTAATTTTTCTTCTTTTTATTAATTTACTTTCCATTTTAATACCTCTCTTTGTTGCGATGTAAGATGCCTTTTGCTATTAGGTTCATTATCAAAGTCATAAGGAATAGCATTGTTCCAACAGCAAATACCGTTTTGTATTCTATAGAACCTTGAGATATTTCGCCTAAACTCATATTTACCATAAACCCAGTCATTGTTTGAATACTCTCAAGAGGGTTAAATGTTAAAACTGGACTTTGTCCAGCTGCTATTGCAACAATCATTGTTTCACCAACAGCCCTAGAAATTGCTAAAACAAAAGCAGAAGCAATACTTGAGCTAGTAGAAGGCACTACAATCTTTAAGGCAACTTCCATTTTGGTAGCACCAAGAGCATAGG
Source organism: Bacillota bacterium (assembly GCA_028683955.1). Lineage (GTDB taxonomy): Bacteria > Bacillota > TC1 > TC1 > TC1 > WTXA01. The sequence continues at coordinate 40,710 of JAQUGR010000003.1, read as the reverse complement.
CTCCATTACGAACTGAATTAGGGACTGCCATCATGGCATCCTCGCATAAGGAAGCCACCATTGGTAAAGTCATAATCCCTATTGCTATACTAGCACTAGCAACATTGAATACTTGCGTTTGTGGAAGTACTTGTCTTATCAGGGGGGTTATAAATGTTAGTGCGAAAAAACCATAAACTATTGAAGGGATTCCGGCTAATAGTTCAAGTATGGGTTTTATAATCTTTCTTGTTCTTTTTTTTGCATATTCACTAAGGTATATAGCACTTCCAAGTCCGAGAGGCAGGGAGATGATACTTGAAAATATAGCAATCATTATTGTTCCTACAAGTAGAGGCAGTACACCGAAACTTTGAGGAGAAAGGGTTGGAGCCCATTTAGTTCCTGTAAGAAAATCTATGATAGAAATCTCTTTGAAAAATTGAAATGTTTCTCCAAAAAGAGTTAAGATAATTGCTAAGGTTGTTAGTATAGTAATACTTGCAAATATTACTAATGATTTCTCGATAATAAATTCTCTTTTTTTAATCTTTTTTTTCATTAATCCTCCAGACGGCAAAAAGGCACCGAAGTGCCTGTTGCTTTTATTGCCGTGATTTATTTATTTATTAAACAGATCTAATTGATCTGCATAGATTTTATCAGGTAGTGGTATATAGCCTACTTCTTTGGCTAGCATACCTGCATTTTCAAGATAGAATTTTACGAAAGCATTAACTTCAGGTCTATCTAATGATTTATTGCTTACGTAGATATATAGTGGTCTTGATAGTGGAGTATATGTTCCGTCTTTTATTGTATCAAGTGAAGGAGTAACATCATTTACTGATACTAGATTTAATTTATCTTGGTTTTCCTCATAGTAGGCAAATCCAAAGAATCCAAGTGCATTTTTATCTCCAGCAATTCCTTGAACCAAGACGTTATCATCTTCGCTTCCAGTAAAGTCTGCTCTTATAGCACCACTTTCACCATTAATTTCTTCTGTAAAGTAGTCGAATGTTCCTGAGTCAGTTCCAGGTGCATAAAATTTGATTTTTTCATTTGGCCATTCTGGTCTAATATCTTTCCAAGTAGATATTTTACTGTCTGGTGACCAGATCATTTTAAGTTCATCGGTTGTTAGATTTTTTACCCAAGTATTATCTTTACTAACTACTATTGAAATACCATCATAAGCAACTTGATATATAGAGTAGTCAATTCCATTATCTTTGGCAACTTGCGCTTCTTCATCTTTTATTGGTCTAGAGGCATCTGAAATATCAGTCTCACCGATTGTGAATTTTTTAAATCCTCCACCAGTACCGGAAACTCCAACAGGTATTTTAAGATCAGGGTTTTGAGCTGTAAATTCTTCAGCAACTGCTTCAGTAATTGGAAAGACTGTAGAAGATCCATCAATTTTCACCTCTCCGGTTAGTGAATTTCCTGATTGTCCGCAGGCGGTTAATATTAACGGTGTTACTAAGGCTAGTGCTAGTATTGTTGTAATTTTTTTTGTTATAGTTTTCAATTTCATTTCTCCTCTCGAATTCATCTTATGTTTAAATTATATAGATTAAATATTTGGCTAATATTTTATTTATGTTAAATTCGTGTAAACTTTCTAAGTAATCAACTATTTATTGACAATTGAATGATTGCTCAACTATAATTAGATTGATGATTGAATAAATATTCAACTGATAGGAGGTATGTAACAGATGAATAAGAAAAATGATGTAGTTTGTGATTGTGATGTTATACATTCTGAAATAGTAAATGAAGTAAGGTTGGAAATGCCCCAAGAAGAAAAACTATATGACTTAGCGGACTTCTTTAAGGTTTTTGGAGATAGTACAAGAATAAAATTGATGTGGGCTCTAGATAAAAAAGAATTATGTGTATGTGATCTTGCAGTCCTTTTAAATATGACAAAGTCAGCAATATCACATCAACTAAGGTCTTTGAGAGAAGCCAGATTGGTGAAATTTAGAAAGGTCGGCAAGGTAGTATATTATTCACTGGCAGATGATCATGTCAAACAAATATTAGAAAAAGGATATGAACATATTAATGAAAGTAGAGGTAATAACAATGACTAAAATATATCTGCTAGAAAATTTAGGTTGTGCTAATTGTTCAGCAAAAATGGAGAGGAAAATATCAAAATTAACAGGAGTTGAAGAAGCTAGTGTAAACTTTTTTTCAGGGAAATTATTAATAGAAACATTAATTGAAGATGAAACTAGAATCTTAGAAATAGAAAAAGAGGTAGCTAAGATTATACGGAAAATTGAACCAAATGTAATCATGAAAAAGGTTAAATAGAATGAATAAAAAACTTTTGCAAATAATATTAGCAACAATAATATATATACCAACCTTTTTTATAAAGCCTGAATCAACATTGCAAATCTCATTGTTTATAATTAGTTATCTATTAGTAGGTGGTTCAATTTTAATAAATGCAATTAGGAATTTAAAACATGGAAATTTCTTGGACGAAAATTTTTTAATGTCTATAGCAACTTTAGGTGCTTTTTATATTAAAGCATATCCTGAAGCTATTGCGGTTATGCTATTTTATCAAATAGGTGAATTTTTCCAAGATTATGCTGTAGATAAATCTAAAAAATCTATAACAAGTTTAATGGAACTAAAAGCAGATCAGGTTAACCTTAAAACTGAAAATGGAATAATAGTTACTAATTCTCAAAAAATAGAAATTGGTAGTTTCATAATAATAAAACCTGGTGAAAGAATTCCACTTGATGGAATAATAACTGAAGGTAATTCCTATATTGATACTTCTGCACTAACTGGAGAAACACTCCCAAAAGAGGTTTCACCTGGTTCAGATTTATTAAGTGGTTGTATAAATTTAAGTGGGCTTTTAGTAGTGCAAACTACTAATACTTTTGGGGATTCTACAGTTAGTAAAATTTTAGAGTTAGTAGAAAATGCTAGTAATAAAAAATCAGCTCAGGAAAAATTTATTACTAAATTTGCGAGGTATTACACTCCAATTGTAGTTTTGTTGGGACTTATGATTGTTGCTATACCTACAGCTATTCTAGGGTTGTCAAGTATAAATACTTGGCTTTACAGATCGCTTGCATTTCTTGTAGTTTCTTGTCCTTGTGCTTTAGTAGTTTCAATACCACTGAGCTTTTTCGCGGGTATCGGAGTTGCTTCTAAAGAAGGAATTTTAATAAAGGGCAGTAACTATTTAGAGGCTTTAGCTAAAGTTGAAACAGTAGTATTTGATAAAACAGGAACTTTAACAAAGGGTGTATTTGAAGTGCAAAAGGTGGTAACTTTTAATGATTTTAGTAAAAGTGAAGTATTGGAATATGCAGCTTATGGTGAAGTTCATTCAGACCATCCAATATCCCAATCTCTAAAAAGAGCCTATGGAGCAGAAATTATCGAGGATAGAATTATTGAAGTAAATGAGTTAGCTGGACTTGGGATAATTGCAAAAGTAGATGATAAAATTATTACTATAGGAAATATGAAATTAATGAATCATGAAAGAATTGATTCATTTGAAAGTAGTGAAGAAAGAACAATTATTCATATAGGAATAGATGGTATATATGCAGGTTATATTACTATAGCTGATGAACTAAAAGCAGATTCTAAAAAAGCCATTGAAAGTTTAAATGAACTTGGTATTTCTAAAATAGTAATGTTAACTGGAGATTCAATCACTTCCGCAGAAAAGATTGCTGGTGAGTTAGGAATTTCAAATTATCATGGCGATTTAATGCCAATTGATAAGTTGAATCAACTTGAATATATTATGGTACATCTTAATAAAAAAGGAAAAACAATATTTGTTGGTGATGGGATAAATGATGCGCCAGTTTTAGCTAGAGCAGATATTGGAATAGCTATGGGTGGAATTGGCAGAGATGCGGCGATTGAAGCAGCTGATGTGGTAATAATGGAAGATGAGCCAATAAAAGTAGCTATAGCAATTAAACTTGCTAAAAGAACAGTTAAAATTGCAACGGCTAATATTATTTTGGCAATTAGTATAAAAGTTATTGTTCTATTTCTTAGTGCCTTAGGTTATGCTAGCTTATGGATGGCTGTATTTGCCGATGTGGGTGTTACAATAATTGCGGTCTTAAATTCACTTAGAATTTTAAGAAGGAAGAGGTTGTAAAAATGTTAGAAAAAAGAATAGCTGAAAAAATAATAACTGGAAGAAATGCAATAGATGGAGCAGGAGTAAAATTAATTAGAGTTTTTGGTTATGGTGATACTAAAGATTTTGATCCCTTTTTAATGATGGATGCTTTTGATGCAACAAACAGTGATGATTATATTAAAGGATTTCCTTGGCACCCTCATAGAGGAATTGAAACAGTAACTTATCTTCTTGATGGTAGTATAGAACATGGTGATAATTTAGGTAATAAAGGAGTTATTAGAGCTGGAGACTGTCAATGGATGACTGCAGGTTCTGGTATTATTCATCAAGAGATGCCTATGGTATCACCAAGACTTAGAGGGTTGCAGTTATGGGTTAATTTACCAAAAAGTGCTAAAATGACTAAACCTAAATATAACGGTATAGAAGAAGAGAAAATACCAAAAGTTGCTGAAGATAATGTTTTAGTAAAGGTTATTGCCGGTAAATATGGGGATATTAATGGAGCTTTTCAACCTGAGCATGTAGATATTAATTACTTTGATATTAATATATTTGGGAATAGTATATGGACATATAAATCTGATAAAAATCTTAACCAATTTATTTATATAATTGAAGGATCAGGTAAAATAGGTAGAGACTATATTGTAGAACATTCTTGTGTGCTTTTGTCTTATGGTGATTTGCTGCATGTTGTGAGTGGTCAGGATGGAATAAGGTTTGTTCTTCTTGAAGGTCTTCCTTTAAAGGAAGCTATTTCATGGGGTGGACCAATTGTTATGAACATGAAGAAAGAATTGGATTTAGCATTTAAAGAACTGGATGAAGGTACTTTTATAAAATAAAAATTATTGATACAATAGTCATAGAAAAGGAGGTGTTTTAATGAATCTATTTTCAAAAGAAAAAGAACTTATCTTTAAAATAGTGAATGGAATATTTTTAATATGGTTAATTGCTGCAGTTGTTATAACAGCGAATAGTGCTATTGACTATTTTGTTAAGGAAGATATTCCTACTTATCAAGAATTTAGAGAAACTGAGATTAAAAATTATCCTGTTGATGATAAAGTTAGCGAAGAAGATTTGCAAATTATGTATGATCAATCATATGCTAGTCGAGATGTTTACGCTCTTAAGAGCATGCTGATTGGATTGGCTAATATTGTGATTGTTGGTGGAACTATTTATATATTAAACAGAACACCTAGAGTAAAGCTGGATAAAAAATAGAAGTTAATTTAAATGTTAAAATATGAAGTGTATTTGAAGTGGAGGTATTGTTTATGAACTTATTTGCCAAAGAGAAAGAATTGATTTTTAAGATTGTTAATGGTATTTTATTGATTTGGTTTGTTGCTGCAATTGTTTTTACTGCAAGTAGCATAATCGATTTAGTAATTGCTGATCCTTATGTTGATCCATATAATAGTGGTGCTGATGTATATCAAATAAAAAGTTTACTAGGCTCAGTTGCAAATATCATAATTGTTGGTGTAGCTTTATTTGTTATAAATAAGTCACCTAAAAAGACTGATGAGAATAAAGAAATTAAATAAATTTATAATTTGAAATAATTTAAATTAAACAGAAAAAGGAGCAACCTAGGTTGCTCCTTTTTCATCTTTCTAAAACAATAATTACAAGGTTTAGGTTGAAATAAACCTTAGGATATAGTTTTGTAAGAATCTTCTAGACGTTCTGTTATCAACTTAATCATAGGTTCTGTAGTAGAATCTCTATAGAAACTATCAATACATTCATAATACCTTAGCTTATCGCTCTTTTTAATTATGATTGGAAGATATCCATTTTCCATTAAATTCGTATTTAAAATCATTCTGGCAGTTCTGCTATTACCATTAAAGAAAGGATGAATTCCTTCAAATTTTAATAAGAAATAGGTTATTTTTTCAATTGGATGAGCCTTGCTTTTAGAAAATTCATCTAATAATTTTACAAGTTTATTTTCTATTTTATATGGTTCTGGTGGAATGTGAAAGGCACCTAAGACTTTTACAGGCACATGTCTATATACTCCTCTATATTCAGGTTTATCTAATAAAATAAGGGAATGGAATTTTTTTATAATACCTTCACTTAGAGCTATTTTCTTAGAAACCAACTCTAGCATGTATGAGTAGGCATCCCTGCCACCAACAGCTTCTAAATGATCCTTCATTGGCTTTTTATCAATAGTTTTACCACTAAGTACTAGTGCTGTTTCTTCTTGTGATAATGTATTACCAACTAGAGCATTTGAGTTATAAATATATTCTACTCTAAAATTTGCTCCTATACTTTTACCTTTGTTTTCTTCTTTTAGAGAATCGATTTTAGCAAATAGAGCCTTGTAGACTGCTGGTATGATTTTACCCTTTAAACGTCTGCTATCAGCTGGTTTAACTGCATTCTCTGGAATTAAATAAATGCCACCAATTTTGGTGACACCTTCAATTTTAGCTTCTTGACAAAGCACACGAACTCTACGATCAGAAAGGTTCCATTTTTTTGCTGCTTCCGCTACTTTTATATATTCCATTGGCACACCTCCGTTCAAAATATTCATTAACTGTAATATATCATTCGTGAGGAATAATATCAAGAGTAATACTTAAAATATTTCTCTATTATTCCTGTAATTACAATATTTTCTTAAAACGGTTATTATATATTATTTTGGCATATTCTTTATCTTTTAGAGATAAAGTGGGAAAAGATAAAATATGTATAGTTACAATAACAAATATTATAAATAGGATTATTTTTACAACAGGAAACTTTAAGAAATACATTGTAATACTCCCACTTGTCCATAATAGGATAAGTGATATGAATTTAGAGCGTAGTTCGATACTTCTGTATTTTAAAAAAAGGTATAAGGGTAGACCTAAGTATTTATGATTTAATAAATATATAAATAATTTAGGAGAAGAGTGGTAGAAAAAATAGGCTGAAACTAATATAAAAGGTACAGTAGGCATAATTGGTAAAAACAATCCGATTATTGCAATACTCATAAATATTATTCCTAATAATTTATATATGGATTTTTTATTTATAACCATTTATTATTTTTGTAATTGCTATTATTGCCATTATGTTACCTCCATAGATTAAAGATGATTGTTAACGTTATTCTATTTGATAGAACTTTGATTGTCAAACTTGAAAAATAGCATATAATTAATAAAGGTAGGTGAAGTTAATGGAAAACTATATACATAAAACTCAATATTATGAAACTGATCAAATGGGTATTATTCATCATTCAAATTATTTTAGATGGTTTGAAGAAGCTAGAGTGGATTTTTTGGAAAAGATAGGTTATGGTTATGATCGTTTAGAAGATGAAGGGATTATAAGTCCTGTATTAAAAATAAGTTGTGAGTATAAGGGCATGATAAGATTTAATGACAGTGTTGAAATATCATTGAAATTACTTCAAGCAACTCCCTATAAATTTGAAATTTATTATGAAATCTTAGATTGTAAAGATGGTGGATTAAGAGCATTTGGTATGAGTTCTCATTGTTATCTAAATAGAGATGGTATTCCTGTTTCTATAAAAAAATTGAATCCTGATTTTTATGAAAAATTCAAGAAATATATAGCAGGGTAATAAGATGATGTTTACAGAAAGAATTAAATTTCTTAACGAATTACCAATAATAGATAATTTATATATTATCTATTGGATGGTTAATGCCCAAAGATGTGATTATAATCATAGTTTAGAATATGCTATATCAATGAGCAATAAATACAAGAAGCCTTTAATAGTTTTTATAGGAGCTAAGATCGATTATCAATTTAAAAGACAAAAGGATTTTATGTTAGAGGGATTAATTGATGTTAAGGCGGATCTTGGTACAAGAGGAATTGAACTTATGGTGGGAGATTGTAGTGGTGCTTCAGGTATTTATAAACTATCAGAATTTGCCTGTTTAATTGTAACGGACAAGGCGTATATAAAGGAAGAAATTGTAGAAAGAGACCTGGTTAGGGAAAAAGTAAATTGCCTTTTTGTTGAGGTGGAAAGCAATTTAATGGTTCCTGTAGAAAGTGCTTCTTTAAAAGAAGAATATTCAGCGGCTACTATAAGAAAAAAAATTTGGAATGAAATTAATTTATTAAATTATGATTTTATGAAGGAAGAGGTATTATTTCCTTCTATTGATATTATAGAAGAAGTTAGTTTTAAGGTAATAAATATAGATCAAAAATTGATTGGAGATACTATTAAAAAATTTGATATGGTTGGTGGTTCTAATGAAGCAAGGAGAAAATTAGAATATTTTATTGAGGAAAAGTTGAAGAATTATTCTAGGCGGAATTATCCAAGTGAAGATTGGACCTCAGGACTAAGCCCATATTTACACTTTGGGCAGATAAGTCCTATAGAGATATATAAGGCTGTCTCAAATTGTGATGAGACTAATATTGCTGGATTTTTAGAAGAGTTAATTGTTAGAAGAGAATTAGCTTTTAATTTTATCTACAATAATAAAAATTATGATAATTATTCATGTTTGCCTAATTGGGCCATAACTACATTAGAAAAGCATAGTGAAGATATAAGAGAATATTTATATGACTTAAGTGACTTGGAAGCTGGTAAAACACATGACGATTATTGGAACAGTGCTCAAAAGGAATTAGTTAGAAGTGGTGTTATGCATAATTATATGAGAATGTATTGGGGCAAGAAAATTATAGAATGGTCAGCTACCCCAAAGGAGGCTTTTAAAAGGGCTATATATTTGAATAATAAATATGCACTTGATGGTTTTGATCCTAATTCATATACAGGTATAGCTTGGTGTTTTGGCAAACATGATCGACCATGGCGTGAAAGGGAAATATTTGGTATGGTCAGGTTCATGAATGATAAAGGATTGAAGAGAAAATTTGATATGAATGGTTATTTAGATAAGTGGAAATAATTGGTATCCTGTGATACCTTTAATTTCATAGTTATTTGCTATAATTAAGACAATATAAAAGGGAGGTGTCTTATGTCAGAAAGTTGTGAAGGTAGCTTAGGTAAGGGTCAAGAAGTTGTTGATTTAGTAAGAATTAAGGGGTATTCAAATACAACTATGGATAAACCACTAAAAATAGAATGTGATTGTGGAGAAAAGTTTTTATTAGAAACATATGAAGGTAAATGTCCTAGTTGTGGCATAGTTTATGGTGTAACACCATGTCATGCTGATTCTGTGGAGAATGTAAGATCAGCAGGTAAAGACTATTAATATCTAAAGTTGTAAAAAAGAATAAACAAGATGAGAATGAGTGCTGTGTTAGTAGACTCATTCTTTTTTTATTATTATATTGCTGTTTAAATAAAGAGTCTTTATATTCGTTGATTCTAAAAAAATTTAGAGTAGAATAAATATATATAAACAAAGTATATTGATTATGATAAGTGAAATAAATGGAGGTTTAGGAATGAAATTAGGAATAATTATTGAAACAAAGGAATATGAAAAAGCTTGGAATGCTATGAGACTAGCTGTTACTTCTAAGAAAAACAATCATGAGGTTAAGGTTTTTCTTATGGGTGAAGGTGTGGAAATTGAGAATATGGAGCATGATGTATATAATATTGCGGAGCAGGTTAAAAAGTTTCATAATATAGGAGGAGTAATTTTAGCATGTGGTACTTGTAAGGAATCAAGGAACATGAAAGAAACAGAAGTTTGTCCTATTAATACAATGATTGACTGTATGAATATGATTGAGTGGGCTGATAAAGTTCTTACTTTTTAATTAAGATGATTTTGTTTATAATGAAAAAAAGGAATGAAATCTATGGAAACATAGTTCATTCCTTTTTTATATTATGTATTGACCTTTAGTTTTTTATAATGTATTATTGTATTAGTTGATTAATACAATAATACATTAAGGAGGAGTGGTAATGTCTTGGGATATTAAAGATGATAGGCCTGTCTATGCACAACTAGTAGAGATAATAGGCCAAATGATTATAAAAAATATTTTTCCACCTGACAGCAAACTGCCTTCAGTTAGGGATTTAGCCGCCTTGGCAGAAGTGAACCCCAATACTATGCAAAAGGCATTGGTAGAGCTGGAATCGGAAGGTTTAATAAGTTCTGTAAGAACAACAGGTAAGTATGTGACGGATAATGTTGAACTCATAAAAGGGTACAAGAGAAAAATTGCAGTCAGAGAACTTGGAAGATTTATCAATAAAATGAAGGATCTGGACTTTACAATGGAAGAAATCAAAGATTTAGTGGACAAGGAGGTTAATAATGGAAACAGTTTTAGAAATTAAAGGTTTAAAGAAATCATATGGTAAGAAAGCTGCCTTGGACATAGGTAATTTAGAGTTTAAAGGTGGAAAAATAATCGGTCTGCTCGGTCCTAATGGAAGTGGTAAAACAACTTTTATAAAACTAGTGAGTGGACTATTAACACCTACATTAGGTGAAATAAAAGTAGGCGGTATGTTAGTTGGTGCAGATACAAAAAGTATAGTATCCTATTTACCAGATGCCAATTATCTTTTCGACTGGATGAAAACTAAAGATGTAATTGCATTCTTTAAGGATTTTTATAAAGATTTTGATGAAGGATTGGCTCTATCAATGCTTAGTAATCTTGGGATTGATCTTAAACAATCACTAAAATCAATGTCTAAAGGTACTAAGGAAAAAGTGCAACTAATTTTAGTTATGAGCAGAAGAGCAAAGCTCTATTTACTTGATGAACCAATAGGTGGAGTTGATCCTGCTGCAAGAGACTATATATTAAAGACCATTATCAGCAATTATAATGAAGAAGCTGTGGTGGTTATTGCTACTCATTTAATTGGTGATGTAGAAAATATTCTTGATGATTTTATCTTTATAGATGAAGGTAAAGTTGTTTTAGCAGGAAGTGTAGATGAGGTAAGAGAAGAAAAAGGTAAATCAATTGATAATTTATTCAGGGAGGTATTCAAATGTTAGGAAAATTAATTAAATATGAATTTAAAAGTACCATGAGAATATTTCTACCTATATATGGAGTAATTATAGGATTTTCTTTAATTCAAGTATTATTGGATCTCTTTAATATTAAAATGATTTTTTCTGATGGTATTTTAGTTACCACATATGTTTTGTTGATAATTGGAACTTTAGTGTTGACCTTAATTGTGGGGATACAAAGGTTTTTTAAAAATATACTTGGTACAGAAGGTTATTTAATGAACACATTGCCTGTTAAGTCTTGGAAACTAATTTTCTCTAAATTATTTACATCAGTTTCTTGGTTCTTTGGTACTGTCTTAATCACTTTGTCAGCACTTTCAATACAATTAGCTTCAAGAGGGATGCTTCAAGATACATGGGAAAATATAGAATTATTATGGAATAGTCTAATGTTACAATATAGTTGGAATAGTGGACTTCTTATAGGTAAGATAGTGATGATGATTGTTATTTATGCCTGTTATGGATTTTTGATGGTTTATTGTGCGATGGCTATTGGTCATTTATTTAATAGTAATAGGATAATATCATCCTTCATTGCTTATATTGGTCTCTATTTTATTGTGCAAGTTATTTCGGTTGTTGTTTTAGTGGGTTATGCATTTGTATTTGGTGGTGGTATTGACTTTTTAACAAATTCAAATCCTGACGTTGCTTTTACTTTAATTAATAATCAAATGATAGAAATGGGATTATTGGCAGTAATATATTACTTAGTAACAAATTATATAGTGAAGAAGAGGTTAAATTTAGAATGATATTAGATATAAAAAATGTGGTAAAAGAATATAAATTAAGCAGAAATAATAAATTTAGAGCATTAAATGGTATAAATCTAAATTTTGAATCAGGTCAGTTAGTTTCTGTTATTGGAGAGTCAGGTAGTGGAAAGTCAACCTTGATGAATGTAATTGGTGGTTTAGATAATGATTATGAGGGTGACATCCTCTTAGATGGTAAATCTGTTCATAATCAATCTGAAAAAGAATTAGATAAATATAGGAAAAATAAGATAGGTTTTGTTTTTCAAAGTTTTAATCTTATTCCTCATTTAAAGGTTTTAGACAATATCACAGTTGCTATGACTTTATCAAATGTAAAGAAGTCAGAAAGAATTAAAAGAGCTAAGAAAATATTAAAAGATGTAGGTTTGGAAGATCAGATGTATAAAAAACCTAATCAATTATCTGGTGGACAAAAACAACGTGTGGCAATTGCCAGGGCATTAATTAATAATCCTGATATTATTCTGGCTGATGAACCAACAGGTTCATTGGATTCTGAAACTAGTGAACAAATATTAGGGCTTATTAAAATAATTGCTAATCAAGGTAAACTAGTAATAATGGTAACCCATTCAGAAAAAGTTGCAGAGTATTCCGATAGGGTGATAACAATATCCGATGGTATTATTACTAAAGATGAGAAAAAAGCTGAAGATAAAAAGATGATTGTTGGTAAAGAAAAAATTAATAATGGTAAACAGAATTTATCTTTTAAGGATGCTATTGGCATGGCCTTGAAAAATATGAAAGAAAAACTGGCTAGAAACCTACTTGTTTCTATTGGTGCCTCTATTGGAATAACTAGTGTTATTATTATGTTATCTATTGGTAATGGTGTTGGACAATACATGACTAATACTATGAATGAATATGTAAATCCTAATGTAGTAGAAGTACATCAGGAAAGTGATACAGATGCTGATGATCCATCACCAGGTGGAATAATGACAGCTGATGCTAAGCCTTTTGAACAAGTAGATATTGATCAATTGTCTGCAATTAGCAATGTTGATAAATTAGAATTAGCTTATAGTAAATTGAGTTTCAGGGGAAATGTTGCTAAAATTGGTGAAAAAGAAAGTGGTTTTCAAACTTTAAGTACTATATCAAGTAATATTACTAGTGAAAATATATCATCAGGAGTCTTGCCTAAAACAGGTGAAGTAATGATAAGTGCCAATTTAGCTAGTGAACTTGATGAAAATATTGTTGGTAAAATTATAGATGTGGAATTTTTGATTGGAGAGACACAATTTTCTGAAAGTTTTAAAGTTAGTGGAATATTTGGAGATATTGCCCAAAATGGTATGAATGATTTTTCAACTGTTTTTATAAATTATTCGGATTTAACAACTTTAGCTAAAGAAAAAGATGTTATAATTAAACCAAATACAGTATATTTGGTTACTGATAATCAAGATAATGTTAAGGGTATAAAAGACAAGGTATTGTCCATGGGTTATACTGGTTCTATGGAAGAAAAGTTGCTTGGGATGTTTACAGAAATGTTGGATGTTGTAACCTATATTTTAGCTGCAATTGCGGCAATATCCTTGGTTGTATCTGCCATTATGATATTAGTGGTTATGTATATCTCGGTAGTTGAAAGAACGAGAGAAATTGGTGTTTTAAAAGCAATTGGCGCAAGACGCAAGGATATTAAAAGAATCTTTGTTGCAGAATCATTTTTAATAGGTTTAGCTAGTGGTCTTTTTGGATTAATGGTAGCTGTATTATTGATGTTCGGTATTAATGCTATAACTAATAATCAATTTAGTGTAGATTTAGTAGTTATTAGTAGTACATATGCAATATTTGGTATTTTGGTTAGTGTAGGGATTAGCATTTTGGCAGGTCTTGCACCAGCAAGCAAAGCAGCAAAACTTGATCCTGTAGAATCTTTAAGAAGAGAATAGTTATTCTATATCCTTGGCTAAAATATTATAGACAAGAAATAAAATGAATGCTATAAAAAGTGAAATGGTGATTACTAAGAATTTTAGATAGTAATCATAGGTAGTAAAAAAGTAAGTGAATAGAATAATTGTAATTAATAAAAGGAAGGTAGCTAATTTTTGAGATATCCAACTTAATATAAGTATTAATAATAAGATAAATGTTGGAATTAGATTAATAAGAGTATCTCCAAGAGTTGCTTCTAGGGAAAAAACAGCGAAAAAGACTCCGAGTAGAAAGATGATAAGTCTGGCTATTGATAAAAGTTTTTTCATGTTTTTTCTCCTTTTTTTGTCTAAATTGTAATTATATATTTAATTATTTATGCTTATTATATAAAATTTATGATAATTATTAAAGTTTTAGTTGAAAATATATATTAATAGGAATAGAATATGTTAGAGGTGACTAATATGGAAAAAATTAAAAAGAATAAAAAGCATAATGTTATTGTTATTGGTTGTGGTCGTTTTGGTTCCACAATCGCTGGTAATTTGTCAGAATTAAACAAAAATCTGATGATTGTTGATATGGACCAAAGTAGTTTTAGGAAGCTTTCTTCATCATATGGTGGCTTAACAAAAGAAGGTGATGGGACAGATATAGATTTATTAGAAAGTATTGGTATTGCTACTGCAGATGTTGTTATTGTATCAACAGATAAAGATGATGCTAATATATTAATATCACAAATAGCTAAGGTTATTTATAAGGTGCCTGATGTTATTGCTAGAATTTATGATACTTCAAAAAAAATCACATGTGATGATTTTGGAATTCATGTAATATCTCCTACAGACTTATCTATAAAAGAGTTTCAAAAAAAGGTGTTTAGCGAAGGGGTTGAATTATAATGAATATTTTAATTGTTGGTGGGCATGCTAAAGCCAATTTCTTAACTAAGTCATTAAAAGAAAGTGGACATAATGTGACTATTGTTAATAAAGATAAAGAATGGTGTAAGATTATGGCTCATAGCCATGGTATTGTTGGTGTTTATGGTGATGGTACTAAGCCTTTTGTGTTAAAGGATGCTGGAGCTATTGAGATGGATACTGTTATTGCTTTGTGTAATACTGACTCTGCTAATTTAGTTATTTGTGAAGTTGCCAAAAAACAGTTTAATGTAAAGAATACTTTTGCTGTGGTAAATGATCCTCAGCATATTAAAATCTTTAAGAAATTAGGTGTGGATAAGGTTATTAGTTCAACTGAGATTTTATCTGATATGATAGAGTTTGAAGCTGTTATTGATAATTTGATTAACTATTTACCAATGGAAAATGAGAAGATAATTCTATCTGAGTTTTATATAGATGCGAGATCTCCAGTAGCTGAGAAGATGATTAAGGATATAAATTTACCAAATGAAGCAATTATTGCATATATTATAAGAAATGATAATTTGGTTATTTGTGCTGAAGGTGATTGTGAACTTAAAATTTCTGATAAGGTGATTGTTCTATCAAGTAGTAAGGATTTTGATAAAATCACATCACTATTCTATTGGAGGAAATAATGGCTAGATTTTTAAATTATTTAAAAGAACAGGATTTTGTATCTAAGCTTTTACTCATGCTTGGTGTGATTCAATTTGTACCATTATTGATGCTTATTCCTTATCCTGAAGATAGTAAATATTCCTTGGCATTTATATTGCCAGGTATTTTTTCTATTGTATTTGGTTTATTGTTTAGAGTAAAGAAGCATGATGATGAAAACAAGATGAAATTTTGGGGTAGAAATAATGAGAGTGTTATTGTTGTTGCTATTTGGCTATACGCTGTAGTACTTGGAGCCATGCCATTTGTCATTTCTGGTCATTTAACTTTTGTTAAAGCATTGTTTGAGACAGTTAGTGGCTGGACTACAACAGGTTTATCTGTAATGGATGTGCAAACATTACCGAGGATAATCAATTTTTATCGAGGTTTCATGCAATTCTGTGGAGGCTTAGGTTTTGTTTTGTTAGCATTAATTTTCGCTGGGGGCAAGAATGCTATGAACCTTTTTTCTGCAGAGGGACATCCAGACAAGTTAGAACCTAATCTTCGAAGTACTGCTAAAATTATGATGTTTATATATTTGGGCTTTAATATTTTAGGATTTGTGGCTTATATGATTTTTGGTATGCCTTGGTTTGATTCTTTATTTAATTCGATGGCTGCTTTGTCTACTGGTGGATTTGCAATGACTACATATAGTATTGCAGATTATCATAGTCTTCCAATTGAGGTTATTACAATATTTTTAATGATTGTGGGAACTACAAATTTTGCTATTTTAGCTTTGTTAGTAAAGGGGAAATTCAAGAAGTTATTTAAAATAGGTGAGACTAGGTTTTTTGCAGTTGTTCTAATTGTTATGACAATAGTGGTGGCATTTGGAGGTCTTTTCGGCTTATATACTAATTTTGGAGAAAGTTTTAGAATTGCTTTCTTTCAAATAGTGTCTGGTCTTTCAACGACTGGTTTTTCTACTATAGATTTTAATACTTGGAAACCTAATATGTTGTTAATTGTTATAATATCTATGCTTATTGGTGGTGGAGCAGGATCAACAGCAGGTGGGATTAAATATACTAGAGTTTATGCAATGTATAAATCAATTATCTTTGGTCTTAAAAGAAAGTTCATGCCTGAGCGTGCTGTCAATGAAGAAGCTATATATAAGCCGGAAGGGAAAGTATATTTATCTAATAAATATATGGAAGAAATTGGACGTTTTATATTTGTATATATGATCCTATATTTTACAGGTACTTTCTTATTGACTTTAGCGGGTATTCCATTAGAGAAAGCCATGTTCGAGTTTGCTTCGGCTATTGGTACAGTAGGACTTTCGATTGGTGTCACTACTTCGAATACAAGTAACTATATTTTAATAATTGAGATGGTTGGTATGTTACTTGGCAGGTTAGAAATATTCATTATATTTGTTTCTATTATGGCTGTAATAAATAAGATTTTCAGAAAAGGTAAGAGTTTATAGTATGTTAAAGAAGATTCGCAATCAGATTTTAAAACAGGTGGATTCTAAACGGGTTGGTTTTTTTGAAGGCTGGTACTTTAAACAAGTTAGTTTGTCTTTAGATGTTGTTGTGAGTTTTATTCCAGGGTTTAGTACTGAAGAAGGTAATCAGCATGCCTTTTTACAATATATTTTAGTTAAGAATAATGTTGTTAAGAGCGGATACGTAAAGTATCCGCTTTCTGACTTTGTATATTATGAAGATCCTTTTACAATAGAATTGGGTTCATCATTTTTTTCTAAGGATAAGATGGTAATTAATTTTGATGATAATGGTTTTAAAATTAAGGGGACTATTTTATTTGGAGAATTTTTAGATATTGGTAAGAGTGTATATGCTCCTAATATTATGGGTCCTTTTGC
Organism: Bacillota bacterium; assembly: GCA_028683955.1. GTDB lineage: Bacteria > Bacillota > TC1 > TC1 > TC1 > WTXA01. Next base: position 23,419 of record JAQUGR010000003.1, on the reverse strand, counting down.
TTATATTCCTTTTATGGAGTGTTATCATGGTTTGGTTAGTCTCAGGCATGAATTGTCTGGTGCTTTGGTAATTGATGGTGAAGATGAAGTTTTTGATGGTGGTATTGGTTATATTGAAAAGGATTGGGGCAAATCTTTTCCTAAGAAGTATATCTGGTTGCAATGTAATAGTTTTGGTTCTGGTAGTAGTCTGTTTTTGTCGATTGCTGATATACCTTTTGGGGGTTTTGGTTTTGATGGTTTTATTGGTGTGTTCCATGATGGGAAGCGGGAGTATAGGTTTGGTTCGTATTTAAGGGGCGGTTATAAGATTGTTTCTCTTACTGAGGAAGTTCTTGAGGTGGAGTTATGGAGGGGTCCTGTTAGGTTGTTTATTAGGGTGAGTGCTTGTGGTGCTGATTCTCTTATTGCTCCTGTTGCTGGTAGGATGTCTTTGGTGATAAAGGAGGCTGTATCTGCTGTTGTGGAGTATAGTTTTGTTAATAAAAAGACGGGTGATGTTTTTGAGGAGCGGGGTTGTCCTGGTAGTTATGAGGTAGTGGGTTATTAATAAATCTTGAAATTAAGGATAGTTTAATTATAAAAAAGGAGAAGGATAAGCAAAATTGCTTATCCTTCTCCTATTTTTATTTATATATTTGAGGCTCTATAATTGTTTCTTATTCTAAAGAAACTAGCCTTTTCTCACCTGTTATAGCTTGGATTGGAGCAATATTTTGAGTAACTTCCAAAGTGCCCATATATTCACCCTTGTCATCTCTTAGCGCAAAGTATCTGATTAAGACAAATAGGTTACCCATTTTTATCCAAAAATCCTCACTGTCTTTTTTACCAGATTTAAAGTCATTAACAATACCCTCAACAATATGAACACTAGCAGGCGGATGACAATTAGAAACCTGACGACCGATTATAGAACGAGCCCTAGGAAAAACCCTTTCACTAGACTCTGAAAAAAACTTAACCTTATCATTCTTATCAACAAAAGTAATATCAATAGGCAACATGTTTAGAACCTTAGTCAACTCATCAATAGTAAACTTACCAGTTGGAAGAGAAATCGTTCCAGTAGCTATCTCATCATCAGTAGCTAATGCTTTTTCATAAGCCTTTTCAGGACTCCAGTCACCTGGGGTTTTAATTAAGTAATAACCAAGATCCTTACTATCTTCAGCAACAATCTTCCATTCATCCTCAGTTAAATTTTCTGTTAACATAGGTATCATAATACCTTCTTCTTTAAAAATCATTTCATTAATTCTTTCAAAGACCTTATCAACAGCACCTTTAATAACCTTTCTTAACTTTATATCATTATATATATTTTTAATATCATCTCTAATTTCATCATCAACACCCCACATTACCTTAGGTGGTGCAGTAATACCATATTTTTCCATATATGGAAATAATAGAGTTTCCTTCTTCATATAGTGAAGACTTATTTGAGATAATTGCTCAAAGCCAGCTATTAATTTTGCATATTCATCATCACTACCAGAGTCTAAATACTTATCAAGATGAGGAGTTATTACTTCATTCATCAAAGTCTCCAATGCCCTATTTTCTAAAAATAGAATACGAACAGGATGACCAGGTATTTTACTAGGATCACTAGGGTTATGAATCTCTTCGATTGACCCCTTAAAAACAGCAGAGTGTACATCACATAAACTCTGAATTTCAGCAACAGTAGTTCCAGATAAAATCAACTCTTTTTCAGCCTCTGTTATTTCCTTAGCTGATACCTCACCAAAAGTAGCTTCAAATTTAGCCTTTACTTCATCTACAGTTTTACCTTGATGTAATTCCTTTATTATATCCTTTAATACTTGTTTCCTAACTTCTTTATCCTCACTTACTACTTTCTTATTTTCTCTGTTGTTAATTTCTGCACTCATAAATTCACTGCCTTTCTAGACTACCTTGTAGCCATTATCTTCTAATTTTTTTATTATGTTACTTAATTCATAATGTTTTAGTTTAGCACCTTTTTCTAAAGTCATAATTCTTCCTGCTGTTTCTAGCATTCCGGGTAGAACAATATCTTTAAATCCCAACTCAACTAGTAGGTTTTTAAGATCTGGGTAGGCCTTGACTAATTCATAAACTGATTTCTTTAAATCTATTTGTTTTTCCATTTTTACACCTCGTTTATCTTATATTTTTATATTATCAGATATTGAGGATTATTTATGTATCTTGAGATACATAAATAATTTAAAGTTTAAAAATATTAACAAAAAAATATTGAATTACTACAAAAACTGTTGGAATTATGATAATATATGTTCGTAGCCTAAAAAACTATGAAAATTTAATGAATAAAAACATATGAAAGACATATGATAAATGGAGGACATAATGAGCGAAAACTGTGAATCATCATGTGGTAGTTGTGGTGAAAGCTGCGATAGTAGAAAAGAACCACAAGATTTAAAAAAACAACCACATCCGAAAAGTAAAATTGGGAAAGTTATTGGAGTAGTAAGCGGAAAAGGCGGCGTAGGGAAATCACTTGTAACTTCACTAATGGCAATAGAAATGAATAGAAGAGGATTTAAGACAGCTATTCTGGATGCTGATATTACTGGTCCATCAATTCCAAAATCATTTGGAGTAACTGGACCTATAACAACTAGCGAAGAGGGAGTAATACCTGCAACAAGTAAGACAGGAATTGACTTAATTAGTATTAATCTATTTCTAGAAAATGAAAATGATCCTGTATTATGGAGAGGTCCTATTGTTACAGGAACTGTTACACAATTCTGGCAAGAAGTTATTTGGAAAGATATAGACTATATGTTTATTGATATGCCACCTGGAACAGGAGATGTTTCACTTACAATATTTCAATCAATAAAAATTGATGGCATAATAATTGTCACATCACCTCAGGAACTGGTATCAATGATTGTATCTAAAGCAGTGAAAATGGCTCAAATGATGAATATTCCAATTATTGGGCTAGTTGAAAATATGAGCTATTTCAAATGCCCTGATAATGGAAAAGATTATAAAATATTCGGAGATAGCCACATAGATGATATTGCTAAGGAATATGATTTAGATATAATAGGGAAAATTCCAATTGATCCATTACTAGCTGAAAATATTGGTAGTGGTACGATAGAAGATTATCCAATAGATAATCTTAAGGAAGCGGCAGATATGGTAGTTGCAATTTAAATAATAAAAGGTATATAATTATTAATGCAAACGCAAATAGTTTGCATTAATAATTTTTTTTTTAGGAGAATAAATGATAAGAAGTAAGATGAGAAAAATGAGTAGAAAAGTTGTGGTTGGTATATTGGTTGCCTTCTTAGGAATGTTAATCCTAACTTCATGTGGTGAGACAAGTGATGAAAGTAATAATAAATTGAAAGTAGCAGTTACAATAGAAGTAGAAAAAGCTTTTGTAGAAGGTGTTGCCGGGGATTTGGTTGATGTGGTAACACTTGTACCTAAAGGTGGTAGTCCAGAAACTTTTGAAGCAAGTCCAAAGGAAATTGAAGAATTTAAGGATGCTGATATATTTTTTTCTATGGAATTGCCAGTAGAAAATAGCAAGAATATACCAACTGATGGTGACTTCAAAACTATTGATCTAGCAGAAGCTGTAAGAGAAAAATATGAAGATAGATATTTTGCACCAGGTAGCAGAGATCATCATATCTGGCTATCTCCTAAACGTGTAGTATTGATGGTAGAACAAATAGCCATGACCTTGATAGAACAAGATCCTGCTAATAAAGAAATATATTTAAAAAACAAAGAAGATTACATAAAGAAAATAGAAAATCTGGATATTGAAATTAATACTATGTTAAAAGATAAGACACAGAAAACCTTTTTGATTTATCATCCGGCACTGGGTTATTTTGCTGATGATTATGGCTTGGAAATGTTACCATTTGAAGAAGAAGGTAAAGAAGCGGATGCAAAACATATAGGTGAATTAATTGATCTAGCTAAGATTAAAAATATTAAAGGAATAATTACCACTGAAGAAATATCTTCTAAACAAGTGGATGCTTTTGCGGAGGAAATTGGTGGCAAAGTTATTGTTGTTGAGGTTTTGTCAAAAGATTATATTAGTGCAATGGAAAATATTGCTGACCAGATTGGAAGGTTGCTTCGATGAATGTCGTAGAAATTAAAGACTTGAATGTATATTATGGTCAATTACAAGCTTTAGAAAAAATAAATCTAATAGTTAGGGAAAAAGATTTCCTGGCAATTATGGGACCAAATGGTGGGGGTAAATCCACCTTGCTTAAAGCTATATTGGGCTTAGTTCCAATTGAAAGTGGAACTATTAATATACTCGGTGGAAGTAATAAGAAAAAACGACATTTAATAGGTTATGTACCTCAGTTTTCTAGTGTAGATAAAAACTTTCCTATTACCGTAATAGAGGTTGTTCTTTTAGGTGCCTTAAATAAGGGGCTTAGTTTTTTTCATAAGTTTAGTGAAGAAGAGATAAAAAAAGCAGAACAATTACTTGATAAGGTAGGATTAGTCAAGCTTGCAGATAGAGACATATCAAAATTATCAGGTGGAGAGTTTCAAAAAATGCTTATAGCTAGAGCTTTGATGACAGAACCTAAATTATTAATACTAGATGAACCAACAGCTAGTGTTGATGCAAAATCTAGTCAGGATATATATAATCTGCTAGGTAGTTTAAACAAGGAAATGACTATAATAATGGTTACTCATAATGTAATGGCAATATCTTCTAATGTTAAGGAGTTAGCTTGTTTAAATGTTGGTCTGGTATATCATGGAGATCCAGAAATAAGTGAAGAAGTAGTTAATAGCTTGTTTGGATGTCCAGTAGAGCTAGTTGCTCATGGAGTTCCACATAGAGTGTTAAAAGAACATCAGGAGGATAATCATGTTAGCTGATTTATTAAAATATCAATTTTTACAGAATGCCTTTATTGCTGGGATACTCGCTAGTGTCTTGGCTGGTGTTATTGGTTTTATTATTGTTGAGAAAAAGATGATTATGATGAGTGGTGGTATTGCTCATGCCTCTTATGGCGGTGTGGGTCTAGGGTACTTAATTGGGATTGAACCAATATATGGTGCTCTTGGATTTTCTCTATTATCTGCAGTTTCTGTAGGTCTTATTAAAAGAAAAGGTGGTACTGATTCAGATATTGTAATTGGTCTTTTTTGGTCTTTGGGAATGGCGTTAGGAATTATTTTCATTTCTCTTATGCCAGGTTATCCACCAAATTTAACTTCTTATCTGTTTGGTAATATACTTGCAGTGACTAGGGCTGATTTGATGATGATGCTTGTTGTTGCTATTTTTGTATCTGTCTTATTTATTTCGTTGTTTAATAATTGGAAAGCATATTTGTTTGATGAAGAGTTTTCTGGAATTAGAGGAACTGGAGTTGTTTTGCTAGAGTATTTATTGTTAATTATGATTGCTTTGACTGTAGTGGTTTTAATTAGAATAGTTGGGATAATCTTAGCTTTAGCAATATTAATTGCACCTGCTGCAACGGCAAAACTTCTTTTTAGAAAAATGAGTGCCAGGGTAATGATGTCTGTAGTCTTTGGAGTTTTGTTTATATTTTTTGGAATCTGGCTGGCTTATACGTTAAATACGGCTGCCGGTGCTATGATTGTATTAGTAGCGGTAATAACCTATGTGATTACCTATATCGCAACTAGCTCTAAATTGAGGAAAAAGATAAAATAATGGAAATTAAAGATGTATTAAAAAACAAAGGGCTCAAGATTACGAAGAAGAGAATTGGTATACTTAAAGTTCTAGATATGGTTGAGTATCCAGTTGATGTTTTGGAAATAAAAGATAAACTTAACGATAATGATATTGAGATTAATTTATCTACCGTTTATAGGGCGCTTGAAGATATGGCTGAGGTTGGTATTGTTAATAGGGTTAATTTTTCTAGTGATACCAGGGTATTTTATGAATTAAATAGAAATGGTCATCATCATTATCTACATTGTCTTAAATGTAAGGCTTTAGTGATAATTGACGGTTGTCCCTTAGATGATTATCAAGAGGATTTAGCAAAAAAAACTAAATATGATTTAACTGGTCATAATCTTGATATTTATGGTTATTGTCCTAAATGTCAAGATAAGAAATAGAGGAGCTATAATTAATGAATATTAATGAGAATACAACAATCTACTATCCTCAAGATGAAATGAATACTTTTCTTCTTCCGGTTACTACAGGTTGCTCATATAATAAGTGTGCATTTTGTTCTATGTATAAAGATGAAGAATACTTTGAAATAGCACTTTCACAAATTAAGATTAATTTAGTAAGCGTTGACAAAAACATTGAAAGAGTATTTCTAACTGGAGCAGATCCTATGGCAATAGGATTTGATAAAATGATGAAAATATTAGTGTTAATAAATCGGTATTTACCTTATTGTGCTTGTGTTGCTTCATACGCCTCGATAAAAAATATTGCTAGGTATTCCCTGGATGAATTAAAAACTCTTCATGATGCCGGTCTTAGGCTCTTATACATAGGTTTTGAAACAGGTAGTGACGATATACTTAAGAAAATGAAAAAAAGTCATGATGTTGAAGAGGGAATTAAACAAGCAAAAAAATTAAACGAGGCCAACTTGCAATTTAATACGATTATAATGTATGGAATCGGAGGCAAGGGTAAGTATGAAGAAAATGCTATTGCCACGGCTAATATGATCAATCAGTTTAAGACTAGGAAAGTCATAACTATGAATTTAATTGTTTTTGATGAAACTGAGTTGATGAAGATGGTAAAAAGAGGAGAGTTTATTCCTGCAGACCAAATGGAAAGGCTATTAGAAATAAGGGTGCTATTAGAAAATATTGTACCTGTTAATGAACTAATATTCGACACAACTCACCCAACTAATATTATAAAGATTAAGGGTACTTTGCCTAAGGATAAAGAAATGTTATTAAATCAAGTTGGACAGTATCTTTAATATTTTTTATTATATTAGAGACATAAAATTATTTATTTAATTTAATTATAATTATAAAGGAGCAGTTTAATATGAATTATTTATTTCAAGTAATGGAAACAGACACCCAAAATGCAGTGAGTATTCGCTCTAACACGACTGAACAGGAATTGCCAGCTCTAGTGGGGCAAGTATTTAACAAACTAATGGAATATATTTCTAAAAAGGATTCCTTGGCAATAGGTCCAGCTTTTGTTGCCTATTATAATATGGATGATAACAACATAGAAGTGGAGATTGGATTTCCTGTGGGTGAACACTTAGAGGATGATGGTGAGATAAAAGGTTCAACAATTCCTTGTGGAAAAAGAGTTGTTGGTTACTATAAGGGTGCCTATGAATATATGTCATATTTCCATGAAGAAATGTTTAAATGGATTCTTTTAAATGATTTAGAACCTAGTGGCGTTATATTTGAATACTATTTCAATTCGCCTGGCAATATACCAAATGAGGAACTACTAACAAAAATTGAATTTTTACTTAAATAGAAAATAAGTGAATATGTATATAAGAAAAGGAAGGAATTTAATATTCCTTCCTTTTCTTATATACTTTTCTTATTTAATCTTCTTTATTTCTTAATTCTGCACTTTCTGCTAGTATTTCTTCCAGTGGTTGATATTTACCAAAGCGATAGGAATATACTTTCATACCTTCTTCTTGAAGAATAGGCCCAATCATCTCCATTTCAACCCCCATAGTTTTAAGCGCAGATGGATAGTCAATTATGTTTGATTTAAAAGGTTTTACTAAAGCAAAATTTTCATCAGAAACACTATAAACTACCTTTCTTATCCCGAGTGAAGCAATAGACATCAAACATCTAACACAAGGAAAAGTGCTAGTATAAACCACACAATTAGACAAAAAAGCAAGACTATATTTGCCTACACATTTATGCATAAGATTAAACTCAGCATGACCAAAGGCCTCTTTAATATAACCTTCAGTGTTCTCACCTTCTTCTAGAATTTTACCATTATGAACCAGTATTGAACCAAAAGTATTATAACCTTTCTTACCTGATGTAATTGCTAGATCGATACAGTGTTGTATTAAAATCTCGTCTTTTGTTAACATTTTAAGCCTCCTTTAAAGTATTAAGTGTATGTATGAAGTTTAATACTTTTATTAAACTATGTAAATCATGGTACTAAAAGATATATCGTTAAATAAAAGGTTTATATTTTATTTTCACCTTAAATTTACATTAAATATAAGTTAAATAAACCTTAAATAAGTTGGTATAATAATTGTAAATGCTATATAATATGATCAATAAAATAAAATAATATTATTAATATAAATGCTGATTTATATAAGAGGAGGAATATAATGCAAGAACTTATTGATTTAGTAAAAAACAATCAATCATTTCTAATTAAACGTATATTGCACTATGCACAACTTCTTGGATATACAAAGTACACCTCCACTCTTGAAGAAGCTTGGGCACTATCCATAGCCGGTCTGACTAAGGGGTTTGTAGAGGGGATAGAAAGTGATAGAAGTATACCTGAAATTGAAGTTGATCATGACTTTTCGGAGTCTCCAATTTCAGCCTTTGGTATTCTTGAAGCTAGGAAACACCGTAATAGAGGTGTAAGTTTAACTATGTTTTTATCATTTATAAAATATTACCGACAAGCTTACATTGATTTATTGGAAGAATCTGACTTGGAGCTTGACAGATTGAAGACTTATAGGCTTTGGACAAATAGATTTTTTGATATAAATGAAATTAGCTACATAAATGAGTGGACAACACAATCCGAAGAGACTGTATTAAATAAAATTCAAGTCAATATGATGAAAATGACCAATGAAAAAAACAAATACTTGACAATTTTTGAGAGTTCTTCAAATCCTACTTTTATTATTGATTCAAAACATCAATGTATTAATATTAATTATTCAGGACTTGTGATTTTACATAAGGATCAAACAAATCCTGGGTCAGTATACTATTCAAATCAAAAGAACCCTGAATTTATACATGACATTTTGCCATGGCTTAATGATGATTATATGGAATTTGTTAAAAGTGCAGAAACCTCTAGAAATATTGAAAAAAATTTAATGCACCTTCACAAGGAGAAAGAAACTTACTAATTAAATTTCATAAAATGCTTGATGTAAGTAACAAATATGATGGTACAGTAATTATTATTGATGATTTAACTGATTATAAAATAATTGAGGAAAGGCTTCAATATCTAAGTTTTCATGATCAGTTAACAGGACTTTTTAACAGAACTTATATGGAAGATATTGTAAATAGTATTATAAAGGGTGATTACAATCCTGTAGGTATAGTTGTTATTGATATTGACGGCTTAAAGCTAGTCAATGATAACCTAGGTCACGCTCAAGGTGATGCTTTAATAATTAATGCTAGTAAGATTCTTAATAAGAGTTTTAGGAAAAGTGATATAATTCTTCGTGTGGGTGGTGATGAATTTACTGTCATTATGCCTTTTAGTGATGGGAAAGCAGTAGAATTAGCAAGTGAGAGGGTTAGAAAAAACCTCATTTCATATAATAAAAAAAATATTAAGTTACCTTTAAGTGTATCTATAGGTTGGTCTATTGGGAATATTTATGATAATGACTCGGTAACTGCAACTATTAAAGAAGCAGATGATCAGATGTATAAAGAAAAAGAAACCAACCATAAAAAATTTGTGGAGTTTTTTAATGAAAGAATTAACCGGTAGGTTAGTAAAGTGAGATTAAGAATGGGTGCTATGATAAATAGGACTCATTTTTTTAAATTAAAATCGATTGTCTTGGTTAAGTTTTAAAGTCTTGAAAACATTACATTAAAGTAGTAGTATAAATGTAACTAAGCAATAAAAAAGGAGCATTTAAATGAAAAAAAAGAATGGATACAGAGGTTTTACTTTAATTGAGGTGGTTGTAGTTGTGGCAATAGTGGCAATACTTGCAGCTGTTTCAATACCAATCTTTTCTGGTTATGTTGAATCTGCAATGGATACGAAACTCATTTCGAGTACAAAAAATTTATCTACATATTTAACAACTGAAATGCTTGTTGAAGGATTTGATGATCAACATATATTTACATATGTAAAAAGTTCAAGTGGAAGTGCAGATTATTTTTCAAGACATTTAGAGTCTAATTGGGAAATATTAAATGGGCCAGGAGACAGTGATAATTCAAATATTCTTGGTTATGTAAATAATAAAAGTGGTAAGGTTGGTGTGGTAAATTGGTCAAGTAATCTTGGTGATGGGTTATATTCACAGCAAGCACTTTATATTACAACAGATAAAGGGGCAAGTTATACACCAGGCGCAACTAAGACTATAAATAGTTATTATCAGGGATCAATTGTGATTTGGTATAATGGTACAAATGCTTCGAAAATATATCTTTATTATGTTACCTCTAATGGTAAACAGTCTGATAAATATTACGTATATACAAAAGGCGTACCTAGGTAAAAATGATTTATAATTGTTTAATATATAGGTTATCTATTGATTTAAAAAGTTTCAGAATAATTATGTTGATGATACATATATTTAGTGATATATGCTAGATGACTTGGTATTTATTTGTATGTAAGTTATAATAAAGTCAAAGAATAATTTAAATCAAGTTGATTATATTATGTTACAAAGTTTGCGATTATAATTTACTGATTTAATTTTAATTAACAAATAATATGAATTTAAAGTGAGGTGAAACAGATATGTTTGAAAACACACTATATGTTATAGGATTAATACTGGTAACATTATATTTAACTATGGGTTTTGATGATTTTTTATGGGATATTTATTCCTTAACTAAGCGTGCTCAATTCAAAAATAAACGATTAGATTTTAAAGTGATTCGTAAAACACCAGAGAAGCTATTAGCGGTGACAATTGGAGCATGGAATGAATCTCAAGTTATTGGAGCAGTTATTGAAAATCTGATTTCTTCAATTCAGTATCCAAAATCAATGTATCATTTATTTGTAGGAGTTTATCCTAATGATCAAGAGACAATAGATGTTGTTAAAGAAATGGAAAAAAGATTTTCTAATGTACATATGGTTATAAATGTACTTCCAGGTCCAACAACTAAAGCTCAAAATATTAACTATGTAATTTCTCAAGTTAAGCAATATGAAAAACAATTTGGCTGGAGATTCGCATCAATAACTGTTCATGATGCGGAAGATGTAATCCATCCATATGAGTTTATGGTTACAAATTACATGATAGATAAATATGATGGTTTACAGTTTCCGGTATTCCCTTTAATGCAAATGCCAAAATTCAGCAATTTTTTTAAAACAATGACTGTTAGTACATATGCAGATGAATTTGCAGAGAATCATTTTAACGTTATGGTAGGAAGATATAGTACAGGTGCATTTGTACCTTCTGCTGGAACTGGATTTGCACTTTCAAGGAAAACTATTGATACTTTTGAAACAGATGAAATATTACCAAATGACAGCATAACAGAGGATTATCGACTATCATTAACACTATTTGAAAAAGGATTGAGGATTCGTTATGTTTTAGATTTAATTCCACGTGTTTCAAGGGATGATAAAATAATCTTCGATTACATTGCCACACGATCTATGTTTCCTACAACCTTTAAAGCAGCAGTTAAACAAAAAACTCGCTGGATATTAGGAATAACTATGCAATCGGTAGCATTCAAAGATATATTCGCAAAAAATGGATTGAGTTTCATGGGAAGATATTCCCTTTATAGAGATTTAAAAGCGAAAATTGGGAATTTATTAGTTTTTGTGGGTTATCCTGTTCTTGTTTATTTTTTTGTATCCTTATTTATGCCACTAACTCCTATTTATCCATTTTTTTCATTATCTTGGTATTTAAGCTTAATTGTCACAATAATGATGATAGAGCGACAGATTTCCAGGTCTATTGCTGTATATAATGTGTATGGATTTAAGAGCATGTTTTTTGCTTGTCTACTACCACCTATCTTGCCTTTACGTATAATTTGGGGGAATGTAATCAATTTATCCGCTACCATAAAGGCCTATATTCAAAGTTTATCAGGGAATAAGGAAAAGAAAAAAGTAGATAAAAAACAACAAAGCTTTGCATGGAGTAAAACAGATCATACATTTCTTCCAAAAGAAGTATTGAACCGTTATCATAGAACATTTGGTGATGTGTTGATTGAGAAGGGGTTAATAACACCCGAAGCATTAAAAGAAACCCTTAACAAGAAACCGGCCAAAATACATATTGGTGAATATTTATTACAAGAAGGACTTATAAATGAACATCAGCTTTTAGAGGTATTAGCTCATATTAAAGGAATTGAGTTTGTAGATATGGGAGATTTTTCTACATATGATTTACCTTCATTTACTTCTAAGTTTGATAAAGACCTATTAGAAGAATTAATGGTATTGCCTATTGTTTCTGCTGGCAACAGTTTTGTAATTGCCTACTGTGAAAGCAGTCCTGATGATGCACAAACAATATTACGCGAAAAATTAGGGATAAAAATATTATCTGCTTTTACTACAACTGAAATGGTTAGAGAAGGTCTTGAAATAATGTTTGGTTTGAAAAAATCTAAATTTAAAAACACTATAGCATTTAATCTTTTAAACACTAACAAAATAAATACTGAACAATATATTATTGCATGTAACCATGCTATTGGAACAGGTAAATCATCTGATGAAATTTTACAATCCATGGGATTATTGGTTGTTGAAAATGAAGCTAATATTTGAAAAGGGATGGTAGTTTAATGAGAAAAATAAAAACATTTCTTGTATTTGGGACTAGACCTGAAGCAATAAAAATGGCACCATTGGTAAAAGAATTACAAGATCGCAAGGAATTTGAATGTGTCGTTTGTGTTACTGCGCAACAAAGAGAAATGCTTGACCAAGTACTTTCATTTTTCAAAATAACTCCAAAGTATGATCTTAACATAATGAAGAACAGGCAAACTCTTGATAGCATTACAATGAGTGTACTTGAATTACTAACACCTATTTTACAGATGGAACAACCAGATATTGTATTAGTTCATGGTGATACTACAACTTCTTTTGCTGGAGCTTTGGCTTCATTTTATGAAAAAATCACAATTGGACATGTGGAAGCAGGATTACGTACCTGGAATAAATACTCACCCTTCCCTGAAGAAGCAAATCGACAAATGGTTGATTGTATTTCAGATATGTTTTTTGCACCAACAGAACAAAGTGCAGATAATCTTAGGAATGAAGGTAAAAATAGTGGCGTTTATATTACTGGTAACACAGCTATTGATGTTTTGAAATCAACTGTCTTTGAAGATTACCAACACCCTTTTTTATCTCAACAAGAAAATAAGAGAATTATTTTATTAACCGCACATCGTAGAGAAAACTTAGGTAAACCAATGGAGAATATTTTTACTGCTGTTAAAAGAATTGTAGATGAGTATGATGATGTTTGTGTTATATACCCGATTCATATGAATCCTGCTGTTCGAGAAATTGCAGATAAGATATTGAGTAATCAAGAAAGAATTAAAATTATAGAACCTCTTGATGTGTTTGATTTTCATAATTTTATTGCACAGTCTTATCTTGTTTTGACCGATAGTGGAGGAATTCAAGAAGAGGCACCATCTCTTGGTAAACCAGTTTTGGTACTTCGGAACACAACTGAAAGACCTGAGGGAGTAGAATGTGGTACGTTAAAACTTATTGGTACTGATATTGAAGATATTTATATAAATATAAAAATACTACTGGATAATAAAACTGCATATGATGAAATGAGTGGTGCTAAAAACCCATATGGTGATGGTTTTGCTTCTCGTTATATAGCTGATGCTATCCAAGAATATTTTCAAGCTGCTTTTAATAACAAGGGAGTGCCTTATGATTCATGATATTGGACCGAGAATATTTTATAATAATTTCCAATCTTTAAAAGCTCAGTCTGGAGATTTGTTCCTTTCATATAATGGGGATAATGTATTGGTTAGAGAAGATAAAGAGAAACTTTGGTATCCATCTTTTTCCGATTTTGAACAGTCTCACCCTTATCTGATTAATAATGCCCGTTTTTTATTTTCAATCGATGAGTTAAATTATTTCTTGACTGAGGAAAAAGGACTAGATACAGTGGATAGTTGGAGCTATGTCTCTACGTTCAGATTCAGGACAGAACCAAAATATTGGCGTTCTTTTGCTGGAGCAGTTGGTCTACAGTTAAAACGCTGGTATGAAAATCATCTCTTTTGCAGTAGATGTGGAGAAAAAATGTTTCCATCAGACAAAGAACGAATGCTCTTCTGTAATGCTTGCTCTTTTCAAGTATATCCGACAATTTCCCCATGTGTAATTGTGGGAATTTATAGTGGGGAACGTATGTTATTGACCAAATATAATGGCCGAGACTATAAACGGTATGGACTAGTTGCTGGTTTTGTCGAAATTGGAGAAAGCCTGGAGCAGACAGTTTATAGGGAAGTGAAAGAAGAAGTTGGATTGAAAGTAAAAAATCTTAAGTTTTTCAAAAGCCAACCTTGGCCTTTTTCGGATACGATTCTTGCTGGATTTTTTGCCGAGTTAGATGGAGATGATACCATAACTCTTCAAAAAGAGGAGTTATCCTTAGGTGTATGGATGGATAGGAAAGATATTCCTCCAGAGGGACTAAAGATTAGTCTGACTGGGGAGATGATGGAAGCTTTTAGAACTGGGAAATTTAAAGAATAAGGAATAACAAAAGGTCATCTCAGAATTAATACTCTGTGATGACCTTTTTATTTGCTTTAATTGCTTGTTTTATATATTATTATCTTATTTTATCTTATCTTATCTATTTCAGCTAACAAATCACTTTTAGTAAAAGCTCCAGTATGAGTTCCTACAATGTTACCATCCTTGTCAATAAAGATGGTTGTTGGGATAGAATAAATACTATTTGCAATAGCAGCACTTTGATCAGAATCAAAGAAAATTGGGAAAACATATTCATTGTCTTTAATAAAAGCCTTAGCTGTATTTTCAGTTTCTCTACTACCATCAACAATATCAATCATCATAAACTGAACCTCAGATCCTAATTCTTTATAGACTTCATTAAAGTATGGCATTTCTTGCTTACAAGGTGGACACCATGAAGCCCAAAAATTTACCACAACAGGTTTTCCTTTAAAATCAGATAAGGATACAATATTACCCTCACTATCTTTAACCTTAAAATCTCCTGCAGCCTGTTCAGTTGTATTTGACTGATTAACATTAGCAGCACCATTATAATTTTTTGTAATAAGTTGATAACCTAGTGAAACTACTAACATAAATACTATAAAAGCAACTATACCTAAAAGACCTTTTTTTGTATTATTCATTTTTCCTCCTAAAAACTAAGTAATGATAAGAAATATCCAAAATATCCAGTTATCATAAGTAGACCAATTAATATAAGAAACAATCCGGATATTAGATTAACAACTCTAGTGTGTTTTTTAATAAAATCAAATGTTTTTTTCAAATTATCAATAAGTAAAGCACTGATAATAAAAGGCACACCCAAACCTAATGAAAATGTGAGCAGTAGCAATATTCCATGTAATACACTACCTGTACTTGAGGCTTGTAAAAGAGCTGTACTTAAAAGTGGACCAACACAAGGGGTCCAACCTATAGAAAATACCATTCCTAATAAGGTGGATGGTAAGAAACCAGAACCTTTTCTCTTAATATTTACTTTGAAAGATCTATTAAGAAAGGGTAATTTTATTGCACCAATAAAATTAAGACCTAATATGATGATGAAAAGACCGGATATAATATTTAATGGTGTCTTATATATAATTAAATAACTGCCAAGTGTACCGGCTAGTGCACCAAGGGTAACAAATATTATGGTGAAACCTAAAACAAAACCTAATGAATTTATCAAAGTGTTTTTCGTTTTATTTTCTTCATTTTGACCAATCATATATGAAAAATAGATTGGTAACATAGGTAACATACAAGGCGATATGAAAACGACAACACCTTCAATAAAGGTTATTATATAACTCATGAGTTCCTCCCATTTAACATTTTTGAAATTATATCATTTTAGAATACTAAAATAAAGTGATAAAATCACTTTTGTGTGATAATATATGTGTATGATTAGGAGGGATAAAATGAAAATAGTAGCTGATAGTTGCTGTGATATTACATCACAAGAAGAAAAAGAATTTGATATTAAATTAGTACCTCTAACCTTATATCTTGGAGAAGAAAGTTTCGTTGATGATGATACTTTGGACTTAGAAGACTTTAAAGAAAAAATGGCCTTATATAAAGATTGTAGCAGATCTGCATGTCCGTCACCAGGAGAGTATAAGCAAGCTTTTTTAAATAATGGACAAACTTTTTGTATAACCCTTTCATCTAACCTTTCAGGAAGTTATAATAGTGCTGTTTTAGCTAAAGAAATGGCTGAAGAAGAAGGAGAACAAGTAGAAGTTATAGATTCAAAATCAGCTGCAGCTGCAGAAGCTCTTTTGGCTTATGAAATTGTTGATCAAATAAAAGCAGGATTAAGCTATGAAGAGATTAAAGATTATATATTAGAATTTGTTAAAAATATGAAAACTTATTTTGTTTTAGAAAATCTTGATAATCTAATGAAAAATGGTAGATTAAACAAAGTCGCAGGTAAAATAATAACAGCCCTTCATGTATCTCCGATAATGGGTGCTGATGGAGATGGAAATATAAAATTATATAATTATGGTAGAACTAAGAAACAAATTCTTCAAAAAATGGTCAATATGGTAAAAGAATGTAAACAAGCTGGAGAAACTTTTAAACTGGTTATAGCACATAACAATAATAGTGAAATGGCAGAAAGTTTACAGTCAGCCTTAAATGAAGTTTTCAATTCAATTGTTATAAAGCTTGTTCCTACAAGAGGAATAAGCTCTATGTATGCAGATAATAAAGGATTAATTATAGCTTTTTAGGAGGCAGGATGAAAATATTAGTTGTGTATGATAGTTATTTTGGTAATACTGAAAGAATAGCATTGGCAATCAGAGATTCTATATCAGAGGAAAACCAGGTAATAATTAAGAATATTTCTGATTATGAAGAGAAAGATTTAGCTGGAGTGGAGCTAATTGTTATAGGTTCACCTACCAGGGCTTTTAGACCAACAGAAGCTATTAGTGGCTTTCTTAAAAAAATCGATGTTAAAAAATATAAGTGGATTGCTTTTGATACAGGAATTAATCCTAATTTAATAAAATCTAGGGTTCTAAAAATCATGGTCAGATTATTTGGCTATGCAGCTCCCAATATGGCGGGAAAAATTAAAAAAGCAGGTGGGAAAATGTTATCAGAACCAGAAACATTTTTTGTCATCGGCAATGAAGGGCCTTTGGGAAATGGTGAAATTGTGAGATTTCAGAAATGGCTTAAAACAGTGAGAATATAATGAAGATAAGTAAAAGCTGGGATAGAGTTTTTTTAGATGAAAGTCAAAAAGAATACTTTGTGAAATTGAATAGTTTCTTGGATGAAGAGTATCAGAAAAAAAATATTTATCCTCCTAAAGAAGAAATATTTAGTATTTTTAAAGAAGTTGACTTAAAAGATATTAAAGTTGTTATATTAGGACAAGATCCCTATCACAAAAATGGTCAAGCTCATGGATTTGCTTTTTCAGTTATGCCAGGTGTTAAAAAACCACCATCATTAGTAAACATCTTTAAAGAAATAAAGATGGATATTGGTTGTGAAATTCCAGAAATGGGCTATTTGATGGGTTGGGCTAAGCAGGGGGTATTTTTAATGAATACCTGTCTTACGGTAGAAGAAAGCAAACCGAATTCCCATAAAGGTAAAGGTTGGGAAATTTTAACAGATGAAGTTATTAGACAGATTGACAAAGATAATAATCCTAAAGTTTTTATGCTTTGGGGTAATGATGCAAGAAAAAAGAAAAAATTAATTAAAAATGAAAGACATTTAGTGTTGGAGACAGTTCATCCTAGTCCTCTATCCGCATATAATGGTTTTTTGGGTTGTAAACATTTTTCCAAAGCAAATGACTACTTGAGGGCAAATATGAAGGATGAGATTGACTGGTGTAAACTATGATTAAAAAAGACTATATAATGAATCAAATAGAAATGCTAACTCAAATGGCTGCTAAGCTGATATTAAGAGATGATGCAGGACAAGATAGTATCGTGATTTTCAATAGCCAGGAAATAGGTCTCAATAATGACCTGAATAAAGAATTAGGGGAATTAGTAAAAAAAAGAGAAATTAACAGTGCTGAAAATATGTTATTTTTTGAAATAGAAAAAGACTTGAACCTTATTAATTTTAATACTGCCATAGCATTTTACGACGGATTAACCAAAATGGACAAATCGGTGCTTAGGGAATGTGATTTTCAAATGGATGAAATATCTGAAGGTTTTGGTGAAGTTTGTGAGCTTTATCAAATAGTAGATATTGTATTCTAATGATTACTCAATTATCAGATAAAACTAATATTTTCTATGAAATTTATGGAAATAAAAATAATAAGACTATAATTTTCCTCCATGGTAACATGGAGGATAGTTCGTTATTTATAAATCAAATTAATTTCTTTAAAGATAATTATCAAGTTTAGTATTTGATAGCAGGGGACATGGAAAGTCAGAATGGGGAGATATTACTAAATACTCTATAAAACAGATGGCTTTGGACTTATATGAATTGATTACAATATTGAAACTTAATAATTGTTATGTAATTGGGTTTAGTGACGGAGCGAATATAGCTATGGAATTTGCTGTGGGATATCCCAATATAATTAAAGGGTTAGTTTTAGTTGGGGGTAATTTAAGACCATTAGGTATGAAACTAGGAGTATTGTTTGATATATTTAAAGAATATATTTCATCCTACAGAAAATCGGAGGGCTTAAGGATAAGAAAAAAACTGGGATTAATGCTATGGGAACCTAAAATCAGCTATAGTGATCTTGCTTTATTAACTTTACCTACTTTGGTTATGGCAGGTGAGAAAGATTTGATAAAAAGAAAAGAAACAATGAAAATCGCAAGCTTGATTAAAGGTAGTAAGGTTGTTTTTATTGATGGAGAAGATCATTTTTTTATATTTAATAAACCAAGTATTTTCAACAAAATGTTAGAAGTATGGATTTATAGTGTATAATGAAAGAGATGAGTAGAAAAGAGGAAAAATATGGAAAAAAAATTGTTCACCGAATTAGAAATATCTAAGGAGGTCAAAAAGGCAGTCAGTGATTTAGGTTTTGAAGAAGCTACGGCAATTCAAACATTGACTATACCTTTAATTATGGCAGGAAGAGATGTTATTGGACATTCTCAAACCGGCACAGGAAAAACAGCAGCATTTGGTATACCAGCTGTTGAGTTAGTTGATGTTAAGGATAAAAAGAATGTTCAGGTTCTGATTGTTTGTCCTACAAGGGAACTAGCAGTTCAGGCCTGTGAAGAAATAAGGAAGTTCGCCAAGTATAAGGAAGGTGTAAATACCGTTCCTGTTTATGGAGGACAACCTATAGATAGACAAATTAAGTCTTTGAAGTATGGTGGCAATATTGTTGTCGGCACACCAGGAAGACTAATGGACCTTATGAGAAGAAAAATCTTGAAGCTTGGTGCTGTTAAGATGATCGTTCTTGATGAGGCTGATGAAATGTTGAATATGGGCTTTAAGGAAGATGTTGAGACTATCTTGACAGAAATACCTGAGAATAGACAAACAATACTATTTTCAGCAACTATGTCTAAAGAGATAATGAAGATTACTAAGCAGTTTCTGACTGATCCGGAATTAGTTCAAATATCACATCAACAATTATCAGTACCTACAATAGAACAATATTATTTTGAGGTGCCAAGAGGTAGAAAAGTTGATGCACTTTGTAATGCTTTAGATGTTTATGATCCAGGTAAAGCTATTGTATTTTGTAATACTAAAAAACAAGTAGAAGAACTACAAAGCGAACTTCAAGCTAGGGGTTATATGGCTGGTGGATTACATGGAGACATGCGTCAGGCATCAAGAGACCAAATGCTTAGAAGCTTTAAAACTGGTAAAAACGATATATTGATTGCAACTGATGTAGCTGCAAGAGGTATTGATGTAGAAGACGTAGATATTGTTTTCAACTTCGATTTACCACAAGATGAAGAATATTATATTCATAGAATAGGTAGAACAGCAAGAGCTGGTAAAAGTGGTAAAGCATATACATTTGTTGCTGGAAGAAATCAACTTAGAGATATTAATCAATTAAGCAAGTATGTTGGAAAGAAAATCCAGTTACAAGCTATTCCTTCTAATGCAGATATTCATGAAGTAAGACAGAATAATCTTATTAAGGAAATTAGTGCTATACTTGAAAAAGGAACTGATACTAAAAAGTATATGGCTATTATTGAAGAGTTGACTAAGGAAGATTACACATCACTTGATGTAGCTTTAGCTTTAATAAAAATTCACTTAAAAGATATTGAAAATAACAATAGACTAAGTGATGATTTACACATTTCTTATGAAAGCGCTACTAGAGATAATCGAGACAGCGGTCGTAGAAGTGAAAGAGGCGGAGACAGAAGTGACAGAGGCAAGATGGTTAGCTTTAAAATTGATATTGGCAAAACCAATGGTGCTGCAGCTAATATTATCTTAAGTGCAGTAACAAGAGCAACCGGACTACCTGGAACATTAGTGGGTAGAATTGAAATCAATGATAGTTACAGTTATTTTGACATACCTGAGAGCGAAGCTGGGATTGTTACTGAAAAAATGAAAAATCTTAAAGTTAGAAATATAGTTACTAATTCTGAGATGGTTAGTAGCAAGACTTCTAAAGATAGTAATAGAGGTAGAAGACCTTCAAGCTCAAGACCATCAGGTGCAAAATCATCTGGACCAAGAAGAAGAAGGTAGGTATATTACATGGAGATAATTTATAGAAAAGCTGGTATTGAAGAATCCTATAAGATGGCAGAGCTATATAATGAGTTTCTATATGATTTAAGAGATTTGAGCAAGGATATCTATTTTGACTTTGAGGAGATTTCTGTCGATGACAGGGTAAAACTTCTTGAAGATAGATTTAATGCAGACAAGGGTTTAATTGTTGTTGCAGAAGTTGATGGAGAAATTGTTGGCTTTATTTCAATGACAATTATGAATTGTTTTATGGTTGTTTCATCTGTGAAAAATATTGGGTATATTGAGGCTGGATATGTAAAGCCTCAGTATAGACGATTAGGAATAACTAGAAAACTAGAATCTCAGGTGGTTGAATTTCTAAAAGAGAAGAATATAAGATATTTAGAATTATTTACTCTTTTAAATAATGAACCAGCTAATGAAAGCTGGAGTAAATTAGGATATTCACCGTTTAGATTACAGTGGAGGAAAGATTTAGATGGATAAAATTGCAATAATCACTGGTGCTAATACAGGTCTTGGCTTTGAAACAGCCAAGGCTTTACTTTTAGAAGGATATTATGTAGTGATGGCTAATAGAAATGCCGGAAAAAGCAAGATGGCCATTAAAAAATTAAAAGATATTTGTAAAGTTGATCATGTGGAATACATGATTATGGATTTAGAAGACCGTCCTTCAATTGAAGCCTTTGTTGCTAAATTTGAAAGTAGATTTGGAAGATTTGATGTGTTGGTTAACAATGGTGGAGCCTTGTTGCCTAAGTATTCCTTGACAAAAAATGATCTGGAAAGACATTTTGATGTGAATTACCTAGGTCATTTCTATTTGAATAGTTTATTGCTAGACTCTATCTCAGATGAGGGGCTGGTTATAAGTTTAGGAAGTCTAGCCCATAAAATGGAAGTAGCGGATATACATTTTGATGATATTGCTTTTAAAAAATCTAATTATGAAAAAATGAAAGCCTATTCTCAATCAAAGTTAGCCTTAACCCTTTATGGCGTAGAACTTGCAAGAAGATTTGAAGGAACAAATAAAAGATCAATAATTGTTCATCCAGGTGTTTGTAATACTGATATATTTTCTAGATATTATGGTAAATATCTAGGTAAGATACTTATGCCAATTGTTAACTTGTTTGGTATAAGCGGCCCAAAAGAAGGTGCACAACCAATTATTCATGCAATACTCACTTCTAATATTCCTAATGGTTCTTTTATAGGACCTCAAGGTAAAAAAGAATGGAGAGGGAATCCAGGATTTTGTAGTTTATCAGATAAAGCGAAAGATGGAATATTAGCTAAGAAGCTTTGGGCTTATAGTGAAGAATTGATAGGCAATAAATTTATTATTGATTAGTGAGGAAAAATGATGAAAAGATACATCATAGCTTTAGATCAAGGGACAACAAGCTCTAGAGCGTTGGTTCTTGATGATGAGAAAAATATCTTAGGAATAGCTAGCAAGGAAATAAAGCAAATATACCCTGAAGAAGGTTTTATTGAGCATGATCCTTTGGAGTTATTTAATTCAATTATCAACGTGATGAAAGAAGCTGTAAAAAAGTCAGGGATTTCCAAAAGTGAAATTGCTGGTATTGGTATTGCAAATCAAAGAGAAACTACGATAATATTTAATAAATTGACTGGAGAGCCAATATATAATGCTATTGTTTGGCAATGTAGAAGAACTGTTGAAATTTGCCAAAGATTAGAAAAGAGCGGTATGTCAGAGTACATAAGAAATAATACAGGGCTAATTATTGATCCTTATTTTTCTGGCACAAAAATCACCTGGATATTAGAAAATATTGAGGGGGCTAAAGAATTAGCTTTAGCTGGAAATCTTGGTTTTAGTACAGTTGAAAGCTGGTTGTTATACAAATTAACTGGTGGTGCAGAGCACAAGACGGATATGACTAATGCATCAAGAACAATGCTATTTAATATTAGGAATCTTTGTTGGGATGCTGTTTTATGTGAAGCTTTAAATATACCTATGTCTATGTTACCTGAAGTTGTTGAATCAAGTGGAGTTTTTGGTCATTACGATTTTGATGGTTATAAAATACCTATAACAAGTTTAGTAGGTGATCAACAGGCTGCCTTATTTGGACAGGGCTGTTATCATATTGGTGATGTTAAAAATACATATGGCACTGGTTGTTTTTTATTAGTAAATACTGGCGAAAAATTAGTTATTAGTAAATCAGGCCTTATTTCCACTATAGGAATAAGCTATGGTGGCAAAGTTTCTTATGCTATAGAGGGTAGTGTCTTTATTGAACTGCACCCCAAAAGTTAGACATGTGGTATAATTACCGCATAAATAACGAAAGGGGTGCAGTTTTTCTATGACAAAGAAAATAGAACATAAGAAATATTCGGGTGAATTTAAAATAAAAGTTG